>CALSBI010000016.1:0-168353 GCA_943373145.1 Chitinophaga pinensis
AAAGTTTATTGAAAAACGGGGGTGATGCTTTTAAAAACGGCGATTTTTCTATGCTGGGCGGTGTACAGGTAAAGCTGATGAACTTTAGGCTATATGGCCGGTATGCCATTGGTTTGAACAACTTGGACAATATAGGCAATCAAGATAAATGGAAAAGCCAAAGCATCCAGTTTGGCGTAGGTATTACTTTGTAAGGGGTGAGTGGTTGAGTGGTTGAGTAGTTGATTGGTTGAATAGTTGATTGGCAATAGATAAGATGATGTGAGTTAAGTAGGTGCTAGCGCCGGTCAACGATCTACGGCCAACGGTCAACGAACATTTACAATCAGGAACGGATGATGGTGAGAGAGCCATCTTTGTTCCACTTAATAATAGACGAAGGCATAGCAGGGCGATCATCCTGTTGACGGTGTTGAACGATATAGTCAACACCGTTTTTTATGGCCCCATCCACATCGGCAAAGCAGGTAGGCGAAGGATAGCCATTGATATTAGCGGAAGTAGACACCAAGGGTTTGCCGAAAAGACTGATCAAGATTTTACAAAACTCATCATTCACCAATCGGATGGCAACGGTGCCATCTTGCCCAACCAAGTTTTCGGCCAGTCCAATCGCCCCATCATAAATAACAGTGGTCGGTTTTTTTACCCCTTTTATATAATCGAAAATACGCAAGTCGGTTTGGGCTACGTAAGTAAGGATATCTTTTTCATCGGCCAGTAAAACAATGAGGCTTTTGTGCCCCGGCCTTTGCTTGAGTTGATACACTTTTTCAACGGCATCGGCATTGGTAGCATCACACCCAATACCCCAAATGGTATCGGTGGGATATAATATCAACCCGCCGTTTTGTAAAACGGAGAGACAGTGGGCTATATCGTCTGTAAAATTCATGCTGCTGAACCGAAAGATATAACAATGTTTTACGAAAACAGTTTAATGGGAACCTTTTATCCAGCATTTTTTTGCAATGCATTTATAACTGCCTGTGTTACAAATGCTTCGGATAAAAGCGTCAAACAACGGGGGGTGCCATATTGCTTACAAGTGTTGCTTACACAGGGCTCACAGGGCAATTGGCCCAAGCGGATAATGGTTTTATTTTCATTAAATGGAGCCGTACTTTTTTCGTTGCCCGCACCAAATAACACCACGGTATGTACGCCCAATGCATTGGCCACATGCGCCGGCCCACTATCTGTGCTGAGCATGACCGTACTGGCGGCCAGCAGTTGCAACAGTTGCGGCAGGTTCGTTTGTCCGGCCCGGTTTTCAATACCATCTACGGTATCCAGTTGCTGATATACTTCCTGCACAAAAGCCGCTTCGGTAGGGCTGCCAATCAATATAATGGGGCTATCCGTTTGCGCCCTTACGGCATTGATGAGGGTCACTGCTTTTGCTACCGGCAAGCGGCGGGAATCCGCTTCGGAATTGATATTGATAACGAGGCGTTGTTTTTTTTGTACATCGGGTAATTGTAGCTGCACGGGCGGGGTATGGCTATTGTATCCCGAAAACAATCGCAGCAATTGTACATATTCATCCACCCGGTGCAGGCCCTGTGGCTGTGGGTAATGATGGGTGAGCAAAAGGCTGCGGAGTTCTTTGCGATAGCCCACTACCTGTTTGGCACCTACGGCCTTGGCCATTACGGCAGATGAAAAAGAATTGGGAAGGCAAAAAACAATATCGTATGGCTTGGATTTGCCTATTTGTTTACCAAAGCGCCAAGCGCCCCGGATGCCCTTATAATCCGCTTTTGAAAACACATACCGCTTGCCCAGTGGCGGAAAATAATCCAGCAAAAAATCGAGGCCCTTTTTTGCAATCACATCAATGGTGGCGGCAGGGTATTGCTGTGCCACCGCTTGTACAAAAGCCGTGGCCATTACCATATCGCCGAGCCAGTTGGGCAGGCGTATTAAAATGTTTTTTTGCTGCATATATTGTACAACTCCTTACCGCTATTGAACGGTGCTGCAAAAGTCCTGCTTTTAATAGTATGTTTGCAAAAAATTTTATCGATGCAATTAGAACAACTCATTGGCGAAGCATGGGCCAACCGGGAACTGTTAAAAAACAATACCTACTGTGATGCCGTAAGGGCGGTGATAGAGGAAGTGGACAAGGGCCGCCTGCGTACGGCCAGCCCCATCGGCAACCACCAATGGCAGGTAAACGAATGGGTAAAACAGGCGATCCTGTTGTATTTTGGTATCCAACAAATGGAAACCCATAGCCTACCGCCCTTTGAGTTTTACGACAAGATGAAATTGAAAAGCGACTATGCCGGATTGGGCGTAAGGGCCGTGCCACATGCGGTAGCCCGTTACGGTGCCTATTTGGCGAAGAACGTGGTGCTAATGCCCAGTTATGTAAACATTGGCGCTTTTGTGGATGAGGGTACCATGGTGGATACCTGGGCCACGGTGGGCAGTTGCGCCCAAATTGGCAAGGGTGTGCACCTGAGTGGCGGCGTGGGCATCGGTGGCGTATTGGAGCCCTTGCAGGCCGCCCCTGTGATTGTAGAAGATGGTTGCTTCATCGGCAGCCGTTGTATTGTGGTGGAAGGCGTAGTGGTAGAGTCGGAAGCGGTGTTAGGTGCCAATGTGGTACTTACCCAAAGCACCAAAATCATTGATGTAAGTGGCCCCGAACCGATAGAAATGAAAGGCCGTGTACCGGCCCGCAGTGTGGTGATACCCGGCAGCTATACCAAAAAATTCCCAGCAGGCGAATTCCAAGTTGGCTGCGCTTTGATTATTGGACAACGCAAGCCCAGCACCGATTTAAAGACGAGTTTGAATGATGCGTTAAGGGATTTTAATTTGAGTGTGTGATGAATGTGCAAATATGCAAATTTGCCAATGTGCAAAAATAGGATGTAGGGTATTTACCAATTTGTTGCAGTCTATTGTGGGTGATTTTCACCAAACAAATAGAGCTTAGCGTAATTAGCAGTCTTTTGCCTTTAAACATTTGCAAATTTGCAGATGCCTACGGCCAAGCGGAACGCATGGTGCAAAAATAGGGTGTAGGGTATTTAGCAATTTGTTGCAGTCTATTGTGGGTGATTTTTACCAAACATATAAAGCTTAGCGTAATTAACAGTCTTTTGCTTTTAAACATTTGCATATTTGCACATCGGCACATTTGCACATTCAAATAAGTTGGCACATTCTAGTAAAAAAAATACAGTTTCCCTCCTTGGCTTCGGCCTTACCCTACTGGGGGCATTGTTGTTTTCTACCAAGGCCATCATTGTAAAAAAAGCTTTTGCGGCCACACAGGTGGATGCCGTGAGCCTACTGGCACTGCGCATGGCCTGTGCCCTACCCTTTTATTTGATAGCCGTTTGGATAGCGGGCAACAAAGAAAATGTACAGCCTTTAAGCAGGCGGCAATGGTGGCAGGTACTGCTGTTGGGCATCACCGGCTATTACCTCAGTAGTCTGTTCGATTTTATTGGATTACAATATATTTCCGCTGGGCTGGAACGGCTGATTTTGTTCCTATACCCCAGCTTTGCGGTATTGATCAATGCGGCGGTATTCAAGCAAAAATTGTCGAAGCTACAATTGACAGCCCTCTTCCTCACTTATATCGGTATTGCCATCGCTTATTGGGGCGAACTGCGCATGGATACGGCGAACCCTATGTTTTTTATAGGCAGTTTTTTCGTGTTCCTATGCGCCATTACCTACGCCATCTACATTGTGGGCAGCGGGCGGCTGATACCGCAAACAGGCGCCACCCGGTTTACGGCCTATGCCATGCTAGCGGCCACGGCCGGTATTTTTGTACATTTTGCCCTGCGGGGACAGGTATCGCCCTTGTACCAATCGGCCGGCTTTTGGTGGTACGGACTGCTGTTGGGTATTGTGGCCACGGTAGTGCCGTCCTTTCTCATCAGCGGTGGACTCAAGCGTATCGGCTCCAATAATGTAGCGATTATTTCCTCCATCGGTCCGGTAAGTACCATTTTGCAGGCCCATTTTATTTTGGGCGAACCGATTTTTGAGGCCCAAGTGATTGGAACGGCTTTGGTGATACTGGGCGTACTGCTCACGGCCCTGCAAAGCCAGTATGCCAAATGGCTACAATATTTTAAAAATTGATTGGTGATAACGGCCAATTTCCTATATTTGCAGCCCTGAATGGTGAAAGGTTTTAAAAGTTAAAAGTCCAAAGTTCAAAGTTGGAGCAGTTATTTTAAAATAAGAACGTACTGCTGCGATTCGAAAACACTTTCAACCTTAAACTTTCGACTTTCCACTAAAGATTTGCCCAGATGGCGAAATTGGTAGACGCACTGTGTTCAGGTCGCAGCGTTCGCAAGGATGTGCTGGTTCGAATCCAGTTCTGGGCACGAAAAGACTCAACGGTTTGTTGGGTCTTTTTTTATGGCTACTGCTCAGGTCGCAACGTTCGTCCCGTCACTGATGACGGGACTGGTTCGAATCCAGTTCTGGGCACCACAGTGGAAGGCTCAACATTTTTTGTTGAGCCTTTCTTTTTTGTTCCGTCCGAACGCTCACCAGTCCTGCATATCAGGCTTACCACTTCATTCAGATTGATGGTTCGGAAAGCAGTTTTCTCAAAAACCAGTTTTTCGGCCAATAACGAACCAATCAGTTTCTGTTTTACCGGTAAAGCCGCACTGGTGTAGTATTCCGGCAGATTGCGAAGCAGTTGCGTTGCATTGGACACATATTCGGTAAGGTTGGCATCTACCTGCTTTATTTCGGCCTGCTTGCCTTCCAGCTTTTCTATCTCTCCTTCATACCGGTACTTTATCTCCCGGTATTCTGCTGCGCTTAAATCCCCATCAACCATCATCTGTTGTGCCTTGCTGATACGGGCATTGTGTTTTTCAATTTCCTCCTGCATTGTTTTTGTGCTGTCCAATTTCTGCCGGTTGTTTTGTTTGGCATAATCTTTTACTACTGCTTCAAACAGGTTGATGCACTGCTCATTGGCCTGTATCTTTTCAAGTTCGTTTATAAATATACTGTTGGCTTCATCAGCCTTAAAACGCTCATTACAGCCACGTGAGCAGTGATAATAGTAATACCGCCCACCATTGCCTTTTGATGCGCTGCCGCTGATATTTGAACCGCATTTTCGGCAGGTAAGAAAACCCCGCAAAGGCAGTTCTTCCCTTGCCATGTTTTTGGCTGGCCCTTTGCGCTTACGGCCATTTAATACATCCTGCACCTCGTTAAAAAGATGTATGCTTATCAAAGGCTCGTGTGTGCCGTTAACAAAAGTGGCAGGTTCATCCTTGTAGGCGGGTATAAAAATACGCCCTGCATAAAACAGGTTGCGCAGCAGTTTAAACATTTGGCTTTTCCCTACTTTCAATCCCTTTGCCTTTGATTGCTTCCATACGTCCATTACGGTCAATGTTCCGGCTGCAATTTCTGCAAAAGCCCATTTGATAATTGCTGCATCCTTACCCGGCACAATGGATGGCATATTGTTTTCATCCCTCATATTCTTGTAGCCCCTCGGTGCAAGGTTGGCGTGTCGTCCTTCTTTTAATGCCTTGCGCATACCGGCAATCGTGTTGAGCGACCTGCGGTCATTTTCCACTTCGGGGGCAGCAAGGTAAAAGGCCAGCATCATCTTGTTTTCGGGTACATTCAGGTCAAGGGGCTGCTCTATTCCCTGCGGCTCTATTCCTATCCTGTTTAACTGGCTTATCATGCCATAAGCATCACCTGCATTGCGGCTGAACCTGTCCCACTTTAAAAACAACAACAGGTTGGCAGATGCCCTGTTCTTTTTCATTTGTGCCAGCATCTGTTTAAAGGCAGGCCGCTCAAATGTTTTGGCAGAATGGTCTTCAGTAAACAGGGCTACTACTTCAATGTTGTTCAACTGACAATAGTGCCTTAACCTTTCTTCCTGATGCCGCAGGCTGTACCCTTTTTCTGCCTGCTCGTCCGTACTTACACGGACATAGAGATACGCTTTTTTCATATTGCTTTTTTAGATGGTAAACGCTTTCTTTTAAATATTGATTCCGATTCATGCAGGGCTTTCACTTTCACCTTTAAGCCCTTCAGACATTCAAGCATTTCAATTGCCTGCGCCGGGCTGCGGCTGAACCTGTCCCATGTATGGAACAGCAGCAGGGATGACTTACCCCTGTTTTTTTCCATACAACCAAGCATTGCTTTAAAGGCAGGCCGTTCAAAGTTTGCTGCCGAAGCAATATCAGAAAACACGCCTGCAATTTTAAGGTGTTGCAACCGGCAGTATTGCCGCAGCTTTTTTTCCTGACTGCACTTGCCACCGCTTTTTTCTGCCGGTGGCTGTGGGCAATTGCGGATATACAAAAACGCTTTTTTCATGTTTGACATTATTTAATTGATTTGATACATTGTTTGGTCCTTCCTGCTCCAGTAAATGCTGCTCTGTGGCATAGCCAGCACACTGGTACAAAAAATCCCGGATGGCCAATATTTCTTCATCGGTGTAAAGGATGCTCCCCTCATGGAGTATCGCTTTGCAGCTTGACAGTGCAAGCCGCTGACTGTTTCCGTTTTTGTCATGTACAGCATCATTGTTTCCTGAATTTTCATTTTTTGCCGTGTGATTAGTTATTTTCATTGCTAAGATACGTAATTAGTTGATTATCAATATTATATATTTTTTAGGTAGGCATTTATCAAGAAAAGGCCGTAATGGGTGATGGTTGGCAAGCCCGCACTTTCCACCCATCCAAATTCCTGATTACCCCGATAGTGCTTTCCTGCTGCAGGCATATTCCAGCTCATGGAACAGTAAAGTGGTAAACCCAGCCATACCAACGATTAGCGAACTGGTTACAGGGGTTGAAAAGCCGCTAAGAATTTTTGAGCATAACCCGGCGGTGAGCAGGGTTGTTGCTTTGGAGATTTTTTGCATTTTCATTACAGAGTATTTACAGATTCAGGCAATTGCATTTTAATAGCCTTATTGCAAAAGTAAATGCCCTTTTTGGGGTAGGGGAATATTTAGGGGTACCTATATTTTAGGTTTTTCAGGCCGGGTAAAATGCGTTTTTTACGTAAAATTTTATGAGCAAGATGGGTATTCGTTAGGCTGAAAGTGGCTGTGCTTTATGTAAAAGAGGCGTTGGGTTTAGTTAAATCAAAATGGTATTAAGTGTTAGCCGGGTAGTTATTTTGATTTGACGGTTATGCGCTGTATAGCGTAAATGTCAGTTACGTAAAAATTTTACGTAACACTGTTATTGCCGCTTATCATTGACCGGTGCAGGTATTTACATTTACCCCTTGATTTTGCGCTGTGCTGGTTTTTCTTTTTGCTCCCTGTCTATTTCCTGGTCTATGGCTTCAATCACTTTTTGCAGGTTAAGTCCTACAAAGTAGCCCCGTATATATTGCAGGTCAGTTATATACGGCAATCCTTTTTTGATATTAGGTATCCGCAGGTATTTTTTGTATATCTCCGAGTTTTGCAGGTTGGTAAAGCGTGTGCCGGTAAGCAGGTGGCAAAGCCGGGCAATGCTGCTTACATCAGCCCCGCTGCGTGGCTCTATCCCAAACCCTGCGGAAAGCAGAAAATGAATGGCCAGCAATTGCCTTGATTTGGTAAAGGCTGCCTTATCATCCGGTGGTTCTTCCGTTTTATCAGCCTGTTTTGTTTCAGGTTCTGCATTAAGCAGCAGCAGGGGCAGCTTTTTCATCAGCAAAGTGTTACAGGCTTTGGCAAAAACGACAGCCTCTTTAAATTGCAGCACCTTATTTTCAGCAGGCAGGGCATCGAATGCCCCCGCAGTAAAAATTTGTTTGTCCAGCAATACAGTCTTTAATTGAAAATAGCCTGCGAAATTCCTGTTCCAGTAGGGGGCAAGGTATTTGCCGTATTTTCTGAGCAGCAAGCCCTCCATTTCCTGCACAATATCCCAGCCATCGCTGCACCCGTCTGCATTGGCAAAGCGGATTAAATGAAACATTATATCGCCGAGGTGTTCGGTGAGTTCTATCTGCATTGTTAAAGGGTAATGCACTATCATTTCATTATAGTCAATTATAAAAGCAGTGATAAGCTGCTGAATGATTTCAGTACGGATTTCGGGGATTGCTGTTTCTTGCTGCATCCGGCAAAAATACAAAAGCACAAAATGACAACCAATACCCTGTAACAGTTGTGATTATTTTAACAAATGAATACAAAGAGGCTGTTGTAAAGAAGCCGAATGACTATTGAACAATTACCCAATGACCGGCAAAGGACGTAGTGTTTGAAACAGCGTTTTAGCTGCCGCTTAAATTTACTTGTCTATTCCTTTGAGAAAAAAAATTTCTCAAAATGACCGGGAATGACCATAAAAGTTTCCCGTGGAACACCCGTGAAACATGATACTTCCCTTTCGGGAATCATTATCAAAGGAAAATTTTACATATATAAATGCCTGCAGTTTCAGTATAATTTTTTCAGGTAGTTCAGTTCCAGCACATCCCCATTCATCCAATGCGGCAGGCAATAATAGTAACCCCTTGTACCCCCCTGCTTATGTTTGTGGAGCAGCCTGCGCCTGGTGGCATTGGTAAGGTAGGCAGATATAAAACCGACAGGGTTCGTATTGTGGCGCAGGTTTTCGTCAATTACTTTCAGCCGGGCAATCAGTTCCTGCGACAGCATCGGTTTGTCTTCAGTATTCAGCACCCATGTTATTTTCCGGTACCAGTTCCATCCAGTTTGATAGGCCGTTGCGGATGCGGTTTGCCCGTCAGGTTTTGCCCTGAGTGTTTCATTTTCCCGCTGTAGTTCTTCACATTGTATGGTAAGCAGCCTGATTTTTTCTGCCTGCCACTTTATTTGCTGTTCCAGTGCAGCATTTTGGCGGGTAAGCTGGAGTAATGAGCGGCCGCTGTCTGTTGTTTCGGGGTTATTTCTATCCATATTTGTTGCGATTTCGGCTTGCTGCCAATGCAAACTTAATAAATCCGCATTGTATTCTAAACGAGTTCTTATTGAATTCTAATTGCTCCCTAAATACTCCCTAATTGCTCCGCAATACATTTTCAATCGTTACCGTGTCGTCCTTGTAACGTATATTTGTACAAATGAAGTTTTTCACTGTCATATTCAGTTTCTATCTGTTAGGGCTTTCTTGTTTGCCCTGTGCAGACATTGATGAATGTACAGTAAAGTCAGATGCTGCTATCTCAGCACCTGCCAACCACGATAAACATAGCCAGGACACAGAACATTGTACTCCGTTCTGCACCTGTTCCTGTTGTGCAGGTACAGTTGTGGTTGAGCGAATTACCTCATTTATAACCCCTAAAAATATTTTTTGCCCTGAAAAATACCCGTTTTTCGACATTTCGTATTCCGGGCAGATTTCCTTTTCTATCTGGCAACCACCTAAATTAAGTTAAGCAATAATACATGGGGGAAAGCCCCAGGCATATTGCAGGCAGAAGCCCTGCTTATGACATTCATTATTTCTTTAACTTAATGTATCATTCAATGATTAATAAAATCATTCAGTTTTCTGTACACAACAAATTAATTACAGGTGTACTCTTAGGAATATTTATGCTTTGGGGCATTTATTCTTTCACCCAATTAAGTGTAGATGCCCTGCCCGATGTTACCAATAATCAGGTGCAGGTAATTACCAGCAGCCCCAATTTGGCAACACAAGAGGTAGAGCAATTTATTACCTATCCTTTAGAAACAGAGTTTAAATCGCTGCAAGGTTTGGTAGAATTAAGAAGCACCAGCAGAAGCGGTTTATCTGTAATTACCATAGTTTTTAAAGACAATATGCCCCTAAATATTACAAGGCAATTGGTAGCCGAAAAACTAAAAACTGCCGAAGAACAAATACCAAAAGAATACGGCATCCCCGATATTGTACCACCCACAACAGGCTTAGGCGAAATTTATCAATATGTAATTGTTCCCAAAAAAGGCTTTGAAGAAAAATTTACTTCAATGGATTTACGAACTGTACAGGATTGGATTGTAAAGCGACAACTCTTAGGCACAGCAGGTGTGGTGGATGTGAGCAGCTTTGGTGGAAAATTAAAACAATACGAAGTAAGTGTAAAGCCCGAAAGATTGGCGGCAATGAACCTTACATTAATTGATGTATTCAACGCTTTACAAAAAAACAATTCAAACACAGGCGGCAGCTACATTGATAAAGGACCAAATATTTATTTCATTCGTGGCGAAGGATTAATAGAAAAATTAGACGACATAAATAATATAGTTGTTGCCAATACTAACGGAATACCAGTTTTAATAAAAGATATTGGCACAGTTAATTTTGGTTTTGCACCACGTTACGGTGCAATGACAAGAAACGGAAAAGGTGAAACCGTTGGTGGTGTGGTGTTAATGCAAAAAGGCGAAAACGCAGTAAGGGTTATTGAACGGGTAAAAGAACGAATGAAAACCATTGAAAAATATTTACCCGAAGGGCTAAGTATTGATGTGTTTATAGACCGTACAAAATTAATTGAACGAACCGTAAGCACAGTAAGCACCAATTTATTAGAAGGTGCATTGATTGTAATTTTTGTTTTGGTACTTTTCTTAGGCAATTTTAGGGCAGGTTTAATTGTAGCAAGTGTAATTCCTTTAGCTATGCTTTTTGCCGTAGCTATGATGAATTTATTTGGCGTAAGTGCAAATTTGATGAGTATGGGTGCATTAGATTTTGGGTTAATTGTGGACGGTGCAGTTATCGTTGTTGAAAGTTTAACGCATAAATTTTTTCAAAGTTTCCGTGGGCAAAAACTAACACAAACCCAAATGGACACAGAGGTTAGCAAGGGCAGCAGCAAAATTATGAGTAGTGCCGTTTTTGGACAAATTATTATCCTCATAGTTTATATTCCAATTTTTGCATTAAGTGGTATTGAAGGAAAAATGTTTATGCCAATGGCACAAACAGTAAGTTTTGCAATTATTGGTGCTTTACTTTTATCAATTACTTATGTGCCACTTATCAGTAGTCTTTTTCTCAACAAAAAAATTGCCAGCAAAGAAAACTTTACCGATAAGGCAATGAAATGGTTGAGTAGTAAATACCAGCCACTTTTACAAAGAGTAATAAAATTCCGCATAGCTGTAATTTTAATTGCAGTTACCATTTTCATATTAGCCATTTTACTTTTTAATTCATTGGGCGGTGAGTTTATTCCCGAATTAGACGAAGGTGATTTTGCAACAAATTATACCATACGCCAAGGTAGCAACCTGCAACAAACCATTGAAACAGGTACACAGTTAGAAAAAATTGCTCTCACATTTCCCGAAGTAAAAGAAGTCGTAAGTAAGATTGGCACAAGTGAAGTACCAACCGACCCAATGCCTATTGAAAGTGCAGATATGATAATGGTAATGAAAGATAAAAAAGAATGGACAAGTGCAAAAGATAAAGAAGCATTAACCGAAATGATGAATGAAAAAATGAGTGCAATCCCAGGGGTGAATTTATCTTTTGAGCAACCCATTCAAATGCGTTTTAATGAAATGATTGCAGGTATTAAAAGCGATATTGCCATAAAAATATTTGGCGATGATTTGGATAAATTATTTGCAAAAGGAAATGAAGTAAGCAAACTTATTGGAAACATAAAAGGGCTTACAGATATAAAAGTAGAGCAGATTGTTGGTATGCCGCAATTGGTGGTAAAGTATAACCGAAATAAAATTGCACAGTACGGCTTAAACATTGGCGATGTAAACACAATACTAAATACAGCCTATGCAGGTGGCTATGCAGGTGTGGTATATGAAGGCGAAAAGAAATTTGATATGGTAGTACGGATTGCCAAAAACCCCAATACCGATGCAGATGTTTTAAAAGGTTTATTGATACCATTGCCAAGTGGAAAACAAGTTCCACTAAGCGAAGTAGCCGATGTAACTTTTAAAGCAAGTCCTGCACAAATAAGCAGAGAAGATGCAGAACGAAGAATTGTAGTAGAAGCAAATGTAAGAGGCAGAGATGTGGAAAGTGTGGTAAAGGATATTCAGCAAACATTGGATGCAAAATTAAAATTGCCCGAAGGTTATTACATTACTTATGGTGGGCAGTTTCAAAATTTGCAAGAAGCTAAAAGCCGTTTGCAATTAGCAGTTCCAGTTTCATTATTGCTAATCTTCTTTTTATTGTTCCTAACCTTCCGTTCTGCTAAAGAAGCCGTAATTATTTTTTCTGCCATCCCATTAGCAGCCATTGGCGGCATTGTAGCCCTTTGGATTAGAGATATGAATTTCAGTATTTCGGCAGGTGTTGGTTTTATTGCATTATTTGGCGTAGCTGTTTTAAATGGTATTGTATTAATCAGTTATTACAATCGCTTAAAAGAAGAAGGGGAAACAGATATTACCCAACGTATTTTAAAAGGAAGTGTAGCAAGATTAAGACCAGTATTGGCAACCGCTGCCGTAGCATCATTAGGTTTTTTACCAATGGCATTTAGCACCAGTGCAGGGGCAGAAATTCAAAAACCTTTAGCAACTGTTGTTATCGGGGGTTTGTTTTCCTCTACACTTTTAACGCTGTTTGTGTTGCCAGTTTTATACAGCTTATTTTACTTAAAAAGAAAAAAGAAAATGAAAATAAATAAAATCCCCACACCGCCACCAACAGCAATTTTACTTATCATTTTTGCAATAATTGGGGTTTCAGTGAAAGCACAAAGTCAAACATTAACCTTACAAAATGCGTTAGATTTAGCTACAAAAAACTATCCAACCATTCAGCAAGCAAGTTTGCAAACACAGCAGCAGCAAGCTCTAACAGGCACAGCCACCATTTTAGACCCTTTCAATATCAACACAGGCTTAGGGCAAATAAACAGTAAAGTGTTTGATTATAATGTAGGCGTTGCACAAGGTTTCAAATTGCCCAACGCTTACAAGGCAGGTAAAAATTTGCTACAACAAAATGTAACATTAGCAAAAAGTTACGAAGCCGTTACAAAAAACGAATTGGTACGCAATGTTTCAAACGCATATTACAATTGGCTCTACAGTTGGCAGCAATATAATTTGCTATTGCAAACCGATAGCATTTTTGCAGACTATGAAAAGTATGCGAACAAAAAATACCAAGTTGGCGAAAGCAATAAGTTAGAAAAAATAAATGCAACACTTCAACGTAAAGATTTGCAACTGCAATTAGCAAAATCAAAAACCGAAGTAGCTTTTTATTTAACCGACTTGCAAAAATGGTTGCGTAGCACAGAGCAATACCAAGCACCAATGCAATACACGGCATTGCCCGAAATTAATTTAAATGATAGCAGTTTGGTAAACAAGCATCCTGTTTTACAATTTTTGCAGCAGCAGGTTACAGCAAAAGAGTTGGCGGTAAAAGCAGAAAAAGCAAAAGGACAGCCATCATTTAATTTGGGTGTAAATGCACAAAGTTTAGACAAGCAAAAGCAATTTTATTATGGTAGCGTAGGTATCAACATTCCCATATTTAAAAATGGTGTAAAGGCTCGTACACAAGCAGCAAAGTTTGAAACCGAAATTGCAAGAAAAGAGTTAGACAAAAATCAACAGGAAATTTCAACACTCTTTTTACAGCAAAATCAATTACAGCAGCAAAATTTGCAGCAGGTAAAATATTATCAAACCGAAGGTTTGTCAATGGCTGAAAGTATTATCAATGCTGCACAACGTAGCTACAAGGCAGGTGATATTGGTTACATTGAATACATCCAAAACATAAAGGATGCTGTTAAAATAAAAACTGATTATTTAGCTGCAATCAATAACTACAACCATACCATTATCCAACTCAACTATTTACTAAACAGATAAAATAATTTCAATAATGAAAAATATATTTTTAATAATACTCACATTGCTTTTTGCAGTTACATCTTGCAAAAACAAAGCAACAGAAACAAAAGCAGAGCCATCCACAAAAGATACTACTGCACATAAAGAAGGTGAAGAAGAAGAGGAAGAAGAAGGTTTGGTAGAACTTACAGACGAACAGGTAAAAGCCATCAGCCTGCAAACAGGCAGCATTGAGCAACGCAATTTAAAATCTACCTTAAAAGTAAATGGTAAACTAACCTTGCCCCCACAAAACCAAGCACAGGTAAGTATTTTAACAGGCGGCATTGTAAAAAGTATCAACGTAACCGAAGGTACTTTTGTAAAGCAAGGGCAAACATTAGCCACCATTGTAAATAATGAAGTAATACAACTGCAACAGGATTATTTAGAAAACAAATCGCAGTTAATTTATTTACAAGCCGAATTTAAACGCCAAAAAGAATTGCAGGAAGATAGAATTAATGCAACCAAAACTTTGCAGCAAGTGCAAAACGAATTAGGCGTAGCACAAGCAAGGCAAAAAGGTTTGCAAACAAAATTGCAGTTACAGGGCATCAATGCAGCCAATATCAGCAATAGTAACTTTACAAATCGTATTGCAGTTACAGCACCTATCAGTGGCTTTATCCATCATATCAATTTAACGATGGGAAAGTTTGCCGATGCAAATACAATCTTGTTTGACATTGTGGACAATCGTTTTCTACATTTAGATTTAACTCTTTTTGAAAAAGATATTTCCAAAGTTAAAGTAGGCGATAAAATAATGTTTACTGATGCAAACGATGCAAGCCACACACACCCTGCAACCATTTTTTCTTTAAACAAATCTTTTGAAGATAACCAGCAAGCCATTTTAGCCCACGCCAAAATAGAAGGACAAACAGAAAGCCTTTTGCCAGGAATGTATGTAGAAGCAAGAATACAAATAGACAATTACAAAACGGATGCCTTGCCCGATGAAGCAGTGGTAAGCAACGGTGATGAACATTTTATTTATATAGAAGTAAAAAAGAACCATTACAAACAAATACCTGTTACCAAAGGCGTAAGCGATTTGGGTTTTACCGAAATAAAACCATTAGCAGAAATTCCGCCTAATGCCAAAGTGGTAATAAAAGGTGCTTACTATTTATTATCACAACAAACAAAAGGTAGCGGAGAGCATCATCACTAAAAACACAAACAATGAAATTCTATTTGAATATTCCAGAAACGCTTTATCCGTTTTATAAAGTTGAATTACAAAAAGCAAAGCAATTATTATTTGAAGGAAAATTACAGGAATGTTGGCGGCATTATGAAAGGGCTCACATTATTGGGCAACGCTATCCTTTGCAACATTCCTATGTACATTGGAAAATGCTGCAATTTGGCATTAAAATAAAAAACCCCAAAGAAGTTTTTGGGCAAATCACAAGATTGGTTTTTGGCGGTGTAAAATCGTTTGTTGGCAAAGTGCCAATCGGCAATACAGGTGGTGCAAATGTGCCACCATTAAAGCCAATGGAAATACCAGAAGATTTAAAATTAATTATACAAGAAAATAGTTAACATGAAAAAAATTATAGACGCAAAAGTTGAAAAAATAAACATTGATTATCAGGGTAAAATAGTCAACGCTCAAAAACTCACTATTTCATCGGAAATATCAATAAACATAGATAAGGCTTGGGAAAAACTTCAAACAAGTGCGTTATTAGAATTTGTTACTAAAGGCAAAGTAACATTCAAACCTATAAATGGACATTTCCCAATTACATGGTCTCAATCTAGCACAGTTTCTACCAAAATGTTCATTTATGGTATAATTCCGTTTGGTGGTACACATACCTTATTTTTTGAAAAAGTAGATAGCATAAACAAAATTCTGCAAACAAAAGAATGGGATAACGCTGCTAAAATTTGGAATCATACCATCTCATTAAAAAAGTTGAATGATAATGCTATTAACTACACAGATGAAATAGTAATTTATGGAGGTTTTTTAACAGCTTTTATTGTTGCTTGGGCTAAATCATTTTACATACATAGGCAAAAACGTTGGCATTTTGTTGCCGCAAATAATATTCAATTTCAATAAATAACTATGACACATCAACATACATACGGTGCAAATGGCAAGCAACTTTGCTGCACCCAGCAAGAAAAAATTTATAGCAATGCAGGTGCAGCAGCATTATTAAAAGATGAACATTCAAAAGATGATGGACACAACCACGAACAACACGATGATGATGGACACGACCACGAAAGCAGCAACCAAACAACGCTGCAAATGTTTTTACCCTCTATCATTTCTCTTTGTCTTTTGCTTGCTGCAATAGCATTAGATAATTATATAAAACCAAGTTGGTTTACAGGTTGGGTACGCATTGTATGGTATGCAGTCGCATACATTCCTGTAGGTTTTCCTGTAATAAAAGAAGCCTTTCAAAGCATTAGCAAAGGAGAAATATTTTCCGAGTTTTTATTAATGACCATAGCAACTGTTGGTGCATTTGCCATTGGCGAATACCCAGAAGGTGTGGCGGTAATGTTGTTCTATGCAGTTGGCGAAGTATTTCAGACATTGGCAGTAAAAAGAGCAAAAGCAAACATTAAAACATTGCTTGACCAGCGACCAGATGAAGTAACCGTTTTAATAAACAATGAAGCCAAAATAGTTAAAGCCGAAGGCGTAAACATTGGCAACATCATACAATTAAAGTCAGGCGAAAAATTAGGATTAGACGGAGAGCTACTTTCCGAAACAGCATCTTTCAACACCGCAGCACTCACAGGCGAAAGCAAGCCCGACACCAAAACAAAAGGCGAAACCGTGTTGGCAGGTATGATAAACCTGAACACCGTTGCACAAGTAAAAGTTACCACCGCTTACACCGATAGCAAATTGAGCAAAATTTTAGAGTTGGTGCAAAATGCCACAGCACAAAAAGCACCAACAGAATTATTTATAAGAAAGTTTGCAAAAATCTATACGCCTATTGTTGTGCTATTGGCAATATTAATTTGTGTAGTACCAATGTTGTTTGTAGATAATTATGTATTCAGTCAATGGCTTTACAGGGCATTGGTTTTCTTAGTAATCAGTTGCCCTTGTGCATTAGTAATTTCAATTCCGTTAGGATATTTTGGTGGTATTGGTGCAGCCAGCAAAAACGGAATACTATTTAAAGGCAGCAATTTTTTAGACATCATAGCAAACATTCAAAATGTAGTGATGGATAAAACAGGTACGATGACCGAAGGTGTTTTTAAAGTACAGGAAATAGTTATAAACCCTGAATTTAATAAAGATGAAATGTTGGGAATGGTAAATGCGTTGGAAAGCCAAAGCACACATCCAGTAGCAACAGCCATTCATAATTATGTAGGAGAAATAAATGTAAATAGTAAGTTAGAAAATGTAGAAGAAATATCAGGACACGGATTAAAAGCAAATATTAATGGCAAAGAATTATTGGTAGGCAATTTTAAATTGATGGATAAATTTTCCATCCAATACGACATTGACCCCAACACAATTGTTTACACTTTAATTGCCATTGCTTACGATAAAAAATTTGCAGGTTATCTCACTATTGCCGACAGTATAAAAGAAGATGCACAAATTACGATTGACAAACTAAAAGCATTAGGGGTAAAAACAACGATGTTAAGTGGGGACAAAAGCACCGTTGTAAAATTTGTAGCAGATAAATTAGGGATTATAAATGCCTTCGGCGATTTATTGCCAGAGGATAAAGTAAACAAGGTAAAAGAAATAAAAGACCAAAACCAAACCGTAGCCTTTGTAGGCGATGGCGTAAACGATGCACCTGTAGTAGCGTTAAGTAATGTAGGTATTGCGATGGGTGGCTTAGGAAGTGATGCAACAATTGAAACTGCCGATGTAGTTATTCAAGATGATAAGCCAAGTAAAATACCAATGGCAATAAACATAGGCAAGCAAACCAAAAAAATTGTTTGGCAAAATATCATTCTTGCGTTTGCAGTAAAAGCAATCGTATTGGTATTAGGTGCAGGTGGATTAGCAACAATGTGGGAAGCAGTTTTTGCAGATGTTGGGGTAGCGTTGCTGGCTATTTTAAATGCTGTAAGAATACAAAGAATGAAATTTTAGAAAATTCTCTTAAAGAAGGCTGGACACTCTGAAATAGCTATACAGCTAAAAATTGTATAGTGTCAATGAACAAGACAGAAATTTTATTCAGCCGGGATAAGAATGGGCATATCTCCCGTAGCCAGCCCCGGCAACCTATTCAGGATTTGGTTTCAGTGATAGAAACAGGCCAATTGAGTTTTACTGAAGCCAAAAAAATGTATAAAATCACATCCCCTACGCTCACAAGATGGATGCGCATTTATGGCAAAGACCCTGTTTTTCAAACAACAAACCGGCGTAGCCGGAAAGAAAAGATAGAGATATTGCTTTCTGTAAACAAGGACGGGCTTACGGTAATGGAAGCCTCCCGTAAGTACCAGGTAAGTACCAGTGCCATTGAAAAGTGGCGCAAAGAACTTTGCTTTGCCGACTTATCCCAAAAACAAGACAGAAAAGGCATGGTTGGTAATTCGGAAGGTGAAAAGGAAAGCAGGCAGGAAATAGAGGAATTAAAAATGAAAGTATTGGCACTTGAAACAATGCTCGATATAGCTGAAAGGGAATTGAATTTTCCAATCAGAAAAAAGTATGGCACCAAACAGTAAAAGAACTTCAGGGGAAGGTTGCAGGGGCAGGTATCGGGCTGCTCTGCAAGCTGTTTGGGAAAACCCGACACGCCTATTACGACATGCTTTGGCATAAGGGCGACAGCCTTGATGATGAATACCTGGTTGTAGAAATGCTACGTGAGTTGCGCCGTGAGATACCCGTAATGGGGTCAAAGCGCATACATCAAATGCTTGCGCCCACATTGGCAGCTCACAACATAAAATTAGGCTGGAACAGGCTGCATGAGATAAGGATACGCTACCGGCTGCTGGTTATCAGGCGCATGAAACATTTTCAAAACAACGTGGATACATCGTGTGTATGACGAAGGGACAACGTGCGTTTACATGGGAGCAACGTGCGTATTTGATGCCGCAAATCACCTGTGGCTTATCTGTATATCAGTTACCAAGAGCATTTATATGTACAGTACCTGATGCAAAGCCTTCAAACATCCTCAGCTTTCCCCAATTCAGGGAAAAGGTATGTTTCCCTGAGATGATAAATCCTGGCAATGGCCTGTTTTTCGGCAATCGTCAGGAATTTCTCCGGGTTTTTGATCTTCCTGTAAAACGCCGATTGGGAAATACAGAGTACCCTTTCTATTTCGGCCTTGTATTTTTTTGAAACTTCACCGGCCAGGTTGTCGTGATAATCTTTCCATTTATTGGGCTGCATGGAGTATGTTTTGGTCAATAATTTGTTTAAAAGTGATGTGCCGGGTATTTAGATTCAGTTATTGCGAATTGCTGTAATTCCGTGAAAATTGCTACTTACTTTTATCTTGGTACTGTTAAGACAGGCTATTTACATCTGCCACTGTGCTTTGCATCTGCTGCTCCAATTGGTGTACAGAATTAAACAGCCTGGTAAATATAGCGGCCTGTAATGCTAACTGCTTCCTTTGCTGGCTGATGGTCTCCCGTTGCGACCGGATTAGCTGCTCATGCCCGGTGATAATCAATCGCTGCTTTTCGATGGTTTCCACATTCCGGCCATTAAGGTCGGCTATTTCGTTTAGTTCTTTTTCCTGCGCCCGGATTTTGGCGGCCTGCTTTTTACTATCCATTTAGTGTAGTTTTGATTGCTCAAAATCCCTATTTTTACCAAAACAACAGTATTTAAGCACGGATGAAAAATCCGTGAAGCGTATTATTTATTAATTTTAAGCCATGATAAAGGAAAAAATCATCAATAACATCAAGACTATCCGTGAAAGTAAAAATCTTACAGCGGATTATATTGCCCAACAAATGGGTATCAGCCAAAGTACCTACAGCCGTAAAGAAACCGGGGAAAGTGACTTTTCTTTGACCGAATTGATAAGGCTGGGAGAGGTTTTTGAGGTTAGCGTTTCAAAGATTATTGATATGGATTTGGCGAGGATTATTAATAATCCGCAATTTCATGATAACTCTCATGGAATTATTGAGAATTATACAAATAATAACAACGAGGAAGGCTATAAAGCTGCACTTGAGCAATACAAGGCCGAGGTTGAATATCTAAAGGCGCAGAACAAGGATTTGCTGGCAGCAGTTACAGGTAAAACTACTTAATACTTTTTATACATATTTTGCTGTGGCTACAAGCAAGGTATGATAAATTTAGTTTTGAAATTTCAACATTAAAAAAAACATTAAGACTATAGATAACGATACTTGTATCAGGTTATTTGCAGACCATGAACAAATAAGGAATTGTAAAGTCAAATTGAAGGCAGTTCAAAAATCTTTTGCAAACCTGTATAAAATATTGGCATTGGTAGGAAATAAAGTAAGGTTAAAGATTATCTACTTTCTGGAAGAAATAAAATCATGTCCCTACGACCTTGCAGATATTCTGGCTATGAGTATTCCGGCTGTATCACAGCATCTAAGAAAATTGAGAGATGGGAATATTGTTGAAACCCGAAAAGAAGGGCAAACAATTTATTATTCATTAACGCAGGATAATCTAAAGATTTTAAAGCCGTTCTTCAAACATATTAACGTACAAACTCAAAAACTGGAAGCAGTATGATAAATATAAAATCAACAGGTTCATTTTCGTTTGCAGGTGTTCTTAGTGCCATTGCAGCTTCACTTTGTTGTATCACTCCTGTTATAGCATTAATTGCGGGGAGTAGCAGTATTGCTGCTAACTTTTCATGGATAGAACCGGCAAGACCTTATTTAATAGGATTGTCAATTGCTGTATTGACATTTGCATGGTATCTTAAATTAAAACCTACAAAAAATAATGATATTGATTGCAATTGCGAAACAACAAGGAAGCCTTCATTTCTTCAGTCGAAAACGTTTTTGGGCATAGTAACCGTTTTTGCAGCTTTGATGATGACTTTTCCCCTTTATGCAAAAATGTTCTATCCTAAACCAAAAATGGCGATAATTGTTCCTGCGGCAATTAATAACACAGTTCGGGCAAATTTTATTATAAAAGGAATGACCTGTGAAGGCTGCGAAGAGCATGTAAATAGCCAATTATCAAAAGTGCCAGGAGTATTAACTTATAAAACCTCTTATGCAAGTGGCAGCAGCATGGTAAGTTTTGATAAGACTAAAGTTGAAATAACCACCATTGAAACCGCCATAAATAAAACAGGATATAAAGTAAAAGAGTATAAACTACTAGCACCAACAAAATGAGTATGCAAAAAGAGATAGTACTGCAATCAGAAATTGCCTGCCCGGAATGTGGTCATAAAAAATCCGAAGTAATGCCAACAGACGCTTGTCAATACTTTTATAAATGTACTAATTGCGAAACAATATTAAAGCCAAAGCAGGGCGATTGTTGTGTATTTTGTAGCTACGGAACAGTTCCCTGCCCACCTATACAAATGAATAAATCATGTTGTACAGGCTCATAAATTAAACGATGCATCTCTATATCAAAAATATGGTTTGCAACCGCTGTGTGTTAGTGGTAAAGCAAGAATTGGAAAAACTAAAGCTACTTCCAGCTAAGGTAAGCATGGGAGAAGTTGAGTTATCCAAACCGGCAACAGATAAACAATTACTAAACCTGAATGAAAGATTAAAAGACTTGGGCTTTGAAATTTTAGACGACCAAAAGCAAAAACAAATAGAAAAGATAAAGAACCTGCTTATAAAAAAAGTACAATCTGGAGAAGTGGAAGAGCATTTTACTATAACCGGCTTTTTAAGCAAAGCGATGAATAAAGATTATAGTTACCTCTCCCGATTGTTTTCTGAAGTAGAAGGTATTACGGTTGAACAATTCTTTATTCTTCAAAAAGTGGAAAAAGTAAAAGAATGGCTGGTATATGCCGAACAGAACCTGAGTGAAATTTCGTATCGGTTAGGCTATAGCAGCGTTGCTCATTTATCTTCTCAGTTCAAAAAAATAACAGGGTTAACGCCAAGCCATTTTAAAAAAATAGGAAGCAGCCACCGGCATTCCCTGGATAGTGTTAACCGCAAATAGGTATAACTATTTTCCATAATTCTGTAACAGTCGGCGCTTAAGTTTGCAGAAATTTTTATCACTAAAATATCAGCATGATACATACATATAACGTAACAGGAATGACATGCAACGGGTGCCAGGCTAAAGTTCAAAGCCTTTTATCAAAAGTAACCGGAGTGAAAAGTGTAACGATTGATTTATCAACCGGTGATACTACAATTGCTATGGATAAACATATTTCAACTCCTGTACTAAAAGAGGCCCTGAAAGACTATCCCAAATATCATCTTTCGGAAAAAAACATACAGCAAACCACACCTGCCGTTTCACTGCCGGCAGAAGAATCAAAATCTTGGTTACAAATATACAAACCCATCCTGTTGATTTTTGGATACATTATCGCCATTACGTTGCTGACTGAGTGGATGCAAGGCAGTTTTGTGTGGATGAGATGGATGAATCATTTTATGGCGGGCTTTTTTCTTGTATTTTCTTTTTTCAAATTGCTTAACCTGAAAGGTTTTGCAGAAAGTTACCGCATGTATGATATTGTAGCAAAGAAATGGAGTGGATGGGGTTATGTATATGCGTTCACAGAGTTGGCATTAGGTATAGCCTTTCTCACAGGCTTTAATCCTATACTTACCAATTCAGTTACCTTTGTGATAATGACGATTAGTATTATTGGTGTATTGAAAAGTGTGTTGAACAAACGCAAAATAAAATGTGCCTGCCTGGGCGATGTGTTTAATTTGCCTATGAGCACCATTACCATTATTGAAGATGCCCTGATGATTGGCATGAGTGGCATAATGCTATTAACGATGTTATAAAATGACAGTAGTAAAATCAATAGGCCAGTTTTTTTTGAGAATATTCAAAGCCATCTTTGTAAGGAAAAAGGATTGCTGTAAGTGAGGGAAATTTCCGGGTACAGCTAATAAGGCTCATGCCCATTGCTGATATTCGTCATAGTTCTCTTAGCGCCAGTTTTGTCTATTTGTATGCTGCCAAAAGCCTGGCGGCAAACCATTTAAAAAATATTTTATACCTTTAATCGGTAATGAAAAAGTTTGCAGCAGTAATATTAGCCTTTTTGTACCTCAGTTCCTCAACAGGAGCTATGGTACATATGCATTACTGCATGGGCAAACTTGCTGACTGGGGCTTGGGACAAAACAAGTCACAAACCTGTGGTAGCTGTGGTATGAAAACTGGTGAGGCGAAAGATAAAGGTTGCTGCAAAGATGAACATAAGTTTGTAAAAAACGATACCGACCAAAAAACCGCTGAAGCAGGTATCCAGTTAATACAGCTACTGGCGGTTGATTTACCCCCCGCATTTTATGAAGTTACTACTCAGGATATTTCTACAGTAACAGAAGAATATCCTATCAGCCATGCCCCTCCCCGAAATGGCGGTGTTGCGGTGTACATCCGCAATTGTGTTTTCCTGATATAAATTTTACTCCCTCTTAAAGGCCAGACAATCTTTTTGTCGGGCTATAGGCATTTCTATATGCCATAAAAGAAATTTCTCAAACATTTAAAATTAAAAAAATGAAAAAGCTTAATGTGTTTTTTATTGTAGCTATTTTATTAGTTACAGTGTCATTTGCCAATGCACAAAGCGACAAAACAGAAAGAACTATTGGCATCAAAACAGAGAAGATAAAAGTATCCGGTACATGCGGCATGGATAAAAGGCGAATTGAAACTGCGGCATATAAAATAGATGGTGTAAAGTCCGCTGTATGGAATGAGTACTCACAAATGCTGGTCTTGAAATACAGCGTATTTAAAAAAGAGGCTGGAGATAAGGTTCAAAGAAGCATAGCATCTGCCGGTAATGATACTGAAAAGTACAAAGCAGAAGATTCAGTTTATAACAAACTGCCCGATTGCTGCCATTACAGAACAATGCAATTGTAAAACAAACAAGTTGCATTTAAACACAAGTGCTGAAAATATTTCTTCTAATTACTTAAAAAAATAAAACAAAAAAAATGAAAACCATTAAAATACTGATGATGGCAGTTTTAACCATCCTGTCTGTTTCTGTTTTTGCACAAGACAGTGTAAACCAAAAAGCAAAACACCAGAAGCAAAAAGTGGAGAAGGCAAAGTATAGTTGCCCTATGCACCCGGAAGTAACGAGTGATAAGCCCGGTACCTGCACTAAATGTGGCATGTCCCTTACTCTTTCTCCAAAAGAAAAAATGAAAATGGAAGTAATGAAAAAGTACTCCTGTCCAACACATCCGGAAGAAACAAGCGACAAAGCCGGTAAATGTCCTCAATGCGGCAGTGTAATGAATCGTTCTCCAAAAGAAAAAATGAAAATGGAGGTAATGAAAACATATACCTGCCCCATGCATCCTGATGAACTAAGTGATAAATCAGGTAAATGCCCTAAATGCGGAATGGATTTACAAAAAAAGGAGACAGTTAGCAAAGCCTATTCATGCCCCATGCATCCTGACATAAGCGGTGATAAAGGAGGCAAGTGTACTAAATGCGGAATGGACCTGACACTATCACCAAAAGAAAAAATGAAAGGAGAAGTGATGAAGACATATTCATGCCCAATGCACTCCGATGTTACAAGCAATAAACCCGGCAAATGTTCCAAATGCAGTATGGATTTAAAAGAAAAATCAAATTAATTGATGCTACGGTTAACTGAATATCTAAAATCAAGTTATGGTTCAGAAATTAATTGAACTGGCGTTACGCAACAGGCTTATCGTTCTGCTCTTTGCAGGCGGCCTGTTTGCGTATGGCCTATACTCTGTAAAACAAAATCCTATTGATGCCATTCCTGATTTGAGTGAGAACCAGGTTATCGTTTTTACGGAGTGGATGGGGCGCAGCCCGCAGGTAATGGAAGACCAGGTTACTTATCCGCTGGTGAGTAACCTGCAGGGCATCCCTAAAATCAAGAACATCCGTGGCAGCTCTATGTTCGGGATGAGTTTTGTGTATGTGATTTTTGAGGATAATGTTGACATCTACTGGGCAAGAACAAGAGTACTGGAGCGGTTGAATTTTGCCCAACGCTTATTGCCACAGGGTGTAACGCCGTCATTGGGCCCTGATGGTACAGGTGTTGGTCATATCTTCTGGTATCACCTTGATGCTCCTAAAATGGATTTGGGTGAGCGAAGGGCATTACAGGATTGGTATATCAAATTCGCTTTACAAACAGTGCCCGGTGTGGCTGAGGTTGCATCATTTGGTGGATTTGAAAAACAATATCAGTTAGTAGTTGACCCGGTAAAACTGCAGTTCTATAACATTTCGCTGATGGATGTAATGAATAAAGTAAAAGCTAACAACAATGATGTGGGTGGAAGAAAATTTGAAATGGCCAATATGGCCTATATCATCCGTGGCCTGGGTTATATCAAAAGCAAAGAGGATGTGGAGAACATCGCTTTGGATAACTATAATGGTATTCCGGTGAGGGTAAAAGATATTGGGTCAGTTCAAATGGGCGGCGATTTACGGCTTGGCATTTTTGATATGGATGGAAAAGGTGAAGTAGTCGGCGGTATAGTGGTGATGCGGTATAATGAAAATGCCAATAAAGTTATTGAAGCAGTGAAAGCAAAAATAAAGGAAGTGGAAAAAGGTTTACCGGAAGGTGTAACATTTAAAACCTCATACGACCGCAGCACTTTAATAAAGGAAGCGGTTGATTCCGTTAAAGGAACACTAATTGAAGAAATGATTGCCGTATCACTCATTGTACTCATCTTTCTTTTTCATTGGCGCAGTGCGGTTATCATTCTTATTCAATTACCTATTTCAGTTGCTGCGGGTTTTATTTTCCTTGAAATGTTTGGCATCTCTTCCAATATCATGTCATTAACCGGTATTGCACTGGCAATTGGTGTGGTGGTGGATGATGGAATTGTAATGGTGGAGAACGCCTACCGGCATATCAGCGAAGCACAAACAGAAAAATTAAAATCATCCAATAAAGAATAAACATGGCAAAGTGGATTAAACGAAATAAAGACCCGTTGACAGCAGAAGAAAGAAATAATATTATTGAAAAGTCTTCCAAGCAGGTTGGCCCAGGGGTGTTCTATTCTACTATCATTGTGGTTGCCTCTTTTCTTCCGGTGTTTTTATTAACTGGTATGGAAGGAAAACTATTCAGCCCTTTAGCCTGGACAAAAACTTTTATCCTCCTGATTGATGCTTTTTTGGCAATCACCTTAACGCCGGTATTAATTTCTTTTTTCCTGAAAGGAAGATTAAAACCGGAAAGTGCAAATCCGATTACAAGAACATTGGAAAGAATTTATACCCCTGTCCTGAAATGGTGTTTGAAATGGAGGAAGACAACAATCGGCATCAACATAGCAGCATTAGCCGTTGGTATAATAATGATGACAAGATTAGGTTCTGAATTTATGCCGCCCTTGGATGAAGGCTCCTTGCTTTTCATGCCTGTTACATTACCTGATGTTTCCAACTCGGAGGTAAAACGCTTATTACAGGTGCAGGATAAAATCATTCGTACCGTTCCGGAAGTATCTCATGTATTAGGAAAAGCTGGAAGGGCAAATACAGCAACGGATAATTCACCTATCAGCATGATTGAAACCATCATTCTGCTAAAACCTAAATCTGAATGGCGAAAGGGTATGACAAAAGACGGTATCATCAATGAACTTAATTCAAAACTGCAAATTCCGGGTGTAACAAACGGATGGACACAGCCAATCATCAACCGGATAAATATGTTGTCAACCGGTATCCGTACAGATGTGGGATTGAAAGTGTATGGCCAAAACCTGGATAGTATTTATTCATTTGCTCAAACCATAAAGAAGCAACTTGAAGGTATTGATGGTGTAAAAGATTTGTATGTAGAACCCATCACCGGCGGTAAATACATTGATATTGTTATTAAAAGGGAAGAAATCGGTCGCTATGGTTTAAGTGTAGATGATGTAAATACAGTAATTGAAAGTGCATTGGGTGGAATGAAGCTAACTACTACCATTGAAGGCCGTCAACGATTCTCTGTAAATGCAAGATATGGACAGGATTTTCGTAACAATCTTGAAGCGTTAAAACGGTTGCAGGTGCAAACAATGGATTTTGGCCCTGTTCCATTAGAAGCAGTGGCAGATATAAAGCTGAGTGACGGTCCACCAATGATTAATTCAGAAAATGCTATGCTAAGAGGCACCGTTTTATTTAACGTAAGAGAGAGGGATTTAGGAAGCACAGTAAAAGAAGCACAGCAACGGCTTAACCAGATGGTAACAAAACTTCCGAAAGGTTATTTCCTTGAATGGAGCGGCCAATGGGAAAACCAGATAAGAGCAAACCGAACGTTGAAGATGATTTTACCCATTGTACTCATTATAATTTTCATGGTGCTGTACTTCACTTATCATTCTTTCAAAGAAGCTATTACAACCATGATAACTGTTCCTTTCGCATTGATTGGCGGAGTATTCATGGTTTATTTCTACGGCATTAATTTATCTGTTGCGGTTGCGGTTGGCTTTATTGCCTTATTTGGAATGGCTATTGAAACAGCTATGCTTATGACCATTTACCTGAACGAAGCAATGCAGAATATGGTAGCAAAACATGGCAATTCAAAAACTACTCTTACTCCTGCTATCATAAGAGAATTTGTTATTGAAGGTTCTGCAAAAAGATTACGACCAAAACTGATGACTGTATCGGTTGGTTTATTTGGTTTAATACCGATTCTTTGGGCTACCGGTGTTGGCAGTGATATTATGCGGCCTATTACTATTCCATTGATTGGAGGAACCATTACATCCACTATTTATGTATTACTGATTACCCCGGTAATCTTTGAAATGATAAAGGAAAGAGAATTAAAACGTAAAGGCAAAATTGAATTAATAGATGTTAAAGAATAAACTACTCCCGACACTGTTAGCGTTGGCTGTTTCATTCAGCAGCAAATCGCAAATACTAAAGCTTGATGCTGTTATTGACAGCATTAAAAGCTTACACCCTGTTGTGAAGATGTACAATAATGAAATCCGCTCAATGGATGAAGCCGCTAAGGGAGCCAAAAGCTGGATGCCACCTGAATTTAGTTCAGGCTTCTGGATGGTTCCCTACAATACCAATCTCTGGAAAAAAGGCGATATGGGTGCAACCGGTATGGGGCAGTATATGCTTGGCGGCCAGCAAATGTTTCCAAATAGAAAGAAACAAAATGCTGATGCTGCTTACATGAATGCAATGTCTTCAGTAGAGAAAGAAAAAAAGAATGCTTCAATAAACGAATTGATTTATGATGCAAAGCAATCTTACTACGAATGGATAATCCTTAAAAAGAAACTGGTTATTCTTGACCAGAATGAAAAGCTGCTTGATTTTATGATTAAGAATGCAGAAATACGTTACAAAAACGGGCTGGAAAAAATCAGCGCCTATTACAAGGCTAAGGCGGCACTGGGCAATGTGCAGAATATGCGGCTGATGTATGAAAACGATATCAAAGAAAAGAGAATTCGTATTAATACCGTGATGGGCAGAAATGCAATGACAGCATTTGATATTGATACAACGTATCAATTACAGGATTATTCGTTCGTAATATTTGACAGCACCCTCTTTTATACAAACCGGAGTGATTTAAAGGCCATTGACAAAGACATTAATCTTACCTGGCTCAAACAGGAAACAGAAAGTCAAAGCCTGAAACCACAGTTTGGTATTCGCTATGAGCACATGATTGGATTTGGCGGTTTTCCTATGCAATATACTTTGATGGGTATGATGAAACTGCCACTCACCAAATGGTCATCAAAGATGAACAAAGCAAATATTGAAAGCCTGAAATGGAAAGCCAGTTCATTGCAATCACAAAAAGAAATGATGGTGAACGAATACAGTGGTATGGCCTATGGTATGCGTAATGAACTGGAGTTAAAGAAAAAGCAGATGAAACTTTATGAAGAGAATATTATACCGGCATTGAGAAACAATTACAAAACAATGCAGTTGGGCTATGAGCAAAACACTGAAGAACTGTTTATGCTGTATGATGCATGGGAAACCTTGTACATGACACAACTGGAATATACGGAGCTACTCAATAAGGTACTTCAATTACATGTAACACTTGAACGCTTAATGGAAAAGAAATGAAAAAAATCATACCGGTTATAACAATCATGCTGTTTATAGCAGTATCATCCTGCAACAATAAAGGTGATGCTCACTCTTCACATAAAATGGAAACAACAAGTGAAATGTACACTTGTCCAATGCCGGAAGATTCTGTTTTTAGTGATAAGCCCGGCAAATGCCCAAAATGTGGAATGGACTTAATAAAGCTGGAACAAGACGGCCATGAACATGAAAAGGCAGTATATACCTGCCCTATGCACCCGGAAGTAATTAAAGATAAACCAGGCGCTTGTCCAATATGTGGAATGGATTTAGTGAAAAAAGAAACCGGCAGTAAGAAAATAGCTGATGTTGAACTTACATCATTATTGAAACCAACCAATGAATTTGTAGTCTCTTCAATTCCTGTTACCAGCATTGAACAGAGAAGAGAACAGATAGAAATCGAAGCATTAGGGAATATTGCTTATGATACAAGACAAGTAGGTAGTATTTCTTCAAGAGTATCTGGGAGAATTGAAAAACTCTATGTACGGTATCGCTATCAGAAAATTAAAAAGGGTCAAAGGATACTTGACATCTACAGCCCAGAACTACTAACGGCACAACAGAATCTTTTGTTTCTTTTAAAGAATGATGCAGCCAACACAACATTCATTGAAGCTGCAAAAGAGAAATTACAATTGCTGGGAATGAGTAATGAACAGTTACAGCAGGTTATTAAATCAGGCAAACCCTCATTAACGATTGCAGTTTACAGCAATTATAGCGGACATATACATGAAGCGTCAAGTGTTGGTAATATGAATACTTCAACCGGAATCATGAAAGATATTTCTTTGATAACAGAAGAACTTTCATTGAAAGAAGGAATGTATATACAAAAAGGGCAGTCCGTATTTACTGTTTTCAACCCGGACAGAGCATGGGCCCTTCTGAATATTTACGGAGAGAATCAGTCGCTGGTAAAGGTGGGTAATATGGTAAACATAATCCCGGAAACAGCGCCGGATAAACATTTCCGGGCAGTTATTGATTTTATTGAACCCTTTTATCGCAGGGAAAGTAAAACACTCACTGCAAGGGTGTACTTCAATAATAGTATTTTAAAAATACCTATCGGCAGCCAGGTAAAAGCTACTGTCCTTGGCAATTCAAAAGAAGCATACTGGCTGCCTAAAGAAGCCATACTGTCATTAGGAATGGATAAAGTTGTGTTCGGTAAAACAAACGGAGGCTTTAAAGCAATTAGAGTAGGCACTGGTATAGTATATGAAAAACATATACAGGTACTAAACGGACTAACAACTACTGATTCAGTAGCAGCTAATGCCCAATATTTAATGGACAGTGAAAGTTTCATCAAAGTAAAAAACTGATTATGCGTTATTTTCTTTTTTCAATTATTGCCTTATTCATTTTTGCGTCTTGCAAAAATAAAAATGCAGCACACCAGGATACCGATATATACTATACCTGTTCGATGGACCCACAGGTAGTAGAACATAAGCCCGGAAAATGCCCCATTTGTAAAATGGAGTTAACACCCGTTAAAAAAAGTAACGGTGAAAAGAAAGATGAACTGCAGTTGAGTGACCAGCAAATTCAATTAGGCAATATTCAAACTGACACCATCAGAAACGGTACTATCGGTGACCAGTTGATATTAACTGCTACTTTGAATTTTGACCAGACAAAGACATCCTCTGTTAGTTCCAGGGTAATGGGCAGAGTTGAAAAATTATACTATAAAAATCCTGGCGATTTTGTAAAGCAAGGTTCTCCGCTTTATGAGCTATACAGTGAGGAATTAAACAATGCCAAACAAGAGTTCATGCTGGCCCTCGATAAGAAGAAAACATTCTCCGCCGAAACTATCATTGATTTTGACCAATTGATTCAAAGTGCAAAAAATAAACTGCTGCTTTGGGGTATGAACGATGCTCAGATTGACGAACTGATTAAAAATAAAAAAGCATCTTCCGTCACAACTTTTTACAGCACCACCGCAGGATACATAACCCAGCTTGATATACGGGAAGGTGATTATGTAATGGAAGGCGGCACCATTGTAAAATTGGCTGACCTGTCTGCCCTATGGGCAGAAGCGCAGGTTTACACTTCACAAATGGCTGATATAAACAAAAGCAGCATTGCCACAGTGCGTCTTCCTGATTTTGAAAATAAAGAAATTAAAGGGAGGATTGAATTTGTAAACCCCGAAATAAACCCTGATACAAGAATCAATCTTATACGGGTATCTGTCCCTAATCCCGGTAATCAATTGAAGCCCGGTATGCCTGCCTATGTATTGTTGAAAAGCCCTCAGCGTAAAACACTCACATTACCGGCTGATGCTGTTATCCGTGATGGCAAGGGGGCAACAGTATGGATACAAACAGCGGAAAAAACCTACAAAAGCCAAATGGTGGAAACTGGTTTGGAAACTGATGACCGTATTGAAATAAAATCGGGGCTTCGGGAAGGCGATGTGGTTGTCATCACCGGTGCCTATTTATTACAAAGCGAATTTATTTTCAAAAAGGGAGCTAATCCAATGGAAGGAATGAAGATGTAACTCTTGCATAATTTAGCTACATTTTTTGGGAACCAGGCAACCATTTTTTAACATACCTTGTATCATTATAAAAAGCCGCTTTAAAACGAAAAAATCTGTAGTTGTCAAATTGTAATCAGGAACTGAAAGAAATACTTGCCGGATGCCGGAGTAACAGCCGTGTACATGAAAGACGTTTTTTTGACTGGCTAAAGGAATTTGCTGCCAATGTATGTTTCCGCTATGCTTCCAATAAAATTGAAGTGCAGGACCTCGTATGCGATGGCTTTGTAAAAGTGTTTAAAAACCTGCACTTGTACAATGAAGACATATATGGATACAGTGAAGCAGCTTTTAAAGGTTGGTTTAAAAAAGTGCTTATAAATAATTGTATCAATTACAGGAATAAATTTCATCCAAAGTTGCTGTTTAGTGATGAAAATGTATTGCTGATGGCAGAAATTGAAGATGAATCGGAATCGGTTTTAGATGCTATCAGTTATAATGAATTGATAAGCCTTGTAATGGAACTTCCACCCGGCTACAGAACAGTATTTAATCTATTTGTTATTGATGGATACACCCATGAGGAGATAGCGGATATTTTAGGTATAATCGAAGGCACTTCCAAGTCAAATTTATTTAAGGCAAGGCATTGGCTTCGGAATGCCCTTCAAAAAAAAACGACACATAAAAAATATGTTTAACGCAAGTGACTATATTTTAGATAATAAATGCCGCAAAGCAGCGGCACATTATCCAACTTTGTATCTTATTCCTGAGTGGGCGCAACTTGAGGAAAAGCTGGATATAGAATTGCCAGTAAAGAAAAAGCGGAGAAGACTGATTATTTTCTGGCTGTTATTTGCAGGACTGCTAACCGGCGCATCTTACATTGTTCTTACTGGACACATATCTGAAATAAAAAACAACGAAACTGCTCATGTGATTTTACCTAATTCAAATAGTAAAACTAAATCAGTACCATGGGGAATAACAAATGCTATTCCCGGTCAGAGTATTCATCACGATAGCTCAACAAAAAATTTAACCCAAATTGATAAAGCAAAGAATATTATTACAGACAAATCTTTAATCAAAAAGTTAACTGATAGTAAAAATGATAATGAGCTAATAACAACTACTGCTAATAAGAAAAATTTGCCAGTACATGAAGAAACTGTAATTGAGCAGAAGCGAAATGAGCAGAACAGGCAAACATTCTTTAGAGTAAAGAAGTCAGATACAATTGAAAAAAGTAATCAGACTGAAACTAAATTAAATAGCATCACCGCTGGTACATTTTCAATGGAAGATAAAGTTTCGGATTATAATGGAGTTTACACTAACACTGCTATAAATATTAAGATAAGAAATTCTATTGCTTTAGCTTCCAAATTTATTGATAGCAATGCTATTTCAGATAACAAGATTGCCAGAGAAAAAACAGTTAAAAAGAATAGTAGCCGCTTTTCTATTACGGCACTTAGCGGAACAAATTTAAACACTGTACAATTCAATAACCCATCAAGAGCCGGGCTTGATTTTGGCATACTGGCTGGCTACCGTATTTCTCCAAAATTTGAAGTAAGAACAGGTTTGATATTTTCTAAAAAATATTTTACTGCTACAGGCGAAAATATTTCATTCGACTCAGCCAAACTCAATTTACCATCCTATAATACAATTAACCTGGAAGATGCTACCGGCTACTGCCGGTTTATGGAAGTGCCTGTGATGCTGTATTATCAATTCTCTTCAAAGAGGAAAATAAATTTCTATGCAGCGGGTGGCTTCTCCATCAATAAAATGCGGATGGAAAGTGTTCACTATACTTTTCTGGCGGATGGAAATACAATTGTTGAACGAAACCATACCAGTGCAAGGCATAACAAAAGTGATTTCTCAACGTCTGTTACTTCCAATTTTTCTTTTGGGTTAAAATATAATTTAAATAAGCGGTGGAATATTTCTGCAGAGCCATATCTCAAATTGCCCTTAACCCGTTTCAATAATAATAATTTACGGTTTAGCACTTTTGGTACAATGGTATTAGTCACCTATACTTTACCGGCACAAAAAAAGAAATAGCCACAGGCAACCATTTTTTATTTCCTATTGTATCATCATTTACAAATCAAATCTTAAAAAAATGAAACAATTAAAATCCAATGCTGCCATACTACTGATAATGGCAGCAATTTTTGCAATCCCTTCTTGTAAAAAAAATGACGGCATGTCAATGGAGGAAAAGAATATTGACTATCCTGCAGCTTATGTAGTAAACGGCGAAAGCAGTACCGTTTCTGTAATTAAACTCAGTACCAACAGAGTTACGGACAGTATTGATTTAATGGGGAGTGGTGGTAGTATGATAATGTGGCCGCATCATATTTACCATCACCAGTCAGGCGAAATTCATCATTTGGCAATTGGTGTTCCCGGTATGGATTTGAGTGCTGGTCATAACGGCGGTATGCCCGGCATGAAAGGGATGGTTGTGGTAATGGATGCTGTTACCGGTGTAGTAAAAAAGAATTTTGAAGTACCAGTGATGAACCACAATGCAGTTTTTTCACCTGACGGTTCAGAGATATGGACATCACAAATGGATATGGCAGGTAAAGTGCTGGTATATGATGCTGCTACTTATTCGCTTAAAAATACTATTACTGTTGGAGATGAGCCTGCCGAGGTTACGTTTAGTGCTGATGGAACCAAGGCTTATGTTTGTAATGGTATTAGTAATACAGTGAGTGTTATTAATCCGTCAACCAAAGCAGTAATAGCAACTGTAAATGTGGATATGAATCCGGTGGGGGCATGGCCAGCAGCAGGTGGGAAAATGTTTGTTGATTGTGAAGATGGACAAAGTATTTCAGTTATTGATGTAGCCTCTAACGCCAATCTTGCAACAATTATGTTAGGATTTAAGCCAGGCTATGCTGCACTTAATTCAACAAACAATGAATTATGGGTAAGTGATGCTACCAATGGAAAAGTTGCTTACTACCTGGATATGGGTGCTAATACCTGGATGAAACATGGTGAGTTTGCAACTGGAGCCGATGCCCACGCCATTGCATTTTATGGCAACTATGGATATGTTACCAACCAGGGTGCCAATACGGTATCTGTAATTAATGTTACCACTCATGCAAAAATCAAAGACATTCCTGTTGGCAAAAAGCCAAACGGAATAGTTTTTAAATTATAGTATTTATATTAAGGAGCTCAGGTGTTATTGAAATCCAGATTTATACTGAGATTCAATAACACTTTTTATTTGAAGAACCCCAAGATGCTACTAATAAAATAGAAATCCCTTAAATAATGTATTTTGCTGTTATAAGATATGTATGAACAGTAACCTGACTCAAATCATCCGCCAGTATAAAGAAGATAAACAATCAGTTTATAATACCTGGTTTATAAATAATGAAGAACGGTTAAAGGCATTTCGCTCTATTCGCAGAGGGGTAATGCAGGTAATTCATGACATTAAGACTAAAAAATTTCCCAATGACTTTAAAGGTTCTTCATTAGAGTTTGTGCTTACCTGCATTACAGAACAAAAACAGGTATTTGAAGGAGCATCACATCCTTTTTACTGGAAACCCAAATTAAGAATACCGGATATTTATGAGAACGAAACTAACAAACAGGTTTTCGGGCAGTTTTAGGAAAATTGTCTAAATGCAAAGTCAGAAGAGCAAATAATTAAAGAAATCATCCGGCTTGATAGCTTAAAAATTAAGGGACTTGGGCCTGCCGTAGCCAGTATCCTTTATTTTTTACACCCAACTATTATTCCGCCCTTTAATACGGCCATCATTAATGGGTTTAATTTTTTATTCAAAGACAAAAAGAAACTTGGCAGTTGGAGTGAATATCTAAAGTTAAGAGAAGTGATGATTGACACTAATAACCAGCATCGTTCGGAGTTGTCATCTGATATGGGGGCAATTGCCGGGTTATTATTTGAAATCGGAACACAAAAGTTGATTTTAGGAAGTGATGAATATTTATCTGAACCGGAATGGAAAAAATTAGAAAAGCTGATAGAAAAAAGACATAAAAATGTGCAGGAAGAAAAAGAGGAAGATGATTTACACACCGAAATGCAATATCACCTTTTGAAAATTGGAAACGCTTTGGGTTATGATGTTATTGCTGCTTCAAACGACCGTTCAAGGTCTTACGGTGGCAATAATTTTTCTTTTATGAGCCTGCAATAGTTCCCTGAAATTAATTTGGATAAAGAAACTTTAAATACAGTCAAATTGATTGATGTATTATGGTTTCAGAAAGGGACTAATAATGTGATTGCAGCTTTTGAAGTGGAAAAAAGTACTAGTATTTATTCAGGCATTCTCAGGTTGGCCGATTTGAGTTTTACCATAGCAGATGGCGATGAAATATTTTATTTAATTGTACCTGATAAAAGAGAAAAAGATGTTTGTATGCAACTATGTCGTCCGGCAATAAAACAAAACAATGTTATTATCAAGTACATCTTTTTTTCTGAACTACGCAGCCATTGTGATGCCCTCTGCAAATTTGGTGAAAGCCATCATATAATGGAAAAGATTACGAAGGGGCCATAACAAAACACATGGCATAATTTTTTTTTATGCTACACAAACAAGTATAGTTTCCGATGGTTTGATGTTAATCTTCTTAATGTCTTTCAAAACCTAATAACAATCGGCTTGTAAATACTCATTGATGTATGACCTTGTTCCCTGTTAACCTCGTTTTGTCCTTAACTTACTGATTTACAAGCTACAAAATTGATGTGTTAACCAATCAAAAAGACTGAATTCTATAAAAATTTACCATAATTGTATAAATTACTTTCAGGTTGGCTGGCTATATTTGAGCATTCAAAATGCTATTTTTCAATAAAATAGCACTATTTTTACAAATATTAAATGACACAAAATTTATCCATAAAACTAAAAGCATTATTCTTGCTGATTGTATTTGCTACAAATACGGCAGTTGGTTTTGTTTGTGCTTTAGGTGTGGATATGGGTTTTAATACTCCTCATGATAGCGAAATTGCAGAAGCCGTAGAAGTGCATGTACATGCTGATGGCAAAAAGCATGTGCATGAAAAAGAAATTTCAGAAACAAATACTCATGTGCATGAAGACGGCATTAAACATCAGCACGACAACGAACCGGTGAAACAAATTCCTGCAGACGACAGTAACTCTTTTACTAAAAGCCCTGGCGGATGCTGCAGCGATGAAGTACAAAAATTTCAGAACTTAGATAAGAATCTTACTGTTTATTCCGGTATAGATGCCCCCGTGATTGTTGCCATCCTGAGTACTTTTTTGGGCATTGATTTGCCAAACGGGACTAAGGATTTCCCAACTAAATTCAAGGCCCGTTACTATTATCCCCCGCCGCCTGATATTCGCATTGCGATGCAGCGTTTCCAAATTTGATTATTGTAAAACAGGTGAAGCTTTGTCTTCATCAAACTTCATTTTGCCATGTGCAATTTGGGGCTATTTGTTTTACCGTAATCATTTTTTATGCTCAGATATAGTATCATAGTTTTTTTTGCAGGGCTTTTCAGTTTACAGGCAGCAGCACAGCATGTGCTTACCGAAAACGAAGCTGTGGCCAAAGCATTAGCCAATCACAAAAACATTCAGGCTGCCTCGCTACAAGTAAAACAGCAACAGCAGTTACTGAAATCAGCTATTAATCTGCCAAATCCGGAATTCTTCTGGGAAAGCCCTACGGGTAAATTTTATACTGGAAGCATTACACAGTCATTTGAGTTCCCGACGGTTTATAGTAATCAATACCGCTTGCAAAAACAGCAAATCGGTGTGGCGCAAAAGGGAAAGCAGTTAACAGAAGCAGAGTTAAAATACAGGGTCAAGATTTTATATCTTGAAGTACAATATGCTGATTCACTTACAAGGCAATTGTATATTCAGGATACGCTGTATGATAAAATTAAGCTGTCGGCCATCCGCCAATTTAAGGCCGGGCAAATAGATTATTTGCAACAAACTTTCGCTGAAACACAGTATGGAGAAATTCACAATCAATATCAGCAATCGCTTACAAGGGCCGCATCTTTAAAAGCACAGTTGCAATGGTTCACCGGCATCAGGGATTCTATTTTGGTAGAACCATTGACAGTAGCATTATCTCAAATACAGTTCTCCTTCGCACCTGATTCTACAGCATTGCTTTCAAACCCTGCTGTTCAACTGTTGCAGCAACAGGAGAATGTAGCCAAACAAAACATTGCGTTGCAAAAAAGCAAGGCTTTGCCCGGTTTGGCTTTTGGCTACTTCAACCAGGGAGAGAGAGATACCAAATGGTTTAATCGATTTAGAGTAGGCGTAACTATCCCGCTGTGGTTTGGACAATATAAGAGCAATATCAATGCAGCCAAAACAGAACAGCAGGTTATTCAAAATAAACAACAGGGTTTGCAGCAGGAATTGTCAGCGCAGGTAATAAATGCTAACAGCGAAATGCAGACCAACTGGCAGTCCGTTCAGTATTATCAGCAAACCGGTTTAAGAAAGGCACAGGAAGTTATTACTACTTCACAACGTTTTTTTGTAAGTGGCGAAATTGACTATATCAGCTTACTAAGAAACAGTAATGATGCGTACACCATATACCAGAAATACCTGGAAGCTGTAAGAAATTATAATTTAAGTGTTATCAATCACAAATATTTAATGGGTCAGTTATGAAACGATTAATCATTCAATTTTTATTAGGGCTATTGCCGGTATTTGCATTTGCACATGGCGGCGAAGACCATGGAGATGCTAAAAAAACGGCTGTATCACCTGCCAGTTACTTTACATCTGAAGCTGCTTCTGAAATTTATGAAGTACTTCTAAAATACAGCCCGATTGTACCGAGTAAAGAGTCATCGCTCCGGTTGTACTTAAGTGAGTACAATAGTAATCAACCTATTGATACCGCAAAACTGGAAATAACAGTGGCTGGTAATCCCAATATAAAAATTGCTGTTGTAAGAATTGATAAGGGAGTATTTGAATTGAAAGCCACCTTTCCGGAAAAAAAAGCATACAATCTTGTTGTCAACATCAATAGTTATGCAGGTATTGATTTAATTCAGTTAAATAATATTGAAGCAGGAAAAGAATTGACTGTATCAACAACTGAAAGCAGTTCTCATCCTCACTGGTACAGCAGCAATTGGTTTTTTGGAGTAATAGGCCTGTTGATTGGTTTACTCATTATGTTGGTTGTAAACAAAAGCCGCAGCAGGAAAATGATTGCAGGCACTATTATACTTTTCTGCCTTCTGCCAACAGCTACCTATAATCCGGTTTCTGCCCACGACGGGCATGATGAAGCAGGTGCAAAGGGCAGCGGTAGCTCTTCTACCACCTTCTTAGTGGAAAAGGAAACACAGTTTCTTTTCAGTATTCAAACACAAAAAATAGGAACCGGAGATTTTACTGAGTCATCTGTTTTACTGGGAACTGTTACCGCAGCACCACAAGGAAGAGCGGTAATACAATCACCACAGGCAGGCAAAATAGTTTCGCTGAGGGTAACACCCGGTCAAAGAGTTGGAAAAGGACAGGTGGTTGCAGTTATAGAACAACAGGTAGATGCCGGAACACAAATCAGCATCATCTCTCAAAGCAATACGGTGAATGCAGAATTTGAAGCTGCAAAAGCACAGTATGAAAGATTAAAAGCAATTGAAGATATCGCTGCTAAAAAAGATATAACAGAAGCAAAAGCCCGGTACGAAAGTGCCAGAAAAAATAAAGCATTGTTTGATGCGAATACAGGGAAAAACACAGGCAGTACAAAAGCAATAACGCTTACTTCCCCTGTAAGTGGAGTTGTCGGCACTTTCAACTATGCTATTGGCGCAGTAGTAAGTGGCGGTGAAACACTTTTTGAAATAACCAATCTTGACCAGGTTTTTGTAGAGGCCCAGGTGTTTACTGCAGATGTATCAAAATTGAAAACGGCTACTATGTTTACCACCACTTCTGCCACCGACACATCAATATTTAAATTAAAAATGGTCAACACCGCCCAATCTGTAAACACAGGTAATCAATCTCAGAAAGTGGTATTTGAACTTATTAACCCAAAAGGTCAGTTTAAAATTGGCGAAAACATAAATGTAAGGATGACCGGAAATAATATAGTGAGGCAGGTGGTAATACCCAATGACGCCATTACAGAAGTGAATGGCAAGCCGGCCATTTTTATAAAAGACAAGGCAGAGCAATACAGTATCAGCTTTATTGTAAAAGGAGAAAGCAACGACAAATCTACCGTTATCATTAAAGGAACAGAAGATGGAGAACGGGTGGTAACTGCCAATGTGTACCAGATGAAAATGATGTATTTAAACCAATAATTCAAAATAGACAACATGCGAAAACTACTAATGATGCTTCTGCTGCTAACTCCTGCTATGGCAGTGCTTTCCCAAACGGGTGATAAAGAAGCTGTAAAAAATGTGCTGGACAATTACAAAAAAGCAATTGAAAAATTAGACACATCCGGTGTAGTAAACCTGTTTGTAAAAAATTCAAAAGTATATGAACAGGCAAGCGATGAAGGTACAATCGGCCATTACCTTGAACATCACCTGGCCCCTGAGTTAAAGGCATTCAAGTCTTTCACTTTTAGTGATTATAAGGTTGATATAACCTTAACAGGTGAGTATGCCTTTTCTACTGAAACTTATATCTACACTATTGTGCTGGCTAAAGACAATAGTGTTATTAAAAGCCAGGGAGTAGCTACTTCTGTTTTACAAAAAACAAAAAACGGATGGAAGATTGTTCAAACACATTCATCATTCAGAAAAGCAAAATAATTACTTAAAATAAAAACAAGACAATGAAACAAATCAAATCAATGATGCTGTTGCTGATTGCAAGCATTGCTTTTACAACAGTAAAAGCACAGGACACTAAGACCGATACATTCAAAGTATGGGGCAATTGCGGAATGTGTAAAAAAACAATTGAAAAAGCAGCCAAAACTGACGGCGTTGAAAAAGCGGAATGGAACAGGGAATCTAAAGTGTTTACCCTTGTTTATAACCCGGCAGTAATTAGCAATGAGAAAATACAAAAAGCTATTGCTGCCGCCGGTTATGATACTGAAAAATTTACCGGAGATGATAAAGCGTATGAAAAACTTCCCGGTTGCTGCCACTATGATAGAAAAAAGAAAAAAGAAACGGACAATTCTAATCATCAACATTAATTTTAAAAAACAAACAAATGAAAAAAATATTTTTTGTATTTACGGCTGTTATCACCGCCGGAATCATTGCCGTAAGTTGTAACAACAACGCCTCTGCACCAAAAGAAACAGCGGCTGCTGAAACAGATACCGCTGCACATGCACACAAATACCGCTGTCCTATGAATTGTGAAAAAGGAAAAACATACGACAAGGAAGGTACTTGTCCTGTATGCGGAATGAAGCTGGAGCATTTTGACGGAACTGATAATGGACTTACATATAAAATGGAATACGTTTCCACCCCTGCACAGTTAGAAGCAGGTAAAGAGGCTACTCTTTTATTTACTCCTAAAGTAGTAGGTAAAGAATCTGAAGCAGTGCCATTGGATGTACAGCATGAAAAGAAAATTCACCTGATTGTAGTAAGTAACGACCTTAGTTATTTTGAGCACATCCATCCAGACTATCAGGCTGATGGTTCTTATAAAATTGATGTATTACCAACCGGTAAAACTTATACAAACGGGCCCGGCAAAAATGAAACCCGTTTTGAAACCGGAGGCGATTATACTTTGTTTGCTGATTACCTGCCAAGTGGTGGTAGCCACCAGGTAGAAAAAGCTTCTGCGAATGTAAAAGGTACAGCCAAACCTGCAGTTATATACAGTGCAGATAAACTCAGCGGCCAGTCAGATAATTTTTCTGTAATGCTTACAGCCACTGGCGGTAAACTGATTACCGGCGCCCAAATGCATATTTCCGGTATGGTAATGAAAGATGGAAAAGAAATAGATGTAAACACTCTGGAAAACTATCTGGGAGCTAAAGCTCACATGGTAGTTGTTAGTCTTAGTGATAAAGAGTATTTGCATGTACATCCTGATGTTAGCGGCGGAAAATTTGATTTGCACACTACATTTAAAAAGCCTGGTATTTATCGTGGATGGATTCAATTTCAAAGCGGTGGCAAAGTACACACAGTTGATTTTACAATGAACGTAAAAGAAGGGACAGCAGACGACATAAAAAAAACAACAGAAGGACATGACAGCAAAGAAGGCGGTCATGAGAATCATTAATAATTATTTGTTCAAAATAAAAGTTTAACGATGAAAAAAATAATGATAGCAATGACTGTGATGCTTTTGACATCAGCAGTAACATTTGCGCAACATAGTGGCGGCGACCATAAGCACGGCTCACCACATGGCGGAACGGTGAAATCTGCCGGTGATTTTCATATTGAAGTAAATATGAAAGACGGTATGGTAATGGCATACTTACTTGATGCAAAAGAAAAAGCATTAGTAAATACCGGCGTAACTGCAACAGCCGTAATTCAAATGGCTGACGGGCAAACTTCAACGGTTACGTTAATCCCAAACGGTAAGGAGGGTTTTATGTACACCTTAGATAAAGCAAAGAAATATAATAAAGCAATTGTGACGTTTACCACGGCTGGTAAAACTGCATCCGCATCTTTTGACCTGACTGCAAAGGCCAAGCCTGCTGCAGACGGACACAATCACCAACATTAAAACTGTACATACTCATAGCAGGCTTACCACCTGCTATGAGTTAAACAATCCTGCCTGCGGTAATAGTGGTAACGGTAATTAAAGATTTTATTTTATGCTGAACAGACTTATTCTTTTTTCCCTAAAAAACCGGATGCTGGTAATAGCAATGGCTGCCCTGCTGATGGTATATGGTGTATTTACACTGGTAAATCTTCCGGTAGATGTGCTGCCTGATTTGAACAGGCCAAGGGTCACCATCTTTTTAGAAGCTAATGGCATGGCGCCAGAAGAAATAGAGGCACAGGTAAACCTGCCGGTTGAAACCCAACTGAATGGTGCGCCGGGTGTGGAAGTAGTTCGTTCAGTAGCATCACCGGGACTGGGGATGGTGTTTGTAGAATTTGACTGGAATACAGATGTGTATCGGGCAAGGCAATTAACAGCTGAGAAATTGCAGAACATTCAGTTACCTAAAGGCATTACACCTGTGATGGGGCCTATCAGTTCTATCATGGGACAGATTATGATGGTGGCGGTAACAAGTGATACTACTTCACCTGCTGATTTAAGAACACTGGCTGACTTTACTATTCGCCGGAGATTGATGAGTGTAAAAGGTGTAAGCCAGGTAATACCGATTGGTGGAGAAAGAATGCAGTACCAGGTCTTGATTTCAAGTGAAAAATTGAGGCAGTATAATTTGGCAATTGATGATGTTGATAATGCTTTGCAGCTAACCAATCAAAACACTACAGGTGGTTTTGTTGATAATAAAGGTTCGGAAACACTAATAAGAAATATTGGCCGTGCAAATACATTAGAAGATTTAGCGAATACAGTTGTAAGCAATAGAAATGCTGCTCCTGTATTATTAAAACAAGTGGCAGAAGTAAAATTTGGCGGGCCAGTAAAAAGAGGCGACGGCTCATTTAATGGTAAACCTGCAGTAATACTTAGTATTGAAAAACAACCGGGCTCAAGTACACTCACTGTAACAGATGAGGCATTAAAAGCAATTGAAGAAATCAAAGCATCACTTCCAACCAATATTCACATCAATACCGATGTTTTCCAGCAAAAGAATTTTATTATCAATTCAATTACCAATGTGGAAGAAGCGTTGAGAGATGGATTTATACTGGTAATCATCATCCTGTTTTTATTCCTGTTGAATTTCCGTACTACTATTATTACACTTACAGCTATTCCACTCTCTCTTATTATTACGGCTATTGTATTTAAACTGTTTGGTATTTCAATTAATACCCTTACACTTGGGGGGCTTGCTATCGCCATTGGTGAATTGGTGGATGATGCGATTGTGGATGTTGAAAATGTTTACCGGCGGTTAAAAGAGAATTGGGTTAGTGATAATCCCAGGCCTTTACTAAAAGTAATTTATGAAGCAAGCAGCGAAGTAAGAAACTCCATTGTTTATGCCACTATCATAGTAGTGCTTGTTTTTATCCCCCTGTTTTATTTGCAGGGTATTGAAGGAAGAATTTTTGCACCGTTAGGTATAGCCTACATTACTTCCATTGTTGCATCGCTGGTTGTATCATTAACAGTTACACCAGCCTTGTGCAGCTATTTGTTAGGAAAGAAAAATCATTTACATCATATAAATCTGGCATTTTGGAAACGCAAAAAAACGGATACTCCGGTTGATGCTGTACATGAGCCAGACAGTGGCCTTGTTCGATGGTTGAAAAAACAAGACCTTAAATTATTGCGTTGGGGTTTGAAACGTACAAAACTTGTAGCAGGCATTGCAATTGCATTAATATTCGCAGCTATAAGTATTGTGCCATTTTTTGGAACAGAATTTTTACCCCCTTTTAATGAAGGAACTTTCACAGTAAATATGGTAGCCCCCGCTGGCACTTCGCTGGAAGAGAGCAACAAACTGGGAGTTGTTGTCGAGCAGCAAATTCTTAAAGTACCGGAGGTTGCTCTTACAGCCCGGCGAACCGGAAGGGCTGAACTGGATGAACATGCAGAACCGCCAAGCTCATCAGAAATTGAAGTTGCATTGAAGCCTGGTGGCAGAAGCAGGGAGAAAGTGCTGGAAGAAATCCGGAATAACTTATCAGTTGTAAAAGGGGTATCAATAAATATCGGTCAGCCCATTTCTCACCGCCTCGACCATTTACTTTCAGGAGTGCGGGCACAGGTTGCCGTAAAAATATTTGGCAATGATTTATTGACGCTGCGTTCAAATGCGGAACAGTTGAAATCTATCATTAGTAATGTACCTGGTGTGGTGGATGTGCAGATAGAAAACCAGGTGATGGTTCCGCAGCTTATGATTAAGCTTGACCGCAAGGCTGTGCAACGATATGGTTTGCAGGTAGGCAACGTAGCTGATGAATTGGAAATATTTTATAATGGGAAAGTTGTTAGCCAGATACTAGATGGCCAAAAAAGTTTTGATATTGTTCTGCGGACCGATGACAGCACAAGAAAAAATATAGATGCCATCCGCAATACACAAATTGCTGCATCAGATGGTTCGTTAATTCCATTGAGCCAGATTGCAAAAATAGAATTGGAGAACAGCATTAATGCGGTCAATCATGAAAATACCCAACGGCGTATTGTTGTTTCTGCCAATGTGCAGGGCCGTGACCTTGGCAGCACTGTAAAAGAAATGCAGGAAACTGTAAAAAAGGAACTGCCTTTACAAGAAGGATATTATCTGCAATGGGGTGGTCAGTTTGAAAGCCAGCAATCTGCTTCTAAATTAATTACGATATTAAGCATATTTTCTATCGCTGGTATTTTCTTAGTCTTATACAGCCATTTTAAAAGCAGCCGTATTGCTTTACAGATTATGCTTAATATACCATTGGCGTTAATAGGCAGTGTGATTGCAGTGATGCTTACAGGCGGAGTATTTTCTATTGCTACAATGGTAGGGTTTATCACACTTACTGGTATTGCATCCAGAAACGGCATTATGATGATAAGCCATTACATACATTTAGTACAGCATGAAGGAGAAGTATTTGGTGATAAAATGATAATCCGTGGTTCATTGGAAAGATTGGTTCCTGTACTGATGACAGCCCTTGTTGCTGCATTTGCACTCATACCGCTCACAATGGATGCCACGGCTCCGGGAAAAGAAATATTATACCCGGTTGCTACGGTTATTTTGGGTGGACTGGTTAGTTCAACATTATTAGACATGATTGTAACTCCTGTTGTTTTTAAACTATTTGGAGAAAAAGCACTCAGGAAGTATTTACAGGCACAACAACAGCAAGACATTTAAAAGAGTTTAAATAAATTTATATTGAGCACTACTAAATACATACCGGCACTTCGTTTCAAATGGCTGACACCACTATACGATTTCCTTTTGGGAATAACCATGCCTGAAGTAAAGATTAAACGCCACTTAATTGAATTAGCCTCACTTAGTGCGGACTCAAAAATATTGGATTTTGGTTGTGGTACGGGTACGCTTACTATAATGGCGAAAGAAACTATTCCCGCAGCAAAAGTAACCGGCATTGATATAGATGTGGAGATATTGAATAAAGCAATTGATAAAGCCAGGGAAAAAGAAATAGATGTTTTATTACTCAATTATGATGGAACAAAACTTCCATTTCAAAATTATTCTTTTAACAGGGTTATTTCCTGTCTTGTATTTCACCATCTTGATACGGACACAAAGCAAAGAGTGCTGTCAGAAATCTTCAGAGTTTTAAATAAGAACGGGCAATTACATATTGCAGATTTTGGCCGCTCAGATTCATGGATACAAAGAACTCTTTTCAATATAATAAGAGGACTTGATGGATTTAAACCAACTGATGCCAACGCTAAAGGATTGTTACCTCAGTTGATTTCAGATGCAGGGTTCGAAAATGTAGAAATTAAAAAGCGTTTCAAAACTATGTTTGGAGAAGTACAAATAATCAGTGCAGAAAAAATATAAATACAAATAAATAATATCATGAAAAAGAAATTGTTTTTACTGCTTTTAATAATAGCGACGGCATTTACCGTAACAGCACAAGAACAAAAGAAAGAAGAGGTCTGCTACAATCCCAACTTAGTAAAAGACACCAGCAAGAAAAGTATCAAGTCTATGGCTTATACCGTAATTAATGGTGACAGTGTAAAAATCAATTACCATTCTCCCGGTGTACGCAAAAGAATAATATGGGGTGGCCTTGTTCCCTATGATGAAGTGTGGGTTACCGGCGCACATGATGCCACTACTTTAGAAATTCCAAAAACATTTATCGTAAATGGAAAGGAAATACCTGCCGGTAAATATGCCATTTTTACTATTCCAGGCAAATCGGAATGGACAGTTATCATCAATAAGCACTGGAAACAACACTTAGCAACAGAATACGATGAAAAGGAAGATGTGGTAAGAATAAAAGTTAAACCAAAGAAAAATGTTCATTCAGAGAGGCTGCAATATTTTATAGAAGGCAGTAAAGATAATAATGAAAAAATTGCTGTGGCATGGGAGAAGTTAAGGGTTGAGTTTCCTTTTACGATTAAAAAATAAATATATGGAACAACACCACCAATACACCTGCCCCATGCATCCTGAAATAGTTCAGGACAAACCAGGTAATTGCCCCAAATGCGGAATGAACTTAGTTCTGCTAACCGGTAGGCAAAGTGAGGGTCATTCAAATCTTCATGAACATACTCAAGTAGATAAACATTCACGACAAGAAGAACAACCTGCTCTGGTAATAAACATTAAAGAAGCAAAAAGATTTCAGAAATATACATGCCCTATGCATCCGCAGATAGTACAGGATGAACCGGGCAAATGCCCTTTATGTGGCATGACGTTGTTGCCGCTTACAAAAAATACATCGCATGGCGGTCATGCAAAGCATTCATCAGGCATTGCTGATTTTAAAAAACGATTTTATGTAGTGCTGGCATTAACTGTACCTGTAATGTTACTTTCAGAAATGATACAGCATTGGCTGAATATCCATATCAGTTTTCCAGGTTCAAAATATGTCTTGTTAGGGCTTTCATCCATTGTTTTTTTTTATGGCGGCTGGCCATTCCTGAAAGGATTGGCAGGAGAAATGCGGGCCAAAAATCCCGGTATGATGACACTTGTAGCATTTGCCATTTCGGTTGCATATATCTACAGTGTGGCAACTGTGTTTGGATTAAAAGGCATGGATTTCTTTTGGGAATTGGCAACACTTATTTTAATCATGCTGCTTGGTCATTGGATAGAAATGAAATCAGTAGCTGGTGCATCCAGGGAGTTGGAGCTATTGGTTCAGTTAATGCCGGATGATGCACATTTGGTAAACGGCGATAAAATAACCGATGTAAAAACAGAATCACTTAAAGAAAGTGATGTAATACTTATCAAACCCGGTGAGAAGGTTGCGGCGGACGGTTTAATAGTTGATGGTGAGAGCTATCTTAATGAATCCATGCTTACCGGCGAATCGAAACCCGTAGAAAAAACAAAGGGTGATAAAGTGATTGCCGGTTCCATCAATGGTAACGGGGCCATAAGGATTTCTGTATTGCATGGCGCTGCCGATTCTTATTTGTCGCAGGTAATCAAATTGGTGCAGGATGCACAAAAATCAAAATCAAAAACGCAATTAATTGCAGACAGGGCCGCAAGATGGTTAACATTGATAGCCATCGTAGCAGGGATAACTACTTTCCTTGTATGGTATTTGTCGGGAAAAGACCTTGCGTTTTCTATTGAGCGTATGGTAACTGTAATTGTAATTTGTTGTCCTCATGCTTTGGGTTTGGCTGTACCATTGGTTGTGGCAAAATCAACAGCCTTATCTGCAAAACATGGCTTACTTATCAAGAATAGAACAGCATTTGAGAATGCAAGAAAGATAACCACACTGGTATTTGATAAAACAGGAACATTAACTGTGGGAAAATTTCAGGTAGTGCGGTTTGTATCGCATAATGATAAATATACCAAGGAACAGATACTCCAATACGCAGCAGCTCTTGAACAGAACTCAGAACATCCTATTGCCACGGGCATTACAACCAAAGCAAAAGAACTGAAATTGGAACTGCCCCGTGTAATGGGCTTTGAAGCAATTACCGGCAAAGGAATAACGGGTATAGTTGACAAAAAAAATATAATGGTAGTTAGCCCCGGCTATCTGCAGGAAAAATTTACCTTCTTAACAAAAGAAGAAGTAGTAAAAGCTGAAGAAACCCTTGTATTTGTATTAATAGATGATGATATTGCCGGTTCTATTGCCCTGGCTGATGAAATAAGACCTGAATCAGCAGAAGCTATAAAGACCTTACATGAAAACAATATTAAGACCATACTGCTTACAGGCGATAACGCAACTGTGGCAAAAGGTGTAAGTGAACGGCTGGGCATGGACAGCTTTATTGCTGAAGTATTACCACATCAGAAATTAGAAAAAATAAAAGAGCTACAAGATAAAGGCGAATTTGTTGCCATGACCGGTGATGGCGTAAACGATGCTCCTGCATTGGCACAGGCCAATGTCGGTATTGCAGTTGGTTCAGGTTCTGATATCGCCGCCGAAACAGCAGGGATTGTTTTGGTAAACAGCAACCCGAAAGATGTTGTTTCACTTATTCAGTTTGGTAAAGCCACTTACAGAAAGATGATTCAGAATTTGATTTGGGCAACCGGGTATAATGTAGTGGCTTTACCATTGGCGGCAGGTGTTTTATATAAAATGGGAATTTTGTTAAGCCCTGCTGCCGGCGCTGTGCTGATGAGTGTAAGCACTGTAGTGGTAGCCATTAATGCCAGTTTGTTGAAAGTAAAATAAACATCAGAGAATGCGTATTGCCAGTATTATTTTTTTAGTATCACTTTTCAGTTGTAATAGCAACGAAAAGTAAGCATCAGCATCAAATGATTCAGAACATATACTACATACCAATTCGTTACAGTTAGCAGATTTGGACGGGATTTCTATTAAAATGGATAAATATAAAGAGAAGGCGATTTTCCTGAACATTTGGGCCACTTGGTGCAAACCTTGTCTTAAAGAAATGCCTTCTATTGAAAAGGCCCAGGATATTCTACAGAATGAAAATGTTGTATTCTTATTTGCTTCAGCCGAAACTATTGAAGAGATTGGCACATTCAGAAAACTGCATTCTTACCCATTCAACTATGTTCAAATACAAAACAGCGAAGAATTAAGTATTGACGGGCTTCCAACAACTTTTATCTTTGATAAAGAAGGCAAACTGGTTTTTTCCGAATCAGGCTATCGCAAGTGGGACGATAAGAACAATATTGATACCATCCCTAAAATCATAAATACAAATGAATAAGTTATTAGCTACTTTATTATTTGCTCTTGCAATATCTTCCTGTAACAATGCTTCAAAAGATGCTACAAAAGAAAAAACTGCACCCAATCAAACTACTATTTTAAAGGAGTTGCAATCACCTGCTGATACAGCCAGCGCCGAACCTTACCTTTTTACAGATAAGAATGGATTGGTGTATTTGTCATGGATTGAGAAAAAAATGGGAAAAAGTTTATTGAAGGTTTCTACGTTCAATAATGAGCAGTGGTCCGAGCCAACGGTAATCAGTTCAGGGGATAACTGGTTTGTTAATTGGGCAGATTATCCACTGGTAGCAGCAGATGGAGCAAAAAATATGATAGCACATTATTTAGAAAAAAGTGAAAAAGGCACTTATACATACGATGTAAAAGTTGTTACTTCTGCCAATGAAGGAAAGACATGGAGTGCTGCAAAAATTTTGCATGATGATGGCAAGAAAGCGGAGCATGGTTTTGTTTCGATGATATCATACGGAGAAAAATATTTTATTTCATGGCTGGATGGAAGAAATTCAGTTATGGAAAGTGGCAAAGGACATAGTGAAGGTCATCATGGTCAAATGACAATTAGAGGTGCAGTAGTGGATAAGCAGGGAAATAAATCCAATGAGTGGGAACTTGACAACCGTGTATGTGATTGCTGCCAGACCAGCGCTGCCGTTACTACAAGTGGACCAGTTGTGGTTTATAGAGACAGGTCAGAAGAAGAAATCAGGGACATATCAATTGTAAGATTTGTTGACGGCAAATGGACAGTTCCTAAACCAATATTTGCTGATAAATGGAAAATTGAAGGATGCCCGGTAAACGGCCCCAGGATTGATGCCATAGGCAATAATCTTGCGGTTGCATGGTTTACGTCACCGGATAAGAATGCACAGGTAAATATTATTTTTTCTAATGACGGCGGTGCCACATTCAACAGCCCTATCCGGATTGATGAAGGAAAAGGAATTGGCCGGGTGGATGTGATAATGCTGGATAAGAATACTGCTGTTGTAAGCTGGATGGAGGGCTCTGTAATCAAGGCTGTAAAGGCTCATAGTAATGGTAAAAAGGAAGCTTCGTTTACCGTGGCCGCTTCTGTAGAATCGAGGTCAAGCGGTTTTCCGCAGATGACAAAATCGGGGAATAATTTATTTTTTGCATGGACTGATGATATGAGCAAAACAATTAAGATAGCAAGTTTTTCGCTATAGCTTGCTTCCTACGTTTTGAGATTACAATAATTATTACTGTTTAGAAAAGCCCTGCCGGGAGATTTATTTGTGAGGGCTTGGCTTGACCGCAATGATTTGGTCCCTTTATCAAGTAACAAGGTGGCTATAATAAATAGGACGGCGGCATAGAGGGCTTATACAAAATAAGGTTCAAAATCACCAATAGTAGCTATCAGCCCCTCTCATGGCCGGTTTGCCCTTATAGTCGCCATGGTTGAGCAAAAGGTATCAATTGACAGCCAACGCCTTTCAAATCGCCTATAGTACTGGAGCTTTCCAATAGGTTGCCATAAAATTTAGGCAACCTATTTCCATCGGGGTTTTCATTTCAATCGATGTTCTGCGGTATTGCATATTTTCAAGTTTGAAGCTCAAATTAGCGCATATTCATATCTTTTATCATATGATTCTGTCTTTTTTAACATTATATGCCCCCAAAATATAGCACCCCAGCCATTAGCAGAGAGCCATATTTAGCTCCAAACGGGCTATTTTCCGCCTGTCAGGAGCTGAAAAACCGCATTTAACAGCAGCAAAGCCTCCCTGTCAAGGTTCGGAATCATTCCACTGTGGGGCACAAATGCCTTCCACGACAGTGGAGGGCATTTTTATTTGGCAGCGTTGAGTGCTTGCAATCAAAAGCAGTCAAATAAAAATGCCCCAGACCGCCATAGCGGGATGGAAAGGCTTTGAATACGCCCCTCGTGGAAGTATATGGATATTGCAATAATCCACTTCTGGGCACGAAAGCCCCCGACGATAAATGTCGGGGGCTTTTTTATTGCCATTGTTCAGGCCGTCCCCAACAAGTGGTGACTGTTATAAATCCAAGTCTAGGTACAATGCCGCTTATGATTGTGAGAGGTTTTTTATTTACCCTGTAGGAAATTTTTTTTCTGTGAGCGAAGACACTCATCGGTGGCCGCCTATAGCGGAAACGGTAGGAACAAGTGCCAAAGCAGCATTAATACTTAGTGCTATTATAGTTACTGGCACAAGCGATTGGATTGATCCAAAACTGATAAGAGGGATTGCCGTTGAGTTAGTTTAATTCTCAGGTATATTCTCTACAAGTTGTACAATAGATTACACACAAAAAATTATTAATCAAATACAACCTAAAATATTTTTCAAATTTTCACTAGAAGGAATGAGTTTTCCACATTTTAAATTCACAGGCATACAAGTTGATATTTTAATGATGTTAACAAAATCTTTCATTAAAATTTTAGAATTATGGCAACTCAACAACGCAAAAATTATGCGGGAATGCAGGAAGACAAACGCCGCTATAACAGTGGACGTATGCAGGATGAAATGTTTGAAGATGATGATGATCCGCAGAATGACAATTATCGTCATGATGAAGATGATGACCATGGATATGCGGGAGATGATGACGATGATTACCAGCGTTACCACTTCCGTGGTTCATCCAGTAGCCAGGATGATGATGACTATGATGAATACGACGAGGAGGATAATGATGATGATTATGAGGAGGATGAAAACCGTGGGTTTAATAATTCCGGCGGTTATGGTAGAAATCAGGATGATTACGACAATTACGACATCCATGGTGGCGGTCAGCGTTATGGTTATCAAAACGACAACCAGCAGTACGGCTCGCAGGGCAACCCTGGTCGATTCTCAAGAAGCGGGTTTGGCGGTGGAATGAACCGCGACCGTCGCTACGCAGGCCAAGAGCAAGGCTATCCCGCCCGTCGGCAAAACGGTGGAAGTGGGGGCCAATCCTATGGTCGCGGCAATTCCTATGCAGGGCAATCCGGTAGCGGTTACAGCAGAGGTGGCGATCAAACTTCACGTAACTATGGTCAACGCCGCAGTAACCCAAATTACAGTGGTGGCACTTATCAAGGAAGGGACAGTGGCGGTCGTCAAAGTACTCAGTATAATGAAGGCAGCTACCGCGATTATCAAGGCGGTAACTATGGCCGTGGTGATTATGGTCATGGCCAATCTGACCGCAGATATCAGAACGATGATAGGGGTTATGATAAGGGCTATGACAGGGGTTACCAATCAAGCGAACCCAGAAACGGCAACAGGAGAAGTGACGAGTTCAACCAAGGTGGCCGTGGCCGTATGAGCCGTGGTAGTATGGGTTACGATGAGACAGAAAGCAGGGGCTCTTCACGCCGTAGTACCAGCAGCGGTAACCAAAATGGTGGTTCATACCGTCAGCAAACAACATCAAAAAGCGGTACAAAAAATAGCAGTAGCAGTCGTACTGCTGGCAACAGAAGTAGCAGTTCTAGATTATCCGACAGCAGAAGTAATCCTGCGGGAAAGAAGAAATCCAGCACTGCTAAATCCAAATAATGCTATTTGGAAACAGTAAACAAGAAAATAGAGCATTAGCTCTATTTTCTTATTTCTTAAAAATTTAAATTCTACTAAAATGGCAAAAAGTACAAACGATAAGTTGCCGGAGCAAGCTACCAACGGCATGAAAAAAGAAACGATGTTGGAAAAATTTTTTCACGACCAGTTAAAGGATATTTACTATGCAGAGCAAAAACTGCTAAAGGCATTGCCTGAAATGAAAGCGGCGGCAACAACGGAAGAGTTAGAAGACGCATTTGAAAACCACCTAGCGCAAACAGAAAGGCATGTTCAACGGTTGGAGAAAATTTTTGCCATGTTTGGCAAAACCGCTGAAGGAAAGAAATGCGAAGCAATGGATGGGTTGGTAAAAGAATGTCAATCTATCATAAGCGAAACCAAAGCCGGTACCATGACCCGTGATGCTGCATTAATAATAGCGGCGCAAAAGGTGGAGCATTATGAAATTGCGACCTACGGCGGCCTGGTACAATTGGCCATTACGTTAAAAAAGCATAATGCAGCTACCTTGCTCGATAAATCTTTACGGGAAGAAGAGGAAACGGACAGTTTGTTAACGGATATAGCAGAAGAATTTATTAACATGGAAGCTGAAGAAGAAGATAGTGAAATGAGTGAGATGGAAACAAGCGATACTCCACCTGTGAGTGACAAAAGTTTCTAAGTAATCGATAAATATTGAAAACTATAAGGTGGAAAGACCCCGGTAAAAAAACCCGGGTCTTTTCTGCTCCTAGATGATTTTTGCTTTTATTGTGATTATCTTTTGATTTACACAACTCTGGTGTATGAACTGCGATAGCCTTGCATAAATTTCTTTTACATTTCCAACTCCTTTTCAGATAGATTGTCGCTGTTGACAAGCCGCCCTAGTATCGCTATTATCCGAATGCTAAATAATAAACACCATTGTAAAAGTAATAATGCGAATGCCGCGCATTTGTTCAGAAAAAAATTGTTCTGCATACTTTCCGACAGCCATACAATCAACTCTAATATGAAGATGCAGTTTGCCTTTGTGATTTCTGAAACGATTGTATTAAAAGCTTTGTTAAAGGACCTATCCTTTTGTAATGTTCAACTTCAGTTTTTCACCTAACTTAATCAGGCATTTACAATTTCGCCCCCATTAGGATGAATAAACTGCCCGCAGATATAGGACGAATCATCACATGCTAAAAATAAATAGGCTGGCGCCACCTCTGCTGGCTCACCGGCTCTTTCCATCGGTACTTTACTGCCATGCTCAGATACTTTCTTTTTAGAAAAACTGGAAACAATCAGCGGCGTCCATATTGGTCCGGGCGCTACACCGTTCACCCTTATTCCTTTCTTAATAAGATTTGCGGCAAGGCTGCGGGTATACGAAACAATCGCCCCTTTCGTTGCGGCATAATCAATCAGTTCGGCACTTCCCCTGTAAGCAGTAACGGAAGATGTGTTAATGATGATAGCCCCCTTTTTTAAAAAAGGTAGGCTATGTTTTACAAAATAAAACATGGAGAAAATATTCACCTCAAATGTTTCTCTCATTTTTGACATCTCAATATCGGCAACATTTTTTGCTTCATAGTGAACGGCTGCATTATTGATAAGTATATCCAATTTACCAAACTGCTTTATCGTTTTGTTAACTGCCGATTTACAAAATCCCTCCTTACGGATATTTCCTTTTATTAACAAGCACTGCCGCCCATGGTGCTCCACCATTTCCTTTGTATCATTCGCATCCTTGGTCTCGCTTAAGTAAACTACAGCGATATGTGCACCCTGTCTGGCAAACAAAATGCTAACGGCCCTACCGATCCCACTGTCGCCACCGGTTATCAGCACCACCTTATCCTTTAATTTTCCGGTAAATTTCAAGCCATCGTCGGACACAGGTTGCGGATGCATCGTTGCTTCACTCCCAGGTCTGTTTTGTGCTTGCGGTGGATTTACCCTCTTGGCTGCTTTTTTAATCATACTAATTAAGATGCTTTAGATGTATTGGAAGATACACTTTCTATCCAGCCGATTACTTGTTCATAACTACGGCCTAACCGTTGCGATAATTTTCTTACTAACGCTTCATCTTCCCCTTCCTCAAATTCAACATCTGCTGGGCTAAGTTGCGGTTCTGCTTCCAAAAGCATGGCTATCATTTCCGTCCACGATGTCTCAAGATTTAACTTTATCATAATTAATTTTTATAGGTGCCTTTCCCATTCGTTATTCCTTAACTATATAATAAGAAAATCCGTTGCTGAGAATTCCCATTTGCACCCATTTGGTTTTTAGTTTGTTTTATAAATATTGTTTCATTTTCAAATTTTATACGCCTCCGCAAGGACTTATAATCACTCATTTATTCTTATTGCCCCTTCAATACCTCCATCATTTTCTTTTCCTGTAACAGCACTTATAGCACATTTAAGCAACGATATGATTTTGTTTTCTTTAGTATCCCAATAATACGCTTCCACAGGCAAAACTTTTATCAAGGAGATTGAAGGATCATCTTTTCCTTTATTAAACCAAGCCTTCGCCATGGGTGACCATAATTCATCTATTCTTTTTCTGTCAGTTAAAACCTCTGCATGACCATAAACAGTGAGGTACTCGGAACTGCTTTTATTAGCGTAAAAAAGTTCTACCCGGGTATCTTTGGCAATATCTTTATTCTTATCGCTGTCAATGCGGCTCATAAACCAAATGTTCCCCTCATTACCTACATCTTGTGTACTCATGGGCCTGGTGGACAATGGAATAGTAAGAATATTAGTTGCCAATAAAGCAACATCAGCATCCATTGCTATTTGCTTTAACTTCTTTATTGCTGATCCCTCCAGTAAATTTTTTATTTGCCCCATGTAAACTGTTTGAGTTATTAAGCCAAATTTTGTTCCAAAAAAATTAAACGCTATAGAGATAGCACACTTTATATGATTTAGAAAAAGAAAGAAACATTGTGGGGAATTGATTACACATTGGTTGTGTAAGAATGAGCATTCTTTCACCCAAAAAGATACTGCCATTAAATTTATTGAAAATACAATACTCAATGAGCAGAACCCTGTAGAAACGCAGGGCTTATTTCTCATCCGAAGATGTAGCAAATACTATTTTATTTTTTCCCGACTAAAACTTTCATCAGTAATTGTTCCGCTGTTGTTAAACCAGATTTGTTATCCGGCTCTTCAATTTTATTAAGTTGCGAAAGATAGTCTTTCAATTTATCCTGCTCATACAACTCGATTATACCGGGGTGTACATAATACTTTTTGCACACAGTTCTTGTGTTTCCCAATCGAACACTCACATTATCAAGGGCCTGCTGCACATTTATTTTCCTTTGCTTCTCATCAATCGCATCTTCCATCGCCGCAAATGAATGCAGAATATTTAAAGACCCCGCCCATGTCCTGAAATCTTTGGCAGAATAATTCCCACCAGTAGCTTGCTTTATATAATTGTTTACCATGCCGCTGTCAACACTCTTTCTTTCCTTATTTTCATCATAATACTGAAACAATTCCTTCCCAGGGATATCCTTGCAGTCCTTTACCGCTTTTGCCAGTTTTTTATTTTTTAAAAAGATATTGTGGTGCACACTTTTTTTCCCTTTAAATGAAAATGAAATGGTGTCCCCCTGTATGTTTACATGCCGGTCTTTTAATGTGGTTAAGCCAAAGGAACCGTTTTCCTTTTCGTATGCTTCATTTCCAATTCTGATATAAGTTCGTTCCATAACGCTGATAACAGTAGCAAGAACTTTTGATTCGGTAATCTCTTTCTGCGACATATCTTTTTCTAATTGTAGTCGCAATTGGGGTAGCACTCTTCCAAATTCCAGCAGATGATGAAACTTTGTTTCGTTACGTAAATAATTCCATAGGGCATGGTAACGGTATTGTTTTCGTTTCCGTATATCAAAACCGGTAGCTTGTAAATGCCCATTTTCCAGATGGCATATCCATACGTTTTCCCAAGCGGGGGGAATTGCCAGTTTTTTAATTCTTTCAATTACTGATTTATCTTTTACAGTTGAATTTTGCAAAATGTAGACAAACCCTTTTCCCTTCCTTTGCCTGGCTATTCCATTTTTTTCATTAGCTATATAAACAAGATTAGCTGCCTCAGCAGCCAACTGTGGTTTACTGTGCATCTCAATAAAGTCTCTATGACTTAATTTCTTCTTTGCTATTGCTTGTTTCATTTTATGCTAATTTATCAATCAAAATTGCTGCCATAAAACCCTTTTTCTGTTTGGCACAGCATTTTCACTATTCATTTATAAAACGCTTAGAAATGACAAAAAATTTACAGCCAGAATTCATCAGAGCCAAGATAATGGATTGTGGAAACGTAATGATATATCGCTATTTTGACGACAATACAAGAAGCGTTATTGCTTTTCAAAAGGATTTTACAGTTGATTATACTGGTCCGCTTTTTTTCACTGTTGATGGCAAATTCGCTGAAAAATATGTCGAAGACAGCTTTCCTGTAGAGCTCTTTTTTTATAAAAAAGGAAATCCATTTTATATTACTGCAAAAGGAATTGCGGGTATAGAAAATGAGGGAAGATGTGGAATACCATTGGCATTCACAGAAAGTCGAAACCCATTAGTGGTTACAATTTTTTCTTGCGAATTGATTACCTTTCGCCGGAAAAACTGGCTTCAAAAATATATAAACATTTTCTATTCCCAGTGAGGAATAAATTACACAAAATGAGAAAGAAAAGCTGATTATCATATCCCAAACAAATGTTCGAAGGGGAGATGATAGAGGTTTTTCCACTTAGACTTCGGACAACTCTAAAAGGTAACCATACAATAACACTCATACTAGGCTGATCCTTTATACTTATACCTAATCATTCTTGCTTTTGTCCTTATTGATTTTTTCCAGTGTGCTCATTGGTATTACAATCAATGTATCGGTTAAGCAATCCCAAATATTCAGGTACTTTTCCGAAACCACATTATAGCGTTTCCATTTGGCAAATTTTTCATACAACATCAAGGTGCAGATATCGGTAGCTGTAATGAAATCGCCGGTTTCGGGAAGGTGGGTGTGCATGGCACCTTCCACCTTGCCATCTTGCCCCGTTTCTTCTCCATATTTAATGGGAATGAGATTTTGGTGCAATGCTTTTTTACTAATCACCTGATTGTCTTTATCAAACTCCAACAAATAATCGTTGCCAAAAATAACAACGCCATTTTGCGATGGGCCTGTTAATACATATACTTTCTTTTTATCGCCATTAATCAGCGGTATCAAATTGAGGCTAGTATTTTGATAGCTTTTGAACATCGTATCGGATATTATAATTGCATAGGCCAGTTTTCTAATACGGCACAGATCATTTTCGATGGGTGTCAAGTCCCTTTCCGTTAGGTCAACCGTGGCCGTTTCGGTATCATAGGTGCTGTCAAAAATAATCGTTCCAATGGCTTTGGGTTGCTCCGCCTTGGAGAAAAATATACACTTCGCTAGATTGTTATCCGAATAAGAAAAGTATCCACCGATATTGTCTTGGTCTTTATACTTGGCCAAAAATAGATCCGTTCCATACCATGATGCCATTTCGGATTTGTACAGCCGCTTCCCTTCATCTACTATAGGCTTTGCCAATGCTGTGGGATTATCTTGGGCAAATACACTTACATGAATTAAAGTGCAGATGGCTATTACTATTCTTTTCATAATAAGTATAACTATTGGAAACCAGCGGATCAAGGGCTGGAATTTATGATTACGAATATTCAAATGTAATATAAAATTTACAAGTAACGCAACCTTAGGGTATGCCGGGTGTCAAATACTTTCTACTTGCACAAAACACCCATTATCTGTCTATCATACTTGTATAATTTACTCCCTACAAGCACACTCGTGATGCTCCTTGATATAGGCCATCGTTGCCTTACACAGTTTTTCCAATACGGCTAGATCAATGTCCGACAACTTCTTTGCATAAATACATGCTTTCCCCATTTTGTATTTGCCCAATCCCTCCAGCAAATGTTTGTTGCTTTCTATTGGAGAAAATACGTAGAGGGAAAATTCAGCCTTGCGGGGTGAAAACCCGATCAGCGGGGCATCTCCCTCATGGCCACTGGCATACTTGTAATGATAAGTACCAAAGCCAATGATAGTGGGGCCCCACATCTTGGGTTCAAAGCCCGACCATGCCTGCATCAACTCAATCAGCCGCAAGCTGTCTGCTTTCTTTTGTTCATTATCTACATAGGAGTGAATGAAATCGGTAACATTCACTTCCGTTTCTGTGGTTTTATTTTTTGTTGCCATTGTAGATTGTTATTTAGCACTTACTAATGTTTGTTACTAGTAACGATTAGGTTTTGCAAAAATATATAAGTTTCAATTGCTTAACCATGATTGCACCTCTTAGTAAATACCATTTTGAGTTTGGGGTAAGGGTTCACCTATCGATTCTTTCATAAATAGTCATTAGGTTATATTCAAAAGGCGTTTGAAGCACCATGCTTTCCCAATTGTCGTTATTGAGGCGAAGTGTCGACTTCAATTGGTTAATAAAAATATCCCAACCTTTTGCTTCTTCTGTAACAACAATTGTTTTGCCATTAAATGTAATATCCATACATACCTCATCAGTCGTCAATAAATCTGCTTTAAATACAACAACCCTTTCGATGTCTGTCCACTTTATAAAATAATGCCCATCTTTTAAATCAATACCAAAACCCAATGTGTCGCAACTACTAAAAATACCCAAGTTGTTATATGTATCAGTCGAATGCTGCTTTTCTACCCCCTGAGCAATAGCCGTTTGGCCTGCTACGGAAGCGGTATTTTTAAAAAATGTTGATGTGAATTTAAGCGGGTTCAATAAATGATATATACTGTGACCGGATCAATGAATTATCAATCATAAAACAATCAGTAATCAACTCCCAACAACCCTCGGCAACCGCCCTTCCAACAGCATCAGATCGGCCAGTACAAAAGCGGTCACTGCTTCCAGCACCGGTGGTACCCGTAGCGCAATGCACAGGTCGTGGCGGCCTTTTACGGAAAAAGTTTCCTGATCACCAGTTTCCCAATTGTAGGTCAACTGCTCCTTGGGTGTGGAAGAAGTGGGTTTGATGGCAATGCGCAGCACCAGCGGGTTGCCGTTGCTGATACCACCTACCACACCGCCCGCATGGTTGGTAGCGGTATGGCCTTCACCGTCAGTCAGGGCATCGTTGTGCTGACTGCCGAGCATTTGCGCCGCGGCAAATCCGGCCCCAAACTCAACGCCTTTTACAGCAGGTATGGCAAACACGGTATGGGCCAACAGGCTTTCTACTGAATTGAAAAAAGGTTCGCCCAGCCCTAGGGGTAGGCCAGTGGCCGTGCATTCTACAATACCACCGATGCTGTCCTTGGCATCAATGGCTTTTTGCAAACCGGCTTCCAAATCGATTTCGCCGCCAATTTGCAATAATTGGGCATGGATGGCAATGGTGGGCATCAGTTTTTTGGCCACTACCCCAGCGGCTACCAAACAGGCCGTGAGCCTTCCGCTGAAATGGCCGCTGCCACGGTAATCTTCATGGCCACCAAATTTGTGGTGGGCCACAAAATCGGCATGGCCCGGCCGGGGCACGGCCCGCTGCTTTTCGTAATCGCCACTGCGGGTATTGTTATTTTCAAAAATCATGGTGAGGGGCGCTCCGGTGGTTTTGCCATTGAAGACGCCCGATTGAAAAATAGGGATATCATCTTCCTTACGGGGCGTAGTACCTTTCTGCTGCCCCCCTTTTCGGCGCTCCATATCGGTTACAAAATCTTCGGCACTCAGCGGCAGGCCTGCCGGACAACCATCGATGGTTAGGCCTACACAGGCGCCGTGCGATTCGCCGAAAATATGGATGCGGAAAAGGGTTCCAAAACTGTTCATGTTTCTATGTATTGAATGCATGCCCACACGATGCGGGCAAAATCATTGTTAAGTTAATCTTTTACTTGCAATTGCCGTAAATCCTCCCAAAAACCCGGATAAGATTTATTTACCGCCATCGGCTCCTCAATGGTTACCGGCCCGCTGGCCCGCAAAGCAGCTACGGCACAGGCCATGGCAATGCGGTGGTCGTGGCGGGAATGCACGGTAGTAGTTTTTACGGAACCACCGCCTGTTATCAACATCTGGTTATCCTGTAATTCGATGGCAAGGCCCAACTTGGCAAATTCGTCCTGCAAGGTAAGGGCCCTATTGCTTTCTTTGTGCGTAAGGCGGTTGGTGCCTTGAATGGTGCTGGTTCCATCACAATAAGCAGCCAAAGCTACCAACGGCGGAAACAGATCGGGGCAATCCGTGGCATCAAAATGAAAGGGTTGCAAATGGGTAGACTGTACCTGCACACCTGTTTCATCCATCTTCAATCCGGCACCGGTTTGCTCCAATACTTTTAAAATGGCTTTATCGGCTTGGGCAGAATGGATGTCCAAACCTGTAACCATTACATCGCCTGCGATGGCACCCGCTACCAACAAAAAAGCAGCCCCGCTCCAATCACCTTCCACGGTATAATCCATGGTGGAAGGAAATGTGGCGACGGGCTCGATGATAAATTGTTCATACTGTTTGTGCTGTACCCGATACCCAAAATGGGCCATGATTTCCAATGTCAAATCAATATAGGGGCGGCTTTTGAGGTTATTGACCGTAATGGTTACGGGCTGTGTAGCAGCTTTGCCAAAAGCCATCAATAGCCCGGTTAAAAACTGCGAGCTGAGTGAGCCATCAATGGTGATATCCTTGGGCTTTAGTGGTCCCGTAACCGTCATGGGCAGTTTACCTGCATGGCTGCTTACTGTTACTTGTAATTGTGGCAGCACTTCATCAAAAAAATGCATGGGTCGGGTAAGCAAGCTTCCATGGCCACTGATGCTTACGGGGTTGCTGCTGAGGGCAGCCAGTGGGGTAAACATCCGTACACCTAAACCGCTTTCGCCTACATTGATATCAGTAGCGGCGTTGATGTGACCAGTACTTGTAACGGTCAATAGATTTTCGGTATGTTGTAATTGGACTCCTAAATGTTGTATCACTTCCATGGCAGCCAGGTCGTCGTTGCAGCGGCCGGGGTTATAGATTTTTGTGATGCCCGCATGTAGCAATGCTGCCGCACAGGCTCGCTGCATGGCACTTTTGGAAGCTGGGGCCTGTATTTGTCCCTGTACTGCTGCGGGTTGTATGGTGATGGCTGTATCGCTCATTACAAACATTGTTCAAATAAATGGGTGAGTTGTTCCATGCCAATCGGCACAATTTCGGCGTGACCGATGGCTGACAATAAAATAAACTGTACGGTACCGGCCGACTGCTTTTTGTCTTTTAACAAAATGGCCATGGCCCGTTCCTTATCAAAATCCAATTGTGTGGGCAAGCCGTACTGTTGTAACAGTTGCACTACCCTATCTTTATCGGCAGAAGCCAATCCATGCATCTCCTCCGAAATGCGGCAAGCGGCCACCATACCGATGCTCACAGCATGGCCATGTGGCAGTTGATATAGGTTCTCGATGGCGTGGCCGAGTGTATGGCCAAAGTTGAGCAGTTTGCGTTCCCCTGCTTCTTTTTCGTCGTTAAGCACCACGGCTGCTTTGATGGCAATATTGCGTGCTATCAATTCGTCGGTGAGTGCTGCATCGGCCTTAAAGTCTTGCCACTGATGGATAGCCAACCAATCAAACAGGGCCGCGTCTTTTATACAAGCATGTTTGATGATTTCCGCAAAACCATTAATCCATTCGGCATCGGGCAAAGTTTGCAACAAAAGGGTATCGTACAAAATAAATACAGGTTGCCGGAAGCAGCCTACCATGTTTTTGTACAGTCCCACATCAATGCCGTTTTTACCGCCCAGTGCCGCATCTACCATTGCCAAAACTGTGGTGGGCACAAAACCAAAGGGGATGCCCCGCATATAAATACTGGCCACGTAGCCAGTAATATCCGTCACCACACCACCGCCGATGCCTACCAAGCAGGTCTTCCTGTCAGCACCCAGTTCAATCAATTGGGCAATGATATGGTCTACCGTGGTTTGATGTTTGTGCTGCTCACCCGCTGGGATAACGATACAAGTATAAGCAGCCAATTGGGCCGCATGGGCTGCCTGTACATTACTATCGGTAATCACAATCAACCGCCCTTGAGCAATATCAGCAATCGCTTCCAAGGATGCTTGGAGATACACCTTACAAGCACTGGATGGAAAAGGATATACAATTTCTTTCATAATTTGTAAACCTGTCCTATCAGGCATTCATGATTTTATTTTGATGGTTGATACTTTCCAAATGCACCGCATCAAAGTACTTGGTAATAAATTCTTTACTCAATCCCAATTTTTCGCCTTTGATCATGGCCCTTTGCAAAATATCGTTCCACCTGCTTGTTTGCAAAATAGTAATGTTATTGGCTTTTTTAAACTCACCAATTTTATCGGCAATCTTCATGCGCTGCCCCAGTATTTGTAACAGTTCGTCATCCAAATGGTTGATCTGCTCCCGCATGGTGGCCAGGGCGGTTACAAATTCCTTTTCGGTAGTGGTTTCGTGCCGCCATTTGATGCCATCCAGCAGTTCGGCCAAGCGTTCGGGCGTTACCTGTTGTTTGGCATCGCTCCACGCATTATCGGGGTCGATATGACTTTCTAGCATCAAGCCATCAAAATCCAAATCCACGGCTGTTTGCGCCACATCTTGCAAAATATCCCTTCTGCCACAAATATGGCTGGGATCGCAAATGATAGGCAGACCGGGATTGCGCCGCTTCATTTCAATGGCCAAATGCCACATGGGCGCATTGCGGTATTCCGTATTGCCATAAGAAGAAAAACCGCGGTGTATCAGTCCAATTTGCTTGATACCGGCACGGGCTATCCGCTCCACAGCACCCGTCCACAATTCCAAATCGGGGTTGATAGGGTTTTTGATGAGTACGGGTACATCTACCCCTTTCAACGCATCGGCCACTTCCTGTACGCTAAAGGGGTTTACCGTAGTGCGGGCACCAATCCATAAAATATCTACATCAAAGGTCAAAGCATCTTGCACCTGTTTGGCCGTGGCCACTTCTACGGTGATGGGCAAGCCAGTCAATTTTTTGGCCTGTTGCATCCAGGGCAAGCCCTTGGTACCAATGCCTTCAAACATACCGGGTTTGGTGCGGGGCTTCCATATACCGGCCCGCAGCACATCAATTTTGCCGGTATTGGCCAAGCGTTGTGCGGTTTGCAATACCTGCTCTTCGGTTTCGGCACTGCAAGGCCCTGAAATGACCAAGGGCCGTTTGTTCCATTTGTCTAGCACTGTTGCCGGTGCGTTTTGTTCTGCTACTTGCATACTGTTATTTTTTAAGTGAGGCGGCCATTTCCAAAGCTGCCAATTCGTTATTGATTATTCATTATTTATTACTCATTATTGGCCACCATGCGCCACCGAGCCGAAGACATGCCATCATTCGTCACTCATCATTCATTATTCGTCATTTGTTACTCGTTATTTAATAATTCTTTTTATCTTATTCGCATTTTCAATCAACTCCTGCAAATACTCATAATTCTCTTTTTCCAAACAGCTTTTGAACTTGCGCAACTGCGAAATATGTTCGTTTAAAACATCCAGCACATTCTCCCGGTTTTGCTTAAAGATGGGCACCCACATGGCTGGGTTGCTTTTGGCCAAGCGTACCGTGCTTTCAAAACCGGCACTGGCCAATTCAAAAATGGCACTGTCTTCTTTTTCTTTTTCCAGCACCGTATTGGCCAAGGCAAAGGAAGTGATATGGGAGATATGGCTGATGTAGGCCGTATGCACATCATGCGCTGCCGCATCCATGTACACTTGGTGCATTTGCATCACCGTGTACATTTGCTGCACGGTTTGCAACGCTTCGGCATCACTGCCTTTTTCATCGCAAAAAATAACGGCCTTTTCTTTAAAAGCATTTGCCATGGCGGCTTGGGGACCACTGTATTCCGTACCCCACATAGGATGCGTGGCTACATAACGTCCCCTGGCAGGATGGTCCTTTACCACATCCAGTAATTGTCCTTTTGTAGAACACATATCTACCACCACTTGTTTGGTTACTTTGTTCAGCAGTTCGGGCAATAGGGCCACGGCTGCATCCACCGGTATGGCCACGATGATCAAATCGGCCATGGCAACGCCTTTATCCAGTGTTACCGCCGCATCAATAATACCAAGTTCCAAGGCCTGCGCCGTATGTGCCGCATTATTGTCCACCCCCATTACAAAATCGGCAAACCCCGCCTCACGCAACACCAATGCCGCCGAACCCCCAATTAAACCTGTACCGATGATCGTTATTTTCCTGCTCATTATTCTTATATTATGCGTGTAGGTTTTGTTCGGTTTGTATCAATGATGGCAGCTTTAGCTTGGCAATAGCAGCATCAAAGCGTTCCACAGGTGCGCAAAGACTTACCCTAATATAACCATTGCCGTTACTACCGAAAATACCACCGGGCGTGATGAATACATGGTGCCCATACAAAACGGCATCGCTCAGTGCGTAACCATCGGCATAGGGCGCTGGCACTTTGGCCCACACAAACATACCTGCCTGTGCCTGGCTATAGGTGCAGCCCAATACATCTAGTAGTTCAAACACTTTTTGCCGCCGCTCTTGGTAAATCAGGTTCAATGCGCTGTACCAATCTTTGCCCAACCCCAAGGCTTTGGCCGCTGCCAATTGTACGGGCAGGAACATACCGCTGTCCATATTGCTTTTAAAGCGCAGTACTTCATTAATGCGGTCGGCCCGGCCATTGAGCATACCAATGCGCCAGCCGGCCATGTTTTGGCTTTTGCTCAACGAGTTCAGTTCCAGCACCACATCTTTGGCACCGGGCACCGATAAAAGGCTGAGGGGTTGTTCATTTAAAATAAAACTATAAGGGTTGTCGTGCACCAATAAAATATCGTGCCGTTTTGCAAAAGCTACCAGCGCTTCAAACATTTCCCTGGTGGGCAATTGGCCCGATGGCATGTGTGGATAGTTTACGAACATGAGTTTTACCGTAGCCAAATCCATCGTGCTTTCCAGCAAAGCCAAATCGGCAAACCAGTTTTGGGCTTCTGTTAAATCGTATTCCAAGCATTCACCGCCAGCCAACTGCACCGCACTCCGGTAGGCAGGATAACCGGGGTTGGGTATCAACACTTTGTCGCCCTCGTTGATATAGGTCATGCAGATATGTAAAATGCCTTCCTTACTACCGGCCAGTGGCAAAATTTCTGTATCTGCATCCAACTGCACGCCGTACCACTGCTGGTACCAATCGGCTATAGCTGCCCGCAATACCGGTGAGCCTTTGTATCCTTGATAAGCATGCACATTGGGTTTACTGCTCTCCGCTTGCAGTACGGCTATTACATCGGGATGCGGGGGCAGGTCGGGGCTGCCGATGCCCAGATTGATAACGGTATTGCCTGCCTTGTTCATGCCGTCAATTTCCCGCAGCTTTTGCGAAAAATAATATTCATTGATATGTTGTAAACGTGTAGCGACTGTCATGCTGCATTCATTTTTCCTTTTTGATAAATCCCTTGTATTTGTAGTTCCTTGGTGAGCGAACGCATTTGCTCCAGCACCGCTTGCAATTGATCGGGGCTGTCAAACTCCAAGTCGGCATAAAAAAAGTATTGAAACGCACCGCCGGGAATAGGAAAGCTCTGCAACTTGCTCAGGTTGATGCTGCCATCGGCGATGGCCGACAACACTTTGGCTAAGCTGCCGCGGCTATGGTCGGTTTTAAAGCTTACCGATGCCTTGCCCTCCCCGGTAACGGGCGGTTGGCCCCCGACTTGTTGGCGAGGCTGTACCACCAAAAAGCGGGTATAATTGTTTTTTTGTGTGTGGATATTGGGGGCGATGATATCCAAATCATAGAGCGTGGCGGCCAGTTTACCAGCAATGGCTGCAATATGGCGGGCATTGTGTTGGCGTACATATTTGGCACTTAATGCCGTGTCTTCCGTTTCCACCAATTTCCAATTGTGGCGGTCCAAAAACTCGGTACACTGCAAGATAGCCATGGGGTGCGAATGTACTTCCCGGATATCTTCCAAAGCCACGCCCTTACTCACCATGAGGTGTTGTTTTATTTGTAAGTATACTTCACCCGTAATAGAGAGGTTACTTTTTTGTAACAATTGATAGTTAGGCAAAATGCTACCAGCGATGGAGTTTTCGATGGCCATGATGCCACCCTGTGTTTGTTTTTTATCGCTTGCTGATTTCACTACCTGCCTAAAGGTTGCGCAAGGCAATACCTGTACCCCATTGCCAAAGAATGACCGGGCCGCCATTTCGTGAAAACTGCCCGTATAGCCTTGGATTGCTATGACGGGCTGGGCCGATGAAGCCGCCGCTTTGGGTGGGGACGATACTGCCCCTGTACTTGAGTTCTTTTGCATACGCCTTAAAAAAACAAAACCCCGGTCTTGCTTGACCGGGGTTGTTGATTGTTGTTATATTATTTTATATTATACACAAACGGCCCGGTTTACCTTTTTAAAGTAATAAAAAAAATAAAACCAGTTGTTTGTTTTTACTGTCGTCATTATTGCAAATATAACCATTAAAAAATAACAGCCAAATAAATGCGGGAATTGGGAATTGGGAATTGGGAATTAGGGATTGGGAATTAGGGATTGGGTATTAGGTATTAGGTATTAGGTATTAGGTATTAGGTATTAGGTATTAGGTATTAGGTATTAGGTATTAGGTATTAGGTATTAGGTATTAGGTATTAGGTATTGGGAATAAAGTGATGCAGGTCATAGCGTCGGCATCTTAGTATAGAACCGTCGGTCAACGAACAACGGTCAACGGCCAACGATCAACGGAACTCAATTATCCATTACCCACTCCCACCGAAATCCCTACCTTTGCCACTTTCTTAAACGATTGCTATGTTGTTATCTTCCAGGTTGTTGCGCTTTAAAGAGCCCGAAACCTTAAAAATGGCCAAATTAGGCCGTGAAATGCGTGCCCAAGGCATTGACATTACCGACTTGAGTTTGGGCGAACCCGACTTTGATACCCCCGACCATATTAAACGGGCGGCGAAAGAGGCCATCGACAACAATTTTAGCCATTATACCCCCGTGGCGGGTTATTTGGACCTGCGGGAAGCTGTTTGTGGTAAATTGTTGCGGGACAACGGGTTGCATTATACCCCCGACCAAATTGTGGTGAGCACGGGCGCCAAGCAAAGCATCGCCAACATGGTGCTGAGTATTGTGGATGTGGCCGATGAAGTGATTATCCCTACACCTTATTGGGTTACCTACTCGGAAATTGTGCGGCTGGCACAGGGCGAGGTGAAATTTGTAAATACTTCCCTGCAAAATGGGTATAAAATAACGCCGCAAGAATTGGAGGAGGCCATTACGCCCAAAACCAAGCTCTTCATGTTTTCCAGTCCTTGCAACCCCACGGGGGCCGTATATTCCAAGGCTGAACTGGCGGCGCTGGCCGAAGTGTTCCGTAAGCATCCGCAGATTTTTATTATGAGCGATGAAATTTACGAGTACATCAATTATACGGGCGGCCACGAAAGTATTGCGCAGTTCGATTTCTTAAAAGACCGGGTTATCATCATCAACGGTTTGAGCAAGGGCTTTGCCATGACGGGCTGGCGCATTGGCTTTATGGCCGCCCACCCCGATATTGCCCGTGCCTGCGAAAAAATACAAGGACAGTTTACCAGCGGTACCAATGCCGTGGCCCAGCGGGCAGCCGTGGCGGCGCTTACGGGCAGCCTCGATGCCAGCCATGCCATGGTAACCGAGTTTACCCAGCGGCGTCAACGTATCTTGGAACTATTGCACCAAATACCCAATGTGCTGTGCAATGAACCCGATGGGGCTTTTTACCTGTTTCCCATGGTGAATTATTATTTCGGCAAAAGCGATGGTACGGACATGATTGACAATGCCGACGAACTGTGTATGTACCTACTTAATAAAGCGCATGTATCGGTAGTAACCGGCAAGGCTTTTGGCGAGCCCAACTGTATACGCATTTCCTTTGCCACCAGTATGGCCAATATAGAAAAAGGCATTGCGAAGATGAAGGATGCGCTGGCGCGGTTGCAGTAGTTGGTATTGGGTATTAGGTATTGGGTATTTGAAAAGTTTTTCCAATAAGACATGGCGCTCAAATACCATAATACCATATTACCATAATACCCACACTAGCGCAGTTTGCGCAACAAATCTTGGTTCATCTTCACATAATCATCATTTTTATCCTCCTTGGCCAATTCCATTGATTTGGTGGCACTTTCCTTGGCACCGGCCACATCGCCGAGGTCTTTTTGCAAACGGGCTTTGTACAACCATATCCAATAGGCTTTGGGGTTAGCAATGGTAGCTTTGTTGGCATAATCCAACGCCTTGGTTTTGTTGTTGTCGTATTCGTTGTAAAATTGGGCCGCTTGAAAATAGGGCTTCTTATCTGTAAGCAGCGCCGCTTCTAGCTGTGCCCTGATCTTTTCTTTTACATTTACGGTGATGGGGATGGCCACGGCTGTTTTTTCCCACATGATATGTAGTTCGCAGCTTTCGGGCTGTACATTGTTAAATTGCATGGTAAAAGTTTCCAACTTGGCTTTCAGTTTGCTGGGCGTCAGCTTAAACCGATGTACGTCTTGGCTTTCTTTATAACCATCGATACCCCAATTGTCAACCCCTTTGTTGATGATGATTTCCCAACTCTCTTCGTCGGGTATGGTATAAATGACATAGGTGCCAGAGTCTATTTTTTTGCCCCCAATTTCCATGGGTTCGGTAAAGCGCAGGCGAGTGGCCGCATTGGCCCCGGTGCGGTATAATTTACCATAAGGAACCAAATCGCCAAATACCTTGCGGCCCTTGGCGTTGGGGCGGGAGTAAGTCAATTCTATGATGCCGATGCCAAAATCCTGTTTGATGGTTTGTGTAGGAGAAGGGGCGGGCATTTTAACCTGCGCCGTAGCGCCCATGGCCATCATACATATACCAATGCCGAACGTAATTATTTTTTGCATAAAAAATGTTTGGATACCAAATGTACTGTACAATGACGAATTATGAATGACGAATGTTGAATGAGGAATGTTGAATGATGAATTACAAGTGAGGAATGACGAATTAAGAGTAACGAGCGATAAATGGGGATTTTGCCACGCCCTGCCTAGTGTCGGGTCGCCCCTCCAAATGGAGGAATATTAAATTCAGTGAACATTCGTCATTCAACCTAAAACTGCACCGTAACCCTAGCCTTGGCTTTCTTGCCTTTTTTCACCTTCCATTGGGGGCCTTGGGCCACAATCCGCTTGGCTATTTCATCGCAGTCGGTGCATAGGGATTTATCCACTTTGATATTGGTGATGGCCCCATTTTTTTGTACGTCAAAAGAAAGTGCCACTTCGCCGTGTACATTCTTTTTTACCAAATCGTCGGGTATTACCAAGTTGTTGGAAATATAGGTGTCATATTTTTCCCAGCCGTCGGCGGGCTCTGCATTTTGTTCGGCATCCTTTTGCAAATAAGCCCGGCGCGACATTACATTGTTGGTGGCCTGCTTACGATCGGTGGTTTTTTCTTGGTAGGCAATATTTCCTTCCTCCCGCATCTGAATGGTAGCCGGTTGTTGGGCGCTGCGCAACACAACGGTCCGGCTTTCAAAACCCAAGGAATTTACTTCTATGGGGATGATGCTATCGGTAGATATCAACCGTACATTGCCCTTGGCATCTGCATACGTACCAAAACCCTCATTTTTTACATTGATGTTGGCAAAGGGCAGCGGGTTGTTCTTATCGTCCACCACTTGGGCCAAAAAGCTGCGGTTCACCTCATTGTCGGCATTATTGCTCAACATCCCTTGACTGGTATTGAGGGTTTGTTGGTTGTAGAAACGGGCATTTTGGTTGCGCCCCACACTGCTCACCCTGGCATCAGTTTCCTCCATGGCCGCCACAGCTTTCTTCTTCGTATTATCGTACTGGTAACCTGCGTTGCCAGCTATCGGTGCCGCCGATTTAGCAGCAGGGGCAGCAGTAGGTACCGGCGAAATGGGCGAAAATGGCTTCGACTCTGCAGACATAAAGTCGTCCGCTTTCGATTCTTTTACTTCCAACATTTTTTCCGGCGCTGCTGGCGCTTGTTTGATATCGTTTACTGCATAGCCAAGGGTATCGGTAGCTTTTATTAATTTGTCTTTAAATGTTACCGTACCAAATGCGGGTACATTTTCCGTTGTAGCATTCAAGGTGTTATTGGCAGTGGGTGTATTAGTTGCCACCGTATTCATGCTATCTGGTTTGGCAGATACGGTGGTTTCGTTTAAGGCCGGGGCATTGTTTTTTTCGGCACTCACTACGGCAACCTCATCCTGGTTATTTGTTTTATTTTGGTTGATTAAATAGATAGTACCAAATCCGCCGCCCAATATCAACACCGCTGCTGCATACTTCAGCCAAACAAATCTTTTTCGGCCAAAGCCTACCACTTTAGCGGTATCGTTATTGGTAGCCGCCGGTGCCGCAAACCCTTGCTTCAACTCACTCAATAGGGGTTTCCACGATTCAGCAGGAACAGCTTCGTACCCTTCGATCGCTTCTTGCAAAAATGGATCTTCTAGTGCCGCTTTTTCAAGGGCGTTCATTGCCGTGGGGGACATTTTGCCCTCCAGGTACTGCTGAATATCAGCGGCCGAATAGTTAATATGTGTGGGGTTATGCTTCATTTGTGCGTTGCTCCATGCAAATTTTCAGGTTTCTCCTGCCATTTTGTATATAGCTTCTTACTTTGTTCCAGTCGTGGCCGGTTAGGGCGGTTATTTCGTTGTAACATTTGTTTTCCAAGTAAAATAGCGCCACAGCCTCCCTTTGCTCTTCCGGGAGCCCTTCCACACACTGTTGTAAGATATTCAATTTTTCTTCTTTTACCAATTGTTCGCTTTCAAGATGCGCATTTTCTGCCGATTGCATAAAGTTGGCGCTGAATTCGGTAGTTTTTAAGTTGCGGGGGCTGCGCAACTGCATCAGGCAGTGATTACGAGCCAAAACATGCAGCCAACCCTTAAAATAAGCCACTTCGTGCAGGGGGAGTTTTTTGGCAAGTTCCATATAAATATCCATCACCGCATCCTTGCTCCGTTCGGCATCTTTAAAATACTTAAGGCACACACCAAAAACCAGCTCCATATACCGCTGATAGAGGGCCCCCAACAGGTCCATATTGCCGGTTTGCTTAAAAGCCGCCACCAGTTCGCTATCGGATTGGTCAGTTGATATGTTTGTTAAAAAAACCAAATATGATCTGCTATTGTGTCAATGGGTAGCTCGGCTACCTTATATGATGATTATTCAAAATATACCCTTACCGTTTGGTAAAACAGGTTTTTGTTCAGTTGTTGCCCCTGCTGTTTTTCGTTAAAGCCCTGTAGACCAAACAGCCCCGCCGCATTGCCCTTGTTGATGGCCACTTCCAAATAACCGGCCGCATTAAACAGGGCCAGCTTTTCCCCTTCGTTGGCATCGGCGTATGTTTCGCTGATGCGGTCGATCACTTCATCCCTTTTGAACACAATTTTAAAGCTCCGCCCTTTGCGGTGCTCTTCAAATGCTTCCCGGGTAATATTAACGATTACATTTTCAAAATTATCGATAAAAATAATTTGTCCCTCCATCCAGTTGCTGCCCAGCAACGGTTGCATGGGGTTCTTTACTTGAATGGATATGGTTTCGTCGCCCACGGAGGCCAAACTGCCCCCTGCGGCAATCTGATTGATGGCTGCTGCAAAAACCGAAGCACAGTGAAGTGTGTTGCGGGTAACCTGCTTGCTCAAGGGCAGGGCGGTCACTTTTTGCGGCAGTTCCTCCAAAATCATCGTTAACAAACCATTGTCGGCACAGCCAATATAATGGCCATTATGCAGGGCCAGTAAGAGGTGTTCAGGCTTGTCGTCGAACAAATTGACCAAAACCAAATGAAAAGTGCCCGGTGCAAAATTTTTGATGGCATTGCGGCACACATAGGCCGCCTGCGGGTAATTGAAAGGGGAAAGGCCATGGCTAATGTCCACAATCTGCGCCTGCGGGTTTGCCTGCAACAGCCTGCCCTTAATGGCCCCAGCCAGAAAATCCTGCTGTCCAATATCTGATGTGAGCGTAATTACCGGCATATTTGGTTGTAAGATAGAGAAAATTTATCGGTGGCAAACCCAACGCCTACCGAGGGGCCTTAATTGATTGTTTATTTGGCGAGTTGACCGTTTTTAAAGAAAAATTTGTGTACCAACTTATCGGCCAACCGGGGGAAAAACCGATTGAGGAAAACAGCCCTTTTACCGGTAAAAGTAAGTACCAATGTACGTTTCCTTTTTTCGATGGCCCTTAAAATATGTTGGGCGCATGTTTCGGCGCTCATCAGTTTGCCCTCGTCCATGGGGGTTTCGCCATGCGAATCGCCTTGGCTGTTGAGTGCCGCATTGCGGATATTGGAGCTGGTAAAGCCGGGGCATACCCACATTACGTTGGTGCCGGTGTGTAGCAGTTCGGTGCGTACCGCCTCCAGCCAACCGTTTACTGCAAATTTGCTGGCGCTGTACCCGCTGCGGCCGGGCAGGCCCCGGTAGCCGGCAATGGAGCTGATGCCCACAATGGTGCCATTTTGCTGTAGGATGGAATTAAGGGCCAGTTTAGTGCAGTACACCGTGCCGTAAAAATTGATGTCCATTACTTTTTTCAGTACATCCAGTTCCAAATCGGCCAGCAGTGCCCGCATGGATACGCCGGCATTGTTGATGAGGATATCGATGGGGCCAAAGGTTTCGATGGTTGAGTTGATAAAAAGTTGGCAGTCTTCGTATTTGCTCACGTCGGCCACCACGGTATGCAAGGGGGCGCCCGAAAACTTCACCTGAAGACTGTAGAGTTTGTCTTGGTTGCGCCCGCAGGTAGCCACTTTGGCACCTAGGGGGATGAGTGCTTCGATGAGGGCTTTGCCGATTCCATCGCTGCCACCGGTAATGGCCACCACTTTATTGTTAAAAAAACTGCTCATGAAAATAAATTATAGACAAAAATAAGGCAGTTGGATGGGTGTAAAAAGTAAAAATGTGTGTTGCGTGTTGATAAATGGAAAAAAGATTACTAAAAAAGTTTGCTGTAAACTGTTTTTCTACTATTTTTGCACTCCGTTTTTAAACGGTCAAGTTGATTCCGTAGCTCAGTTGGTAGAGCAATACACTTTTAATGTATGGGCCCTGGGTTCGAGTCCCAGCGGGATCACGAAGTGAGACCAAACCATCCCGCCACAAGCGGGATGGTTTTTTTTTGCGCCAGCAAAAAGCTGGGACGAGAAGTTTATCCCGCCTTTGTACCCCAAAATATTTTCTCAATAAGGTTATGAATAAAAGGCTACATGCGCAATAATAGCAATCTATTGGCGGGAAGTCCCAGCGGGATCACAGGTAAAGCCGGTCTTTTGATCGGCTTTTTTTATTGTAGCCCACGGAAGCGAAATGTATGATCCCATCATTATAATACAAAGCATCTTTTCAATAATGCCATAATAAGAGCAACAATATCCAATCGGGCCAATTCCGAAAAAATTTTTATTGGCGGCTGTGGCAAAATATCCCCAATAGCGGGTTTTAGACTTACTACATCGGTGACTATCCAAAAAGACAGCAGTATTCGAAATGACTTCCGAGCGGTGGTTATTAAAGCCGTACCTTTAGTGATGCATCAGGCACCTTTTAGTATTGCCGCAGAAATGGCATATGGATTGTAACTCACCAAGAGTGATCATATTAGTGGCTTCCCATAAAATATAATATAAGTGGAGGGATATGTGTGGGCATTCAAAACGCATTAAACAAGCAATGCATCAAGCATGAATACAAACAAAAAAATAACAATCAAAGGCATCTTACAGGTATTTAAGGCCTCTTTTGTTTCATCGGGCGAAGATAAAGTAACCAAGCTCAGTGGTTCTTTGGCTTACAGTACCATCTTTTCGTTTGCGCCACTGCTCATTGTTATCATCGCATTGTGCGGACTTTTTTTAGGTAGGGAAGCCATTGAAGGAACCATCTATCAACAGTTGAAAGGATTTTTAGGGGCGGAGTCGGCGGCGCAACTGCAGGCGATCATAAAAAATGTGGCTACATCGGGCAATAGCAAAACGGCTATCGTGATAGGAAGTATTACTTTGTTGATTGGTGCAACGGCCATTTTTAGTGAAATACAGGACTCTATCAATGGTATTTGGGGAATAAAGCCCCGGCCTAAAAGAGGGTGGCTTCAATTTTTAAAAAACAGGTTTATTTCTTTTTCACTGATTGTGGGGTTGGGATTTCTATTACTGGTTTCTTTAGGTATCAATGGCTTAATAGATGGGTTTAACGCAAAATTGCAAATATGGTTCCCGCAGGTTTCCATTGCTATTTTTTATATTCTTAATATAGTAATGACGGCTTTGATTGTCACCTTCATATTTGCAGTTATTTTTAAAGTGTTGCCAGATGCCGCTATCAAATGGAAGGATGTGTCAACCGGGGCATTTGCAACAGCCTTGTTATTTATGCTGGGTAAATTCGGTATCTCTTTTTATATCAGCAAAAGTAACGTGGGGAGTGCATTCGGCGCCGCAAGTTCCCTGGTTATATTACTGGTGTGGATCTACTATTCTTCTATCATTTTATATTTTGGGGCTGAATTCACCAAAGCATGGTCATTAAAATACGGTTCACCCATTAGGCCCAACCCTTATGCTGTAACAACCAAAACCATTGAAGTGCAAACAGACAGCCCCACTATCCAACAGAGCGAAGCAAAAGCAAAAGATATTCAAAAGGAAGTTGAATAGGGCTGGGATTGAGTTCCAGTGTTCCCATTATAAGATTTAGTTGCGTTCCCAATTTGGGGTTAACCGCTACCAAAGTGATGCCCAGCACAGTTGTTATGGGCAACCAAAAACCACTTATCACAAAATGTAAGTTCAAAGGAACTGCAATTATGAGATTATTGAATAAATGCTAGATTATTTATTTAAGTTTGAGGTGGTAATAGATAGTTGGTTCAATACCTGTGGTACTATCACCGAATAGGCTGCCGTGACATACAGCAGGGACATTCGTTACACAAACCGTTGTTCCATCATTTATTACCTGTCCAAAGCTATGCTGTATATAATATTTACCACGTTCTGCAAACTGTGCACAAACAGTAAGTGCCGATAATAAAAAAATGGTTGACTCGGCTGCATTGTCGTTATTCGGCTGAAACAACTATTGCCTTTCGTTTATAATTTCACACAATTAAACCTTACAAACATGAAACCTTTATCCAAAATAACTGTCCTTGCAATCATGCTATGTACTACCGCTGCCCGTTTGCTGGCCCAACCCGATGCCATTAAAATCATTGCCAATGGCAACGTGGGCATTGGCAACGATGGCCCTGCTGCCAAACTGCATGTGGGCGGCCCATTAAACGGTACGGCCATGAGCACTACCTTTATTACCAATGCAGGCAGCCTTGCTAAAAGCAATCAAAGCGAACTGCCATTGGCCAGTATAGGTTTTATCAGTGGCAACAGCATAGCGCTTGGCATAAGGGCTTTGCGTACTGCTGCCACTGCTGATAGTGGTTGGGGTACTACCGCCATCGGCTTGGGTATGGATGTGGACAACAGTATTAGGGTAAACACGTCCGGGCTTTGGTTTTCGGCCAATGGCCAGATCGGTATCGGTACGGCCATTCCCCAAAAAGCATTGGATATTGCCTCGGCCGGCGGTATCCGCCTCAGCCGTACCGAAGGTTTGTCGGGTAACGCCAGCAACAATGAAATTTTCTTTCAAGACAATGGCCAGATTAGGAGTGCCGACGATAACCACCGGATAATATTCAACCGTTCAAACAATATCATGGAGCTAAGGGAGTTTGGCGATATCGTTTTTTCGCCGGGCACCACCCAATCTGTTATAATGAAGTCCAATGGCAATGTAGGTATGGGCGTACCCAATCCCCTTGCAAGCCTGCATGTTTCAAACACCAGTACGCCGGTTAACTTTACGCTGGGTGCTCATACGAATAATGGGGGTTACACGGCATTGATTACCCGATTGAGCAGTGTGAAAGATGGCTACGCCTACATCCAATCGATAAAAGCGACCGGTACGGCATGGGGCGACATTATACTCAATAAAGACGGGGGCAATATTGGTATTGGCACTACCACTCCCACCCAAGCAAAACTGGTGATCAATGGCAGTGCCTCCGGCAATGATTTGACGATTAACGACCAACTTACCTTGTACAACCAAGTTTCACGGGGCACAACGGGTAAAAAGGATCTTTCATTATACGCCACGGATGGCATAGCCGCCAAAATTATCTACCTCTTTTCTGATGAGCGCATCAAAGCCGCCATGCACCCATCCAACGGGGCCGAGGATTTAGCAAATTTGATGCAAATAGCTGTTACCGATTTCCGCTACAAGGATGTGGCAAGGGGTACGGGCACTTACAAAAAACTCATTGCCCAGCAGGTAGAAAAAGTGTATCCCCAAGCCGTAACTACCAATACCGATGTAGTGCCCGATATTTATCAAAAAGCCGTTTATAAAGATGGCTGGATTTGGCTGGCCAACGATTTGAAAAAAGGCGAAAGGGTGAAATTGATTACCACCCAAGCTACTGCTGTATATGAAGTGCTGGAGGCAACAGCAAAGGGCTTTCGCACTGATTGTACCTGTACGGGCAACGAACTGTTTGTGTATGGCCGGGAAGTAACTGATTTTCGCATGGTTGATTATGAATCCATCGCCATGTTGAATGTATCGGCCACACAAGAATTGGCCAAGCTGCTGGAAACCCTTACAAAAGAAAATGCCGCAATGCGAAAAAGATTAGATGCACTGGAAGCGGCCAGTCAACAATACGTAAATAAAACGACTACGGTTACCAAATAAACTGGTGCGTATACGAAGAAAGATCTTTTTACGTTATTACTAATTTTTAAACCAAACCAACTGCTAATGAAATTTCTACTCCAAAGAATTACTGTCGCTTTACTGCTCTGCACAGTTGTCAATGAATCAAATGCCCAAGCCGATGCCATCAAAATCATCGCCAATGGCAATGTGGGTATTGGAACGGAAAACCCTACCGAAAAGCTACAGGTAGAAGGCAATGTTAAAGTAAATGGCCGGGTAATGGACAAAACCGGTATGCTGGTGCCCGCTGGGGCCATTATGCCTTTTGCTGGCAGTGTGGCACCGCCCGGCTGGTTGCTTTGCAATGGGGCCGCTTATGCAAAAACCGGCGACCATAAAGATCTTTTTGCAGTGATTGGCACCCTGTACGGCGCAGAAGGCAAAGATAAATTTAAGGTGCCGGATATGCGGGGCAGTTTTATCATGGGGGCAGTACCCAACGACCCTGCCGATTCGCTGGGGAAAAACGGCAATGCGGATGTGCACAACCACAGCGTTAACCCGCCTGCCACCACTTTTAACACTACCACAGCGGGCAAGCATACCCACAAATTTCCCGGCAACTGGTATAAAAGGAACATAGATAAGGGCGGATACAGTGGTATAGACACAGGTGGCAGTGATATCAAGGACCAAAATACACAAGAGGATGGCGACCACAACCATCAGGTAAATGTGGCATTGCCCGGCTTTAACAGCGGTAATTCCGCAGGCAAAAACAGGCCCAAATGGGTGGCGCTGAATTATATCATCAAATATTGAACGACGCACTGATGGACACCATCTCCAAATGCATTTCAATAACTATTAAACAATAACAACAATGCCAACAAAAATTAAAGAAATTAAAAACCTTACCAGTGGCAAAGTCATTAACACGGCGGCAGAACTCGCCAAATTTGACAAGACTACGGGTTTTGCAAAGGACATTATCGGTACGGCCATAACGCCTGAAACTTGGAAAGATTTTGCCAGTGCTACTGATAATATACAAGTAGCTTGGGCAGACGGGGACAAATCCGTCGCTAGGGGTATAGGTGGTAAGTTTACCATTACCGATACCGATACCAAGGTAACCATCAGTGGCTTGACCGATGCTTCCAAGTTCAGCCTAGGATTGAACGGCCAAGTTGCCATTGGGCCCGAAAACAATGAGGCTGCAGCGGCACTGTTGAGTGTGCGGGTGGGCAATCTTCGTTCTACACAAAACCCCAGCGGCGACTGGATCATTGATTTTAGCGATAAAACAGATGGTGCAACGGGCAGTGATATCAACCTGAAAGTGTTGATTGATTGGATATCGAAAAAAACAGGGGACAAACCAGATCCCAATTTGATGCCAGAAGTAAAAGCAGAAGATGGTAATGCCAAGAAGCCGGAAGACTTTATTATTCAATTTAAAAATTTCTACTTTAACATTACCCAAAAAACCTTCGATTTCTGGGTAGTTTCAAAAGAAGGCCAAAGCATCCAATTTGGCAATTTCACCATTAAAAAAGCAGGTTTTAGGATTACCAACGTAGCGCAACTGGAGACGCCGCCCGCTGCAACTGCACCCGCAGCCATTGATAATGGGGGCGCTAATTGATGCAACGCAAAATAACGGGCTAAGTGTAAAAGTCTATAAAGCATTTCTAGCAGGTTGGCCCTTAGGGGTTGGCTTGCTGGTTTTGCTGGTAAACCATCAACAGGTTTATAGCAATTATGTCAACTGCAAAACCATTTTTGTTGGATATATCGGGTACCGCCTGCATTGGTAAAAACAGTGCGGTGGAGTTTGATATAGCTATGGGTTTGCGGGCAACGGGAGCCCAAAAGGCGGTGTATGCCACCCTCACTGCTAAAAACCCCGCTGGGATAGGTTTGCCCGCCTTGCTCAGGGCATTTGATACAAGCGATAATACGGAGATACCGGCATTTCTCAATGACCTGCCTAGCATCCAATCATTTAGCGTTACCTATGGCACCGGCGATCAATCCAGCGAGTTCAGCCTCGCTTTTCAAAGCCAGCTCACCATCAATGGCAAACGGATTGACGCTACCATTAAAGCAGCCTACAAAAAAAAGCAAGGTGCCGATGCGTCCTATACATTCGGTGGCATATTGCGGGTGGGCGCCCACCGCTTTACATTAACGTATCAAAAAATCGGCACCGCTTGGTACATGTATGCAGCCTACCTGCACAAAGGCACCGTTAGTATTGGCCTAAGGGAAATAGTGGGCCATTTTGTTAACGATAAAAATGTCATCCCCAATGTATCGCTCACCTTGGATGATTTCAAAGCTTTTCTGTTGTACAAAAAGCAGGCAGATGGCGATACAGCTTTTTTGTTTGGCATGGGCGCAGGCCTCCATTTAGAACTCAAAGATTTGCCTTTGGCGGGGCCGCTGTTGGCCAAAGAAGGCGCTTTTGCGTTTAAAGAAGTATTGGCCCTGTATGCCAGCGGTGGGTTTAAAAAAGATGAACTAGAAGCTTTTGGCGATTTGCCAGCGGTGGACATAGCAGCGGGCTTTAATATTTCCACCCAGTTGTGCATCAATGGCGAATTGAATGCGTATGTACTGAACGATGGGCCCGATGCAACCTATCCTACTACTACAGGCAGCGATACCGCCAAGCCTGCCGAAGTGACTAGTTTGGCCGGGGCTGTTGCTTCCAAAGCCAAATGGAAAAAGATAGACAAAAAAATTGGCCCCGTAACGGTGCAGCGTATCGGTTTTTTGTATAGCGATGGTAAAGTAGTATTGTTGATGGATGCTGCTATGCTGATGGCGGGCATGGGCATGCAGTTGGTGGGGCTGGGCCTCGGCTTTAAACTGGAATGGAAATTCCCGCCCAGCTTGCCCGAGTTTTATATTGATGGCATTGGTCTCTCTTATAGCAAAGACCCCATCAAAATCAGCGGCATGTTTGTAAGGGCAGCCCCCATCAAAGATGTGGAAGCCTATTCTTATTATGGTGGGGCCCAACTTTCCTTGTCTAAGTTTAGTATCAGTGGCATCGGTGCTTATAGCAAATTGATCAACCCCAAGCCGGATGGAGCGATCTCCTTTTTTATTTACGCCATGTATGCCGGGGCCATTGGCGGGCCTGCCTTTTTCTTTGTAACGGGCGTAGCGGCTGGGTTTGGTTACAACCGCCGGGTAAGGGTGCCAGCCATTAGGGAAGTGAATACTTTTCCGCTAGTGTCCATGGCGCTCAATCCCAACCCGAACCAAACCATCAATGATGTGTTGGGTAATTTGGTGGCAGGGGAGTGGATACCTGCGTCGCCGGGCGATTACTGGTTGGCGATAGGGATAAAATTCACCTCCTTTAAAATCATTGAATCCTTTGTACTCGTTATTGTGCAATTCGGCACCCATACCGAGTTTGCGCTTTTGGGGCTGTCGGTTTTGGCTTGGCCCTCAAAAACTAACGCCATTGCCTATGTTGAGTTGGCGGTAAAAGCCAGTTTTGGCTCCAACAGCGATGTAATATCGGTAGAAGCCATGCTTACCCCCAACTCCTATGTGTTGGATAAAAACTGCAAGCTTATGGGCGGTTTTGCTTTTTATGCATGGGTAAGCGGCGAGCATGAAGGTGATTTTGTCATCACCTTGGGTGGCTATCATCCCAAGTTTAAAAAACCCGCCCACTACCCCACTGTAGACCGGCTGGGATTGAATTGGCGCATATCCAACAACCTACAAATAAAAGGCGAATTGTATTATGCCCTAACACCCAGTGCCATCATGGCCGGTGGCAGGTTGGAAGTTACTTTTAGCCTGAGCTTTTTAACCGCCAGTATTGTGGTGTGGGCAGATATGTTGATTGCTTGGGCACCCTTTCAATACGCCATTGATATTGGGGTTTCGGTAAGGATAGAAGCCGATATCGACATGTGGCTTTTTACCGTCCATTTTAAATTGGAAATGGGCGCCCAATTGCATATATGGGGACCGCCTTTTGCCGGAGAAGCCTATGTAGATTGGAAGATTTTTTCCTTTACGATCCCCTTTGGCGATGCGGCCAAAAAGAAAAACCAAAAAATGGACTGGCCGGGCTTTAAACAGCAGTTTATCCCTACCAATACCGATAAAAAAATTGCAGCGGAAATCATCATTGGTGCAGGTGTAATCAATGAATACACGGTAAAAACATCAACGGAAGAAATAAAGTACCTGCTGGTAAACCCTCATCAGCTACAAGTGAATGTAGAGTCGCCCTTGCCGCTTACCCAAGTGCAATTGAAGGATGACAGGGGCGTCTTCGAAGATATGGATGCTGCTACCCCCCTATTGGTAGATGGTGAAAAGTTGAGTTATGCCAACCGCAATACGGATTTGGGTATCCGGCCAATGCACGAAACCCAACTGCAGAGTGGTATGCAAGTGCAGGTGCTCATGAACGGGCAACCGCTCCAAGGCGATTTTGCACCCAAGTACAGTGCTTATGCAGCGGGTGTACCCGAATCGTTGTGGAGCCACGAACAAAGCAAGGGCAGCAATGCGCAACCGGATGAAACAAAAGTGTTGAAGCATGCACTCAAAGGCGTTTCCATTGGCCCCAAACTAATGCCCGTTCCCAAAGGCGCACCACAGTTTGATTTGGATGGAAAATTTGAAGTGGTTACCAAAACATTGCAATGGAACTACCAAGCAGCATTAACGGGCCCCGACAATACAGCGTATAGCCAACCGATTAAAAAGATAATGATGGAGCGATATGATGATGCGGATATTACGGCCAAAAGAGCGACAATGATAACAGCAGCATTGCAAGCGCAGGGCAGGGAAAAGGTAGCGGGGGATGTTAATATACAGGCATGGACGGACACCTTAAGCGCCGAGCCGGTAATTGTGCAATTGGGCGGATTGCCCCAGTATAAAGAAGCAATCGGTAGGCAATGACCCCAATAAGGATAATTGATAATGGCAACTGATAAAAAAATATTACAAGACCCAGAGCCGTTGGTGTTCATACACGAATGCCTGCCCCAGTTGGTGGCGGGCGAATACACGGTAAAGGCCGACCTAGCAGTGGGTGCGGCCAATGCGGCCGATTTTGAAACCGCCGAGAAAAAATTCTGGGTAGGTGCCCCGCGGTTTTTATTGGAAGATGCAGCCATTTACACCCTGTACCCGCCTAAGGGCATCACCGGCCATTTTGAAACCACTTTGCCACATATCGTATTCAACCGCCGCACCTTGCCTTGGGAACGCACCATTGATGGCGAACTGCATGATGATACGCAATTCAAATCCACCAATCCCACCATGCATGCGCCTTGGATGGCATTGCTGCTGTTGAGCGAAGAAGAGATGACAGCCCACGCTATCATCCCTGCCCAAAAAAAGTTGCAAGACCCCGGTACGGATATTTTTGTGCCGGAGATTGCCACAGATAAAGTGAAGGGGAAAAATCCCAAACTGGCACCCTGGGAAAACATAGATACCCTGTATGATGTGATTGATATACCCCTACCCCTTTTTAAGCAGTTGATGCCCGCAAAGGACAACCTGCCTTATTTGGCCCATGTAAGAAAAGTATTGGTAGATGAAAGCAAGGATAGCGAAGCCATTGGCGATGAAGGTTATTTTGCAACCCTCATCGCCAATCGTTTGCCTGTACGGGCTGCTGATAAGACCAAGCCCATGCGCAATTCGGTGTTCTTGGTTTCTTTGGAGGGGTTGCACAATTATTACACTACCGATAGTTATATTGAGAAAAAAGGCAAACAAAAAGTAAGGCTGGTGGTGTTACAGTCTTGGGCTTTTACAGTAGCACCCGGCAAAAACTTTTTAGAACTTTGTCAGGGCCTCCATGTAAGTCCTTTTAAAATGAATTACCAGCCGGGTTTAGATGAAGCCGTAAAGCAGGCTTACGATTACGGTTATACCCTGTTGCCGCATATCACCCGTGATGGTTCAGATAGCTATGCTTGGTACCGCGGCCCCTTTAACCCCAACTTTTTACCCGCCAGCCCCACCACCACTATTTTTAAAACAGCCGATGCGGCCCTGCGCTTCGACCATCAAACGGGCCTAGTTGATATCTCTTATGCGGCGGCATGGCAATTGGGCAGGTTGTTGGCTTTAAAGGACAAAGTGTTCAGCACGGCACTTTACCAATGGAAGGTGCAGGGCAAAAAAAAGGTGCTAGAAACGGCAGCCGTGCAGCAAATCAACCAGTTGTTGCCCACTCGGTTTAACCTAAGCAATCATGCAGGGGCCGACCCGCTGGAAGATCAAGTAAAAGATTTTTTGGCCAGCGCCTACACAAGGGAGATAAAAACGGAAATGGTGCCCATGCCTTTCTCCAACCGACCGGCTGATGTAATGGAACAAATGAATACCATAGCCGATACCGATGATGCGATGCCTGCCCCGCCCAAGGAAATAACGGATTGGCTGGGCAAACTTTTTTTGCTCAACGGGGTGCCCATCAATTACCTGCTGCCGCACGAAGATTATCTCATCAGCCGAGCAGACGGAGAACCCGCCAAAGAAGCCGTGGGTACTTTTTACATTGATTACAATTGGATGGAAGCCTTGTTGGGTGGGGCATTGAGCATTGTGGCCACCGACGATTCGGTATCACTCCTCAACATGCTAAAAGATGGCCGCTACCTGCCCGATAATTTGCTGGTGAATAAAATGAACAGTGCATTTGTGCCAGTTGCCGAAGACGATCCGGTACCCTTGCCCCAAAATATCCAAGGGCATATAACTGGTTATCTATTGCGTTCGCAATTGGTGTCGGGCTGGAAGGGTATTAAAATATTTGCCAAAGATGAAACAGGCAATTGGATGAAATTTCCGCTAAAGATTGAACGCATTGCCGATGATATACAGCTCTGCATTTTTTCGGGCAAGCTGCAACAGTTGTTGCTTATCCAACCGCCCGAAGGCGTGCATTTTGGCCTTGATGGCAGTGCTGGTGCTTACCAAAAAAAGTTGCGGGATGTAACGGGTGTCATTGGTGCAACGGCTGTGTCAATCCAAACCCAAAACGGCGTATTGAATTTAAAAACAATCGCCGATGGTATGACGGCAAAAGGGGTAGAAGTAAAAACCTCGGCCAACTTGGCTTTTCAAATGCTGGAGAGCCCAGTGATGTACATACTTAATATTGATGACCATTGGAAAAAGTAAGATGACTAAACAGGTTTGCCATGAGTGAAAAAATATTGGTGCCGATAAAAATAGAAGCACTTGTTGTAGATAAGGTCACGGCAAGTGATACCGCTTATAATTGGAAGAAACTTTCCATTGATTATGAGGGTTTGGGTACCCGCTTGGGCAATTTTATGGAGCCGGGCGATTTGAAAGAATTGAAGCGGGGCGGCCTTTGCGAAAAAGGTATCCATTTGCACTGGGCCTTACCCGCAGCGCTTACCAATGGCATCCACAAAGACAATAAAATGCAATTCCCTGCCGTGCCCAACCGCTGGCTGGTGATTAGAACACATTTGGAAAAAGAAAAGCCTGTACTCAAAAAATGGATTGTAGAAAGCGATTTTATCGGGCCTTTAAAATCAGACAAAAGTACTTGGGCTTTGCAGCAGGCCGATGGTAGTTTTTCAACCGCTCATAATATCGGCAAGGTAACCGAACTGGACAAGTGGACGGCCGAGCAGCCCCGTAGCGAAACCCCTTTAACAGCCATTGGGCCCGGCAATGCTACGTTTGCGGCCATCTATCAGCAATGCAGAAATGTATTTGGCTTTTGGGATGACCTTTCGGGCCTTGTCAATACACCTACCGTGTTTTCCTATTTGGTTACGGGCTGGTATTCCGATCCTGCGATAGAGCCCTTGCTGCATGCCGACAAAGCCATCATTGATAACCTAAAGCAAAGATGGGTATTGGATGGGTTACAGGATGCGGCAGATTTTCCTTCTAGTATATTGTGCCATGGGTTTATGCACAGCGTTGCTTGGAACCCTGCCCAAGCATACCAACTGCCAGTAAAAAATGCAGCCGTGAATACCGGTGTGGGCCTCACTTCCATTGAAGCCAAAGCGGTACAGTTGTCGCGGCAAACCGGTGCTGCGGAAAAATTGCTGAGCAGTTATGTATATGATGCGCTAAAAGATACCGTAGACAGTACACAGTTGGAAGATGTGGTAGACAGTCGCAGTTTTACCGCTTATGATGGTGGCGTTTTATGGGAAATCAAACGGGTAGAACGGGATGCCAAAACACAAAAAGATAAGCAGGCCGATTTGCCAAATTTTCCCAGCCCTGTTGAAAACCCCGGGCTTTCCTTGGCCTTTAAAAAACTGAATGAAGCGCAGCAATTGGCCGACAAGCTGCGGCGGGATATGAAATCGCTGATGCTGGAGTTCAGGGCCCTCTGCGATAAAATCATTATGGCGCAGCAAAGCGATACGGCTGAGCAATGGGAGGCAAAACTGACCAATGGTAGGGATCTGTTGAAAAATGATATCGATGTAATAAAAGCCGCCATCGCACAACAGGATACCATCGTTACCCAACAGCAACAAACCATTGCAGGCATGCGAGCTTTTATGGCTTCGGCCAATAAAGAAGCCGCGTTTGAATTGGTGCAAAAAAAGATGCCCCGGTTTTGGCAGCCCACCGACCCCACGGTATTGTTTAGTGGCCCAGGGGTGGTGGATTCGGACAAGTATAAAAGCCCCGGCAATACGGCGAGTTTGCCCTGCCGTATCAAAGCGGCCATCATTTCTGGTATCATAATCAATGATGGCGATACAGCCACCGGCAAAACCATACAACCGGCAGACACCCAACTCGATTTGCCATCCATCGGTTCGCTGCAACCCAATATAGCGGTCATTACCCAACTGTACAAGGAAGCCATCCTGTTGGATCCCAATTGGGCAAGTGCATGGGGCAAACAATACTATAAAGACGCACCGGGCAATACCATCAATGCACAAAAATTAGGCGAGTATCTTCGAAATGTACTGCTGTTAACCGCAGGAGCATCCATCGAGAAAATAAAAGGACTGTTGCGTTCCAATGCTGCCACTATCAATAACGCAGCATGGACAATCGACACGGTGGCGCAATTATTGACCAAGTGGGGCATGCAAGCATGGGCGCATCCATGGACGCCTTTATACCTTATTTGGTATGTAAAATTCCGCCCATCTTATGCAATGGAAACCGGCCAATGGGCTTTCAAGCAAAACGATTGGGAATGGAAGGATAAGCAGTATCAATACAAAGGTCCCAAACCCGATAGCAAGCAGGCCATTGAATATTCGGGCAAGGTGCTGGTGAGTGATTTGATTACCGATCTCTTGCAAAAAAGGCTCCCCGAAGGGATGGATGTGGGTCAGCATTTATCGCAGGCACTCGATTCGTTTTCTGAGGCTTTGTTGATGCGGCGGCAGAGCATACAAGTGCCCCTGTTGCAGGATCCGGCAGCAAACAACGATGTATTAAAACCGGATAAAAGTTTCGATAATTACCTTACCAAGGAAGCGTATTTTTTGCCCGATGTAAACGCCCAATCGGATGGCGCTCCGAACTTCTTCCCGCTCAGGGCCGGGCATTTACAGTTTACGCGGCTATGGCTAACCGATACCTTTGGCCAAGTGCAAAAAGTGGTTGACTCGGATACCATGGGCAATGTGGTACAAAATTCAGGACTGCAAATTGCCGAAGACTTGGCTACTGCTCAGGATGGCAGCTTGGTAACGCTTTCACCAAGGCTGGTACAACCTGCCCGTCTCTCTTTTAGGTGGCATTCGGCCAATACCCGCCAGCGGGAAGACAGCAGCAACGACCCCGCTACCACGCCGGTATGCGGTTGGCTCCTACCCGATTGCCTCGATCAAGCATTGGATATTTATGAAGCAGCAGGAAAGAAATGCGGCTCGCTCAAAATGATTACGGTAAGCAGTAGGGTACAATTGCAATGGCAGAACCCGCCCGGCGAATCGAATGCAAGCGGGCCACAGGAGCGCATCACCAATCCCTACCTGTTGGGTTTTGTAAATGGGCTGCTCAATTTTACCGATAACGGTAGCCTTGCTGGCGGTGAGGCACTCCGCCATCTGTTTGATGTATGCAATACCACGGCCCTCTTTCTCACGGCTGCATCTAGCAAGCAAACGCCGGGCATTGCCGGGTTGATGGGCCAGCCACTGGCATTGGTAAGGGCATCGCTGCAATTGGAACTGTTGGGTTTGCCCGCACAGCCCCAAGGATTTGAACATAGCATCACCGAAGCGGCAAAAATCCATCCCCCCGGATTGAGCCAACTGTCTTTTCCGGTTACGCTGGGCGATTCCCGCAACAACAAAGATGGGTTGATTGGTTACTTTATGGATAAGGGCAGCAAAGGTTTTGAAACCATGCACCTCGCATTTGGTATGGACAAACCCAACCATGCATATTTTACCAATAGCGACGTTTTGCTTACTTTGAATGCGGCTGCGCCACCAGCGGGCATTACTTTGCTGGTGGATCCGAGAGGAGGAGTACAGGCCGACGCCGGCATACTGCCACCCAAGCTGATCGACTTGGCGTACCCCTATATCAACGAAGGGATGAAGCAGATGGAGCTGGATATATTAGTGGCCCCTTTTTTGGGTTCGCTTACCGATTTGTTCATACCCGTGGGGGCAGAGCCTGATAGACAGTGGGTACTGAAGCAACGAAGGAAGGACGGGACTTGGCAACAAACCTTACTGGACGGTCAAACGCCCCTACAAACAGGTGCATTGAACACACAAGTGGTGCAGGAAGGCTATTTATCACTAGTGCCACTACCGCCCGATAACAAACAAAATTAATTGGCCAAACAAGATACACGCATGAGTACATTTAGCTTAGTTACCGTTAACAATACCATATCGGCTACCGATGCCGATATCAGCTATAAAATTATTTGTAGCGACCCCAATAATACAAGCTCCATCAAGTACATTGAAGTGGATATGACCAGCCTGGCTGATTGTATTCAGTGGGATTTGGTAACGGCCGACACCGGCACCTTATCTGCCGATTGTATGATTGGGCCTGCTGGTGGGCTTGCCGAAGGGGTGGTGCTTTTTACGCTCACGCCCCAAACAAATTTCAAGGCCTGTAACAATGAGATGGCCATCCACATTGCCAACTTGCAAAAAAAAGCAGGACAGGTGTTGCCCGATTCGGCCAATATTACGTTTAAACTGAAATCCATTGGTAATGCGGTAATTGGCAAGTACCCCGATGACTATAAAGGCAACACCATCTTGGTGGCCAATACCAAGCCCATCATCCACAGTTTCAAAATCAATCCTTCCATTACCCGTGAGAGTACGGATGTAACCCTTACTTATACTTGCGCTTATGTTAGCTCTTGCGAAATAAAGGACAAATCGGGCAGAACGGTTGATGTACAGATTGGAATGGACAAGACCGGGTCTTATAGTTTTTCAAAAAAAGTACACTTGGGCAGCGAAGGCAGTTTCCCCTCCCCTCCCTTTTACCTACATGCAAAGGATGGCAGTATGGAAGCCGTGGATAAGACAGTGGCGCATGTAGAAACGGCCACCAGCGCCAATTGGAAGCTGGTAGATAATTTTAGTGAACAAGTGTTGAAAAAACTGGAGCAGGAGGGTACGGATGAGGAAAAAGCCAGTTATACCTTGCAGCAAAATAGGCTACTCGACTTGGTGTTGAATGAGTACGATGACATGATGTGGGCCATTGTACAAAAGCGTACCGACCTGTCCAATACGGCTGATGAGTTGCCCTGTATCTGGAAATCTTCCGATGGTTTAACTTGGATGCCACATACCTATAACCGCAAAGACGATGATAGCAATATTATCCGTCCTGCTAAACTAATGATACCGGTTGAGCTGGTACATTGTCCCTGTATGCATTTTGGGAAGGATGAACTGTATTTTGTAGGGGGCAGTAAAGTGGATATTGGTCATTGCAGCAATACCATTACAGTAGTGAACTTGGGTAATGGGGGCATTCGGGAATTGAAAAATGCACCCAAGGCCATGAAGCCCCGCAGCATGCATGCTTGCGTAATTTACCCAGATGCGGATGGTAACAACAATATATGGGTGATAGGTGGTGCCGATAAAAATGGTAACGGCCTAAACGATGTATGGCGTTTTGACGGGAGCAATTGGATACCAGTAGACAGCCCCGCCTTGCCCAAGCGTTGCCAATTTGCGGCCACCGTGCAAACAGATGTGTACGGCGCAAAAAGTATTTGGATTGGCGGCGGTGCCATACGGTACAATGGCAGTACGCTCAATGATATATGGGTGTATAGGGGAAGCAATTGGGTGCAGGTTAAAAACGGCAATGGCACTGCTTTTTTAAGTTATAGCGATGAATGGTTGGCCACTTCCTCACTGTGTTATGTAAGGACCAATAAAAATACCGTGGTGAATGCATTAAATTCGTACCGGTATATTTTGTCGAACGATATTACTGATGAGGAAAAAAAGTTGAAATGCAGTTGGATAATTGGTAAGGACATTGATAATTACCAGTATAGTTGGAACCCCATCGAAAATATCCAACGGCCAGAGCTGTCGGCAGTGTTTGCAGCCGTACGCAGCATGGCCCTTGCCACGGTAGGGTTCAATGGTTGTATGTGGACGGTGGCCATTGCCTACGTAAATGAAGACAATACGGTTGTGTCCAACCTATATTATTCATGCCCAGAGCCATAAGTGGCTTATTTGCTAAAAACACCTTATTTGAGTAAACGATAAAAGAACAACATGAAAGAAAATAATTATACAGTCGCCAACTTTTTACAAAAAGGGTTTCAATTGTTGCCACATCCCAAACTGTGGGCGCTGATTGGTTTATTGTTGGGTTTTTCTAGTGTTACGGCGCAAACAACGTCTTATACCAATGTGCATTACAACGACTCCAGAACCATTGTAATCTTACCCAATATCAGTCTTACACAAAAGCCCGGCGACAATACGGTAACGCCGGAAACCAAACAGTTTTGCAGCGATAGTAATTTTCTCTTCATCTCCGCTTCTACCCAAAGAAACAAGGTTAACCACGACTATTCTATCTATTTACAGTTTAGCTTGGCTGCCATACCGGAAGGCGCTATTATTGACACGGTAGACCTTATGATCTATTTGAACAAAGTAAAAAATACGTCCTCCCCTTTTGAGCAGGGTATTAACTTATACGAATTGGACAAACCCAAGGGAAATAGTATCATTGATATTACAGGTGCAACCAGCACGGCCATGAGTTTGGCATCTCGAAAGAAACTGGACCAAGCCATCCATCTTCAGCCCGACATCGACAATGGCGAAACTTGGGTAGCCGAAAGAAAAGGCAATTGGTACTGTGTGTTGGCCGCCGAGGAAGCCGAAACCTATCGCTACTACACCGAGCGGTTGGGTGATAGGGGCAAGCAACCCAAGCTCGTTATCAAGTACCACATGCCCTCGGCCCAAGTAAGAAAAAACAGTTGGCCACAATACAAATACGATGCGGCACATACGGGCATGTTGCCATGGCAATCCAATACAGCCGCCAGTGGTTTTGCCCTCAAAGATGCGTACAGTCCGGCTGGGGGCAATTATATCATGGCAGCTCCCCTTTTGTACAACGACAATTTGATATTGGCTTATCAGTCTTCCACGCCACCGATGTACCGGCTCCGTGCCATCTCCCAACAGGGGAATTTATTGGCCGAAACCAGTGCCGCCGATACAATCGGCTTAGTAAAGTATGGGCCCGTGGCCGATAGGGGCAATCGTATCTATTGCCTTACCGGTAATACCGCCAATACATTAAGGGTTTTAAGTACCGATAGTTTGAAACCGATCTTTAAAAAAACATTAGAAAATGATGCCCAGGCAATAGCCTTGCCCGTTATCGGTTTTGATGGCAGCCTGTATCTCTCTACTAACAAAGGCATTTATGCTTATACACCACAACCCGAGTGTAAGCTGAAATGGATATATACGGCGGGCGCCAATCGGTTTGGAACCGTTGCCCTGGGCGAAGACGAACAAATGGTATATGTGTATGATGGTGGTAATGGCAAGCTAAGCGCTTTAAACAGCATCGACGGGGTACAAAAATGGGCAGCCACGGGCATGGCCACTTTTGAAACAGACATACCCGTGCCTTCTGTAAAAGACGATAAAGTGTGTGTTACAAATGCCCTGCGCAAAGGCAATACGTTTTATATGATGGATGCCGATAAGGGAACCCTCGTAAAAAAAGCAACAAGCGTAGGCGACCTTATCTCTCAACCTGTAATGGGGCCCAATCAGGTGTATATCATCAACAACGGCCAGTTGGAGGCCTATGCTTTGTCCAACGGCGCCAAACAACCCAGCATTGGCCCAACGGACCTCAACGCAGCCAGTACATTGGTAACGGATGCCAATAGCAATGTGTACATTTTAAATACCGAACAAGGCAAGCAGTCGCTCAGCTTGGTGCAGCCCAGCGGTGCCAATGTGCCCGCACTGCCCATTGGGGATGGCAAGGGCTACCTTACCGGCAACCGGCTATTGTTGACGCCAGGGGGCAATTTATTGGCTGGCAACAACAATCACTTATACGCCCTCGCCCCAACAGGTTTTTCGGAAAAAGCCGCCCTCACCATACCACTCAACAACGCCAACGATTTCAACAGCGAGTATTTGTATCGCTCGGAAGGGGCCATTAAAGTGGCGGGCAAAACCATTGCGGGCAAACAAAATGTGGTGGTACACTCGGGAACAGGCATCGGTTTTCAACCCAATTTCAGCGTAAAATTGGGCGGAACCCTCTCCTGCAAAACGGGTTATTAAGCCATGAAAGGGTTTCCCAACGGTCGATGTGCTTCCAACTCTTAATGTTCTTCCAACTCTCGATGTTGCTCCAACTCTCAACGTTGCTCCAACTCTCAACGTTGCTCCAACTCTCGATGTTGCTCCTACGGTCACCCCCGGTAAAGCTACGGTCACCTCCGGTAAGGTTTCGGTAATCCCCGGTGAAGTTTCGGTCGACCCCGGTAGAGCTACGGTCATCCCCGGTAGAGTTTCGGTCAGTCAAGGTAGAGCTACGGTCGGCCCCGGTGGAGTTACGGTCGGTCTGGGTAGTTTACCAATTCCTAATTTGCCCTCAATACTACCGAATAATAAATAATTGGCAGTTTTGGTAAAATCGCCACTGCTTACAGGGAGGAAATGGCTAATTTACCCTCGGTTTTTTAAGGATGGGCCGACAAATTCGGCCATGGCACAGGCAGTTACCCGTGATTATTTTTTTGGACAGAAATAGTTCGTGATAATATCAAAATCTTTGATATTTTTGTAATACTTGACATTTTTATGACATTGGTACGAGCGGTCTTTTAGCGTGTTAGAATGAAGAAAGGTTGCTGTATTTTGTCTAATTTTGCCAAAAGCATTCAATAAACTAGGTTGCACATCAGCACTTAACCACAAAAAGTCAACCAGTACCACCTAAGCAAGCGAAGACTCGGCTGTAACAAGCTTAGTCAATATTTCAGCGGAACAAACTAATATGTTGCCGCCTTGCATGTTTTTGGGTAAACCTTCGTATTGGGGGACATAATTTTAATGATAAACAGGCCTTGGGCTTACAAACACAATGGACAATGGAAAGTTTTAAAGAGGGTTGGTACTTAATTTACACAAGACCACGACACGAAAGAAGGGTAGCCGAGCAACTGCAAGAAAAGCAGATCAATGTATTTTTTCCCACTATGACAAGGGTTAAGCAATGGAGCGACCGGAAAAAAGTGATGCAAGAACCCATGTTCCCCTCTTATGTATTTGTTTTTTTGCAAGACCTTAAAATGCACTATTATTCATTGGGCACTTTTGGGTTTTTGAAGTATGTAAAATTTGGTAAAGATGTGGCCCGTGTACCTGAAAAAGTGATTGACAGCTTAAAGGTACTGGCCAGTCATGAGCAAGAGGTGGAAGTTACCGAAACGCATATCCATGCGGGGCAAAAAGTGGTGGTACAAAAGGGGCCGCTTACCGGCTTGGAAGGTGAAGTTTTAAAACACAATGGCAAACATAAAATTTTGGTAAGGGTATCGCTGCTGATGCGCAATGTGCTGGTGGATATTTCGCCGGAGCACCTCCTGTTGAGTCTTTCGTAACCGGAGCCCAAAGTGTATTTTGAATTTTGCTAATATAATAATCGAATTCATAGAGTTCTCAACCTTCGCTTCGGTACGGCCTCATAAAAAAGCCGTTAAGAAAATTGAAACTGAGGGCGCAAAAGAAAAACAGTTGTTACCGAAGCTTGGCAATGCTATTGGTCTGTAAGTCCTACTGAAGCTAGGTTTTGTGCCACAGATTGAGCTTGTTTTTCTTTAGCCCGAGGGTTCAATTTTTAGGCTTTTTTATGCAGCCTTGATTTTTTGCTCCACTTTTGTATCAAGACAAAAGTGGAAAAACCCGCCGCAAAAAGCAGCTTCAAATTGGGACAAGAGCTAAAATTTGAAATACCCCGCAAAGGGCCATGACCAAGGCAAAAGCCGTAACTTGCATTACCTTTTTAAACAAAAATGTTTTGATAAATAAGATAGATCTTTTTTGCCTGCCTTTTGGGGGCGGCAACAAATATGCTTACAAGCTGTACGAAGCCTGTAAGCAACCGGGCATCAACCTAGTAACCCTCGAATATCCGGGCAGGGCCAGCCGTAGCCTCGATCCTTTGTGCACCCATGCCGACCAATTGGCCGAAGATATGTACGGGCAGCTTAAAAAGCAGGTGGGCAAAGCGCCCTACGCCTTATATGGCCATAGCATGGGTGCTTTGATGGTGCATTTGGTGGCCCGCAAAATAGTGGCAGCGGGCGAAATCAAGCTGCCCGTTTACCTATTTGTGAGTGGCTGCGCCGGGCCATCCAGTAGGGGGCGCTTGGGCCGCAAAGTGCTTAACCGTTACCTGATGCCCAAGGAGCAACTGTTGGATGAAGTGCGACGCTTGGAGGGTATCCCCCCCGAAATGCTGCAAGACCCTGAACTGGTTGAATACATCGAACCCATTATGCGGGCCGATTTTGAAGTGTCGGAAACGTATGTGTACGAACCGGGCGAACCCCACAATATTCCACTGATGGTGATTACCGGAACAAAAGAACCACTGGAGCAAGCGGATATCAAAGCTTGGCAGGATGAAACCCGGCAGCCCGTGGTATTCAAGCAAATGCCGGGCACCCATTTTTTCATCAATACCTATCCCAGGGAAATGATGGCCACCATGGCAAGGGCCATACAAACCACCCATGGATTGGTGGTATAGCAGCAACGGAGATATACAATAAGCATTGATACAGATTACCTATACCCAAATAAGCGATACATATACAACGGGGCAATGGCAAAAATGGCTGGCCCTGTTGCCAACACCCATGCAACAGCAAAACCGGCGCTTTGTACAATGGAAAGACCGGCTGCGGCACCTTTTTGGCAAACTGCTGATACGGGATATATTGATGGCGGCAGGGTTTGGGCCGGATTGTTTGGAGCAATTGTATTACAACGAGTTTAACCGCCCCTATATCAGCGAAGCCGTAGATTTTAACCTTTCCCATTCGGGCGATATCGTAATATGTGCGTTTACCAAGATAGGTAAAATTGGCGTGGATGTAGAGCAAATAACGCCCGTAGATTTCTCCGACTTCGACAACGTAATGACGCCAGGGCAATGGCAACGGATCCATGCGGCACCCGACCCCCAACGCATGTTTTTTACCTGCTGGGCCATTAAGGAAAGCATGATCAAAGCCGAGAGCAGCGGCATGTCGCTGCCCTTGTTGCAAATACATATCAACGGCAATTATGTATATTATAAAGACAGGATTTGGCAAGTGCGGGAACTGCCCTTGCACCCCGACTACTGTACTTGGCTCTGCTCCGACCGGACGATTGGGGCGTATGATTTGCAGGAACGGTTTTTTGATTAGGGATACTGGATAGCGGATGCTGGATGTGGAGGCTTTGCCGACACCAAGCCTGCCCGACTGCGTCATTCAGGCGGGCAGTAGGCATGGCTGGATAGCGGATACTGGATACTTGATACTTGATACTTGGTACTTGATACTTGATAATGGATAGTTAAGCTGCGCTCTTCCTTGTCCTCCCGTCAACTGTCAACTGTCATCCGTCATCTCCCTTCGACCAACGGTCAACGCCCCTGCCCTCCCGTCAACTGTCATCTGTCAACCGTCAACTCTCAAAATTACCGCAAAAAAAAGCTCCCCGTAAGAATACGAGGAGCGTCAACGATTGCTTGCCATATAAAATTTTTGCAATACCGGCAGCCGGCAAGCTGCTAAACGGCATCTTTTAATTACTTCTTAGCTGCAGAATCTTTCTTCATTTCTACTTTAGGAGAATCAACTTTAACTTCTACTTTAGGAGAGTCAATTTTAACTTCTACTTTAGGAGAATCAACTTTAGTACCGTCGGCTGAAGTTGTGTTGTCGTTACAAGCTGCGAAAAGGGCTACTACTGCGAATGCTACTAATACTTTTTTCATTTTTTGCAATTTTTGATTTTATTTTTATGTTAATACCAACAGTTAAAAAAGGTAACCCAGATTTTAGAAAAAATTTTTTACCGTTCTTTGTGGGTTACAATTCATCCCAAACTGTATTAATAAAAGCCAGTGAGTAGTATTGAACAGGACAAATTATTGCTGAAAGGGCTGGCAATTGATGATCGGAGCTCTATTGAAGCCATTTATCGGGCCAATTATAGTATGGTACAATCTTTTGTACTCAACAATAACGGCACGGTGGACGATGCCCGGGATATTTTTCAAGAGGCGATGATTGTGTTGCACGAAAAGGCCCATCAAAGCGATTTTGAACTGAGCTGCCAGTTGCGCACTTATCTCTACTCTGTTTGCAAACGATTGTGGCTCAAGCGGTTACAGCAAATGCAACGGTACAGCGGACAGGTGGAAAATTGGGAGGAGACGATACCGGTGGAAGAGGATTTGGAACACCACGAACAGCGGGATGCCCATTTTAACATGATGGAAGCGGCACTTGCTAAAGTGGGAGAACCCTGCAAAAGTCTTTTGGAGGCCTACTATATCCAAAAAAAGCAAATGCAGGAAATTGCCGGCGATTTTGGTTATACCAATGCCGACAATGCCAAAACCCAGAAGTACAAGTGCTTGATGCGGCTGAAAAAATTATTTTTTGCACAGTATAAAAATGATGGATAGTATGGATGACATTTTGATTTTAGATGCGATTGAACGCTACCGGAAAGGGGAAATGTCTGCCCAAGAGCTGACATTTTTTGAGGAAATGCGCAAAAACAACCCAGAAATCGATCAATTGGTGGTTGAACAGGGCTTTTTCTTGAACGAATTGGACAATCATGCCAAAACCCGTCAGTTGAAGCATGCCCTATATGAGGTGGAGACGAAATTGACCGAAGAAGGCTTTTTGGCCAAAACCCTGCCCAAGGGCCGGGCCAAGCTGGTGTACCTATGGAAGCGCTACAAACGCACGGCTACCGTAGCTGCCTCTATCGCTGGCATCATCTCGTTGGTTATTACAGGCTTAACGGCTGCTTATAACAGCAACCGCGAAAATAATAGCTACAGAGAATTGGTTAAAAATTTGAATGACACCAAGAAAGAGGTGGCCGGCATCAAAAACGGGGCCCACAACACGGCGGTACCCGCTAGGCCTGAGCCAAAGGTAAATTATATGGCAACTGGCTTTTTGATAGATGGCAAGGGCTATGTAGTAACCAATGCCCATGTTATCACCCCCATGAAAAACAATATTTATGTAGAAAACAAAAAGGGCGAATACTATAAAGCCGTTGCCGTTTCTACCGATAGGCAGGCGGATTTGGTGATACTGAAGATTGTGGATACCAGCTTTGCCGCCCTGCCCAACCTGCCCTACACCATCAACAGGAACAACAGCGATTTGGGCGAGCAAATATTCACCTTGGGCTTTCCCCGCAAAGAAATTGTATATGGCGCAGGATACTTGAGTGCTAAATCGGGCAAAGACGGTGACTCTACCGCCTACCAACTGACTATTCCGGCCAACCCCGGTAACAGCGGTGGCCCGGTTATCAATGCCAACGGCGAAGTGATTGGTATCATTACCGGTCGTAATACAGATGCCGATGGGGTTACCTATGCCGCCAAGGCCAAAAACATTTTCCGCATGTTGGACGATCTGAAAAAAGAAGACAAACAATATCAGTCTATCAAAACCCCTAGCACCAACAATTTAAAGGGCTTGGGCAGGGTACAGCAAATTAAAAAATTGGAAGATTATATCTTTATGGTAGTGGGCAATTAAGAAAGCGTAAAGTTCGTGTCTTCACGAACCTTGGCTTAGACACGAACCTTGGCCGAGGACACAAATCTTGGCGAAATAAAACGAATTAGCTAATGTGCTGATTGGCCAATTAGCTAAAAATAAAAGCGGCGGTTATACAACTGCCGCTTTTTTATGTAATAAGGTGCTGAAAATATTATCCCCATAAAGAAGAAGGGTATTCCCCTGCCGCCACCAAAGCATCTACGGAGGCTTTTACACCAGGGGCATCCTCTTTGTACGTTACGCCAAACCATTGGGCACTGGTGGGTATCACCTGTATGGCACCGCCCAGATTGGCCATAAAATCTTCCGCCACCAAGGGAATAAAAAACTCCGATTTGATATTGCTCAGGTTGGCCTGCGCAAATTGACGGAACAAGGGCTCAATAGCGTCAAATACAGTGGGGTCGAAGCACCAAAAGTTCATGGATACACTCGAATCGAAGGGCACGCTGTGCTTGCCATCGGCTTCCTCATATACAATCGCATCGCCTTCCTTGTAAATTTTAGTACGCTCGTTGATTTCGGTTAAATGGCCCTTGGCATCCGTTTGGCATACGCCCCGGCTTACAGTACCATGCTCGCTGAGGGTTTTGGCCAATTGATAGCCGATGATGGCATATAGCTGGGGTGAACAGGCAGCGGTTAAAAATTGAGCCGCTTTTTCAAAAGCATCCCTGCCATAAAAATCATCGGCATTGATTACCGCAAAGGGCTCCTTCACAGCATCTTTGGCACAGAGCACCGCATGCCCAGTGCCCCAAGGCTTGGTACGCTCGGCCGGTACATCCAAGCCTTCGGTGAACATGCCCATTTCTTGGTATACATAGTCAACCGCAATTTTCCCTTCCAGTTTGGGGTTAAATACCGCCTTGAACCCTTCGGCAAAATCTTTGCGGATGATGAACACTACCTTGCCAAATCCGGCCCTAATAGCATCATATATGGAATAATCCATAATCGTTTCCCCCGATGGCCCAAAACCTTCCGTTTGCTTCATGCTGCCATACCTGCTGGCCATGCCTGCTGCCAATATCAATAAAGTCGGTTGCATATCATCATTTTTAAGGTAAACAATGTGGCAAGTATGCCTTTTGCTTACAAATAGTACTAATAAACCGTATTTTGCGGCGGTGCGAAAATAAGACAAACATAAAAGCAAAACACGCTTGTTTTTTTCTACCCACGATATTAGTACGGATATTGTAGATGACCCGCTTTTCCGAGGCAAGGGCATTCAGGTATCGATTTTGCGGGCCGATAAGGTTCACCCAGTGGTATCCGGCAACAAATTGTTCAAGCTGCATTACTTTTTAGAACAGGCGCTACAGCTTACCGAACCGGCCTTGGTTACCTTTGGTGGGGCATGGTCCAACCACTTGGTGGCCACCGCTTTTGCCTGTAAGGAAGCCGGTATCCGGTGCATCGGCATGGTAAGGGGCGAGGAGCCTTTACAACCTTCGCATACCCTACAACAGTGCAGGCAATTGGGTATGCAGTTGCAGTTTATCAGCCGTCAAACATATAGCCATAAATCCGAGCCCGGCTTTTTAGCCGAATTAACAAAGCAATGGGGGCCGCATGTACTGGTGCCGGAAGGGGGTTACCATCCGCTGGGGGCAAAAGGGGCAGCCATGCTATTGCCTTTGGCCCAAACGGCCGCCTACACGCATATTGCCAGCGCATTGGGTACGGCTACCACCGTGGCGGGCTTGTTGCTGGCGGCTCCAGCCGATACCACGGTAATGGGCTTTGCTGCCCTTAAGGGCATGACCGACTTACCCAATCGGCTATCGTATTTGTTGGATGGGGCCACACCCGCCGCACCCTTTGTACCGATACATGACTATTGCTTGGCGGGCTATGCCAAAAAGGACGCCCGGCTATTTGACTTTATGAACCAAGTTTGGCAGGACTTTCAATTGCCTACCGACTTTGTATATACGGCCAAAATGTTATACGGCATATGCGATCTGGCCCGTCAAGATTATTTTGCACCCGGCAGCCATGTGCTGTGCATCCATACGGGCGGTTTACAGGGCAATTCCTCCCTACCTGCCAAAACTTTAACATTTTAATCGGTAAAAAATTAAACAAGGCCTTTATCTTTGCGTCTCAAATTAGTATTCACATATCCTGCGTCAAGGCATTATGCGTAAAGCTCTCTTCCGCTCCATCGTTGTTTTTTTATTACTACCGGCTTGCGCTATGTCGCAGCAAATGGTGCAGGACACCCTTCCCCGCATCAGCGTTAAAAGCATCAACAACCGCAATATCGTTAGTTGGAAAAATACCTACGGCGCCCATATTGCCAATATCAATATCCAACGTTCTACGGATAGCTTGCGCAATTTTACCACCATCGGATCGGTATTGAACCCCCAAAACAGGGAGAATGGTTTTGCAGATGTAAAGCCGCCGAGCAACAAAGTATTTTATCGGGTATTTGTGGCTTTTGAAGGGGGCAGCTATATTTATAGCCGCAGCTACAGGCCGGTAATTGACAGTACAAGTAAAGTAGTTGTAAAAGACAGTGTTATTTCAGAGCCCATCCGACCCCTCGGTTTTATACCCAGCAAGCGGGTTTTTACCGGTAAGGAGAACAATATAGTGATGAGCCTGCCCGACGCTGCGGACAAAAAATACATCGTCAAATTTTTTGATGAAGCCGGAGAATTTATTTTTGAAATCACCAAAATAAAAGAGCCTTACCTGATTATTGACAAAGTGAATTTCATGCATGCCGGTTGGTTCTTTTTTGAAGTGTATGAAAGTGAAAAACTATTGGAAAAACATAAATTCTTTGTGCCCAAGGATGGCAAAAATGCCCAACAAGGCGAGCAGGGAAAGCGGAAGAATTAATTTAGTTGAGAGTGGAGAGTTGAAAGTTGAAAGTGGGGGGAATGGAGAGTGAATAGTGAATAATGAATAGTGGAATCCTGTTATAAATCCGCAGTCTAAAATATCTTCATTACCGCCCACACAATACCCAGTATCAAGCATCCAGCCCCCGCCATCCAGCACCCAGCCCCCAGCAGCCCCCTGACCGCAATCACCCTATCCACTGCATACCATCATCTCAATATATGCTATCGGGAGATATTTTCGCATGTGTTAACAAAAACAACAAATATGAAAAAGTTCATTGCGGCTTTCGATGGTCTTAAATATGCAACCAGTACGGCCAATTGTGCCATTGCACTCACCAAAAACACCCATGCACATTTGGTAGGTGTTTTTTTGGATGACCGGTTGTACACCAGTTATAAAATTTATGATTTGGTGGTGAATGAAGGGGTGTCGGACAACCGGCTGAAGAAATACGAGGAGCAGGACAGGGCCACCCGTGCGGCGGCGGCAGACACATTTGAAATAGCCTGCCAAAAGGAAAAATTGGAATATGCGGTACATCATACACAGGATATTGCCATACAGGAACTGAAACATGAAAGTATCTATGCCGACATGGTGATTATTGATGCCAATGAAACCTTTACCCACCACAAAGAAAAGCCGCCTACCCGCTTTATCAGGGATTTATTGGGCGATACGCAATGCCCCGTTTTATTGTTACCGGGCAAATTCAAACCCCTACAAAAATTGGTATTGCTTTACGATGGCGAACCATCTTCTGTGCATGCCATCAAAATGTTCAGCTATCTGTTGCCGCAGCTAAAGCACTTAGAAACGGAAGTGATTTCTGTTAACCCTACGGCCAGTAGCCTACATTTGCCCGACAACAGGCTGATGAAGGAATTTATGAAGCGGCATTTTCCCAAAGCTACCTATACTGTCATGAAGGGCCTTGCGGAAATTGAAATTATTGACCACTTAAAAAACCAGCCTAGCAATACCTTGGTGGTATTGGGCGCCTACAAAAGGGGTACTGTAAGCCGCTGGTTTAGAGAAAGCATGGCGGATACCTTGATGCGGCAGGTAAAGTTGCCCTTGTTTGTGGCGCATAATAAGTAGCCAAGCCCCAATAAAAAAGTTGGTACCTTGCGTAAACGACGGAACAATATTTGGTAGCTAGATACTTGGTTACCTTAACCGTAAAAAGTAAGCAATGGGCAACAAACAAATCGACCAACTACTCTCCACCGAAAATGCACAGTTGAAAAAGCTGAACGAGATTGTGCAAAATGCCCTTGAGGAAGAAAAATTATTGTCGGAAAAATTATTGGAATTTGAGGATAAAAACCCGCCCCTAGTAAGCAGGATGGCCGATGGCGTGGCCAGCTTCGGCGGAAGCTGGAAGTTTATTTTTTCCTTTCTGGCATTCATGTTGGTATGGATTGCCGCCAATGTATATTTGATTCAAAAACCTTTTGACCCCTACCCCTTTATTTTGTTGAACCTACTATTGTCCACCATTGCAGCCTTACAGGCCCCCATCATCATGATGAGCCAAAACAGGAAAGAGGAAAAAGACCGCCAAAGGGCTGTAAACGATTATTTGGTAAACTTAAAAGCAGAAATAGAAGTACGTAACCTGCACGGCAAAATGGATTTGTTGATTACGGAGCAAATGAAAACCTTATTTGAAATACAAAAAACGCAAGTGGGTTTGATGGAGGATATAAAAGTAATGATCAAAGGCATGCACAAAAACCACAGTAACCCATAACCATGGACTCGATTACCCACTTAGCACTGGGCGCCTGCATGGGCGAGGCATTTGCCGGGAAAACCCTCGGCAAAAAAGCCATGCTTTGGGGTGCTTTGGCGCAGAGCGTTCCGGATATAGATTTCATGGCCGCTGCTTGGCTAAATACAACTTCCAATCTATTAGCCCACCGTGGCTTTACCCACTCCCTTTTATTTTGCGCACTCATCACGCCTTTAATGGCTTTACTGGCCGAGCGGTTTCACCGACCGCACAATATAAGGTTGGGTAAATGGGCGCTCTTCTTCGGCTCCGTTATTTTTGCGCACATATTCATTGATGCATTTAACAACTATGGCGTGGGCTGGTTTGAACCCTTCAGCCATTACCGTATTTCCTTCAACGCTATTTATGTGGCCGACCCGTTTTTTTCCATCGGACCACTCATCGGTTGTGCCATGCTACTCTTAAAAAAAAGAAGGGGGCCACAGCGCAAAAAATGGTGGCGCTTGGGCATCGCATTACCACTGCTATACATGTGTTATTGCCTTTTTAACAAAGCACTAATAAACAATGCCGTTAAAAAAAGTTTGCAAACCCAGCAAATACTGTACACCCGTTATTTCAGCACACCGGCACCTTTGCAAAACTGGCTTTGGTATGTGGTGGCGGGCACCGATAGTGGCTACCATGTTGGCTTCCGTTCGGTATTTGATCGCCAAGCCGATATCGCCTTTCAATATTTTCCCCGCAACGATTCTTTGCTGGATTCCTTGCAGGACCATGCTGACCTACACCAGTTGATCCGCTTTTCGCAACAATATTATACCGTTGAGCAATGGCACGACACCTTGGTTTTCAACGACCTGCGTTTTGGACAAATTGTAGGTTGGAATGACCCCAAACAGCGGTTTGTTTTCCACTATTTTTTGCAACATCCGGAAGACAATAGTTTGGTAGTGCAACGCGGCCGCTTTATAGGCTGGAACTGGCAAACGGCACAATCATTGTTTAGAAGGATTAGGGGCAACTAAGGCTTTATGAATCCTTGAGCAGACTCACCACCCTACCTGACCTACGTCAGTGCATCCCTAGTATTAGCCAATTACCTTAGCATCGGATACAACATTGCTTCAAACAAAAAATGGATATCATCATGAAAAAGATAATTGTAGCCACCGATTTTTCTGTCAGCGCCACCAATGCCGCTCATTATGCCACTGATATGGCGATGGCCCTACAAGCAAGTTTGGTATTGCTGCACAGTTATGAACTGCCGACATTATATACCGAAGTGCCCGTGATTGAAAACATACAGGGGCTTAAACAAGATGCGGTAGATGCTTTGGAAAGGTTAAAAAAAGAATTGTTGGACCGCTCAAAGAATCAGATTGCGATAGAAGCGGAAGTTCATGAAGGGCCTTTTTTTACGGTGCTGACGGCAGCTTGCGAAACCGTTGCCCCTTACGCTGTAGTAATGGGCAGCCAAGGTACCACCGCCGCCGAACGCTTTTTCTTTGGCGGCCATACGGTACATGCAGTGAAACATTTGCATTGGCCCTTGGTTACCATACCCAAAGGCGCCACTTTTACTACTATCCAACGGATTGGGCTGGCTTTGGATTTTGATAAAACCTTGGAAACAACACCCGTGGTTCAAATCAAAAAATGGGTATCCGATTTCAATGCGGAATTGCATATCCTCAATGCAGGCAATGAAAAAACATACAATGCCGACATTGTGCATGAGTCGGGGGTGCTGCGTCAATTGTTGGGCGATATCGAACCACATTACCATTTTATCACCAACAACGATTTGGATGAGGGTGTAATGGAATTTGCGGAAAAAAACAACATCGATCTACTGGTGGTACTGCCCAAAAGACACAATTTTATTGAGCAATTAGTGTTCAGCAGTCACACCAAAAATATGGTATTGCATTGCCCTGTTCCCATCGTGGCACTGCATCAATAAGCAGTGGAACCATAAGCTCCGGGCTAGGAAACCAGTCATTCATATTAAACCCATTACAATGGAAAAGCTTTTTACCAAGGCTGAGGATTTGGCCGAGTCGATCAAAGAATACATCAACCTCAGGATCGCATCCATCAAGCTTTCTACTGCCGAAAAAACCGCTACCGTGGTTGCCAACATCATTGCGGGTTCGGTAGCTGCAATAGTGATGCTGCTATTTGTGGTGTTTGCCAGTGTGGCATTGGCGCTTGGGTTGGGGATATGGCTAGACAATAGCTGGGCGGGGTTTTTAATCGTTGCAGGATTGTATTTATTATTCGGTATCATCGTTTGGACAGCCCGAGGCAAACTGATCAAGCTACCGGTTATGAATGCACTCATCCAACAATTGTTTACACACAACGACAACGATGATGAAAGAGATTAAAAGCACACGCCATTTGGCGCAGGAAAAAAAGCGGTTAGCGCAGGCCACGGAAGCCGCCACCGAAAAAATCAAACAAAATTGGGCAGGGTTCAAAGATGCCATCCGCCCTCAATCGCTTGCCAGCGATGCCATTGGCACCATGCTGAAACTTGCCGCAGAGCCACACCAAGGCGATAGTATTTTAAAAACTACCCTGCTTTACGGCATCAACCAATTGGCCAAAAACATTGCGGAAAAAGCAGAAGCCAAATTGAACAAATTATTTGATTAGCCTGATGTTTCGTGGGCACCCCATAACTGTTCGAAACGTTTAAAATACATAATAATGCCACCCCTTCGGGGTTGCACTTGATTCATTTTCCGCCCAAATCATACTATAATAATGGCATCCCTTCGGGATTAATAAGCAGTTGAAAAGGTTTCGAACACTTGTGGCAAGGAAACAAACCATGTCCACGGCGATGCCCTAATTAATAAATGCCTACTTTTTGAGGATATGAATTATTACAGTTGAAGTTATGTGGTGCCAATACCAATTGGAGGCGTAGCCGACATCACGACTGTGGCCCGCCTGAAGCCATTTGTACTCGTCACAGACGTTAACCAAATTCCCCATTCCAAATTCCTCATTCCAAATTCCCAATCCACTCACTTCCCCTTCCCTGCCATAATAATCCTTATCGTGTGTAACATAATTTTAAAATCCAGCAGCAGCGATACGTTTTCAATGTACAGCAAGTCGTAGGCCATGCGTTCAATCATTTGCTGTACGTTGCTGGCATAACCAAATTTTACCATGCCCCAACTGCTCAGGCCCGGCTTTACCTTAAACAGATAATTGTATTCGGGATGTTGTTGTATGATTTGGTCAATATAAAATTTACGCTCTGGTCGAGGGCCTACCAAGCTCATCTCCCCATTGATAATGTTCCAAAGCTGCGGCAGCTCGTCAAACCGCCATTTGCGCATGGTTTTGCCCCAAGGTGTAATGCGAGGGTCTTCGTCGCTGCTCAGTTGCGGACCATCTTTTTCAGCATCTTTCACCATCGAGCGGAACTTCCATATCATAAAAGGCCGCCCTTTGTAGCCAATACGTTCTTGCCGATAAAATAGTGGCCCTGGCCCCGAAAATCTTACCCGTATAGCCACATACAATAGCAAGGGCAATAGCAATATGGCGGCCAAGCCCGCTATCACCACATCGGTTAACCTTTTGATGTGCTGTTGCCAATGTTGCATTTGGCCGCTATGCACATCAATCAAGGGGATGCCCATTACATTGCCCGTTTGCAAGGCCCCGCTGATGATGTCCACCCTATCCGGCGTTATCTTAATGTTTACTTCCTTGTTGCTGAGTGTTTGCAGAATTTTTTCCAAGAGGTTGCGCTCTTGTTTGTCCACGGCCACTATCACCTCTTCAATATGGTGTTCGGCAATAATATGCTGAATGTTGTTGATATGGCCCAAGTGGGTAAGCAATTGTGAAGATTCGCCGCTACCCCCGTTGGTGCTGCAGAACCCATAGATGCGATAGCCCGTTTTTACCCGGTTGTTGTTGATGGCCCGGTACAGTTGTTCGGCCACGTTTACATTGCCAGCAATCAATGCCGGAAAAAAAACCTGCCCCCGCTCTAATTGCCTTTTGGCCATATTGAGGATTACCAGCCGCACTAAAAAAGTAAGCGGGAAATGCAGCACAAATAAGGCTAATATCCCCTTACTGTACAAACTAAAATCGCCCGAATCGCCATTGAGGAGTATCCCAAAGAAAACACCCACACAGCCCACGAATGTGCAGCCAGCGGTTCTAAAAAACTCCAATAAACGGGATTTGAGGTAAATGTTTTCATAAGTACCAAACAGTTGATAAATGGCCAACCAAGCCAGTGGCGCACCTACTAAACTAACGTAAAACTTATAACTGAAAATAAAGGCTATATCCAGAAAGTAGTTACGCAAAAAGATAAAGCATACCCAAGCAATGGTAGCCGTTACGTAATCGGCCAATGCGTACCAGCGTGTATGTATCCTCGGTTGTTTCAATGCTGTTGCTCGGGTTTAGTAAATACAATCGAAAACGATGACGCAAAGGAACTATGCCCTATGCGTTTTATTAATTTTATCCAATATCTGATGGGCAATGTCCATGGCCCTAAAACCGTCCACCACACTCACCGGGGTATCCGAACCCGTAACAATGGCTTTGGCAAATTCCTCCAATTCCATTTTAATGGCATTCACATCCTGCACATTCGGATTGGCAATGGCCACTGTTTTTTTGCCACTATTGGTTTCGATGTCGAACGTGAATACGTTCTTATCGCCCGGACTGTTCAGCTTGATGATTTCGGTTTTTTTATCCAAAAAGTCGATACCGATATAGGCATCTTTTTGAAAGAGCCGCATTTTGCGCATTTTTTTCATGGAAATGCGGCTGCTGGTAAGGTTGGCCACACAGCCATTGTCGAACTCGATGCGTACGTTGGCAATATCCGGCGTATCGCTCATTACGGCCACGCCATTGGCAGAAATATAATTCACATTGCTTTGTACCAAGCTGAGGATGATATCAATGTCGTGGATCATCAGGTCCAATATCACGCTCACATCGGTGCCGCGGGGGTTAAACTGGGCCAAGCGGTGTACCTCAATAAACATGGGTTGCAACTGATAGCCCTTCAGGGCTAAAAAAGCGGGGTTGAACCGCTCCACATGCCCCACCTGAAACTTGATATTGGCTTCTTTGGCCAGTTTTACCAGTTCCCTAGCCTCGTCCATGGTATTGGCCAAGGGCTTTTCCACAAATACATGGCGGCCTTTGCGGATAGCCATCTGGCAGAGTTCAAAATGGAAGGTGGTGGGGGCTACAATGTCCACGGCATCACATTTATCAATCAGTTCGCCGGGGTCTTGGTAGCGGGTGATGCCATATTTTTCCGCCACCAGTGCGGCATTGGCATCATTAGGGTCAAAAAAACCCACCAGCTCCACCCCTTCAATTTCCTTCCAGTTGTTCAAATGGAACTTACCCAAATGGCCCACGCCAAAAACGCCTACCTTAAGCATACAGTACAATCTTTTTTCAAAGATAATGCAATTGGGGAATGAAGAATGAGGAATGGGGAATATGGAATGGGGCTGTTTTGGGCGTAAACGGCCCATGGACCCCAAAAAAGGACACCCAAAAGGTCGCCAAATGACATCAGTTAACTAAAAAAGGGTGTCAGGAAGTTGATGCGAATGCAGATTTGCTACTGGATTATACTACAACCGTAAAACAGGGTATACAGTGTTTTGTATCCCTCTACGTTAGTTGACTATAATACCGAAAATGTACCTTTTAAAGAAGTTGAGTTTTCTATCAATATGCTGGATGCAGAAAATAATAAACCGCTCGGGCAAGGATGGGCCGAAGGGGAAATGAATAACCGTCTAACAAACAAAGATGTTACCACGCAAGTAAAATCTATTTTTCAAAAATTTAATTATCCCGTTAAGAATTAATAAAGAAGCTGCTGCAATAAGGATAAAGTAGTAAACCTGAAAGTACTATTATGCGTACCAGTCAGAAAAGTGTGAATGATACAACATATTTCAAAAGTCCTGTAATAGTTAGTATTACCTAATCGTTCACCTTTATGTATAGAAATATTTTTTACTTAGGAACTTTTTTTCTGGTATTTAAAAACATATTTTTTCTCTTTAATAATCATTTTATATACTTCAAAAATTAAATCATGAAAAAAACAATTCCTCCCGCTTTAGAGGGAACGGCAACAATGTCTGAATTTGGGGTGCAGCGTAGAAATATGCTTAAATTTTTTGGTGCTTCCGCAGCACTATTAACAGTTGGCAGTGCCTGTAAAAGTGATACGCCCAGTAATGGTGGCATTAACCTTGGCAGCGGCGATGTGGGAATTTTAAATTATGCTTATGCCCTTGAGCAACTGGAAGCTGCCTTCTACATTAAAGTGGTTGCCTCGCCTTATTCAGGAATCTCTGCTTTAGAAACAGAGTATTTAACTGATATCCGTAATCATGAAGTTGGTCACCGTGAATTTTTTAGGGCCGCCATTACTGCTGCAGCACCAGGTTCCATCATTCCGGATTTAGAAGTTAATTTTTCTTCTATTGATTTTACGAGCAGGGCAAGCGTATTGGGTGCCGCAAAAGCCTTTGAAGATTTAGGTGTAACAGCGTATAATGGAGCTGGGCAATTAATATCAACTACCGGTAACGGTCCCACCTATCTTACCCTTGCGGGAAAGATTGTTTCTGTTGAGGCAAGACATGCCGCATTAATAGCAGATCTGTTATCTAATGGCTCATTTGCAGCAACAACCGATGTAAATGGCTTAGATATGGCGCGCACACCTGCACAGGTGCTGGCAATTGCAGGAACTTATATTACGACAACACTTGACGCAAGTAATTTACCATCTTAAAAACAAATAATCATGAACTTACAGAATATTATAACTGAGATAGAAAAAGTTGACCCTGAAGTTTACAACAGGTTTGACAACAGAAGAAAGGTAATGAAACAGTTTGCCAACCTTTCGGGTAAATTAGCTTTGGCAGCAGTGCCCATTGCGGTTGCTTCCATGTTTAATAAAGCCTATGGTACCCCGCCTACTCCAGCAGTAAATGCCGTATTAAATTTTGCCTTAACACTGGAATACCTTGAGGCTGAATTTTATAATAATATTGTTGGTTCTCCCGGTTATCTTACTGCTTCCGCAGCAGCCCAGGGAGCTTTAACCAAAATAAGGGATGATGAAAATAAGCACGTTATTTTTCTTAAAACTGTATTAGGTTCAGCAGCAGTGCCAAAGCCCACTTTTGATTTTACAGCAGGCAATGGATCAGGTACAGGCCCGTTTGCTGGTTACCTTGCCAGTTATCCTGTACAATTAGCAATGGCACAAACTTTTGAAGATACAGGCGTAAGGGCTTATAAAGGTCAGGCAACAGCACTGCAGTCAGACAGAACTGTACTTACAGCAGCGTTAAATATACATTCTGTTGAGGCCAGGCACGCTTCCCACATCAGGCAAATGAGAAGAGCTTTGGATGCCGCAGTGCCTGCAGCACAAAAGCCCTTAAAGCCTTGGATAACTTTAAATTACAGTGGTATAGATTTTCCGCCTGCACAGGCAAACATTAATTTGAGTTATGCAGGTGAGGAAATTACTACGCAGGCAGGTGTAAATATTGTAGGATTAGGTGGTAGTTTTAATACTGCAGCGGCGGCATCAGAAGGGTTTGATGAACCACTGACAATGGCGGAGGTTTTAGCAATTGTAGATCCATTTATTGTATAATTTAGGTAAAAGATAATATTAAAAAAGCATTCTGCCGAGCAGAATGCTTTTTTGTATAGTTAGTAATGTGTTATGCAATTAGATTGGGTAAGCCATTATGCTGTGAAAGTTGTACAGGGGTTGGCCATACTTGTTACATAACATTACTTTTGATGATCGTTGTAATTAAATAGTTATATCGGGGAAATGCAATTACGATCGAATTAACTCCCAGAATCTATTGCATTGGCAAGAATATATACATAGTAGTACATATATGAAAAAAGGCTGCCTTTTGGGCAACCTTTTGCGGACTGGACGGGACTCGAACCCGCGACCTCCGCCGTGACAGGGCGGCATTCTAACCAACTGAACTACCAATCCTAATTTGCTTGCAAATGTGAATCGGCAAACAAAAATATCTTTATAAATAAGAACTCTTATCGAACCCGTCCCCAACTCGTTGGGGATTGGGGATGACAAATTAGCATTCTAACCAACTGAACTACCAATCCTCACACCTAACAACTCAATGGTTTAACCCATTTCGTTTTCAGGACGGCAAAGATAGGTGTTTTTATTTTTTTGAACCAAAACTTTTCTTAAAAAATGTTTCCGCTTATTTTTACAGCCCGGTAGCATACAAATCGGTTGGTTTTATACATATCTTACCGCCGTAATGGGCCAACATTTAGCAATAGGTTGGCAATGCATGAGAAAAAAGTATACCGGATAAAAAATTGATTGACTATGCCAGAATTAAAAAACCGTCAGTTTTTGGATTTTGAACTGCCGATAAAGGGCTTGTACGAAGAAATAGAGAAACTAAAAGCTTCGGCCGAAAGGAGCAAAGTGGACATGAGTGATAAAGTGGTGGCCATTGAGCAGAAAATTGTGGAAACCAAGCAGGAATTGACCAACAACCTCACCCCTTGGCAAAAAGTACAATTGAGCCGCCATCCCGATAGGCCCTATACCCTTAAGTACATCGAAAAAATGTGCACCAACTTTTTGGAGCTGCACGGCGATAGGAACGTAAAAGACGATATGGCCATGGTGGGCGGTTTTGCCCAACTAGATGGCGAAACCGTAATGCTAATCGGTCAGCAAAAAGGCATCAACACCAAAATGCGCCAGTTGCGCAACTTCGGCATGGCCAATCCCGAAGGATACCGCAAAGCCCTGCGCCTCATGCGCTTGGCCGAAAAATTCAACAAACCCGTTATTACATTAATTGATACGCCCGGTGCCTTCCCGGGCCTGGAAGCCGAAGAGCGGGGACAAGGTGAAGCCATTGCCCGTAACATATATGAAATGATCAGGTTGAAAGTGCCCATCATCTGCGTTATCATTGGCGAAGGGGCCAGCGGTGGGGCATTGGGCATTGGTGTGGGCGACAAAGTGCTGATGCTGGAAAATACTTGGTACACCGTTATCTCCCCAGAAAGTTGCAGCAGTATCCTGTGGCGCAGTTGGGAGAAGAAAGAAACGGCTGCCGAACAACTCAAACTGACCGCCGATAACATGCTGGAATTTGGATTGGTGGATGGGATTGTGCCAGAACCCCTTGGAGGCGCCCACTGGGACTATTCCGAAGCCGGTGAACTGCTCAAAAAATACCTGTTGCCCATCATCAAAGAACTAAAAGAAATTCCCCCTGCCGAAAGGGTAAAACAACGCATTGAAAAATTTGGCAAAATGGGCTTTTGGCAAGAAGCATAAAACATCTTTTGCCGTCCTGCACCATCAGCCCAAAGCGTTCATTACCTAAAACCTGACCAAGGTCAGTTGGGTTTTGTGTACGGTCATGGCGCTATTGCCCATGTGTTGCTACCTTACCAACAAAAAATGCAGTACCATTCTTCGGCTCCACCGCCATTGCTCAAGTACCTGCAGCTCAGTGTATTTACTGCGGCTATCCTTTATTTTGGCAAAACACTTTTTATTCCCCTGTTTTTTGGGTTACTGATTGCCATGGTGATGCACCCAATTTGCAAATGGCTGGAGCAACATGGCTGGGGCAAAGTGCCTGCTATTTCGGCCTGCATGGGCATTGTAACGGTTTTGCTGCTGGCGTTATTTGGTTTGCTAATATGGCAGGTAAACGTACTGGCCCAAGAAGCCCCACAGGTGCTCAACAAAGCCGCCGCCGCTGTACAACAGTTACAAATATGGCTACATGAAAAAATGGGTTTGGCATTGGGCAAAGAATACAATTGGGCCGAAAGCTTTTCCAGTAATATCGGCGGGATGGCCAAATCGGTTTTTCAGGCAACGACCGGTACCCTATTCATGCTTTTTATCGTACCCGTATTTACGGCCTTGTTCATGTACCACCGCAAAACCTTTGTGCAATATCTCAAACTGGTTACCCCTGCTGCTTACCAACCCCAAATTGATGCGGTATTGCAACAGGTTATCCATACCTACTTTAATTATATCAAAGGGATGGCCCTGGTATACCTGTTGGTAGGCATCCTCAATAGCATTGGCTTATGGGCCTTGGGCGTTGAAAACGCCATCCTATTCGGCATGCTCTGCGCCATTATGACGATAGTGCCCTATGTGGGCATTTTTGTAAGTGCCTTGCTGCCCATTTCGGTGGTGTGGTTGCAAACGGGCAATATATGGTACCCCATTGGGGTGGTGGCCGTTTTTAGTGTGGTACAATACTTGGAAGCGAATGTGATATTCCCCAAAGTGGTGGGTACGCAATTGCATGTAAGTACCATGGCCATGTTGGTAGCCATCATAGCGGGCGGTATCATTTGGGGCATTGCAGGCATGATTTTGTTCATCCCCTTTGTGGCCATTCTTAAAATCATATCTGATAACTTGCCCAATTGGAAGCCGCTCAATCTACTGTTGAGCAGATAACCGGAAGCGGTTACCTATTGGCTTTAGCCGATACCTGTTGATGGGCATGCGCAAATAATTGCTGCCAGATATGTTTACCATAATTCATCAACAACACAAAAGCTAACCCAAGGGCATACCAATATGCCTTTAGTTTAATGCGGGTTTTATTAAATACTATCATATAGATATATAAAAAAATCAAAGCAATTAGCCCATAGCTGGTTGCTTGGGATGCTCGTCCAACACCACCCGGCTGTGGTAAAAAATAGCAGCGCTTAACGAATTGCCCACCAAACAATACTGATGCGTTTTTTCTACCGCTTCATCGGCTTTTTTGCGCCAACTTTCATCGGCAATGGAAATTTTAGGGTACAGGTTGATATTGGTAAACCGATATTTGCCATTTACCAATTCTATCTGTCCAATGGCTTGGCAGGTAAAATGGGTGATGGCAAAGCCGAGTTTTTTTGCATAAGCCAAATAGGTCGTCATATAGGAACTGCTCACCGAACAGAGCAACAAATGTTCGGGCGACCAATCCCCACCATCGCCGCCAAAAACAGTTGGCAGGGTTACATATATCCCCGCCCCCGTTCCATCGGCTGTAAGGATGCCCTTATTGCCCTGCAACCAATCGAGTTGCGTTTCAAAAAGAAACTGTTTGTCGGTTTTACCGCTCCGATGACGAATATCTGCACTCATGGTTTTCTTTTTTTAACTTACCAATGCTGCCCTTCTTTACACCAACCACTTGCCTTTCAACTGCCGAGCGGCTAGCACCATTAGCAATCCGGTGCCCAGGTATATAAATTGCAACCAAGAAAAACTTTGTATCATGATGATTTGCACCACTATCCAGCCACCGATCATTACACCGGCTACCATTGCCCAATCGTACTGTGCAGGATGACGGCGGATAAGCAGCCAAGCTGCCATACCATTTACCAACCCTACAAAGGCAAACAGTACAATGCCCGGTATGAGAAAATTACGAAAGGGGGAGGTGAGCAAAATATCCGCTGGCATCTGCATCAAGGACCCATCAGGTCTAATCATTAACATCAGGCCCGACACGGTGGCCGTAACCCCCACAAATACCAGCAGGATCAACAAAAAAACTCTCATACAATTTAATTGGTTTGCACTTTAAGGTCCCTCGCCCGGTGCTGGCTGTTCATCCGGCGGGGGATTTTCAAAAGGGTCTTCCGCTGGAATGATTTCAGGATCATCAGGCAGTTCCGGCATCTCGTCCGGTGCTATTGGCGGCAGAAATTCCGGCGGCGGGACCGGGGGAATCGGTATCGGTTGTTTGGGATCGATATGTGTTGCCATAATTTATTCTTTTATGCGTTACAAAATAATTGCATGACCCTCCAAAAAGTAATGAGAGGGGTCAAGGGCTGGGATGATACGTATCATGGTAGCCCCTCCTACCTGTTGCTAATTTTGTGCCAATAAAACAAATGCTATGCTCGGAAATTTGAACAACAACCAAATCAATAATATACTCAGCAGCCAAGTAATTGGGCGGTTGGCCTGCGCCGATGGCTACCAGCCCTATATTGTACCGGTAACCTACACTTACGATGGCGAGTATATTTATGGGCAAACCAATATCGGCACCAAATTGGCCATTTTGCGCAGCAATCCACTGGTTAGTTTTGAAGTGGACAGAATGATGGATATGCAAAATTGGGAGAGCGTAGTGGTGTCTGGCGAGTTTGAAGAATTGGAGGGCGAGGAAGCCGAGAAAGCCAGGACCGTCCTTTTTGAAAGGGTATTTCCGCTGATGACCAGCAGCACCGTACACAAGCATGAGCATGCCCCCACCGCAGGTGCGGATGAAGGCTTGGATGATAACAACCGGGTAAAATACGTGTTGTACCGCATCAAAATAAAATCTATTTCCGGCAGGTTTGAAAAGCAGTAAGCAGCGTCTTGTGACAGTGCTTTTAATAACCGCCGCACGGAGGTAAACCCGCCGCATACGGCAACCTCACATTGGGAAATTATATGTAACCATCTCCACTGCGTGGCAATCAGTAGAAAAAATCGCCGTTGGTCAAAGACCAGACGGCGGCGAATCGTAAACCCTTCACTTCGCATGCCCCTGTCTGGTCTTTGACCAACAGGTAGGGAATTCACCCATCGGGTTATTGCAGCAGTTTTGCGGCCCACCCACTTGGGAATTTGAAATACATCCATTTATATTGTATACCGCAAAACCAACTAACTTTAGGGCAATGCTTCATACAATTGTTCTATATGCCGCCTGCTAAGCAAAATTTATCCAACGATTATGCACCACAACGGGAAGTGCTGCTGGTGCAGGGCGGTAGTGATTATTTTGACCTATTGCTCCGCTTGATCCACAATGCCCAACACACCATCCACTTACAAGCCTACATCTTTCAACATGACGAAACGGGCCAAATGGTTGCAGCAGCCCTTAAGACGGCAGCCCAACGCCAAGTGGCTGTGTACATAATGGTAGATGGCTATGCGTCCCAATCACTCCCTAGCGGGTTTGTACAAAGCTTACGGGCTGTGGGCATACAATTCCGTTTTTTTGAGCCGCTCTTTAAAAGCAACCGGTTTTATGTGGGCAGGCGGATGCACCACAAACTGTTTGTGGCGGACTCAAGCTTTGCCCTAGTGGGCGGGATTAATATTGCCAACCATTATAACGATTTGGAGGGGAAACCTGCCTGGTTCGATTTTGCCCTCTATGTGGCGGGCCCATTGGCCGTTGGTTTGTGTGAGCTTTGCTCCAAAACATGGAACGGTTTTACCACACCACAAAAAGTGTTGCCCTGTGGCATGCCAGGGGATAGTATTTATCATACAATTGAAAAGGGTATCGCCGTAAGGATGCGGCGCAACGATTGGGTTCGCCGCAAAAACGAAATCTCTGCTACGTTCATCGAAATGTTCCGCCATGCGCAATCGCATATCATCATCATGTGCAGCTATTTTTTGCCCGGCCGTACCATCCGGTATTTGCTGCGCAAGGCAGCCGCCCGGGGCGTAACCATACAAATTGTAACCGCGGGGCAATCAGATGTATGGGTAGCCAAATGGGCCGAGCGATGGCTGTACGATTGGCTGCTGCGCAACAACATTGAGCTGTACGAATACCAACCCAACGTACTACATGCAAAAATTGCGGTGTGCGACGGTGCTTGGTTTACCATTGGTTCGTACAATATAAACGACATCAGCACCTATGCCAGTGTGGAGCTTAACTTGGATGTAAAAGACACCCAATTGGCCATGGCTACCGAACAGCAGCTAAAGGAAATAATAGCAAAAGATTGTGTACACATCAACCCTGAAGCCTTTCGCAAAAGCACCAACATGTTCACTCGATTTTTGCGGTGGACGGCTTATCAATTCATCAGGGCCGGATTTTATGTATTCACTTTTTACTTCAAGCGCCGTGCCTTAAAACCCAAGCCCTGAGCACCTCTTGGTATACTGACCAAACTCATTTTATTAACTGACTACCGTAATTTTTATGGGTATGTGGTTGTTACTACTTTCGTTATGTAAATGATTATTTAGATAACCAATAATTAAAGGAGGTAAATATGGGAACGCAATTAGTAACAAAGCCTGGCACCAAGATGCCATCGCTTTTTGATGATTTTTTTAAGCCTTGGAACGAGTGGTTCGACAATGGCAGTATGATGCAGCGCACCATGCAAATGCCGGCCGTAAACATTACCGAAGAAAAAGATGCTTACCATGTATCGTTGGGCGTGCCGGGCATGAAGAAAGAGGATTTTAAGATTGATGTGGATGGCAACATGCTTACCATTAGTAGCGAAAAAGAGGAAACGAAGGAAGAAAAGGAGAAAAAGTTTACCCGCATGGAGTACAACTACACTTCTTTTAGCCGCAGTTTTACTTTACCGGATGAAGTAGTAAAGGATAAGATTGAAGCCACCTATAAGGATGGGGTGCTCAACATCATATTACCCCGCATCGAAGCAGCGTCCAAAGCTTCGGCTACCAAAATTGCTGTTAACTAAGCCTTTATCTGTTTGGCTTATCAGCCCTGCCATTTATAGTGCAGGGCTTTTTTATGGGTTAAACCCAGATTAGAAAATTGACTCCGGGCCGAAATTGCTGCAAATCGGGCTTAAACTGATATCAATTGTACCGAGGTTTGATAGCCGTCATTTATTTTGGGCAGGCAGCCCTGTAGTTTTACCCTGCCAATTAAATCTACAACGATGAAAAAAATAATGATGATGGTTTTGTGGTCGCTGCTTTTGTTATTCGGCTGCAACAGTTCCAAAATAACCAGTTCGTGGAAAGCGCAACAAGTAGCGGCAGACAAATACAAAAAAATCCTCGTGCTTGCCATGATACCCGAAAAAGATAGGCTTTTGCAAGAACGCATGGAGCAGCATTTTGTGGGCGACCTTACCAATTTGGGCTATACCGCCATTTCCGCCATGCAGCAATACGGCCCCAAAGCCTTTGAAAACTTGGACGAAAAATCCATTTTGGATAAAATCAAAAGCAGTGGTGTTGATGCGGTTATTACCATTGTATTGTTGAACAAAGAAAAAGAGCGCACTTATGTGCCGGGTCATACCTACACCATCCACAGTTTTGGCGATTATTATGCCATGCGCCAACAGCGTGTTTACGAACCCGGCTATTACGCTACCAATACCCAATATCTGTGGGAGAGTAACTTTTACGACCTTGTCAATCAGGCACTGGTGTATTCTGCCCAAACCAAGTCCTTTTCCCCTGCCAGTACAGAGGCACTAAGCCATCAGTACGGTGTATTATTGGTAGGTGATATGCGCAAAATGCTGGTACTGCAAAACAGGGTTCCGCTAACACCCACCAATTGAGCGGATTATTCATGCCGCACTAAGTTTTGCGGCAGCCCTTACTGATACAAAACCACTATGGGGGCAAGGATCACCGATTGGTAATCTTTGCCCCTTTCTGATAAAATATTTCCAATATTTCGCCCATATAATAAACATTTATCAGGTTTGAGGGGTCTTACCTATAAAAAGCGTCATTTTCGGAACAGTTTTTGGTAACGAATGTAAACTTCGCTTTAAATCCAATGAGCCTGACTGTGTATTATAAAAAATCTACATTTAAATTACCCTTGCTGGTGCTGTTTATGATGGCAGCTTCTTTCGGTTTGGCCCAGCCCGTAGCCGATTTCAGCGCCACTCCCCTCACCGGCTGTGCGCCCCTACCAGTTAGTTTTACCGATCTTTCAACAGGTAGCCCCACGGCTTGGCAATGGGATTTGGGCAATGGCACCCTTTCCACCCAGCAAAACCCCACCACCACTTATTTTACCCCCGGCATTTATACCATCACCCTTACGGTGAGCAATGCCAGCGGCAGCCATACACTCACCAAGAGCCAATACATTTCGGTAAGCGATAAACCTACGGTCAATTTTATGGCCTCGGATTCCATTGGCTGTTTTCCTTTGCGGGTAAATTTTACCGACCTATCCACACCCGGCACGGGTAGCAATACCAGTTGGGAGTGGGACTTTGGCGATGGCGGTACCAGCACGGCCCAAAACCCTTTTCATGTATTTGCTTCGGCCGGCAATTTTACGGTTACACTAAAAGTTACCAATAGCGGCGGCTGCGCTCGGGTGCTTAGCAAAACACAATACATCAGGGTATCACAGGGTGTATCGGTTAATTTTAGCAATACGGCATCGCAATTATGCCACCCGCCCGACAATATACAGTTTACCAATTTGGCTACCGGGCCGGGTACACTCACCCACCAATGGCTGTTTGGGGATGGTGGTAGTTCGGCCGCACTGAACCCCATACACACTTATACAACTGCCGGCAGCTATGCAGTTACTTTGATAACGCAGAGCGATTTAGGTTGTGTGGATACCTTGGTGCGCCTTTTTGCCGTTACCATCCGGGATGTGGTTTCCTCATTTGCAGGGCCCGATAGTATTTGTATCAACCAGTCGGCCACTTTTACCAATACTTCCAGCACGGGTTATTATACCCCCTTGTGGAACTTTGGTGATGGTACCACTTCTACCGATACCATGCCCACCAAGGCTTGGGCTACGCCGGGCATTTATCCCATACAGTTGATCAATGCCTATGGACCCTGCAACGATACGGTGGTAAGGCCCATCCGGGTGCTGGGGTTGCCCGTTTCCGATTTTACCAGCAACGACTCCATTGATTGCGATGCGCCCTTTACCGTTAACTTTCAAGACCTTTCTACCGGTGCGGTGGGTTGGAACTGGAGCTTTGGCGATGGTGGTACATCCACCCAACAAAACCCCGTGCATACCTATACCAATAACGGACAGTTTACGGTAACATTGATTGTAACCAACGCCAGCGGATGCCTAGATACGATTGTAAAAACCAATTATATCCGCATTGCAAGGCCGATTGTTGCCATAACAGGCGTACCGGTAGAGGGTTGCATACCTTTTAGCTTTGCCCCCACGCCCAATGTTACGGCTATTGATGGAGTGGCCAGCTATTTATGGGATTTTGGTGATGGCAACACATCCCCCTTGCAAAACCCCACCAATATCTATCCCAACCAAGGCACTTATACCGTAAAATTATTTATCACCACCAATGATGGCTGTGTGGATTCGGCCGTAGTGGTAAATGCCGTAAGGGTAGGCAGTTTGCCCGTGGCAGATTTCAGTGCGGCCCCCCTATCGCAATGTGTGGGCCAAATTGTTCAGTTTACCGATTTGTCCGTACCCGCCGACCGTTGGTTGTGGGATTTTGGCAACGGCACCGGCACATCTACTGCCCAAAACCCGCAGTATGCCTACCCCGATACGGGTGTATATACCATCCGCCTCATCGCTTGGAACAATGGCTGCCCCGATACGGTAATCAAATCCAATTATATTACCGCCTTGCCGCCAGTAGCAAGGTTTACACCCGGTTTTAATTGCAGCAATAAAAGACAGGTAATCTTTACCGACAATTCGGTATTGCCACAAACATGGGCTTGGGATTTTGGAGATGGCACGACTTCCACCTTACAAAACCCTACGCATACATACGCCAATTATGGCAACTATGCGGTAAGCCTCACCGTTACCAACGGTAGTTGTTCGCATACGTATGTACAAACCATTATTCTTTTTGCCGAGCAGGCCGATTTTGCCAACGTAAGAGATACGGTTTGCAAAAACGAACAGGCTGTATTTTATGTGCCCAATACAATTAACACATCCAATATATCTACCTATTATTGGGACTTTGGGGATGGCAATGCCCAATTTGGCGCTTCGGTGATACAACATTTTTATGCCAATGCGGGTTCTTATACGGTATCGCTCACCATTACCGATATTAGGGGCTGCCGGGATACCATTGTAAAACCCAATACCATTCGGGTATGGGGCCCTACCAGTGCCTTTACGCCTTCGCCTTTAACCGGTTGCAGGGCATTGACCGTTAATTTTACCGATGCATCAACAACAGATGGTGTGCACCCCATTACCAGTTGGGCTTGGCATTATGGCGATGGACAATCGCAAATACTTAACGCAGGGCCATTTAGCCATGTATATGATACCGCAGGTAGTTTTACGGCTTCTTTAAAAGTTACCGACAGTTATGGATGTAGCGATTCATTGGCTTTTGCTACGCCCATTTTCGTTACCGATCCCCAAGCCCGGTTCAGCAGTGCCGATACATTAACTTGTGCAGGTGCTACGGTAGCATTTGCCAATACCTCCAGCGGTATCAACCTTACTTACGCTTGGAACTTTGGCAACGGCAATGTGGCCAACACGCTTACACCTACCACTACTTATTTGGCCGACGGCAACTACTCGGTTACCTTAACCGTTACCGACTCTATTGGTTGTGTGGATTCGCTTCGCCTTAACGATTACATTAAGGTACGTACTGCGGATGCATCCTTTACCGTAAACGATTCCATCAGTTCCTGCGCACCTTTTGAAGTGATATTTACCAATACTTCCCTCAACGGCATATCGCAGGTATGGGATTTTGGCGACGGTACTACCAGCACATTGCCCAACCCAACGCATTACTTTAATACACCCGGCACATATATTGTAAAACTGGTTAGCACCGGGCCCGGCGGATGCACTGATTCAGCTTTTAAAACCATCATTTTATACCCTTCTACCGCCACGCTTACGTATAACCCTTTGAGCGGCTGCTCACCCTTACCGGTTAACTTTTATGTGTCTACCCCCGGGCCTGTAACCTATCTATGGGATTTCAATGATGGTAGCACCCTCAGCACTACCGACAGTATTTTGGTGTACAACTACTTACTGCCCGGTAATTTTGTGCCCAAAGTAATTTTGGAAGATCAAACCGGCTGCTTGATTCCCGTAACGGGCATCGACACCATTAAGGTTACCCGCAGCGATGTGAATTTTGGTGTATCCGATTCGGTTTTTTGCGATAGGGGCACAGTTCTGTTCAGCGACTCTACCACCAGCAATGCTACCATTACCAATTATTTTTGGAGCTTTGGCGATGGCGGAACGGCTATCGTACAAAATCCTACACATACCTACAACACGCCGGGGCTGTACACGGTGCAACTGATTGTACGCACCCTCAATGGTTGTGAAGACACGTTAACAAAGCCCAACTTCATCAAGGTAGTTGCATCCCCACAAATTGGTATCGGTGGTACTTTTTCGGGTTGCGAACCCAGCTCCTTAACCTTTTCAGGTTTATTGTTGGCAGCCGACACCTCTGCACTCAGTTGGAACTGGAGCTTTGGCAATGGCAATACCGATACGGCCCGTAATCCGTTGGCACAAACCTATACCACGGCGGGCAGCTATCCCTTGCAATTGATTGTTACCAACAGTACTGGTTGTAGCGATACGGCTACCAATACGGTTGTTATTGACCCCTTGCCCAACACTTTTGCGGGCAACGATACCATACTTTGCCAGGGTACGCCCTTGCAACTGTTGGCCACTGGCGCCATCAATTATTTATGGCAGCCGGGCGCCACTTTAAATTGTCCCACTTGCGCCAATCCTGTTAGCACTACCAATACCAGCCAGTGGTACTATGTTACCGGCAGTACAGCTTTGGGCTGTAGCAGTACCGACTCTGTATATGTGAGGGTAAAAGCAGGGTTTACCCTTTCGGTTGCCCCTTTGACCGATACTTTATGCCAAGGACAATCGGTAAGGTTGAATGCCAGTGCTGCGGAAAATTATAGCTGGTCGCCCGCTGCAGGTTTAAGCAGCACCAATACCGCCAATCCGGTAGCGGCACCATCCGTATCCACGGTATATAAATTGGTGGCTTTTGATTCGGTTGGCTGCTTTAGCGACAGTGCTTTTGTTAACATCACGGTATTTCCCTACCCAACCGTTCAAGTAGGGCCCGATAGAACAATTTCTGCCGGCCTGAGTACTACCATCAGCCCTATCTATTCCGCAGATATAAACAACTGGTTATGGTCGCCGAGCTTGGGGCTCAGTTGCAGTACCTGCCCTTCGCCCGTTGCCACGCCACGCAATACAACTACTTATAATATTACCGTAACTAATAGCGGCGGTTGTACGGCCAGCGATGCACTTACCATATTTGTAACCTGCAACAACGACAATGTGTTTATCCCCAATACGTTTTCGCCCAACAACGATGGCGTAAACGATGTATTCTACCCACGCGGCAGGGGCTTGTATCAAATACAGCGTATGAGTATCTTTAACCGCTGGGGCGAGCTGGTGTTTCAAAGGACCAATTTTATAGCCAATGATGCTACAGCGGGCTGGAACGGTAGGTACAAAGGCATTGCCGCCAACCCCGATGTGTATACTTATATAATTGAAGTTATATGCGACAACAGTGAAGTGATACCGTTTCAAGGAAATATTACGCTCATTCAATAATAATTATGAAAAAGTTGCGTTTAAAGATGCAGGTAGATGATAAAAGACCATTGCCAATATCCAATTTAATGAAGAGAACTTTACAAAAAGTGTGGTGTGTACTGATGTTGGGATTGCTAGCCAATTGCCCCCAGTTATTGGCACAGGATATTCATTTTTCACAATTTTTCGAAACCCCCTTACTACGTAACCCAGCCTTGGCAGGGATTTTCACAGGCGATGTACGGATACAGGCCGTTTATCGTACACAGTGGAACAGCGTTACGGTTCCTTATCAAACAGGATCGTTAAATGGGGAATATAAAAAATCGGTTGGCCGTGGAGATGACTTTTTAACCTTGGGTGGACAGATTTTATATGATAAGGCAGGTACAGTAGCTTTGAGTGCTACCCATATACTGCCCACGCTCAACTACCATAAGTCGCTCAGTGCCGAAAGGAACAGTTACCTATCATTGGGTTTTATGGGTGGCTGGGTACAGCGCCGCATCGACCGCAGCAAAATAACTACCAATAGCCAATTTGATGGTACGGGCTTTAACCCTGGCCTCGCTGATGGCGAAACCTTCCCCCGTTCTTCTTATTCATATTTAGATGCCAGTGTAGGCGTAACGTTTAATAGCCAAGTGGGCCAAAACGAAGACAATAATATTTATGTGGGTTTGGCTTACCACCATTTTAACAAGGCTACCAAAGTATCTTTTTACGGCAATCCCAATTATGAGATGATACCCAAATGGGTGGCTTCACTGGGCGTAAGGATGAACATGACCGATTACTCATTTTTTACACTGTATGGCGATTACAGCAAACAGGGGCCGCATACCGAAACGATTGGGGGTGCTTTGTATTCAATCAAACTAGATGATATGGATGATCCCCGCTATGTCATTCATGGTGGTGCATTCATGCGTTGGAAAGATGCACTGGTGCCAACCGCCAAGCTGGATTTTTTACCCATGTCGATAAGTGTGAGCTATGATATCAACCTATCGCAATTAAGAACGGCCAGCCAAGGCAGGGGCGGTTTTGAAATGGGGCTTACGTATCAAAAATCATTGGATAGAAACAATAAGAGCAGGGAATCATTAAGATGCCCAAGCTTTTAAATAAAAGGAATTAACGTTCATATAATAAAAGTCGTGCGCTAACAATCAAGATTTTTGTTTTTATGGATTGTTTGGATAAAGAAGCCCCTCCGTTGGAGGGGTTTTCTTTTTGGGGGCCGTTGTTATACAAAAATACATTACACAAAAAAACCACCGATTGCTCAGTGGTTTTGCAAGATTGATTGCTGTAATCTTTTACACGCAGTTGGTAGCATAGCAGTTTTCCATATTGCCACCACTGGCGGGCCATACCCAATAGCAGTATCCAGAAGAAATGGGGCTGGCCGTACAATTCATATACGAATTGGTACAACGCTTACCCAGGCAGGTAGATAACCCGCCGATTACTTTTTTCTGTTCACTTTTGGAAACTTCTTTACCCAATTGAAAACTGGGCTGCTTTTTCATTTTTTTGTTCATTTGTAACCGTTTTTGTTGTTAAAAAATACAGGTTTTCAGTGCCCTATTATGGCTAATCTGTTACTTGTTATAACATAAAAGGAGTCCTTGCTGCTGAATGGCAGCGTATTTAGCTGGCAGTTACTATGCACGGAACTCAAATCATGTCAATAAAGTAGCGTATCCCTCACAGATGCAAAGCTTTTCTGCTGTTAGCGATAGACCTGTAAGGTTGCACATACTACTAGTAACAAGTTGCATAATAACAAGGCTCAATCACACCGCGGCTGCCCGACCAAACGGCCCAACAATATCCGCTTGTAATATTGGCCGTGGTACAACCCATTTGCGAATTAACACAACGGGTGCCGGGACAATTGGTGGCGCCACCAATTACTTTTTTTTGCGCTACTTTATTTATCTCCTTGCCCAATTGAAATGAGGGCTGTTTTTTCATTTTCTCTTTCATACCACAAAGTTTTAAATGTTTAAATAAAATCACTTTGCTAGTGTTTGGGCAATCGTAGAGCAGTTATTAAAAGGCTAATGTCTTTTAATAGGCTAGTACAATACTAGGTACATGGGCAGGTTTCGATAACGCCGCCGCTTACGGGCCATACAGCAAAACAATAGCCTGTTGAAATGGGGCTGTACGTACAGTTCATTGCCGAATTTCTACACTTCTTGGGGCACCCAGATGAGGCACCGCCTAATACCTTTTTTTGTTGTTTACGTGAAATTTCCAAACCTAAATTAAAGGCTGGTTGCTTTTTCATTTTTTCTTTCATACCCGAATCGTTTTTAAATGTTAAGAAATAAAATAAAGATTTGCGCTAGTATTAAAAGTTATAGTAGGCTTAAGCTCATTGTTTCATCATACTTAAAGCGTGTACACACTGGCAGCTATAGGATAGACATTTGCCCAAAGCGGTATTACACCGTTTAAGATTACTCCCGATTTAGTTCCAAATGATAAAACAGTTTGATTTAAGTAGGTCACCCATCAAATATAACCGATGGTCGTTACAGCTATCCATAAAGCAATTTACCACATTACACCGCAGATTTTTCCGCCCTAGTCAACAGGCGATTGTATTTTCCCTTTGCTTTCATAATCAACAATCAATATGTTTATCAAAATCAATGCTTGTGTAATATACACCCAGTTTCATTTATTTCCTAAAAAAAGAAATACACATTTTTATGGCAACTGCAATAATCCACCGTACAGCAGTTGCTTTACGGTATCCAATATCAGCTTTTGGTAAACTGCATAATCCTGCTCAATTTCTTCGGCGTCAAAGTATTCCTTCATTGCTTCGATTATATCGGCAATGGATATGATATTTTGGCAAATATCCATCACAATCCCATCCATACTATCGGGATACAATTCATTAACAGCGCATTTACCTATATCTACTTGTAACACAATCAATGTATCTGCATCTTCCTCATTCACTACTTCTGTTACAAACGCCTGTGTAACATCAGCAGCACTAAAACCCCATTCCCTATTAGATTCCAGCGTTTGTATCACATCATCTACGCATACCGTTGCCGCTATTATTACCGGCAATGGTTGGGCAAAAAGTTGTGCTATCTTGCTGTGTTGTATCAATTCTTTAAAATACTGTTGCTGCACAAAAACGGGATCGCCCAGTTGGTTCGCCAACAAAAAAGCCCTTGTTTCAATATCAAAAATAGTGGTCACCAAAGCACGTTCATCATCATTTGCAATGGCATTGATTTGTTGCTGAAGGCTTAGGAAATCCTTGGCCATATCCGCAGGCTGTTCCCCATTTCCGTTAGCATCCGCAATCGGTTGCGTAAGGTATCGGGCAAATTGTAAACTACGGCCAAAAGCTGTTTCAAAAGACTCGCCCATGGCTGCTGCCAACTGCTGATCGGTAAGCTGTGGTGCTGGTTGTAAGCTACCTGCCAAGTATTGTTCGATGCCCTGTTGGTACATTTTGGGATAAAAATCCGGCGCATTAAAAGGCGCCTTTTGATATATCTTATTGCTGATACCTATATCGGCGCACTGGGCCAATATATGGTAATACATAGCCGGAAAATCGTTGCGCAACCGCTTGGCCATGCTGCTACAAGTGTAGGGCATGGTTTTGAAGCCACCCAAGGTATGTATCATTTTTACCTGCGGCACATCTACAAATCGGGCATACTGGCTGTAAGAGGGCTCATCCACAGGCTCTTCCATGAAATACTCAATAGCTACCCCTTCTTGCTTCGCAAAATAATAAAGCAGGCATTGCTCAAATATAAAATTGAGTTGATTCTTTTTCGTTTTGGGAATAATGTCTTGATTATTGTTAATGAAATCAAACGCATTTTGGCAATAGGCTTTAACAAAATCGAGTTGGTGCCCGCCGAATATACCTGTATTGGCGGCATAAATAACCGGTGACTGACTTACCCCGGCCAGTACAGGGGGCATGCGCCAACCCTGCTTTTCCATGTCCTGCATCATATCCCGGTAGTAGGATAGGTTCTCCTCAAGGTTTTGGGCCACGATGGCAGCTTCCCTAATACGGGGCTCCACGGGTTGCCATATAAAAAAGTCGCCATCGAAATGCAGAAATGGTGCTTGCTGCTCGGCAAAAGCCACAATTTTGGCCAGCGACCACAGTTCTGGCGGGTAGTTGTTGAGCTTACCTTCCAATACCGTTGACACATGGGTATAAGGCAGCCCCAAGGTATCTACCAGTATTTTTTTGCCCAGCTCATCGGTAATCAACTCCACCTCGCCGTACAGTTTTTTCAGTTGTAGGCAGCTCAGTGCCCAGCTCATCCAGTGGTACTCGGCAGCCATCCATCCGCCTTTGATGTTCAATAGATTACCATTGGGCGCAGCGGGCCCTGTCCAAAATGTTTGTATTATTTTCATACGCTCCCAGTATTTTACCATTACGTTTTACACGATTGTTTTGCTGGCCGTAAGGGGTATTGGGCTTGCTTAAGTGGGGTCTGCCAAGCGGATTCCATCTTTCTCCATCACAATCTTGCGCTGCTTGTACAGGTTGCCCGTGGCCATCTTAAAGGTTTTTTTGCTCATGCCAAAAAAGGCATAAATCGCTTCGGGGTCGCTCTTGTCGTGATAGGGCAGATAACCGTCGTTCTCTTGTAACAAGCGCAGTACTTTCCCTGTTTCATCTTCTACCCTTTCGTAGCCAGGCTTACCTACTACCACATCAATTTTCCAACGGTTGCGGCCCGTATCCCCTGCTTCGTATATTTTTTTGATAAAGCCGGTAAAGCTATCACCTTCCGTGATAGATCGATACACTTCGTTGTGGTGCAGTACACCCGTATGCTCACTATTGATGATGATGACGTAGCCAATATCGGTTCGGCGGTAAACGACACACTGCACGATGTCTTTTTCCTGCACGGTGAGGGTTTCGTTGCTCAAAAAAGGATCGATTTTTTCGGTAGCGGCCAAGCGGCCCGTTTGCTCGTCTAAATATATTTTCACCAAATATTCACCGTGGGTACGCATGCCCTGCAGTTGTTTGGATTTGGGCACAAAAATATCCTTCATCAAGCCATTGTCCAAAAAAGCACCGTGAGGGGTGACTGTAACGGCTTTTAACTTCACCATATCGCCGAGTTTGCCAATGGGTTCTTGGGTGGTAGCAATCAAACGGTCTTCGCCATCGTGGTATAAAAATACTTTTATGGCATCGCCCACTTGGGTACCCGGCGGCACAAAACGTTTGGGCAGCAGCACCCCCTTGTCGCCATCATCCAAAAAAACGCCGAAAGCCGCTTCCCTGATTACTGTTAATGTGTTGTACTCGCCTACTTTTACCATATTATAATTTTAACCACGAACTTTTTTTTTGACCACCAATTTTCTTTGACCACGGATTGAAACTGATTGCACTGATTACACGAATTTTGTTTTAACACGAATTGAAACTGATTGCACTGATTACACGAATTGCATCTGACCACGAATTGTTTTGGATTGCACTAATTACACGAATTGACTATTTGCACATCTGCACATTTGCATATTTGCACATTACTTCTCATAGACCAAATACTCCCAAGGCTGCATCTCAAAAAAGCGATCATTCGTAAAATCGTTGTTGGCCCCGCCGAACACATTTTTGTACTGTCCGCTTACTACGGCATCTTTTAATTCGAAGCGCAGTTTTTCTTTGCTCATATTCAACAGTACCAACACTTGCTTATCGCCGTTTTTGCGCAGGTAGCCCAGTACTTGGCCCGGCGCATCGGTTTGCAACAGGTGTGTTACCACCGCTGGGTCGCCTGCCCTTAGTGCGGAGTTGCGTTTTTTAAGCCCCAGCAAGGTTTTATAAAAATCCGCCATGGCATAAGTGCCATTCCATTCAATGGGATCTTTTTCAAAAAATTTCAGGCGCTTTTTGTTGGGCAATTCCTGACCGCTGTACACCAACGGTACCCCATTCCAAGTAATACTGAACACCGCAAGGGCCTTGGCCATATCGCCATACTTTTCGTATTCGGTACCGTTCCAACTGTTCTCGTCGTGGTTGGTGGTAAACCAAAGGTTCATCGAATTTTTTACCGTTGTATCGTATTTGTGCAGCAGGGTGTCCAACACCGATAGTGGCAAATGCTTTTTATAAAAATCTTCCGTTTTGTGCATCCAAGCCCAACTATAACTACAATCGAACACGGGCTTGTATTCTGGCTGTTCTGTTTCGTCAAATTCGCCCAACCAAAACAAGGGTTTTACCGCATCTACTTGTGGGCGGGCTTCTTTCCAAAAATCCACTTCCACCCAACTGGCCAAATCGCAGCGGTAGCCATCAATATCACATTCCTTCACCCAGTATTGCATCGCTTCAATCATCGCTTTGCGCAGGGCCGGGTTTTTGTAATCCAGTTCAATGATATCATCCATACCACTGGCTATCTTGAAATCCTTGGTAGCACTGTCTTTTAAAAAATAATCGGGGTGTTCTTTCGTCCACCGATGGTCCCAGCCTGTATGGTTGGCCACCCAATCGATGATGAACTTAAAGCCCAAGGCATGCGCCTCTTTTACCAATGCCTTAAAATCGTCCAATGTACCAAACTCGGGGTTGATGGCCGTGTAATCGCTACAAGCATAGGGACTGCCCATACTGCCCTTTTTATTCTTTTGGGCGATGGGCGTAATGGGCATCAGCCACAGGGTTTCCACGCCCATTTCCTTTAAGCGTGGCAACTCTTTCGCAAAAGCGGCAAAAGTACCTTCGGGTGTGTACTGGCGAATATTTACCTCATATACATTGGTGGTTTTTACCCAATCTAATGGCTCGAACGAATGACTCATATTGGTTTTTTGTGATTGAATGCTGGTGGATGCGGGCTCTTTTGCGCTGTTATTGCAGGCGATACAAACACCCAGCAGCAAGAAGCCGTACAAAATTTTGAGCATAGCATAAATTTGGTGAAAGATAGCTAAAAATGGGGAATTGGGGATTGGGAACTGGATACTAGATAGCAGATACTGGATGGCGGATACTGGATTCTGGATGGCAGATCCTGGAGACTGGAAGGCGGATACTGGATACTGGCATCTAGTATCAAGTATCTAGTATCTAGCATCCAGCATCCTTTAGCCCCAACCCGCAACAAAAACAACTCGCAACCCGTAACCCAGCATCCAGCATCAAGTATCCAGTATCTGCCATCCAGCACCAACTCTCCCCGCTTCCCCGTAACTTTGCCCTTTATACAATGAAACAGTTTAACGTTCCTCCCGCCTACCGCAGTCCGCTGATAACCGCTGTTAAAGCCCGGCGCAAAGAGCAGGACAAGCTGAAAAAAGATTTCAGCCCTACCCTGCTGGATTTGGGGCCGCTGCAGGTGTACTTGGCCCGGCATTTTGGTTTTTGTTATGGTGTGGAAAATGCCATTGAGATTGCTTTTACTACTGTGGCCGAAAATCCTGGCAAACGCATTTTTCTGCTGAGCGAAATGATACACAACCCGCAGGTGAATGCCGATTTGCAGGCCATGGGCGTCCAGTTTTTGCAGGACACCTATGGCAACCAGTTGGTGCCTTTTGATGAATTGACACCCGATGATGTGGTGATTATCCCCGCTTTTGGCACCACGCTCGACATTGAGGCCAAGCTGAACGCCCTGGGTATTGCCACCGAAAAATACAATACCACATGCCCCTTTGTAGAGAAAGTTTGGAACCGCAGCGAACAGATTGCCCAAAAAGATTATACGATTGTGATACATGGCAAGCCCACGCATGAGGAAACGAGAGCCACTTTTTCGCATGCGGCGCACAATGCCCCCGCCGTGGTGGTAAAAGACATGGCCGATGCCGTGGAACTGGGCCGCTATATTACCGGCGAAAAGGTCGCTACCGATTTTTATACCGAATTCGCAGGCCGGTTTTCGGAAGGGTTTGATGTGGAGCTTCATTTGCAACGCATTGGTGTGGTAAACCAAACCACCATGCTGGCCAGCGATACCCAAGCCATCGCCGATTATTTAAAGGGGGTGATATTGGCCCATTATCAAAATGATGCAAGCCGTTTTGCCGACACGAGGGATACGCTTTGCTATGCTACCAACGACAACCAAGGGGCGGTGTACGGCATGCTGGAAACCCCGGCTGATCTGGCCATTGTGGTGGGCGGCTACAACAGCAGCAATACTTCGCATTTGGTGGAATTGTGTGAAGAAAAACTGCCCACTTACTTCATCAACTCCGAAGAAAATATCATCCGCCGCAACGAAATCCACCATTACGATTTTCACAATAAAAAACTATTGGTCAGTACCGATTTTTTGCCTGCCCATGAACCGGTAAAAATATTGATCACCAGTGGGGCCAGTTGCCCAGATGCGGTGGTAGAAAGGGTGATTGGAAAGTTGGCGGGTTTTTGGAATGTGGAGTTGATGAGTGAATAGTGAATAGTGAATAATGAATAACGAATGCAGAATGAGGAATCCGTGTAATCCCAACTAATTCGTTGTAAAAAATTAAGAATCCGTGTAATTGGTGCAATCAGTAATCATCTGTGGTATAGAAAAAATCCGTGTAACCTAACTGCCGTCAGGCAGGTCGTGAAATCCTGTATAATCCTTGGTAAGAAAAATGGAATCCGTGTAATCAGTGTAATCTAAAAAAATCCGTGTACCAAATGCTATTGTATCATCCCTTCCTCGCCTTCATCGCATGAAACATCTCCGCAAAGCCCCATTTGTTTACCAAGGCTTCCACTACCATGGCGATGCGTTTGGCCCTAGCGGCATCACCTTTTACGCCACCCACCCATTTGATGAAATAATTTCTGTGTGAAGGCAACAAGTCTTTTTCAAAATACGCCAAGGCCTTGGGTTCATCGGCCAAGCATTCCAGTAGGTCGGGCGGCACCACCAAAGGCGCTTTGTCCAACTGTAGCTGCACCTGCAACATACCGCCCACCTTTTTTTTGATAGCCCGGCGCATGGTAGCATTTAAGGGCAGGATAAAACTGCCATCGCCCATGGGCAACAGGGCCACGGCTTCAATAGCATGAGCGTCGAGCTTGCCCTTTACCCGAAAACTTTTTTTAATACCAGGGTTCAACTGCTCGGCCATATCCTGCGGGATGGCAATATAGGTCCAGCCGCTCTTTTCGCCCTGCTGGCCAAATTTTAAAATAGTGGTTGTGTATTTTACCATTGCCATGCGATAAAGTTATACATATCCGCCTTTATTTTAGTAAACTAGTCATAATTTTAATAGTTCATAAAGTAAATAACCATGGCTGTTGAATTAAAAAACGGGGTAGCTACTTTTTACGCCAAAAACCGCAAAGCTTGGCGGCAATGGCTGCAAAAAAACCACGCCACAGCACAATCGGTGTGGCTGATTATTTATCGGAAGGAAAGCCAAGTGCCTTCGGTATATTATCCCGAAGCGGTGGACGAAGCCCTTTGCTTTGGCTGGATCGATAGTAAGCCCAACAAACGGGATGCGGAAAGCTACTACCAGTTTTTTTCGAGGCGCAGCCCCAAAAGCAATTGGAGCCAAGTAAACAAGCGTAAAGTAGCGGTTTTACTGGAGCAAAACCTGATGGCACCGGCCGGATTGGCCATGGTAGCGCTGGCCCAACAAAACGGCACTTGGACGGCATTGGACAAAGTACATGCCATTGAAATACCCCAAGAAATGGCGGCTTTATTCAAGCAAAACAAAACGGCCGAACAGAACTTCATGGCTTTTCCCCCTTCCACCAAGCGGGGCATATTGGAATGGATACTGAATGCCAAAACCACGGTAACCCGCATGAAACGGATAACAGAAACGGTTAGCCTGGCCGCTCAAAACATCCGGGCCAATCAATATGTAAAAAAATAAGTAGGCTTGGAGTTATGGGTTGTGCGACAGTTGCTTTTTCTGGCGCTTGCGTTGGGTTCTTTGCTTGTAATCATCGGATAAAATGCTCACATTACCATCCACTTCCAATATGGCGAGGTTAACATCTTCAATGCTCTTTACCCCATGCTCCCTAACCGCCATTTCCAGTTCTTCCCGGCTCATTTGCGCTTCCCGCAACCCTTTTAAAATAGGTACGCCATCATGTATCAGTATGATTTTTTCGCCCTGTACCGCCTTGTTGAACCATGGCGATCTACGCAACAGCAACTTCAGCACATAATTGGCTATAAACAGGCCCGTAGCGGCCACCAAGCCTCCTTCCAGCGAGGTATTATTGCCCACCATCGCATTTTGAACGCTGTTGCTAATGAGCAGGATGAACACCAAATCCACCACAGAAAGCTGCGCCAGTTCTTTTTTGCCAAAAATGCGGATGGCCAGTATCATGAAGATATATACCATGGTGGATTTGCCCGCAATGATTAAATATGGTATCGCTTGTTCTAGTATGTCCATTTGTATATGAAGTTATACCATTTTTATTTATAGCTGGGTTTAATCAAACATGGCGTAGGGCAAACGCATGTAGTTTTATAGTGTTCGAATTGTCGCTGTACTAGCTTTATCGCTGCATTCCATTGGCCGATTGCTTGTGCATGCCTCGGGCCGGCTGGCCTCGTTCCGGGTTCACCACTGCATTTAGTCCTTTTTTTGGGACCCCTCCCCAAAAAATCCGCCTATGGCGGACCGAACTAAATGATGTGGTTCACCTCGGAACTGGTGGAAGGTGACTCACTTTTTGCCTCGTTACATCAAGGCAAATGGCTGCTTTTCCTAAGTTTAATTTAGATGCGTTTGCCCTGAAAGTGGCGCAATTTTCTATACGCCATCGCTACCCATTTCAACCTTCCCAAAAAAAAGATACAGACATCGCCATAGCAGTACTTTTTGTATATCTTTGTAGCCAAATGAAACCTGATTATCCACATAAACGTTTCAACGACCTCCGCAGGCATTATACCTTGCTGATGGAAGCACTGGCCATGGATAATACCTTACTCTAACCGCTAACGCCCTAACACCTTCTTTTTTTAACGTTTTAATGTACAATTATCATGCAATCAACTATTTCAGCGCCCGATAGTGGTGCCGTTCATACCGTAGATTTTTTACCGCTACATGGTACCGATTATGTAGAGTTTTATGTGGGCAATGCCAAGCAGGCCGCCCATTATTACAAAACGGCTTTCGGCTTTCAAAGCCTTGCCTATGCCGGCCCCGAAACGGGTGTTAAAGACAGGGTAAGCTATGTACTGCGCCAAGAAAAACTCACGTTTGTGCTTACCACGCCCCTCCGTGGCAACAATCCCATCGCCGACCATATTTATAAGCATGGCGATGGTGTAAAAGTGTTGGCTTTAAAAGTAGATGACGCCACCGCCGCTTGGCAGGAAACCACCAGCCGCGGTGCCCAAAGCTATATGGAGCCGCAAACCCTCGCCGATACAGATGGCAGCTTGGTCATGAGCGGCATCCACACTTATGGCGAGACGGTGCATTTGTTTATAGAAAGAAAAGACTATCACGGCACTTTTATGCCCGGATTTAAAAAATGGGAATCGCATTACAACCCCGCCCCTACCGGCCTGTTGTACGTAGATCATTGTGTGGGCAATGTGGGCTGGAACCAAATGAATACTTGGGTGGATTTTTATAGCAACGTGATGGGCTTTAAAAACATCCTCAGTTTCGACGACAAGGATATTTCCACCGAGTACAGCGCCCTCATGAGCAAGGTAATGAGCAGTGGCAATGGTTATGTAAAATTCCCCATCAATGAACCCGCCGAGGGCAAAAAGAAAAGCCAAGTAGAAGAGTATTTGGATTTTTACGATGGTGAGGGCGTACAGCATGTGGCCGTAGCCACCAACAATATCATCGAAACGGTAACCGATTTGCAAAATCGGGGCGTGGAGTTTTTAAAAGTGCCTGCCTCTTACTATGCCGATGTGCTGGACAGGGTGGGTGAAATTGACGAAGACCTAGAACCCTTGAGCCGCTTGGGCATTTTGATCGACCGTGACGAAGAAGGTTATCTGTTGCAGATATTTTCCAAACCGGTTGAAGACAGGCCTACCCTCTTCTTCGAAATCATACAGCGCAAAGGCGCCAAAAGCTTTGGCAAGGGCAATTTCAAGGCTTTGTTTGAAGCACTCGAAAGGGAACAGGATGCCAGGGGGAACCTGTAGCATTCATATTTTGATAGTGAATACAGGATACTGGATACTGGATACTAACATTCAATATCTAGTATCTAGTATCTAGTACCGAGTATCGAGTATCTAGCATCTAGTATCCAGTATCCATTTTTTCCCTATCTTCCCAGCAAAAAAAATTGCAGTCCATTCCACCTACATCTGCACGGCAACCGATTATTTCCCGAACGATATGGCTATTGTCGATGGTAAGCCTGTTTACCGATGTGGCCAGCGAGATGTTGTACCCCATCATGCCCATCTTTTTAAAACATATCGGCTTTTCGGTGATGTTGATTGGTTTTTTGGAAGGACTGGCAGAAGCCGTATCGGGCCTGAGCAAACCTTGGTTTGGGCAATGGAGCGATATCAGTGGCAAGCGGCTACCCTTTGTGCAATGGGGCTACGGCCTCAGCGCCATCAGTAAACCGCTGATGGCCGTTTTGGCCCATCCCCTATGGATTTTTATTGCCCGTACCATGGACCGTATGGGCAAGGGCATCCGCACCGCAGCAAGGGATGCCCTGCTGAGCGACGAAGCCACCCCAGGTACCAAGGCCAGGGTGTTCGGTTTTCACCGCAGCATGGATACCATGGGTGCCGTACTGGGACCGATACTGGCATTGGTATTTTTGTATTATTATCCCGGCCAATACAAGCTGTTGTTTGTCATTGCTTTTTTACCGGGACTGTTGGCCATAGCCGCTACATTTTTAATCAAAGAAAAACCCAAGCCCCGCCAAGTGGCACCCCGGCCCGGACTCTTTTCCTTTTTAAAATATTGGCAAAAGGCCCCCGCCGATTATAAACATTTGGTAACCGGTCTGCTCTTTTTTGCCCTCTTCAATAGCAGCGATGTGTTTCTGCTGCTGCGCATGAAAGAAAGCGGCCTTACTGACACAGCCGTGATCGCCATTTATATTTTTTACAATTTGGTGCAGGCGCTTTTTTCCTACCCAGCGGGCATGGTGGCGGATAAACTCGGTATGAAAAGGGTATTGCTACTGGGCTTGTTTGTTTTTGCCTTGGTATATATCGGCTTTGCGTTTAGCCAAAAACTGGAAGTATATATTGCCCTGTTTACATTTTATGGCCTGTACGCCGCTACTACCGGCGGTATTGCCAAAGCATGGATCAGCAATATGGTGCCCCGTACCGAAACGGCCACGGCCATTGGCACTTTTGCCGGACTGCAAAGTTTAGCCGCACTGGCCGCTAGCAGCTTTACCGGCGTATTATGGTATTATTGGGGCGCTACCGTTACCCTGTGCATTACGGCGAGTGCTACGGTGTTGGCGATTGTGTACCTAAGTAGGATGAGAGAGCGGGTTGTTGATTAGCTGATTAGCTAATTCCTTTGGCTTGGTAGGATACAATAAATAGGAGTGACTTTGCAGATTCCATTCAGTGAAACAGGGATGTAACGAAAATGTCATAAACCCGTTTGTTGTTCAGGCAATAAATAGGGGCAAAAGGTTTTCTTTAAACGAGAATCCCGTTTGCACCTGATAAAAAATACCCTCTAATTTCTAGACAATAACATTTGCGGGTATTCATTTTTTTCGGCGGCCCATTTGTACAGGAGTTCGCTGTTGATGGGTTCGTAAATATCCCGTTCTAGCGGGTCGGTGGGCAGTTCTTTAAAAGGAACAAACACCATAATACTTGGTTCCATGTAATCAAAATGCTTGTCCAATGTAAGTCCGTGTACCTGAACAAAACGATACCCTTTCAATTGCAAATTGTCCAACGCCTTTACGGAAAGTTCCACCGTTGCTTTCATCGCTGCTGTAATTCCCTTGCGCATAGCCTTTGTTTTAAGTTGTATGTTATTAAAACAAGAAAAGGGCGTTATTGTTCGGGAAAAAGTAAGAGAATGTGCAGATGTGCAAATGTGCAGATGTGCAAAATTCAACTCGGTGCGTTAAGCAGGATATTGGGCCAATATGCTAATACCCGCCTCCCCAACCAGAAGGGTATCGGACAGGTGCTGCTTAAATGAGTTCTTTAGCCTACTTACGTCTTGGTGAATTGCGGGCAATACACTAATTCGCAGTTTAAAATTTCATAGCTCAATACAGTGAAACACAAATAATAAATTTGCCCAAAGTATCATTTTGGGTATCCCTGCAGGGGAAAGTGCATTCAATATTTAATCGTTTTATTGTAAGTGTTTTTAGAATAAACATAGCGAAACCTTCCTACCCCTAATTGGTCCCGCTCATTATTCAAGTAAACGATAAAATAGTCAGCACCAAAATCATAATGCCAATCGCCAGATTCTATTTTTTTTGTCTTGTCTGTTACTGTGTAAGTATTATCTTCCTTAAGTGCCAAAATGCAGGAATCGCAATCGGGATAATTAGTCAATTCATAAGTGCCAACGTGCGCTAACTGAGCTGCCTTGTAATTGGCTTTATTGGTGGTATAGTAAATAAAGATAAAGCATCCAAAAACCATCGCTAAAATTAAATACATTAGTTTTCTACGTTTGGCAAATACCGCAGCAGCAAGTAATATTAGCACTACCAGTGCCAATAGCACATATATAGCCGCATAAAAAAGTCCGCCTAATGCCCACATATATTGGTTTTGCAATGATGTTAAAAATAGGAATTTATATGAAAACGCAGCCTGATATTGTTACTTATGGTTGCCCCAATGACCATCCAAATTGCCAGCAATAAGCAAAATGTCACAAACCCGTTCTGAAAGGTAGGTTTTTACTTAGAGTATCAATTTAAGGTCAAAATAAAGTTGACCCACCTGTTAAATTGACAGCACTTATACCGAACTTTCAAATGTTTTAAAACTATCACACCCCAAACCTTAAACTTTAAACCTCTGAAACATTAAACAATTGAACAATCGAACATTGAACAACCAAACAGCCAAACCCTTAACTTTATAACAAAAAATCAACATGACAACTTACGATACCGTGGTGCAGGCACTACAGGGCCTCAAAGAAAGGGGCTACACCCTTAACCTCAACATTGATTTTGATAAACTGCGTTGCCACGATAACGGCATCTGCCTCAACCCCGCCGAGTTTGAGGTGGTGGAAGTATACCGTTTTGAGGGCGATACCAACCCCAGCGACGAAGATGTGGTCTATGCCATCGCTTCTAGGGATGGACAGCACAAAGGTGTGCTCACCAGTGCTTACGGGCTGTATGCCGACACTCTTTCTACCGACATGCTGCAAAAACTCACCTTCCATCATTAATCTTTTATCAAAACCATTCGCATGACTTTGAACCGTAGGCAATTTTTGCAACAATCGGCTTTGGCGGGCATGGGCCTGGCTTTTGCCAACAACCTGATGGCTTCCAACGAAACAAAACTGGATAAGATACGCATCGGCATCATCGGGGCCGGGCTGCGCAGCCATGAGCACATCGGCAATTTTTGCCAGCGGCCCGATGTGGAGGTTATCGCCCTGGCCGACCCTCAGGAACGCAGCATTCAAGAAGCCTTGGCCGAGATTAAAAAGTACAACCGCCCTGAGCCCGCCATTTACAAAAACGGCGATTACGATTACCGCAACCTGCTGAAGCGGGACGATGTGGATGCCGTGGTAATCTGCACGCCCTGGGAATGGCATATACCCCAAGCCGTGGATGCCATGCAAGCGGGCAAAATCGTAGGCATGGAAGTTTGCGGTGCCATGAAGCTGCAAGATTGTTGGGAAGTGGTGCAGGTATCCGAAAAAACCGGCATACCCGTAATGATGTTGGAAAACGTGTGCTACCGCCGGGATGTGATGGCCGTGCTGCACATGGTGCGCAAGGGTTATTTTGGCGAAGTGCTGCACGGACAGGGCGGCTACGAGCACGACCTGCGGGGCGTGCTGCTCAACGATGGCGTAACGCCCTACAACAGCGGTGCCGAATTTGGCCCCAAGGCTTACAGTGAGGCACAGTGGCGCACCAACCATTATGTAAACCGTAATGGCGAACTGTACCCCACGCATGGTCTCGGCCCCATAGCCGTGATGATGGACATCAATAGGGGCAACCGCATGACCAAGCTCAGCTCCATATCCACCCAAGCCCGTGGACTGCACAACTATATTGTAGGCCACCCCAAGGGCGGTGCCAACCATCCCAATGCCAAGGTAAAATTTAAACAGGGCGATATTGTAAACACCCAGATACAGTGCGCCAATGGGCAAACCATTTTGCTCACGCATGATACCACCCTGCCCCGCCCTTACAACCTCGGCTTTCGGGTACAGGGCACCGAGGGGCTGTGGCAGGATTTCGGCTGGGGCAGTCCCGAGCAGGGCATGATTTATTTTGAAAAGATGGCGGCCAAAAGCCATCGCTGGGACAGCAGTGAAAAATGGATCAAAGAAAACGACCATCCGCTGTGGGTAAAATATGGTAAGGAAGCCGAAGGTGCCGGACATGGCGGCATGGATTTTTTTGTGGACCATGCTTTTATCGAATGCATCAAGCGCAAGGCCGAGTTTCCGATGGATGTATATGATTTGGCGGCTTGGTACAGCATTACCCCGCTGAGCGAAAAATCCATTGCCGAAGGCGGGCGGGTACAAACCATTCCCGACTTTACCAAGGGCAAATGGAAAACGAGGAAACAGATTTTTGCGCTGGGGGATGATTATTGAACCAATAAAAGTGTGCCATGCTATTAGACAGAAGTGATTGGATGCACAAAAAAATCACCACCTATATTCTTTTGCTCTGCTTGGTTTTTATTGGGCCGGGGTGCCGCAACAAATATTACACCACCACCACCGTTCGCTATGAAACAGAAGGATGTTTTGGGTCGGAGGAACGTGTAATAAAAATTGATCATTACAAGGATAAAGCCATCGCTCATTTGGAAATAAACGGCAAAAAAGTAAGACAAGCCCATATTACCAAAGGGCAAATCCTTGCTTTATACATTTTCGAAAGGGAATTGCAGGAATGGACTGCCAAAAAAAATCCCTACAGTAGTACAGTAAATGAAACTATTTCTATACAAAGGGGGCATGTAAGAGAAGGGATGCAATACAGCGGCCATTGGGATGGTTTTGAGCGGTTAACGGTGGCGTTTGGCCTTGAAAATTAACCAGACTTCATCCGGGCTCGACCGAAAAACGGCTCCATCTTGCAGAAATTCGACTGAATTGCCTAATAATACATTGCGTTGGAGTATACGTGTTGCCCCACTATTTAGCCGAATGGATTGCGTAATAACATACTGTTGTACTAAAAATTAAAAGAAGAGAAAAACTCTAGCAAAATGATGTAATATTCAAATAATGTAATATATTTGTTTAGCAACTAACTTTTGAGTTAACTGCAATTTATGATGACAATTCAGCAACTTGAGGATACTGTGTAAACTAATTTTTATTTTGCGATTGCGCTGTGTGTAGTGTTTCAAGCCTTTATATTTTTGTTAAGATATGTAGAAGTATGGGGACTTGTGAACGAGGACGTGTTATATGAAATCAATCAACAACACGATTACTTAAACTGCGATTGCATCATTTTCTTTAACCGTAAATGTATGATCAATTATTCGTTCCATATATAAACAAGTAATCTAATAAGCAACACAAGCTGAAATAACAGCGAAAAGAGTAGTGATGTTCGAATGGTAAAATACTTATTAATACGTATGTAATAACGTTTTAAGAAACCATACCATGCTATTTAAAAAATGTACCGTAATGATTAATCAATCAAAATCAGGCATCAAGAGGTGCTATACCGCTTGGGTACCCAGTAATGGTAAGTATAACAAAAAAAGCAGGCATACACTATTCCCAAAACTTTTATTAACATGATATTATATAACCTTTTTACTTTAATAAGCACAAGTAAAACTAAGTTTGGAAGCTTACGTCTATTGGTTGCAAACGATAGATTGCCAAACTTGAGCCAATGCCGTTGACGCTAAAAGCTATGGCAATTTTTTTTAACCTAAAATTAAACAAAATGAAATCGAAAAGAACAAGCTTTGATTACATCCAAGGCAAATTGAACAAAGCAGAAATGAAAAAAATTAAAGGCGGTTTGGCCATGGTAGAAGACGGTGGCCCATGCGATTCTTGCTGGGGTAGCGGAGGTTCGCTCGCACACCACCATGACAGCGGCTCTAATCATTGGGGCATGTGCCCTGCAGATGTAGGTGGAACAAGCTGTCACAACTATTGCGTAACTAGCGGCGGCGGCACATATTGGTGCTAAACAAATAAGGCTGGTTCAATTGTAAATAAGCGGCAGCATCATATCGTTTTACCATATTGATGCAGCTACTAAAAGGCCTTTGAACCAGCCTTTTATTTTTACATATACTTATTACATGCGTTTGAATTTACTACTCTTTTTGTTTGTTTTCACAGCTTGTCTTGACCAAGATAAAAGTATTACAAACAACAACACGAATGCGCTTACAAAAAGCAATACCACCATTGTTATACACTATAAAAATGCTATTGATAAAAAATTCGCAAGTTTTCAACAGTACGAACAATATAGGTTAGCAAACAATGGCATTATAGCGCCTCCTGCTCACACAATAGAAAACGATGGGCTTACCACAACCATTCAATTGAGTTTAACAGAACCCACATTTATTTTATTGGGCTTTAATGAGTTTTACGTCGAGCCCAATCAAACAATAGAAATTGAATACACTGTATTAAAGAATACCAAACAAGGCGAATTCCTTGACAGCGTTAAGATTATAAAAGGGATTTCAGCCTGCATCAACGAGCATGAGGAGCAATACTTAACAAGTAATTTTGATGCATCACTGTATTCGAAAATGAGCAAGGCCGGGATATCGCAATTTTTCACCCACCAAACCTTATTGACGGCATCAAAAAAAGCCATTGCCAATATAGCGCTCAAATACACAAACATAAGCAAATCAAAAACCGCCAGCTATTACTTACAGCAATATTTACTCGCACATTATTTTACTAAAACGCAAATCACATATAAAAAAGAAAGGCCTAAAATGGAAGATGCGATTAAGCGCTATGCTGATTCTTGCCTTCAACTTTTAACGTACGAGCTAAGCCAAAAGCTAACACCAAAGTACTGGCCCTATTGGTGGGGTATGAAAATTTATTATGAACAAATACTCGATAATGATTTCAAAGATGACAATTTCGCTTTACCGGCAATCTTACAGCGAATTTCAAACTATGATGACACAACAAAACAGTACATCCTTTTATTGGCTACAAAAAACAACTACCTATTAAATGGCAAGATGGGCATTAACATTGACGAAATTAAAAAACAGATAACTGTAAGCCCCTTTGTTGCAGAACTGGAAACATATGGCCAAAGAAAAATGGGCAGCGTATTTATGAATGATAAAATTGGCAATCATGTATTGTACGGCTACAACATGAATAAAACCTCGTTGAATGAACTATTTAATACTGCAACGCAAAAATATATTTATTTGGATTTTTGTGGATCATGGTGCAAGCCTTGCATTGAAGAAATAAGTAAATATGCCGCTGACAAAAAGTACGACAACGCTGACAATCTAAAACCACTTTGGATTTTTTTCGAAAATGACTCATTAAGTTGGAAAAAAATAATCGCTACCTATAATTTGAAAAAAGAAAATTGTTACTTGGCATTGCACCAAACGGATTTTCAATCAGAATTTGCGGAACAATATAATTGGGAAGGTGAATTTCCTCACCATTTTCTTTTTTCCAAAGACGGAAAAATCATTGACAAAAAGGCCGAGAGCTTGGAATTGCTGAACCTACAGAGATATGAAAAACCCACTACAGAGGCCGCACCTTTGCTAAGCCCGCCAGCTCAGCCGTCCGCAAAGACAAAACAATAAGTTAATACAATTATAAAATTCCTGCCTTTTACGCCCATTACTAAAGCAATGATACGTAAGCCCTCACGTAAAATAACAATATTGACCAATAGATATTCCCTTATCGTTTGGGCGACAGTCTAGCGCAGCCCAACCGCCTTTGCCCACAGGCAGTTCCGGCCGATTACTGCCCGCATCCAATCAACGGCCAACGGTTCTTAGTTATCGAACCATGAAAACTGCAACATTTTGCATGCATCCAACCGGATTGGCCTCAAAACCGCTCCATTTTACATCAATCCAACTGGATTGGTCCGAAAACTGCTCCATTTTGCATCAATCCGATTGGATTGTCCCCAAATAACCAGTATTTAGCCTCCCGCTGACTGGATTGACGCTAAATACCGAGTATTTAGCCTTACGCTGGTTAGATTGACCTTAAATACTCAGTATTTAGTTTGCCGCTAACTGGATTGGCCTTAAACCTGCCTGACGGTAGGCAGGTACCGAGTATTTGGCCTCCCGATAATTGGATTGACAGAAACCCTTTTGCTAGAATATACATGGCGTTACCAGCACAGCCGCATCCGACACCCAACACAATCCCGCCCACAGTCTTTACAAAAAAATCACCCGATGCATTCATTTTCCCCGCGGATTATTTATATTTAATTATTGTAAACAGCTAAAAAACCTCTTATGGCTTACATTCAATTGAACAACGATATGCCCGGCATAGTGGGCCCCATGATTTACCGTCCCGAAACCGCCAAACCCCTCAACGACCTGGTAAATGTGCTGCTGCGGCAAGACAATGGCCTGCTGCAATATGAAAGGGAACTGATTGCGGCTTATGTATCCAAAAAGAACGACTGTAATTTCTGTTCCACTTTTCATGGCGCCATGGCCAAGCAGCACCTGCAAGATGACACCCTCAAGCAGCAGGTTTTTGCCAATCCCGAAACGGCCGATATTTCCGACAAACTAAAAGCCCTGCTGGCCTTGGCCGGCAAAGTAAGGGAAAGCGGGCTGGCGGTACAACAAGCAGACATTGACCGTGCCAAACAGGCCGGCGCTTCCGACTTGGAAATACATGATACGGTACTGATAGCCGCCGCCTTCTGTATGTTCAACCGCTATGTGGATGGCTTGGGCACTACCCTGCCACCGAATATGGAAATATACGATCAGTTGGCTGCCGGGGTACAGCAATATGGTTATGGCTTGCCGGAAGGAGGGCGGTGAGTGATGAGTGATTTACATAAACCATACCCCGTACAAAATTATTAATTTAGCAGAAGTTCAGGGCAGACTTTTTTCAAAATTCCAACATCGCCAACCCTTGAACGTTAGGCGATATTTGAACAAAAAATCATATGGTTAATTTATTCAAACGATTTCTAAATATCTCTAAAAAAGAGGTAGCAAGCAATCAAAATTCAAATGGCCCAGGGTTAACTCGTGAAATGATTCTTTCTCTTGATGAGGCAAATAAACTTTATGATGACAAAAAATATACTGAAGCATTATTGAAATTTGACCTTGCCGTCAAATCTGGCATTTATGATGACGAGTCCTATACGAACAGAGGAATATGTTTACAAACTCTCGATTTCCATCTTGATGCAATCGACGACTTTTCAACTGCTATTAAATTATTACCATACGATCCAAACAATTACTTTCTTCGATCCCTTTCGCTAAAACAAATTGGAAATTATAGAGAGGCTGTTAATGACAATGAAAAAGCAATTTTACTTTCAGAGATTCCGTCCAAAGAAAATGAGGTTAAAAATAAAAAGGCTAAAGGGATGGGATACAATTCCGCCACAGCATTCTACAAAATTCGTTTAGATTTATTATTGCAAGAAGCGAATTTTGATCAAGCAATAAGAGATCACTTAACTAAACCGAAAACGAGACGTAATATATAATTAGATTTCGAAAAACATCGTACTCCATTGGCGCAAGCTTACCTTCCCACAAACTGCCGCCGCTACGTAACGAGCTTAAAAGCTGCTCAATGGCGCAAGCGTCTCGCTTGTGCCGCTAAAAGCTGTTTTGCTCAAAGTCTGCCCAGCAACAAATACTTCTAACATGTCCCCTATACTTGCTAAAGCAAGCAAGGCACAAGCGAGACGCTTGCACCAATAAAAGTTCAATGGACGGGCCACAGATGGAAGCACCCCACTGCTATCTGGCAAGTTAAGCGAGACGCAACCTGCCCCGCCTTGCGAAACAATTCGTGCCCGGATTAATCCCTTCATTAAACCCCATCCCCATTTGCCATTTTTTTAATACTTTACAGCCAAGTTGATGAATCAACTGACAAAGGGGCAGCAATAACCCATATGTGTTCTAAAAAACAAACATGATCAACAGAAGAAAATTTTTGAGCTATACGGCCCTTACAGCGCCCCTGCTGGCGGCGGGCAAAAGCATGGCCAGCAATTGGGAAGCGGCGCAGAAGCCCATTGTGGTGTCCACCTGGGACAGTGGCATGCCAGTAAACGAAGCGGCTTGGCAAATACTGGGCAAGGGCGGGCGGGCGCTGGATGCTGTGGAAGCCGGTGCCGTACACATGGAAAACCAGCAGAACTGCTGCGTGGGGATAGGCGGCTTTCCCGACAGGGACGGCATTGTTACCCTCGATGCCTGCATCATGGACGAGCACAGCAACTGTGGTGCCGTGGCGGGCATGGAGCGCATCAAGCACCCCATATCGGTGGCCCGCAAAGTGATGGAAAATACCCCGCATGTGATTTTGGTGGGCGATGGGGCCCAGCAGTTTGCCATGGAAAACGGCTTTCCGTTGGAAACGGGCGAACTATCGGAAGAAGCCAAAAAAGCCTACACCGACTGGCTGAAAAAAAGCGAATACGCCCCTGTTATCAATATAGAAAAGCAGCAGGCCAAGCAACAGCACGGCCCTTTTGCACCGCCATTTTTTGATGATGGAACACCCAACCACGATACGATGGGCCTGGTGGCGATGGATGCCAAGGGCAACCTGTCGGGCGGTGTTACCACCAGCGGCATGGCTTTTAAAGTGCATGGTCGGGTGGGCGATTCGCCGATCATTGGTGCGGGGCTGTTTGTTGACAATGAAGTGGGTGCCGCCACATCCAGCGGCCTCGGCGAAGAAGTGATCCGCATCTGTGGTACGCACTTGGTGGTGGAGTTCATGCGTCAAGGTTATCACCCTGAAATGGCTTGTAAAAAAGCCGTGGAGCGTATTGTAAAGCGTGACAGGGCCAAGGCTAAGACCCTGCAAGTGGGCTTTTTGGCACTGAATAAAAAAGGGCAGTACGGCGCATACGCTATACAGGAAGGCTTTGCGTACAGTGTGAAAAGCAACAGGGAGACCAAGCTGTATCAGGCGAAGTGGCTGATTTGAGTAATGAATACTTGGACACGAATTTTATATGATTGCACTAATTACACGAATTCTATATTCGTTACTCGTCACTATTCACTCTTAATAATTCATTATTCACTAATGAAAATGTTCGCGTTAGAAGTCATCGCATTCGACATAGCAAGCTGCGGCATCATCCAGCGCAGCGGCGCCCATCGCATTGAGTTGTGCCAAGGCCCGGGGGAAGGTGGCACTACGCCTTCGCAGGGCTTTATCAAAGCGGCGAGGGAGCAAACCAGCATCCAACTCTACCCCATCATTCGGCCACGGGGAGGTGACTTTTTGTACAGTGCGGATGAGTTTATCATGATGCAACAGGATGTGCAACTGTGCAAGGAACTGGGCTGCGATGGCGTGGTGCTGGGCATTTTAACAGCCGATGGGCAAGTGGATAAGGAACGTTGCAGCCGTTTGGTGGAGTTGGCCTACCCCATGGGCGTTACCTTTCACCGTGCTTTTGATCGGGTGGCCGATGCGGCTACGGCTTTGGAAGAGGTGATCGCTTGTGGCTTTGAACGGATATTAACATCGGGGCTGCAACCGGATGCCGTTAGTGGGGCCAATACCATTGCCGATTTAATACAACAAGCCGATGATAGGATTACCATCATGCCCGGCAGCGGGGTGCGTTCGGGCAATATTGCGGCATTGGCGGTACAAACAGGGGCAGTAGAGTTTCATACATCTGCCCGCTTGCTCAAAAACTCGGATATGGTTTATCAAAACCCGGCCATGCAAGAGCAATTGCAACATGCTACCATTGATGAAGTAGAGTTGCGGAAAACATGGGAGGCATTGGCGGGTATTGAACCAAAATAATTTACCGAGCAATACCAAAGTAACCTGAATATAGATACTTTTAAAAGAGAAAAGTAAATAAACCATTAAGGCATTAAGGGCTATTAAGTTTTGACTGATAGGTTTTGCACCCAACGAATGAGGTTTTGAAATTGAATAATACAGGCTTTCTTAATGAATCTTAATTCCTTAATGTTTCGCAACAAAAGCGAAGCGCAAGCTGGTATTGCGCCGTAAATGGTCATTGCTTTATAATATCAACGCCGCTAACTTGGGCTTGCCCGCTGCTTTCAAAGTAGCTTTTACGCCCTCTTTGGCTAACTGCCACACTTGCTCCAGCGTTTGGCCTTCAGCGGCACCCACAAATATTTTGCCCACGTATTTATCCACCACAAAAGTAAAAGTGTACTGCTCTTGCTTTACGCCCATGGCTGCCATCATATCGCTCATCTCCTTGCTGGGACGATATACGTTCCAAACATCCACCCCAGTTGGCTCGGGCAGACCGTCTTCCACTTCTTGGCCGCCCTCGCTCAGCAGTCGGTAATTGGCCTTGTACCAAGCCAGTGCTGCAGTTTTGTTGGTTGCCTGCCAACGGATATCGTTTACCCGCTGCACCGTTGCACCCTCGGCCATGTTATTATACACCTTCATCCAGGCATCGCCTTTGGCAGGTTCCAATTTATATTGGTTGCAGGTTTTTTGCGGTATAAAGAAAGCGGCACGTTTAGCGGCTGCAATGGCGGGCAGTTCGGTTTGTGCCATCACGAAAGAGCTGCACAACAACAATAAGGGTAATATCAATTTTTTCATCCTATATTTTTTGTCGAAAGTAGCTGCTATAACCGCCGCCACAATACCCGCTGTTGGGTATTTACGGGTGATGGGGCTTTACAACTGAGCTTCCAGCAAAAAAAGCTGTTGCAACAGGGCCAATTGATTGCCCGCCCTTATCAAATTATGCCCTTCATAACGGGCACCGTAATAGGTATCATTGTTGAGGTAGTCGGTCAAAAAACGGAGGGCCTGCATATAGGTCATCATTTTGCCCGCAAATAAAAACTGTTGCTTTTCAATACTATTTAATGCATCGCCCATGGCATCACCATAGCCCTGTACAATAGCTTGGTAAAATGCCGGCCGCACCACCACTTTATCAAAATCGGCTTCTTCTTCGCTTACTGGGCACAGGTAGGTACGCAGCATATCGCCCACATCGCTGAGAAAATAGCCCGGCATTACGGTATCCAAATCAATCACACAAAGCCCTTGTCCGCTGGCATCAAACAACACATTGCTGATTTTGGTATCGTGGTGCGTAACCCTTGCTTTTAATTGTGGCAACAGTTGTTGGTATTGGTGCAAGATGTCATTGTATTGTTGCACTTGCCCAATAGCGGTTGCTGCTGTCTGTAACCGCTGTAGAGTGGCCCTTTGCAAAGCGGTTTGAAATTGGTTATAACGTAATGGGAGGTTATGGAAATCAGGCAACGTGATTTTTAGTTTGTTGGCATCAAAATCTTTTAACAAATAAGTAAATAAGCCAAACTGTCGGGCGGCTTCATAAGCCTGCGCTGGGGTTTGCACTACATCTACCGTATGCGACCCGTCTATAAAAGCAAAGAGCCGGTACCAATCCCCCTCGGCTTGGACCATGGTTACACCCGTAACGCTTGCGATGGGTTGAGTAAAGCAATATGGCGGATGCTCCTCTCGAAAATAGCGCCCCAACACTTGTAGGTTATGGTCAATATCCTGCGGTTGGCGGAATATATGGGTATTGATGCGCTGCAATACAAACCTTTGACCATGGGGCAGGGTAGCCAACCAAGTGGCATTGATAAGGCCTGTGCCCAAGGGCGAAAGCTGCGCTGCTCCGATGGCGTATTGCTGTAAAATTGTAATTGGTACCATGTTGATTTCGCCATGAAAGTACAATTTTATAATTTCACACCATGCAACTCCGGGAACAGATTTTATTGGAACACAGCAAGGCCAACTGCGATACCATTGTGCAGTGGGTGGGTAGTTCGCAACAACGGTTTGATGAACTGTTCAACTTGTTTTTGGGCGATGAATACCGAGTAGTGCAAAGGGCCGCTTGGCCGGTGAGTTATTGTGTGGAGGCCCATCCCCAATTGATTAAAAAACATTTTGCCCGATTGATCAAAAAAATACAACAGCCCCAATTGCACAATGCCGTAAAGCGCAACAGTGTGCGACTCTTGCAACATGTGGCCATCCCCAAAAAACATCAGGGTGCGGTGATGGATATTTGCTTTGGTTATGTGGCCTCCCCTACCGAAGCCGTGGCCGTAAAAGCGTTTTCGCTCACTGTGCTGGGCAATTTAGCACAACAATACCCCGAAATCATCCCGGAAGTAAAATTATTGATTGAAGATCAGTTGCCGCACCAAAGCCCGGCGTTTGTGGTGAGGGCGAGGCAGTTTTTGAAGGAAAGTTGACAGGGGTACCACGGATTTTATTGAATTACACTTATTACACGGATTACGGATTACTTTACCACGAAGGAAGACCAATTGCGCAAACCTGCCTGACGGCAGTTAGGTTACATAGATTTTTTTACCACGGATTTTATTGAATTACACTTATTACACGGATTATTTTTGTTAACGATTATGAAGGATTCCACAGACATGCCTGCGGCAGTTGGATTACACGGATTTTTTTAACACGGATTGTGGAAGATTACACTTATTACACGGATTATTTTACAAAGGAAAAAATATCAACTACCCCGCAGGCTCACACTATCAACTATCTGGCGCAGAGCGCCACCAAGCCTGCCCGACTGCTTCATTCAGGCGGGCCGTAGGCATGGCATTATCAATTATCCACTTTCAACTTCCCACTATTCCTTATTAACTATTCATTATTAACTACTCGCTATAACCCTCCTATCCCCCACCGCAACCTTACTCCCTGCCGCCAATAAAACCGAATCAGGTGCACGGTTATCGAGGGCGGCAAAAGCTGCACCATAGAGTTCGCCAAAGCGGCAATGGATTTCAAAGGTTTCTACCCGATGTATATTCCAGCGGGGATGTTCTACTGCATACTCGATCGTATGTTGTTCCGTCTTTTTACTGTAGCCCCAATAGTGTTCGGTGATAAATTCGGCTTCACTGTCCGCAGATAACGGCAGGGCCACCGGATCCGCTACTACCGAAAGGCTGTTCCAATGCCCTTGATGCCGCCATTGGTAGCCCACATATAACCAGTCGGGGGTTTGTTCGATGTGGTGCTTCATTTGGCAGGTGCGGTAATTTTCTTTAAAAATGGTATTGGCTACCCATACAATAGCCGGCTTGGGCACTATTTCGCTGATGAACACCACGCCCCGCTTCCATACCCCTCCATCGTTGTGGCGCACATAAAAGCGCAGGTTTACTTCTTCAAAATTGATGTGAAAAGGTATTTTAATGCCCTTTACCTTGGTTTGCTGAAACAGAAAGCCCACCAAGCTTACATAACAGTTGCCCTGCCACAAATCCAATTCCGTGCCAGCGGGCAAATAGGGCTGTAGTACGGCCGGGTCAACAATATAGTTGGCCATGATGAGCTGGTTCCATGCTGCTGATAAAAATGTATGTTTCATTGCTGTAGTAGTTGACAGTTGTAAAGGCGTTGGCCGATGACCGTTATTCGTTGACCGATGGGCGAGGATCGATGACAGTTACTGGTTGACGGTCGACAGGCTTCAAATTCTTAGCACAAATTTTTAAAGATTGCACTAATTACACTGATTCTTTACTTTCAACCTGAAGGCACATGCCCAATAGTTAGACGCAACAAATTTAACATTTGCATATTTGCACCATGCGTACCGCTTGGCCGTAGGCATCTGCACATTTGCACATTCCCCATTAGCTCATTATCACATCAGCACATTAGCTAATTGGCTTTTTTTCCTTATAAAACTCCCTAAATATCAACCGCAGGTTTTGATCGTACGTAAAATAATTGTACAGCCAGTTACTGAATACAAAAAACCGGTTCTTTACACCCAATATCAGCATCAGGTGCAGGCCCATCCAAATCATCCAAGCCAAAAAGCCACCGAGGTGCAGCTTGGGTTTGGGCATATCCACCACCGCTAAATTGCGACCTACGGTGGCCATGCTGCCTTTGTCGTGGTACACAAATGCTTCCAACTGTGCAGCACCGCTTTTCATCTCCATAAAGCGCAGGTTCTTGGCCAATACATCGGCTTGCTGCATGGCTACCGGTGCCACTTGTGGATGGCCATTGGGCCAAGCTGGCTCTTCCATATACGCCACATCGCCAATGGCAAACACATCCGCAAATCCTTCCACTTGGTTCATCCGGTTTACCTTGATGCGGTTGCCCCTTGTAATCAATGTAGCATCAATACCCTTGGGCACGTTGCCCTTGATGCCCGCAGCCCAAATGACCAAACTACTTTCGATGGTATTGCCATTTTGCAAAAAAGCCGTTTTACCATCATATTCTTTTAAAAGCGTATCGGTAAGCACCGTTACACCTAGTTTTTCCAAATACTTTTTTGATTGGGCAGATGATTGCGCACTCATGGCAGCCAAGGTTTTACCCGTCCCCTCCAACAAATAAATGTGCATTTGGCTAAAGTCCAGCTCGGGATAATCCTTGGGCAGTACGTACTTTTTCATATCAGCAATAGCGCCACTCAGTTCCACGCCTGTTGGGCCACCACCTACTACCACGATCGTCATCAAACGCTGCAATTGTATGGGGTCGGTTACCATTAACGCATCTTCAAAGTTGTGCAACAGTCGGTGCCGCAGTTGCAGCGCTTCCACCGTACTCTTCATCGGGAAAGCATTGGCCGCCAAGGTGGCGTTGCCAAAAAAATTCGTATCGCAACCCGTGGCTATCACCAAGGTATCGTAGGTAAAATCACCCACATCGGTCAGTACTTTTTTCTGGGTTGTATCAATTTGCTCTACCTGTGCCATACGGAAATGCACGTTCTTGCTTTTGTGAAAAACCTTGCGCAGGGGAAAGGAAATATTGCTGGCATCCAGCCCGGCGGTAGCCACTTGGTAAAACAAAGGCTGAAATTGATGGTAGTTGAACCTATCTATCAAAGTAATATCAAAACCGGGGCGGTTGCTGAGTTTGCGGGCCAATCGCAGGCCCCCAAAACCGCCTCCTATTATCACTATCTTCATCTTACTATCATTTATAACACAAAGATATGTTATTTTCAGTAATTATTGAAAATTTAGGAATAATTTAATACGCCTTTAATTAACGCTACATTTTCAGGTATTTCTTCGTGTTGCAAATAAAAAGATGCCACTTATCTTTATCCTTTCATTTACATTAAACCATACTTATGTCAGAAAATTTGCAATCCATCGAAGCTTTCGTTGGCGAATCGAAAGCCATTTTTACCCAAACCCTTGCCCAAGCGCAGGCACTACCAGCTAATACGGTGCAAGTATGGCCGGGCGGGGCCACATTCAGTAGCATACAAGCAGCTATTGAAAGCATCAAAAATGCAAGCCCGCAACTACAGTTTCAAGTGGCTGTTGGCAGCGGCACGTACAAAGAAAATGTAACCATGAAGGACTATGTGTATATCATTGGCTCGGGACAAACCAATACTTTTATCACTGCAGAGGGACAGGGTGGTACCCCCAATGGCGTGGTGAATACGGCTTCCAACTGCGGCATCAGCGAAGTAACCATTACGGCTACCGGTGGCGGTTGGGGTACCTGGCCGGCTGCGATAAAGCTCACTGGGACTGGCAAGTTCCATATCAGTGGTGTTACCATCATCAGCTCCGATAGTGGTATTGCGGGCAACAACGTGCGGGGCATTACCAACAACACCGGCTCGTATGGCGGTCAGTTGATCATTGGACAATCGATTGTACAGGCCAGCGGTGTTGACCAAAGTACTACGGAAGCCATGGAACTGTTTGGGATGAACGGATTGACCGTTTCCATTGAACTAACGGCCATTGAAGTAAATGCCTCGCAAAGCTTTGGCGTAACCACGGCAGGGGGCACCCAGGTAACATTGACCGATTGTAAAATATCGGCCAGTACTTGGGCTTTGTACGACTCGGATGGTGCCTCCCTTATTACCGCCAATCAGTGTACTATCAATGGGCCGGTGTCGGGTGGTGTGGTGGTGAACCCTTAGGGAGTTGAGAGTTGAAAGGTGAAAGGTGAAAGTTAATAGTGAATAGTTAATAATGAATAGTGTGTGTTAAGGCCTATTGTCCATGGATAATTGACCATAGACTAAATATGTTAACGCATTCCCACTTTCAACTCTCATCTTTCAACTTTCCACTGTTCTAAAGTGTTGCAGCTCCTCCCCAAAATCCAACAAAGGGTATTGCTGTTGCAGGGCGGTTGTTTTATCTAAATAAGTGCGGAGAAATTTTTGATGGGCTGTCGATGCAGGGTTAAAAGCCTTGTGCTGTCGGGCGGCCCTTATTTCGTTGATCTGCTTCATCAAGGCAATGGTAGGCTCATCAATGCAAGTAGACATGAATTTTTCCCACACATAGTTGGTGGCTTGGTAATTGGGATGCACCATGTCTTCGGCATAAAAGCGATAGTCACGCAAATCGTCGATTACCAATTCATAAGCAGGAAAGTAAAACAGTTTGTTGAATTTATCCACCAAATGATGTACGGCCTGCATCAATACGGCTTTGCTGCGGTTGTTTTCGATAAAGCCTTCCCGCAGGTGGCGCACGGGGCTAATGGTAAAAATGATATTCAAGTTGGGGTTGAATATGAGCAGTCGGTGCATCAAATTGTCCAGCACGGCCAATACTTCTTCTACGGCCAATAAGCGGCGATGAAATTTGTCGGTAGGTACCTTGTGGCAATTGGCCACCACGCTACCGTCCTTTTCATATACAAAGGCCGATCCCAGCGTCAATAAAATCCAATTGGCATCTTTTAAAAATGCGTGAGCAGCTTCCTGTGATTGATTGATTTTTTGCAGACATCCTTCCTGTGTAATATCCGAAAAACGGGTATGATGGTCCCAACTGCCCCAGAGTTCGTTTTCAAAAAACAGATCCTCGGCGGTATAGCGTTTGTTTTCGATATAGCTGGTAACGGCCTTGCCAATGCTTACGGGGTTGAACAGGATGCCATGTGGATTTTCCAGCACGCTAAACTTATGGTGCCGCAGTTTTTCGCCCATGTTTTCGGTAAAACAGGAGCCTGCCAACAATAGCTTTTCGCCGTAATGGATACGGGTGGCAAATGGCTTGGGTGTAAATTCCGAACGAAAATCCATATTGATGATTGAGTGGGCAAAGTTATTATTTGTTGGTGGTTTGATGACAGTTAGCCGTTCAAATAAACACAGTCCCCGCCAGCACCGCAGCCTCCCGCAGCGCCTCCCTATCCAGCCCCTGCGCATATCCCAGCTTTTGAAAATAAGGCACCATCTGCAACATATCCATATTGCCCACCAATTCATCGCCGGCCATGGGGCAACCGCCAATGCCTTTTAAAGCACCGTCAAAGCGGCGGCAACCTGCTTCCAACGCCGCAGCCGCCTTGGCCTGCCAATTATCGGCCGTGGCATGTAAGTGTACACCTACCTGCACATCGGGATAAGCAGGCACTACTGTTTTTACCGCCGAGCTTACCTGCGCTGGGGTAGCTAGGCCCACGGTATCGGCCAAGGAAATAATGCCGATGCCCAAGGCAGCTATCTGCGCCATCCAATGCAGCAAAATAGCCTCGCTGTAAGGGTTGCCATAAGGGTTGCCAAAACCCATAGAAAGATATACCACCAGTTGCTTATCATTTTTTATACAAAGCTCTTGGATGGTTTGTACCGTTTCCAAGGATGCGGCGATGGACGAGTTGGTATTGCGCTGTTGAAAGGTCTCGGAAATGGAGAAAGGGAAACCCAAATAAGTAATGGCCTCATGCAATACCGCATCTTCGGCGCCTCGCAGGTTGGCCACAATCGCCAACAGTTTGGTGGCCGTATGCTGCATATCCAGCCCCTTGATCACATCCTTAGTATCGGCCATCTGCGGAATGGCTTTGGGCGATACAAAACTGCCAAAGTCCAAGGTATCAAACCCTACCCGCAGCAAGGCATTGAGGTAGGCAATCTTTTTATCGGTCGGTATCAAATGTGGCCAACCCTGCATGGCGTCCCTGGGACATTCCACCAAGTGCAGGGGCATTGTTGTTGCTGTCATGATATACTATTTGTGCCGTTCAATTTTGTTGCGCATCACATTAAAAAACTTATTGCGTTCCTTCTCCCCTACCTTGCTGAGCTGCGTGGATTTTTGGATGATATTTTGCAATGACGCAAAGGTATAGTTACAAAAATTATCATCACCGGTATTGATATAATTTAATATGCCGTGGTTGATAAAAACCCTACGGGCATCGCCCAATTGCATCAAAATGGTATTATCGCCCAGCAAAGCCCCGTTGTAGTATAATTGAAACGCACCGCCCTGACTTTTCCCGTTTGTAGTTTTGTACCCGTTGGCGGCCTGTGATTCAATACGGTCGAGCATTTGCAACAATTGACCATATAATAGTTGCACGGTTTCCTCACTGTCGAACAGCATGGCTTCACGGCAGTATTCTATTTGCCGGATGGTGCTGTTGATGGTTTCGGCACTCCATATTTCCTCTGCAGCTATTTGCGCATAGGTGCTCCATATTTGTCCGCTCAAGGTTTGCCATCTTTCGTTCACCGCTTCGCTCAGTACAAATTTTTTATTGCCATTGTCTGGGTGCCGTAATAAAGTTTTCAGCCAAGCAAAAAACTTAAAAGCAGCCAATTCGGCAAACTGAAAATAATGGAATACCGGCACATCCTTGGCCAAATAATACATGCGGCCATTGGGTGACGCAGTGAGCATTTGCAACTGCTGTAGGATATAGGCCAAATGGGCTTCCAGTTCAAAATTGTCAAAATCAATTTGCTGGCCCGTAAAAACAAGGCTGTTGCCATTGATGTGCATCAGGCTGTCCATCGAAATGGCATACTTGCCGCAGAGCAACATCATTTCATCCAAGGTAAGCAGGGTTTCGCCCCGGATGCGGCGGTAGGCACTATCGGGACTGATTTGCAGCAGTTCGGCCATTTCATCGGCAAAGGACAAATTGCCCGGCAATACCGATTTGATTTGGGAAAAGAGTTGTTGTTGTACCTGTTTAGGATGATTCATTTTTTGCAAAATTCAATGATGCGACCGGTATTATTTGCAAAATTTGCAAATTCATGTGTATTATGCCTTTGCTTTGGCAAATACTACCACTTACTAACCATACGCTCCACAATTTATTAAATCCCCACTACATTATCCGCTTTTTGGTTTTTATCAATTTGAAAGGCTGTTGCGCTACCCTTAGTTTTACCAAAACAAAAAACAATGATACCCCGTTTTTACCGTGCTGTAATCTTGTTGGTTATATTCATTTGGACTGCATTGGCCACTTCAAAAGCCCAAGTGCCCAATGCAGCTCCCCTACCCCATAACCATTCAACTGCCAAAAGACTCAACTTTTACATTTTTACCAAGGATGCTAGTAGCAAGCTTGATTTTTTTGGTAAAACGGCTTTGCTGCGGGCCCGCACCAAAAGTTTGTTCAGCAATGGACAGTTATATGTGATCAACGCAGAGCATACAGCGCAAGCGGTCTATCGCATCTTGGCCATTTTAGCGCAAGAGCATGCGTTGGTGGGCAGTGTATGGATTGACTCGCATGGTTTGTACAAACAAGGATATTCTTCGTTTCACATCGGCAGCGACGAATACAGTTATAAAAACATCAACGACAGTAACCACACGGCCCTGCTGCACTTGCTGGCCCGTTATTGTGATGCCAGCAGCCATATCGGCCTCGGCTCTTGCTATGGCGGTGCTACTTTTGATTTCCCCGGTTCCACCACGGTGCCGGCGGGCCGCATGAACGGCGACTCGTTGATGATGGGCATGGGGCGCATTTTTAACCAATCGACCATTTATGGCAGCGAAAGTTGGGTAATGGCCAAGCCGGGTATTTTTGGCGACAATTTTGGATTTGCAGGGTATCCGCTGGGCAAGCGCTACCGCACCCGCTACTGGCAGCCCGTATGGCAAAGGCTGGGCCAATGGAACCGCTACAGCCACCGTACGGAAATATTTGAACCGGTAAATACGGTGGCGCTGAATAGAAAAGGTACCATTAACATCAGGGCCCGGCATTATCAATTACTGGACAAGGGGCAAAAAGCGATAGAAAAAAACTTAGCCAAACTAGATTGAATATGTGCAATAAAAGAGGTATGCTATATAGCTTAATGGTATGTATGCAACTGGGGGCAACTGCTCAACCCAAGCAATATGCCCTATTGAGATATGTGCCAAAAAATGGCAATTTTAGTGCCGATAAAAATGATTACCAGCCGGGCAAAAAAGGCTTTTACTTATATGAAAATTGCATTTATACCTTATTGTTGGGCAAAGACCAACAGTTGAATGCCCGCATTATTGGTATTAAAAAAGATAGCATTGTTTTTACCACACATTTTAATGCGGCTGTTGCGGCCAAGCAAAAAAACCGCTTCGATACCATGACCGTTTCGCCCGCTGCCATTAGTACCATCCGTTTGATAGGCGATAGAATAATGGGCATTTTCCATAATGTTGCTTTGGATAAATACAAGTATGAGTTTGTTACCGACACCCTACCCAAACGCATGTACATCGACACCATTCAACTGTACACCAACTTGCCGGAAAAATACGAACTGGTACCTTTTCTTACAGAGCAGGGGCTCAATCTGCTGTATGAAGAAGATGGCCTCACTTACTATTTCCAAGGAAGATTGGCAAAGGATACTGCTCAGGCAGTGGAAAAAAGGCCGAAAAAAGACGATAGTATTTTCAGAAGGAAAAACCTCGCTTGGGCATTGCCTACCCGGGCCAACGAAATCAACGGTTTGGCACTGGGTGCACATACCGGGCAGCTATATGGAAGAAAGTTAACCATCAACGGGCTGAACATTAGCGCAGATGTTCCTGCCGTGTTTATGACCCTGATGGGCAGTGTGACGATGCTGATGAAAATACCCTTGGCCAGCATCCGCGACAGTGCCGACGTCGACTGGCATATCACCAATATCAATGGTTTAAGTGTGAGCCTGGGTGGCCTGATGCGTTGCCGTTACCTCAATGGCATTATGCTAAATGGCGGCATGTGCATGGCGATGAATGCAAGGGGGCTTTTTATTTCGGGCGGTTACAATATGTTTACTGATTTTAAAGGCATCAGCATTGCAGGCTTGCGCAATATAGCGGCAAAAGGCAGGGGCATACAAATTGGGCTGTTCAATATATGCAAGCATTTTAAGGGTTTGCAAATTGGCTTGTGGAATGTAAATAACAAAAGAAAAATGCCTTTTTTCAATTGGGCGGGTTAATGTGTTGATTAGCTGATTAGCTGATTTGCTAATGGCCAGTTTGTTGATGGTGTAATACGGGCATAAAAAACCCCGGTTCCAAACCGAGGATTTGGTCCAGGCCAGCCGAAGCCGTACAGCCTCTTAGGTCTAGAAGAATGTAAAAATACCAAGTTTTACTAACTCTAAGGCCCTTTACCTTTATTTTAATTTGCGCCAACCCTCCACTTTCAACTTTCAACTATCCATTATCAATTCTCCATTATCAACTATTCACTATTCCTTATTAACTATTCACTCCCCGCTGCCTCGAAACCTCATACAACATCACCCCCGTTGCTACCGACACATTGAGTGATTCGAAATCGCCGGGCATGGGGATGGCAAATGGGGCATCGCAAATTTTGAGCAGGGAGGTTTGGATACCGTTTTCCTCGCCGCCCACGATGATGGCGCAGGGTTCGGTAAGGTCGATGGCATTGATGGAAGTGGCCGCCGTCATTTCGCTGGCGAATACCTTGATGCCGTTGAGATGCAGGTCGTCAACCGCTTGGTGCAAACTGGTAACCCGGCATACCGGTATCTGCTCCAAGGCACCAGCACTGGTGAGGATGGCATCTTCATTGAGGCTGCCCACCCCTTTGGCAGGTATCACAATGGCATGCACGCCAAAGCATACGGCGCTGCGGGCAATGCCACCGATGTTGCGGATGTCGGTAATACCATCTAAAATCAGTATCAAAGGCACTTGGCCATTTTCTACTACTAAGGATATTACATTTTGTAAATCTTGGTATTGTATTTTGGCTTTTTGGGCCACACAACCCTCGTGGTTGCTGATGTTAAAACTGTTGAGTTTTTCAATGGGCACTTTGTTGATGGGCACCAAATGCTCGGCCGCCAACTTTTTCAGTGGCTCTACCATGGCATGGTTGCGGGTACTTTGCAGGTAGATACGCTCCAACTGCTCACCATTTTCCATGGCTTGCATTACTGCTTCAAAACCGATGATGAGCGAGTTCTTTTTGGGCCTGTGCTGTTGCTGACGAAAATTTTTCACGTGAAAATGATTTATGAAGGGCGAAATTAGGCTAAACTAAGTATTTTTATACATCAAATCAGCAGTATGGAGTTAACTAATAAAAAAGCATTGCCGCTTGCCTTGCTACAAGAAATTCAACAAATACGTGCAAAAGCAAGGCAATTTGCAAGAGAAAAGCAAGAATTCATAGAATACCGGGATAATAATACAATAGTTTTTCAACTATCAGACTTAGAGAATACCTCAGGTTTTCATTTCACAGTATCTGATAGTAGAATTGTGGGAAATAAAGCAGAAATAGCTCATACAATTTACTTCTTTCCAAGGAATCGATTTGAAATAATCGAACACAAAGCTACAGTTGATACAGAACAGCTATTTATTATGGTAGATACATGGTTGAACAATCTAATTGAATATACTACTATACAACTAACCGAAGCAGAGCAAATTGACAATGCTTCTGCTAAGGAAATTTACGACCTTTTTGATTTTATTGATGACGATGCCGAAACCGCAACTTTTAATCTGAAACAGCAATTATACCTAGATGATGCTTTAGCTAATGTAGAAGCGACCTTGGAAGCTAGTAAAGATGAATATGAAGTTACTGTAATAATACAAGAAGTAAAAGCACTACGCAAAGCCATCCCAAATGAAACAAAGAAAAGTATTGGGAAAAAACTCAGTAAGATATTTGTAGCCGCAAAAAAACATGGCATTTCCTTATTTAAAGAAGTTGTCAAGGATTTCCTTAAAGATGCGGTTAAGTGGGGCGCAGAAGGTGGTGTTCACCGCCTCATGGAGTATCTTCAATAAATTTGCAGTATCGGTCCGACACCCCGCATGCTGCGTGCATAAGCTTAAATAAAAAAGCCCCCACCATCCGGCAGGGGCTCCACTATATTAGTATGGCTTATTTCAAACCAAATACTTTCTTTACTTCTTTTACTGCATCCAACTTTTCCCATGTAAACAGTTCTACTTTCCTTTTGATGGTTTTGCCATCGGGAGAAGTGAATGTTTTTTCCACGGTTTCGTTTTTGCGGCCCATATGCCCGTAAGCAGCCGTTTCGCTGTACATGGGGTTACGCAATTTCAAACGTTGCTCGAGGAAATAAGGGCGCATGTCAAAGCAAGGCATGGCCATAATTTTAGCGGCAATCTGTCCATCGGTCATATCTACCTTGGCAGTACCGTAAGTAACCACATTGATGCTGGTAGGCTGGGCCACACCGATAGCATAACTCACTTGAACCAATACCTCATCGCACAAACCGGCAGCTACCAGGTTTTTGGCTATGTGGCGGGTAGCATAAGCAGCAGAACGGTCAACCTTGCTGGGATCTTTACCGCTAAAAGCACCACCACCATGGGCACCCTTACCACCGTAAGTATCTACAATGATTTTACGGCCTGTTAAACCGGTATCGCCATGTGGGCCGCCGATTACAAACTTGCCAGTAGGGTTGATATGGTATTTGATTTTATTGTTGAACAGGTGGCTGTAGTTGGGGTATTTGGCCTTTACACGGGGAACCAAAATATTGATGATGTCCTTTTTAATCTTGGCCAACATTTTTTCGTCGGCAGCAAAATCGTCGTGCTGTGTAGAAACCACGATGGCATCAATCCGCACAGGCTTATTATGGTCGTCATATTCCAAGGTAACTTGGCTCTTGGCATCGGGGCGCAGGTACTTGATTTCTTTGTTTTCCCTGCGCATGGCAGCCAATTCAATCAATAACTTGTGGGCCAAATCCAGTGCCAAAGGCATATAATCGGCCGTTTCGTTGGTGGCATAACCAAACATCATACCTTGGTCGCCAGCGCCCTGCTCTTCTTTCTTCTTTTTATCAACACCTTGATTGATGTCGCCACTTTGCTCGTGGATGGCAGAAAGCACACCACAAGAACTGGCTTCAAACATATATTCGCTTTTGGTATATCCTATTTTACGGATAACGCCACGGGCAATTTCTTGCACGTCCAAGTAAGCTTTGCTTTTTACTTCACCTGCCAATACCACTTGTCCAGTGGTTACCAATGTTTCGCAGGCTACTTTGCTGTTGGGGTCAAAAGCCAAAAAATTATCAATCAATGCGTCGCTGATTTGATCGGCCACTTTATCGGGGTGCCCTTCGCTAACAGACTCTGACGTGAATAAATAAGGCATACTGTTTTTTTTTAGGGTGCAAAGATAAGGGGGTAGGCTTAAACAAAAAAGCCCCGCTCAAGCGGGGCCTATATTTTTTACCGTTTACGGCATTATATTTTAGAATAGATGATGCGTAACCGCATTCTGTAGTTGGAATTGATGCCGTTGCCCAGCTTTACCCGGCCATATGCCAAGCTATTGGCAAAGCGGTATTTGGCAAAAAAGCCCAGGTTTTTGGTATAATCCAATTCATAGGGGGCAAAAAGGCGCAGGGTTTTGTTGGGTTCCTTACGGGTTACAATACCCTGTACATAGCGGGTAATGTTGAAATTGTAATAGCCAATGGCATCGCCGCCAGCCGGATTGGTTTTATAGCGCAAAAAGCCACCAAAATAATTGAAGTTGATGTTGTCTACACCCGGAAAGATCGTATAAGCACCCTCCGGATTCAGGTCAATCGGGAAGGGTTTAAAGTAATATTTGGCAGCCGTATCCACCACATCCAAGTACAAATAATTGGGGGGCAGCATGGTTTTGTCTGAAGTACCCAAGCTAGGCACCTGCTCCATAATCAACTCAGCCCGGTGGATGATGCTGTTGGGCAAACTGCTCAGTGCCGGTATCTGTAACGTATCGTGAGTACCCAAGCCTGTTTGTATATAGATGGCATCGGCCGCTGGCGAAGCAATTTCTGCACCTGTATAGGTACGGGTAAGGTTGCAAGCATAAGCACTGCTACGAATGGTGGCATTACCGCCCGTTATAAAGGGCAAAATGCTGTAGCCCGTATCAATTTTACCGGCATTGTAAGTAGCGGGGCGTTTTCTATAATGTACTTCCAAGCGGGTGGTGGCATCGCTCAGGTTGCTATACCACAAATTATGGCCATAGGCACCGTTGGTGGAGTCGGCACTGATGGCAAAACCCCTGAACATTTGACGATACATGGTATCGTTAAAGAAGGCATTGTTGATACCGCCGCGGGTACTATCAAAACTGGCGAACTTGGCCAAAAAAGTAGGATCGGTGATGCGGATACGCAATTGATTGTTAACCGAATCCTTGCCATTGATAAACCTTACCACATCCTTCATATCTTTCGGCGCCTTGATCACACTGCCGAGTTCGTTGCCAAGTTGACCGGGGGTTGGACGGTAATAAAAATCATAGCTAACCGTGTCGCTAAACCCTGAAGCAGGCAATATTTCCCTCACAGAAAACTTTTGCGGGGTACTTGAATCGCCATAAAACCCTTTATAAGAAAGGCATACCACCAGCGAATCGATGCCCGTACCGGGATAGCCCTGTATGGTGTCGCGGGGGTTGCCCAAGTAATAAGGGAAGAAATTGGGTTTCCACTGTACCAACAGATTGGCCGTGGTTTTACCAAAAATGGGGTCGTTGGCCAATGAAATATAGCCCAGTACCAAATTATCTTGATTGCTTACCCTGGTAGAATCGGGGATATAAGCCGCTTTGGCTTCTACAAAAAGTACGGTATCAAAAGTGTTCACATTATCAACCACGGGTATCAAATTACTACCTATGTCTGTGGTATCCAACTTGTTACATCCCACCATCGCACCGGTAACAGCAGCCATTAGCAAGGCTGCAAATAATAATTTTTTATGCACAATAATTGCTTTAAAGTCTAGTAATGCTGTTAAATTACTTTGCAAGTTCGTTATACAAATGCAAATAATTTGTTAAATCGCTGGTTTCGTCATAAAGAAGTACTTTTTTGCCTTTAGCCTTGGCAAATTCGTCAACCAGTTTTTTATCCACATTGGGTGCGCCAAACGTAATGGCATCGGCAAAAGCGGCACCACCACGGAACATGGCCACGTTGTTGCCCTCTTTATAAAAATCGAGGTCCTTTTTGGTTACATTATCGTTAATAGCCGCAAGATTCAATAAATCTGGGCCCACTTTTTCGGTAAACGTGTTTTCACCAATGGTGTAAACGATTTTACAGTTGCCAAAAACAGGCTCTTTTTTGTAAGCGGTTTTGATAAACATGGGGATCAGGCCGGTCATCCAGCCGCTGCAATGAATGATATCGGGCGGCCAGCCAAATTTGCGGAGCGTTTCTAGCGCCCCTTTGCAATAGAGCACCATCCGGAGGTCATTATCATCAAACCAGTTGTCGTGCTCATCGGCAAATACAAACTTGCGCTTAAAATAATCCTCATTGTCCAAAAAGTACACTTGCAACCGGGCGCTGGGCAAAGAAGCCACTTTTATCACCAACGGATAATCATCCCCAGCAATAGAAACATTGATACCCGAAAGCCTTACTACCTCATGCAAACGGTGCCTGCGCTCATTGATGGTACCAAAGCGGGGCATGATGCACCGTACTTCCATACCACTTTCGTTTGCCTTTACTGCCAGCTTGTTCACCATTTCGGCAAATTCAGTCAGCTCTAAATAGGGCGACATTTCGTTGGCAATAAATAAAATCCTTTTCTTTGTTGACATTTATGCTGTATTAATTGCAGATTGATTTTTTAAAGGTGTGCAAAGTTACAAATATTTAGCGATATAGTACCATTGCATGGGCATTGGCCGCTAAAAGCCAGTGGAAAAGGCGTTTGAAAATTGGGGCATAAAAAGGGTCAAATGGGACCAAAACGGGTCAAAAAACACCAAAAAGAGCATAAATCAACCTAAAAAGGGGCAAAATGATCATATTTAAAGAGGTAAAGCGGTTACAGGAATATATAGCCGCAAAAAGAGGGCAAGGGTACAAAATTGGCTTTGCGCCTACCATGGGGGCCCTCCACCAAGGGCATTTGTCGCTGGTAAACAGTGCCAAAGCCCAAGGTCAATTGGCGGTAAGCAGCATTTTTGTAAACCCCACCCAGTTTAACAATTCCGCGGATTTTGCCAAATACCCCATCACCATCGAGCAGGACATACAACTGCTGGAGGGTGTGGGCTGCGATTTGCTCTTTTTACCCTCGGTTGCCGAAATTTACCCCAACGGCACTGCCCCCCAAAGGCATTATGAACTGGGTTATTTGGAAACCGTGCTGGAAGGCAGCTACCGCCCAGGGCATTTTCAGGGCGTATGCCAAGTGGTGCACCGCTTGTTGGATATTGTAACACCCGACAGCCTGTACTTGGGCCAAAAAGACTACCAACAGTGTATGGTGCTCACCAAACTGGTGCAAATTTTGGGGCTGGATACTCAAGTGGTGATCTGCCCTACCCTGCGGGAACCCGATGGACTGGCCATGAGCAGCCGCAACCTGCGCCTTTCCCCGCTGGAAAGAAAGCAAGCGGTGGCTATTTCCAGCACTTTGCAATGGTTGTTGGACCATATTGTGGCTGGGCCATTAGAAGCACTGAAGCAAATGGCTACCCACCAACTGGAGCAGCAGGGTTTTGTGGTGGATTATGTGGAAATCGCCCATGCTGAAACGTTGGAACTTTTGCAAAGCTGGGATGGAAAACAGCCGTTGGTGGTTTTGGCCGCTGCTTTTTTGGGCGATATTAGATTGATAGATAATATGATTGGGGCCGATGATCGGTGGCCGTTGACAGTTGGCCGGTTTTGTACCACGGATTAAGAGGATTACACTGACCTGCCTGACGGCAGTCAGGTTACACGGATTTTTTATTTCTTTACCACGGATTACATTCAATTACACCGATTACACGAATTCTATATTCGTCATTAGGGCCACCGAGCCTGCCCGACTGCGTCATTCCAAATTCCCAATTCCAAATTCCTCATTCCCAATTCCAAAATCCTAATCCCCAATTCCTCCATTCGTCACTCGTCATTCATCACTCGTCATTCCAAATTCCCAATTCCCCAATTATGCCCTAACTTTGAGCCGCTATGATGATAGAAGTATTAAAATCGAAGCTCCATCGCTGTACGGTTACAGAGGCCAACTTACATTATGTGGGCAGTTGTACCATTGACGAAGACCTATTGGATGCGGCCAATATGATAGAATATGAAAAAATCCAAATCGTTAACCTCAACAATGGCGAGCGGCTGGAAACATATATCATCAAGGGCAAAAGAGGATCGGGTGTTATCTGCATGAACGGTCCAGCTGCCCGTAAGGTAATGGCCGGCGATATCGTGGTGATCATGAGTTATGCGCTGATGGATTTTGAGCTGGCCAAAACCTTTAAGCCCGCCGTTATCTTCCCCAACGATAAAAATAAATTGTAGTCCTATTACCGGCCCGGCTGGGCGCATAGATAGTAAATTGCAGATCATGCAAAAAAAAAGGTTAGGCTCCATTCTCCAATACATCATTTTTTTAGGGGGCGGCATTTTTTTGGTATGGTGGCAATTAAAAGGCATGTCGGCCGCCGATAAGATGGAGTTCAACAATGCCCTGCACAGTGCCAATTATTGGTTGCTGCTGCCCGTGGCGGCTATGTCGCTGCTAAGCCATTTGAGCCGTGCCATGCGCTGGCAACTGTTGCTAGAGCCGCTGGGCTACAAAGCTTCCCTTAAAAATTTGTTTTCTGTTACCATGGTGGGTTATTTGGCCAATGCCGCTGTGCCCCGCTTGGGCGAAGTGCTCAAATGTACTTTTTTGGCCCGCTACGAAAAGTTGAAAGTAGACAAACTGGTGGGCACCATCATTGTAGAGCGTACCTTTGATTTTGTAAGCTACCTCATTGTTATTGCCATCACCATTTTACTGCAATACCATGTTATCGGTGGCTTTTTGCAAGAAAAAATCGGCGGTCTGGGTAGTGGCGCAGGCATTCCCGTATGGGGCAAAATATTGATAGCCCTCAGCGCAGGACTTGCATTGCTGCTGCTGGTGCGCCTCTTACTCAAAAAGTTGGCCCATGTGGATTTGGTAAAAAAACTGCAAGGCATTATAAAGGGGCTGTTGCAGGGCTTTAGTTCCATTAAACACCTACGCCGCCGCAAACTTTTTTTGGCCCACACGGTCTTTATCTGGGCCATGTACCTCTTACAAATTTATGTGGGCTTTTTCGCCATCCAAGCCACGTCAAATCTCGGTATTTTACCCGCTTTTTCGGTGCTTACCTTGGCAACCTTGGCCATGATATTAACCCCCGGCGGCATCGGCACCTTTCCCTTTTTTGTGATGCAAACATTGGCCATTTACCTCATACCCGATCAGCAGGGCAAGGCTTTTGGTTGGCTGATGTGGGGCGCCTCTACCAGCATAGTGATTGTGGTGGGCTTTGCCTGCCTTTTGTTATTGCCATATATCAACAAAAAAAAACAAACAGATGAAGCAAGTTAATGCCATCCCTCAAAAAATTTATACGCTCCCTGCGCTACTGGCCGAACTGGAGCGCTGGCGGCTCAAAAACAAAAAGATTGTTTTCACCAATGGCGTGTTCGACATTTTGCACGAAGGGCATATTGCCAGCCTCAGCGAGGCCGCTTCACATGGCCATGTATTGATTGTGGGCCTTAATGCCGATGCCTCTGTAAAAAGGCTCAAGGGCGAAAGCCGTCCGGTAAATAGCGAAACTTCCAGGGCACTGGTATTGGCATCGCTGATGATGGTAGATGCGGTGGTGATTTTTGAAGAAGACACCCCCTTTAACCTCATTACGGCCATTATGCCCGATGTATTGGTAAAGGGCGGCGATTACACGTTGGAACAAATTGTGGGCGCCAAAGAAGTAATGGCCAATGGCGGCGAAGTGGTGATAGCGCCGATACTGGAGGGG
>CALSBI010000017.1:0-137589 GCA_943373145.1 Chitinophaga pinensis
GGGGACTTACACAATCTTTTCCCGGATGGCGAGGGATACCGCTTCGGTACCGGAGTGTACGTGCAGTTTGGCGTAAATATTGGTTACATGCGCTTTTACCGTATCAAAAGCTACCGACAATGCAGCTGCAATCATTTTATAGCTTTTCCCTTCTACCAACAGTTGCAGTACTTTTTTTTCTTGTGCCGTAAGGCTGTATTCTTTTGCCGGGGCTGCGGGCTGTAGGTTTTTCTTGAAGAGTTCCAGTACTTTACGGGCAATGCCTGGCGTCATGGGTGAACCGCCTGCATGTACATCCCTGATGGATGCGAGGTAGCCTTCTGGTGTGGTGGTTTTTAAAATATACCCGGATGCACCAGCACAGATGGCATCAAAAATATACGCATCTTCAAAAAAAGCACTTTGTATAAGGATATGGGTATGGGGGAAATGTACTTTAATCAATTTTGTGGCCTCAATGCCGTTCATGCCAGGCATTTCAATATCCATTAATACAATATCGCAAGGGTCGTTTTCAAGATTGGCAAGCAATTCGCTGCAATCGGGGTATGCGCCTTTGCATACAAAACCATCGGAACTGTTAAGCAGTAGCTCAAAGGTTTCCCTCAGGTGTTTATTGTCCTCAAAAATGGTTACCCTTATCATAGATACTTTTTTTTGCAAAGTTGATAAAAACCCAGCTACGTTCAATAGCGAATTAGGGTGAGCTGTTTTTTGCCTGCTTTTTCAGCAAACTGGCTATTGCGACAGGATGGCTACAGGTATTGTCAACACAATTGTTGTGCCCGCATCTGTTTGTGAATGCAATTGTATTGTTCCGTTCAATTCCTTTGCCCGGTGCTGCATATTGCTGAGGCCATTGCCTTTTGATACCAAACTACTGTCGAATCCTTTTCCAAAATCACATACCTGCATTACCAGTTCTTTATGCCGCAGGGCTACTTTTACTTCCAGCTTTGCGGTATCGGCATATTTTACGGCATTGTTAACCGCTTCTTTAAAAATAAGGTATATATTTTTCCGTTGCTCCATGGTGAACTTCGCTTTGTCCAGATCGTCCAAATCCATCAACAGTTCAATATTTTTGCTGCTGCTTATTTCGTATGCAAAACGTTCCATGCGCTGCCGTAGGCTAGCAGCTTCGGTTTCCCCTGCTTTTATCATCCATACAATATCGCCCATCTTGTCCATGGTCTCCTTCGCATTGTTGCTCATCCTTAGCAGTATATCCTTATTGCTACCCTCACTCCCTTTGGTGGCCATTTGGCTCAGCATGTGTATGCTGCTAAGTGAGCTTCCTACTTCATCGTGCAGGTCGGCCGCTATTTGGTTGCGGAGCTCCAGTTCTTGCATGCGCTGTTTCAATTTGTTCCTGTTGATGAAAAGCCAACCGCCCAATAGCGCAAGCAAGAAAATAATGCCTGCACCAAACATCAACAATCTTTGTCGTTGCAATTTTTGCTGCTGTAGCTCTTTGTCTTTGGCCAGCAATTGTATTTCGCTATCTTTTTCTTTTACCTGAAACTTTGTTTGCATGGCAATAATGCCATCATCATACCGCCACTTAACCAACGAGTCATTAGCCATCTTGCTTATCCGCATATATTCGTATGCCTTTTCATGATTGCCTTGTAGGGCATACACTTCCGCCAATAAATCACCCGTGCTATAAATGCGGTCTGTTGCATCTAATTTTTGAAAAACGGGCAAGGCTTTTTCCAAAACAGCAATGGCTTCGGTTATGCGCTTTTGTTTGGCATATATATCGCCCTGGAAATGCCTTGCAATGGCCATGAGTTTTTCGTTATTCTGTTTTACCGCATAGTTGAATGCTTTATCTGCATATTTTTCAGCCTCTTTATAGTTCCCCATATCAATATATATATCGCAGAGGTTGCCATTAAAAATACTCAGGTTGGTTTCATCTTTCAAGCTGTCTGTTATCCGAATCGCATCCCCTGCAAATACCAGGGCTTTTTGAAAATCTTTGATGCTTTTATAAATAAGGGCCAGATTATTATGCATGGCGGCCGTCATCCGCATATTGTTGGTTTTACGGTATAGGGCCAATGCCTTGTCGAAAAAAGGGATAGACGGCAAGTATGTTTCTTGCTGGTAATAAATAGCACCAATCGTTTGATTAACCCTTGCCCTTACATCATCATTGTTTGCCTTATCTGCATAACTTAGGGCGGTATCACAATCTTTAAGCGACTGTGTAAAGTTTTGTTGTTGCCGGTAAATATCGGCCCTATTGAGATAGGCAAGACCAAGCCTGTTGTCATCCCCCACCTTGCGGGCATAGATAAGTGCAGTGTCCAGGTACAACAGGGCACTGTCTAATACATCCGAATAAATGTAGGCCGTGGAAATATTGAGGTAACAACCTGCGGTACCATTGTCAAAACCTAATTTTTTAGCAAGTGTTACCCCTTGTTGCCCGTACACGATGGCCTGTGCAGGATCGGCAAATTTTAGTATGCCTGATATATTGCGGTAGTGGTTTACTTTAACTGTATCCTCACCCGATTTACCCAGCAGCCGAATGATGGAATCGGCTCCATTGCTTTGCGCTGTGACCAATAAATGAAGAGGGACCACAAATAAGTATAAAAGAAAGGATACTTTGAACATATATGATTTTGCAAATTATTGATTGATCCCCAAAATAGTAGTTGATTGTATTTGCATGTGCTAATTTACAAAAAATCTGTTCTCGGCAGTAAGTTAAATCAATACTTGGTGTATTTCAAATTTTCGCTCTTGTCTCAATTTGAAGTTGCCTTTTGCGGCGGGTTTTTCCACTTTTGTCTTGATACAAAAGTGGAGCAAAAAATCAAGGCTGCATAAAAAACCCTAAAAATTGAAGCCTCGGGCTAAAGAAAAACAAGCTCAATCTGTTGTGCAATAACTAGCTTTAGTAGGACTTACAGGCTAATAGCACTGCCAAACTTCAGTAACAACCGTTTTTCTTTTGCGCCCTCTGCTTCAATTTTCTTAACGGCTTTTTTATGAGGCCGTACCGAAGCGGAGGTTGAGAAACCTAATAACTCGATTTTATTGAAAACGAAAATTTGAAATGTACCCATACATACAGCCCTGCTGTCCAATGCACTTATTAAAAGGAGCTTCAATTAGCTAATTAGCCAATTAGCTGATTAAAAAGGTGTTGTAGTACAAGCCCCTATCTTGGCACTGAAATAAGCGCCTTGATTAATCACCAATCCTGGCCCAAAAGTAATGCCCGTAGAAGATTGCAGCATGGTGGATGAAGTAGATGAAAAGGTAAGATTGATACTGGTGGTAATGGCCCCGCCCACCAAGCGGGCATACACTTTATTTACCCCAAAACTAAGGTTGCTCATAAATAACGACACAGCAACATTGCAAGGACTACAGGCCGCACTGGTCAAGTCGTCGCCATCTTCCCAGTAGTTTTTGCTCTGTCCGCAGATAACGGGTATGCGGTGCGTGGCATCGCTCATAAAACCGCCGACCGTGCTGATCTGCACGTTATTGGGATCATTGGGATGCCGCACTTCAAAATGCAGATGGGGGCCGCTGGCCTGTCCTATTTCGCATTCATAGCCCAGCAATTGCCCCACGTTTACAAACTCGCCCACCACCAGCCCTGCACTCACAGTGCTGCTATTCCTGCGCATGTGGCTATACTTGGTCCATTCGCCATTGGCATGTTCTAGCCACAAATAATTATTAAAGTCACTGCAATTTGCTGTACAATCAGGGCCATGCACATCAAAGCCATCCTGTATCCTGCGCACATAGCCTGCCGCTGCCGCCACAATGGGATAATTGGCCGAGCAACTGCTGCCATTACCGCTACCGCTCATATCATACCGCCCTACCGGCGAATGGGTAAAATGGTCGTTGCTAATGTGTACATCGGTACCGGCGGCATAAGGCACCCGGTAAATATTGCGGCTCATTTCAAACTGCGGCTGCGCACCCGCACCTGCCGCAGTAAGTAATCCCACCAATAGATTCGACACAAATATCTTCTTCATTGTACATCATTTAATTACATCCCGAAATGGAAGCATTGGCCAGCCCGCCACTGCCCGGTACAAAGCTGGTACCCGGCGTAAATATAACGGCAGACCCTGCGGCAAAATAAGCTTTGGAACTGCCACTGTGTGTAATGGCCGTATTGTTCAAACTGGTTACCGTGGTGCGGGCCCCATACACCCTTACCACATTGCTGCTGACATTGGTTGGGCTCAATAACACCACATCTTCCGCCACACGGCTATAAACTGGCCCAAATATATCGTTGATGGCGGCGTGCATGCGGGTGCGCTGGTTGGCCGTGATGGCAGTGGATGTAGTGGAAATACAATCCCAGGGCATATAGCTCATGATATTGATGGTGCTGGGGTTGTATTGTAAGCCATCACAGGCATTGGCATAGCTGCGGCTGTACACACAATTGTTGTTTACATAATCATCCGATACGTTGCCCGTATACCGATAATCGGCCTGGGTATCGCAACAAAGGTCGCCGCCAATATTGCAGTTGTAGCAGGCATTGCCCACATTGCGGGTAACGGTTTCCTGCAAATCGTTGTATCGACTAAAGGTATGGTACAGGCCCAAACAATGGCCCATTTCGTGGCCAAAAATGGAATGCACCGTGCTGCTGGTAACCGCCCAGCGGGCAACGCTTAAAAAATTGTTGGGGATGCCATAGGCATTGCCGCTGCTGCCATTGTTGTTCAAATAATTATAGTGGATGATGATAGTCATGGCCCCGTCCACATCATAATTGTTGTTGCGGATATAGTTTTCATACGTACCATCGCCCAGCAGCGCATCGCTGTTGAAATTGTTGAGGTAGCTGTCATTGATATAATCCAGCCCCACCAACTGAAAGCAGATGTTATGGGCATTGTACTGGCCCTGCATTTCATCAAAGTTTTGTATGGCGGTAGCCGCATCGCAACCGGGGAATGTGCCATTGGTTTCCCTTGCAATTCGGATGAAAACCCTTACCACATAGGGCGCCGAAAAGTTGATGCCCCTGGTATCGTTTTGCCGCTCCGCCAATGTTTTGGCCAAAAAGGCTTCTGCATTTTTCATGTAATAACCGCTATCGTGTACCTCTGTTGGGCACACGGGGTGCTTGGGATGGGCGTCTTGCGCCATCATTTTTTGGCTACCCATGAATAATAAAAACATGTATACAATGATCTGTTTCATATTTATATTTTTTTCTCCCAGGGCTAAAGCCCTGGGCAATAGAGTATGCTCACTCACTATTCCCTATTTGGCGCAGAGCGCCACCGAGCCGAAGGCACGGCATTATTCCTTATTCATTATTCATCACTCGTCACTCCTCATTTGAAGGGGCTTGCCCCCGACACCACGCCCTGCGTGGCCCCATTCGTCACTCATCATTCAACATTCGTCATTCCTCACTGTTTCTTCTCCAACGCACTCACTTTCTTTTCCAACTCTAGCACATACAAGGTCAACTCCTCTATCTTTTCCATCATCCTGCGTTGCATGTCGCCCACTTCAATACCGCTTTTTTCTACATCCTTTGCGGCCGGGATATTGGGCAAATGCTTGTTTTGGTGGATGTATTGGCGCAGGTGGTCGAAACTGGGCAATTGGTATTGATCGCTAAATACATAATCGGGCCAAGCACCGGTTAGCTGTACCCGTAACTCGGTGCAAATGGCTTTGCCGGCTACGGATAACAGATAACCAGTTGGGGCGACTGTACTACCAATCTGTACTGGGCCGCCATTGTTTTGTAAAAATAAAGTAGAGATAGCCCCATTGTTACGTGCTACTATTTCATTGTTGTCTATTACAATATTGCCGCTTGTTTCGCTGCCCAGCATTACAAATCCATTGGTGGTTAAGCTGGCATCGGCACCACTGGATATGTGCAACTTTGCAAGGGGTGTATTGTTGCCAATGCCCACGTTGCCATCGGGTGCCACGGTAAGGCGGTCGCCCCCATTTACCCTAATGATGGCCTTGCCCACATCGTTGCTGGCCAATGTGCCTATTTTAAAATCGTCGCCGGTTACGGTTACAAAGCCTTTGCTCACACTGCCTTGGTAAAGCTCCATCTGCGGATCAACGCCCGCCAAGCGCAGTACCTGCCCACTGCCATTGATATGCAGTTTGGTGCCGGGCACCGAAGTGCCTACGCCCACACTGTCAAAAGTGTACACCACTTGGTCGGTAATGCTGGTATTGCGGGTCCAAGAGCGGCTATCTACCACGTCCCGCCACAGGTTTTCGGTCCTTATCCTGAAGCGCTGATAGGTGGTATCAAATACCAAACTGCCGTTTTTTGCAAACACCATGCTGCTGATGGTTGTATTGGAGGTACGGGGTATGAGCATGCTTTTATTAAAACTCTTGATGTCCAATATCGCATTCACATCGGGCGTACTGCCATCGGTATTGATAGCCACTTGGGCATGGATGCTGCCCATTGCCAAAACAAAAACGAAGAGTGCTATTACTATTTTCATCGTAAATGGTTTTTTATGGTGCATAGATACATCGACCAAAAACGTTTTTCAATTGTAGTTATCGAAAGGTAGTTGTGGGTTATTTTTCGGCAGGGAGAGTTAATGTGCTGATATGCTAATGTGCTAATGCATTCAACTCGTTGCCAGGTATACAATAGGTTTTATAAGGAATGTGAAGGATAGTTCTGAATCACAACATTATTCAACAAATAGTTGCTTATTCCAATTAGGAACCTCAGATGTGTAGAAATCAGCACATCATCCCATTAGCAAATTAGCTAATCAGCTATACCCAGTTTAGGGTATTGTAAGATCAATACCCACGTGTTACCTTTGCATTATCAAAACAGGAATAACAGCACAAAAATATTTTTTGGCAGCATGTTCGGTCTTAGTGCGCTTCAACCATGTTAGGGCTGCGGCCATCGGCCCGGCTGCCCAGCAGTTTTTTTACGATAATATTAATTGATACTACACGTATCAAATAGCAAATAACTATAAGGCGAAAAACATACAGTCAAAGTGGCCCCGGTGCAATGCCGGGGCTTTTTATGCTAGGCCATTTGATGGCATAATTGAAATGCACCCATTAAACCCAGATTACGCAATAGAAAATCTACTCCGAGCCTGCCTAACGGCAGTCAGGCCGAAATTGCTGCAAACACGGCTATTTCCTCGTATTTTCTTTTCACCGTAGGGGTTGCTACGCTTTCAAAGAAAATACTTGCGGGAATTTATTAATGCCGCCCCAGCGGTAATCCGTCTTTATTGCACTTTCGACTCTCGTAACGATTCCTATTGCATAATCTGGGTTAAAACGGCAACTGTAAAAATTTGCCTAGTTTTACAAAAAAGCATTTTTTAACACATTTACCTACCATGAAAATTTTTGAAAAAATAGTAGCTGCCGTTTTCTGGCTTCAAATAGCAGTATCGCCCGTGATCGTTACTCTATTTTTAGGGTTCATCGTACATGTCAACTACCCCACTCCGCTTGGATGGGTTGCCAGTATTGCGATTGTGGCATTGGGTATTATCGGCGGTATATGGTTGGCCAACTGGGCTGCCAAAAAATACGGCACCATCACATTCATTGCGAGGGCTTCGGCTTCGCCGGAATTGGACCATTTGGAGGAGAAGGATACTGGATACTAGATACTGGCATCTAGTATCTAGTATCCAGTATCCAGTATCTAGCATCCCGCACTCAGCTACAAACTAATATTCACTGTCCGATCTCCCCTATTGGCCTTGATGCTGCCGCCAATCAGTCCGCCAGCGCCCAAACGCAGTGCAGTAAAGCCTTTACGGCCATATTCAAAACCGGTTACCACATCAATGCGCAATACTTTAAAAATGTTTTCAATACCGCCAAACACTTCAAAATAGTTGTTGGTTTTGTTTACATAAAACGCATTGCTACCTCCAACCAAGGTCCAATTCAGGCGCTTGAACAAGGGGATTTTATTGGTGAGCAGCCCGTTGAAATGATGCTCCACATGGCCCAAGGCAAAAAAGCTATTGGTATTGCTGTAGGCATAATACTTGGCCAATTGAAAGCTGTTTACATATTCGCTGGCAGCTATAAAACGGTTGCCATTGAAATGCTGGTAATCCTGTATATATACTTTATTGGTATTGATAAAGCCGCCCACACTAAACTTGTATTTCATCAAACCCGCCAACTTAAAGTTTTTGTCGTCGCTGATGCTGAACCGCCATTTGTCAAAATCCACATCACTGCCCAACACCCCCTTGATACCCTTGGTATAATTGAAGCTGAAGGTGGGATATTTGGAACCGATGGCCACTTTGCTCCGGGGGAACTGGATGTACTTTTGGCCGGGCTTGATGCTAATGTTAAAACTCAACTGCAAGGCTTGGTGGCGACTGAACTGGGTCGCTATTTTTTCGTAGGGATAGTTGGGTGTAAAATGAACCGTATCTTTTTTAAATAAGGTATAATTGGTGGTGTTTTCCAGCGGCATCCGGTCTTCAAACAAAGCAGAAATGCCAATGCTCAGGCCGTTTTCGTAACGTTTGTTAAAAGCGGCGCTGCCGTACCAATTTTCATAAATCTTCATGTAGTTTTTGCCGCCCCACAAAGTACTGATGGTATTGGCCAATGGCGTAATGGGGCTTTCATTGTTGAATTGAGTAACCCGTTTACCACCCGAAAAACGCCAGGTTTCCCGTTTGAGCTTTTTGTCGGTATCCCAATCCCGGCTCCGGAAAATTACATCCGCATAAGCATTGAGGTGGGTATTGTTGAGGCCGTAGCGGATGGTGGGCTCTATGCTCAGGTTTTGCTTCCATTTGCGCAGGTATTTGTTAAAATAAGGCTGCACATTGAGCACAATACCCTCTACACTGTTGTACTGCAAGTTGGGCAGCAGCGGCCGGATACCCCAATTGTAGGGGTTCTTTTTGGAATAATGTCGCCGGTTGATGCCGCCCCAGAAGAGATCCTTGGGGTTGATACCACCCTGTTTTTTGCGCAGCGAATCAATATCCCGCTTGCTCCACACAGAGTCTTTGTTGTATTGATAGATGCTGTCCTTCACTTTGTAATCCTTGGCCTCCTCGGGCTCTAGCGGCACAGGCCGAATGCTATCCCAATAGGCTTTGGGCCGCTTGTTTACAGCAGTATCATACTTGATGATTACTTTATCGAAGAACTTTTTGGGGAATTCGGGGTTGATATTATACTGGCTGTACACACTCACAAAATTGCCGATGGCATCAATTTTAAAGAAGTTGAAATTGAAATGGATGAGTTGGTTTTTTACCCGCCAAATATCGTTGCCCACCGGCACATGGATTTGCGTCAATTGCAGGGTATCCAATATTTCCAATTGCGATTTTTTGGTAACGGTCAAATCAAAGCTGTGGATGCGCCAATCGCCCTCGGTAATATTGATGGTGCCGGAAAACAGTGGTTCGTAGCTGCGGCGGGGCGTTACACGGATGCTGTTGATCTCTTTGCCATCCTCCCAAAAACTGCCGAGGTATTTGAACTTATAAAAACCAATAGCCCCGTCGGCAATGGGCGATACAAAACCACGTGGGTTGAGGCGCTCGGTAAACACGGTCACATTGTTTTTGTACAAGCTGATAAAAGTGGGGAAGCTAAAACCAAAGCCGCTGCTACCGCTCACCCGGCTACTCAGCACTTCCATCTTAAATTTATCGGGTTGCTTGGCATGTACTTTGGCAATGGATTCCGATAGATAAATGATGCCCTTGCCCGCAGAATCAACACCCATCTCCTTTTTATCGTCGGCCTCTATCTTTTGTCCAAATACGCTCTTGGGCAGGCTGCGCAGCTTTATCAGGTCTTTGGTATATACATCGCACTCAAAGCTGTTTACTTGATTGCCATAATAATTGCGTTTTTTAATGGCATTGCGGATAATTTGATAGGCCGGGTCTTCGCCACCCGTTTTTACCAGTACTTCCTTCATCTCCAGTTTTTGGTCGGTCAATATAAAAGCCAATTCCTCGTCCTGCTTACCCAAGGTAACGGTCTTCTCCTGTCGGGTGTAGCCAATATGCTGACAAACCAAGGTATAGGTACCGGGCGTGAGGTTGATGGAAAACTTGGCCTTGTTGTTGGCGCTGGCACCCTGGCTGGTACCCTTAACGGTGATGGAAGCATAAGGCAATAAGTCGCCCGTACTATTGAACACGGTGCCCGTTATTTTTTGGGCTTGGCTAGCAAAAGCAATCAATAAAAAACCAAGGAGTAACAATTTTTGCATAAAGAGATTTTTGAACGCGGCGAAAATAGGTTAGATTTTGTTAAAAATATGTTAATGTTAAGCCGCTGAGGGGCGGGTATAAAGACAGTATGTATTTAGCATTTTTACCGGCATTGGTTTTTTATGGCAGCACCGTTGCACTTGCCAAGCTGTAGGCATGGTCGCAATTGCCGACGATAAATGTCGGCATGAAGACCGCAAGCGGCTTCACCTTTCATCGGCGTATCTATGGGCAGCTTTAAAGCCTTTTTGCGCTCCAAGGCGTGGTACAGGAATGTTTGTCACCATATCTGATATGTTGGCAGCGGTAACCCATCAAAATTCAGGCGTTAATGATAGCAAAATGTACTTTTTCCTTTTCTCTACCATATCTAAGTTTGTATTTGAGAAATTAACGATTGTGCCGTCCTTTGAGGTGAATGTTCCGTTAATCGCTGACACGTTGTATTTTTGGTTAGACGATTGCTTTTTATCATAAGACTCTCTACAACGTACATATATTATAATCGTATCCGAACTTTTATGTAAATACTTATCAATTACAATGGCTTTATACACTGAGATGTTGTTAATAATGCCACAGGGGCTAGGCTTTTGTGCAAAATTTAAAATTTTAACCTTAAAATTTATCGCCTTTGTTTGCTTGTGTGAAGAAGTGATAGTCTGTGCATTTAAACCGATACCAATTTGATAAACAAAAAGAGTAATAAAAAAATATTTCATTGATTACTTAATTACAGTCGTTATTTTATTCACTGTTCCAAAACCATCAGCCAACGGTGATATCGTCTGCGGCTGTGAATCAAACCTAAAAGAAACAGTGTAATAATCAAAATTATAGCCAATTATTGAAACGATAGCACACATTTTCCTCGGTCAGTGGCGCGTTTATATTATCTGTAAACAATCAACACATGCAACTTGGGGTTTATGGGAGCGGGTTGGCTGATTATCCCCTTTGTATTTAGTATGATGGGAGTACGAATGCATAACCTATTAACCTATGCTTGGATGGACTTTGGATTCTACCGGACATTATTAACTATTCATTATTCATTATTCATTTATCAACCTGCAAACGCTTGCGGAACTTGGCCAATAATTCTCCCGTCAATACGGGAGAAAATACGGTTGAACCATTTACCAACTTGGGGGTATTTGCTCGTGCAAATTACAGATGCTGGATAAGATTAGATATTGTTTTAAAGCGGTCGTGTCAAAAAACCTTTTTACAGATGCAAAATTATAATACTATGTCCAAACTGCATAACTGCATTGGTTACAATAGTAACTGTTTTGGACATATATATTAAAAAACATTGTTTAAACGTTGAAAATGATGGTTAAGCATAATGGTTCGTGGGGACACGATGGATGGCGGAGGTTTTATGGTTTGTGGGGACTCAAACCATGGCGACAGTCCTAACTTGTTAATGGCGGTTATTTAAACTTCGCTCGGCAATAAGCCAAACTCCTTTTTAAACGCAATGGTAAAATTGCTCAGGTTGTTATAACCGAGTTGCAGCCCCGTTTCCTTTACCGAGTATCGGCGGCTGAGCAACAGGTAACGGGCACGCTGCATCCTGTTTTTTTGAAAATATTCATAAGGCCCAGATTGGTATATCTTTCTAAACTGGTTTTTAAACTTGGTTTCGCTCATGGCACTGTGCCGCGCCAGTTCGGCAATGGTGGGTGCCGGCACCGAAAAATCCTTTACCAACAAAGCTTCTGCATCCATAATTCTTTGTATCTCATCATTGTTGATCTGCAGGGGCGCTTCAATGTTCTGCAGTTTATGGTACAAGTGGGTAAAAAACCGCTCCACCAATAGCATAATGCGGTTTTGCAGCATCACCCGGTTAATCGGTGTACGCTCCTCCGGTGGACTACCGAGCACTTCATTCATCAATTCGCGGTAGCCCGCATCCATCGGCTCCAAATTAAAGCTGGATGTTTTGAGAGAAATATAATGCTGTAGCACTTCGTCATGGCTGCTGATACCCAAATAAGTGGCCAACCATTCCCTATCCAACAAAACATTCACCCCCTTGATACTGCTGCCCTTGGAAGCGAAATACTCCAAATCAAAAAGCGAACTGGTGAGCATGGCCGCCGCCCTGTAATGCTGCTGGTCGGTAACCGTTTCGTTGTCAATGGTAAGCTCCATCTTTTCCGTAATCGTCAGTTCATCAAAACGCAGGGTATAAAACTCCTCCTTTACCTTTTGGCGGGTCAGCAAAAAATCTTGGTTGAGCGTATAATCGGATAGGGAAATTTGCAACCCATTGGGCAGGGTCATTACTTCCACGCTACCATTGGCAAAAGCGGGTGGAAATGCCAATAGTCCATCCACCACCTTGCCGCCACATAGTTGCGCATACCTGTGTAAGATATCCAAATACGATTTTTCATTATACACTAAATGGACCATAACGATTGTTTGGCAAAAGGGCACTACATATGCAGCAACTCGCCCGGGGATACCTTGAACTGCTTTTTGAATGCCGTAATAAAGTTAGATGTATTTTCGTAAGCTATGGCCTCCGCCACATCTTTTACATTGTATTTTCCGCTTACCAGCAACTCCTGTGCCTTATTTAGCCGTTGATGTTGGTAATGGCTGTACACCGGTTGGTTGTACACCAGCTTAAAGTTGGCCTTAAAACTCGATACGCTCATGGTGCAAGTCTCGGCCAATTGGGCAATGGAGGGAGGCTTGTGCCCAAAATCGTGGGTGAGCATGTGCTCGGCCTGCATAATACGGTTGATGTCGGCATTGCTCAACCGCAGGTTCAGCGGTTTGCTGTTGGCCAACTGGTGCAAGCGGGTAAAAAACTTTTCAATCATCAATTGGATACGGTTCAGCATGTACAAGTCGGCAAAAGGTTTGTCGGCATCCTTGTACATAATATCGTTCAACAAATCCATATAGCCCTTATCCCCCACCACTGCATTGTAGTTTTCCGCCTTAAGGGCAATATAGTTTCGCAGCAGGTCATCCACACTGCTCAGCCCCAGGTATTGGCTGATGAAATCGGGCTTTAGCAAAATACTGATGCCACGGGCCCGAGTTCCGGCCGTGCCCAAGTAAGAAAAATCGAAAAGGGACGAAGTGAGGTACACCAGCATCTTGGAGGTATTTTGTTCGGTCTGCTTTTGGTCATCCACCGACAATACCAACTTATGGGGAATGGTAAACTCGTCGAGCCGCAGCGTGTAGTACTCAGCAGCGGAACGGGTGCGGTGCAGGTACCAATTGCGGGCAAAGGTACAATTTACCATGGTGGCCTGCAGGCCGTTGGGCATGTTCAGCACCCTGTAATATCCATCGCCAATAGCAGTGGGAAACACAAAACTATCGTTCACAATCCCCACATCCAACTGTTTGGCAACAGCCTGCATCATGAGGTTATAATCGTCGTATTGGTATTCAAATACAAACAAAGCAAACAATTTAGGTCTTCGGGCAAAATAACCGGTTTTGATTTAGCAACAGGAGCAAAACTATAGGTATCGCAATGGATTACGCCTTGCATTCAATATATAATTCTTAACATTCATCCAAAAAGCAAAGAATAGATAAAAAATAACAGGTGAACCCATGGTTAGAAAAGAAATGTAGATGAAATACTTACGTATGGTAGAAGTAGCAATGCCTATCCGCTCGCCAATTGCCGAACAAACACCAAACACCTGCCATTCAATAAAATGTTTCACCTTGTTCATTATGCTAATATAAAATAAAATACAATAAAACACAAAAAATGTTTACCAAATCGCTCAACAGGGTTTCCTTGGCCTGCTATTTTTCAGTAGTTTCACCTCCCTGGTCGGTGTCCCACCGAACGGAACCATGATATAACCGCATAAACCCATTGATTTTTTTTAAATTACCCCTGCAAATATAGAGGAAGGTCATCGCCTCAACATTCCGTTCGGTGGGACCCGCCTGCCGGTAGGCTGGCACCGACCTGGGTATTTCACACTATTCGATACCGATTGCTAACCGATACAGTGAGCGCTCGCCAGCCAAGGGAGCGCAAAACGCAAAAATGTTTCCCAAAACGTCCAACTGGGTTTGTTTCGGCTCCTATTTTTCAGTAATTTTGCACCACTTTTGTTTTACCGGCACTTATTATTAGATAATGTAAAATCTTGTTATTTATGGCTTTCGACATTGAGATGATTAAGCAGGTGTATGCCAATTTTGGAGAGCGTGTAAGCGCTGCCCGCCAAGCTATGGGCAAACCCCTGACCCTTACCGAAAAGATATTGTATGCCCACCTTTGGCAGGGCAACGCCACTACCCCCTACGAAAGGGGCAATAGTTATGTTGATTTTGCACCCGATCGGGTAGCCATGCAAGACGCCACAGCCCAAATGGCACTCCTCCAATTTATGCAAGCCGGCCGTAAAACGGTGGCCGTACCTTCTACCGTACACTGCGACCACTTGATTGTAGCGAAAGAAAACAGCAAAACCGACCTGCAAAGGGCGGTAACCGAAAGCAGCGAAGTATATGATTTTCTGGCTTCCGTAAGTAATAAATACGGCATCGGCTTTTGGAAGCCCGGTGCCGGTATCATCCACCAAGTAGTATTGGAAAACTACGCTTTCCCCGGCGGGATGATGATTGGTACCGATAGCCATACCGTAAATGCGGGCGGCTTGGGCATGATTGCCATCGGCGTGGGCGGTGCAGATGCCTGCGACGTAATGGCTGGCCTGCCCTGGGAACTGAAATTCCCCAAACTGATCGGTATTAAATTGACCGGTAAATTGAGTGGCTGGACGGCCCCCAAAGACGTGATATTGAAAGTGGCCGGTATCCTTACCGTAAAAGGCGGTACCGGTGCTGTAGTGGAATATTTTGGCGAAGGCGCTACCAGCATGAGTTGTACGGGCAAGGGCACCATTTGTAACATGGGTGCCGAAATTGGCGCCACTACCAGTACTTTTGGTTACGATGATAGCATGAAGCGCTACCTGATGGCCACCGGAAGGGAAGAAATTGCCCTGCTGGCCGACGGCATCAAAGAACATTTAACGGGCGATGCAGAAGTATATGCCAATCCCGAACTATACTTCGATCAGGTAATCGAAATCAACCTGAGCGAACTGGAACCCCATTTGAATGGCCCCTTTACGCCCGATTTGGCTACGCCCATCTCTAAAATGAAGGAAGCGGCCGCTGCCAATGACTGGCCTACCAAAATTGAAGTGGGTTTGATTGGTAGTTGCACCAATAGCAGCTACGAAGATATCAGCCGTGCCGTGAGCTTGGCCAAGCAAGTGGCTGCCAAGGGGCTTAAAACCAAGGCCGAGTTTACCATTACCCCCGGTAGCGAACAAGTACGTTATACCATAGAAAGGGATGGCTTTTTGGATACCTTTGCCCAAATTGGCGCTACCGTATTTGCCAATGCCTGTGGCCCCTGCATCGGTATGTGGGACAGGATGGGCTCCGAAAAACAAGAACGCAATACCATTGTGCACTCTTTTAACCGCAACTTTGCCAAACGTGCCGATGGCAACCCCAATACACTGGCTTTTGTGGGTAGCCCCGAAATTGTAACGGCTTTGGCCATTGCTGGCGATTTGACTTTTAACCCCCTTACCGATACATTGACCAATGAAAAAGGCGAACAGGTAATGCTGGATGCCCCTGCTGGCGATGAATTGCCGCCCCGTGGCTTTGCCGTGGAGGATGCCGGCTTTGAAGCACCGGCCATTGATGGTAGTGGTATAGAAGTAAAAGTGGCCCCCGATAGCAAAAGGCTGCAATTGCTTGCCCCCTTTGCCGCTTGGGAAGGTACCGACCTGAATGGGCTGAAATTGTTGATCAAGGCAAAGGGCAAATGTACCACCGACCATATCAGTATGGCTGGCCCTTGGTTGAAGTTCCGTGGCCACTTAGACAATATCAGCAACAACATGCTGATTGGTGCGCTTAACTTCTTTAATGAAAAAACAGATTCCGTTAAAAACCAACTGACTGGCGAATACGGTCCGGTACCGGCTACCCAACGGGCTTACAAAGCCGCTGGCATTGGCAGTATCGTTGTGGGCGATGAAAACTACGGCGAGGGCAGCAGCCGCGAACATGCCGCCATGGAACCCCGCCACTTGGGCGTAAGGGCCGTATTGGTAAAAAGTTTTGCCCGCATACACGAAACCAACCTAAAAAAGCAAGGTATGCTGGCGCTTACCTTTGCCAATAAAGAAGATTACGATAAAATACTAGAAGACGACACCATAGATATTGAAGGATTGTTGGCCTTTGAGCCCGGCAAGGCCTTGCAATTGGTGCTGAATCATGCCGATGGCAGCAGCGAAACCATTCAGGTATACCATACTTACAACCACCAACAGGTTGAATGGTTTAAAGCTGGTGGTGCGCTTAATATCATCCGCAGGGATTTTGCTAGTTAACGCAAATAAAAGAGATAAAAAAGGCCCGTTCCCAATCATTTGGAACGGGCTTTTTCATTATTAATTATTAATTATTAATTGATAAGTTCTTTGACATCGTGGACTAAAAAATAATAGCACATCGTGGACTAATTTAGTAAAGTAAGTTCTAAACCAACTTACATGACTAAAGAAGAAAAAGTTATTACTGCTGTAAATGCTTTTATTTCCGGGGAGTCACTATCCGGCATTTTAACCCGTTTTAAGTGCTGCAAAAGCTGGCTATACAAATGGATAAAGCGTTATAAAAGCAATCCGGCAGGGCCTTGGTACATTGAGCAGAGCCGTCGGCCAAAAACAATCCATTCCACGGTTTCCGAACAGGAAAGACAAGCTGTAATTGCGGCCCGTCAATCGTTGGAGGGCCAGCCATATGCCCAGCGTGGTGCCATAAGCATCCAGTACGAGCTCCAATCCCGTCAACAGCCCCCGGTACCCGTTTGGAAAATCAACAAAATCCTGAAAACGGCCAACCTTAACCATAAAGGGCCCCGTGATAAAAAGAGGGTAAACGAATATCCGCTTATCGGCTCGGTGACCGATCAGATGGATTTTGTTGGCCCGCGGTATATAAAAAATGACGGCAGGTTTTACAGCCTCAACATCATCGACACCACCACCCACTTTGCACAGGTCAATATTTTGCGGGGCAGGGAAACCGCCAATGTGCTGCATTGCGTTGTCCGTTTCTGGCAGCAAAGGGGCATGCCCGATTTCCTGCAAATGGACAATGAGCTTAGCTTTCGTGGCAGCAACAGGCACCCGCACAGCTTCGGTAAATTGATAAGGCTGGCACTGAGCCTGAAAATAACCCCCGTATTTATTCCCGTAAAAGAACCGTGGCGCAACGGGATAATCGAAAAATTCAATGATTCCTTTAAAAAACGGTTTTTGAACAGCCAGAAGTACAACGACTTTGCGCACATGGCCGGTTGCGCAAAGGAATTCGAAACTTTTCACAACAGCCATCACAGGTACGGCATCAACAAGAACGGGACCCCCAACGGGCAGGTGGCACTTGAAATGGAAAGGGAGTTGCTGCCAGGGTCTTTCGTTGTCCCGGAAAACAACTTACCGTTGAACCAAGGGAAAATCATATTGGTAAGATTTATAAGAAGCAACCTTGTGCTGGATGTTTTTGGCGAAAGGTTCCTTCTCCCAAAGCATCTGGAGTATAGTTATATCGTGGCAGTGATTGCCATTGAAGAACAGGTGTTGACAGTCCTTAGGGACAATAGGGTGCAATGGCAAACATCTTACATAATCGGGCAGTCCACGATGTAGTGCAATTTTGGCACCTTTAGCCGCCCCTATAGGGGCATTAGTCCACGATGTCAAAGAACTTGGGGTCTTTAAAAGTGTCTTTTTAAAGACCCCCCATTTAGTCCACGATGTGGTGATACATTACAATTAATTATTAATTATTCAAACGCCAAGGTTCGTGTCTCCACGAACCTTCTATGCGCAATTATTCATTATTCCCTTCGCCAATTTGCAGGGGCTGTTGCATCGGCAATACCTCCCCTTGCGATAGCGCATAAAACCGCCGGATGGCTTCCAATATGGCCTCCTCCGACTGGTCTTGCGTATTGGTGAGTGGGATGGTCCTTTTAAAACAGCCCTCATAGCCGTGTTTATGGTAACGGAGTATCAACACAAAGTTATCCTGATAGCTGGCCAGTACATCGGTTTGGTCCAGATAAGCTTGCACAAAGTTGTGCCAATCCGTGATCAGTTCATTGTAATGGTAAATGCCGTTGCAATCGATCATGAGGGTATTTTTGTGTTGTATACCATTAACGGTAAACAAAATGGCCGGCACCAGCGACAATAAAATCAAGGATATATCCAAGTCGGTACCACTCATAATAACACCACTCAGGAACAGGGCAAAGAAAATGCCTGCGATGATAAAGGATACTATGGAAGACTCCTTTACTACAAATGAATCGTTTGTTATGGCCGGTTCTTGCTGCATCAATCGTTTTTCAAATATGGGGGCTACGTAAAAGCCATTTAAAGTTACTACTTTTATGGTAAAAACCATAGGGTTGCCCCATTTACGCAACTACCACCCCCATTTTACCGTCTCTCCCCTATCGGCAAAGCGGATTTTGGCATTTCTTTAACAATAAAATAAGCTTTGGATAGTTATAATGGCATAATATTGGTTTAGGATTACCGATTTTTTGTAAAAAACCATTTTAGTAATACATTTATCAAAAATTAGCAGGATGAAGAAAATTTGCGCCCTTTTATTGTTTACGGCAGCGGTAGGGCTTACCCAAGCCCAGCCCGTACAGCCTACCAAACCCCTGCCCAAAGATGCACAGGTAAACGTGTCCATCATTGATATGCGCAGCAGACAGCCCCGCAACAATGAGTTGATCGTTTTCCACAGTCAAAAAAACGACAACCAATACCAAGGTATCAGCGACGAAACGGGTAAATTCAACCTGCGCCTGCCCGCTGGTGACAAGTACGATATTTATATCATGGGGTTCAAAGACTCTACCAGTTATAATATATTGGACATTCCCGCTTTGGCGGCCAATGCTTTTTACAAAAACCCTTTTAATGTGGACATTGAGTTCGATCCCCCTAAATCATTTGCACTGGAAAACGTAGAGTTCGATTTTGGCAAATCCACGCTGCGGCCTACCTCCTTTCCTACATTGGATGAATTGGTGGAATACCTGCAGCGCAAAGACGATGAGCGGGTAGAAATTGGCGGCCATACAGACAATATCGGCACGGCGGCCAAAAACCTCAAACTGAGCCAAGAAAGGGCGCAAAGCATTGTAAACTATTTGGTAGGCAAGGGCATTGGCATGGAAAGATTGGTGGCCAAGGGATATGGTGCCACCGACCCCATTGAGGACAACAATACAGAAGCAGGTCGACAAAAGAACAGACGAACGGAAGTGAAGGTTATAGAATGACAAATAATACAAACGGAATTGAAAAATTCCGTTTTTTTGTGCCGTTATCCTTTGACAGGGCTGCATTTTATTTTTTTGCTTTGAGCAAAATTAAGTTCCTAGGGATTTCAGCCTCCGCTTCGGTACGGCCTCATAAAAAAGCCGTTAAGAAAATTGAACTTGAGGGCGCAAAAGAAAAATAGTTGTTCCTTGAGCTTGGCAGCGCTATTGGCCCGTAAGTCCTACTGAAGCTAGGTTTTATACCACAGATTGAGCTTATTTTTCTTTAGCCCGAGGGTTCAATTTTTAGGCTTTTTTATGCAGCCTTGATTTTTTGCTCCACTTTTGTATCAAGACAAAAGTGGAAAAAGCCACCGCTAAAGGCAACTACTAGTTAGGAACAAGAGCGAAAAATTTAAAATACTCCCTTTTGATAGACCATGCACAATTACATTCTTCCCTTACAACAACAGCTTATCCAGCACCAAAATCCTGAAAGGGCTATTGGCGCCAAAGCCTATATGCGCAACCAGTTTGAATTTTACGGGATGGAAGCCAAACAATGGCGGCTATTGGTAAAAGCGCATATCAAAGCCCTACCCTTACCTACCCCCACCGAACTGCCCAAAATTGTGAAACAGTTGTGGCAACTGCCCCAGCGTGAATACCAATATGCAGCGGTGGAAATCATGGCAGCCTGTCAAAAACAATGGACCCCAGCGATTATTGCACTGATAGAATATTGCTTGGTTCATAAGAGCTGGTGGGACAGTGTGGATCAGATCGCTTCCCTTATTACGGGTCGTTACTTTCAACTGTTTCCGCAGCAAATTGCCCCGGTTACCGGCCGCTGGAATAAGCACCGCAATATTTGGTTGCAGCGCAGTAGTATCATGTTTCAAAAGTTGTATAAAAAAGATACGGATACCCAATTGTTGGCCAGCTATATTGCTCACCTGTCGCACTCAAAGGAATTTTTTGTACAAAAAGCCATTGGTTGGGCCCTGCGGGAATATGCCAAAACCAACCCGGCTTGGGTAAAGCAATTCGTAGCCGTTAGCGCCCTCGCTCCCCTTAGCCGTAGGGAGGCCTTGAAGCGGTTAAACTGATATACTGTATTTTTGACAAAAAAACTGGATGATACAATACAACCCCAAAGACTGGTTTACCTTTATTTTTCATTTTCACAAATCGGATACGGTACGGGCATTGTTTCCCATGTTGGTAGTAATAGGCCTCTACTCGGCCTTTGTGGCCTATTTTGAGCGGACCATTTTACACCTGCCAGACACCAGTTATGTAAAAAACATTACCCTCATGCACGGCCTCTTGGGCTTTGTGATTTCCTTATTACTCGTGTTTAGAACCAATACGGCCTACGACCGTTGGTGGGAAGGCCGCAAACTGTGGGGCGGTTTGGTAAACAACAGCCGCAACTTGGCGCTCAAACTGGCGGGTATATTGCCCAAGAGCGATGCCTTTAACCGGAGCTTTTTCCGCAACATCATTCCCCAATATGCACTGGCTTTGCGCAACCACTTAAGGTCAGAAAGCACCCGGCTGGAATTGGATGACAGCATCGCCACAGAGATTGGCCACATCGACGAGAATAAGCACATACCTAATCAGTTGGCTGCGGCTATTTATAAAAAAATAAATACCTTGTACGAAGCAGGTAAAATCAAGGGCGACCAGTTGATTATACTCAACAATGAGGTATCGTCTTTTACCGATATTTGCGGCGCTTGTGAGCGTATCAAAAACACGCCCATCCCCTTTTCTTACAGTGCCTTTTTGAAAAAATTCATTTTCTTTTATGTGATGACCCTGCCTTGGGGCTATGTATTCAGCTTGGGTTATTGGGTGATACCCGTGGTGGTATTTATCTTTTATGTACTCGCCAGTTTGGAATTGGTGGCCGAAGAAATTGAAGACCCCTTTGGCAATGACGTGAATGATTTACCGATGGATAAGATTTGCGCCGGGATAGATAAGCATGTGGGGGAGATACTGTAACTGCTTTTGTTACGGGTTGTTTTTGTTGTTTTAGTTACGGGTTATTTTAGTTGCGAGTTGGTTTTGTTTATTAGTTACGAGTTATTTTAGTTGCATGCCCGAAGGCAGTTCATTGGGAGAGAATTGCACCCTATACACAATAAATGGGCCGCCTATAACCCGTAACAAAAACAACTCGTAACAAAGACAACACTTAATTTTTCCGCACAAAACTTCCCGCCAGCGCCGCCAATCCGCCCACCAAAGCACCAATCACGGCCGTAATGGTAATGATTACCCAAGGGCTGGCCGAGGTTTGTAAAATCAATTGATTCATCTTACCCGCCAATATATGCCCATTGGCCGAGCTCATCCAAAAGCTGAGCCCGCCCCATAGCAGCAGCAACGCCAAAAACCCAGCCCCAAAGGCTTTGAAGGGTTTTTGTGGTACGGCAACCGCCACGGCAAAAGCCGCAATGGCAATGGACCACCATGGCAGGAAGAGGCAAAGGGCAAAACTTAATAAAGCGGTTACTATGAGGGAGACTATAAATTTCATTGTTTTATTTTTTTGGTATTATGGTATTGTGGTAATGGGTATTTGAGCAGTTTTATACCTTTAGCCCTCACCCACTAGCGTAAATCCTAACAAGTTTAAGGCATTTGCACATTTGCCCATTTGCAAATCTGCACATTAGTTAAACTGCATCACCCACTTGATCCTTTTATCCTTCGCCTCCTCTTTGGTCATAACCCACAGCGGGAAATATTCGCCAGCAGCCCATTTGTTTACAAAATCATCATAGTACTTACTGGCCGGGTTACCATTTTGCCCGCCGGGATAAATACCATAGGCCTCTGTTTTGGACGCCAAATGAATCACCATGCGCCAACTCGGTCCATGGTCGCCACGGGCCGCATTGATGATATGGTTGCCACCGCCAATGGGCAAATCGGTCCTACTGAAAGCAGGTAATTTGGCCAAATGGTTAATGGTGGTATGTTTGTACTTGGCCCAAGTAAGTTTGCCTTCCTTTGCAAAACGGTTCAACCTTTCCACCGCTTTTTTAAAAGCAGCCGTGGCATCGTCGGCCAAGCTTTCTTTTTGCGGCGTACCAATATTGTCCAATAACGAATAAGCCGAATCCTTTAGCAAAGCCTCCACCAACGTATTCTCATTGGGCACTTCAATAGGTGCTGGCGCTTTGGCATATTCATCATTGTAAACGGCATCGCTAAAATTGCCCCATGCCTCCGCGAAAACCGTAGCCCCTTCCGAAGCAGGGTCGTTGCGCAGGTTCCAATTGGCCATCAAATCAAAATACTTTTTACCATCGGCATCCAGTTCGCCACTGCGGATATTTTTAAGCAAAATGGGTCGTGCCATTTCGGCAAATACATTGTAATTATCCGTTTGCATTTTCATCATGTCCTGCGGCGTGATATTGCTCATGCCCGTTAACATACGGTTAACGATAATGCCACGGTAGATGGGGTAATCCCTGCCCAAATAGTAAGGATATTGATAATCAACAGGGCGTTGGTTGGCACTGCTCACAAAGCCACGTTCAGGGTTATACTGGAACGGTACTTCGTTCTGCGGAATCATGCCCTGCCACATATAACTGCTGTCCGTACCCGGCATCACAAAATCACCCTGTCCCTGCCATTTGGCCGGAAACTCACCTTGGGTGCGGATGGCGATATCACCGCCCTTGGTAGCAAACAAACAGTTTTGTCCCGGCGTGTGCAGGTATTGCACCGCCGCTTGGTAATCAGCATAGTTTTTAGCCCGGTTCAGGTCGTGGAAGATGCGCAGCTCGTTGCTGGGGCGATGCGCCGTCCATGTAACGGCATAGGCTTTGTTGTTGGTTTGGCGGCCACCGCTAAAAGTTTTGTCGTACATCACCGGTCCGAACACGGTATAAGCCACCGTATCCAAAAAGTCGGGGCCGCCCTTTACCTTATATTTATCCACCCGCAATTCCGCTTTTTTCCAAGCACCGTTGAACCAGTATTCCTGACGGCTATCGTCTTTAAATTTGATTTCATAATAGTCACGCACATCACGGCCACCGTTGGTAAAGCCAAAGGCACAGCTATCGTTGAAGCCGATTACCACGCCCGGTGCGCCGGGGAAGCTCACGCCATAGGCATTGTATTCGGGTGTGCTGATCTGTATTTCGTACCACAGCGAAGGCAGGTTGAGGCCCAAGTGCGGGTCGTTGCACAAGATGGGGGCGCCGCTCTGTGTTTTTTTGCCGCTCACCGCCCAGTTGTTGCTGCCATTGTTGCGGTCGGGTTTGGTTTCGGTAACCGTAAGCAGACTATCCGCACCAAAATAAGCAGAATCGGTATTGGCCGGAGGCGTCACTTTAATAGAAGGTTCCGGCAGTACGGTACCCTTGGGGATGATGGGGTCCAAGGAGTCTTGTGCCAAGGGAAAGAGTTTGGCAAAATCCGATGCCGAGAAAAAGCCTTTGGCATTGGTCATTTCAAAATCGCTGTCGTGCCCCGCCAAATCGTAGGACATATACTTTAAAAACAACATGGTTTTGAGGTTGTTCCATTTTTCCGGTTCGTACCCGATCATTTTGTATTCGATGGGCAATTTGCTGGCCGTGAGCGACTCGATATAGGCATTGATGCCCGCTGTATAGCTATCGCAGCCCGCTTTCATCACCGGATCCTTTTCCATTTCCCGCAAAGAAATCTCAGCGGCATATACCATGCCCAGCCTGCGGAACTCCCGGTCGTGGTTTAAGGCAACGCTGCCCACAATCTCCGCCGCCCGGCCCCCAGCGGCATGGGTTTGCAATTCCATTTGCCAAAGCCTGAACTTGGCGTGGAGGTAGCCCTGTACAAAATAGGCATCCGTTTCCTGTTCTGCGAAAATATGCGGCACCAACCGATCGTCGAGGTACACACTCACTTTGCCCTTGAGTTGCGGAAATTGAAGGTCGCCACCAAAATCCGCATCCAGCGGCTCGGCATTTTGCCATACGCCGTGCTGGGGGCTAAGCAAGCTGCCCAAGGCGGCGGGCAATACCAGCTTGGAGCCTAATAATACTACCAGGCCGACGGTGGCCACGGAGCTAATGATAAGCGGAACTATACGCATAGAATCGTTTGAGGGTGGAAATTAAGGAAAAAAAATGGAATGGGGAATGTGTAATATTAAATAAAGAATGACGAATCAATGTCGTTGACTTAAGATGCTCTATAACCCCGAACGGTGATACTATTTGTCCCTATCTGTAAGCAAATTGCTCCTGTATGTATACATATTGCCCTAATCTTTATCAAAACTGCCTTTATATCTATGCATATTGCCCTTATCTGTATGCAGATTAAGCCTACTTGTATGCATATTGCCATAATCTGTATACAACCTGCTACCAAGTTGATATGGTTTATTCTTCTGTTTGCAAAAGCCGCTTTGGTTGATATAAATATTACCACAAAATGTGTGAATGTAGGAGGGATAACAATACATTCTTGCCCAATTTTAACAGATACTACCTATTTATTGAATCAGTTACAAAGGCGATGCCTGCTGCTTCATCATCTTTTATCCTTGCAATCTTATCGAAATTAAAAAAGCTGTTGAGGTTTTATGGTGATTTTTTTGTTGTTGTAAAAATAGGTAAATGAAGGGTGAACAACCATAAGTTCAACCGAGATTTTCGCAGCCAGGCTCAGTTTTTTGTTAAAAAATGTAAATATTTTATTTGTAAAAAAATTTAACATTTTTTATTTGGAAAGGGGGTATGGGCCACCGGTATATTTGTAACAGTTGCTGAAAAAACAGTAACGCAATCAACAAATGAAAAAGAAAAATCAGGTGGTACTCAACCTGCAAGGTTTAAGCGTACCCGACAAAATTGAAAAAGCCAGGGCCAACATCAAGGCCATGACCGGCAACGGAAATTTTCCTGAGTCGAAAGAGCAATTGGCAAGAACTGGTGCAGCGGCAGACAAACTGGAGAAATCTTACACGGAAGCCATTGAGGCAAGGGCCATTTCAGTTACCAAAACGGCCATTATGAACCAGGATGACGATGAATTTGACAGGGAGTATTCCGCCTTGGGCCGCCATGTGGAAGGGGCAAGCAAGGGTGATGAGGCCAAAATCAAGAGCGCCGGCATGGACGTAAAAGCGGCAGCAACGCCCATTGGCATTCCACAGCGGCCCGAAGCCATGAAGGCCAACGAAGGGCTTAAAAATGGCAACATTGAGGCTAAATGGAAACCTGTACGGGGCTCCCGTGCCTATGTGGTGCGCATGACCGATACGATTGCCAATATGGACAGTTGGAAACAGGTAGCGATTGTTACCAAGGCATCGGCCCTCATCGAAGGACTGTTCAGCGGTACACAGTATTGGTTTCAAGTATGTGCGGTTGGTGCAGCGGGGCAAGGGCCTTGGAGCGACCCTGCTACGAAGGTGGCGCCGTAAGGATTGTTATATAGTTATAGATAGGACAGGGCGGCTGGGGGGCTGCCCTGTTTTTTGAGTATAGCTCAATTCTACAGGAGTGAATCCTATTAACACTATGCTTGAATAGAGATATCCCCAATTATATGATCAATTTTCAAGTTATTTCTTATTCGCAATAGACCCATTTTTTTACCATAGCTGTTAACTGATTCAATCCCTTTTGTATCGATTCCTTCTTTCTTTAATTCTTCTAAAATATTTTCCTGCATAAGTTTGTTTGTTCCCAAAAAATAATAAAGATATGGGCTGTAATCCATTTTGGATAAGTAAACAAAAGGAATAGAGGCTTCTACTATTTTTCGGGAGAATTCTAGTACTTTTTTTTCATCTATATCTATACCTTTATCAAAAAGATTCTCAGACATGAGTTGTTCAAAGGATTTATCCTCAATAGAATTCCTAATATCTTCTTTACTTAAGGCATCAAAATTTGCAATTATACTTTTATACAAACTCATTCTTGAAATAAAGTATTCAGAATAAAGGCCTCGAAGGTGATTGTCAGATTCTTTAGTAAAATAAAAATAAAGAACCTGACTAAAAAGACAGATAAATAGTTCTAACGGGATTTCTGAAATCTTGCTCGACCTTGGATCATATAGCAAACATTTTCTATTTGTCAATTCATCAAATATTTCATCCTTAATCACTTCAACTAGTGCATATGCATGATTAGGGGATATATTATAATGTCGCAAAATACCATTCGGGTCATGGTCAAGGCTGTATAATACAACTGGTTTCTTTAAATCCATATGCTTCGCAATACGGATTAGAATATCTGAATTGGATACTTTTGTAAAATTTTCCCTAACTGCCATGCGTCCCATTAAAGCTAGGCTATAGTCTATTTTTCGGATATGATTACCAACTGGGTCATAGTTTATTTTTTCATAAGATTTACCATTAAACTTAGCCCATGCTTTTTCAATGAGCATCACCCAAATATTCAGCTCTTGCTCTGAATTACTGCCAAACCCAGCATACAAGGGCTGGTTTGTGTTACTATTGAACCAAAAATTATAATCAACTTCTACTTTATAGGCTTCACCCATAGGATTATGAAGTGTTACGCTAGCAAAATTATCTTTGAGTTCTAATATGTTTTTAATATAATGGGGATTAACGGCTGCAATAGATGCCAAAGCGGCCAACAGATAACAATCATTTAACTCTTTTGATTGCTTTATGTCCGTGTAACTTATTTGAACAGTATGCTGAGTAGGATTACATAAAGACAGATTGTCGCTTTTTATTACATCAAGATATACACACTCACAATTACTATGCCTCTCCATTATTTCAATCCTTTCATCCTTTGCTAGTTTTGTTACTTGGCTTATACTATGAAGTGTACTATAGTAGTTAGACTCTCTTAAAAATTCATTAAAATAAAATGACACATCTTTTTCACCAAAAAATTTCAGCATCTTTTTCTTGCAATAAGCTATTATTCCGGTTTTTGAAATAAGGTTTGAGTTGAAATAGTCATCTTCCAATTCAAAATTTTCGTACAAATCCTTATAATAATTGCTTAAATCCGACAATGATTGTCTAAAGCAAGTCAATGCTTTAGCAATTCGCTTACTAGCAATTACTGTAGCGATAGAAAACGTTCTACATGCTTTATCTATATATCGCTTAAGCTGTAAATTAATATAATTGTGATATTCGCTATAAAATTTATCAACTGCTTCTTCATACTGTCGCTCCAATCCGTTACTCCTCACATAATCGGCAACTACGTTTACTGGATTGATCAATTTATCAGTAACCTGATCAATTAAGGTATTATTTTTATCCCTTGCTGCATCTTGTTCCTCATTGAGTTTATGTATTTCTGTTTCGATTTGCTCAATCTGTATGATATAATGCATTAAATGCTCACTGTATTCAAATGGATAATCTAAGCTTGAAAACAAATCCGTCTCCCTTTCTACATATATCAGTTCTAGCAACTCCTTATCACTTCTGTTCTGGAACTCTGCCAATTGTCCATTTTCAGGCAAGCCATTTAAAAAGTAGATTGCAGCAACAATGCCACCTTCTTGTGTTACATTAATTATACAACTAACAGACTCCATTAATAACCCTGATATTACTTGTTCTGATGCATTATGCTGCTGTTTTATTCTAGATTCTAAGTTGCGCAATTCTTTCTTAAAAGGATGTAGTGAATGGGCAAGCCTATCTTTAAAGCAATTGCTAGCATGAAATTTTCTCATACTTTCTTGTCCGGAGGAATTGCGTAGATATTCAGCATCCGAAATAGTGTTTCCGAATAAAATTAAACATTTTTGAAAAGTAATACGTATTATGTCGGAATGTTCAACCCATTTCTTTTGGAATAAAACATCTATTTCTAATTCCTGACTAGGTTTCTCTGCTATGAATTTTTCAAGAAATGAAGATTTCCTATACAACCCAATACACTCTTTTACCTTTCGAAGGTTAAATCCCATATTGGCCATACCAAAAATATTGTATCTTATAGGCGTATCGTTTTTATTTAAAACAGGCTGATTACAATGATTTAACTTAATAGCATCACCCATTGAAGGATATAACAAAAAAAAGAGAAAATCGCCTAGTTGTTTAAAGGAAAAATAAGGGTCTTCGCTAAATTTAATACTAGTGATTTCATTAAAATTATCAAGCACTATATTATAAAAACTAGCAAGCTGTATTTTATTGGTGCTTGCTAATAGCAGGGCCTCCACCTCTCGGTAAATTATGCTCTCCTTTTCACTAGCAGGAGCTGCATATCTTTTTAAATTTCTGACAAAAACATTATAGAATGTATAACCAGCTAATTCAGCATAATAAAAAAAGTTTTCGGCGACTAATTTTTTGATGAGTTCATTGTACAAAACTGCTTCCTCTATAAAAAAGATAACAACCGGCGAACCAATAATTACATTATTCTTCCTATTACTTTCCCTACTGTATTGATCAAAGTTGATACTTAAAAGTATTTCACTTATAGTAATTTTTTTATCTGTAGCAACACTATTTACATCACTAGTATTAAGATTTTCGTAGTAGGCAGCTTTAAAAAAATGCATATTCTCGTCATCCCATATTGTTATTTTTATACTTTCGTACTCCCGGAAATATGGACTATTCTTTGAATATATAAAGTATGCAGGATGAATATTTTTTTTCATATGAGCTTGCCTTTAAGGATTTTACACTTACTAATCCTTAGCTTTTTTCTTAAGAATGCCAGCAGTATTGTTTACAATTGCCTCCCTTATTTGGTTATAGGCAAAAAAGTTAACTGATTGCTTTTTATCAGCATCTACCATTATTGCATCAAAAGTGTCTTTATAGACAACTATATTATTTATTTGCATCGCTGGTAAACCAAGTTCCAATTCAATCAATAGTTGCCGGTGTTTGTCATCCTCGGATTCGTAAATATCTCCTGCGTTAATATCAAACTGATTTACACCAAAATACTCTTTGTTTTCAAGTGGTGATGCGGGGATTTGCATACGCTTAAACTTTATTAAGTACCCATCATTTTTAACGTTTCCGTTCATAAGTGTGTAATCCTTTTGCCTATCCCATAACGGATGCAACACTTCGGCCACCTTGTTCGTAATTTGCTGTTGCTGCTCTTTTTTTAATTTTGCTTTCAATTCATACAAGTCCATTGCTTTTAACTTTTGCAGTTCAGCATAAGATGACGTATTTGCAATAAGTTTAGTAAACTCACGCAAATACTGTTCTGTCCTATCAATCCCAGGATCAACTTCACTTTGTATTTGGTAGAAAGCCTCAATCACAGAACTATTGATATCCGGGTCACTTTTAATCTCTTCTTTAATCATTTCTAAAAAATAGGATTCCAAATAAATTATATTATCGTGATTATTTGGCAATTCAAAATCTTTATTCTCAGTTTTTAACCAATAAATTTTTTCACTTTGTTTACTACTAATTTGGTCTAATATTTCCTGTAGTCCAGTGAGATTTCTATTCCAAAAGGCAATCATTTCTTCTTTGATGAAGATTTTACGATAGTCATTTGTTAAAAAATCAGATAAAGATTTTAATTTTTCAAAGTATTGCGAATCCCAATATCCGCTTCGATTTAATGTATATTTTATCTTAAAGATGGGCACAACAAAAGCTTTGGGCTGCTCCGCAAGTGCAATTATTTTATAATTATAATTATCAGCACACGCTTTCTTTTTGCTAGCATACTCCTCGTCATCTTCTTCTCGAATAAGCAATTTTGCAAGCTCTTGCCTAAACTCCGTTATTAATTTTTCACTATCACTTTTAGTAGTGGTGCCAAAAACTATTCGATTAGCTTCTTTATGTACAATTTTTTTTATTTTAGCAAAAGACAAGTAAGACAGTAATGTAGTAGCAATACTATTTTCATAAACCATTTTTTTAATTTTAGCATCCTCAGATATCTCACTTGCATTTTTCGATTCCGTTGAAGGAATATGGTATATAATTTTAGCTACTTTTTTTTGAAATTCTTCAAATGATTTTTCATCTGCAAATAAACTATAATCTAACCGGCTCCGCAAATTCTTTAATTCTTGAATACAGCCCTCTATATTTTTATTATCATTCTTCTTATCGTCATAGTCTGATAAGGTTTTTTTTATCACTTGTGCTAAAAAGAAATCCTCCAGCTTTATAGGATTAAATATAATTTCGGCATAGCCAAATGAACAAAAGCTCCTGCTTTTTTCATACAAATTCTCTGCTAAAAAAGACTGAAAATTGCTCCATTGGCTATCCAACCCATTTCCAGATAAATTGAGATTTGCAATAACTTTAGCAGTGGAATATATCATAGACTTGTAACTAATATTTGCACCACCAAATGAACGATTGTTAATTAAGAAATTAGCTTTGGGTAGCTTACTGATAGTTTTTAAAGGCTTATCAAAGTATGTAGGTCTAAATCCTGCATCCTGCTTTTCACTCTTTGCAAAATCTACATTTTCATGTGGTGCTTGCATATGCTCATAAATATACTCTAGCTCGCAAATTGTCCCAAAGGCATTGGGTTCTACCAAATTTTTAAAAATATTAGGGTAAGATGAATTAAGAAACACATCGGGCAAGTAATTAAAGGTAACTATTTCAATCTCCTTACCCGTTCCAGTCAATTTATACAACATGAAAAGAATATCTAAAAACATGCCAGACCCAGCTCCGCCTGAGCATGAACTTACAATGTTTACTGTGATTTTATCCCAACTATCAACGCCCTCAATATTTATACTTAGGAGCACAGATAGCATTTCCTTGATTTTGTTAAATATTTTATTATAATTTTCAGGATAAGAGATTCCGATTTTCCCAAGTATCCTTTTTTGCCCAGCCCCCGCACTTAAATCAAAAGTAGGTATGCTGCTTGCATATAGTTTTTTTGTATTTGTATCTTCTGATATAAATCTTGTATCAGCCCCAACCGCCGGGCTTTTTATTGACTCTTCGTATTCTCTGGAACTTATTCTACTGGAAACTTTAATCCATTCTGCAGACATGTCCCGTTCAGACAAAATCATTGATTCTAGGCCAAATACCTTTTTATACTGTGCTTTATTATTCTCACAATTGTCAAAATCAATACAAAGAAATTTTAAAGCCGTGGGGAGTTCTTGCTTATAATAATCCCAATAAAGTTGTTTTATTCTGGAAACGGTTAAATAACCGCTGCCGCCAAGGCCTAAGATCAATGTCGGGTTTTTAATACTATGCATATTCCTTTTTTAACTGTAATAGTGAAATTTAATTATTGTTTGGCCATCTTTACATATTTCAATGACATCCTCATTTTCCAAATAAACACAGTTTACTTTTACAGGGGTTTTGATAGGATTATCAGTATTTGCAGGCTCATAAGTTTCTGACTCATTTACTTTTATTTCATAAAGGGCATTAACGACAAGCAATGCCTTTTTTTTAACAATCGATTTTCGGCCCTGATACAAATACGATAGCCTGCAAATAAGCACACAAAAAAAAGTAGCTTTTTGAGATTCAGGTATTTTGGCAAGGTTTACAATACGCTTACCAAATAAAAGCACTTGCTTGGTAATTGGAATTTCAAATAATATTCGTCCTTTATTAAAAGATTTGCGCCTTTTTGCAATACTGTATAGGATACTCACTATACTTATAAAAAGAATACATCCTCCAATAAATGGTGCTAAATATTTACTAAATAGACTTTGTACTTCATACTGCAGTTGCAAAGATGTTTTACTTGTAAATACTGGCTCGATATATTCAGAACAGGTATCGAAAGTTAAACTAAAATGATGCTTGCCGATTTTTTTTGAAGATACTGCTATTATAATTGGGCCATTCTTTTGTGCATTGGCTTTTGCACTTATCTTATATACATTCCCAACAACTTGGCCCTTAGAAAAGGTTACGTTCGTTTCATCATCCTTTTCAATTTTAAATGAAAACCAATCATTATTAATTTTACTAAGACTGTCAAATGCTATATTGATTTCCTTTTTAATTGGTTCTCCTTTTGTAAAAGTTCTACTATTACATGCGACCAAAAAAAACAAAAAGATTAGTACAGCAAAACGTAAACACTTCATACTAGTCAATATTTATTTTTATTTTTCGTTTTGCAGGCATAATAAACTTAACATGCACCTTGCACTTGTCATTTATATTGGTACTGTTGATGGGCCAAATTGTCAACTCGGTATATTCCTGAGTACTGGCTCTATAATTTCCATACAGTCTAAATACCAGAGGAACCGTATTGCCGCTTGCCAAGGTACTCGTATAATTAAATTCTATATTAGCATACGTGTTACCCAATAAGGCATTAAGTTTGCCAAGATAATTATTGCTACGAATGGGTAAGTTTATGCTGACGGTTGACTGCGTAGAAAAATCGACAATAGCAGTATCCTTGGGGCAAATCATACAAGGTAAGCTGCTATCGCCCATTGAACCAGGAAATGGGTTAATCCTATAAAAATGAGCCAATCTGTTATCTTCTAAAATACTCATCTCGCTATCAATTGTTGCCTTTGTAAAATTGCCAGTTTTACAATGATCTTTAAAATCTGTTATTAGATAAATATGTTTATTACCGTTGCCACTACTCTTTATTTTAGCAACTAAATTATGGAGGGTATTATATAGGCATGTTTGCTGGCCATTTACAGTTTTAATTTCAGTAACATATCGACAAGCATTCTGTTTAATTTCGGGTGAATCAATTGCAAATGATGTGGGAGAGGATAAGGATTCGCTAAAAAAGTAAAAAACAACTGTATCTCCTATTTGAACGACTTCACTATTTATAAAATCACATACTTGTTTTTTTGATATTCGCCAAATCGATATTCCTTTAGAATAAGATGTCGTCATTGACATTGAAGTGTCTAACACAAAAACATGGTTAACTTTTTGTGCTGCTGCTATACTTATGTACAAGCAAAAGAAAAGTAGAAGGAAATATATTTTAGTCATAGTCTATTGGCTATTACTGATGTGTTAATATGTAATTATTTTTCTATTCGTTTCAACCACGCATCAAATAAGACTTCTTTCCCATCTACCTCTCTTACAAACGGGATAGGCTTTGTCCCCATATCATTGTAAAAAATATAAGGATACAAGGTCAAATATTCTGACCGCTCAAATTTGTCTACAAACATATCATGTTCTGAAATGGGGAGTATTGTACACTTACCTGTAAAGCCATCCATAAAGCCCAGTTCCCAAGGCATCCATTTTGACATCAGTGCATTGGAAGATATTGCAAAAACTAAACTCTTAGAAGTCTTCATTCTGTTTCTTATGAGATTAGCTGCATCCTTGGTAACGTTATTCCGATCTAGGTGGCTATCCTGTTTCCAATCTAGATATACGGTATATCTGTTTAGCGAAAACTCATCACTTATACCATTAACTTCTTCTTGATCTAAAAAACTATGCGAAAGAAAAATATCAAAACTTTCCAACTTATCTTCACCACCTATTAATATATGTTTTTTCTTAGCTGCTAACCTCTTAAAATAACTACTTGTGTACAATGGCATAACATATTTTTTTTGTAAGACATAATTCTAATTATCCCTTATCCTTCATCAATCTCCAGTAATGCTGCCCAAGGGGTGTTAATTTGCATGATTTCGAATGCATGGCAGCAAAGTACATGTAAGGTGCTCCCGATGGCTCAACAAGTCCTACTTTCTGCAGATCCTGAAGCATCTTGAACCTGCTCACGTTTTCCGTTTGGGCATAGGGCTTTACATAATTATGCTTTACTGTTGGGTCATTGGTATCCTCAAAGGAAGGATCGAGTAAAAACTTATCCGTACTATTCGGAAAGAAAACGGGTATTTGCTTCAAAATTTCGGGAGAGACTCGTGGAATTATTGTCCGGATGGGCACAAATTCAGATGTATTAGTTTTAAATACTGGTCGTTGTTGACCTGGCCCCATTGCTTTATCAATAAAAGCATAAATACCCGCAGCAGTAATATGGCCATTCAGGTCTGCAGCGCCACCCTCCATTGCTTGTAATAGTAAATTTGTAAATATACTGTGATCATTAATTTGATAAGCCTTTTGCGTATGCCTGCTTGATGCCAGTATGGTTACCCCTTCATGAAGATAAGTTGCCATACCATTTGCCGTATACTGATTTTCTATTCCCGCTGCATGACAACATTCCAGTATTACTATTTTATTTTTGGCAGGCGATGCAGCTACCAAATTCATCAACTGGCTCATTGGAACTCCCATATCATGTATTCTGCCATCAGGGGTTGCCAATTGGTACCCCAAGCAATCATCATTACCATGGCCAGAAAAATAAAACAAAGCGATATCCGATGGATACTTAAATAATTCAATAATTAAACTATTCAATTCTGCTTTAGTTTGCACATTTTCCTTTAAAGTAACCACGTCGAAGTTAGTTTTTCCATCCCCATGATATTTCATGAGTTTTTCAACTGCTATTGCATCGTTTACACTAGCTGTTAAATTAAGGCTAGGGTTTCCATAATCATCTATCCCTACAATCAAAGCTTTTTTCATAATGCTGGTTTATTGCTTTATAAATTCATTGCTACGGTATTTCGCAGCTATCGCAGCAAACATAATGTTGATTTAAAACGGAAAAAAACGGTATCATAGAGGAAAAATCCGGTATTTTTTTACGATAAAAAGAAAATATGTTTACATCTCAAAAAACAGGGTTTTTCCTCTTCACATCCTCCCTACTTTTAGCATTCAAAATATTTTTAACCAATCAAAAAAAAGAACATGGATGTAAAACCTTTGCCCCGAAGCTTTATTAACCCTGAAGTGGCCAGAAGCAGGATAATGAACTATAAGTCTAGTTCATTTAAAATTTTAAGCGAAAAGTTGAGTTTGGTAAATAACAAAGCTGTTAGCGAAACTAAATCAGTATGGTATTCAGTTAAGCAATTACAGGATTGGATAGATGAAATACAATACTACAAAGGAGATGGCATCAGAATTTACTTTGGACAGAAAGAAAACCTGAACCAAGGTGAAGAATATGATGAGCGTACGGGAGAGCCTCGGCCTGGACAACTCTGCCTCATAATAATACCAACCAAAGAAGGTTCAAACACAAGTTCTCATGTTAATATTATCTACGATAAACTCGAGGACTATCAGGCGAGATTAGCAGCAACTACAAAACCAGCACTGGAAATGGCGTTTAATCTTGGCGGATACTGCCCGCCGCTATGTTTAACAGAAGGTGAAGATCTTTTCGATTAAATATGTATATTAGCAAAACTTTAATCGTGATACAACACATTTATATACTACCAATGATAATAAGTGCCATCCTTAGCTTAAAGACATTTAAGCAAGGATGGCCACTTTCATACAGAATATTTTCAGTTTATATATTCTGGTGTCTCCTAACAGAGATTGTTGCTTGGTCTTGGGTGGCTTATCAAAAGTCAGCCTATCCTAACAAGCAACCCTCCAACATTTGGGTTTTTAATACATTTATAATACCTATGTATATAACTTTATCCGCCACATATTATTCAATTGTAAAAAATAGGTTGTATAAAAAAATCATACTTTTTTGTGCAGCAGGTTTCTTCCTTTTTGCCATAATAAATATCCTTTGGATTCAGGGCATTTCTTTTGTAAATAGCTACAGCAACTTATTTGCAGATAGCATTGTTTTAATTTACATATTTCTTTACCTTGAAGAATTGAGAAAGGAAAAGGAGGCCCAGAAGGTGTCTGCTATACCAATGGTTTGGATAGCTGCTGGTAACTTTATTTTCCACCTGCTCAACTTACCATTCATTTTATTCTTGAACTATTTGAATAACAACTACCCTGGAATGGCATTATCCTTTATATATATGTACCTCTCTTTCATTTTTATTAATTACGTTTTATTCATCAAAGCCTTCCTATGCCCAACTCCACAGCAGAAATAATCAGCCAAACCATCGCCATCAGCACCATCTTCTTACTGTTAGTGGGGGCATTTGCCACCCGCTATGTGTTCCTCTATCAGCGAAAACGGTTTACCCATCAGCAGGAGGTACTGGAACTAAAAGAGGCTTTTGCACAAACCCTGCTCCAGTCTAAGTTGGAAATACAGGAGCAGACATTGGACCATATCGCCAAAGAACTCCACGCCAACGTGGGCCAGTTGGTTTCGCTGATACAGATTGGGTTGGAGGAGTTGAGCATGCAAACCACGGGCAAAGCCAGGGAAAACACACTGGAAACGCAGGGGCTTACCCGACAATTGTTTGGGGAACTGAAAGCACTGAATGCCAGCCTCAATACCGACCATATCATGCACATCGGCTTTGTAAAGGCGCTGAACAATGAACTGAACAGATTGGGCGCTGCTAAAAAGTATCAAATTACTTTTACTAAAACCGGACAGGAATTTAGGTTGCGACCAGAGGATGAAATCATCTTGTTCCGGCTTTGCCAAGAGGTACTGAACAATGTGGTGAACTACGCAGAAGCGAAAAAATTGGATATCGCCTTGCATTATTCGCCAAAAGATTTTATCTTGACCATTACTGATGATGGCATAGGCTTTAACGTAACGGAAGCACTGGAACGAAGCGCCGAAAAGGGCAGTACTGGTTTAATCAACATGCAGAAAAGGGCCAGGCTGATCAATGCGACCGTTGACATTACAAGCAATATCGGACAAGGCACACAGGTAACCATAAAAATCATTAACCAACTACCAACAGCAACAACATGAGCACACACAACCAGCAGCAAATACAGATAGGTATTGTTGACGACCATAACCTGTTCAGGAAGGGCCTTATCAAGTTGATTAATCTGGGTGATAAGGACAACAAGTATTCCATCTTATTTGAAGCGGGTAACGGCAATGAATTGATTGATAAAATAAGCAGTAAAATAAAGCCTGATATCTTATTGATGGACATCAACATGCCTGACATGGACGGCTATGAAACCGTAAGTTGGCTGCAAAAATTTCATCCGGAAATCAATGTTTTGATTATCTCGATGTTTGAATCTGAAGAGTCCATTGTACGGATGCTCAAATTAAAAGTGAAAGGCTATCTCTCCAAAGACATTAAGGTGGAGGACATGCACAAAGCGCTAGAAGCTATTGCAGATAAAGGTTTTTATTATACCGACAAGGTAGCGGAAGTAATGGTTAAAACAATCCAAGATGGAGAGACCGGTAATAAAGAGGACAATCCAGAAAACTCATCTGTGTGGGCTGGCTTATCCGAAAACGAAAGGGAATTTGTTAAACTAGCTTGCACGGAAATGACCTATCAACAAATTGCCGACAAAATGAGCCTTAGCGTTAAAACCATCGAAGGCTATCGGGAAAATATGTTCCAGAAATTCAAGTTGAAAAACCGGGTGAGCATGGCCATGTTTGCTGTTAAACACAAACTAGTTGACCCCCAAAATATGAACTTTGAAACCTTAAGAAATTAGGCAAATTGGGGTTAACATTGCTACTAATCACCTTTTACTGAAGGTTTGGGTATAACGACAAATAGAGGCCCTGAGGCTTAAATATTTAATGGGCCTTACCCATTTACCGTATCAAACAAGCAAATTGGAGCAATAGCACATCACCCTTACCAAACATTCCTAGGACAACTATCGCCGTACTTATTGCCAAACAAAAAGCCCAACATAATCTCATGTGTATTGCGGGTATAGGTACGCAACCTGGATGTGGTGGCGTTTTCGTACGCATAACTGATATTGAAAGTATTGGACACATTGATACCGGCCATAGCGGAATAACCGGCCACCAAATCGGAATGCCGATAACTCGCCCCTATCCACAACAAATCCTGATACTGCATTTTTACATTGCCGTGCAAACCGAGCAACTGTGGCTGCCAATACTGCGCCATTACCGAGGGCAACAGCGAAATGTCATCATTGAGGAAGAATCGGTAACCGGCCGTTAAAAAGTAATTGGGCGTATAATAAGTACCGTACTGGTTGCTTTTGGTAAACTTGGCCTTATTGGGCACAATGTTCAGCACCGAAGCTCCGACAAAATAATCGGCGCCATACAACCAAAGCCCAGCTCCCAATTCGGGGGTCAATCTTTGTAAATCACCGTTATTAAGACCGATAGCCGGATCATTGGGGTCGAGGCTGGCCCAAACAATTTTGGAGCGGTCTAAAGTCACACTGGAAATGCCGGCAGAAAAACCCAGTGACAAAGTAGTTCTCACACTGAGCGGCTTGTGATAAGCAAAACTGCCTTGCACACTCCAGCGGCTGATATATCCGGCCTTATCATTCAGTGCTACAAACCCCCACCCTTTGTGCGGACTGGCTGCTGTGTACTGCTCCACATAAGATCTGCCCCTAGGGTTTTCGCCCGGCACTTCAAAAGAGGTAGCCGTAGTGCGGTAATCGCTTTTGCCAATGGGCCCGTGCATGCTCAGGTAACTGGTTGTGGGTGCCCCATCTATACCCGCCCATTGCTTACGATAACTCAATTTTACATCTGTATAATTCTCGATGCCCGATAATGCCGGGTTTACTATATAGTTATTGAGTATGTATTGTGTAAAAGCAGGCTTGGCTTGGGCCATAGCGGCCAAACTACCCACACAACCAATTAATACCAAATAAATCCGCTTCATATTTATCTACTTTTTGCGTAACCATACCACCCCCTCAAGGCTGGCATTTTGATTAACTAAACTATACCACTCGCATTTATTTCACGATGGTAACATAACCCGTTAACGGTTTGCGGCCATTGCCGGGTTCAATGATATAATAATAAGTATCGAATGGCAGTGGCTTACCGTTCATGGTACCGTTCCAAGGTTTGCCATAGCCCTTGGACTCAAATACGAGTTGACCGGTCCTTGTGAATACCTGTACCCGATTGCTGGGATATGTATCCAGATAATCTATCAGCCAAAAATCGTTAATACCGTCGTTGTTGGGTGTAAAGGTATTGGGCACCTGTGGCGCTTTCAACACTTTTACAAACACCTGATCATCGGCCGTGCAACCGCCTCTAGACGTAACAGTCAAAGTGTACAACTGATCATCTCCCGCTTGGAACACAGGTTTGGCCGCAGTTGTGCTGCTCAGGTATAAACCGGGACTCCACAAATACTGCAAATCGTTGCCTGTTACTACCGGCTCAAGGATAACCGTTCCGCCCTCCAACACAAACCTGTCGGGGCCAGCGCTTACCACAGGGAATGGATGCACCGTGAAGGGCTTAGTAGTGGTATCGCTCTTACAACCTTGGCTGTTTTCAATAATCAATTTAACGGGATAGGTTTGTGCCGTTGCATAAGTATAGTTCAACACATTTTGCGTTGTACGTGTACTGCCATCGCCCAAACTCCAGTACCAGCTTACCGGTGTGCCATCTTTATAATCACTGTTGTCGGTAAATGAAATGGCATCACCAATACATACGCCATCCAAATCGCTGATGTTGAAATCGGCAACGGGTGCGGCATGTATATCATTGTACGACTTAGAGCGGCTAGTAGCGCAGCCATCACCCGAAGTTACTTTCAGTGTTACCGTGTAAGGTCCTACAGCATTGTAAATATGGGTGGGGGTCTTAGCCCTAGAAGTATCGTTTACACCAGTGCTTGGGTCGCCAAATGTCCACAGATAGGTGAACGCATTTTCTGTGCCATCCACAATGCTGGATGCGTCCGTAAAGGTAGCACTGGCATTGGGCAAACAAACTTTAGGCATGTTAAAATCAACTACCGGCAATGGATGCACCGTGATGGGGATACTCTTCACCGCACTATTACAGCCATTGTTGGTCGTTACCTGTAAAGTAACGGTATAAGGCCCTGCCGCAGCATACACATGGGTTACCGGTGCATTGCTGTTGTTTACCACAGGCGGTGTCGCATCGCCAAAATTCCATGTCCATGTAGTGAGGGTTCCTGTACCCGCTGCCACAGTGGATGAATCGGTAAAGGTGACGGTTTGGCTTTCGCAAGTGGGCGCAGCCACCCCAAAATTGGCGGTAGGCGGCGTTAACACCTGAATCGTTTGCTCTTTAAAATCAACACAACCACCTGCTGTTGAAGTGAACGTGTACCGGATGGTATGTGTACCGATACCGGCTGCTGCCGCATTGAAAATACCAGCCGCATTTACACCGGGACCACTAAATACACCTGTACCTACTACCCCACCCGTTTCGGTGGCCTGCGTAATTTGGAAGGGCACCGCATCCGAACAAACCGGAGGCACCGTATTGAACTGTACGGCAGGTGCCGCATTTACCACAATGGGCTTGATGCGATCATTTACACAACTGCCACCCGAATAAGCCCTGTAGCGTACATTGAAAGTACGGGTTGCCGGACTTTGGAAGTTGGGATACTTGTGTTTGTATATTTTACCGGGCGTTGGCGTATCGTCCGTTTCAAATACAGTGGGCGCTCCCCCATTGTCCCAATAAATTTCTACTTTGGTAATGCTACCAAAATTAACCGTGCTGGCATCCTGTATGGCAATGGAATCGTTGGCACACATAGAGGCCGGGTTCAATCCATTAAAATTGGCCACCGGAATATCACCGTTGATGGTAATTGGCAGCGTTAAACTGTCTACGCAACCTGTAGCTGCCGTTACTTTTAATTTTACGTTGTATACACCCGTTGCATTGTATTTATGTTGCGGATTTTGCACAGTGGAAGTATTCAGCGCACCACTGGCGGGGTCGCCAAAATTCCAGTTCCAACCGGTGATGGTACCACCCACTACCTTACTCGTATCCGTAAACTGTGCAAACGCATCGCTTAAGCATACTTCGGGTAAAATGAAGCCAGTTATTGGCTCGGGGCTGATGGTTACCTGCTGGGTTACTGGGGCACTGGTACATCCCCTATCGGTGGTAGCCGTAAGTGTTACAGTATATACGCCCGGTGTGGCAAAACTATGCGTTGGATTTTGCAATACACTGCTATTGGCGGCACCACTTGCAGGGTCGCCAAAATTCCAAACCCACACATTCACGTTTCCGCTATTGGGTACCGACAAATCGGTAAAACCAATGGTTTGGGTTTCGCAACTGGGGGTGCTATTGCTAAAATTGGCCGTAGGCAAAGCGTTTACCTGTGCCGTTACCGTAGTAGGGACTGATGTACAACTATTAACAGTAACAGTTACAAAATAATTGCCCGATGCCGCTAAAGTAGCGTTGGGGATGGAAGGATTTTGCGTAGTAGAGGCAAAACCATTGGGGCCCGTCCAACTGTAAGTAGCGTTGGTTACATTGGCTGCATTCAAGTTCAATGTAAGACCCGCACAGATGGGCCCATTGCTGGAAGCTGTTGGTGCAGCGGGGGCAGCAGGGTCGGTCAACACCTGAGTGGGGGCTGCGGCGCTGGTACAACCGTTGGCAGTGCAGGTAATGTTGGCGTAAGTGGCCGAGTTCAGGCCCGCCATCACTATATTACCTGAGCCATTAGCCGTAAGCGAAAGTGGCGGCTGCGGTGTACCGTTTTTCGTATAATCAACCGTGTAGGTTTGTCCGGCCAATAAGCCCGACAACGTGATGCTACCATTGGTACCGCCGCAAGTAGTAGGATTGATGAAACTGGCTGAACTGATAACCGGCAGCACATTTACCACCACATTTAAAGGTGTGGATGGCAATGAAACGCAGTTGTTTACGGTAGTTGTAACGGTATATACACCCGAAGCTGCCGTAGTGGCTGCCGTAATAACAGGATTCTGTTGCGTGCTGCTAAAGCTATTGGGGCCAATCCATGTATAGGCCGATGCACCTGTTACGGCAGAGGCAGTGAGGTTGAGATTGCTGCCTGCACAGAGTGGTGCATTGCTGCCCGGCGTAGGTGCTGCTGGCAACGGTGGATCGGTCAATATGATAATGGCCGTATTGGGGCTGGTACAGTTGTTAGCCGTGCAATTGATATCGCTATAAGTGCCGGCTGTTAAACCATTGATAACAATAACACCGGTTGCACTGGCGGTAAGCGTTTGTGTTGCTTGCGCCGTACTATTTTTTTGAAAGTTGACTGCATAGGTTTGCCCTGGTAACAAACCATTCAAGGTAATGCTACCGTTGGTTCCGCTACAAGTAGTGGGATTGGTAAACGAAGTGCTGCTTATAGCCGGTATAGGATTTACCGTAACCGTGCTAGTGGACGTATCACTTTTACAACCTTTGTCGGTAGTAATCCAATGCAGTACCGTAAAAGTGCCCGCTGCCGTGTAGGTATTGGCGGTATTGACCGTACCCACATTGCTTACCGTGCCGGGCGGTGCACCAAAATCCCAATGATAATTGGTAATGCTGCTACCCACTGGGGCCGAGCTACCACTGGCAAAGTTCATGGCCGTACCCAAACAAACAGCCGCCGGTGGCGTAAATTGTCCATCAGCTTGTGCATAAATCGTACTCAAACTTTTTGTAGTGTCGTGCACACAACCGGCCAAACTCGTTACCTGCAACTTAATATTAAATGGTCCAGTACTGCTGTACTGATGCGTACCATTGGTGGTAACGGCCGTATTGGCAGCCCCACTCGCCACATCGCCAAAATCCCATTGGTAGGCTGCGGTGCCGATGGTGCCATCTGCCAACGTACTGGTATTGGTAAACAATGCCGAGCCATTGGGCAAACAAATATTACCGGGCAATGTAAAATTGGCCACGGGGTTGGGGTTCACTTTAAAAGTGCGGGTTAATGTGTCGCTCAAACAACCGCTGTTGGTTTCCACCACCAGTTTTGCTTGGATACTATTGGCCCAAGGGCTGTAGATATGGGTGGTATCCGTTCCATTATTACGTACTATGGTAAAGCCATCACCAAAATCCCAACGCCATTTGGCCAGGGTACTCGGTGCAAAAGCTATGGAAGTATCGCTAAAGGTAACCGGCTTATCGGCACATATCGGTGAAGAAATACCAAAATTGGCGATCGGCTTAAGTGTTACCGTTACTTGTTTGGTAATGGTGGGGCTGATAGCGCCAATGGTATTGATGATGTATAGGGTTACATTGTAAGTACCTGCGGCCGAAAATAAATGCTTGGGGTTTTCGAGCACTGAAGTATTGTTTACACCGCTTGCAGGATCACCAAAATCCCAAAACCATTTGTAAGCTGGTTTTTGGGTAACGGTTGCGTCGGCAAACACTACAGAATCTGTTACGCAACCAAAGCTAGCTCCGGCTCCATTGCCGCCCCAACTGAAATCCGCTATCGGCGGTGGTATTACATGGAGGATATAATCATATTCTTGTACGTTACCGCAGCCATCGGTATTGGTAGTGGTGGCCGTAACGGTAATGGGATAATCACCAGGGGTATTATAAGTATATGGGTTGGGTAGCTTGTAACGCCAAACCTGTTGGCCACCTACAAAGTATGTACTATCGTTGATGCTGGCGGGGTTGGCGATAAACACATTGGGTGTTTGCGAACCGTTAAAATCCCAGAATAAAGAAGTGGGCTGATAGGGATAGGTAATGGTAAAATAGAAGGGCGTTCCTGCTGTGGCATAATCGCCAAACTCAATGGCATTGGGGTTGAGGGTACCTGCAAAACGGTACAAATCCTTGATATTGGTACCCGCATTGTAGCCATAGCTTTCAAAACTGCCAAAACCATAGGCAATGGCATTAAATCCGCTGTCAGACTCAATGGAATAAATACCCGAACCTGGTAATGTGTGTTTGAGGTAAGAGTAATTCGGCTCTTGCGGATGCGTAAAGAATGGCCCTGTGGCCAATATGGTGCCGCCTGCATCCTTTAATCGGAAGGAACTCACGCCCGTACCGGTATTGGGGATGATAACATTAAAGTAATGGTTGTTAATGGCAAAGTTGGGCGTGGCATTCCATATCACCTTGTTAATATTCTGCTCTACAGGGCTGAGATAAATTACTTCAGGGTCTGTGTTGCCATTATTATTACAAGACGCTTGTGAGGTAAAGTATTGGGCCACGGTAATGGGCTTATCCGCTTCAATGAGGTTGGAAACATTTGAAGAGGGTATCTCATAATAAAAATTGGCCAGCAATGGCAGTGCTGTTACCGTACCATTGATTTTCACAATGGTGGTGGGATCGGATACGCAAACACGATAAATATTGCGACTATTGCCACCGCTACCCGTAGTGGTTAAGAATTTTTTGCCCCATGCCGTTTTGGGGAATGACTGCACCATATAATTATCCGATGAAGGGGCCGTACCATTACAGGAAATGGCAATCCGGCCACTGCCCGAAAAAACGGCTATTTTTTTACAGGTGCTGGTGCCAGAAGCAATGGATTTAACCAAGGAACCTGTTAAATCTACCCCATTAAATACACCACCCGAACTACCCGTGAGTTCGCCCATTACATTATACACCTGTCCTTGGGTAAGGTTAACGGTAAACATAACGCCCGCAGGATGCCCCACGGCATTGGCGCTCGGCGTAATTTCGACGGTGGTTGTGCCCGTATCGGCAGCCACTACATAAAACCAACAATTGGAGGCGCCAATATTGGATACGTTGTTGTAATTAATAGAGTAATACTCTTTGCCCAATGTATTGGTAGGAAAGAGAATAGTAGCCCCAGAAACGCTTGCATTGTAAATATGTGCATAAGCCACTATCGGCCGATCGGCAACAATGTGTATACCCTTGTCTTCGGGTATTGTGGAAGCCGATAGCAGCCGTGCATCCAGTCCGCCTGCTGCCTTAGGTAGGGGCAATGAAGTGGTAACGCTATTGGCAGGAACGGTATAGCTTTGGCTATAGCTCAAACCGGGTATGGAAACGGTGACATTCGTGGGTAAATCGGCAGCAAAATAGAGCACCATGTCTTGACTGTTACCGTTGGTCATTACCTGATGATAGCCATAAGCTACCCAAAAATCCTTCCCTTTGTTTGAGAAATCCTGAGAAAGTGCTGATAATGAGGTAATTACAGCAAGAGTGGCCAAAAAAAATTTTCTCATCTTGATAAATGTGTAAAAGATTTGCAATATACTGAAAATGTCAATTGAAAGAGATGCCGCTTATCGCAAAAAGGCAGCTTAGCTGTTAATAAGTGCACAAACTCATCCCTTTTAGGGCATAATTGGTACGAAATGACTTTTTTGGCCGTAAAATGGGGGCAGTTTTTAATTGCCCCCTTAATAATTCCCATTCCCAATTAATAAGGACTACAGCCCTCCAAGCAATCGGAATAATAATAGTCACAATCCGACCCGCCATTGTTTACGCAAGACTGATAAGATAAGGAGCATTGACGCCTGCAAAAATATGTCCAGTCGCCGCCCTTGATTTGCTTCATTTGGTTTGTGCTTAGTTTTTTCATTGTTGTGTTTTTATTGTTATTAATAAAGAAATACATAGCGCCTAAGTGACTGGCTTTGTAGGGAAAGTGAGTGCAATCAAAGGGTAACGGAAATGGATGCTTAGCTTAATAAAGATAACATTTTTTTTGGGAATGCCAATGGCTCCACATTGGCAGTTTAGATAAGATATGCTAATTTTAAAGTTGTACTGACGTACAGGAATAAACTAAATTTGAGTAACCACTTATATATTATGAGCCGTAAATTTTCAACCGCCTTCACCCAACTATCAGCCATTGTTAATAAATACGATGGGGCATCTACCCTACTAAAAAGCAATTGGCTGGGCAAACTAGCGGGTATGGCTTTGCCCAGTGGGCAAATCTTACTGGATTACCATGACTCCCTGCTCTTTCTGTGCGCTTACCCCGATAACCCTGCCATTTTACGCTTAGCGGAAAAGGGCTTACAAAGCATTGCCAAGTATGCCAAACAACATCGCGGCAATGAAACATTGGTGCCCGAAAATGAAGGGCTTCCCTTTGCCAATACCGTTACCCGGTTTTCGCCCGACTTTTTGCGCTGGTTGGATGGGCACAAAGACCTGAAAGTGGAATTTGATTCTTTTTACAATCCCTCGCTTAACTTAAATGCCATATTGAACATTACGCTGCCCGCCACTTTAAAGGCCGAAACTACCGCTGGGCTAGACAATGAAGCCCTGCTGAAAGTGCTGCATATTTCACCTGCCGACTATATTCCTTTTATATTGGGCCAATTGGAAACCTTGCAAGAACTGCCCATTTTAAAAGAGTTGTTTATTGAACGCATGGATTTGTATGTAAAACTGGTGCCGCAGAACGTACAGTTTTCCAGGGCTTATAACCGGGTACCGATTGCCACAACTTATTATCACCAAGATTTGTTGAAACAGTTTGACCCGCTGGAATTGATCAAGCAACCCTTGGCGGATACCCGTTTTCCCGATTGGGAAGAAAAACAGGTTTTGTACAAGTCCATCCGAAATGCCATGGCTTTAACGGTGAGGGAAATTGATCCCGCTACATTTCTGCAAACGGCCACCATCCAGTGCTACGATTTGGAAAGGGGCCTCACCTTATCGGTATACAGTATGATACCCAAGCACCAACTGCCGCTGGAAACCTATTTTGGGTTTACCTTTTTCAAAAACGGCATACCCATTTCATACGGTGGTATTTGGGCTTTTGGGCCCACGGCCAAAATTGGGTTGAATATTTTTGAACCCTTTAGGGGCGGCGAATCGGGCTATATCCTATGCCAGCTCATGCGGGTGATGCGACAGACAATGGGCGTTACTTACGTGGAAATGGAGCCTTATCAATATGGGCTAGACAATCCCGGTGGCATTGCCAGCGGCGCTTTTTGGTTTTATTATAAATATGGCTTTAGGCCGGTTGACAGTAGCCTGAAGGAACTGGCACAACAGGAATACCAGAAAATAAAGACCCGCAAAAACTACCGCAGCACCGAAAAAACCCTGTTGCGCTTTACCGAAAGCAATATCGGTGTGAATTGGGGCGATACCATGCCGATAAATGTAGCCGATATTACCACCAAAATACTGTTGTCGATTAAAAAAGACTGGCAGCATAATTATGCCCCGGCCAAGCAAGCGGCAATGGAACAGTTTTGTAGCCAAGTTGAACTGGGCATGACCGAATTAGATGCCGATGCAAAGAAAGTGTTGGAAGATATTGCCCTGTGGGCCATGGCCCTAAAAGTGCGCAAACTGCCGCAACTCCAATTGATGCGGCAAATGGTGCTCACCAAAACAAAGGACGACTATGCTTACCAGCAGCTATTACTGGATTTTTTTAAATTGTAGCCCGTCAACCGTTTTTCATTCGGAAGCTATCCCAATCCACCCCAATGCGAAAAGTTTGGTAAATGCGGCCACTCTTTAAGCTGCCGCCATAATGGTTGGTTGCCGAATGGAATACGCCCGATGGGTAGGCCACCATCCGGTTGAACCGGTACCCCAGCCTATCTATCTCAATCCATTTGCGGCGGTCTTTGCATTCCCATTCCAATTGGTTTTTTAGGTCGGCAAACCGCATTTTGAAACGTCTGGCATCTGCCGGGGTAACGGGATTGATGAGGCCTGTTTTTTTATGCATCCACAAAGAAGTGCCACAATCTACCGGAATGCCGGGCGTGAGATACACAACGACCGTGATATCATTGTAAGGCTCATCGGAATGCACACCTGGCACTTCCTTTTTTTTGCCCTTAGAGAAACCTTGGTAAAACACGCCATTCTCATCCTTTGGGTCAACATCCCACCGTGTAATTTTAATACCCAACAGTTTTTCCAGTTTGGCCTTCACGCCTGCTGGGTGGTAAACCGTTGTACTGCGGTATCCGGTAACATGCTCCGGCTCATAATACTGCGCCTTCAAAGCGGTTTCGTAAACAGCCCAAGGGTCGCTGTAAAAATCATCCTTCACCATTACAAATCGAGGGTATAAGAGTTTGTCCATACTGGTAAATTTTAAACTAAACTGGATTGGTTGATGGTTTAAATATAGGATAAATTTTAGTTTTCGGCGGCTGACTGAAATCAGTGGGTGTATTTAAAATTTTCGCTTTCAATACAAGCGAGTTATTAGAGTTCTCAGCCTCCGCTTCGGTACGGCCTCATAAAAAAGCCGTTAAGAAAATTGAACTTGAGGGCGCAAAAGAAAAATAGTTGTTCCTGAAGTTTGGCAGCGCTATTTGCCCGTAAGTCCTACTGAAGCTAGGTTTTATACCACAGATTGAGCTTATTTTTCTTTAGCCCGAGGGTTCAATTTTTAGGCTTTTTTATGCAGCCCCGTCCGACTGGCGTCAGCCGGGCGGGCTTTATTTTTTGCTCCACTTTTGTATCAAGACAAAAGTGGAAAAAGTCGCCACCAAAGGCAGGAACAAGTAGAGATAAGAGCGAAAATTTGAAATGCGCAATCAGCTACCACCTAGCGCTAATACCTATTTGGTAGTCTATTGCAAAAGCTTATGCCTTTATATGCAGCTAATTCGGGCCTAAGTGTATCTTTAGGACATAAAGTAGTATTAGTAAGCGCTTACAACAACATGATAGCATTAACGATTTTGGGCAATAATTCTGCCACCCCCACCCAATTGCGCAACCCCACGGCCCAAGTGTTACAATGGCAGGAGGAGAGCTATTTGATAGATTGTGGAGAGGGCACCCAAAAACAAATGATGCTCCATAAAATAAAACGCAGCAGGATAAGCCGTGTTTTTATTTCGCACCTGCATGGCGACCATTATTTTGGGTTGATTGGCCTCATCACCAGTCTTGGTTTACAGGGCCGTATCCAACCGCTTTACATCCATGCGCCCGCCGAGCTGGAATCCATTATCAATCTGCAATTGCAGGTGGCCAGCGTTCATTTGCCCTATGCCTTGCACTTTTGTGCGTTGCAACAGGAAGGCATAATAGTAGACGATAACAAAATGAGTGTAACCGCTTTTGCCGTACAGCACCGTATCCCTTGCTGGGGTTTTTTGTTCAAGCAAAAAAAGCATCCCCGTAAACTGCTGCCCGAAGCCGCTAGGGCCCATCAAATCCCTGCATCTTTTTACGAACGGCTACAGCAAGGCGAGGATTATACCACCAAAGAGGGCAAGCAGGTAGCCAACGATTTGGTTACCACTGCTGCTGCACCTGCCAAAAGCTATGCCTATTGCGCCGATACCATTTTTGACGAATCCTTGGCCGAAAAGGTAAAGGGCGTTTCCCTCCTGTACCACGAAACTACTTACTTACATGATCTCGCCGAACGGGCCGCTGCCCGTTTCCATAGCACCACCGTACAAGCCGCTACCATTGCCCAAATGGCGGGTGCCCAACGCTTGCTCATCGGCCATTTTTCATCCAAATACGATACGCTGGATGCTTTTTTGGAAGAAGCCACCGCTGTATTTCCCCAAACTGAACTTGCGCTGGAAGGGGCCTGTTATTTGGTTTAGGAAGTACTTAGTATCTAGTATTGAGTACTTAGTATCGAGTAGCAAGTATCTAGCATCTAGTATCCAGTACCTAGTAGCTAGTCTCCAGCACCCCATTATTCATTATTCATTATTCCCTATCCACCCCCCGTAACAAAAAATCCCGCCGCCTGATATACCCAGTTGATACATACACAACACATTAGGTTTAATTGCACTTACCATGAGCGTATTCAGCGTTACAATTGATGGAACCGCCCTATTTAACAACCGTATTTTATTAATCGATGCGGCAGGAAATACGATAAACGGCGACTGGCTCGACTGTTCGGAGCCGCTGTTGCTGGATTTGGCTGCGGGCGAATATCGCTTGGGCAACCAAACCAGTGTGAGCGATTTTTACTTTTTGGTAAATGACGACGGCTCGCTGGGTTTGATGCCCAACACAGAAAGTTTTATCCAAATCGTAAACGGTAGCACCCTTCGGCTAAAGGGGCACCGTGTTAAGGTAGATGCCCGATACCTTACCGGCGATGGCATCGCTTGGCCCACGGCCCATGTGGCCACCCCTGGCGATGGTTTGGTCAATGGGTTTATCAAAAACGACATCATCAGCTTGCTGCCCGGCCTATCCTATTATGTGCAGTCGGCATCGGGCATGGTCAGCAATTTTTACATCAAGCTCACACTGGAAAAGGAATGGCAGTTGCTCAATCCGGCAACCATGGCACCGGACAGTGTATATGAAAGTTTCGTTACACTTATCAACGATGCCTACATACCTGAACTGCATATTTTTGGGTACCCATTGTTGATAGACGGACGCTCGGCGAAGCATCCACTTTTGTTAATGGACATCAATGGCAGTGCGGCCAATGGGGCCAACCACACGTTGTACGACAATGATGGGGTGTTGCTGGTGAACCTCTTGCCGCAGCGGCAACAATCAGCGGGTTTTGCCGATAACGACCTGTACCGCTTTGCAACGGATACCAACCAATACTCCCATCCCGGTTTTTATGTAACCAATCGGGGAGAAATAGGATTTGATCCACTGTACAGTCTTTATTTTACGGTTGATCGTTTTAATGGACTGACGAGGCTTACCGTTTTATATCCCCTACCCGATTTGATTGTTTAATAAATGGTGAAAGGGTGTATTTCAAACTTTGCTCTTATCTCTATTTGAAATTTCCTATTTTGGAGGCTTTTTCCACTTTTGTCTTGATACAAAAGTGGAGCAAAAAATCAAGCCCGCCCGGCTGACGCCAGTCGGACGGGGCTGCATAAAAATAAAAACCCCCTGTAGCAAAGGCCACAGTGGGTTTTTTTGGTAAGGGTTGTAGGCAGCGTAATACAGTCAAAGTATTACTAATTAGTGCTGTCAAAGTTAATAAAAAATAAATTCCACGGATTTCCTGACAAAAATTTTACATTTTTCTTGCAAAATCCCTAGTATGCCTACTATGAATGCTACCATATTGCAAAAAAAATCCCCTCCGGGAAGCGGAGGGGAGCAAACACTCAAAGGTTAGCTAAAATTATGATGAGAACAGCATTATAAGTACCCAGCAACTCACTTTTTGATAATCATTTGTGAGGAACTGAGGCCCTTGTTATCGGTTATTTGCAACACATAAGTACCTGCCGCGGCCAAAGCCACTTGTATGCTTTGCCTGCTTACATTGATGCGGCCTGTTACATACTTGGCACGTCCGGCCAAATCGCTGATTACATAAGTAGCCGGCAATTTATCCTGTGGCATGGTAATTTGTAAACTGTTGCTGAAAACGGTTGGTTGTACTTGAAACTGTGCCTTTACATTATTTTTGGCACTAATGGCCTGCAACGCTACCCTAGCCCCGCTGATATCCCTGGCTTCAATACGGTAATATTGGGCAGCATCTTGCTCTTTGGGGCAAGTATAATCGTACAAAAGCTCGGTAGCACTTTCCTTGGCAGTTAGCTTTGCAATATCGGTAAAATTTACATTGTCGTTGCTGCGCTGCACAACAAATGCCCAGTCGCCTGCAGTAACGGCGGCCTTCCACCTCAGTACAACATCACCTGCAAAATTGGACAGTTCGAAGCCATCCAAGTTAAGAGCTGGCTGCGGAATCTGTATGATATGCCCATTACCTGCTACGCCATTGGCGCTAACCCTGTTATGGTTCAAAGCGAAGGCTACCGTTGTTTCGGGTGACACTGAAAAGTGGGCGGCCCCTTTTTCATCCGCTGTTTCGGTTGCTACAACCCAACCGCCCGAAGGTGTGGCATACAGCTCAACATCGCTACCCGGCACACAGCCTGTTACAACATATTGCTTTTGTTGGTTGGCAACATAATTCAACACAGTAATACCCGCTTGGTGAGCAACACATGTTGGGCATTCAGCGCTTATGGCGGCTTTTTTCTGCTTTTGGGCATAACCCGTGGCAAAAACGCAAACCAGTAAGGCCGATATCGTTATTTTTTTATTGATTTTCATCGTTTAATGCTTTTAATTTTAGTGAGTCATGTTCAATGGCCTGAAGAATGCAATGCTGGCAGCGCTGATAGACCGAATGCTACAAACAGAATTGAGCAAGTTGGTCAAATCCTGTGAACGCCGTTGCAAATCGTTAAAGCCCCATTTGCGTACAATACCGGTACCGGGATACACCCTATTTGCAGGGTCCCTAGCCCAGAAGAAACCGGTGAGGGTATTATCCGTTGCATTTTCTACAACCGAACTGGAGTCATCGCCAAATATAAAAGTGCCGCCACTGGGTATCACATCAATACCCGTTAAGAAGGGCGATATATGCGTTTTATGCTGCGTACCGTTGGTCTGCACGTTTACAGTGGTTTGATAATTCATGGTGGTACCAAAACCTACGTAGTTAACATGCGTAAATACGGTTTTGGGCTCCATACTGTGGCATCCTGTACAAGTATTGAGCGAAAACACTTCCCTGGTGGTGTCATCTGTAATCACTGCACCGGCCATACCATTCCAAAAACCATCAGCCAAAGTTGGCGAAGGGCTTTTGTAGTTAACCTTGCCTGCCAAAAAGTTGGTAATACCTACTAAAAGGGGCACTGCTGTGGTTTGCGCCTTGATACCCGCACTGTTGGCATTTACCCAGTTGGCCATTACCGTTACATCAGCCAGTAAACCGCCATCGGCACCATTAAATTTACCAGCAGGCTCGTTGGCGGTGGGCACTTGTTCCAAATGTTTATTAGAAGCTTGTATTTTGAATTCCCTAAACTGCCAACGGGGCGATCTATCGGTAACACTGTTTACTGAATTGGTTAAAGCAATCTCGTTGGTACGTAACTGGTTCAAAGCGCTTTTGTTGGGCTTGGTGGCCACTGCGTTTGAATCGGTTACGGTATGTGTGATGGCTTCTAATGCAGCATTGTAGCCGGCAGAACCCAAAGCCAAGGTGCTCAGGTTGGCCCATTGCAGTGCAAATGCCTTTACCTGGCTGCAAGTCTTTTGTACATTGCCATATTCAAAAATTACGTTAAACCCATCAAACGGAGGCCCACTGATGGAGTCGCGGCAATTACCGGTGCTTGAGTTGCGGATAACAGAAAAGATAAACCTTGTTTCGCCAGCATTGCTTGCTGAGCCTGCATAGCCAAAGTTGCCCCGCAGATCAAGCCTATTTACAATGGCAGTAAGGTGAAAAGGTGCATACTTCAACAAGCTATCTTGATGAATGCCATCCCAAAGACCTTGCCAGTTGGCCAAAGTTACAGTTGGCAATGTAGTACCACGGGCTTTATCTATCCATGGCTTGATGAAAAGTGATATGGCCCTGGTAGAACGATTGCGCACAAACTCCCCGTTTACGGTAGTATCCACTGTCCAACGCCTTACCCAATGCTTGGTAAATTCTTTGGCCGTGATACCGGTAAAACTTTGGTTGGCCATGCCTTTTATCAATGTTTTGAAAGTCCAAGCCCCATCAGGATTACCCACTTTGGTACATGGGTTAAAAGTACGGGCAGGGTCTTCTGTTACAGCCAAGTTGGTAATCAGCAGTGAATTTTGCTTCAATATGGTGGGCGGAGGAGGTGGAGGTCCGCCACCTCTTGCAGATGCCAATATGGGATTGGGTGCAGGATTGGCAACAACAGAGCCATTATATAAGGGTCCATTGAAGCCTGTAAAAACGGCCGTCATAGAATTGAAAGCCGTTTGTGGCGGCAATGAGAAAATATCTGGCGAAATTTCCACAGGACGGAAACTTGCAAATTCAGTTTTGTTAAAGAAAGTAGTGCGCCTTTGCACTGTTGAGCCAGTTCTACCTTTAAATACCAGCAGGTTGCCGCTATTGGCTTCCAATGTGCGGTCAAAATCTTCCATCGCAGCGGCAAAAGCCTGTAAATCTTCTTTAACCTGCGCCGAAAAAACATTATCCTTGGCACGTACATCACCATTTAGTCCATCATCGTTTAAAATAATTTTATCATTGTCAGATGGGTACATGGTAATAGTGGTACCATTAATAGCACCTTCGGCATAGGTTATTTGCAGCAGCATATTTTCCCCGGTTGGCAATGCCTTATCTAATTGTTGTACCACTACCTTGGTTGCAACAGGTGGTGCGGTTTCCCAATCAGGTTCATTGGCAAATGGGGCGTAATTTCCATCATCGTTATCTCTTAAAGACGTAGTGGTGATGACCACAATCGCACAGATGGCAAAAGTGGTTATCAACAATTTTTTTCTTTGTTTAAAATGTTTACTCATTTGTTATTCATGTTTGTTTAAGTTATAAATGTTATTTCTAAATTAACTAGGCTGGAGCAAATTGCAGTTTTATCCAAGGGCAGGCAATTTTTTATCACCCTTTTACAATTTTGTTTACACTTTCTTCAAAGGGTTAATTTATAGTGGCCTGCAAAATTGTTTTACTTGTAAACATTAAAAATTAAACAAATCTGTACGGTGCGCAATTTCTGGGCTTACAAGGATCATTTATCAAACAAACTCTTAATACTTTACTCGGTCAGCTATAAATTTCCCCCTTTTTGGTTTCAAAATACCCTTTTCTTTTTTTAGAAAATACTTGTAAAAATTCTTGTTTTCCAGTATGGCTAACGGTTTGTTGCAATGTTTTAAGTTACCTTGTAAAGTGCAATAAATTCCCCAGTCAAGGCTTTGGTGTTAAAGCGGATTGTTGGATGATTTTTTTTCCTATTTTGAGACTGCTATAATTTCATTTTTTTGAAATAATTAGCACTAATATTGTGTGCGGAGGGGCATTACCACCTACTTTCTTTCAATAAACGGGAGTTATGGTATTTCTGCATTCAATAATTTTGATATTTGTATTATATTTGAGTATAGACGATTTTTTAACTAAAAGATTAAAATAAAAAGGCATTTAGCCACAGCATTAAGTGTAAAAACTTGAATAATTAATCATTATGATCACCCCTACTACAAAGATTGCAATTGTTGACGATCACTCCATGATACGGCAGGCGCTTACAACGCTTATCTCCAATAACAGTACCTACTCGGTCATTTTTGATGCTGGCAACGGAAGGGAATTACAACAGAAATTACTGCAAAACGAAGCGCCTGACATTATTTTATTGGATATAGCGATGCCCGAGATGGACGGTTACGAAACCGCCCAATGGTTACGTACCTATTATCCCGATATAAAAATCCTCATCATGTCTGTAAGCGACTCGCAAGAGACCCTGTTGCAAATGGTGAAGCTGGGTGTGCATGGATTTATATTAAAGGAGAGCGATTTGGATGAAATTTTACTGGCCTTTAGAACGCTTAAAAAACATGGTTTTTATTTTACTTCCAAATTGCAGGGTTATATGACTTCGCTCATCAAAAATTCATCGGCCCAACAACCAGTTATTTTTGATGCCAAAATACAGGCACTGAACGTGCAAGAAAGAAAGTTTTTAGAACTGCTTTGCACCGAGCTTACCTATAATGAAATTTGCAGCCTCATGCACATCAGCTACCATACATTGGACAATTACCGGGATGCCATTTACAAAAAATTGAATGTTAAAAGCCGTACGGGCTCTGTTTTGTATGCGGTAAAGTCGGGGTTGGTACAGGTGTAAGGGAGTGAATAGTTAAGAATGAATAGTGAATAGTTAGGGGGTGTTTTTTGTTGCGGGTTAAGAGTTGCGGGTTAGTTTGGTTACGAGTTATAGGTTGTAACCCTTCTCTTATTATCTTACCATCATAACAACTCGCAACAAAAACAACTAAATCAACTCGTAACTAAATGAGTATTAAGCTGTACGATTAAATAGCTGCTGCAACATCCAACTAAACACAATCACCATTATCACCCCGGCAGGAATTAACCACAAAAAGGAAACGATATTTTGAGCGGACAGATATATTACAATGGCCTGTGCCGCCAGTGCTGACCAAAAAACGGCTTTGCCCTGTAACTGCTTGAACCAAAACGCCACCAAGAAGACGCCTAAAATCACGCCATAAAACCAAGAGCCCACAATGTTTACCGCTTCTATTAAACTGTTGCCGATATTGTGCGCAAAAAAAGCGATGATGATGCAGAAGATCCCCCACCCTAACGTGTACCATTGCGAAATGGTATAATCCGCTTTGTTGCCGGGCGTATCCTTGACGATTTTTTTATGAAAATCAACCACGGTACAACTGGCCAACGAATTGAGCGCAGCCGCAATACTGCCCCAAGCCGCCAATATGATGACGGCAATCAACAGCCCCACCAAACCTTTGGGCAGATAGCCTATCACAAAGCTTAAAAAGATATAATCCGTGTCTTTTACATCTTTGCCCGGTAGCGCCCTTTTTACAACCGCCAAATATTGGGTGCGCAGAGCCATGGCTTGGGGTACTTGATGGTTTTGTTGCAGCAAATTGTATTGATTTTCCAACTGTACCAAGGAATCGGCTTTTACGGTAGCCATGGCTTCGGTTTTCAATGCCGTATTAAAATACACCGGCGCTTTTTGATACTGATAAAAGGTAAACACCAAAATACCCAATAACAAGATCAAAAACTGCATGGGTACTTTTACAAACCCATTCATCAATAACCCAACCTTGCTTTCCTTATCGGTTTTGGCCGTGAGGTAGCGCCCCACCTGGCTTTGGTCGGTACCAAAATACGAGAGCGCCAAAAAGAAACCGCCGATGATGCCACTCCAAATATTGTACTTATCCTTCCAGTCAAATGACCCATTTTTAAACCCTGAAGTAATGATGTTCATCTTGCCTTGGCTACCCGCATTTTGCAAGGCATCGGCAAAACCCATATCGCCGGGCAATAGCTTTACTACCAAGTAGCCCGCTATGCACATACCGGTGATGATGATGATGAGTTGCAATTTTTGCGTATAGGCCACGGCTTTGGCCCCGCCGGTAATGGTATAAATGATGAGCAGCCCGCCCATTACAATATTGGTGGTGTAAATATTCCAACCCAGCAAAGAGCTGAGGATGATGGAAGGCGCATAGATACTGATACCGGTGGATAAGCCCCTCCCGATTAAAAAAAGCAGGGCAATAAAAACCCGGGTACGTCTGTCGAAACGGTTTTCGAGGTACTCGTAAGCGGTATATACTTTTAGCTTTCTAAAGATGGGCACAAAAAATATACTGATGACCACCATGGCCAGCGGCAAACCAAAATAATACTGCACAAAGCGCATCCCATCGGTGTAGGCCTGGCCGGGCGCACTTAAAAAAGTAATGGCACTGGCCTGCGTTCCCATGATGCCCAACAATACCAAGTACCAAGGCATACTGCGGTTGCCCAAAAAATAGCCTTCTAGATTTTTGGTGCTGCTACTCTTGTAAATACCATAAGCAATGATACCACAGAGCGTAGCCACCAATACAATCCAATCGATGGTACTCATGCAAATAGTTTAGTGAGATAATAGAACAATATAATCTGCAGCGCCAAAAATGCCACTACAGCTACATACCACACATTCCAGTATTTTTTATTTTCTGACGACATATTGTTATTTGCTGTATTTCCTGCGTGGGGCAATTAAATTGGCCATTAAGCGATAAGCACCGGGAACACCAGCGGGCAGTTCCCTAAAAAATACCAGTCCGGTATACACAAATTTGCCCTTACCATAATTACTGATGATGAGGCTGCCATTGTCGGCCTTTTCGCCGGGATCGGCCATGCTTAAGATGGATTGATAATTGCTGTCGATTTTATCCGCATGATAAATACTGCGTTCTTGTACCCAGCCCTCAAAATCGGCTGCTGAAATTTTATTGGGGTAATTGAGCGCATCGTTAGTGGGCTGCAGAAAACTAACCGCCGCCGTTTCATCGGTAATGCGGCTGCGGCTGATGTTGAAGGGATAAGGGCTTATTTTGGCCTTGATGGGACCAATTTGGTTGGAGGTATTGTACTGTACCACCATGCTGCCGCCCTCTTTTACATAATCCATCAGCACTTCATATACATCGTTCATCCATTCGTTGGTATTGTAGGCCCGCACACCGGTGATGATCGCGTCGAACTGCTTTAAATTACCGGGTACAATATCAGCCTGCTTCAATAAGGTTACTTTATAACCCATTTGCTCTAGCGCTTCTGGCACTTTATCACCGGCACCCACAATATAACCCACTTGTTTGCCCTCGGTTTTTAGGTCAACGTTTACCAGTTTAACCGCATCAACATAAGGATAATAAATGTCGGGGATATGGTCGTAGCTGATTTTGCGCATTGCCGCTTCCTGCGGAATAAGCAGTGAAGGGGCTTCTAACATAGGGTGCATAAGGGTAACTGTACCTACACGGGCATTTTTGGGCTCGTTGAGGCTTAGTTCGAAACGCTTTTTGTCGCCTTTGGCCACGGTCAAGGGCATATTGGCCACTTCGGTAAAGGCCCTTTCCAACCGGGTGCCTGTTGCAACCTGCTCGTACATTCGCACCCGTACTGTATCCTGTACTTTTTTGTTAAACTGTGCTTCGATGCTTATTTTCTTTTGTTGCTTTTTGATGTTGGTATTGAACAAAACCAACGAAGGCGATGCTTTTATAAACACTTCACTCACTACTTGTATGGGCTGGTATAGTTCGCCCTTTACAGGGTCGGTATATTTATACCGTATGGGCCTAGCGATATAAACCCTATGGTTGCCCAAGTCAAAACTGAAATAAGCCATCCACTCGTTTTCTTCCGGCAGGCCAATAAGATCTTGCCGTGTTACGTGAAAACGGCCTTCCTTCAACCCATTCGTTATCCAATAGGGATTCGACACACCACCAATAGGGCCACTGGTTGGCCAGTTCAGCGGTTTACTGTATCCTGTATTCGGCGCGATGCTATCAAAATATACTAATTTGCCTATCACATTGCCCGTTACTTTGGTAACCAAGTTACTGTTACGTACACTCAGGTTAAGATTCAGCCGCATGGTATCGCCCCTTACGTTCAGTTGGTTCACGGCCGTGGCTTCGGCAAATAGGCCCAAGCTGGCAGCTATCAATTCGTTAGCGCTATTGATTTTTTGATTTACATATTGAAGGTCGCTGGTAGCGCCAGGGCCGTAACTATTCGTAATCTTGAATGGTTCCCATCGGCTTGCCAATTGGGCCAATGGCAAAGCGATATTACTTGGTTGCTGATGGTCGAAAACTGCAATAAGGCTATCAATAGTTTTGGTATAAGCTGCCGCATTGGGCAGGTAAGGTAGCCTGCTCCAACCAATATTCACACCATCCATCAAATCGCTTACCGGAGCCGTGCCTTTGAGGGTTTTAAAATATTCCAATATGCTGCCCCTTTGTGCCGGAACCCCAAAACCCTGGCTCTTGTGCTGGCTACGGCTTTGGGCGGCAATTTCACCATAGCTTTTGCCCAGCAAAGGGTTGTACGCGCCCACATCCACTTTAAACTGGTCGGCCCGCTGGGTATTGGCACCGCCAAAATTAAACGTGTTCCATAGTAGGCGGGTGGCCCGCCAGGTACCTACACCATGCTTAAAATGTTCGGGAAAGCGGGTAGTGTCGGCGGCGGCATCATAAGCCTCCTCGGCCAATATAGCGGAAGCCGTATGGTGCCCATGGCCGCCCTCGCCCGTGGTGGGAAAGCGGCAAATGATCACATCGGGCCTGAACTTGCGTATCACCCATACCACATCGCTCAATATTTCGTCGTGGCCCCATATCCGCATGGCTTCTTCGGGGCTTTTGCTATAGCCAAAATCGTAGGCCCGGGTAAAAAACTGCTCGGCACCGTCTATCCTACGGGCAGCCAATAACTCTTGGGTGCGGATAAGGCCCAGGTCGATGCCTTGGTCGTCGCCGATAAGGTTTTGCCCACCATCGCCACGGGTAAGGCTCAAATAACCGGTGCGGTAGAGCTTTTCGTTGGCCAAATAGGTCATTAGGCGGGTGTTCTCATCGTCTGGATGGGCCGCTACGTATAATACGGAGCCCAATACGTTCAATTTTTTTAGTTGCTGCAGCAGTTCAGAGGAAGTATATGTTTTGGGCGTTTGGGCCTGTCCGTTCATAATCGACCAACCCAAGAGCCCTGCGAGTACCAATTGCTTCATGTATTGTTTTTTGTACGGCGAATTTACGGGAATGTTGTAATGGTTGGCTACCATTTATAAAAAGTAGCGAATGACGAGTGTTGAGTGATGCCGTGCCTTCAATAATTATTAATTGAATACTTATTCATTATTACCAAGCTGCACCCAATAATTAATAAAAAATAATCAATAATCAATTGGGAACCGAGCATGGGCATTTGGGAACCGAACATGGTCGTTTGCCTCCATATCCAGTATCTCTAGCATCAAGTATCAACCCTCAGTCCACGCCTCATTCAACATTCGTCACTCCTCATTCCAACTTACTGCTGGTACAGCACGGTACACCCATAGGCCCCCACGGTAATTTCCTTTGATACAGTGCCACCGGCTATCATGTTGTCGTTTATCGCCAATTGCCAACTGCCATTGGGCAGTGCTAGGCTTTGTGGCCGATTACTACCATTAAAACCCACCCAAATCTTTTTCCAACTGTCTTTAACTGCTGTCCCATTGAGGGTATAGGCCACCATTTGCGGGGGCAGGTTTTCTTCAAAACGGATCAATTGGGCTACTTGCGCTGCGGTGGTCAACCGAAAAGCCGGATGCGCCCTGCGCATGGCCACCAAAGCCTTTACATAATCAAATATGGGCTTGTTTTTTGTTTTCAGGTTCCAATCGATGGCATTGATGCTATCCGGCGAATTGTAGGAGTTTTCCACGTTTTGTTTGCTGCGCAAAAACTCGGTGCCGGCATGCAAAAAAGCAATGCCCTGCGATGTGAGCACAATGGACAATGCCAGTTCGTGCATGTTTTGCCGCTGCGCCAGGGTGGCATCTTTGGCCGACAGCGCCAGTTTGTCCCACAGCACATGGTTATCGTGGCACTCGCAATAACTAATGGTATTGCCCGGTGCCGCCGCATAGGGCTTTTTGGAATAATTGACTTTGGTATAATCCACTTGCGGGTGCTGACAAGCCGCGGTAATACCAAATTTGATGCTCTCCTCCATACCGGCTTTACCGCTGGCAAATCCCCTATCGTTGATGTCGAATACACTGCCCTTGATACCATCCCTTAAATCGTCGCTAAAAACGGCAACACCTTTTAATCGGGCAGCGTTGGCTTTTACCGCCCGTTGGTTTTCGGGTAAGGGAGAGGCCCCGGCTGTCCAGCCTTCGCCGTACAGCAAAATGCCGGGCTTTATCTTCCGCAGTTCGGCCGCAATCAGGTTCATGGTGGCAATATCATGTATGCCCATCAGGTCGAACCGGAAACCATCCACATGGTATTCCTTTACCCAATAAATGAGCGACTCCAGTATAAACTTTTGCATCATCGGCCTATCGCTGGCCGTTTCGTTACCGCAGGCACTGGCATCCGAAAAACCGCCTTTGTCGTTTTGCCGATAGTAGTACCCCGGCACCAATTGGTTGAAATTCGATTTTTCCGTTTGCGCCGTATGGTTATATACTACATCCATCACCACACCCAAACCGTTTTGGTGAAAAGTATGCACCAACTGCTTGAATTCACGGATGCGGCTCATCCCATCGGCGGCGTTGGTGGCATAAGAGCCTTCGGGCACATTGTAGTTGAGGGGGTCGTAGCCCCAATTGTATTGTGCTTTTTTCGGCTGGGATTCATCTACCGAGTTGTAATCGAAGCTGGGCAACAAGTGCACATGGGTAATGCCCAATTCTTTCAAATGGTCGAGCCCAGTAGCCAGGCCCGCTGTATTACGGGTGCCCTTTTCGGTAAGTCCCAAAAAAAGGCCCTTCTGGCGGATGCCCGAATTGGCGGCAATGCTAGCATCCCTTACATGCAGTTCGTATACAATGGCATCGGTAGGGCTTTTCAGCACCGGGGCTTTATCGCTGCCCCAACCTTTCGGATGTGTTTTGGCCATGTCCACCACCATGGCCCTTTTGCCATTGGTGCCCACTGCTTTGGCATAAGGGTCGGGCACTTCACTCGCCCATCGGTCTTGCTGCAATGCCCTAAAAGTGTACAGCTTGCCCAGCAGGTTGCCCGGCACGGTAATCGCCCAAACCCCGTTTTTCCCCTTTACCAACGGCAGCTTCTTTTCGGGGGTAGCAGCTTCAGCATCGGTGTAGATGCGCAGTTCTATTTCGGTGGCACTGGGTGACCATACTTTAAAAATAGATTGCTTGGGCGACCATTGCAACCCTAAATCTTTCCCTTGATAAACGGGGTACCCATCATAACCGTTTTTTTGTGCCTTTGCTGTAAAAAAAAGTTGTACAACAAAACTTATAAGCATGATTGTTTGCTTCATATTTAAAGGAATAAAAAGGGACCGTTATAGATATACAACTGGCAACCATTGCTATCACATCAATCCCTCGGTGGCAGGTTTTTGGCCAGCCAATCGGAAATGGATTGGGCGCTCTGCTCTAGCGTAACCTTGGCTGCCATTTTTTCTTGGGCCTTGATAACGGAAGAAGTTACATAAGCGTGCTGTATGGATTCGGTGGCCTTGAAGCCCAACATTTTTATCAAGGGCAACATTTTTTCGCTACCAAAATAAACAAAGATGGGTTCGTCCAAAGCGCCATACACATCTGCCTTTGTTAAATGCAGTTCCTCGGCCAAGTCCACTTCTTTTTGGTGCAAAGGATAGTGCTCAATAAACACCAGTGTATGTGCTGCCGCTTTGTGGCTGCTGAGCGTTTTGGCTTCTACCACACAATCAGCCTCAATACCCTGTGCTTGCAAAAAATCCCGCAACTGCCGGGCCGCTTCGGGGAACCAAGCCACAAACAGCGTGTTGGGCTGCTGACGGTACAGGTTCACCAGCGCATTGTTTTTGGCGGCTGTGTCAATCCATACCACATCTTTAAAAACCCGATCATTCTTATCTTCTTTACTACCAAATAAATTAAACAGCATAGATTTTATATATAGGGTGCAAATTAATGAATAGCGGACTGTTTTTGCTCATTGTAACATTTTATGTGAAAAATTGTAGCTTATCAGATGTTTTCGTAACCCAATTTGCCAGGCTAACGTATGGATTGTATCTATCTTTTTATTAACTTACACGCAATTCGTAAATCTATAAAACTCAAATCGTGGACTACCAAAAAGCCCTTGACCTTAAAAATGAAATGTCCTTAGCCGTATTAGCTAAAAAGAACCGCAACTCCCGGATTATCAGTTTTGCAGCCGGAACCGCTGGTGCGGCACTCAATAGTGCAACCGAAATGTTAACACAAGTAAACGGTGTAGGCATTTCGGAGGGAACCGAGGGTAATTCATGTATCAAAATACTCACACGCAATCTACTTCGTACATCTACTAGTGCATTAGCTAATAATTATGGTCTAAATCAAAGTGATATTGTAGTTGAACAAATTGGTAGAATTGAATTTAAAGATGCCAAAGGCTATCATCGACCACCATTTTTAGGTATTTCTATTGGTCATTATAAAATTACAGCGGGAACAATTGGCTGTTTTGTGCAAGATAAAAAAGGAAGTGTATCCATTTTAAGCAACAACCATATTTTAGCCAACACCAATAACGCTTTTTGGGGAGACCCTATTTTACAGCCTGGCCCATTGGACGGGGGCCGATGCATGATTGATCATATTGCACATCTTACTCATTTTGTACCTTTGGAGTTTAGCCGTGTCAACAATATGGATGCTGCTATTGCTAAAGTTGGAGATGAAATTGTTATAAGTACAGCTATTGGTAAATATAAAAATATTACCGGCGTTACTGCCCCTACCTACAAACAAAAAGTTGAAAAATATGGCCGTACAACTGGCCATACAACCGGCACCATCACTACACGCAATCTTGACTTACAAGTTGATTTTGAGGGGAAACTCATAGATTTTGAAAATCAATTTGAAATAAAAGGAGGGGCAAAAAATGGCAAAAGAATCAAATTTTGCCTTGGGGGCGACTCTGGGTCACTAATTTTAGAAAAAGGAACTGGAAAAGCAGTAGGATTACTTTTTGCAGGGGCGGAAGACGGCACAACCTTTGCCAGCCCAATTTCAGATATATTAGAAGCATTTTCGGTGAAAATACTATAACTTTATCATATGATTATAAATGCACTTACTGCCAAAAAAGAGTTGTACAACCAGCTAAAAAAGCACAGCGGTGTCATTGGGGCTGGTATACGTGAAAAAAAGGGTACCGAATATGTAGTTATTTTTTTGTCGGATGCCAATAAAAAACTGCGCAACCTCATCCCCAGCGAATACAAAGGCAATAAGGTAAGCACAGAGGTACGGGCTGTTGCCAAAGCGATTTAGGCCAAGCCTTCCTTATCCAGTATCCAGCCCCGCCTGCTGCGGGATGTCGGCAAAGCCTCCACATCTTGGATCCAGCATCCAGTATCCCCCCTAAAAGCTAATTATTCATTATTAACTATTCACACCCTCCATTATCAATTATCAATTCCCACGGCTCTCACCGCCCTGCCCCAACCTTAAACTTTAAACCCGAAACTTTAAACTTTCACCTCTCAACTTTCACCTTTCAACTATGTTTTGTTAGTACCTTTACGCACTTTAAAAATATGGCAAAGGCAAAAAAAGCAGCAACAATCGAACCGGTGGTTACCAGCTTGGAAAAAATCGAAGTTTTTGGTGCAAGGGAACACAATCTAAAGAATATCGACATACAAATCCCCAAGAACCAATTGGTGGTATTTACTGGGGTAAGCGGCAGTGGCAAATCCTCATTGGCCTTTGATACCATTTACAACGAGGGCCAGCGCCGCTATATGGAAAGCTTTAGTGCCTATGCCCGCCAGTTTGTGGGAGATATGGAGCGGCCCGATGTGGACAAGATTACCGGCCTCAGCCCCGTGATTTCGATTGAACAAAAAACCACCAACAAAAATCCCCGCAGTACGGTGGGCACGGTTACCGAAGTGTATGATTTTTTGCGTTTGCTCTTTGCCAGGGCCGGTGAAGCGTATAGCTACAACACCGGTAAAAAGATGGTGAAATTTAGCGAAGAAGAAATTGTACAGAACATATATAAAAAATTCGCCGATCAAAAAATAACCCTGCTGGCACCCTTGGTGCGTGGCCGTAAAGGGCACTATCGGGAACTGTTTGAAGACATCCGCAAAAAAGGGTATTTAAAAGTGCGGGTGGATGGCGAAATACTCGACCTGGCACCACGCATGCAGGTGGACCGTTATAAAATACATGATATAGAAGTGGTGGTGGATCGGTTGGCCGCCACGCCCGATATGAAGGTGCGGTTGAGCCAAAGTGTACAAAAAACCTTGCAAACGGGCAAAGACCTGATGTTTGTATTGGCCCACCACGAAACGACTGCCAAAAGCAAAAAAGGCAGCGACAAAGACGAACTGGCCCTTTATAGCAAGCTGTTGATGTGCCCCGAAACCGGCATCAGTTACGAAGAACCTTCGCCCAATGCTTTTTCGTTCAATTCGCCCTATGGGGCCTGTCCTACCTGCAAGGGGCTGGGCACCATTTTTCAAGTGAGCATGGATGCGATTATACCCGATGATAAATTGACCATCAACGAAGGGGGCATTGCGCCCTTGGGCGAAGAAAGGGAAGCCTATGTGTTTAAGCAGGTGCAACAATTGGCCAAAAAACACAAGTTCAGTTTGGACAAACCCATAAAAGATTTATCACCCAAAGTAATGAACCTGTTGCTATATGGACAGGAAACCCCACCGGCTGTTGATGTGGAGGATATGGATGTGAGCGAGGAATTGGATTTGGACGCTACGCCTGCCGATGGCGAATACGAAGGCGTTATCAATATGCTACGCCGTTGGTTTGGCGGCACCAGCAGTACCGAAGCCATGCGGGACTGGGTAGAAAAATTCATGGAACTGAAGACCTGCTCTACTTGTAATGGCAGCCGTCTTAAAAAAGAAAGCAATTGGTTTAAGATAGATGGCAAAAATATTTCGGAGCTGAGCAACCTCAATTTGGACAAACTGCAAGATTGGTTTGTGGGCATCGAAAAGCGCTTGAGCGATAAACAAAACGCCATCGCCAAAGATGTATTGAAGGAAATACGGGACCGCCTGCAGTTTTTATTGGATGTGGGGCTTACCTACCTGAGCTTGGGCCGCCCTACCCGTTCGCTGAGCGGCGGCGAGAGCCAGCGCATCCGGTTGGCCACACAGATCGGTTCGCAGTTGCAGGGCATCACCTATATATTGGACGAACCGAGCATTGGTCTGCACCAGCGGGACAACCATCGGTTGATCGAAGCCCTGAAAAACCTGCGTAATATCGGCAACAGTGTATTGGTGGTTGAGCATGATAAAGATATTATGATGGCCTCCGATTATTTGGTAGACATTGGTCCCAAGGCGGGCAAGCATGGCGGGCAAATTGTGGCGCAGGGCAGCCCCGAGGAAGTATTGCTGTCCGGCTCCGACACGGCCCAATACCTCAATGGCCAAAAGGGCATTGCCGTTCCCACATCCCGGCGTAAGGGCAGCGGTAAAACATTGGAGCTAAAAGGTGCTACGGGCAACAACCTCAAAGGGCTGAGCCTACAATTTCCGCTGGGCAAATTGATATTGGTAACGGGCGTTAGTGGTAGCGGCAAATCCACCCTTATCAACGAAACGCTTTATCCCCTACTGAGCAAACATTGTTTCAATAGCAAGATGCCGGTGATGGATTACAAAAGTATCAAGGGCTTGGAGCATATAGACAAGGTGATTGAAATTGACCAAAGCCCCATCGGCCGTACGCCCCGCAGCAACCCCGCTACCTATTGTGGTTTCTTTACCGATATCCGCACTTTGTTTGCGGCTGTACCCGAAGCCAAAATACGGGGCTACAATGCGGGCCGTTTTTCTTTTAACGTAAAAAGCGGACGTTGCGAAGTATGCGAAGGCGGTGGCATGCGGGTGATTGAAATGAATTTTTTGCCCGATGTATACGTACACTGCGAAAAATGCAATGGCCGCCGCTACAACCGGGAAACCTTGGAGATACGGTACAAGGGCAAGAGCATCAGCGATGTGCTGGACATGACGGTGGATGAAGCGGTAGAGTTTTTTACCAATGTACCTTATATCTACCGCAAAATAAAAGTATTGCAGGATGTGGGGCTGGGTTATATTACGCTGGGCCAAAGTGCGGTAACGCTGAGTGGTGGCGAGGCGCAGCGGGTAAAGCTTTCTACCGAATTGGGCAAAAAAGATACGGGCAAAACTTTTTATATATTGGATGAACCTACCACCGGATTGCATTTTCAAGACATACAGCATTTGTTGGAAGTATTGCAAAAACTGGTAGACAGGGGCAATACCGTACTGGTGATAGAACACAATTTAGATGTAATAAAAGTGGCCGATCATGTGATCGATCTGGGACCCGAGGGCGGCGATGGCGGTGGCACCATTTTATTTGAAGGCACACCCGAAGGTTTGGCAAAGCATGCCTCCAGTCATACGGGCCGGTTTTTGAAACTGGAATTATTGAATTAAGGACTCCATAGCCTTGGGGGCAAACCGGATGGTCATGGGGACAGATTGTATGGCCTTGGGAGCAAACCGGATGTCTTTGGGGGCAGAGTGTATGCCCTTGGGGGCAAACCGGATGTCTTTGGGGGCAGATTGTATGCCCTTGGGGGCAGACCGGATGCCTTTGGGGGCAGATTGTATGGCCTTGGGGGACGATTGCACAATACTTCAACCCTTCCTTTCTTTTTGTTTAACTGTTTATTGTATTTAGCAAGCTATTGATAAATCCTTTCTTATTTAATTAAGACAGTGCACTAGTTTTACACCAGCTAACCAATAGTAAAGCACATCTCCAGCAAAGCCAACCATTTTTTTAATTTTAAATCACTTAATGTATGAAAAAGAGTACACTACGCATGGCGGGAGCCTTGTTGCTTGCCGGTGCATTGTCCACCATTATTTACCTAACGGCCTTTGAAAACCCCGGCGGTCCCAAAAAAGAAGGGGAACGGGCGGAAGAACAAGACGAACCACGTAAGGCCGAGCTGCAGGAATTTTATCGTACCCGTGACCCCAGAACCAACACGGTACCCAAAGAACGTTTGTTGCAAGCAAAACGAGTGCAAGACGACAAATTTGCCCAACAACTCTTTCAGGCTTCTGTACCGGGCATCAACTGGACAGAGCGTGGCCCCAGCAATATTGGCGGCAGGGTACGGGGACTTATTTTTGATTTGAACGACCCTACCCGCAGGGTGTGGGCAGGTGGTGTGGGCGGCGGCCTTTGGCGTTGCAACGATATTACCGCTGCCAGCCCCGTGTGGACAAGGGTAAACGATTTTTTTGGCAACATGGCCATTACTACCGTGGCCCAAGCACCCCGTAGCACCAACACGTTGTATTTTGGTACCGGCGAGGGCTGGGGCAATACGGATGCCATCCGTGGCATCGGTATTTGGAAGTCGACAGATGGCGGTACTACTTGGAACCGCTTGGCCAGTACCGCCACCAGTAGTTTTTATTATGTAAATAAAATTGTGGTAGACACTTTAGGATACGTATATGCCGCTACCAGAACGGGGTTGCTCAAGTCGCAAGATGGGGGTTCCACCTGGGTAAGGGTGTTGGGCCAGCCAGAAGGTGCGCCCAATAACGATGCTTCAGATGTGGAGATAACGCCCGATCAAGTGCTCTACTGCGGCTTTGGCACATTTAGTACGGGCGGTGGTGTATTCAAATCAACCAACAGGGGCAGTTCTTGGACGAATATTACCCCGGCAGGTAATTGGCGCCGTACGGAAATTGGGGTGTGCGAATCGAATTTTAGCCGGGTATATGTAATGATGCAATCGGGTGCCAACAATGGCATCGGCGGCATCTTCCGTACCGACAATGCGGGCAGTAGCTGGACTACCCTGCCCAATCCTTCTTGGTGCGACCAAGGCTCTACCAACGCTGATTTTACCCGTGGCCAAGCTTGGTACGATTTGATTATTGGTGCCGATCCTACCAACTCCAATAATGTATTGATTGGTGGGGTAGATATTTTCCGCTCTACCAATGCAGGGGCCAATTGGACGCAGGTGAGCCAATGGGCCAGCGGCTGTGGTAGCCAATCATACGTACATGCCGATATACATGCCATTGCCTATGCACCGGGTACTGCAGGTGCCAGAGTGGCCATTGGTTGCGATGGGGGCGTTTTCCTTTCTAACTCTAATGGCGCATCCGGCTATGTTTCTAAAAGTAGTGGCTTACGGGTAACCCAGTTTTACTCCGCAGCCATTCACCCCAATGGCACTACCAACCCCAATTACCTATTGGGTGGGGCACAAGACAATGGCAGCATCCGTACCAATAGCGCTGGCTTGGGCACAGGCACTACCGTAACCGGTGGCGATGGCGGTTTCTGTTACATCGACCAAACCAATAGCAATATTCAAATTACCTCTTTTACCAATAATGATTACAATGTATCAACCGATGGCGGGGCCACTTGGGTAAGGCGTTTTAAAAACAGCAATGGCTTCTTCATCAATCCAGGGGATTATGATGACCGCAAGGATGTATTGTATGCCGAAGGTGCCCCCGGTAACCTGTTCCGTTGGATCAACCCCGCAGGCAATGGCCCTTCGCTTGAACTATCGCTCACCAATTTTGGCGGCGCCAGTATTACCCATATAGCCGTGTCGGCCAATGGTAGGGATACCATTTACTGTGGGCTTAACAATGGCAATGTAGTACGGGTAAACAATGCCAGTAGCCTCAACGGCGGCGCTTTGCTTACCAAAATCATCCGTACAGGCACCGCTGGTGCTACCGTTTCGGGCATTGCCATCGACCCCAGCAACGAAAACCACATGGTGGTTACGTATAGTAATTATGGCCTTGTAAGCGTATATGAAAGCCTTAACGCCCAAGCTGCTACGCCTACTTGGACAGCCGTGGAAGGCAACCTGCCCGATATGCCTGTTCGCTGGGTAATGTTCGACCCACGCAGCACCGATATGGCATTGATTGCCACTGAACTGGGCGTTTGGAGTACCAACAACCTCAACGGTTCCTTAACCGACTGGCAGCCTACCAACCTAAACCTGGCCAATACAAGGGTGGATATGCTGCAATACCGCACGGGCGATAGAACCATTGTGGCGGCTACACATGGCCGTGGCTTCTTTACGGCGGTGGTGCCTAGTACTTTGCGCATGGCCGAACCCGCTACCACTACCAAGTCGGCAGAGGAGATGGGTATGATGCAGGGTATTGCCATTGGCAAGAAATTATCCGTTGTAGGTAAGACCATCGGTTTGGCAATGCCGAATAGTAACAGTTATACGGCTGAATTGATTGATGCCAGCGGCAAAACAGTGGCCAAGCAAGTGTTTACAGGCACCCTCCGGCTGAATGGCGATGCGTTCAGTGGTGGCATTTATTACATGCGACTCACCAGCCGAAAAAACGGCGAAATAGCATTAACCAAGTTGTACTTACCCTAGTGGGTAGGACTGCATAAAGTGTACGGTTTTTACAATAAAGTTGGCTATCGTAAAGACCTGTATGATTTCATGATGTTAGCAAAAACACTTCTATAAAAAGTTTACTGGGTAATACCGGTAAACTTTTTTTATTTGGTGTGGTGAATAAACGGTAAAGATGCTGCAACACTAATACATGCACAGCACTATCTAGCCATTGCAATAAGCATCAATAAAAAAAGCGTATAATTTTTAAAAATTATACGCTTTAAATAAAGTAAAGCATTTCAACGAAATCGAAAATTGTGGTTTCAGGGGTCACAATGTACAAGAGTGCACGTCGTTCTCCGGGGGTTAACTTCAGTTGGATACCTTACTTTAATCTATTTGAATAAGCTTACTGCTGAATCTGTTCCACGGTCTGTTGTATGTGCACTTGCGTTTGCGCTTTTGCCTTGTTGTAAAACATCACCAACATAAAACAGGTGAGCAATAACACGGCTTTGAGCATGATGGGGTTTAAGTGTAAACCATTTTTCATGATAGAGGATTTAAGTATGAAAAAATTGTTGTTGGACAATTAAAAGAGCGCTGGGCACCTGGTTTGGCGGGCAGCATTACGGGCAAACCTGTCTGCATAGATAGGCCCTAACCTTACGCCAAACTTAAATACCAAGGTAAAATAAGCATCTTTATTACGGGCGTTGCCACGTTGTGTGCCGGGTTCGTAGCGGGTGATACCGGGCAGTACAATACCTACTGTTTTATCATGTATCTGCCTTGCTACCGAAGCTTGTGCAGCACTCATATAGTTGGCAAAATATACAGGATCAATATAGGTAGTACTTACATCATCAATATAATCGGTAAATGATTTGCGGTACAAAAATTCAGTGCTAAAGTTAACACGGTCGCTCAAAAAGTATTTAAGGCCCATACCCATGGGAATGTTAAGCTGCGTAAGTGAATACTCCTTTTTTTCGGGGTATTCCTTCATGCCCTGTCCTTCGGTGCGCAGGGGGTGCAGGTCGTGCCAAGTAACTTTGCCGTTGGCATCGGTAATGGAACCTTGTGGGTTAAACTTGAAAAGCCCCCCACCGATAAAGCCATAAGGACGCAAACGGGGTTGATAGTCTTCATCAAAACGTTTAAAGAACATCAGCGGGTACACTTCAGCACCCAATTGCAGTTCCCATACATTGCTGCGGAAATCCAAATTGCGCTGCTTGCGCCACAGTTCGTCAACACCCTTTGTATTAATGATATTATCCGTTCCTTCCAGATAGGTATAGTTGGCACTGAGGCGAAGGCCCACCCACTCATTGGGATATACCGTGATAAAAGCCCCTTTCATTAGCTTGGTCAACTCAAAGTTCAGATCTTTTACAAAACGGGAACCCTTGCCAATATTACCGCCCAAATCGCCCAAGAAAAAACTGGGGCCAAAGTTGATGCCGGTTTCAACACGGAACCTACCGTTGTCGATAATTAATGATTGAGCCTGTGAATGAGGGAGAAGTGAAGTAAGTGTAAGCAGTAAAATAATAATCCTGCCCGTTGTAATGCGTAGCCGATTTTTCATGCGAAATCAGATTTTGGATATTTGGAAGCCGAATGGTTGATTTTAGTTTTGTTATGCTAAAAACTACCATACGGATATTGATAAACGGAGCGCATGAATTGTTATTGTACGCAACTGCAATTATTTTTTTCCTTTTAGCTGGTATTTTGGGAATAGGTCAATACTAATTGGCTGTAATACAGTGCCTATCTGCAATGCCTGAATTTGCTTGTTTACACAGCATGTATTTAAAATACTCATTTCATAGTTATAGACTACTCATTTCGGTTTTTCTCTATGTTACTTTTTTTCTTGTCAAAAAAAGTAACCAAAAAAGGACACCGCCGCCGATTACACCCCGGCGGCGGAGGGTTCCCTGATTAAGCTTCAGTACTACTGTAAACTCAACTTCGGTAATGCTACAACGAAGCGAAGACCAGTGCGTAGCTTGCAGTAACGCAAACTTGAAATGTACACGTTATCCATGTAAACCATATAACATAGGTATATGGGGGATATTGTCTTCCAAATAACCCTCGCCCCATTGCGCAAAGCCCAAGGATTCGTAAAAATTTTTCAGGTACAACTGTGCCCCGATTTTTATTTGGGTAACATTAAACTGGGCCAAGGTTTTTTCAATGGCTACCTGCATCAGTTCCCTGCCCGCCCCAGTGCCCCGGCTTTTGGGCGAGCTGACCACCCTACCGATGCTGGCCTGCTCAAAAGCTAGGCCCGGCGGCAAGATGCGGCAATAGGCAGCCAAATGGTCGCCCTCCCAGCCAAAGAGGTGCCAACTGGCCAAATCCAGGTTGTCGGCATCCAAGTAGGGACAGTTTTGCTCTACCACAAACACTTCCCCACGCAGGCGCATGGCCGCATATAAATCCTTTGCCGTCAGTTCATCAAAATGTAGATAGGTCCATTGTAGTGCCATGCTATATATTATTGTACCATTAATTCTTTCGCTTTCTGTTGCATAAAGGCAAAGGCCGCTTCATATTCATTGGGGATCTCCCCATCCAAAATGGCTTCCCGTACCGCATTTTTAATATCCCCCACAATCCGGCTGGGCGGTAAGTTAAAGGTTTGCATAATGATTTCGCCGGTAATGGGCGGCTGCCAATTGCGCAGGTGGTCTTTCTCCTCCACTTCGGCGCAGCGTTGGCGCACCAGTTCAAAGTTTTCGAGGTAGCGTTTTACTTTTTGCTTGTTTTTAGACGTGATGTCGGCACTGCAAAGCGTCATCAAGGCATCAAAATCTTCCCCGGCATCAAACAACAGCCGCCGGATGGCACTGTCGGTAATATTCTCCTTGGTAAGGCTGATGGGCCGCAGGTGCAGCTCCACCATCTTTTTTACAAACTTCATCTTTTCGTTCAGCGGCAGCTTGAGTTTGGCAAATATCTTGGGCACCATCCGGCCCCCCACCACTTCATGCCCGTGAAAAGTAAAGCCATGCCCCTCTTCAAACCGCTTGGTGGCCGGTTTGGCAATATCGTGCAGTACGGCCGCCCAGCGTAACCAGAGGTCATCGGTATGCTGGGCAATATTATCCACCACTTGCAGGGTATGGTAAAAATTGTCTTTATGCCCCATCCCATCAATATTTTCGGCACCGGCCAAGTCCACCATTTGCGGAAAAATGATTTTCAACAGGCCGCTTTTGTATAACAAATCAAACCCAATAGAAGGTTTTTTGGAAAGTAGTATCTTATTGATTTCCTCTGTGATACGCTCGCCACTTACTATTTTAATGCGGTGTGCATTATCGACAATGGCTTCAAAAGTAACCGGGTCGATGGTAAAGTTCAATTGGGTGGCAAAGCGGATGGCCCGCATCATGCGCAAAGGGTCGTCGCTAAAGGTTTCCAGAGGCGCCAAGGGGGTAACGATCCTGCCCACAGCCAAGTCGGCCATCCCATTAAAGGGGTCGATCAGGCTACCAAAATCAGCTTTGTTGAGGCTGATGGCCATGGCATTGATGGTAAAGTCGCGGCGGTTTTGATCGTCTTGCAAGGTGCCCGGCGTTACTTCGGGTTTGCGGCTATCGCTGCGGTAGCTCTCCTTGCGGGCGCCCACAAATTCAATTTCGGTGCCATCGGCAACCAGTTGGGCCGTACCAAAGGTTTTAAAAAAGTTGACCGCTGGTTTGGGGTTGAGGTGCTGGGCCACTTGATGCGCCAAGGCAATCCCATCGCCCAAGCATACCACATCCAAATCCTTGGTGGGGCGGTCCAAAATTTTATCCCGCACAAAGCCGCCTACCAAATAGCAGGGCATTTGCAGGGCCTCGCCCGCCGCCGCAATTTTTTGCAACAGGGCCAATTCCGCTGCTGTACAATTGATATCCATTGCGGCAAAGATAATCTATTAGATAAATGGATGTGAGGGTGGTTAATGAGTGGGGTAATTCAAGTATTCATTATTCGTTATTCATTATTCATTATTCATTATTTAACGTAAACCCCAGCTCGGCCTTGGCATCATTCAAAGCGAGTCTTTCGCCCCTCCCCACTTTCAACTTCCGACCCAATGACCAAAATCATTTCTCCGGAAATAGCTGGTAAATATCAAATCAATATATTTGCAAAAGGCAAAACTGACAACCCATACAATAAAAGATGAGAAAATATAGCATAATATACTTGTTGGCTTTAACAGCATTGGCTTGCAACGACAACAATGGCAACAGCCATTACAGCAATGCTTTTAACAATTCCATTCTGTATTGCAAAACGGTAAAAGAGTTGAACAATGTGGTGATGGGCAACAATTTTCCGCCGATCATCGCCAGTAGAAATTATGCGTATGCCAGTATTGCCGCTTACGAATGCATTGTGGTGGGAGATAACAATTACCAATCCTTAGCTGGTCAAATAAAGCATTTAAAACCCTTTACCCCGCCCGATACGGCCAATGTAAATTTTCAAATGGCCGCATTGCTCGCCTTTTGTAAGGTAGGCGAAGCGGTTACCTTTCCCGAAGGCAGTATGGGCGATTATGTGGCCAACTTAAAGAAGATGGCCGATAGCATCGATATGCCATCCAAGGCAATAAAAGCCACACAAACCATGGCCGACAGCGTGGCCGCCCATATCATCCGCTGGAGCAAGCAGGACAATTATGCCCAACTGCGCAGTGCCCCCAAATACACGGTAACCCAAGATGAGGGCCGTTGGGTACCTACGCCCCCAGCCTACTCACAAGCACTGGAACCCCATTGGCGGGAAATGCGTCCATTGGTGATGGACAGCGCTACTCAATTTATACCGCCCCGCCCCATGCCCTTCAATATCAAAGACAAAAACAGTGCGTATTACAAAGAGGTAATGTCGGTAAAAAATGCGGGGGATAGCCTCAGTGATGAACAAAAGCACATCGCCGAATTTTGGGACGACCTCGCCAACAAATTGCAAACCAGTGGGCATGTGATGTTTGTTACCAAAAAATTCTCACCGCCCGGCCACTGGATGAACATTGTGGGTATTGCGGCCGAAAAATCAAAAGCAGATTTTAATACCACGGTCTCAGCTTACGCCCTTACCTCCATCGCTATTTTTGATGCCTTTATCCAATGCTGGGATGAAAAATTCAGGAGCAATACGGTGAGGCCGGAAACTGTTATTAATAAATACATCGACCAAGATTGGCGCCCTTATCTGCAAACGCCGCCCTTTCCCGAATATACTTGTGGCCACTCCACCGTTTCATCGGCGGCGGCTGAAGCACTCACCGAGGTATTTGGCGATAATTTCAATTATGTTGATAGTTCAGAATTGGAATTTGGTATCAAAAACCGCTCATTTACTTCCTTCCGCCAAGCTGCAGATGAGAACAACTGGGCCCGGTTTTATGGCGGTATCCACTTCCACAGTTCCTGCTTGGTAAGTACGGAATATGGAAAAAAAGTGGGTGTTTTGATAACAAATAGGGTGCGCTTGCGTAAAAAACCATAAGTTCGCATAAGTTTTTGAAAAAACTGGTAACCATATCATTGCTTGTGATACTGCTCATCAATGCGGTGGGCTACCGTTTTATTTTCACTTACCTAGAGAATAAGGCCCATACACAAATGGTTGCCCGCTTGGATAACAAGCAATACGACGAGTCGGAATTGATTGAACTGTCTGCCCCATTGCCACTGCCCTATTTTACCAACTGGCAAAGTTTTGAGCGCTGCGACGGGCAGATTAACATCAACGGTGTTTCCTACAACTATGTGGCCCGGAAGTATCATAACAATGTGATGATTTATAAATGCATCCCCAACCGGGCGAAGCAGCACCTCATCTCCGCCAAAAAACAAGTGGACCAATTGGCTTTTGGTGGTGTCGATACGGAAAAACCATCCAAAGACAATCATCCACTCGGTAATTTCTTTAAAAATTTGGGCGATTACGACGATATATGCGATCGTTATCAACGCCTTGTTTTTTACACAACCATTAAAAATACTTATCCTAGTTTTGAACAGATGCCCTGTGCAGGCAACACCTTCCCCCCATTGCAACCGCCCGACGCCAGGCTGTTTGCATAATCCCATTTAACAATAGGCCCAAGTCCAAACAAAACAAGTACAGCAGCTATCTATAAGCACTGTGCATTCGGTTTTGATAATATGGACAGTAAGCACGCCTATTGCAGCAAGTAACTATTTATTGCCCCCTTACATTGATGGTATGTAGCCCATAGATGGCTGCCTTTTTTGCAAACGCATACCGATTAATGGATATAAGCGATAATAACAACTTGCACTTCATTCAAAGTATAAATAAACAACCATGTATTCTAAGCAATCATTCAAATGGAAGGCTGTATGGTGCTGCTGGCTATTATTGGCCACCATACCCGCAACCGCTCAAACCGATATCGACGGTTTGATGATGGACAAAAACTTTTTTTGTGTAGGTGCAACCGCTGGAAAAAGCAGTTGGAAAAATTATTGGGAAGGAACTTTAAAAAGGGACAACCCCAATCTGGGCACGGTGAGCAATACCAATGCCATGCTGATGGGCGTTTATGGTATTACCGACAAGCTGAATGTATTGTTTGGCCTGCCTTATATTAAAACCAAAGCCAGCGCCGGCAATATGGCCGGGCAAAAAGGTCTACAAGATTTATCCCTTTTTGTAAAATGGCAAGCCTACGAAAAGCACTTGGGCAACGGACACCTGAAAGCCATTGCCACCGCCGGTTATTCCTTGCCTACCTCCAACTATGCACCCGATATGTTGCCACTCTCTATTGGGCTGAGCAGCCAAAACCTTACGCTGCGCCTGCTAGCCGATTATCAGTGGAACAATTGGTTTGCCACCGCATCGGCCAGTTATGTATACCGCTCCAATGTTACCCTGAATAGAAATACCTATTATACCACCGAAATGCATTATAGTAACAAAGTTGAAATGCCCAATGCCTCGCAGTTCAACATAAGGGCGGGGTACAGGAGCAGTACTTGGATCATAGAAGCCATTGCCGATAGATGGAATACATTGGGCGGATTTGACATTACCCGAAACAATATGCCCTTTGTAAGCAATAATATGGAAGCTACCAGCGTGGGCCTCCATGTTAAGTACGATACCGATTTTGTAAACGGCCTCTCTTTTGTAGCCGACGCCAACACCGTTGTAGCGGGTAGAAATGTTGGCCAAAGCACCGGTTTTAGCGGTGGTATATTTTACATTTTCGATTTCTCCAAAAAGAAACCTGCTGCTCCGGCCGTAGCATCACCCTCACAAAATAAATAAACAACGATGAAAAAGATAGGGATACTTATTATCATACTGGGCAGCCTCGCAGTACTGTCCGCTTGTTCAAAAGATATTACGGAAGACAACACGGTTTACCCCGCCATCAGCCCCATCAGGCCCGATGCCAATGCGGGCACTTGGAAGCCCATACTGCTTACGGCCGCCAATGAATTTGGTTGCCCAACGCCCATTGCCACCACTTCTCCGGATTATGTGGTACAGTTGAACGAAATCAAAAGCTTTCAAGCAGAATTAAGCAATGAAGAAAAGGCATTGGTCAACTACTGGGGTGCCGGTGCGGTTTGTCGCTGGAACGAAATCATGCGCAATTTGGTGGCTAAGCACAACCTGCCCCCGGTGAACAATGCCGATGGCAGTTACCCCATCCCCAGCGCTAATAACCCCTTGGCCTACCCTACTTTTCCTTTCTCTAACCCACCGTATGCCGCTAGGGCCTATGCCTATTTGAGCGCCGCACAATACGATGCCTGCATTGCGGCTTATTTTTACAAACAGCAGTTCAACCGTGTGGCACCATTTACGGTAGATGCCAACATACAAACCCTATTGCCCAAATCTACCCTGCCCTCTTATCCAAGCGAAGATGCCACCATCCTCGGTGCCAGTGTGGAAATATTGAAGCTGATGTTTCCCGGCGATCAAGACTATATCAACCAAAAAGCCGAAGAGCACAAACGTGCCAGGCTCATTGCGGGTGCCAATGTGCGGAGCGATTTGGATGCCGGTGAAGCATTGGGCAAACAAATTGCGGCCAAGTTTGTGGCCAGGGCAAGGAATGACCGGGCAGGGGCCGCTGTAGGCACGCCAGCTATATGGTCACAAATGGAACAAGATGCCATTGGTAGGGGCGAAACACCTTGGATAAGCCAAGAAACCCCCAAACGGCCTGGCATGTTGCCATTATTCGGCAGGGTAAGAACTTGGTTGTTCGATTCGGCTGTATTGGTAAACGTTGTTCGTCCCGCTGCACCGCCCAGCACCAACTCGCCACAGTTTAAGGCCGAAACAGAAGAAGTGTACAATGTTAAAAAAAACCTGACGGCTAAAGAAAAAAGCATTGCCATCTTTTGGTCGGATGGTGTGGGCACTTATACCCCGCCCGGTCATTGGAACTATATTGCCGCCACCGAGTTTGCACAACTCGGTTTTAGTGAGGCCAGATGGGCCCGCAATATGGCGCTGTTGAACATGAGCATCATGGATGCCGGTATTGCCTGCTGGGATGCCAAATATTTTTACTACAACCCCAGGCCCATGCAGATGGATCCCCGTATCAAAACAGATATTGGGCTGCCCAACTTTCCTTCTTATATCAGTGGCCACAGTACATTCAGCGGTGCAGCGGCTACGGTACTGGGTTATATTGTTCCAAGTAGGGCGCAGCAATTTAATGCTTGGGCAACAGAAGCCTCCATGTCACGCATGTATGGGGCTATCCATTACCGCAGCGATTGCGAAGTGGGTATTGTTACGGGTAACAAGGTAGGTAATTTTGCAGTAAATAGGGGCCATACAGATGGTGCCGAATAAGGTTGTAAAAAACACGTTTACTTTTTAGGTTCAGTTATAGCACATATCCCCTTTCGTATATCCATTAAGGTTTGTACGAGGGGGATTTTTTTATTCCACCTTGTGGGTTTACGTTAGTAAAAAATAAATTGGCAAAAAGATAATGAAATATGAAAACTAGGCATTATATTTGCAATGTCAACCTTAATTATCAACATGCAATAACAGCTCAATCAAGATTATGCACTCGGTTAAATAACCACTGGTTATGGTAACCCAAAATTTTAAAGCAAAATATTAGAAAGTCTTACCAAAGAATGATATCGGCTTAACGATAACATCTATTTTAAGGGGTTCAACCCACACAAAACCACAATAATTAATTAGCGGCCATACTAGTGGCCAACGGTACCGGACAGTACAGGCTGCTTTGTGCGCTTGCACAATGTTAAAATCTACCTGTTCAACTAACAACATTGTTAAGTAGCGGAGCAGTCCTGTCCAGTGCCGATGCAAGCCTATACACGGAGCAGTTACGCTGCTCTTTTTTTGTGCCCATGATAAGCCAATGGGATGCCTTACAATACATCACAGAATCCCTTGCCATCAACTACAATTTTTATTCTTCGGCCCCACACCGTATCTTACAACCATAATTAAGGCAATATGAAACGGATTGTTGGCATACTTTTTTTATCCTGTGCTATAGGAAATGGTTTTTCACAAATAGGGCAACCCCCGGCCCCCGACAAAGTATATGGCAGCTTGTTTGATGCTGTGCAGATGAACCGCATCTTTCCTGATAACAAAACTTTTGTGGACTGTACACCCAAGCGGCACCCCGATAGCATATTGGCCGACTACAAAGCCCTGAGCACCAACCCTGCCATCCGTTTTAGCCTCAAAGCTTTTGTGGCCGATAACTTTAACAAGCCCGACGCCCCGCCCAGTTTTACGGGCAATGGCCAAGACACAAATACCGCCGCCCATATCAACAACTTATGGCCCATCTTAAAAAGGGAAGCCGCTACTGGCCAACAACCCATCGGCAGCAGCCTATTGCCCCTGCCCTACCCCTATATTGTGCCCGGTGGGCGCTTTAGGGAAGTGTATTATTGGGACAGTTATTTTACCATGCTCGGCCTAAAGGAAAGTGGCAATACCGATGTGATTGAAAACATGGTGAACAATTTCGCCTATCTCATCAATACCTATGGCCATATCCCCAACGGCAACCGCAGTTATTACCTCAGCCGTAGCCAACCGCCCTTTTTCAGCCTGATGGTACAGCTACTGGCCAGTATCAAAGGCGATGAGGTATATAAAACCTATTTGCCCGCACTGGAAAAAGAGTATGGATACTGGATGGATAAAACCGCAGCCACCAAGCATGTGGTTAAAATGCCCGATGGCAGCATCCTGAACCGCTATTACGACCGCGACGCACTGCCCCGCCAAGAATCCTATTACGAAGATGTAACCTTGGCCCAAAGCAGTAAAACCGAAGCCGATAAAGAGGCCATGTACCGCAACCTGCGCAGTGGTGCCGAGAGTGGTTGGGATTTTAGCAGCCGCTGGTTTGCCGATCCTAAGCAAATGGCCACCATCCAAGTAACGGATATCATACCCGTTGACCTCAACAGCCTTTTATACAATCTGGAGCAAGTGCTTTCGCAAGCCAAGAAATTGAACGGCAATATGAAATCCGGCAGGGAGTACAGCGTAAAAGCTGAAAAGAGAAGACTGGCGATTGAGAAATATTGCTGGAACGCCAAAACCGGTTATTATTTCGATTACAACAGCAAAACAAAAAAACAAAGCACTATCATAACGGCGGCCGGTGTTTTCCCACTTTGCTTTATCAACCTCTACCCCGAGTCGATGAATGCCAAGGGCAGTGCCGTAGCCAATGTATTAAAGCAGCACCTGCTCAAAGAAGGCGGCATTGTTACCACTACCAATGCAACCGGTCAACAATGGGATGCACCCAATGGCTGGGCACCTTTGCAATGGATGACCGCCTGGGCCCTCAGCCGCAGTGGCCAAAGGACCTTGGCACAAGACATCGCCCAACGCTGGACCGCCCTCAACGAAAAAGTATATGCCAATACGGGCAAATTGATGGAAAAATACAATGTGGAAAATATAAACCTACCAGCGGGCGGCGGCGAATACCCTAGCCAAGATGGTTTTGGTTGGACCAACGGTGTTTATTTGGCCATGAAGAGCCTTTTGGGGGGCAAGTACTTTAAATAAGGTTGACGTAAAAGGATACTGGATTCTGGGATACTGGATTCTGGGATACTGGAGGCAGGGTTGATTACTGATTATTGATGCAGATATGTAAACCAACCATACTTTTGCTATCGGCTACTTTTATTCATACGGCACCTAGTATCATCTAGATCCAGCATCGAGTATCCAGCATCTAGCATCCCATCAGCTAATTATTTCTGCCCATCCCGCCACTCATACACCCAACTGCTCTGTATCATTTCCAGATGGCCTTCGTTGCTTTGCTCACGGGTACCCTCAAAATTGGGGATTTGCAGCACCCATTCCAGCAAGTCGGTAAAACGGATACGGTATATCTTGCTTTCGCCAAAATCGTCGCCAAAGCGTTCGTACAGTTTCATGGCAATATCCTCATAATCATTCCAGTGAATCGGCGGTTCAAATGTCATATTCGATGCTTTAGAATCTAAAAAAGTAAATTTATTCACCCAAAAACTGGGTTTGGTCGGGCAGGGTAACCACAATATTACCCCCACCGTCGTGCAACACGCATTGGCAGCCCAATCGGCTGTTGAGGCGGGGATTGACGGCCCTATCAATAAAATCCTCCTCCTTATCGCTCAACTCCTCTACCAAGTCCTCCCCTTGCTCCAGGTATAAATGGCAGGTGCTGCAGGCACAAACGCCCCCACAATTGTGGTGCAGGTCAATATCGTTTTCCAGCGCCACTTCCAAGATCGATTTGCCCGCCGGAATATCCGACAAAGTAATCGGCTCGAGTCCTTTTTGCTCAAATTTATACGTAATTGTGTACATCATTCCATTCATTGAAACTGCAAACCTACTTTAGAAATGCTAATCCAACAAAATAACCCCGTATCATGCCATCAATATTCCCGATTGAGAAAATGGCCGATCGCTGTAGCATATGCGGCTGTTAATGCGAAACCCCTGCCTTTTTACAAGCTGGCTATGCAACGAGAGGGGCTATAAAACCCAAACGCCTACTAACGAACACGATTACCACATAATTAGCAGAATTTTGCCTCCGCCGCTTGCAAACACCAAATCCTTGCCTTATCTTGACCATTCCTTAAAATAACAGATATGACCAAATGTTTCAAACGTGTACTACCCTTCTGTGCAGTATCCATTCTATTGGCCTGCAACGATTCCGCTAAAACCCCGGCACCCACTGCAAAAGACAGCAGCGATAAGCGCAGTGCAGATTCCGCCACAGTACGGATGCCGGCAGTCGATGCGCAAAAACCGCCCATCATCAATATTATTGATACGCTCACAGTGGCCAAAACCATTTTGTGCATGAAAGACAGTGCGGCCAATACCGAAAGGGTGGGCATGAAGCTGGCTGTGATTTATGGCGAAAAGCTGGGCAAATGCCTCGCAGACAATAAAATGACCATGGCCGGGCCGCCCATGGCCTGGTACAAAACCCAAAAACCGCCCTTCTTTTTTGAAGCAGGGGTACCGGTAAGCAAAAAGCCTAGCAAATTGCCCGCAGGTGTTTTTGTAAAGGAGATACCGGCAGGTAATGTGGTGATCGCTAGGTTTTTTGGCCCCTACGATAAGCTGGGCATGGCCTACGAAACAGTAGCTGAACGCCTCAAGGCCAGCAAAACAACCGCTACAGCCCCACCCTACGAAATATACATTGGCGACCCCGGTGTACAAAAAGATCCCTATAAAGTGCAAACGGATGTGGTTTTTCCTGTAAAGGCCCCGGCCCAGCAATAAATTGCCTGTAACTACGAAATAATGATATGTAAAAAAGAATAGACCCAGCTATAAACCGGGTCTATTTTTCTACTATCTGATGAGTATGCGTGACGAATGGGTGACAGCACCCTTGTTTTACTTACTCATGATACTATCCGTCAATTTGATATACAAATATTTTAATTTGGGGTGCGCAGCCAAGGTTTTTAGGTGCCTATCCAGCGTAAAAACATCATTGCGAATGGCCGGGCCGGTTTGCAATTCTTTGGGTGCCACTTGCCGCATGCGGTTGGCCGTTTCTTCTATCAAGGGTTGTAAACTACTAAAAGCCACATGCTCTTTTTCGCAAAAATCTTGGGCATGTGCATAGAGGTGATTGGTAAAATTGCTCACCACTACAGCGGCCACATGCAGCTTAAGCCGATCGGCATCCGTACTCTTTTGTACATTCTTAGAAAGAGAACTCGAAAAGTCCGTAATAGTGGCCAAGGAATCCGCATTATTGCCATCCACTAAAAAGGGTATTTCGGGTAGTTGCGGGCGCTCCATGCGCAACGATTGCAAGGGGTACATTACGCCATAATTGCTGGATACAGTGGCCAGCACATCTTTGGAAACAGCCCCCGCCGTATGCACCACCAATTTATTGGCCAATGAAATTTTACTACCAATGGTATGCAAGGCGCTATCGGCTATGGCAATAATATATATGTCTGCATTTTTATCAATTTGAGAAAAATCGCCCGTTTTGCAGCCCAGCTCTGTAGCCAATTCTGCAACCCGCTGGGCATTGCGCCCCACCACCTGCACAATGCCATGCCCAGCCGCCTTAGCCTTTCGGGCCAAAACGGTAGCAACATTGCCGGAACCTATTATCACAACATCCATAAGGGTTATATTTGTATAATTTAATTATGAAGGTAACGCAAAAATTAGCTATAACGTATATACGCATTCAATTTAAAGTAATAGCCGCAATATCTTCCGTAATTGCCGCAGAAAGGGCTTTTACGCTATTTTGTACCCCCTTTCCCAAAAGAAAAAGACAAGCCCCTGCCCTATTTGCAGATGCCGAAACATTGCAATTAGAGTTGGACGGCAATACACTTATAGGATGGAGATGGAACAAGGGCGGCACCAAAAAGGTATTGATATTACATGGCTTTGCATCCTGTGCCTACAATTTTCACACCTATATAAAAGACTTTATACAAAAAGGGTACGAAGTGCTTGCTTTTGATGCCCCCGCACATGGGCGCAGCAGTGGCAAAACGGTAAATGTTGTACAATATAGTAATATGATATTGGCCATCAACGAGTATTATGGGCCAGTGGACAGTTACCTAGCGCACAGTTTTGGGGGCATCGCAATAGGCTTGGCATTGGAGCAGCTTGCCCACAGTACTTATGTATCCGTTGCCTTGGTAGCCCCCGCCACCGAAACCACCACCGCCATCGACGATGCATTTGCCCTGTTGGGCCTCCGCAGCAAAAAAGTACGTACCCATTTCAACAGCATCATTGAGCGCTTGAGCGGTAAGCCAGCCGCATGGTTCAGCCTGCGCCGGGCCGTACGCAACATCAAGGCTTCTATATTATGGTTACACGACGAAGCCGATACCGTAACCCCCTTGGCCGATGCCCTACAGGTACAGGCAGACAACCATACACATATCCGCTTCGTCATAACAAAGGGCTTGGGGCACCAGCAAATTTACCGGGACGCATCCGTACGGTCGCACATCGTTAATTTTCTGTAAACAGACACCCCTTTGCCTACCATTTGCGTAAGAAAAATTTGGATATTTCAATTTTGACCTAATATTGCAGAATTTCTGTACGGTGACGGAAGCCGGCAAGCAGGCAACAAAGCGTTGAGAAAATAGATTAAACAGCCGCAAAACGGATGATATAATAAAGTATGGCAAAGAACTTATTGATAGTGGAGTCTCCGGCGAAAGCCAAAACAATTGAAAAGATATTGGGCAGCGACTTTGAAGTAAAAAGTTGCTATGGCCATATCCGGGATTTGGCCAAAGATGATATGGGCATTGACATCAATAATAATTTCATGCCCCATTATATTGTGCCCGAAGAGAAGGAAAGGGTGGTAAAAGAGCTGAAGAGTTTGGCCAAAAAATCGGGCGAAGTATGGTTGGCTTCGGATGAGGACCGTGAAGGGGAAAGCATCAGTTGGCATTTGGCCGAAGTGCTGGGCCTCGATGCCGCCACCACCAAACGCATTGTGTTTCATGAAATTACCAAGCCGGCCATTCAAAAAGCGGTGCAGAATCCCCGTACCATCAATATGGACCTGGTAAATGCCCAACAGGCCCGCCGGGTACTAGATAGGATTGTGGGTTTTGAACTGAGCCCCGTACTTTGGCGCAAGATAGGCATGCAACGCAGCCTCAGCGCTGGCCGGGTACAAAGTGTGGCGGTTAAATTGATTGTAGAAAAAGAACGGGAAATCAACCAATTTGTTAGCAGCAGCAGTTTTAAAATAGATGCCCTATTGGCCGCCAACGAAAATGGCCGTTCCATTACCTTTAGAGCCGAAGGCAAAAAATACGATAACGAAGAAGGGGCCGCCGCCTTTTTGAAAAGCTGTATCAACGCTGCTTATAAAGTAACCGATATACAGGTGAGGCCCGGCAAACGCACACCCGCCGCCCCTTTTACTACCAGTACCCTGCAGCAGGAAGCCAGCCGCAAACTGGGCTATGGCGTAAGCAAAACCATGCTGCTTGCCCAAAAGCTGTACGAAAGCGGTAAGATTACCTACATGCGTACCGACAGCGTAAGCCTGAGCGAAACGGCCATGGAGGACATTAAAAAAGAGATTGGCCGCAATTTTGGCAGCAACTACATACAAGTACGCCGCTATAAGAATAAAAACGAGAATGCGCAAGAGGCCCACGAAGCCATACGCCCCACGTATATGGAAAACCATACCGTGGAAGATATGGACCTCAAGCGCCTGTACGAACTGATTTGGAAGCGTACCATTGCCAGCCAAATGAGCGATGCGGAGCTGGAGAAAACCACCGTAAAGATCAATATCAGTACGAATAACGAAGAATTGACCGCCAGTGGCGAAGTGCTGAAATTTGACGGCTTTTTGAAGGTGTACATGGAAGGAACCGATGAGGAAGAAAGCGATGAGCCAAAAGAAAACGACGACGAAAGCCGCCTGCCTGCCATGACACCCGGCCAAATGCTCGACTTTAAGCAAATGAAGGCCATGGAGCGCTATACCCGCCCAGCGGCCCGATACACGGAAGCTTCACTGGTAAAAAAGATGGAAGAGCTTGGCATTGGAAGGCCCAGTACCTACGCCCCTACCATTTCCACCATCATCAAAAGGAATTATGTAGAGAAGAAGGACAAGGAAGGCGTAAAGCGCAGTGTGCGGATAATGGTGCTGAAAGACAACAACATACAACAAACCATTGAGCAGGAAAATACGGGCGCCGAAAAGTCGAAACTGTTCCCTACTGATTTGGGGCTGGTGGTTACCGACTTTTTGAACCAGCATTTCAATAAGGTAATGGACTTTTCCTTTACCGCCAATATTGAGGAAGAATTTGATAAGATTGCCGAGGGCAAGATCAATTGGGGCAAGATGGTAGGCGATTTTTATACGCCTTTCCATGTGGATGTGGAGCATACTTTGGAAACGGCCGAAAGGGCCAAAGGTGAGCGGGACCTAGGTACCGATGCCGTAAGCGGCAAGCCGGTGATTGCCCGCATGGGCCGCTACGGACCCATGGTGCAAATAGGCAAGGCCGAAGACGAGGAGAAACCCCGCTTTGCCAAGTTAAAGGCCAACCAAAGCATCGAGACCATTACATTGGATGAAGCCATGGACCTGTTTAAGCTACCACTCACCTTGGGCGAGCACGAAGGGTTGGAAGTGTCCGTAAACGTGGGCCGCTTTGGGCCTTATGTTAAATGGGGTGAACAGTTTGTATCCATCCCCAAGGGCGAAGACCTGATGACGGTTGAGCTGCCCAGGGCCATCGAAATCATACAGGCCAAGCAAAAAGAAGATGCGGCCATTGGTTATTACGAAGACAAACCCATTACCAAGGGCAAGGGCCGTTTTGGTCCCTTTATCAAATGGAACGATTTGTTCATCAATGTACCAAGGGCTTATGATTATGATACCCTTACGCAGCAAGACTGCAACGAATTGATAGAAAAGAAAATGGAAAAAGAAGCCAACCGCTTCATACAGCAATGGCCCGCCGAAAAGATTGCGTTGGAAAATGGCCGCTGGGGTCCCTTTATCCGCTTTGGTAAAAAAATGCTGAAGATTGCCCCTAGGGCCGAGAAGGGCAAATTTACCCCCGAAGAACTCGCCACGGTTTCTTTGGAAGAGGTAAAGAAAATGATTGAAACAGTAGAGCCCAATGCCTTTGCCAAAAAAGTAGCCGCCAAAAAAGCCCCTGCTAAAAAAGCGGTAGCCAAGAAGGCGGCAGCGAAAAAAGCATAGTTTTAACAGTATTTTAACAAACGGGTAGCAATTTTTTAGGTTGCTACCCGTTTGCTTTATGCTACTTGTTCCGCAGAATACCATTGCAACAACAATAAGGAGGGCCCCGTAGCGATAGCATAGAGGACAATGAGCTACCTGAGCAATGCGGCATGTGCAACCTTATTTTTTAAAAACTACACACATGAAATATCTATCTTGTTCTTGCTGCTTACTTGTTTGGCTGCTTACTGCCAAGGCACAGCCAACACCTCAACCACCTTCACTCCCCAACAGTTACAATCAATTCATCACAGCGCCCAATATTAGCTGGGCAGCCGAATTGCGTGACTACTTTAGCTTTAGCGATGCCCAACCCATCAACGGTGCCAATGTGTATGACTATTTGTTCAAAAAGGCGGGGGAAGGCAAATTGAAAATTGCTACCAGCAACTTGGCTGATTTCATCACACTTAACCGGGCACAAAAGAAAGCGCAGGCCCACAAAAAAGCGACTCCCCTGCCAGCAATTGACCCTACCGCTTTAGATGCCCAAAAGTCCATGGCATTGCACGAAATATTCTATATCCAAAACAATCGTTTACATTCATATATCCTCGCCGCTTCACCGTTGGCGAATGTGATTACCTCAGCCGGCATCAACCTAGGCACTAACAATTGCTTTTATTGCTGCGGCGCTACCAACCCATCCATGGCTGCGCCCAACAAAGGGATGGTATTACTGCAAACCATTACCCGTACCATCAACCCCGACAGCATGCCTGACTTTAAACCATTGAAACAAAGTTTTGGGATGAACCTCGCCCAAGCGCTTTGGTACGGTGCTTCGAAAAATAGTGGTACCATAACCGATGTGATCGCCGCTAAAAAAATTGCCCTCAATGAGGTAATGACTTATTCCTTTGGTTCAAAGGTAGCCGTGCCCTTATATGACAGCACGGGCAATGTTATATCTTACAGAGACATAATGGGCCCACCTCCTTTTGAGGAACTACTGCAAAACAAAATTGAACTGGTGGAGGATATTTACTTTAACCCCACTCAAAATAGTTTTGCCTCCGTGATAAGGGAATGTTACTTTTTTGCAAAGGATTGGGATAACGACATTAGTGGTTACCGTACCGAAAAAAGGTTTAAGTTAGCATTTCATAACACAACAAAAAAGAACAACCGAAAATAGCAACAACTGGCAATCGTTAACAGTTGCTACCCCATTTTGCTACCCCATTATTCATTATTCCTTATTCATTATTCACTATTCACTTTTTGCAACTATCGTTTATAAAACATAGCCATTAAGCCCAGTGCAATAAGCGCTATACTTACATGTACAATCAGCCACCAACGCTGGTAGCGGGGCCTGTCATTAAACCGCATTTTGGTATCACACGGATCAAAAACAAGTGCCAGCCCCAAAAAGGTAAAAGCTTCTGAAAAATTTTTAACACATGCAAAGCCGACGGCTGCTATTACAAATACCACATACGCTGCCTTATTATAATTTTTAGGTGTAGGTTTTGTACTTGACGTATCCATATTGATTTGTTTTATGGTTGATGAAGGGCATTATTGCCCGCCTTCCAATTCTTGGATCATTTTTCGCAACCTAATCAAATACCTACCAAAAAAAAGATGGGATAGCAAGCGGGTGGCAAAAAAACATAGAATGGTCGTTACAATTATTATAACTACAACTATAAATACGACACCTTCATAACTGAAAAAAGTCGTGATGTTTTCTTGCGAGCCAAGACGCATTAAAAAACCGCATAGACAAGCAAAGGGATACAGCGGTAATACCAGCCACTGTTGCATCACCAACCAGTGCTTGATAGTTTGATGGTGCCGTTTCAGCTCTGCGAGTAAGGGCCTATCAGAAGAACTGGTTGCATCCACCTGCTTGTACAATTGCCAGGATGAATAGATATAACATACGGAAAAAACAAACAAAAGAATCAAAATAACCTGCGCTTGCCATACTGGATAAATAAATACCGCTACCAAAAAAAAGGTAGTAGTAGGGATACATGTCAATACATTCCGCAGTAAGTTCTTCCGCAACTTTACCAAGGGGTTTTTGGAAGTAAATTGAGGAATAGCTCCCTCTTTCAGCATTGCCGCCAAGTCATCGTCCTGATGCACCCCCATATCATTCCATGCTTGTTCTACACTCATGCTACTGCTTTAAGTAATTAACCAATTGTTGTTTAATACGGTGCAGTTTCACGGCTACATGATTAAGGGAAATACCCAGCATTTCACTCACTTCACCGTTATCGTACCCATCTAGGTGCATAGAAATGATCGCCCTATCGGTTTCGCTCAATTGCCGGATTGCCAGTTGTAGCCTTACGGTGTCTTCTTTTTGTACAGAACCATTGGCCACCGCTGGGGCGATGGCTTCAAGTGATTCTTTAAAATCTATTTTTTGCGGTTTGCGTTTTTGGGTAAGGATGGTATTTAAACAGATACGGTAGAGCCAGGTGCTGAATTTGGCTTCCTGCCTATATTGTGGCCAAGCTTTCCAAGCCTGCAACAATACTTCTTGGTACAGATCTTTCTTTTCCTCTGCATCATTGGCATAGATGGCCACCAGCTTATAAATAATACCCTGGTTCTGCCGTACCTGATCTAAAAATATGGGTTCGTCCAACATTGTTATTTTATCGGGGTAACCGTATAGCCCAATTTACGCAATTGCTCCACCAAACCATTTGGCCCCATCAGGTGCATGGCCCCTACGGCCACAAACTGCGACTGCTGCGCCAATAGGCCGGGCAGTTTTTTCATCCATTTAATATTGCGGGCATCATTCATTAGGTAATAATAATCGGTGTCGCCCATTCCATACAAAGCCCTACTACGCTCAATAATTTCATAAAGCCCTTCTAAGTCTTGCTTAAACCAAGCGGCCAACAGCTTGTTTCCTTCTAGCTGCGCCATTTCCTTGTTGCGCAAAAACACTTTCAATGCGCTCACTTGGTTGGCATCGCTTGATGTGTTGAAAAACAAATCAATCTGAGATGTCAAGGTTTCCAACGCACCAATGTCTTTACCGCTTTTTTTGCCTTCCGCTACAAAATTATGGTCGAGCGGCAAACCGGTATATTTTGCTATTTGGCTGTCATTGTACTTCGTGGCATATGCCCTCGACAAGGCCAACATAACACTGATGGGTTTTAATTGATTCAGTTGCTCAATGCCTACCCCCAATTCCGCCTTCAGTACGGCATCCAAGCTATCGGCAAAAGGCTTTTCCAATAAGGCTTTGAGGGTATTATTTTGCAATAAACTGGCTTTTTGCGCAAGCTGTTGAGCGTTCTCATCCATGATAATTTCTACCAACACGCCCTTGGCCTTGTTAAAAGCTTTTTTTACTACTGGCATGCCATCCAAATAGCTGCTCTTCACCAAATGATGGGTGCCGAATAACCAAGAAGTATCTTTTAAACCATTACCCGTAATGGCATAGAAAATACCGGGTTTATCGGCCACATTTTGCGTATGTGCTGATGGCGGTGTACAACACAGGGGCACTATCAATAATGCTGCAATAAAGGGTTTTAACATGTTTTTTACTTTTAGCTTTTGTTTTGTTAAATGATGATGTAACATTTTTTTTTAATTAAAGGGTTAAAAGTTTGTCCGGACAGTTAACAAATCATAAGTCGCACGGTGTTACCAAAAATTACAAAACGTAAAAAAAATTATTAGAACGGTGGCTGGGAGTGGTGGACGAGGGCGTTATTCGTTGGCCGGAGTGGTTGACAGTTGACGGTGTGACGGTTGACAGGCGTTGGCCGTTGACCGGGAGTAGATGACAGTCGACAGTTGACGGTTGACAGGGGGAAGGCGATGGGCGTTGGCCGAGAATGGTTGACAGTTGACGGTGTGACGGTTGACAGGGGGGCCGTTGTTCGTTGGTCGTTGACCGGAAATGGTTGACAGTTGACAGCAGGGCGAGTTATGAGTGATGAATTATGAGTGATGAGTTGGGGGCAGCAGGCTGGGCCGAAAAGGGTTGACAGGGCGGAAGGCGATGACCGTTGGCCGTAGACCGGGAGTGGTTGACGGTGTGACGGTTGACAGGGCAGAAGGCGTGGGCCCTTCACCGTGAACCGTCATCTGTCAACCGTCCACTTTCAATTTTCAACTTTCAATTTTCAACTCCCCACCCCTACTCTTTCGGAAATTTGGGGTCCATTTTAATTTCATTAATCTGTTCGGTATGTCTGCCCGTATGCGCCGATAGCAGCAAAACCAACTGATAGCTGTCCAAGGCACCCAAGGGCGTTTCCGTGGCCACATGGTTGCGCATATCATTGCAGCCATCACCTTTCATGAAATCAATATGCATTTCCCTTTCGTGGTTAAAGGCGGCCAAGGTTTCGTCCAAGGTAGCCCATTTAGCGTTTTGGGGCTGGAAGTTTTCGGGGGCCTGCGCTTTCTGTGTTCTATTGGCTACGCCTTTCAGCAAATCCGCATCCGTTACTTTGATTTGGGCCCTTTTATCCGGGTTGGCGGGGGCACCCAATGTGCCCTGCATCCACTGCCACAGCCCTGCTTCGGCCAAGGTAAGGTGCTGCACACATTCTTTGATGGACCATTTATCGGGAGCAGCTTTGAAATTCAATTGAACATCCGATAAACCCCTGATGCTTTTAAGCAGGTTCTTCTGTGATTGCTTGAGGTGCTTTACTACAAATTTCTTATCCTTTTTGGCCAGTTCATTGTCATATGGCATCGCCGCTAAACCCAAAACAACCATCAGCAACAAGCCCCATTTGGCCATAAATGAATGTTTTCCCATTGTTTAAATTTTTATTGTTAGATAATAAGTAATGTAGTACAAGATAGGTAGGCTATGGGCATGTAGCAAGATGAATTACAGGAACGGTCTGTAGGAGTTGACGGTGTGACGGTTGACGGTTGACAGGGGGGAAGACGTTGACCGTTGTTCGTTGACCGTTGGCCGTTGACCGATGACCGATGAACGGGAGTGGTTGACAGATGACGGTGTGACGGTTGACAGGAGGGCGAGTTATGAGTTATGAGTGATGAATTATGAATGATGAGTTGGGGCAGCAAGCTGGGCCGGGAGTGGTTGACTGTTGACGGGGGGGAAGGCGTTGACCGTTGGCCGTTGACCGATGACCGAAGGGAAACTTAATGTCGGCTCTTTTCGGTTATCGGGCCTCGGTTAAAAATATTTGTTGACAGATGGCAGTTGACAGTTTACAGGAAGATTTCAATTTAACAATTGCTTTTCGGCCAACGGCCAACGATTCACGGTCAACGAATCCCTAGATTGTTTTGGCGATATCGATTTATTACATAAATTTGCCCCCTGTAGAAACAGGGGGCGTAACGATTGCTTGCTATATGAAAAAGTTTAAAAAGTCTTTATTTACTGTGCCGGTACAGTCTTATCGGTTTTAACGATTGCCCGCTCTTAACGATTGCCTGCTATATGTTTTATTGTTTACTGTGTAAAGGTAAAAGGTGTTTGTTTTAATGCAAGACCAAAATATGACGTATTTAATGACGGCAAACTGGTATAAAAGGCAGTAAAATCCACACTGGCATTGCGTTTCAAATTGTATTGTTTATTATGCCCAACCGTCAAACGGATATATTATTCCAACTCATTCATACCTTGGAAAAGGCTGAAAAAAGGCATTTCAAGCTCTACATCAACCGAAATGCGGCCCACCCTGAACTCAAAATTGTAAAACTGTTCGATGCGCTGGCCAAACTACCCTATTACGACGAAAAAATATTGCTCAAAAAATTAAAGGATACCGAAAAGCCCCAACTGCACAACCTCAAAACCCATTTGTATAAGGAAATATTGGCCAGTCTGCGCCTCCTCAAGAGTGCCGACAGCATCGACCTGCAATTGAACGAACAGTTCGACTATGCCCATATCTTGTACAAAAAAGGTCTCTTTGCCCAAAGCCTGCGCATTGTGGAGCGGGCCAAAGAAATTGCCCGTGGCCACGAAAAATTGTACCACCTCAACCAATTACTGGCGCTGGAAAAAAGGATTGAAACCCTGCACATCACCCGTAGCATGCAGGAAAAAGCCGATCAGTTGGCCACCGAGGCCCTACAAATCAGTAACCGCACCAATCATTTGGTGGTGCTGAGCAATATGGCCCTGCAATTGTACAGTTGGTACGTAAAACACGGCCATGCCCGCAACGAGGCCGACGAAAAAGACATTCGGGCATTCTTCAACAACAGCTTGCCCCATAATGCACACCTGCTCACCGGCTTTTACGAAAACCTCTACCTGTACCAAAGCTATTCTACCTATGCGTTTATCCGGCAAGACTTTTTGCTGTACTACCGCTATACCCAAAAATGGGTGAACCTGTTTACGGATAATCCCTTGATGATACGGGTAGAAACGGGCCACTACATCAAAGGGCTGCACAATTTGCTCAATGCCCACTTCGACTTGCGCAACCACCAACAGTTTGCCGTGATACTTCAACGTTTTGAAGATTTTGCCAAAACCGAGCGGGTTACGGGCCACGAAAATTTTTATGTACAGGCATTTATTTATATCCACATCGCCAAAATCAATCAGCACTTTATGCAAGGCAGCTTTGCCGAAGGGCTGCACTTGGTGCCTTTTATCGAAGAAAAGCTGAAGGAATTCGAACTCATCATCGACCGCCACCGCATCTTGGTGTTCAACTATAAAATCGCTTCCCTGTACTTTGGCAGCGGTGATTATGCTACTTGTATCGACTACCTGCACCGCATCATCAACGATACGGCCGACCTGCGCTACGACCTGCAATGCTATGCCCGCTTGGTGCACCTGTTGGCGCACTACGAACTGGGCAATTTCGACATCATCGAACACCTCATCAAATCGGTGTACCGCTTCATGGCCAAAATGCAAAACTTTACCGTGGTAGAAGCTGCGGTATTTGCCTTTTTGCGGCAGGCTTTTAACCTGAGCAGGCACCAGATGCAAACAGCGCTGGAACAGTTTTTGGGCAAAATCAAGGAGTTTGAAAAAAACCGTTTCGAAACCCGTGCCTTCGCCTACCTCGACATCATTTCTTGGGTGGAAAGCAAGGTGTACCGCAAGCCCGTAAGCGAAATCATTCATGAGAAGTATGTGCAGTACCGGCAGCGGAGGTATAGGGAGGAGGAGGAATTGGGAATTGGGAATTGGGAATGAGGAATTGGGAATTAGGTATTGGGTATTGGGTATTGGGTATTGGGAATGCGGAATTGGGAATTTGGAATGAGGAATTTGGAATTGGGCAATGCAGGGCGTAGTGTTTGTGCGAGCACCTACAAACGATGAATGACTGTAAACTTTAAACCTTAGACTTGAAACCTTAACCTCCAACTATCAATTATCAACTATCCATTATTCATTATTCCCTATTCCCTATTCACTTTCAACTTTCCCCTCTCCCCTTTCAACTGTTAAAACCCAAACAACCCTTATCTTAGCGCATCAATTGAAGGATTATGAAAAAAGTCGGCATTTTGGGCGGGGGGCAATTGGGTAGGATGTTGTTGCAAGCGGCCGCCAATTATCCGGTGCATACGTATGTAATGGAAAATGATGCCAACTGCCCTGCGGCACATCTTTGCCATCATTTTACCAAGGGCGATATATCCAACTTTGACGATGTGTATCAATTTGGCAAAGGCCTGGATGCATTGACCATCGAAATCGAAAGCGTAAACGAAGCCGCACTGGAAAAACTGGAAAGCGAGGGCGTACAGATTTATCCCAAGCCCTCGGCCCTGCGGATCATCAAAAACAAAATATTACAAAAGCAGTTTTATAAGGACAACAGCATCCCTACCTCCGATTTCATCATTACCGAACAGTTGAGCGAACTGGGGCAGCATGGGCACTTACTGCCCGCCGTGCATAAAATCGGGCACGGTGGTTATGATGGCCGTGGCGTACAGATCATCCAAACCGAAGCCGATATGGCGCTGGGCTTTGATGCCCCTGCGGTGCTGGAAAAAATGGTGCAGATACAAAAGGAAATCGCCGTTATCATAGGCGTGGGCAACAATGGCAACATGGCCATGTACCCGCCGGTGGACATGCTGTTTGATCCTCATTTGAATTTATTGACCTATCAAATAGCTCCGGCCGATATACCCGAAAGAGCCCTTTGGCGCATTGAAGCCATTGCCCGTAAAGTGGTAAAGGATCTGCAAAGCCCCGGCATATTTGCGGTAGAAATGTTTATTGATACCAAGGGCGAAATATTTGTAAACGAAACAGCGCCGAGGGTACACAATAGTGGCCACCATACCATTGAAGCCAACTATTCTTCGCAGTTCGACATGCTCTGGCGCATCATGCTCGATTATCCCTTGGGCAATACCGCCCATATCCTGCCCGCCGCCATCGTCAACATCATTGGCGAGCCCGGCCATAGTGGTCCGGCGGTATACCAAGGCCTGCACGACGTATTGCAAATAGACAATTGCTTTGTACATATTTATGGCAAGGAAATCACCAAGCCCGGCCGTAAGATGGGCCATGTAACCATCCTCAGCAACGAGCGACAGGAGTTGATGCATCAGGCTAATCGGATTAAGCATGGTTTGAAGGTTATTACTAATGAATAATTAATAATGAATAGTGAATAATTAACTGTTCATTATGCGCTATTCACTATTCATTATTCACTCTTAACTATTTACCTATCTTCGCAAAAAATTACAAAAATGGCAAACCCGATCGTAGGTATCATCATGGGCAGCGACAGCGACTTGACCATCATGAACAATGCGGCATTGATATTGGAAGAATTTGAAATCCCGTTTGAGCTTACCATTGTGTCGGCGCACCGTACCCCCCACCGCTTGTTCGATTATGCGGCCAATGCCAGGGACAGGGGCTTAAAAGTGATCATTGCCGGTGCTGGCGGGGCCGCCCATTTGCCCGGTATGGTAGCCGCCATCAGCATTTTGCCCGTCATTGGGGTGCCCATCAAATCGTCCAACTCCATTGATGGTTGGGACAGTGTACTCTCCATCCTCCAAATGCCCAATGGGGTGCCCGTGGCCACGGTGGCGCTCAACGGTGCCAAAAACGCTGGTATATTGGCCGCTCAAATACTGGGCCTCAGCCATCCTGCCGTTACCGAAAAGCTCAAAGCGTACAAACAGTTTTTGAATGATGAAGTGATGATAAAAGTAGATAATCTGAAAGAAGGTGGTGTATAATATTACCTTGTTAGCTTTCTAGCATTACCTTATCGCCCGGTTTAGCCGAATTAAGCAAAAACAATTCCAACACAGATTTGGCCACACAAAATATGCCGATGATCCAAATGGCGACATAGCCCTTGTTGTCCATATCCTTAAATAAAAAATTACTGCCCACGGCCCCCAGCACCACCGCAATATGAATCACCAATTGCCTGCCGTCGAAAATGATGGCATAATTGGATACGGATGAATAGTAGTATTGCCCGTTCATAAAGAAATACTTGATCAGATAGAAAGCTTGGCTGGCGATACCCAGCAGTAAGGCCCAGTTGAACAAGCGGTTGCCAAAGAAAATCGTTTGCACCACATGCATCGAATCCCCTTTGCGGCCATTGAGGAAGCCGATAAAAACAATGATGAACAAGGAGTAGAACAGAAAGATACCTATACGGCCCAACAAAAACTTAAACGCCGCACTCGTATTGTACACCAGCGGCCCTTGTTCCGGTTCCGTACCCTCGGGATGCCCCTGACTGTACAGCACCCTTATAGCATTGAAAAAAGACAGCACCAAGGTTTCCATCCAAAAAAGCCAAAACATATCAAAGGGCAGCCAATCGTAATAGGCCACCCCTATGATGGGCACCAAGTTAAACGCAATGATGATGAGCCGCTGCAACTTCACGTTGGTAGTATTGGGTTATGGGGATAAAGATAGGGATTTTGGGGGATGGCTGTTACACTGGCGACAATCTACCCTAGCCCCTTTGCCTTGTCGGCTTTTTGATATGTTACATAGGGCGGTGCAGGAAGGGCAAGCTTGCGCCATGGGAGCTTATTGTGGCACACTAAGGATACTCAAAACCAAACTCAAACTTTTCCAATCTGTCATTCCATAATTTATATGAAGCGTAATAGATTGGCATATTGTTCCTTTCCAAAATCTTTGTCGTATTGTCATTTGGCGCTTCAAGTCTGTAATAAAGTTCTATGTACCCTTTAGAACTGTCTTTAGCAATATAGCAATGACCAAGCCTTTCAATAATTTGTTTTTTATTGAGTCCCAGTTTAATGCCTTTCTCAGTTTTGAAAGTGTCAATGTTTAATTTTCTATAACCGTAGTCCGCTTTGTCTGAATACTCGACTTTAAAAATACTAATTTGATATTTACCGTCACCGGGATGCTGAGTCATAGTTAACGTCTCTCGGTACATTGTCGAGTAATAATGATACTGGCCGCTTTCGTCAATTTTATCTTTGTTAGAAATGATTGATTCAGCACTTTTAGCATCTCTCAAATTTATTTTTGATAATGATGTATCTGGGTTTAGCAATAGGCAGCTCGTTTTTTTAAGCTGCTGTTCTGCCTCATATTTTTCTCTTAACGCTTTATCGGGTTCAGGCACTAACTCCCTTTCTTTTGTAGATGCGGTCTTGTCTTGCGAATTATTGCAAGCCATCAAAACTTGAACTGTCAATACTATTATTATAAATCGAAACATACTGTTAGTTTAGCCTTGCGGGCAACGTTAAAGCATTGGCGATGTGGCGGTATTTTGTGTTCCTTCTGCCGGGCGCTGCTGATTAAAGATACAAAAGTTCATTGATTATTCGCTTGCTCGGCGTTATTTGTTCTAGCCAAGGTTCGTGTCTCACGAACCTTGCTTCGCCATGGGCCTTTATCGCCACGTCCAACCGAAATGGGTTTGGTAGGGTATCTGCAGCTTATCAGCCAGCGCTTTGAGGTAAACGATTAATGATTCGCTTTGCAGTATTTTTTGTTTGGGCAGTGGAATCACATTACCCGGTTTCAATAAGAGGTATATGGCCGCATCGGTTTCTGTCATTTGCTCCAGCAAATCGAAAGAAATATGGCTATTCATCCCTATTTCTTGCCAATTGATGCCCTGCTCCTCAAAAGTCGCAACCGTCTCGCCATGCTCCAGCTTGGCCAATGCCTGTGTTATATGCTCCAATTCGCGGCGGACATAACTGCCCCTTTCATAACCTGGGTAAATAAAATACCAGCCTACGGTAGCGATGGCCATGCCAATAGCAATTACATACTGGCCCAACAAAAGGCAGAACAGTGCCACAGCCAAAAAAGACAACATCGCCGCAATATGATTTTTGCGCCGCTGCTTTTGCACCTGCGGCGACTTTGACAGGGCAAATAATCGGCTCTGCAGTAAATCGGTCTTGTCCAATTTGAATTTTACTTGCATATATAGTAATTCGTAAAGGGGTTTCGCATTTCTTAGCCAAAGTTCGTTTCCTCACGAACCTTACTTCGCCATGAGCTGTGTCCCTATGGCCAATCATCAACTATCCATTATCAACTATCCGCTATCAACTCCCCCTCAACTCCGCTATCACCGCCCTAAAACTCTCCAGCCCCGCTTCCAAATTCTCCACTATATCCAGTGCCAGCACATCCGGGTCGGGCAGGTTATCCAAGTCGGCCAAGGAATCGTCTTTTAACCACGTGATATCCAAACTGGTTTTATCCCTCGCCATGATTTCATCGTAAGTGAATTTCCGCCAACGCCCTTCGGGGTTTTTGGCGCTGTAGGTTTCCTTGCGCTTGTGGCGGTTTTCAGGATTGTAACAGTTGATGAATTCCCGCAAGTTGTCCAATTGCAGTGGGTTCTTTTTGAGTGTGTGGTGGATATTGGTGCGGTAATCGTACACCCATACTTCCTTTGTCCATGGGTTTTTGCTGCTGGGCTTGCCATCCCAAAACAATACATTGGCCTTTACACCATTGGCATAAAAGATACCGGTGGGCAAGCGTAAAATGGTGTGCAAATCGGTGGTTTCCAATAACTTTTTACGCACCGTTTCCCCTGCCCCACCCTCAAACAGTACATTATCGGGCAATACCACAGCCGCCATGCCCGTGCTTTTGAGCATGCTTTTGATATGCTGCACAAAATTGAGCTGCTTATTGCTGGTAGTAACCCAAAAGTCCTGCCGGTTATAGGTCAGGTCTTCTTTTTCCTGCTCGCCCTCTTCATTGGTAAATGTCATGCTGCTTTTTTTGCCAAAGGGCGGATTGGCCAGCACATAATCATATTGCGTGGGCGAAGCTGCCACCAGCGAATCGTTGGGCGAAATAAAATTATCGCTGTCGATATCCCCGATATTGTGCAAAAACAGGTTCATCAGTGCTAGGCGGCGGGTACCCGGTACTATCTCGTTACCAAAAAAGGTTTTGTATTTCAAAAACTGCTTTTTGGCCTTGTCCAAATCCCGGTGCTCCGTCAACCAATCGTAAGCGGCCAAGAAAAACCCGCCCGTACCGCAACTGGGGTCGGCTATGGTTTTCAGTGGTTCGGGGCGCAGGCATTCTACCATGCATTTAATCAAAGGCCGTGGGGTAAAGTACTGCCCCGCCCCGCTCTTGGTATCTTCCGCATTCTTTTCCAGCAGGCCCTCGTATATATCGCCCTTGTCTTTTACGCCCATCAACACCCATTGCTCGGCATTGATGAGGGCAATCAGCTTGTACAGTTTGGCCGGGTCTTGTATCTTGTTTTGGCTCTTGGTAAATATCTGTCCCAGTATACCTTTCTCCCGTCCTAGGCTGCGCAGTACTTTGTTGTAATGCCGCTCCAGTTCATCACCGCTCTTGCCTGTGAGGGTATCCCAAGCATATTCAACAGGGATGGGCATGGTACGGTTATGCGGTGGCTTACTGTACTCATCGGCCATTTTTAAAAACAACAGGTAGGTCAATTGCTCTAAGTAATCGCCGTAGCCCACACCATCATCACGGAGGGTATTGCAGAAGGCCCATACTTTGGAGACGATGGAGGATGTGTTGGGGGAGTTGTTGTTGCTCATTTATTATTCGATGAATTATACTTCTTAAATATGTCAATTTTCCTTTCAGATAAAACATTATCTTTTATATAAGATGCAAAAGCAAGGACAAGTGGGTGTTTAATCCTTTCTTTTATTAAATCTATGATACTAGCTAAATGATGTTCTTTTAAGCGAAGCTTTACAATAGCTAATGCGTATAAAAACTCCATGAGCGCTTCCCCATGCTCTTCAGTACTATATTCAATACAATTTTTAATAACATTACTCAAAATTAAACTATCTTCTTCTTCAAAATCATAAGAAAGCTCTTTATAATTAGCACAGCGTAAAATAGAGGCCTGAATGATGCCATCATTAAATCTGGAAAAATTTGATGGAGATAAGATATTTCTAACATACTCAGACTGAATTAAACATTCATTAAAATCTTTTATTGGATTTCTCAAGTTGTTTATTACAGACGCAATCGTGGTATAAATATCGGCCTGACTAACCTGTTTATGATAAGAGTTGAAATTGTAAAATGCGAAATTTTTTCTAATTTCAAGAGGAGTATTTAATATGACATTATCCCAGAAAATAGAATTTGCCAAGCCTCTTCCTCTTCCTGAATAAATCAATATATTTTCCCTCTTTTCTAGGGATAGGATAACTTTCTTAACAACTTTCTTTCTTTTACAATATGAAATAAAATCTTTTAAAAATTTTAACTCAACTTCCCATGGAGTTGCGCTTTCGTTAGTTGGCAAATGAATAGAATCAACCGTCACAAAAACATTAGTGTTCTGTTCAAACATAGCTCCTTGGCATAAATTCTTTCTTATATCATCTAAATATGTTTTACTTCTTGTTCTAGCTAGTCCAATAAAATATGTAATTGTCATGTTTTCAAAATCTCTTAATGCTCTACTTATGTATAATAAGTTTTTCCCTGTAACAAGACAAGAACAAGCGATAATCACCGAGTAATGAGTTTTCTCTTTTGGGTTGATATTTTTAATTTCATTTTTTGAGATCAATTGTGGTGTTTTTTTAAAAAGCTTCACACATCTGCTTTGCATATTTTTGGCTAATAAAATTGATGCTTCATCCTCTAAGTAAATTATATACTTTAAATGTGATGATAGATATTGAGACAAAAGAAAATCATATTTTTTCCAATATTTCGAATCTTCATCCGTGTTTTCAAATAACAATTTCAAATCAAAATAAATTTCATGATTATAGCTAGGCAGTTCAGAGAAATTACATTTTAATACATTCCGCCCTGTTTGATTAATGGATTTAAACTCCTCTATAAAAGCTGAAATATTTTTTGGGGCATGCTTAGTTCCTATTAGAATTCGGTTTATTTGTGGCCTTTCAAGCAAAAATACATCTCCGCTTACTTTAACAGGAACACTACCTGAATGGCAATATTTACATTGCTCGGAGGTTAAAAATGTCTCAAATTTATTTAAACCAATAATCTCGTTGGTTTCATTAGAAGTCAAATCACAAACTATTTGAGATTGATACTGCTGAATTTGATCACCCAAATAATAAATAAGAACTAACTGATTAATACCAAAATCACCTTGCTCGACAAGTCGATTTAAAATTCTTCCAGAAGTTGAAGATGAAATAAAAACAATACTTTCGGATGCCTTGGTAAATTTACTTTTTTCAAATTTTTCATATGAGCCAAAACTTTCCACATGTGGAGCTATTAAATTAGCAGTAAAGCGTCTCTTTAATTCTATAACGGAAAATACGAGTGAGTTTATGGATGATGTGTCACTATATATACATTTTATTACTTGCGGGTTATAATATTTTAGAAGATTGAAAGCAATAAAAAATATTTCTGACCCATTAATAAGAACGTTACCAGTCCTTAAAAATTTATTACAATGTTTGCCTGAAGGAAAAACATAGTGATGAGTTACTTGAGACTTAATTTCGCCCCCATTATTTTTAAATATTTCATATAAGCCTGTGCGAATTATTTTCTTTAGATTAATTGGAGCTATTCTTTTACCTGCAATCAATTGCAATGTCCCACTTTCATTGAAAGTCAGAATGCAATGATTTTTTTTATAATGAGTTCTTAAAAAGTTCGGTATATTACCAAAAATATTATCATACTCTTTTTCAAAAATACCTAACAAAATTTCATTAATATATTCACCTCCAATTATCACAACAAAATCCGGTTGATTTACTTTTTGGAAGTACTCTTTTATGGATCTTTTTAAATTTTCTAAATTAATAAACTGGTCAGGGCAAAAGATTACAGTATGATTAGTAACTGCATAATCTTTAATTTCTTTATGATTATAAATATAAAAATCATTCATGTATAGTTACTTCATTTAAAGGGTAAATAATAGAAATTACGCTTCCGGTAGCCCTCCATTTCATTGAATAATTATCTACTAAGTCTGTTTTTATATCCTGTAGCATTATTTCCGATGGCTTATTAGTGTGTATATAGTTATTATTTATTAAATCTCGATATACAAATAGATTTTCGGTTCTAATCATTAAAAACCCCCCTCGACTATTAAGAGTTTCAAGCACTCTGTCAAGTCCCAATCCTCTAAAATCTCTCTCATGTGATATGTCAGATGTATTATGTTTTATAAGACATTTCTGTAAAGCATTTACCTGTTCTTTCAAATTTAAATTTGGTTCCTTTAGCTTTAAATACCTTCCTACATGCCCTGGGCCGCTATCAAAAACACTTATTTCTAAAAAATATAATTCTTTATTAACCCCATCTTGGATTTCTTTATGAGATAGATATTTCTTTAGGCCATTAAAATTTGAAGTATTATCAATGAAATTATTTCTAAAATTTTTATGAAGTTTTAAATATAATCCTCTTACGTTCGGATAAAGAATATCGCCATAAACATTTGTCTTTGCCCAGTCGTCTGTGTTTTTAATCAACTCATAAATAATGCCCTTTAATTTTTGTAAATTTCCCTTTACTGCATCCGTAATTAAATTATTTTTATATATATCAATAAACCGATATAATTGCTCAAAGTATTTATGCTCATCTTCGTTTATGATAAACTTGTCATTTGAATAAAATGCATTAACAACCCCTCCCATGGATTCATCAATATGGTCAAAACAAATGAGCATTACTGAATTGTGTTTTGGCCCCTCATTTTTATTCATAAGGGAAGTCATCTTTTTAACGGCATCTTCAGATAATGGAATTATTGACATTCCACTAATATCAACTACATCTCTATATTTTTGAGCAATCTGAAAAATTACATAAGAAAAATATTGTTCTAGATACTGATTAACTTCATCCTTTACACATTTAATTGGTACAATAATATTTCCACTATCCGTAATTCTCTCCCATGTACAAATAAATTGTATTAATAAAGGAAGGACTCCAAAGTTTTCTTCTTTAATACTACTTGGAAGGTAAATATCTACTTTTCCCTTATCAGAAGAATACAATTGGCTATACAAATTTTCAATGTATTCTAAGCTGATTTTTTGTTTAATTTTAATTTCACTCATTTATATATAATTATATTCATTATTTGAAATTACACCAACCGCCCCTCAAAAGCATTCTTCAATATACTCCGTTTCAACGCCTCGGCCTGTTGCAGGCTTTGCACAATGCTCTCCTCCAGCTTATCGGCCACGCTCAGGCGGCTTTCGATGGCTTGAACGATGGCGTTTTGTTCTTTGATTAAAGGCAATTGAATTCTCATTTCTTTTAAATCGGGCATGTAAATTGTTTTTACAGTTGTACCTTGACCTTGTCTGATAAGACTATCTCTTGATGCCATAAATGAATACATTAAAAATTTGTTATTTAAATCACTTTCTTGGCAGATCCAATTTGCAAAATGTTGTGTTGTACTCATTTCATTCCCCATAATTGCAACATAACCAACAGAAATATCTCGACAAAAACAAACAGTTCCTTTTGGCAAAAGTCTTGCGCTAGAGTTTTCTATTCCTAATTTATTAGTTTTGTATTTTGTATCATTAGCGACTTTCCCATCTAATGCTCTTATATCTTGTAAAGACAACCATAAAACATCTCCATTCTCCCAATATTCTGGAGTGTCTTTCCTTGGGGTATGTCCTGATTCCAATTTTGCTACATCAGTCAATTTTACTACAATCCAGTTTTTATTTATTTCACTCGGCAGTCCGATTGTGATAGAGTTAAAATAAACTTTGCTTTCACTTGTAAACATACCACTTACTCCAGCGGATAGCACCGCCTGCCGATAAACCTTTAACTGTTGCTGGGCCTGCCGCAGGGTTTCCGTGCCCTTGTCCACCTCGCTGAACAGGGCTTCTATTTTGGCTACGATGGCTTGTTGGGTGGGGAGTGGAGGGAGGGGGATGTTGAAATTAAGAATATGCTCCCGCTTTAAGTTATTTATATTTGTTCCTTTGGCTATTTCTGAAATCAACTTTCTGTATGAACTACCTTTAAAAATAAATGCTACGTATCTTTTGTCAACATCGCTACTTACTCTAAGCAAAGCACAAAAAGCCCCATAACTACCATGGAAATCTGCTTTTGCTACAGCAGATTTTCCAACTAAATGTTTACTACCGCTTGACATCGCAAACACTATATCATCTTTTTTTACATACTGATCTCTCTTTATTAAGTCTTTTGGAACGTAAACTAAATCATCAAAGTTCAATTCCCCATTAATGTTATTCCCTCGCAATATTGGCAAGTGCGTTTCACTTGGAATATTTTGTGCCACATCCTTTGTGTAATTTATACCTCTGAACAATTCTGCTATTTCAGAAACTTTCACCCATTTCCAGCCTGTTGGTAGTTGTTGTATGGCTTGTGTTTTGCTCATTTGTCTGTATTAGGATTTGTAGGATTTGAGGATGATAGGATTAAATGCGACAGGATTAAGCGCAACATCGTTACCACTTTTAGATTGGAGGATGATAGGATTAAATACAGCGAGATTAAGCGCTTTATTGTTATCGCTTTGGGGTTTGTAGGATTGGGGGATGATAGGATTAAAGGTATCCAAAGCTAGCGCAACTTCGTTACCGCTTTTAGGTTTGTAGGATTTGAGGATAAAGTGATACTTGTATAACAATTGTTGACGGTTCATATATGCTTAGTTGGTATTGGGGTTGTTGGTATTATCTGTTTGACCATTGCCGATGGTGCTGGCCTGTTGTTTTTTGTAAGCAACATTATCGGGGTGGTTAATATTGTACACCCTTTTGAACTCCATGCTCCGGGCCCCAAAGTTAATGAGCAGCCCAATGGGTAGTTGATAGGCTTGGCAATAATTCATGGCCTGTGCCAAGTGGGCATCATCTAATTTGGACACGGCTTTTAATTCCACCATAATCACCCCTGCCACAAAAAAATCCACCCGCCGGGTACCAATGGGTTGATCATCATAGTGGATGGTAATTTCCATTTCCCGCTCGTAAGACAGTCCCTGCTTTTCCATTTCAATCGCCAATGCCCGTTGATAAATAACTTCCTGAAACCCACTGCCCAATACCGTATGTACTTTCATGGCGCACCCAATGATTTTATGTGTCAATTCCTCATGTTTCACTGTTTTCCTTAATTTTTTTAGTTTTCAATATTTCCTTTTCCCTTCCGATACTGTAATTGACTGCAACATACATTAATATACGCTATCTACCCTATCCCCCATCCATTCAACCCTCTCCCAATCCTACCCCAACTTACCCCATCCTATCATCCTTTAATCCTATAAATCCTAATCCAGACAATTGCCTACGCCACCAACACCTCATTCAACTCCTCCAATATTTTTTCATAATCCTCTTGAAACAACTGGTAAAACTTGCCCAGCCCACCCTCTTTGTTAAAGGGGTCCAGTTCAAAATCCTCTTTGTCCACATGAAAACTACTGGCCATATAATCCTTTATCATCCGCAGCCATTGCATTTGCGCTTCGGTAAACTTGGTAGCACCTGCCTGCTTTTTAAATACCCATTCCTGAAAGTTTTTGTCCACCGTTTTATCGTAAGGGGTAAGGGCGGTATCAATGCCGCATACGTTGCGGATCAGGCTTACCAATGCCACCAGTTCATTTTTGGGCGAAGCACCTGCCTGCCCCAATTGCTCATAGGCCCGCCATACCTGTACAGGGGCCAGCAAGGGCTGTTCGGCCTTTATCTTTTCGCAAAGGTTTTGTATCATGCTATACGTAAGCTCCCGGCGGCGGTAGGGCTGGCTGTAAAACAGTTGGAGCGCCACAATTTCATCTTTGTGTGCGGCCACCCAAGCCGCAAAATTGCCAATCGTTCCCTCGGCAGCCGCTTGTTGGTCTTTTACCCAACCAATATTATCCACCCGGTCTATATTGATATTGTCAATCAACTGGTCGTATTTATGCCGCATATCCACAATAAAATCCCGCAGGGCCGGGTTGTTAAAAACCGCTGTAGCGGCTTCGGCCATTTGTTGCTTAGCCGCAGTGATGGCCGCCTCTATTTTTACCGGCGCCTCGCCCATCAGTTCGCCTTGTATCCGTTGTTCCATATTGGCCGTGGCATCAGGGTCGTGGGCCTGCAACAACTGGGCAGCTACCTGCCCGATGTTCAAGCCACCAGCCTGTTCTGCAAAGCCTGCTTTTTCTTTATCGTTCAATTGCCTATCCAACCGTATCAAGCGGTTGGCCAAGCTGGTAAGCAGTTCCTCGTCGGTATTGCCCATGGCCACCCATTGCAGCAGGTTTTTCAAGCTGATGCCGGGCTTTTTTTCCAGCGGGCGGCTATCGGTTTTTTGCGACATTTCTACCCCAATGGCATCAATGATTACAAAATGGTCTTTGCTATATTTGGCAGCGGGAGTGCCTTTGAGCCGTAGTTCTTCCAACGTACAGGTACGGGTACCACGGCCCTTCATTTGCTCGTAATAGCTTTTGCTTTTTACGTCTCGCATAAACAACAATACTTCCAATGGGCGGATGTCGGTGCCCGTGGCAATCATATCCACCGTTACGGCAATGCGGGGGTAATAGTCGTTGCGGAACTGGCTCAGCACCGTTTTAGGGTCTTCCTCGCTGCGATAAGTAATTTTTTTGCAAAACTTATTCTCTGCGTTAAATTCATCCCGCACAATATCAATAATATCTTCGGCGTGGCTATCCGTTTTTGCAAAAATCAATAGCTTGGGCACTTCAAAACTGCCGGCAGCATCATATCGGTCGGGAAACATGGCAGGCAGGTTGTCTTTTACCGCCCTGATGATGGTACGGATGGTGCTGGGGTTTACCACGTCTTTGTCCAACTGTTTGCCTTTGTACACAACATCTTCGTCAACCGTTTCCCAAAACTTGCGGCGGGTAAGCCGTTCCCGCCTGTCCACCCGTTCGCCCATGGCAATTTTGGCCCCCTCCTTGGTTATTTGTGTTTCGATGGTAAACACATTGTACGGTACCAGCACCCCGTCAATCACCGCCTTTTCATAACCATAATCGCTTACCAGGTTCTGTTCAAAATAGCCAAACGTGCGGTTATCGGGCGTAGCGGTCAACCCTATTTGAAACACATCAAAATAGTCCAGCACCTGCTTCCACAGGTTGTAAATGCTGCGGTGACACTCATCAATCACAATAAAATCGAAAAACTCAATGGGCACTTTTTCTGAGTACACCACCGGTTCGGGCTCTTTTTGCAATAGCTCATGCGGATTGGTTTCCTCGGTACTTTCATCCAGTTCCGTACCTTTTAAAATGGAATACATGCGCTGGATGGTGGAAATATACACTTGGTTATCGGGCGGCAAAAAGCTGCTTTTGAGGCGGGTAACGCCGTAGAGTTCTACAAATTTACGGTTGTCGTCGGCCGGCACATAGGTCATCAACTCTTGCTCGGCCTGCTCGCCCAAGTTCTTGGTATCCACCAAAAACAAAACCCGTTTGGCTTTGGCAAATTTGAGTAACCGATAAATAAAAGTAATGGCCGTGTAGGTTTTGCCGCTGCCGGTAGCCATCTGTATCAGTGCCTTAGGCTTGGCTTCGGCAAAAGATTGTTCCAATTTTACAATTGCTTTAAATTGGCAGGCACGTAAATGGCCGTATTTTGCTATAGCATCTAGTTCCGCATCGGTAGGGTTGCCCAAGCTGGGCAGTGCTGTAGCCAGCCGGTAGCGCAGCGAATTGCCTTCTTTTAACCATTGCTGTAGGCTTTCGGGCCGATGAAAAGCAAATACTTCCCTGTAGCGGGGCTTGGGATCACGAAAGTCGGCAAAGCGGATAATGCCGCCCGTGCTGATATACACGAAGGGCAGCTTTTCATTATCAAGGTACTTTAGTTTGGCGGCGGCATAGTTTTCTGCTTGTTCCTCAAATACACTCAGGTGATGCGCCTCTTCTTCCCGTTTTGCTTCGATGATGCCCACGGGTTTCTTATCAATGAATAATACATAGTCTGCCGGTCCAATATCGGTTTGATATTCACGTATAGCAATACCCAGTCCAGCACTGAGGTTGATGGCCTTTTTATGCTGTACCAGCCATCCACACTGTTGCAGCATGGCATCAATCTGGTCCCTTGCAATCTGTTCAGGGTTTTGGTTCATCCGTTAGTTTTATCATTTCGAAAAAGCCAGTAATATTCCACTGGCCGGGCTGCCGCTAAGATAGCACCCTTTCCCGAAACAAAAACTAGGTATAAAGACGTATTTTTTAATGTGCTGATTAGCTGATTAGCTAATTGAGCTAATGTTTCCCCTCAAATCATACCCATCCTCCAATCCTACCAATCCTATTCAAGACAACCTCCCCCAATCCTACACATGCTAACCCAGACAATAAGAATCCTATTTTCTGCAAATCCTACCATCCTTACATCCTATAAATCCTAATACAGACAATTACCAAAAGTGCTACCGGCAACATTCACCGGTCTTCCGGCAAGTTGCACGGTGTTACCGGATGATGTTAGCAAGCTTCCGGCAAATATTTTTTTGTTACCGGGAGTTGTTAGCAGTCTTCCGGAACATATTTTTTTCCTACCGGGAGATGTTAGCGGGCTTCCGGCAAATATTTTTTTGTTACCGGATGATGTTAGCAGTCTTCCGGGGAATATTTTTTCGTTACCGGAAGATGTCAGCAAGCCTCCGGCAAATATTTTTTTGTTACCGGATGATGTTAGCAGGCTTCCGGCAAATATTTTTTTGTTACCGGATAATGTTAGCGGGCTTCCGGCAAACATTTTTTTGTTACCGGAAGATGTTAGCGGGCTTCCGGCAAATATTTTTTTGTTACCGGGTGTCGTTTTATTGTTGCCGGAAAGCATCAAATGGTAAAAGGCTATTTCGCTTGCGCTACCGTTGGTGAATATCTATAAATGTTAAAATTTTCTTAAAATATTTTTTTTCCTTTTTTATTTGAAAAATATTTTTTTATTTTGTTTTATCATCCGCGGTGAAAATAAATTATTAATGAAAACAATTAAAAAGGTACATTATGAAAAAGTAAAACAGTAAAAGGTATAGCAAGCGGTACCCTACAACAAATCCCGTACGCTCCTCCATTACAATTTTAAACTTTTTGTGTGCATTCAATATTTGGCTTATTGCCCGGTGCGGTGTACTGCCCATAGCGCAGTTATACTTACCGATGGTAATCGGGTATGCCAGTGTATTGTACAACGCAAATGGTTTACTGATAAATACAAGGCTTGCCAGCTTGTAATAGGGCCGTACTATGTAAAAACCCAGCTTACGCAATAGGAATCTGGGTTAAAAAAATTATTATTTACAATTAAATTATTAGGTAATGAACAAGGTACAAACAGAAACATTGAACATGATGGATTCATTGATTGCTTTTAACGATGAAAATATTACAACAACAGGGTTGATACCGGTACTGGCGGAGTCTTATGTTGAATTGCGTGGTATTTGCAATTCCGTTCATAGCAAAAGAAAATTGCAAGATGCGGCTACAAAGGGCCATACGACCAATAAGGACAAGAACAAAGAAACCCTTTGTGTGGTTGCCAATGAAGTTGCTGCTGTTGTTTATGCTTGGGCACATGATGTGAACGACAGTGTTATCATGGCAAAAGTAAAAACCAATATCAGCGAATTGCGCGACTTGGGCATTGGTAAGTTGGCCGATACCTGTACGCTCTATTATGATATTGCATTGGCCAATCAAAAGGAGCTGGCCAAATATGGCATCAGCGAACTGGATTTGGATACTTTGATGAAAACCATTGACAATTACCGTTCGGCTGTACCGTCTAACCGCAATGCGGTTTCGGACCGTAAAGCATACAGGGCCGAGATTGAAGTAGTGTTTAAGCGGGGAAAAGTACTGCTGCGCAACAAAATTGATAAACTTACCCTGCGGTTTAAAAAAACGCATCCGGAATACTACAACAGGTATAGGTCCAACAGGGTAATCATCAACAAGGGCAGCCGCAGCACGGCCTTTCGCCTATTGATTACGGATGCTAAAACGGGTGAGCCCATTGCTGGTGCCAGCGTTACTATTGCGGCTTTGAATTTGCAGGCAACCAGTAACAAGCAGGGGCTGGTGATGGCCAAACCTGTGCCGATTGGCGTGTACGATATGGTGGTAAAAAAAGAGGGCTATACCACTGAAACGCTTACGGAGGTAAAAGCCGTGCAGGGCAAGACGAACCGGGTGGAAGTGGTGTTGAAGGAGGGGTGATTTTGTTGCGAGTTGTTTTAGTTACGGGTTGATTGAGTTATGAGTTATGAGTTATGAGTTATGGGTTATGGGTTATGAGTTATGGGTTATGAGTTGTTTTAGTTACGAGTTGATTGAGTTACGAGTTGATTGAGTTATGAGTTATGGGTTATGGGTTATGAGTTATGAGTTATGAGTTATGCCGAGCCTTTGGCCGGTGGTGCTTTGCGACAGGTTATAGGTTACGAGCCGCAGGCAGCGAGCTTGCCTCGCTGTTGTTTTGATTTTTGGGACACGGATTACTAATGGATTACACGAACCTGCCTGACGGCAGTCAGGTTACACGGATTCGTTGATTGCTGCGGGGCGTGTCTCTTCAACTATTCAACCAATCAACTATTCAACCATTCAACCAATCTCCCAATCAACCTACCAGCTACCGGGTAACTATTTTCTTGGCAAGTCCTCATGATTGCATCTGGGGATTTTGCCAAGAAAATTTTATCAGGGAAAAATGGCCGAAAACTATTGTTTTATCTGTCAGTATGTAAGTAATAAAGGGTATGGTGTTTAAAAAGCGGCCCTGATGGGTTAAGGGGGCATTTTATCCGGCAAACAGGGAATCAACCTGCTATTTGGCTGTTATTATGGCTACCCTTATCGGCCATTTGCCTTTATTTGCGGCTAAAACCTTATATTTGAAGCCTAATTAACTGCAAGTATGAGGCTTTTTCTACGCTTTTTCTGCGCTTGTTTATTGCTTACTTCGGCTGCTGAAGCGCAACCCAATTCATTTCCCATCATCACACCACCGCCCAGCAATATTTTGTTGCCCTGTGGCGTGAACTGTACGCCTATTGCCTTGCGGGTGCCGCATGTAAAGCAAACCAGCAACTACCTACTGCAATATATCCCTTTTGCGCCACAACCATTTGTTACCCCCACTGGTATAGAGTTGACCGAGCTGTACATTGATGATTTATTTAGCGAAGTGTACCCGATTGGTTTTGACTTTTGCTTTTATGATTCACTTTTCAAGAAATTTACGGTGGGCTCTAATGGCCTTATTACATTTGACACTTCCAATTTTAATCCTTGCGATAATGCTTGGGATTTGGAAGGCAACATCCCATTGCCCTATGCTGGTGGAACACCCTGTGGTACCACGCCCGAATATTATCCCAAAGCGAGTATTATGGGTGCCTATCTCGATATTAACCCCATCATTACAACGGGCCATCCTAATAGAAAGATTGAATATCGGCTTGAAGGGGTGGCACCTGCAAGAAGGTTGATAGTGAGCTATAATGATATAGGCCTTTTCAGTTGTAATAGCTCAACGGTAAATGAGCAGATTGTCATATACGAAGGTACGGGCATCGTGGAAGTACATATAAAAGACAAACCTACTTGTACCGCTTGGAACAATGGCAATGCCATCATCGGTATGCAAAACTGGGAAAGGAACAAATTTGTGGCGGAGCCTGGCTTTAACCCCGGCACCAGGGCCATTACCAATACCTCCTACCGTTTTTTGCCGTATGAAGGCACCAGCCGCTTTCTCCGCTCAGAACTGCTGCTGAACAATGCGGTGGTTGGCTTGGGCGATACCACTACCATTGTACCGGGCGAACTGCAAATCAGTTTTCCCAATGTATGCCCCGCTACCACGGCCTCGCAGTATGTTATCCGTACGGTGTTTGCCAATTGCAGCGGCGGTACTGATTTGGTGCGCTTGGATACGGTAAACATTACCCGTAGCAATACCCTCAATGCTTCTTATACCACTACCCCTGCCACCTGCGCCAGCGCTACCGGCAGTGCTACGGTACTGGTGCCCGCAGGTGTGGGCCAAGCTCCCTTTACCTATTCCATCAACGGTGGGCCGGGGCAATTGAGCAATGTGTTCAACGGCTTGGCAGCGGGCAACTATACCATCTTTATACAAGATGCGGGTGCTTGCCAACAAACCATGCCGATTACCGTTCCTTCGGTTACGGGTATCAATGGCACTGCTACAGCCGCTGCAACATCCTGCCCTGGCGTTAACAACGGCAGCATAACCGTTACGCCCACCACGGGTGTTGCGCCTTACTCCTATTCATTAAACGGGGGGCCTGCCCAATTGAGCAATGTGTTCAATGGATTGGCGCCCGGCAACTATAACCTTAGCTTTTTAGATGGCAATGGCTGTTTGGGTACTGCCACAGCTACGGTATTAACAGGCAGTGGTATTACTTCTACCTCTTCGCAAACCAATCCGCCCTGCGCAGGCATCAACAATGGCAGTTTTACCATTACGCCTACCAGCGGCACTACGCCTTATAGCTATTCCATGAATGGCGGACCGGTACAGGGTTCGCCCACATTCAATGGCCTTGGCCCCGGCCTATACACCGTTAACATTACCGACGGTTTGGGTTGTACGGGCAGCATTCAAGTTACCTTGGTGGCCACAACGCCCTTGGGTGTATCGGCTGTATCGCAACAAGTTAATTGCTTTGGCGAAGCCAACGGCAGCATTGTGCTAACGGCCAATGGCGGCACTGCTCCTTATGCGTTTATGAGCAATGGCAGTGCCTTTCAACCCAGCGGCAGCTTTAACAACCTGATTGCGGGTGTTTACAATTTGCGGGTGCGTGATGTGAATGGTTGCTTAAAAGATACGGTTATTACCATTACCGAACCGACCTTGCTTACCGCATCGGCTACCACCGTAGCAGCTACCTGCAATGGCAATGATGGTACCATTACCCTTACAGCGGGCGGTGGCTCTCCGGCTTATACCTATTCTACCGATAGCGGGTACAATTACCAAGCTTCCAATATATTTACCGACTCGGTGGGCAATTACAATTATGTGTTCATCAAAGACAGCCACGGTTGTGTTGCCAAAACGACGGCTACCATTGCCTTGAGCGATACCATGCGCTTGGAACTGGGGCCCGATACCACCATTTGTGAGTGGAGCAGTGTTACCTTTGCACCGCAAACCAATCCGCAAACTACCATCTTTAACTGGTCGCCCAATATTGATTTGAGCAGCACCACCGTTGCCAATGCCGTGGCCAGTCCGCACTACGATATCAAATATTATTTAACGGCCCAATGGGGTGTATGTCAGCGCAGCGATAGTATTCAAGTAAATGTAAAACTGAAACCCATTGCCAATGCCGGCTTTGATACACTCATTTGTTGGAAATCGCCAGCGGTACTGCGTGGCAGCGTAATACGCACCAGCGGACCCGTTAGCTTTTTGTGGTCGCCGCCCGGCAGGTTGTTGGATTCCTCGGCCGCCACTACCCCCGCCCAGCCCGATACCACACAGCAGTATGTATTGGAAGTAAGCGATAATTATGGTTGTGGTTTTAAGGTGTACGATACGGTATTGATTACCATGTTGCCCCCGGTAGCTGCCGATGCGGGCCATGATACGCTGGCCGTGGAAGGGGTGCCGCACCAATTGTTTGGCGGTGGTGGTGTTACGTATGTATGGACGCCCGCCAATGTGCTGGACAATCCTTTTGCTCAAGATCCCAAGGCTACTATTTTTACCGATACCCGGTTTACGCTGTATGTGCAAAACATAGCGGGCTGCTTGGGTACCGATGATGTATTTATTAAAGTGTACAAAGGCCCTACTTACTATATGCCCAATGCCTTTAGCCCCAATGCCGATGGACTGAACGATGTATTTAGACCAACACCCGTGGGTATTGTGCGGACCAATTATTTCCGGGTGTTTAGCCGCTACGGCGAACTGCTGTACGATACCAAAGAATACCGCAAGGGATGGGATGGTACTTTCAAAGGCAAAAAGCAAGACCAAGGCACGTATGTGTGGATGATCAGCGGCCTTACGAGGGATGGCAAGACGTTGGAGATGAAGGGAACGGTTATTCTTATTAGGTAGTGAATAGTTAATAGTGAAGAGTGAATAGTTGATAATTGATAATGGATAATGGATAGTTGATAGTGAATAGTTGAAAATTGCCGTGCCTTTGGCTCGGTGGCGCTCTGCGCCAAAAGGTGAAAGGTGAAAGTTGAGAGCCGCAGAAAGAGAGCGCATCCTAACTGTTGAAAGCGACGGTCAACGACCCACGGTTATCGGTCAACGATTTTCGGCCAACGACCAACGGTCAACGGCCAACGACGACCTCATCAGCATATTAGCTAATTAACAATGCTACATCAAGTTAAATTTTGCACACTTGCATATTTGCACATCTGCACATTAGTATTTATTCATGAAAATTCAATTCTGGTCGCTGGGCAAGGCACATGAGCCTTATGTAAAAGAGGGCGTGGAAATGTTTACCAAGCGCATCGGCAGCTATTTCCCGGCTGAATGGATCATTATTCCCCCACTTAAAAATGCCGGTTCCCTGCAACCACCCGAACTCAAAAAGAAAGAAGGCGAACAGATCTTGGCCCTGCTGAAAAAGGAGGACTGCTTGGTATTGTTGGATGAGCGGGGCAAACAGTACAGCAGTGAAGGCCTGGCCGCCTTTATACAGGCCCGTGCCAATGAAAGTACCAAAAGCTTGGTGTTTTTAATCGGCGGTGCCTTTGGTGTAGATGAAGCCGTGCAACAAAAAGCCCGGTTTCAGTGGAGCCTGTCGCAGTTGGTATTTCCGCATCAATTGGTAAGGTTGATACTGGCCGAACAAGTGTACCGTGCTTGTAGTATTTTGCGGAATGAGAAATACCACCACCAATAATAGTGAATAATGAATAGTGAATAGTGAGTGATGAATGACGAATGACGAATAGCGAATAATGAATAGTGAATAATGAATAACGAATGATTCAAGTATCAAGTATCCAGCACCCAGTTACCCAGTATCAGCCTCCAGTATCCAGCATCCAGTATCCAGCATCCAGTATCCAGTATCCAGTATCCAGCATCCAGTATCCAGCCCCCAGCATCCCCCGTATTCCAAAATCCATTAGATTTACATTTTTAATTAAATACACATGACATTTTCTATTACCCTCGTTATTATCCTGCTTACTTGTGCGGCATCGATTGCGGCGTTTAGCCAACCCAAAATCATGAACGACATGATATTTTATGGACCGGCTATTAAGTACGACCGGCAATACTACCGTTTCCTTAGCAACGGGTTTATCCACGGCGATTACCCACACCTTATCTTTAACATGATAGCCCTCTACTCCTTTGGGGAAGGGCTCGAACTGAGCTTGTACAGCTACGATTGTTACTTGGGCAGCTTGGGTAAACTGTTTTATGTACTGTTGTATGTTTTGGGCCTATTGGTGTCTAGCATACCGGATTATATCAAGCACAAAGACGATGAGCATTACCGTAGCTTGGGCGCTTCGGGGGCCGTATCCGCCGTTGTATTTGCCACCATTGTATTGGCACCCAAGCTCGAAATTGGGTTTCCCCTAGTTCCCAACTTAAGGATACCCGGTTATCTTTATGGGGTTATTTACCTCATCATCACCGCCTATTTGGATAAAAAAGGCGGCGGCCGCATCAACCATGGGGCGCATTTGTGGGGGGCGCTTTTCGGCATCGTGTTTACGGTTGTAAGTGTGATGCTATTGGGCAAGGTTGACTTTTGGCAAAACTTTTTAGAAGGGTTAAAAGCCACACCGCCCCATTTGTTGCCCAGTTGTTAAGCGGTTGGTTGCCATACATTAACTTATATTACCTGCCGAATAACCTTTGTATATCAACAGGTATTAAAAAGCCATGGCCCGTAAAACGAACCATGGCATTATCTGTATTGTATAAAATACCTTGCTTAGTTAGCGTATGATAAACAAAACAGCTTACAATCTAATCTTGCTTTTATAGATGACTGGAGAGATAAACCATGGCAGCAAAAAGGCCTATGGCACAGGGCTCGGATGAAGCCAGGGCCAGACATCCGGGCGTAGAACCGCCATTTACATCTGTCAATTCCCAATCTGATAATTCTGCTACTGTGCGCTTTTCAAAAAGGGCACAGGTTGTTTTTTCAACATTCATACTTACAAGTTTTTAACATGATTAAGATAATGCCTACTCTATTAGCTTTTCGGCTTCCGCTTTTTTTCCAGCCTTCCTCATCAACAGTAGCGATCCGTTGATAAAGCTATGCCGGGCATCACCCCTGGCCAGGATAGATATGATACAATACGGGCAGATAGTGCAATTGGTTTTGTAGCGCTACAAATTGTCAACCACCACAGTTGCATTCAATGGTTAACCGAGTGGCGTTTCCAATCCAACACTTAGCCGCTACTCAACCAATTAAAAAGGCAGCCCACAAAACGGGACTGCCTTTTATACAATAGCGTTGTCCTAAGACGATTATAACAATTTCATTAATAACGCTGCAGTAAAACCTGCAACAAAGCCGCAGGCAAAGGTGGTACCACCATCTACTGCCATCATTTGTTCATCTGACAATTCGGCAACAGTGCGTTTTTCGAATAATTGTATGGGTTGTGCATACACGGGCGTTACATTTGAAGTTTCTAGTGTCATGATTGGTTGTTTTTTAAAATAATAAATTGTGTGAATTGTTATTAGAGGCTATTGATATATTATAATAGCCGGATTAAAAGGGCAGCGGTTACACCTGCTACAAAGCCGCAGGCAAAAGTAGTACCGCCATCTACTGCCATCATTTGTTCATCTGACAATTCGGCAACAGTGCGTTTTTCGAAAAGCTGTACAGTTTGTACATTCAAAGGAGTTCCGTTGAAATTTTCTGGAGTCATGATTTGTTGTTTTTTTGAGATTAAAGATTTTTTTTCATTTTGCGAAAGCGGTTATGCGTAGAGTTATAACAGCGAAAACCGTCTTTCACACTTTGATTGAACATGCAGGGGTATTATGCCAAATTGGGGTGAGGCATGGTTGCAATGCACTACAATCAAAAGGTTTGTTGGGAGGCCGCATTCTTAAGCAGTAGCTACTTTGCTTAAAAATTTGGCCCAGATATCCCTGGCCAGGATAGCTATCAAATATGTAACAGAAAACTTATTTGTTTGGTTTAAATTTTTTTAAAAAAAATTTAAAATAGTACCGTCCAATCAATTTCGGGGTGGTTGAGCTTGGTGGTTTTGCGCACCCCGCCTACGATAGCATGGATGATATTGGTTTGCTCTTTCTTATAATCGTACAGCAAGGAATTGGTAAACGTAATTTTTTTTACGCTGGGTACTTGGTTGATTTGCCAATAACTGTAAATCGCTTCTTCTTGCTTTTCAAAGCCGATAAATTCCATGGGCAATGCTTTATCATCGGGTTTAATGGTCAAATGGTTTTGTACATAAGCTGCCACCAAGCGGTTCATCGCAGCTTTGTCCTTGGGGTTGATCAAGTCTACCGCAGCCCCCCGATTGTTCAGCCGCAGGGTCTTTTCAAAATCATCAGTAAATATTTTACAACTGATTTCCAGTATCTGCTCTTTGGCATTGTGCTCTACTTCTACCACACTCACAAAAAAAGGATGCGGTGCTTTATTGGCAGGTGGGGTAATTGCAAAGCCCATTAAAAACAAGAGCAGCAGCCCCTTTGCCATAAAGGCGGCGATTTTTTTGTATGTATTATTGCGGTATGCCATATTTTGCAGCACAAAAATAACATATTTGCCCAGCTATGGATGATTTTATATTGTACTTGCAAATTGGTTGGCAACACATTATCAGCTCCGATGCGTTGGACCATCAGTTGTTCATCTTGGCCCTATCGGCCATCTTCCTGCTGCGCAACTGGCGGCAAGTGCTGGTATTGGTAACGGCTTTTACGCTGGGCCACAGCATTACCCTCGCCTTAAGTGTGTACCGGGTGTGGAATATCAGTACGGCTTGGGTGGAGTTTCTCATCCCTTGCACCATTGTGGCCACGGCCCTGCTCAACTTTTTTCAGCCCAAAAACCGGCCGCCCCAGCTCAAACTCAACTATGTACTGGCATTGTTGTTCGGCTTGGTACATGGCTTGGGTTTTGCCAATACCATCCGCTTTATGCTGGCCGATGGCCAAAGCATTGCATGGCCCTTGTTGGGCTTTAATATCGGACTGGAACTGGGGCAGTTGCTGGTAGTGGCGGGTATCTTGCTCTTATCGTGGTTGGTGGTGGATAAGGCTAAACTGAACCAAAAATGGTGGATATGGGCCCTTAGTGCCATAAGTTTTACATGGGCGGTAATCTTTGCATGGCAACGGCTACCGTAAATGTTGTATTTTTAATCCTTGCTGTTCATCTGCATGGCTGCGGCAGCAAATCATTCCAAAACAGGTAGATCAATTTATTACTGACATGAGAAAGTTAATTGCAATTTTAATGTTGTGCATGTTAAGCTTGGGCAGCTTTGCGCAGGATATCCGCAACAACCCCGGTAGCAACCATGGCAACCGTTTTGAACAGTTGGGTACCATTTTGCCCACTCCCAACGAATACCGCACGGCCAGTGGCGCACCCGGCCCCAAATATTGGCAGCAGCGCTGCGATTACGATATCACCTGCGAGTTGGATGAAGCCAACCAACGCCTCAATGGTAAGGAAACCATTACTTATTTTAACAACTCCCCCGATCAATTGACCTATCTGTGGTTGCAACTGGACGAAAATCAGCACAGCGCCACCAATAATTCGGGTTATCAAAACAGCAATTCGGTATTGCCCAATATGAGTACCGCCGACTTGGAAAGGATGGACGAAACTGCCACGGATAGCAAGACCTATGGCGATATTATACTAAAAGTAACCGATGGCATGGGCAAAGCATTGCGCTACACCATTAACAAAACCATGATGCGGGTGGAATTGCCACAGGTACTGAAACCCGGTCAACGCATGGTGCTAAAAGTAGAATGGTATTACAACCTGGTAAATAGGATTGCGCAAGGCGGCCGTGGCGGTTACGAATATTTTGCCGAAGATGGCAACCATTTATTTACCATGTCGCAGTGGTACCCCCGGCTTTGTGTGTACAGCGATTTCCAAGGCTGGCAAAACCATCAATTTGTGGGCACGGGCGAATTTGCCCTTACGTTTGGCAACTTTAAAGTGGCCATGACCGTACCTGCTGACCACGTAGTAATGGGTACCGGTGAGTGCCAAAACTATGCGCAAGTGCTTTCTGCCACCGAGTTAAAAAGATGGCAGCAGGCGCAAACGGCCAAAGATGTGGTGGAAATTGTTACACTGGATGAAGCCAAGGCCAAGGAGCCTAAAAAATCGACTGCTAAAAAAACATGGGTGTTCAAAGCCGATATGGTGCGGGACTTTGCCTGGGGCAGCAGCCGCAAATTTATTTGGGATGCCATGCCCGCCATGGTTGAAGGCAAAAAAGTAATGTGCATGAGCGCTTATGGCAAAGAGGCTTATAACCTTTACCGCCGCTTTAGCACCAAGGCCGTGGCCCATACCATTAAAAGCTACTCCAAATTCAGTATACCCTACCCTTACCCTGTTGCGCAAAGTATCGAGGCTGCCAGCGGTATGGAGTATCCCATGATTTGCTTCAATTTTGGCCGCTGCGAAAAGGATGGCACTTATAGCGAAGGCACCAAAAATGGTATGATCGGTGTGGTGATACATGAAGTGGGGCATAATTTCTTCCCCATGATCGTGAACAGCGATGAACGCCAGTGGAGTTGGATGGATGAAGGTTTGAATACCTATTGCGAATATTTGACCGAGGAACTGTGGGACAATAAATTTCCTGTAACCCGTGGCCCTGCTTATAAAATTGTGGATTATATGAAGCTGCCCAAGAACCAATTGGAGCCGATTATGACCAATAGCGAAAACATCATCCAATTTGGCCCCAATGCTTATTCCAAACCGGCTACGGGGCTGAATATGTTGCGGGAAACCTTGGTGGGCCGCGACTTGTTCGACTATGGTTTTAGGGAATACGCCCGCCGTTGGGCTTTTAAACATCCCACGCCTGCCGACTTTTTCCGCACCATTGAAGATGCTACGGGCGAAGACTTGGATTGGTTTTGGAGGGGTTGGTTTTACAATACCGATCCAGTTGATATCTCTTTGGATAGTGTAAAAGTGGCCACGCTTTCAACAGAGCCCGTTGGCGGTGGAGGCGGCGGCGGTGGTCGTGGTGGCCGTGGCGGCAACCGCAATAATCCATTACTACCCGTCTTGAATAATTTTGATGATGTATCTAAAATCCGTAACCGGGTTGACAAGAACATCATTTTTGCTACGGATGCCGACCAAAACTTGCAGGACTTTTACTGGAAGTATGCGAGGGGGTTGGTACAAGTAGATACAACCACGGAAGCGGCTACAAGGCCGCAAACAGAGCCGTTTACCGATGCCGAAAAGCAAAAGCTGGCCGCTGGTAAATTTGTGTATGAACTATATTTTTCTAACAAAGGTGGTTTGGTGATGCCCATCATCATCGAATGGACTTATAAAGATGGCAGCAAAGAAGTGACGCATATCCCTGTGCAGATTTGGCGCAAGAATGAAGAGAAAGTGGTAAAAGCCTTCTTGAAAAACAAAGAAGTGGCGTCTATCAAACTCGACCCCATGCGGGAAACAGCAGATATTGACGAAAAAAACAACGCATGGCCGCAGCTAGATGTACCGGGCAAATTCAAGCTGTTCAAAGCCGGTGGCGGTGCGAGGGGCAGTGCTGGCGGTGCCGTGAACCCCATGCAGCGGGAAATCAAGAATTGATTATTACTTATTGGTTATTTATTATTGGGCTGCCCATTTACGGGCGGCCCTTTTTGTTGAGGGGCGAGCCTGATTATTGAATTATTGATTACTGATTATTGGGCTGTCTATAGGGGTGGGACTTTTTAATGAACGATGAATAATGAGTGACGAATGAAGAATTATGAATGACGAATGAAGAATGAAGAATGAAGAATTATGAGTGACGAATAAAGAAGCCACAAGTGATGAGTGACGCCTAATAATAAATAATAAGTAATCAATAATCAAACAGTCAACTGCGCCAATACAATCCCCAGCGCCACTGCCGCATTCAGCGACTCTGCCCCTCCCTTGCCGGGTATATGGATGGTATGGTCGGCCATTTGCAGCAAGGCGGGGCTAACCCCCTTCGATTCGTTGCCTACCATGATGATGCCTTCGGTAATGGGGCTGTATTGCCGTAAAGGCTTGCCCGCCAAGGCGGTAGCATAAATGGGCACGGATTGCTGCTCCAACCAAGCCATGGCCTCGGTGTATAGTACATTTACCCGGCCCAAACTGCCCATGGTACCCTGCACCACTTTGGGGTTGTAGATATCGGCACAGTGGGGCGTACATACCATATTGGCCACGCCAAACCAGTCGGCGGTACGTAAAATGGTGCCCAGGTTCCCGGGGTCTTGCAGCCCATCCAACAAAATGGTTATTTGGCCCTTGGTAGCAAAATCTGCTTGGGGCCGCTGCTGCTCAAAAACCGCTAACACTTGATTGGGTTGGCTCAGCGCCGAAATCTTTTCCAACTCAAAGTCTTTGATGGCAAACACCTGTCCAATTGCTGCTTTGGCAAGCCATGTTTGGTTGGTTTGTAGCCAATGATCCGTAGCGGCCAGCATCGTGCAGGTGAAAACACCACGCTGCAATAGGTCGGTTACCACCTTGGGCCCTTCCGCAAAAAAAACACCATATTCCGTCCTAAGTTTTTTATCGTGTAAACTTTGGATATATTTGGCATGTGTTTTGGTAAACATATACACTTTTTTTATGCCAGCTCATACGCATCATATCTGCCCCTTCCGTTCACAATTGCTAGCCGTTATTGTATTGGTACTGGCTTTTGCCGCTTGTACCATACCACGAAAGTATCAAAAAGACAAACCATTTGTATTTAAAAATAAAATTGAGATACTGGGCAACGAGTTTAGCAGTGCCCAAAAAAGTGAGCTGAAACAACGTTTGACTGCCCAATTGGACGATAGCAGCCGCATCCAGACAAAAGACGCCTTGTTTGTTTTACATTTTATCAATAAGCCGCCTGCCTACGATTCTGCATCTGCGGGCCGTTCTGCCCGCTACATGGAGTATTCCATGCAGCATTTGGGTTATTTCAATGCCAAAGCCACCAGCAAAGCCGACACAGTTAAGGGCCCCCTATTTGCCCAAAAGCAACAACGGGTTACGGTTACCTATTCGGTGGCGCCCGGCAAGGCAACAACGATTGATACCGTGAGCTATCGGCTGAACAAGGAGCCTGAATTACAGCAAATGGCTTTGCAATCCATTGACGCCTCCCCGCTGAAAAAGGGCACGCCCATTACCAAAAATGCCGTGTACGGCGAATTGGGGCGGCTGATAGAAATGTTCAGGAACAATGGCTATTATAAATTTACCGGTGATGAACTGCGGATGCGCGGCGATACTACCATCGAAGCCCTTACCACCGTGGGCGACAATCCTTTTGATGTGTTTACCACCCTTACCGAATCGGCGATTAAAAGGGATAAGCCTACCATTAAGCTGTCGGTTGACCTCATCAACCCCAAAGGAGCGGATTCCGTTCGCTTGATGAAGTACTATATCAATAATATTTACATCATATCCGACTTTAAATCGGGTGACTCCATCAACAACCCCAACCTAATTACGGGCGACTCTAGCCGCGGTTTCATCATCAAATACCATCGCAACCTGTATAAAAAGAGTTATCTGTTGCGCAGTATGCACTTTAAAAAAGGCGACTTGTACAACCAGGCCAACTATTACAAAACCATCAACAGTTTTTCCAAATTGGGTACCTGGCAAAGCGTTAACATTGATTTGAAGGATGTAAAGGATAGCATGGGTTTGATAGACGTAGTAGCAGAATTGGTGCCGATAAAAAAATATGCTTTTGAGTCGAGTATCGAAACCAGCTACTCCATCAACAGCAATACCACCAGCTTGGCCAATGCCACGGTGGGCAACGTATTGGGCCTTTCGGGCAACGTATCCCTTACCAACCGCAATATGGGCCGTGAGGGTATCCGCATGACCAATGCCTTGCGTGCAGGTGTGGAACTGAACCTGGGCAGTGTTCAAAAAAATGGATTGGTGAACTCTACGGAATTGAGTTTCAACAACGGCATCAGCATCCCCCGCTTACTCACGCCCATCAAGCGCTTCAATCGCAAAAAACTGTTATCGCAACAAACTTTTATCAATACCAACCTCTCTTATATCAACCGTATCAATTTGTTCAATCTACAGTCTGTTAATATCAGTGCTGGTTACGAGTGGAGCAATCGCCTCAACCGCAAATGGAGTTTCCGCCCACTGAATATTGAGTTTACCCGACTGTACAACACATCCGACAGTTTTAGGCAAACCATACAGGACAACCCTTTTTTACGGTCGTCCTTTACCACCGCATTGGTGGCAGGGATGAACCTCAACTATGTATCAACCTACTTTAACCCCAAGCATCCCAACCGGCAACATATCTTTAAAGCCAATCTGGAAACCTCCGGGCAACTGCTTTTAGGCCCGCTCAGAAGAATGATCAATACCAAAACCAATATCTTGGAAAAATACCTGCGTGAGTTTGTGAAAGTGGATGCGGAATATACTTTTACGGCCAATCGGCCTAGGTCAGCATTTGTTTTTCGTGTTTTTGGCGGTGTGGGTATACCAACGGCTAGACGTGATACTTCCTTGCCCTTTTTTAAACAATATTTTGGTGGTGGGGCCAACAGTATGCGTGGTTGGCCGATCCGTGGTATTGGGCGTGGTTCGCAGCCCTTAACGCCTTTTGCCACCCGCAACAATACAACTTTGAACGACCGTACCGGTGATATTCAATTTGAAACCAATCTGGAATTCCGTTACGATATTGCCGCCATCATACCCAATAGTTTGATGCTGAAAGGTGCTTTATTTGCAGATATGGGCAATGTATGGAACTTGAAAAACTCCAACCCGGCCGGTGTTACCACCGAAGATCTTACCCAGTTCAAATTCAACAAAATGTGGCAACAGTTGGGTGTTTCTGCGGGTACGGGCTTTAGGCTGGATTTCAATTACTTCCTACTCCGCTTCGATTTTGGCTTTAGGTTCAAGCGGCCGGATGTATCGGAAGACAATGGCTGGCAAATCCCTTCCATCAATCTTAAAAACATCTTTAGCCCCAGCCGCAGGGAATGGCGCTACGAAAATTTCAACTTTACGATTGGGATTAATTATCCTTTCTAGGCGGACCATAGTCCATGGACGATGGTCGATGGTCGATGGTCTGGTCTATCAATGTCGTTAGCTTAAGAACGATAGCGAAAAAATTGTGTCACCCCTTCGGGGTTCTGCCCTTAATTTGCGACAGCTTTTAGAATAGTTTCACCCCTTCGGGGTTATAAAAATTCTTAAGTCAACGACATTGGATGTTTGATGGACGATGGACAATGGACGATGGGCTATGGACCATGGACAATGGACCATGGACTGTATTCTAAAACAACTCCGGTTGCGCTTGCGTATCGGGCGGCAGTGGCTTTTCCCATTCCATTTCCACGCTCTTGTTGAACTCCGTTAGCTTGGCGCCTACAGCTTTCCAGCCCATCACTTCCACCAGCTTTACTACTTTGAACTTGGCCTTACGTATCTGCTGGCCTTTGCCGCTTTGTACCGTAAGGATGGGTTCCGTTTCGGTGGTTACCATTTCCAAGCGGTTACCTGCCCCTTCCTTGATAAACATGAATTTATTGTGCAGTGTAGTCGTTTCAATCTTAAACCGCTTGATGTTGAACTGCAGTTTTTCATTGTCCAAATACACGGCGGTAATGGTTTTTTCTGCATCAAACTTTTCAATCAACAATATCTTTTCCGCATCAAAACGTTGCGTCAATTCTTGATCGGTTATTTCGTAATGGCCATCACTATAGATAACCAAGATGCGATCTTCGGCTTCAAACTTGCCCAAGTAAATCCCTTTATCTTCGGTGGTCAACCTACCAAACTTATCATCAAACCACATTTTTTTGGCGCTCAGGGTGGAGCGGCCGGCTTCTTTAAATTTCACCGACTTGATGGGGTACTTGGTTACTTGGTTGCCAATGCTGCCACGCCCCTTGATGTCCATTTCTTCAAAATAAAAATCAAGCTCCTTGATGCGGGCCGTACAGTTGGGGCTCAAGGTAATCTTTACAACTTCCGCTTCCCCATTGGGATTGACGGTAAAATAATGCACCCGGCTTTTGTCCTCTCCCTTGGTTAAATCATACTCTTTGTCGCGGGTGATGCCCGTTACATTGAAGCGTTTGGCGTAGCTGATGCCGGTTTTGCCATCCGCATAAATCATGTTGTAGGTAATGCGGTCGTTGGCTTTATCGAACACCGCCACGTGGATAATGTCTTTACCGATAAATACCTTATCGGCCACTTTTACCACTTTCATCTTGCCCGCTTTGGTAAAGGCAATGATATCGTCCAAATCGGAACATTCGGCAACGAGTTCATCCTTTTTAAGACCGGTACCAATAAAGCCGTCGGCATAGTTTACGTACAACTTGGTATTGGCAATGGCTACCGCTTTAGCTTGGATGGTATCGAACAGTTTGATTTCCGTTTTACGCTCCCTACCCTTGCCATATTTTTTCAATAGGTTTTCGTAATAAGCCACCGCAAAATCCGTGAGATGCTCCAAATCGTACTGCACCTGCTTAATATCGGCCTCAATGCCTTTTATCTGTTCGTTCAGTTCGTCAATATCTAAGCGGTAAATACGGCGCACCGGTTTTTCGGTCAGCTTGATGATGTCATCCCGATGGATTTCACGGCGCAGTTGTTTTTTAAAAGGTTCAAAAGCCTTGTCGATGGCCTGCAACACTTTGTCCCAGGTTTCGTGCTTTTTCTCCAGCTCCTTGTATATCTTCTCCTCAAAAAATATTTTCTCCAGCGAAGTGTAGTGCCATTTCTCTTGCAATTCACCCAACTTGATTTCCAGTTCCTTCTTTAATAGTTCCCGGGTATTATCTGCCGAAATTTTCAGCAGCTCCTGCACCGTTAAAAAGCGTGGCTTGTTGTCCACAATTACGCAGGCATTGGGCGAAATGCCCACTTCGCAATCGGTAAAGGCATACAGCGCATCAATGGTGATATCCGGCGAAATGCCCGCAGCCAGCTCCACAATAACTTCCACATCTTTGGCAGTGTGGTCGGTTACTTTTTTGATTTTTATTTTGCCCTGCTCGGTAGCTTTTACAATGCTTTCCATCAACTGCGTAGTGGTAACGCCGTAGGGTACACTCCTGATCACCACGGCTTTTTTGTCCACCTCTTCAATTACCGACCTTACCCTTATCTTGCCGCCCCGTTTGCCCTCGTTGTAGTTGGTGGCATCCATGCTGCCCCCCGTTTGAAAGTCGGGCAGTATCTCAAATTTTTTACCCCGTAAGCATTTGATGGAAGCCTCTATCAGTTCGCAGAAATTGTGCGGCAGGATTTTGGTGGCCAAGCCCACGGCAATACCCTCGGCACCCTGCGCCAGCAACAATGGAAACTTCATGGGCAGGGTTACGGGCTCGTTTTTGCGGCCATCGTAGCTCAGTGCCCAGTTGGTGGTTTTATGGTTAAAAGCCACTTCCAGCGCAAACTTGCTCAGGCGGGCTTCGATATAACGGGGGGCGGCCGCATCATCGCCGGTACGCACATCGCCCCAGTTACCCTGCGTTTCTATCAGTAAATCTTTTTGCCCCAGGTTTACCAAGGCATCGCCAATGCTGGCATCGCCATGGGGATGGTACTGCATGCTCTGGCCGATGATATTGGCCACTTTGTTAAAGCGCCCATCATCCATTTCCTTCATGGCATGCAAAATGCGCCGCTGTACCGGCTTCAGCCCATCTTCCACTGCCGGAACGGCCCGCTCCAAGATCACATAAGAGGCATAGTCCAAAAACCAGTTTTTGTACTGCCCCGTTACGCCGTTTTCGTTTTCCGATGCGTTTGCATCAAAATTGTTTTTTGCCATGTATTTTAAATGACGAACGATGAGTGAAGAATGTGGAATGTGTAGCACCCTAACACCCAATCGTTACCCCTTATAATTATTAATTATGAATTATCAATTATTGATTATCAACTGTCTCTGCTTGTTTCGCCCCCTTTTACTTCATACATTGAACTATCAACCACTCAACCAATCAACCAACTACGCCTTATTCTTCAACTCAAAATCCTTCATATTCTTGAGTTCTCCCTGCACATCAAATACGCCATCGGCCACCATCCCTTTCAACCGCCACAACAAATACGCATCGCCTGTGGTATGGGCCGCTTTGTTTAAAAACTGATGGATGATCTTGCTGCATTTTTGCCAATCTTGCGTAACAAATTTCTTCAGTTCGGCATCGTAAAAATCGTAGTCATGCCCTACCAGTTTCTTACCGCCCTCCAATATGCGTACGCCCTTATCCTCGTTGCAAATGCGGGTCCATTCGTCGGGATCCACTTCAAACTCGCTGAGTGTGATGGGGCGGGCCAGTTTTTTGGCTTTGGTAAACTCTTTGGCAGGGATGGTATGCAGCCAAGTAGGATAAAATATATTGCCCTTTTCGTTGATGAAGGGCAGGTTGTTGAGGTACAGGATGAATACTCGGCCCTGAAACTCCTTCATATAATGCAGCAGCCAATAATAACCGCTTACATCGTGTTTGTTTTGTGCGGCCCAAATCCAAATCAGTTCCGCTTCATCACGGCGCATGGTACCCACCAATTCGGCAGCTATTTTGTAATCGTCTTTTTCGGGTTTATCTACCTCGCTATCGTAATCGCCACCCGCCAATAAGCTGCGCCACCAATTTTTACGGTTGGTCATGCCATCGCCCACGTATACATCGGCCAATGGTCCCACCGCATAATCATCGTGTATCTGCACCACTTTGCCTTGCAGGGTTTCATCCAGCTCCATCGCTTGCTGCAGCACGTTTACATCCGCCTCGTTAAAAACTATGTGAATCATTTTGTAGTTGTTCTATGTTTGACTGTTCAATGTTTAAAGTCTAAAGTTTAAAGTTCATGCGGCATCCAGTATGCTCTTTCCTATTCGATGTACCCTAACAAATTCGACATTCATAACTCATAACCTGTCGCAAAGCGCCACCGGCAAAAGGCTCGGCATCACTCATAACGTTATTAAGCCCTAACAAGTTAAGCATTTGCACATTTGCATATTTGCACATTTGCTAATTCAAAATTTCGTCTGCCAAATCCACTTCCATCCGCAAATTGTCGATGATAAAATCCTGCCGCTGCGGGGTATTTTTACCCATGAAATATTCCAGCACTTCTTGGATATGCGTTTCGGGCAACAACATCACGGGCTGTACCCGCATTTCGGGGCCGATAAAGCGTGCAAACTCTTCGGGGCTGATTTCGCCCAAACCCTTAAACCGCGTTATTTCCGGCTTACTGCCCAACTTACGCACCGCCTGCTGCTTTTCGGTTTCGTCGTAGCAGTAAATGGTTTCCTGCTTATTGCGTACCCGAAACAACGGCGTTTCCAAAATATATACGTGCCCATTCTTCACCAAATCGGGGAAGAACTGCAAAAAGAAAGTCATCAACAACAAACGGATGTGCATACCATCCACATCGGCATCGGTAGCGATGATGATATTGTTGTAGCGCAGGCCTTCATATCCTTCCTCGATATTCAGCGCATGTTGTAGCAGGTTGAACTCCTCGTTTTCGTACACCACTTTTTTGGTAAGGCCAAAACTGTTGAGCGGCTTACCCCGCAGGCTGAACACCGCTTGAGTATTTACCTGTCGTGATTTGGTAATGGAGCCACTGGCACTATCCCCTTCGGTAATGAAGATGGTACTCTCTTTGGCCTTTTCGATGATGTTGTCTTTTTCCTTGCCCGTGGGCTCATCGTTGAGGTGGAACTTGCAATCCCGCAATTTTTTGTTGTGGAGATTGGCTTTTTTGGCCCGTTCATTCGCCAGTTTTTTGATGCCGGCCAGTTCCTTGCGCTCCCTTTCGTTTTGCTCGATGCGCTTACGCAGGGCTTCGGCCGTGGTGGGGTTGCGATGCAAGAAATTGTCGAGCTCCTTCATCATGAACTCGGCCACAAAGTTCTTCATCGAAGGGCCGTTTTCATACACATTGATGGAGCCCAGTTTGGTTTTTGTTTGGCTCTCAAACACAGGCTCCTGCACCCGTACGCTCACGGCTGCGCAGATGCTGCCACGGATATCGGCCGCATCGTAATCTTTTTTATAATATTCCCGAATGGTTTTTACAAAGGCTTCCCTAAAGGCAGCCAAATGCGTACCGCCCTGGGTGGTATATTGTCCGTTTACAAAACTGTAATACTCTTCGCCATATTGGTTTTCATGGGTCAGGGCCACTTCAATGTCCTCGCCTTTGAGGTGTATGATGGGATAACGGATTTCGTCCGCATTGGTTTTGCGCTGCAAAAGATCCAGCAGACCGTTTTTGCTTACAAAACGCTTGTTGTTGAAATTGATTACCAGTCCGGCATTGAGGTAACAATAGTTCCAGAACTGGTTTTCGAGGTATTCGCTAACGAAATGATAGTTTTTAAAAATGGTATCATCGGGCAAGAAGGTAACCAAGGTGCCGTTCTCCTCTTGTGTAGCAGCTTCTTTATGCTCTTTCAGCAAAATGCCTTTTTCAAATTCGGCCACTTTTTGCTTGCCGTCCCTAAAGGCGGTTACTTTAAAAGCAGTACTGAGTGCATTTACGGCCTTGGTACCCACACCATTCAGGCCCACGCTTTTTTGAAAGGCCTTGCTATCGTATTTAGCACCGGTATTCATCTTGCTCACCACATCCACCAACTTGCCCAAGGGGATGCCGCGGCCATAGTCACGCACGGTAACCATTTTATCCTTAATGGAAACGTCTACATGACGGCCATAGCCCATAGTATGTTCATCAATACAGTTGTCTACCACTTCTTTTACCAGTACATAAATGCCATCATCGGGGCTGGCGCCATCACCCAGTTTACCGATGTACATACCGGGCCGAAGACGGATATGCTCCCGCCAGTCGAGGCTTTTGATATTTTCTTCCGTATAGGTGGACGGTTGTTGCTTGTCTGCTGCCATATGCTTTATTTCCCTTATATCTTCTTATCGGCTTGCCCAAGTGGGCGGCCCGCAAATTTACGGTTTGCGAAGAAAGGGAAAAAAAGCAAATTCCTAAATTTTTTAGTTATCCACAGGATTGGGGAGATTGTGGACAAAACAGCAATGCCGCCAATTGACAATGGCAGGGATTGCATCACAATATGGCCATTCTCGATATGGAGAAGATTTATAATGTATGGTTGCTTGCTTGCCTAAACGGCGACGAATACCCCTATTTCAGATTTTTTACAATACTGATGAATGAATTGCCTGTGCGCTTTTTGATAAAGCCCTTATCATCCAGCCGCACAACGGTACGGCGCACCGAATCACTTTCGTTACCGCCAATGCAAAAAGCAAAGCCACCTTGTGCATCTACACCTGTTTCTACCACAATCACAGAATGGGAGCTATACTCGGCATTGGCTTTGGCGAAGGCGAAATTGAAATTATTACCGCTTCGGTTGTTTTGAATGATATCGCCAATGGCAGGGGCTTTTTCATTGAAGTTAAAACCTCGGAACACACCGGTTCCATTGGTGGTATTTTTGATAGCTTGGTGAACAAAAACCGAATGGGACATGGCAAATTTGAATTCCGATTTGGTGGCCCCGGCCTTTTTTACGCACCATGAAATAAATACGGCCGACCAAGGCACTTTGGTACAGCTCTCAAATGGAAAGCCAATGTCCTGCGTCCACTTCTTGATTTGTTGGCAAAGTGCGGGGTCAGCTTCATTCGTAAACTGAAATTTGGCATGTTGCTCACGGGCAACTTCGGCCAATTTAATAGCAAAAGGAGTTGGCATAATCGTATGTTTTTGTTGTTTACAATCAAACCTTAACGGTTTTGCAAACAAGGTACTTAATTACGATCCTGAATATGCCCGTTAAATCACCCTTTTATCGGCTTTGCCGCATCAGCACATTAGCAAATCTTAAGGATTAAGATTGACCACTTTTGCAGCTACTGCACCCAACTCGCTTACCTTACAACTAAGTTAGTTGGTCGGGTTGTTTAGTAATGGTTAAAGTCAGGGTCGTTCCCTGCCCTTGCTGGCTATTGATTTTCAGGGTGGCGTTAATGAGTGCCGCCCTTCGCTGCATATTGTACAGGCCACTACCAAAACTGTCATCATCTTTTTGCTTGGCTGCTTCCACATCAAAACCTACCCCATCATCTTCCTGGATAAGCGTAAATAGACCAGGTTGGTAATGCAATTGAGTGGCAACGGTTTTGCACTGGGCATGCTTAAGTATGTTGTGGAGGTTTTCCTGCATGATCCTGAAAGCTACAAAAGCTTGTGTTGACGGAATATCGTAGGGGCGGCCTATTATCTCCAAGTTACATTGTATAAGATTCAGGCGGTTGATGCGCTCCAATTCATGTTTAATGCTTTGCTCCAGGCCAATTTGTTGTATCAGGTCGCCATTAAGTGTTTTGCTCAACATACGGATATCGCTGATGGTTTCCCGCAGCATGTTTTTGGTTTCTTCCAACCGGGTTTCCTCTTTAGCATCCAATCCCTTGCCCGACAATAGATTGAGGTTGATTTTGATGACGGTCATGGATTGACTGATATGGTCGTGTAACTCCCGGCCTACATCGCCCATGGTTTGGTCACGTATTTCAATTTGGGTTTTGAGTATTTCTTGTTCATAGGTTTCGATTAGTGCTTGCTGTTGCTGTACTAAACGTAGCTTACGTTTTATGAATAGGAAGAATAGGTACACACAAAAAAAAGCAAGTACCAGTAGCATTGCTACAGTAATAGCGATAGTGAACAGTAATTGGTTACTTGCTTCCAGCAATATCCTTTAGTGATTTTTGAGGTGATAAAAAGGCAGGGATGAAAGATAGGTAGAGGAGGTAGTTGGAGATAATTTTTGCCCAAAGTGAAACATTATCCCAAACATTTGTTGTTTTCAAATTACTGAAACCAAATGCGACAATTGAAGTAATGCTAAATAAAAGCCACCCACACCCGATCCAAAAAAGGGGATACCTTTTTAATGGTTCAAATTCCACTTTTTTAAAGTAAATAACCAACCAAATAAAATAGATAACCATTGTGAGCAAATGTTGCACCAATAGACTGTTGGTGGCACTGCTATTTAGGAGTGGTTGATAGAAAATGGAATTAATTATTGAAAAAGAAATGTACAATAAAAAGATAAATAACACAGGTCGTTTAATGCCTTCGGAGCCAAAAGCCAAGCTGATGATACCAAATTGAAGGATATTAAAAATATTGTACACTGCCCGATTATCGTGATAGGTTCGTGCAAAATGATAGGCAAGCAATTCATTAAATAAAGTAATGACCAAGAGCAGCAGAAAAAATTGGCTACCCTTGGTAAGTTTTTTTATCCTATAAACCCCTATGACTATCCCTATCAACAGAATGGCATGATAGAGTATGTGGTTAATACTAGTGTAATATTTTGCAAGGAAATCAATCATGGTTGATACTTAATCTCATATAAGGGACATATCCTAGGACATACATCCATATTGTTGTATATTTTATCAATATCGTCAAAATATTTTGTATCTTTCATACCAATTGCAAATAATTTTATCCCTTTTTGATGCAAACCTGGAAAGATTGATATTTTGTATTTGTTTTTACCCGTATAAACATCGTTTATCATCTCAGGGTCGATTTTTATCATCATCGCATAATAACCAAAGATTGAATATGCCATACTCCTTTTCACCTCATCAATTTCAACTCCTTCTTCCTTCATCCAAAATTCTTGAAATGTCTTAATATCATTTAGAATACCTTTATAATCAGGAGATCCTTGTAAGACTGTTTGGAAATTATCATTATCCCCAATCTTGTATATATTAGTATCCAACATTGTCACCCGCTTATTAGTATTTACATCACGTTTTTCCCCCATTAATACAAAGTAGAGATGCTTTTCCCCTGGAATTTCGGTATTTATTGCAGGGTAAATCCTAACATAATTGAACAAATCTTTATCAGGTTCTTTAAAATCAATAATTCCTAATTCCTTTTGTAGAAATATGTAGAATTCATGCACCGAAAAAGTAAATGCGTTCGATTTATTGTGCAATTTTCGATTTGATACGTTGAAGTATTTTTTATTGAAACTACTGGTATCTTCCTCCAATTCAATCTTAGCAATACGTCCCAAATCATCTCTCTCAATATTATACTGAATTAGCGAGTTGTAAATGCTATCACCATACTTTTTCTTAATAAAACTAGGAGTTATATCAGGAATTGTATCACTTAATTTTCGTAACTTGATTGTATCAGAATTGGGTTTTGGAATTGTCGTTTCATTATTATTACAACTGTTTAAGAGAATTAGTGAGGCTAGTATTAAAATAACAAAAGATGTAAATTGTTTCATGTTTTTAAGTTTTATTATGCGAAAGTAATTATTACGAATACTCACACAACCGTCAAAACACCCTTTTCATAGGCCGCTCGTCATTAGCTAATCAGCAAATCATCACATTAGCTAATCATCACACCCCTATCTTCCCATTCACCACCGCCAATATCTCCGCCTCGGCCGCCACAGTAGCATCCTCAATCGCTTGGCCCTTGGCAATGATATCCGTTACATAAGCTTTATCATCATAGCCCGCTGCATTGATGCGTACATTCATAAAAGCGCCCATCACCGCACTGCGGGCACACAAAGCCCCTACCCCCGCATCGGATACCGAATTGGGGTTGCCGGTTTCGGCCATAGCCTTGATTACTTCCAAGCTACCGTGGGCGGCCTGCATCACCGCAAAAGGAATCTCAATGGCGTGTTTGGTGGCGTCCTGTATCGCCTGTTTGCGCAGCGCCTTTTCTTCCTCCGTACCCTTGGGCAGGCCAAAAGCCGCCATAATGTGGTTAAAGGCATGGGTATCGGCATCCACCAGTTTCAGCAATTGGTTTTTGTACTGCTGTCCCTTTTCGGCCCAGTTGCCAAACTCCTGCCAACGTTCGTCCCAACCCTTTTTATGGCTGGAGAGATTGGCCACCATCGTTGCCAAGGCCGCTCCCAATGCCCCCACATAAGCAGCGATGGAACCACCGCCGGGTGCAGGACTTTCGCTGGCCGTTTCATCGGCAAAATGGTGCAGCGGCATATCTATCAAGGTACTATCGGCCTTATTGGCCAGCATGTATTCAATAATCCGTTCTTCGGGTTTAAATGGTCCCAGTTCATCCAACCCCATGGATTTAACGGCTATTTTGATGAGTTCTTTTTCGCTTACGCCTACGGAACGTTGTTGCTTTTCCAAAAAATAACGACCGGCATCCAGCATGGCTTTCAGTGGCACGAGTCCAACCAGTTCGCTACCGGTTACCCGAATACCACGGGCATCGGCTTTTTTGCACACTTCATCAAAAGCAATATGCACGGGGGTTACATTGATATTGGTGAGGTTGATGGAAATCTGCGCAATACCATATTCCTCAATGTACCAACCAATGGCTTTTACGCATTTGAGGCTGCCGGGCTTGTTTACTTTTACGCCGTTTTCTTCCACCATGCGGCCGGCCTCCCTTACATCAAAGGCAATGGCATTGGCCCGGCGGGTGCTGGTGGTATTGAGGTTTACGTTATAGGCCACCAAAAAATCCCTGGCACCGATTACCGTACCACCCCGTTTGGCATCAAATACAGTGGGACCAAAATCGGGTTTCCATTCGGGCTGCTGTATCTTTTTAAAAAAGCCTTCGTATTCTCCGGCCCTGATCACCGACAAATTGTTGCGTTGAATATTGGGCTGGGCCGCTTCGTAGAGGTAAACGGGGATACCGAGTTCCTCCCCCACCCGCTTGGCCAGTTGCGTGGCATAGGCGGCGGTTTCCTCCATGCTGATATTGGCAATGGGTATCAGCGGGCAAACATCGGTGGCGCCCATGCGGGGATGCTCGCCCTTGTGCTTGGCCATATCTATCAACTCGCCCGCTTTTTTGATGGCCCTAAAAGCGGCTTCCACCACAGCTTGGGGCGTTCCTACCATCGTTACCACGGTGCGGTTGGTGGCCTTGCCGGGGTCTACATTCAACAAGCGGACCCCTTCTACGCCCTCAATTTCGGCGGTAATTTGGTTGATGATATGTAAGTCGTTGCCTTCGCTGAAATTGGGCACACATTCGATGAGTTGTTGCATATAATCAGATGATTTTAGTAATGAATCGTTGCAGGCAAATGTAAGGAATTGGCCGCATGATGATTCCATTTTTATGTGTATTCCAAGCCAGACCCAGCGCCAAGACTTCTCTCCCCACTCAAACCATACGATAGGTAACAGTAACAAAATTCGCTCATTAGGGATATAAATATTAACGTGTTGTGTTATTAGACTATCTACCGAAGGGTATATTTTATTAGAAGCACTTCAAACTTTTACCATGTTCCTTTTTGTTTGCCCAAAAAGGAACCAAAAAGGGCCCCGCCAACGATTACATCGCGTTGGCGGAGGGTACCCTGATTAAGCTTTCGTACTACTGTAAACTCAGATTCGGTTCCCTGACATTGTGTTTTGATGGCTAACATTTGT
>CALSBI010000018.1:0-119226 GCA_943373145.1 Chitinophaga pinensis
CAGAAGCACATTTGAATAAGCCTTGCGGCCTGTTGCCAGTTCGTCCGTTTCCTTTTGGGTAAACGTGGCACTGAACCGGTTGTTCTGTAAATTTGCCATGTTAAAATGAATTAAAAACCACAGCAATATCGCTGCCCAATAAAATTAAATAGGGTGCTCGAAATGGCAAGCGGGCAAACTGTTAAAAATCTGTTAAAGTTTTTGCGGCATAACGCTAAGGCGTAACATATTTACCTCACACCAGCGAAACCCCATTGGCATCTGTGGTAAGCACTTCGCTCATATAATCAAAATAAGGCCGCAGGTTTTTAAAGGATTGGTTCAGCAGCTTTACAAAATTACTGCTCAGCACTTCCTCGTCGGTAAAGGTTTTTTCAAAATAAAACTGTTTGTGGCGCAGCAGGGCAATGGCCGGATGGTCTTTGGCAAAACCCTGTGGGGCGGTAATCAATTGATTCCCTTTCAACCCGCCAAAAGTATGGGCAAGGGCTTTATTTTTTAATAGCTTTTGCCAATCGGTGTAATGATAATCCATATCCTGCCGGATGCGCAACAAATCGGCTGGATTGGGGCTAAAGAAACCGCCCGCCGCCAATGATTGCCCCGGCCCTATTTGAAAATAATAGCCGCCCCGTAGTTTTTTGGTGGCCCTACTAAAGCCACCGCCCATATAAGTCCTGTACGGGGTTTTGTCTTTGGAAAAACGGGTATCGCGGTAAATACGCATCAGGCTGCTCTTGCCCGAAGGTGTTTCGATATGGTCGTGCTTGCGCATTTCGGTTAGCAGTGCATCGGCAAAAGCCATCAGGTTTTCCTGTGCCGCTGTGTAACGGGCCTTGTGCTTAGCAAACCAATCACGGTCGTTGTGCTTGGCCAAGTCTTTTAAAAATGTAAGGGTGGCGGGTTGTATCGAAACGGTGGACATGTACGTGCTGTTTTAATTTATTTTTTTGCATTGCTCAACGATGGGCCATGGTTATTGGTAAAAGCTATGTACCCAGCGTTTGTCTTTTGTACGAGGAAGGTACAAAAAGTATTGGGTGTAACAATAAAGGGGTGTATTTCACATTCTTGCTCTTGTCGTCACTCGTAGTTGCCTTAGGTAGCGGCTTTTTTATGAGGCCGTACCGTAGCGGAGATTGAGAACCCCATGGGCTCGATTGTAATGTAAGCGAAAATTTGAATTGCCACGGAAAATCAAGGCGATACTTCGATATCTAATACTCATCCAAGCCATTGCATCAATACAGGTATTGGCGTTATAAATGGCACATTCATATCGATCAACGGCTAACGAACAACGGTCAACGACCAACGATCACCGAATATCGGCTAACGACCAACCGCCAAAAAACCCCGATCAACAAACCAAGGATAAGGGTCTTTTTCCTTGTTATTTAATTGCAATAATAATAGCAGACTATAATTGCCCGTTTCGTCCATGGCCAGCGTACCAATGGCATCGCCTTTCTTTAAATGGTCGCCCTTTTTTACTACCACTTCATCCAAGTGGCTATACCCCAAATAAAGACCGCAGTAGGAGGTGAGCACGGCATACTTCCCTTCTATCAGCAAAATGTTTTCTACCACGGCATCGTAGCAGGCACTGGCCATTACCGGCGCAGGCGAGCTGAGGGTAATACCGGGGTTGTAAATGGTATAAGTGCCCATATCAATATGGCCAAAGGGCTCGGCTATATTGCATCCGGCAAAGGGCCATTGCATCTGGGCCTGCATAGCACTGGCCAAGCTGTCGAACTTATTCCGCTTGCTTTTATGGGCAACCTTGATGGGTGAATGCTTTATTTTATCTACAGCACGGGGTATGCGCTTATTGCGCACTGCAGCCACAGGTTTCAGGGCATTCAACTTGCCCGGCTTTTCTGCTGCCGCTTTGGTGTGCTTGGCCTTGCCTATATTGGCCGAGAGGGCCACTGCTGGTTGGCGCAATTTTTGGGCCGTAGCGTTACCTACCAATCCTACCAAAAGGATACTCAATAATTGTTTCATGCTTCGAAAATAAGGTAATAAAACTAAATAATTAGTTGATTAACTACTTTTTTAGTTAAATATTGCCTTGATAATGTTAAAATTTAGCCAAAATTTGGCTGCGTTCCTCATTATGGCTGATAATGGGTGCATTACAACATCTTGTTTCACGTTACGGCCGGTGGGATACCACCAGGGAAATTGCGTTCGGTGAGACACCGACCTTAGATTTTCGCTGAAACACAGATCATGGCAATCGGGGAATAATAAAACCTAGCCAAAATTTGTACTACCCTACTTGCCATAAACTGTAAGTGGCACGGGAGAAGCATAAAGCATCAGTTCGTTTTACCGGATCAATAAAACGGTGCCTTTTTTAAAAATCTGTTGTCCCCTAAAGTCAATACCGCTCACCATCCACACATAAGTGCCCTGGCCCTGCTTTTTGTTTTGCCAGGTTCCATCCCAACCAAAACTGGCATTGCTGGTAAAGAAGATTTTTTGTCCGTAGCGGTTGAATACACTGAGGCTTTCAAATTGGGTAATGCCCACGGGGATGGCCCTAAACACATCGTTACGTCCATCGCCATTGGGGCTAAAGGCATTGGGTACATAAATATCGGGGCCCTTGTACACAAATACGGTTACTTGGTCGCTACTGGAACAACCCTGCGCCGTGTAGGCGGTAACGGTATAAGTAGTGGTTTGGCCCAACGTGGCAATGGGGTTGGCAATGGTAGGGTTGCTCAGCCCGGTGGTGGGCGTCCATTGGTACAGTACACCCCCGCCCGCCTGCATTTGCACGGGCTGCCCTTCTGCCGCCACTACATCTACCCCAGCGCTGGCATTGGTGCCGGAAATGATGATGTCACGTTTTAGCGTATCCGAAAAACAGCCGGCCGTATCCCTTACATACAGCGTTACAGGATAAGTACCGGATATGCCATATACATAATTGGTTTGTTGGGTAGATCCTATGGCTCCATCGCCATAGCCCCATACCCATGCATTGATGGGGGTATTGGCCGTGGCGCTAAAGCGGATGGTATCTTTTACACAACCATTGTTGAACGAAAAGTTAATCAGTGGTTTGGGCTTTACCGTAAAGCCAAGGCTGGCGGTATCGCTTTTGCAGCCTGCACTACTGGTAACGGCCAATTGCGCCAACTGGGGCCCAGCAGTAAAGTTTTGCGTTGTGTTTTGCTGTGTGCTATTGGCCCCATTGCTAAACTGCCAATACCAACCCGTGATACTGCCGTTGGCGATGGTGGTAGAATCGGAAAACAGCAGGGGCTTGTCCGAACACAAAGAGCCTGTGATCCCAAATTTGGCAACGGGTTTTGGGTTAATGACAATGGCTTTTTTTACGGTATCCGAATAACAGCCGCGGTTATTTTGCACCATCAGTTTAATGGTATCATTGCCTGCATTGGTAAAACTAAAGTTGGGGTTTTGTACCAAGGAGGTTTGCCCGCTACTCGTAAACCACTGCCACTGTTGCAGGGTGGTGCCATCGGTGGTATAAGAAGAATCGGTAAACGCAACCGGAGCGGCTTGGCACAACAAGGGTGCGATGGTAAATGCGGCAATGGGCTTAGCCACTACAAATACATTTTTCACCTTTACCCCCATACAACCGGCACTGCCCGTTGCCGAGGCACCATGGGTTACGGTATGGCTGCCCGCTGTGGTAAATGTGTAGGTAAGGTTTTGTGTATTAATCACCTGCCCGTCAATATTCCAAAGCCAGTTGGTTACAGGGCCTGACGGCGAAACCGTATTGTCGAAAAACTGGGTAGGCGTACCGAGGCATACCGAGTCGGTAAAGGTAAAATCGGTGGTGGGGCGCTCCCAAATTTTGATGGGCTGTACCAAGGTATCCGATAAACAGCCCTCGGTGGATGTAACGGCCAAGCGTATGTTTTTTATACCGCCGCTGGGGTAATTGGTAATGGGGTTACTGCTGGTAGCCGTGCTGCCATTGTCAAAATCCCAATACCATTGGTTGATACTGCCCACCGTAGCCGATGCTGTACTATTGAACTGGATTTGGTTGGTTACACAGCTATCCAAATAGGTAAAAGAAGCAATGGGCTTGCTGCCGATGCGTACCTGCTGGGTCTGCACTTCCACGCAACCATCGGTGCCTATAACGGTGAGCGTTACGGTATAATCACCAGCTACCGTGTACATATGTACGGGGTTTAGGTTCACCGAGTCGATAGGACTACCATCGCCAAAGTTCCAATAGCGTTTGATGATGGGTGCAAAGGATTGGGTAGAGTCGTAAAATGTAATCGGTTCGTTGATACACCTTTTTTGCGAATTCAAAGATTTGATGCCGGGTTTTAGCGTGGTGCAAAACTGCTGCAGGTTATTGAGCCCGCCCGTAGCACCCGTAAAGCCCCAATACACCAAGGGATTGCCACCAAAAATATCGAGTACCAAGTCCTTTACGGCGCTCACCCGCAACACGCCATCAAAATAGGCTTCGTAGGTTTTATTGGCCGCATCCCATCTTACCCGCAACTGGTGCCAATTGCAATCCTCTACATTGTCGGATAGGCTGGAAATTTGAATGGGGCCCGCCAAGTTGTTGGCCGCAATGGCATGATTGCCCACACCGTTGGTTTGAATGGCGATATGATCGTAAAAAGGGTCATTATCGGGGCTGGAGTTTTGATAAGTATCCAGCGTAACGCCCACCGAGGGGGTAACGCCGGCAAAACCCATACCACCGCCCCCGGTGCCTACAGCAGTACTGATGGGTTGTAAAATAAAAGCGATCCCATCGGCACCATTGCCATCTACACAGCCCAATTGTACATCAAAAGTAAAATCGAAGGGTTGGGTCAGGTCTATTTTGAAATTGTTCCACACCGAGCCGCTTTGGTTATTTTGTGCCGCTGTAAGGGTATAGCAGTGGCAATTGTTCTGCACCGCATTACCGTTAACCGTATATTGTTGCGCTTGAATGGTTGCGCTCACCACAACCAACACAAAAAAGAGTAGAAATTGCTTCATGAACGCTAAAGATAATGAAAAGGTGTGGATTTGGGAGTTGGCCTTCAGCATGGATTTGCTATTGCCTATTCAATGTCGTTGACTTAAGAATGATGGTGCAGCAATTTGTCACCCCTACTGGGTTTTAGCACCCTTTAAGTCAAGGAGATTGATACCTATTTATCATACTATTTATTTGCCATGAGCCAAACCGCCACCAAGCCACATCAATAATCACCCAAGGTTTCGGGCAATTGTGCCAGCGCTTTGGCCAACTGCTCATCGTTGGGGGCAATACCGTGCCACTCGTGGCTGCCTTCCATAAAATCAACGCCCTTGCCCATTTGGGTCTTCATCAAAATAACAATGGGTTTTCCTTTGCCCAAGTAGCTTTTGGCGGTATTAAAAGCGGCTATTACAGCGTCCATATCGTTGCCATCGGCCAAATCGACCGTTTGCCAGCCGAAAACCTCAAATTTCTGTTGTAGGTTGCCCAAGTTGATTACTTTATCGGTAGGGCCGTCAATTTGCTGGCCGTTCCAGTCAACCGTGGCTATGAGGTTATCTACTTTATGGTGTGCGGCGCCCAATACAGCTTCCCATATTTGGCCTTCTTGCAGTTCGCCATCGCCATGCAGGGAATAAACGGTACAGTTATCGTTGTTGAGTTTTTTGGCCAATGCGGCACCCATGGCCACGCTAAGCCCTTGGCCCAAGGAGCCGCTGGCGATACGTACACCGGGCAGGTGCTCATGGGTGGTGGGGTGGCCCTGTAAGCGGCTGTTCAGCTTACGGAAACTGGCCAGCTCCTCCACGGCGAAATAGCCGCTACGGGCCAAAACACTGTAAAATACGGGTGAAATATGGCCATTGCTCAGGAAAAACAGGTCTTCGCCTATGCCATCCATGTCAAAACCGGGCTTGCGCTCCATGATATTGAAATACAGGGCGGTCATATACTCGGTACAGCCCAGCGAACCACCGGGGTGGCCACTTTGTACGGCATGCACCATCCTTACAATATCCCTTCTTACCTGCGTTGCTATATCCTTTAATTCAGCCATAAATACGTTTTTTTTAGCGTTGCAAACCTACTTTAAATAGCCAAATAGGCAAAAACTATTCAGCCAAAAAATAATATTTCATACGTTTTGCACGTTATATAACCGCCAATTATCCGGGGAAAGCCTTTCTTTCAACAAAAAGTTACCCCCGTTTTATAGTGAAGCAACTTATTTATGGTTGAAACAATCATAAATAATGTGTTTTGAGTTGCCAAAACCTCAAAACAATTACTACTTTTGTAAACGTATTAGATAATTAATACATCCAGCATGGTTAATGTTGATAACATTTTATTGAGTGGGGCGTTGGCTTTTTTGATTACTTATTTCGCAATTCCTGTAATTATACAGGTTGCCAAAGACAAAAAGCTGTTTGACGAGCCGGATGAACGTAAAGTGCACAAAGTGGTAATACCTACTTTGGGCGGTTTGGGGATTTTTGCAGGTTTTATCATTGCTTCATTGATGGGCGTCCCTTCAGGGTCGGCCAATGAGCTACAATATTTTGCAGCCGCATCTATCGTTATTTTCTTCCTCGGCATAAAAGATGATATATTGGTGCTTTCGGCCAGTAAAAAATTCATTGGCCAATTGATTGCCGCCGGTATCATCATCAAGTTTGGCAATGTACAAATTACCAATATGAACGGTTTTTTGGGCATTTACCAAATACCGCATATTGCCAGTATCGTTTTAACCCTGTTCACCATCATTGTAATTACCAATTCTTTTAACCTGATTGACGGTGTGGATGGCCTGGCGGGTAGCTTGGGCTTATTGACCACCTTGGTTTTTGGCATTTACTTTTATTTCGCCGGGCAAACGGTGTATTCCGTACTGGCCCTGTCGTTGGCTGGCAGTATCATGGGCTTTTTGATTTACAACTTTGCCCCCGCCAAAATATTCATGGGCGATACCGGCTCCTTATTGTTGGGGCTTATCAACTCCATATTGGTTATCAAGTTCATCAATGTAGCTGGCAATCCGGCTTCTACGGTGCCCCTAGCGGCCGCTCCGGCCATTGGGTTCGCCATTTTGATGATCCCCTTATTTGACACATTGCGGGTTTTCGGCCTACGCATTTTGGCCCGCCGCTCACCTTTTAGCCCCGATAGGAACCATATCCACCACTTTTTGCTGGATTTGGGCTTCAACCACCGTAAAGTAACGCTTACCTGCGTGTTGGCCAATATCGCCTTTATCGCCATTGCCTACTTTGCCAGCAACTGGGGCAGTACCGTGGTAATTGGTTTGCTGTTGGCACTGGCTTTTGTATTTATCGCAGCCATATTTTACAGTAGGCCCAAGGCCAAAAATGTACAGAAAAAAGCGGCGGCGGCACCAGACGAAATCATCCGCTCACGTAAAATATTTACGCTGGCCCCTGCCGAAGCTGTGGATGCCGACTAATTCATCATTCATTTCCTCTAACAAATTGTATTATTTCAATGGTATAGGCCATTGTAAACCTGTGCATGGTACGCATTCTGGCATCATTTTTTGGCGGAATGCATATAATATTGCAAAAAAGGAACCGCTGCGCCTTCCAATCCAGATTTTGTACTAGAAAATCTATTGCGAAATCTGGGTTCAAATCGTTCATCTTCAGTAAATTTGCAGCCATCTAAATAAAGAACCATGTCAGAAGGAACAGATCATATTATCAGCGAAACGGAAAGCAGCATGCGTAAGGCCATTAACCACTTGGAATCCGAACTGTCTAAAATACGGGCAGGTAAGGCCAACCCTACCATGCTCGACGGTATTATGGTGGACTATTATGGCAACCCTACCCCCATTGCCCAAGTAGGCAATATTGCCGTAATGGATGCCCGTACATTAACCATCCACCCTTGGGAAAAAAACATGCTACAGCCCATCGAAAGGGCCATCATTGCTTCCAATATTGGCATCAACCCGCAAAACGATGGCAATATCATCCGTTTGTTTTTGCCCCCTTTAACCGAGGAAAGGCGTAAAGAACTGGTAAAACGCTGTGCAGGCGAGGGCGAACATGCCAAAGTGGCCATCCGCAATATCCGCCGCGATAGTATCGAAAGCATTAAAAAATTGCAAAAAGACGGGTTGAGCGAAGATGCGGCCAAAGATGCCGAAAAAGAAGCGCAGGACCTTACCGACAAATTTATCGGACTGGTGGAAAAGCATTTGGCCGCCAAGGAAAAGGAAATCATGTCGGTGTAGCCCTGCCCAACCACCAACCCATTTTTAACAAAGCAAACATTATCTGGCCTTGCACGAACAGTTGCTCATATTAATCAGCACGCCATTATATATAGTGGTAATAGGCTTGGAAATGCTGTTCAGCCATTTGCGGGTTAAAAAATATTATACGGTTAAGGAAACATTGATGAACGTTTACCTAACCTTGGCCAATGCGGGGATAGATTTACTGTTCCGGTCGATTTATGCAGGCATCATACTCACTTTTTTTTATCAATACCGGATACTCGATTTTTCGGCGCACCCTTGGCTATACTGGCCCCTGTTGTTTGTGCTGGAAGATTTGGTGTTTTACTTCGAGCACCGGGTTGACCATTATTGCAGGCTGTTTTGGGCCGTGCATGTAACCCATCATTCATCCGAAGAATTTAACCTGACCACGGGCTTCCGCTCATCGGTGCTACAACCCTTGTACCGCTTTGTATATTTTATCCCATTGGCCCTGCTGGGCTTTGCGCCAATTGATATTTTGTTCATGTATTCGCTTACGCAGATATATGGCATATTGGTACACACACAGGCCATCAAAACAATGCCCCGCTGGTTTGAAACGGTTTTTGTAAGCCCGGCCCACCATCGGGTACACCATGCCAGCAATGTGGTGTATCTGGATAAAAACATGGGCATGTGCCTGATTATTTGGGATAAACTGTTTGGTACTTTTCAAGAAGAACTACCGGGTGAGGAAGTGCGGTACGGATTGGTGAAACCGGTAACCACGCCACACCACCCCATCAAAATTATTTTTCATGAATGGCAGGCCATTGGCCACGACTTGGGCCGAAAGACTTCTTTTTTTACCCGCCTCAAATATTTATTTATGCCCCCCGGCTGGAGCCACGATGGCAGCACCCTTACCGCCCGGCAAATGCGGCAACGGGCCGCACAAAAAACATGTAGTTGATTTTCTATTACGTACAAATGCTAACAATGCTGCTGAAAACCATTAAGGTATTGAGGGCCATTAAGTTCAAATTCGTAGAACCCACCTTGCAAGGGTCGCAGCCTAAATAATTGGTATAACTTGAATAGGGTCCCCTTAATGTTCCTTAATTCCTTAATGTTTCAAAAAGAAATGGTTGAATTATTAAACCATGGTGGCATTAAAATTTGGCCATCCGGCTTTTGGCAGCACTCACAATCATTTCCATATTGGCAACAAATACACCGCTTAATATCAATACCAAGCAGGCTATCTGCTTCCAGCCCACAGCTTCCTTGTACACCACGCCCCAAATAATAGCTACCACGGGTATGCCATAGGTAACCATGGAAGAAAATACAGGGCCGGCACTTTTCATCAACCGGTAAAACATTACGGAGGCTATGGCAGTGCCAAAAACACCCAATACACTGGAAGCGCCAATTGCTTTTAGCATGTCGGCATTGCCCAAAGGCAGGCTAAAAAAGCCCGTAGCCACCAGCACGGCCAAGGCTGGAATGGCATTGAGCCCCAGCGCTACGGCAGCTATTTGCAGCGACGGCACATCGTTCAACTGTCGGCTCACCATGTTTACATTGATGCCATAACAAATGGTAGCAACGATTATAAACAGGATGTATAAGAGGTTTTGGTTATCCCCTACCCCTTTGCTCAGCAGCAACAATATACAACCGATAAATGCGATGATGATACCCACTATTTTATTGGCAGAAATATGGGCCTTATAAAAAAGGATGCCGATGGATATAACAAAGATGGGCGTTAAGGCATTGAGGGTACCCGCCAAGGCACTGCTGATGCCCACTTCGGCCAGGCAAAACAGAAAGGCGGGCAATAGGCTGCCCAACAGGCCCGACATAAAAATGGTTACCAATTTATTTCGGGGCAACTTGCGCAGGCACCTAACAGCAATGGGCAGTAGCACTAGGCCCGATGATACGATGCGCAGGGCTGCCACTTGATAAGCAGTTAGTTTTTCAAGCCCAAACTTCATTAGTATAAAACTGCTGCCCCAAATAAAGGAGAGCACTGTAAAGAGCAGCCAATTGGTAAGGTTCTTACTCAAAATGATAATAATTGATGGCAAAGTTGCTGTAAAAGCACGGTATTAAAACGACCTTTCAAAAAAAAGCGAAACAAAGTTTTGAAAAGTCTTGATAAAAGATTTTATTTGTCACACAACCTTTTCCTTAAAAAATTCAACTATTTGTAAATTTTAAAAAACCAACACAACATGGGATTTATCAAGGAATTTAAGGAGTTTGCCGCTACAGGCAATTTTGTTGACTTAGCTGTGGGCGTAGTAATGGGCGCCGCCGTAACTAAAGTGGTATCTGCGTTTATTGATGGTATGGTAATGCCGGCCATTGGTATGCTTACAGGAGGCGTTGACTTTAGCAAGGCTGCTTTTGAGCTCAAACCCGCTGTGGTTGCCGATCCCAGCAAAGGCATTGAGGCCGTAGAAGCTGTTACGGTAAAATATGGCGCTTTTATTACTCAATTTGTTGAGTTTTTAATTGTTGCTTTGGTAGTATTCATGGTTATCAAAGCCTTAAATAAAATGAAGAAGAAAAAAGCAGAAGCCGCTCCCGCAGGCCCTTCTTCAACCGATGCCCTGTTGATGGAAATCAGGGACAGTTTGAAAAAATAGCCTTCTTCTATACAACGATTTGACAAGCATTGCGGTCTTAGTGACTGCAATGCTTTTTTATTATAAACAGTGATTATGAGAATAGCAATCCCCCTCGCAGCCATGCTGTTACTGGTTGCAAATAGGGCCCACGCACAAGGCGATGCCGTAAAAGACCTTCAAGCCGCGGCCAGCAAAGCCATCCAAAGTGCCGAAAAAGATGGCTGGACAAAATTGGGCACTTTAATTGTTAATGTAAACCAAGGGAGCCTGCAAAATTGGGCCGGTGGCGGCGAGCAAAATACCCTTGGCGTCAACGCCATTTTCAATTATGGGCTCAATTACCGCAAGGGCAAAAACACTTGGGACAATTATTTTGATCTGGCCCTGGGCTTTCAAAATGCGACCAGCTACGGCCGTTTTCGCAAAACAGACGACCGGATTGACGTAACCACCAAGTATGGTCGCCAAATCAGCAAACAATGGTATGCCAGCTTATTGGCCAATTTCAACACCCAGGCCCTGCGTGGCTTTGAGTACACCAGCGATTCCAGCATCAAAATATCCAATATTTTGTCCCCCGGCAAACTGCTCCTGTCGCCCGGCCTCGATTTTAAGCCCAACAACCACCTTTCTGTGTTTATGTCGCCCGTTACGGTGCGCTGGATATTCAAAAAAGATCCCTCTTTTTTCAGATTGGCCAAATTTGGCGTGGATTCTTTGCATACGAGCAACTACGAAATGGGGGCCTTTTTAACGGCCAAATACAGCCAACCCTTGGCAAAATGGGCCACTTATACGGGCAGGCTCGACCTTTTTAGCAATTATCGCCGCAATATGGGCAATATCGACGTTTTTTTCACCAATCTGCTAGCCCTCCAATTCAACAAATGGCTGGGCTCTACCATCAGCGTGGATGTGGTGTATGACCATGATGTGGTTGAAAAAACCCAAATAAAAGAGATACTCGGTTTGGGCCTCACAGTGAAGCTGTAAAAACCTAAAAATTGCCTGTATAACAAATAAATGTCTTATTTTCGCAGCGTTCTTGCTAATTTGCCTGAACGCTGTTTATTTTTTATTAATACCAAACTAAGATGAGAAGATTTTTTTTGCTTGTAGCAATATTATTTTGCGGGTCTGTTGTGATGGCTCAAAACGCCATGAAAGATTCTACAAAAGCCAATAAAAATGGCTGGACCAAAGGTGGTTCTATCAGCATCAATTTAACACAAGTGGGCAATAGCAACTGGATTGCTGCTGGGGGCGACAAATTCTCCCTATCTACTACCGGTGCCCTTAACCTATATGCCAATAGAACTTGGGGCCGCAAGGTATGGGTTAACAATTTGGACGTAAATTATGGTTTGGTAAATACTACCTCTTTGGGTGTACGTAAAATCAACGACCGCTTGGACTTTTTGACCAAACTGAGTTGCAAACCCAAAAATTGGAAAAAATTCAGCCTGTCTTCTTTGGCGCAGCTCCGCAGCCAATTGACCGATGGCTATGAATACAATTATTTTGGCTCTGGCACGAAAAGGCGCAATTCGGGCTTTTTCGCCCCTGCCTATATCGTGGTAGCACCCATTGGCATCGACTGGCAGCCCAATAGGTGGTTCAATGCTTTTGCTTCTCCCCTTTCAGCTAGGTGGACGATCGTTACCAACGGCCCGTACAGCTATGCTGCCCAAGGCGGTATCTTCGAAGGCAATGTGGAAACACCCTTGTCCAAGTTGTATGGTGTAGATCCCGTAAAAGAGCACCGCGGCGAATTTGGCCTTTTTATAACAGCCAATGCCCGTAAAGAAATCATGAAGAATGTACACTATTATGGTAAAATTGACCTGTATGGCAATTACTTGAAAGAGTTTACCAATATGGACCTTTTTATGACCAACCAGTTCAACTTAAAGGTTAACAAATATATTAATGTAACCTACAATTTGGATTTGATGTACGATCACGACATCAAGCAAAAGAGCCCCAACCCCTTCGTACCTGCCCGTGCACACGGTTTGCAGGTATTATCCACATTGGGCGTAGGTTTCAATGCCAAGTTTTAAATTATATCCAACTAATTAATACTTTTGCTCTCCCCGCCATGTGGCGGGGAGATTTTTTTTAAACCAAAGGCATGGCAAATACGGCATCATATCAAATTAAACTCGATCAGTTTGAAGGTCCTTTCGATCTCTTGCTCTTTTTCATTGAGCGTGACGAATTGGATATATACAATATTCCCATTACCCGTATCATCAACGATTTTTTAGACTTTATCCATGGCTCCGAAAAACTGAACATTGAGCTGAGCAGTGAGTTTATTTTGTTTGTAAGCACCTTGATGCGCATCAAGGCCAAAATGCTCTTGCCCCGCAAGGAGCTGGATGCCCAAGGCAACGAAATTGACCCCCGCCAAGAACTGATTGATAAGATATTGGAATACAAGCGCTTTAAAGAAGCCTCCGAAAAAATGGCCGAAATGGAAGCCGTGCGGATGCTGATGGTAAAGCGTGGTAACCTGCAACGGGAGCTGTCCCAAATTGGCGAAGAAGCCGGCGAGGGTACGGAAATACAAACGCTCACACTGTTCAAGCTGATGAAGGCTTTTGAAAGGATTGCCCAGCGTATTCAGCAGCGCAACAACAAGCCTGTACATACCGTAGTGCAGTACAATTATACTATGGAGGGCAGCAGGGAGTTTATGTTGGAAACCTGCCGTGACCAAAAAACCTTATCGTTTGAAAAAATATTTGAGGTTTGCGAAGACAGGATACATGCCATCTTTTTGTTTTTAAGCTTGCTGGAACTGGTGCAGCAAAAGTATATGCTGATATTGACCGGCGAGGGCCGCAACAATTTTATTTTAGAATGGAACGAAAATAGGGATGCCGAGGAAGAAGCGGCAGGCAGTAACGATTTTGGGCAGGATGCGGCTGTGGTTGAATAAGAAAATATAAAATTCACAAAATAATTTGCAGCCCCTTTGGTAAGTCCAAAGGGGCTTTTGCTTTTATTGAACAATATGTACGCTGGCCGTGCGTGTGGGGCTATGCGGCGCGGTAACCACCACCCGATAAGTGCCACTGCTTTTAATGGAAAAATCAAATCGCTGCTGGCTGGGGTAAAATGATTGTTGGTGCACTTGCCTACCGGTAATATCGAATATAGTAAGTACATATTTTTCGTAGATACGGCCATCGGGCAGCGATAGCCAAAAATAGTTTCTTGCTGGATTGGGGTAAATGTTCAATCCCCCGGCCCTGGCAATTGTTGTTAGTGACTTGATGGTTGAATACACCACATTGCCATTTTGCTGTACTAGCTTGATGCGATAAAACAAGGGGGTACCACTAGGGGCCTTGCTATCTTGGTACTGCAATTTGCCAGCAGCATTGCTACTACAGGCCACACTGTCAATCGCAAAAAAATCCTGGCCGTTCGAAGACCGTTCAACAACATATCGAATGCTGGTATTGCAGTTGGCATCCCAATTTAAAGTAGGTATATTTTGGCGCAGTTGCAGATTAAAATCAAAAGCCGATGCCAAAACCGTAAAGCAAGCCGTACTGGTATCCATCACCCTTGCAAAAAAGCGGGCCACACTATCGGCAACTACAAAATCATTGGGCAATAAATCATGCGTTTGCGAAAGCAAAATATCGGTACTGTTATCGTACAGGTCAAACTTAAATGGTGCCTGATAGGCCAAGCGGGTCAATTTATTTTTCATCCAATTGCTGCCATACATTACCGGCCACTTCACATGCGGTGCCGGCGATAAAAAGTCGGCCCAAAAAGTAAACGGATAATTTACATTTACCGGCACTACTACATCATTATTGGTATGGTACATATAAAAAGCCGGTTTGTTGGGCCCCGCAAAAATATTGGTGTCCACTATAGCGCCTGCCAATGCGGCTGCACCCATTATTTTGGTAGAAAATCCGCTGGATATATTTTCGGTGCCATCAATTGGCCCTAAGTCTGGCCTGTTATAGCAGCTTGCATTTTCGTAATCAAATGGCGCTGGGTTTTGCAACCGGTACGCATAATTGTCCCTGCCCGCTGGGCCATTGGCTTGCACCACCCAGCACTCTGCCGGATTGAACGGGTTTGCAAATTCGCAGCGGTTGCGCCAATTTGGATTGGCCACTGTGCTGTTAAGCTGGGCGAGTGGCGATTTTTCCGAGGCTAGATCGGTGAAAGCTGCCGCCGTAACGGTGATGGCCCCTGCACTATGCCCTGCAATAAAAAACTTGCAGGTACTGCTGCTGTCGGTAAGGCTACGATGCTTCATAAACCTGATGGCCGCTTTTACATCCTGCTGTGCTCGATAAAGGGCCCGAACAACTTCTGCAGAATCAGTTATGTAAGCCCCGGCGATGGCCGACCAATCTGGCGTTAGGATATTGATGGAGCCCGGCAGTCCCGTACCGTAATTGTACAAGTGCATACCCTCCCGATAATCAATGGAAGCGGCAACATAGCCCCGTTTGGCAAATTCCTTTGCCAACGTGTTCATGTGGTATTCGTTAAAGTCTTCGGGAGACACAAATCCGCCCCCGTGTACAAAAACAACAACAGGGCGAAACCGGTTGTTATCGCCAATGGGTTTGTAGATATTCATTTTAAGGGTATCTGGGCGACCGCAATAATTAGGCGACACTCCATACTTTACGGCCGAATCTTTCCGGATGGGATATACCGGGCTTGTATAAAGCAACTGGGCCGTAGCCTGTAAAGCAAAGCAAATAGAAACCGCAAAACTGGCAAATCGTTTCATACAAATTCAGTTTGGTGTACCGGCTATACGGCAGGAGAAAGGATTTGTTACGGTTTTTAAAGCAGCGGATTTCGATTTTAACATTTTTAACTCGTGTAAGCTAAGTAATTTTAACAAATAATAGTGCTGCGGCGCTAATAGGGCATATTTCAAATTTTTCGCTCTTGTCCTAGTTTGAAGTTACATTTTATGGCGGCTTTTTCCACTTTTGCCTTGATACAAAAGTGGAGTAAAAAATCAAGGCTGCATAAAAAAGCCTAAAAATTGAACCCTCGGGCTAAAGAAAAACAAGCTCAATCTGTAGTGTAAAACCTAACTTTAGTAGGACTTACAGGCCAATAGCACAGTCGGGCTTCAGTAACAACTGTTTTTCTTTTGCGCCCTCAAGTTCAATTTTCTTAACGGCTTTTTTATGAGGCCATACCGAAGCGGAGGTTGAGAACTCTAACAACTTGGTTGCATTGAAAGCGAAAATTTGAAATGCACCTCGCTAATGACAAAAAGACAGGATGTATGCCAAATTGCTTAGCGGCATGCATTTTGATGTTTAAACATTGAATTTAAAAAAAGGAAGTTTATGAATACAGTATTGCATAAAGCGGCCGATAGAGGCGCTGCCGATCATGGCTGGCTCAATGCCAAGCATTCGTTTAGCTTTGCGGGTTTTTATAACCCCGACAAAGTGCATTTTGGGGCCCTGCGGGTGCTCAACGATGATATCGTAGCGGGCGGTGGCGGTTTTCCCACCCACCCGCATGATAACATGGAAATTGTAACCATTCCGCTGAAAGGGGCTTTGCAGCACAAAGACAGTACGGGTGGCGAAGGCATCATCGAAGCAGGGGATGTACAGATCATGAGTGCGGGCACTGGTGTACGTCACTCGGAGTTCAACGCTTCAGCTACCGAAGCGGTCAATCTTTTTCAGTGCTGGGTTTTTCCCAAGGTAGAAAACATCAAGCCCCGTTACGACCAACGCAAATTCGAATTGGCCGATAGGGAGGGCAAATGGCAGATCGTTGTTTCGCCCATTGAGGCCGATAATGCGCTTTGGATCAACCAAGATGCCCGGTTTTTGCTCACCAATATCAAGGCAGGTAATACACAAGCGTATAGCAATGCATTTTCAGGCAACGGTGTGTATATCATGGTCATCAAAGGCACCGTTACCATCAATGGTACCGAACTGAACGATAGGGATGCCCTCGGCGTTTGGGAAGCCGACAGCTTTGATATAACTGCCAATACGGATGCGGAATTACTGGCCATAGAAGTGCCCATGTTCTAACAACGTTTTTTAGTTTATACAATTCATTAAAAGGCCATCTGTACTACTACAGACGGCCTTTTTTGTAATACCCATTATTGGTTTACGATCCACAACAACATAGGCTTTTCTGTATTGTTCAAATACGCTTTAAGTTGCTCCAAAAAATGGGGCGACACCGTGGGGCAGCCCCAGCTTTCGCAAATTTCGCCCGGGTAAATTTCTTGGTCGGGCACACAGGAATGGCCATGCAATACCACCGCCCTCGCATAAGCATTGCTGTTGGAGGCATCTAGGCCATGTAATTTATAAGCCAATCCAAACCTACCCATGTAGGCGGCCCCTATTTTATACCTGCCGGGCGATGTGCAGTAACTGCCCACTTCATTGGAGTATTGTACCGTTTCGCTGTAATTAGTACCACTGCCATGGGTAACCAAGCCGGCAAACAGTACGCTATCGTTTTTTAGGTCGTACACAAAAAACCGATTGCGACCGGAAGGCAGTTTCATGTCGAGCAAAAAACAATGGCGGCTATTATAGCCCTTCTGCTTGGCATAGCTTTCCATGTGGTTGCCCATGCCTTGCAGCCGAATTTTTTCTGCCGCCCATTCGACTTTGCTCAAACGGGGGTCAATCTTGTTTGTTTTGTCAAGCCCCTTTTTATTAGTGGCAAGGGGCACTATTTTTTTAACAATGGCATAGGTACAAAAGCCGGCCATGCCCAAGCCGAGAAGCAACATCCAGCGCATAAAAGAAGATTGTGATTGTATGGATGCTTAACGCATCATCTTCCACAAAAAGTGTAGCCGAAATGTTAAAGAAATCATAAAATTTAGGAAAGTATTATTTTGCTTCGTCGCTGAACCCTTCTTCCGGTTCATCCAAAACGGGTTCGTTCAGTTTTACCGTCCTGTCCGACCTTTTGCGCATGATCATGTTCAGTACTTCCACCGAAAAAGAGAAAGCCATACCGAAGTAGATATAGTTTTTCAGGTGGAGTTTGTGCGCCGCTTCGGCATCCCAGCCTTCCATCACCAAGCTTAGGCCAATCATTACCAAAAACGAAAGCGCCAGCATTTTAAGGGTAGGATGCTTGTGTATAAAGGCAGCAATTCTGGGACTGAACAAAAACATAATGGCCATAGCAATTACCACAGCCGCTATCATAATTTCCACATGGTCGGCCGTTCCCCCGGCGGTGATGATGCTATCAAAAGAGAATACAGCGTCTATCAATATGATTTGGGCAATAGCCTGTCCCAGCGAAAGGCCTTTACGGTTTTTTTGGTTCACATTGGGGTCTTCTCCCTCCAATTTACCATGAATTTCCTTAACCGATTTGTATATCAAAAACAGGCCGCCCAACAGCATTACAATACTGGCCAAGTCGAACCCTTTACCGCCAATGGTAAATACGGATTTGCCTTTTTGGCTCAGCAACCATCCCAAGGCCATGAGCAGCAAACTACGGCTAATGATACCAGTGACCATCCAGATATAACGGGCTTTTTTGTGGTCCTTCTCCTGCTTGAGCCGGTTCATGATAATGCTTACAAAAATCACATTGTCAATACCTAGTACCACTTCCAGTACCACCAAAACAAAAAAGCTAATCAGGCTTTCGGATGTAAATAAATGCTCCATAATAATATATCTACTGCGCTGCAAAGTTGCGGCAGCAATTTGTAATAAAGAAAATTATTGTGCCAAACCTTTGCAAATCTGCCGTACAATGGCAGGCCCTTGGTAAATAAAACCCGTCCACACCTGTATCAAATCGGCCCCAGCAGCTAGTTTTTCCTTGGCATCGGCTGCTGAAAAAATACCGCCACTGGCAATAATCGGCATTTGCCCGCCGGTTTTTTGGTGCAGATAGGCCACCACTTCCGTAGCCCGGTTGCGCAAGGGCATCCCGCTTAGCCCACCCGCCCCTATTGCTTCCAAGTCTGTTCCCGGCGTTACCAGCCCCACCCTATTGATAGTGGTATTGCTGGCCACTAATCCGTCCAATTGTATTTCCACCGCCAAACTGGCCACATCTTCCAACTGCTCGTTGGTTAAATCGGGGGCAATTTTCAATAAAATCGGCCGTGGCTTGTCCAGTTGCTGGTTCAATTGCTGCAAATGGGTCAATATTTTGCGCAGCGCTTCCTTTTCCTGCAACTCCCGTAGGCCGGGCGTATTGGGGCTGCTCACATTTACTACAAAATAATCTACATATGGGTGCAGGGCCGTAAAACACTTTTCATAATCCAGCCAAGCTTCCTCATTGGGCGTTACCTTGTTTTTGCCAATATTGCCGCCAATAATCAGGCCGCCTTGTTGGGCTGCCGGGCGTTGCCGCCATTGGCGCAGCCGCTCGGCAATAGCCGCCGCACCATCGTTGTTAAAGCCCATGCGGTTGATGAGTGCTTTATCCTGCGGCAGTCGGAACAGCCGGGGTTTGTCGTTGCCCGCTTGGGCCAGTGGGGTAACCGTACCCACTTCTACAAAGCCAAAACCCAGGGCCGTCAATTCATTCAAGTAACGGGCATTTTTGTCGAAACCAGCCCCTAGGCCCACGGGGTTGGAAAAGGAAAGTCCCAGCTTATTTTTTTGTAAACCAGGCCCCGTTAACCGGGCCTTGGGCACCATTCCCAAGCGGCTAAACAAGCGCAGGGCGTTCATGGAAAAATAGTGCACCCACTCTGGATCGAACAGGAACAAAAACCTTCTGAGCAATTGATACATACGGCGCAAAGATACTATTGGCGTTGCTTATTTAAGAGGCTAATTTAACTCGGAGTATTTCAAATTTTCGTTCTTGTCCCAATTTGAAATTGCCTTTTACAGCGGGTTTTTCCACTTTTGTCTTGATACAAAAGTGGAGCAAAAAATCAAGGCTGCATAAAAAAGCCTAAAAATTGAACCCTCGGGCTAAAGAAAAACAAGCTAAATCGGTAGTGCAAAACCTAGCTTCAGTAAGACTTACAGGCCAATAGCGCTGCCAAGCCTCAGTAACAACTGTTTTTCTTTTGCGCCCTCAGCTTCAATTTTCTAAACGGCTTTTTTATGAGGCCGTACCAAAGCGAAGGTTGAGAACCCTAATGGCTCGAGTGTATTGAAAGCGAAAATTTGAAATACACTAGCATCAACTGCATTTTTTTGCCATCCTGCTAAAAATCCTATCTTTGATATAGAAAGTTGCATAAACAACTTCTTTTGACAGTTAAACAAAGCATTATGCAAGAAGCGTATATAGTAGCAGGCTACCGCACGGCCGTGGCCAAAAGCAAAAAAGGCGGATTCCGCTTTACCCGGCCAGATGATTTGGCCATACAAGTGATTCAGGGACTGATGGCCACTGTGCCGCAGTTGGATGCCAAGCGGGTAGACGATGTGATTGTGGGCAATGCCGTACCCGAAGCCGAACAAGGCTTGCAGGTGGGCCGTATTATCGCCGCCAGGGCCTTGGGCCACCAAGCAGCGGGCCTTACCATCAACCGGTACTGCGCCAGCGGGTTGGAGAGCATTGCCATGGCTACCGCCAAAATTCGCAGCGGCATGGCCAGTTGCATTATTGCCGGCGGCGTGGAAAGCATGAGCATGGTACCTACTGCGGGTTGGAAAACGGTTCCGGCTTTTTCCATTGCCAGTGATGAGCCCGATTATTACCTGAGCATGGGCCTTACGGCCGAGGCCGTGGCCAAGGACTTTAAAGTAAGCCGCGAAGACCAAGATGAATTTAGCTTTAACAGCCATGCCAAAGCCAAAGCGGCCATTGAAAATGGTTATTTTAAACCCGGCATACTGCCCATTACGGTAGAAGAAACGTATTTGGATGCCAAGGGCAAAAAGCAAAAAAGAAACTTTACCGTAGATACCGACGAAGGGGTAAGGGCCGACACTACCACGGCCGCATTGGCCAAACTGAAACCGGCTTTTGCCGTGGGTGGCTCGGTTACAGCGGGCAACTCGTCGCAAACAAGCGATGGTGCTGCCTTTGTGATAGTGATGAGCGAAAGCATGGTAAAAGAACTGGGGCTACAGCCCATTGGCCGCTTGGTAAACTGTGCCAGCGCCGGCGTAGACCCCCGCATTATGGGTATTGGCCCGGTGGCAGCGGTACCCAAAGTGTTGGCACAATCGGGGCTGAGCTTGGCCGATATTGATTTGATTGAACTGAACGAGGCTTTTGCTTCTCAATCGCTGGCGGTGATAAGGGAATTGCAACTTAACCCCGATATCGTAAACATCAACGGTGGGGCCATTGCCTTGGGCCATCCCTTGGGCTGTACCGGTTGCAAGCTCACCATTCAATTGCTGAACGATATGAAGCGGTTGAACAAGAAGTACGGCATCGTTACCGCTTGCGTGGGCGGTGGCCAGGGCATTGCCGGGGTGATAGAGAATATGTGATAATAAAATATATTGAGCTATTGAAAGCTGCTACCGTTAAGGGGCAGCTTTTTTTTGCCGATTACTTTCTGGCCCAGTTGAAAAATCCTATCCCCATCATGTCCATCTTGCTTTTATGGCTAAAATAGCGAAGATACTATTGCTATTGAAGTGAAAAATCGGTCAATGGAGTTAGGCTGTAATGCAATCCATATAGGTATAATGCCAGTAATTGTTGGACTGCTTTATAAGCAAAAATGATATTACTTTGTAATATGACAGATTTGAGCATCAATACCCCCGCCCTGTTGTTCCCGGCCATCACTTTGTTAATGCTGGCTTATACCAACCGCTTTTTGTCGCTGGCTTCGCTGGTACGCAAACTGCATTCGGAATATGTGCAAGGTGGGCGGGAAAGAAACCTGTTGCAACAAATAAAAAATATACGTAGCCGCCTTAACCTCATCCGTTACATGCAGGGGTTTGGCATCATGAGTTTTTTTTGCTGTGTACTATGCATGTACGTTATCTTTCGGCAAAACATGGTGTTGGCGCATTTTATCTTTGCCCTTAGCCTTTTGTTTTTACTCACCTCCATTGTATTGTCATTACTGGAAATCAATAAAAGTACCCGTGCCATTGAACTGGAACTGAGCGATATTGAAGAGCTGGACAAGAATAATATTTTTAGCGATATGTTCAGCAAAGAAGATAAAGCGTGATGGTGCGCTTAGATATATTTCAAATTCCCCGGGTCGGCCGAAAAACTGCTGCAATAACCTGATCGGCACATGCCGCTGTTGGTTAAAGACCAGACAGGGGCATGCGAAACAAATTGTAAACCCTTCGCCGCCGCCGGTCTTTGATCATCGGCGATTCTTCTACTATCGTCACGTAGTTGGCGATGGATTATATATAACTTTCGTTAATAAGCATGATTGAGGGCAAACATTTGAAATACCCCCATCAACTTTCAACACGCACATTTAAAGGGATTTTCGGCGCTTTTACCGCCTTACGGTTGGCAATATCCAAAATCAAAAATAGGGTGATGAGGTAAAAGGGCATACATGGTATTTTGTAGCGCACTAGGCTGCCAAAGTTGAGGGTGGTGGCCCCTACAAAAATGGCAAACATCATGGAAAAGGAGAAGCAGAAAACCACCAAGGGGTCTTTAAACAGCGATCGGAAAAAAACCACTATCCCTGCTTTGAACAATACATAAATGGTAAAAAACATCAGGGCCAAACTCTCCATTGATGACAATAGCGTGGATAATTTTTTAGACTCCCACAAAAAAGGCCGGAAGAGCGTGGCCACAATCGCTGCCGGTGCCATGGCTACCATGCCCCCAAAAGAACCGTCAAAATCGGCACCCAATGTAAAGCTAGAGCCCGACTCCTCTGCTTGCAACAGAAAATTATACTGCTGTGTTTTTACTGTTTCGGTAATATTGCTGAATGCATAATTGCCCAGTTCCTCATCAAAATTATCCATCAATTTGGTAAACCCGAAAATGCAGCCTGCGATTAACAAGGGTGCAATAAGGTATTTGAAAAAGCGGTTTTTAACCAATGTAACATTTTTTAATACCAAGAAAAGCGATAAAAAGGGCAGGTAGGCAACCAAAATGTACACTTTTAAAACGATGAGCACATACCCTACTACCAGTACAATCAACGAGTTGGCCAAGAGGCCTTGCTTTTTGTACACCAAGTTGTACAGCGCATACGTGATAAAGCCCAGCCCACCGATGCACAAAGGATCCTTCATGGCGCCAGAGCTCCAAAAAACCACCGTAGGAAAATACAGGATGGCAATGGCAAAATACTTGTGCAGGTGTGGCTTTTCGAGACAAAAAAACTTAAACAGGCGCCACATGCCCGCATAAGAGATCATGGAAAACAAAAAGTTGGTAACAAAATAGTGGCCAAAACTGAAAAACGATAAAATGGCTGCTATGCGCACCACCAAAAAATTACTTTCCGCTTTTAAGGTACCCACATTTAGTGGATCGATAAACAGCGTGGTATCATAAGCGCCAACGGGCGTAAACAGCAACTTGATATTGGTAATATCGTTGATAATCAACCGCTGTATTTGGTAGCCCTCGGCTTGGTACACACCATAAGAGTCGCCTTGTGAGATATAGGTATTAAAAATGGTGAACCCAACACAACCGGCCACTTTTGCCCAAAAGCCGAGCATGAAATAGCGGTCCATTAATGGATTGTCGTTTTTTCGCAGCTTAAAATACCAGTAAAAAAGGTAAACGTATAAAGGGAATAATATGAAATCAAGAATGCTCATTCATTACATATAATGCCGGTTATGGTTTAAGGCAAGATGCAAATTTATCTTAAATTTCAATCCGTCTTTCATCAATAAGGCTTTATTTTGTGCGGTTTTACTAAGGCGGGCCGTTGGCTGGCCAAAACAAGAAGGCAATAGCAACCCGGGCATGAAAGTATTAAGGAAGCTCATTAATTTACGCAAGAATCCAGCCGTTATTGCAGCGGGCACCTACACATTTTCCAATTTTTTTGGAAAAGCCGTGGCTTTTTTACTGCTCTTTGTCTATTCCAACCCTGCCTATATTACCCCGGAAGAAAATGGGCTACTCAGCTTGATGAATAGCTCCATCCTCTTTCTATCGCCATTTATTTGCTTGGGCACTATTCAATCTACCGGCAGCGATTTTTTTAAACTGGACAAACAGGAGTTCAGCAATTTTTTTACCACCGGCTTTGTAATGCCCATTGCGGTTACGGTTTTATCCATATTGTTTTTTGGCGTTTTTTATCATTATTTGGCCGCCAGTTACGGTTTCCCGGCCTCTTTTATATGGGTAGTGCCGGTATCGGCCTTTTTATTGTTTTGCACCGAGCAGTTTGCCGCCCTTATCCGCAACAACCACCAACCCAACATGTACCTCAAGGCACAAATGCTGCGTTTGAGCATCGAAATTGGTTTGTCGTTGCTGCTGGTAATTGTGTTTATGTGGCATTGGAAGGGCCGGGTGGCCGGTATCATCGCCAGTCAGTTGACCATTACGGTATGGGGCTATTTCTATTTTAGGAAAAAAGGCTATCTATTTGGCAAGGTAAAAAAGGAATACTTAAAAAGTGAGCTGCTGTATGCCCTGCCCATCATCCTGATGCAGTCGGGTGTATTTTGCATGATGGCCTCCGACAAATTTTTTGTATCGCACTACACCAGTGATAATGCGAGGGTGGGGGTTTATGGCTATGCCTGCATTTTTGCTTCGGTGGTCAATATCTTTTGCACGGCCCTGCTGCAGTACATCTTTCCCAAGATATTTTCCTATCTGGCAGCCGAAAAAGTAAATTACCCCGCCATCCGCAAGCATTTTTTCATCTATGCCCTGGCTACTTTTGGCGGTTTGGTGGGCATTGTGGCCTTTTCGCCGCTGATGTACAAATGGTTCATCAATGCCAGCTACCATCCCGGTTTGCGCTATATGTACCTGATAGCGGCCGGCTACTTTATTTGGGGCATTTGCTACTTTTTTTACTCGTACATGCTGTTTCACAAACAGAAAAGAAAGATACTCCTGCTTTCCATCTTCAATATTGTTATCAGCCTGGGCTGCCATTTTTTCTTTGTGCCACGTTGGTTCGAGCAAGGCGCCGCACTTTCCGTTTTCGTCAGCTATGTATTGGTTTTAATAATAACTTTGCTTTTTTCTTACAAATACGTAAAACGTATTTTTAGCAACCCAAACGCTGTTGCATAAAAAACAATTTCCTGCGGCAAGTGGGCAATTTACACGGCCAATAGCCGTTTATGTTGCGGCATTAATACCGGGGAAAGCGTATTATACAAAATAGAGCAATGAAAGAGTTAATATATAAAGTAGTTGATTTTTTTACATTTGGTAAGGGGCTTAAAAAAACCTTTTTTGGTTATCCCGTGCGGCTGCCAACCCGCTATATCAACTATTTCCCATCTGATTACGAGCAGGAAAATTTTGATTTTTTGATAAAATCTGTACCGCAAAACGGTGTGGTACTGGATATTGGTGCCCATATTGGCCTTTTTTCCATGGTGGCGGCAGAGCTTACGGGCAAAAACGGAAAAGTGTTTTCATTTGAACCTACATTGGCCACCCGGCAGTTGTTGGAGCAAACCATCCGCATGAACAAAAGAGCGGGTACGGTGGTGGCTTGCGAGCAGGCGGTGAGCAACAAAGAGGGTTCCATTGTTTTTTACGAATCGGATGTGGTAGGCGATAACAGCAATAGCTTGGTAGAATATTTGGAAGACAGGGGCCTTAAGGGAACCACCGTTCCGGTTACTACCGTGGATATTTTTGTACAACAGCAGGGCTTGCAGCGGGTAGATTTTATTAAAATTGATGTGGAGGGTGCCGAATACGATGCCATTAGGGGCGCAGCGGAAACGCTCAAAAAATTCCGGCCCTTTTGCATATTGGCCATCCACCCCACGCCCATTGCTAAAAAAGGCGATCGATTGGAAGATATATACGACTTTGTGGTAAATGCCGGGTACAAAGTTACCTTGGCGCAAAAACCATTGAGCAGGGAAGATTTTTGCAGCAACAAGGAAATGATTGACCTGCACTTGTACCCCGCTTAAACCTTTGGACAAAATAAACCATCTTGAAAGAAAAAAAAACCATTTTACACATAATCCACGACTTGGGTCGGGGTGGTGCCGAAGCCATTTTGGTTACCACCGTTAGGGAACTGCAAGAGTACAGGAACATCGTGGTTACCTTTAAAGATGTAAACGATTTTGGTGATGAGTTTACCTGCGATGGATACATTTGCCTGCATGTAAAACATCCCATTTTGTTTCCCTTTTATGCCCTAAAGCTACGCCGCATCATACGCCAACAAAAGGTGGACTTGGTGCACTCCCGCTTGTTTTGGACTACCCTTACCGCTAGGCTGGGCACACCCAAGCGCATTCCGCTGGTTACCACTATTCATGCGTATATCGCCTCTTCTTTGGAGTATAAAAAATGGATCATTCGGTGGTTGGATAAACTTACTTACCGCTGGCGCAAAACCATTATGATGGCCGATTCCAAAGGCGCATTGGATGAGTATTTTAGCTTTTTGAAACTAACACCTTACAAAGCCATATCACCATACACGTTTGTGGATATACGCAAATTTAACCACACCGTTCGCCCACAGCGGCAACCCGGCCAACCCATCCGCCTGATATCGGTGGGCCGCCTAACGCTGCAAAAAAACCACCGCTACTTGGTAGAAGCCTTTGAGCATTTGAAAGGGCAGCCCATCAGCGTGGATATATACGGTATGAATGTGCTGTACGACGAACTAAAAGCACTGATAGCCGAAAAGCAGGTAGCCGTAAGGTTAATGGGGCAGGTAACTAATATTAATGAAATCATTCCGCAATACGATATATTTGTGATGCCATCCCTGTACGAAGGCTTTTCGCTGGCTGTACTGGAAGCTATGGCCATGGGCATGCCCTTGATGCTAAGCGATATTGCTTCTTTTAGGGAGCAATGTGCCGATACAGCCCTCTACTTCAACTTGGATAATCCGGCTGATTTTGCGGCCCAATTATTGCAGTTGACCGGTAATCCAAAACAACTGGAACAGTTGGGGCTAGCGGCCAAAACTAGGGTGCTGCAGCATTTTACTTTAACGCATCACATGCAGGTAGTAAGGCAGGTATATGCCGATGCACTGCAGCAAACAAACACGTAATTGAAAAAAACAATTGCACACATCATTTTCGATTTGGGCAGGGGCGGTGCCGAAACCATGCTGGTAACCGTGGTAAAAGAATTGACCGAATACAACAATGTTGTCATCACCCTGTTCGACAGCAATCATTTTGGCGATGAGTTCAAGTGCGACCGTTATATCAGCCTGCGGCTCAAACTCTGGCATTTTCTCTTTTTCCCCATCATCGCTTGGCGGCTACGGAAGGTGCTGAAGCAAGTAAACCCACAGTTGATACATACCCATCTTTATTGGCCTACCGTATTGGCCCGTTTAACCCTGCTCAACCGCATGCCATTGATTACCACCATACATGCTTTTGTGGCACAATTGGTGGATTACAAAAAATGGTATTTGAAATTACTCGACAAGTTTACGTATCGCTTGCGCAAAAACCACATCATTGCGGTGGCCAAAGGTGCCTTGGCTGAATATTTTAGCTTTTTGCAGCTAAAGCCCTACAAGGCTTGGGCCCTGTACACCTTTGTAGATACCCGCATTTTTAATAGTAGTGGCCCCAGAACCGCTCCCGGTCCGGTTTTCAGACTCATATCGGTAGGTGCCCTGCGCATACAAAAAAACCAATCTTACTTGATAGCCGCTATGGCCCAGCTACAGGAACTGCCCATCGAACTGCATATTTACGGCAGCGGCCCCCTACAGCAGGAACTGCAGCAACAGATTGACAGTACCGGGGCCAAAGTGGTACTCAAAGGGCAGGTATCCAATATACAGGCCGTTATACCCCAATACGATGCTTTTGTAATGTCTTCCACCTATGAAGGGTTCTCTTTGGCCGTATTGGAAGCCATGGCTCTACAAATGCCCCTGCTGCTCAGCAACATCGCTTCTTTTAAGGAGCAATGCGAAGAAACAGCCCTTTACTTTAACTTACAACAGCCCGCCGAACTGGCCGTCCAAATTCGCCAACTAGCCCAGCAACCGGCCCAATTGGCTGCAATGGGCCAAGCGGGCAAGCAAAGGGTAGAGCAGCAATTTACCCTGCCACACCATATGGCGGGCCTCCGTAGCATTTATGCCGAAGTGCTAAAAAACGGCACCTGATGGGCTTTACTCCGTATATTTGCACTTCAAAATGAGGCCCTGCGCAACAAGGCTGTAATATTGCTTTTGTTGTCACATTAACAGCCTCTTATGTATGAACTTTATCAATCACATTACGGACTGCCCTTAACGGCAAGGATGTAGGAAATCATCATATGATTAATGTAACAAAAACGTACTTGCCGCCGCTACAAAACTATCAGGCCTATATCGAAAAAATATGGGAAAGTGGTTGGCTTACCAATAATGGAACCTGTGTAAAAGAACTGGAGCAACAGCTAAAGGATTATTTGCAGGTGCCGCATTTGTGGTTTTGCAACAACGGCACCGTGGTTTTGCAAATGGCCATTGCCGCCCTACAGCTCAAAGGCGAAATCATTACCACCCCGTTTAGTTATGTGGCTACCACTTCGGCCATCCTGTGGCAGCATTGTACGCCTGTATTTGCCGATATTGAACCAGCCACCCTTACCATCGACCCCGATGCGGTGGAGCAACTGATTACCCCGCAAACCTCGGCCATACTGGCCACCCATGTATATGGCAACCCATGCGATATAGAGCGGTTGGAACAAATAGCGCAAAAACATGGCTTGAAAATCATTTACGATGCGGCCCATTGCTTTGGCGTGCATTACAAAGGGCAGAACATTTGCAATTATGGAGATGCCTCTACCCTTAGCTTTCATGCTACCAAACTGTTTCATACGGTAGAGGGTGGGGCCATTGTAACCCCCCATGAAGCATTGGCCAAAGAGCTGTACCTAGAGCGTCAGTTTGGCCATGTGGGCGATGAGCATTTTACCCTGGGCATCAATGGCAAGGTATCGGAAGTACATGCCGCCATGGGGCTTTGCGTCCTGCCCGTAATGGATCAATTGATTGCAGAGCGCAAAACCATCTGCGGCTGGTATGATACCTTGTTGGCAGGGCTTCCTTTGCAGCAACCCATCATCCGTAGCGGCACACAATACAATTACGCTTACTACCCCATCATACTACGCAGCGAAACCGAGCTGCATAGGGTAACCGAGGCGCTAAAGCAAAACGATATTTTGCCCAGGCGGTATTTCTATCCCTCGCTCAACACATTGCCTTATCTTACCACTAAACAGCATTGCCCCGTAAGCGAAGACATCAGTCTGCGGGTATTATCGTTGCCCCTGTACAATGGACTGGCACAGGCCGATGTGGAACGGGTGGCAAATATTGTTAAATCCATAATGCTGGCATGATATGTTAATAGTAGGAACCGGCGGTTATGCAAAAGAACTGCTGCACGTATGGTACCACAATAACCCCAGTACGCCACTGGCTTTTTACGATGCGGTAACCCCCGGACTACCAGCCCTGTTTTTTGACCACTTCCCCATATTAACGTCGCCGGAGCAGGCCAGGGCACATTTGGCACAAAGCCCCGCTTTTGCCTTGGGCATCGGCAAACCTTGGCTCCGCTACCAAATGGCACAGCAATTGAGTGCTTTGGGCGGTGTGCTTACCAGTATCATTTCTGGCCATGCCATCATTGGGCATTTTGACAATGCGATAGGTGCCGGCACCACCATTATGGACCAAGTGGTAATAGAAACCAGCAACACAATCGGCAGCGGTTGTTTGCTGCATAAAGGGGCTTTTATCAGTCATGATGTAAGCATCGGCAATTTTTGCGAAATATCGCCTGCGGCCAACCTGCTGGGCAAGGTATCTGTTGGGGATGGTTGTTCTATCGGCACCGGTGCCACCATTTTACCCGGCATTACGCTGGGCAACAATGTGGTAGTAGGAGCCGGAGCGGTGGTAAGCAAACACGTAGATAGCAATAGTTTAGTGGTAGGGGTACCTGCCAAATTAGTAAAAACATTGGAACCACTTGTTTACACGGATCCAAACAAATAATAACCATGCACATATACATCACTAATTTAAATACCAGTACCGAAAGACGGGCCATGATGGAGCGGCAATTGCAGGGCACGTCACTCGATTATGAATTTTTTGATTGTGTGGTAGGGGCAAAACTTACGCAAGCGGAAATTGAGGAACGCTGTGATGTGGCCGCCATTAAAAAGCACAACGAAAAGATGGAATGGTTCAACCGTGGGCTGATTGGCTGCACCATGACCAACCAGTTGGTATATCAAGACATCGTTAATAAAAACTACCCCTATGCCCTTTTTTTGGAGGATGACACCGTGCTGCCCGCCAATTTGGACAAATTGCTAGCATACATTGAAGGCATTATACAGCCCGGCGATGTGATGTTATTGTTTTGGAATGCTTGGGGCGGACTTCAACTTAAGCGGCAGGCCATTTACCAATTTGAACAAACGGGATTGTATGTGCCGATCAATTACAAAGACCTTACCTGCGGGTCGGCCTATGTGGTTACGCAAGAAGCGGCACGTAATATGATAGCGGCCAACACACCCATTACCAATACGCCCGATAGCTGGGGCTTTTTTTACGATAAGAAGGCCATTAAGCGGCTGCTGTGTGCCTACCCACATGCAGTACAAACGGCCGATTTGAAATCTACCATGGATACGGGCAAGTTCAATAAACTGAGCCGTTTTGTGCACCGGTATAAAATTTTCCCCTTGCACCAATACTTGATTTATCGCAGGCGGAAAATAAAACAGAAGAGCCAGCATGTAACGTTTATGGGAGCCTAGGTGCTGCTTGAACAGAAGGACTTTGAGGCATAAAGACCTTACTTTTTATCACTTACCGATTGAAGAATAGAAAGGTAAACCGCCTCATTGGCTTTAATGGAATAGTATCGCTCCACCCTTTCCCGGGCCGCCATGCCCATGGTTTTTCTTAAAGTAGGATCGTTTGCCAACAGCACAATTTTATCTATCCACTCTTGCTCTGCCGAAACCAAAAAGCCACTTACCCCATCTTCAATTACCCTATTGGTGCATCCAATATTAGTAGCAATGGGCGGAATGCCCAATGCCATGTACTGCAACGCTTTTAACCCGCTTTTGCCCAATACCCATTCCTCATTGGGCAAGGGATACAGCCCAATATCCATCTTTTGCAACGTAGGGATTTCCTTTTCTTCGCTCCACTCCGTCGTCTCAACATCAACACCCTCCAGTTCAAAGTCGGTGCTGCCCATGATCAGTAATTTGAAGCGGATCTGCTTTTTGAGTGCTAAAAAAACCGGGGCAATGGTTTTGAGCATCCGGATGGTACTATGGCTGCCGCTCCAACCCAACACAATGGGGGAATCGGTATTTTCATACTTGTTTACGGGTACATAGGTATCCGTATTGATGGTAGACGAAATATCGGTGGTGTTGGTGTTGAATTTTCGGGCATATTCATCCAAGTAAGGCGTACAGGTAATCACATGGTCGGCCTTTTTCATTAAAAACATGGGTTTGTTCCTGCCTTTCAAAAAAAGCGCATACCACGGTTCGGCTTTACTGTGCTTAATGTACACCAAATCGTCTATATCATATACCATCTTCTTTGCCAGCTTGCTTACCAGCCATTCCATCAATGGTGGGCCAAATGGGGTTACCCACAAAAAAACATATACAATATCATACTGGGGTACCGTAAATAGCTGGGCCAACCGCCTGCAATAGCTGCCCAACGTACCGCTTACTTTTTGTAAAAAATGTCCTTTTTTGTACAGCACTTTTTGTGTGGCCTCATTAAAAAAAGGCTTTACCGTTACCTCAAAGCCATTGCTGCGCCAACTGCTAAAATATTGCTCATACTTCAACCGTTGGCCCGGCACATACCCTTCTGGATGGGGGCACAATACCAATATTTTCTTTCTGTGCTCAGTCATTGTTTTAAAACTACATTCGTTTGCCAACCGCATGCCAAAAGGCACTTTTATCCCCAAACTTTATATCCGTTAAACCCGCTTCCTCCATCATTTCCGTTATTTCGCTGCGCAAAAAACGTTGCTCCAATTTGGTGCCGAAACGGTCGAGGGAGTCGTTGCGCAGGTTATAAAAAGGCTTGTTGTGGTAGGGTTCCAGCGGAATTTTTTTGGCCAGCCCGTGCAGTTTCAATTTGTGCAATAGGCCCGCAAACCTCGAAAAAGGCCAGTACACAAAAATGGCCATTACCTCACAAGCAAACCGCTTGAGGCCCTGTGGCAACCGGGAAATGATGATGCGGAAAATATTGGAAAGATAAAAAACCGTCTTGAACAAGAACCCCCTGTTATCAAAGCGATAATAGAGGTATACATAAAAATATCCGCCCTTTTTTATTTTTTTTACGCAGTCAATCAATGCCTTTTTGGTATCGGGTATATGATGCAAAACGCCGATGCTCATACCAAAGTCAAATGTTTCATCCGGCCAAGGAATGGTATCCACGCTTGCCTGCGAAATACGGATATTGTCCTTGTTGCCCAACATCTTATCGGCAATATAAACCGCATCACTGGGATCAACTGCTTCTATAAAACCGGCCTTGTCCACAAAATAGTCCGTCCAACGGCCGCTGCCACAGCCAATATCGATCATATAAGTATCCTTGTTCACCATTGTTTCGTCAACGATGTCGAAGTATTCCTTGCGCAATTCTTTTACACTTTCAAAGCTGTGTACCGCAAATTTCGACCACTCGTCGCCAAATGATTTTACAACAGATGCATCAATATTTTCATCCTTATCAAGTTCGGTAAAAACCTCAATCGGTTTATTGGTAGTGGTAATTGTGCGTAACGGGAGCCTATTATATGCTTCTTTCATTTAATATTTTTAACAAAATGCCGATTACGGCTTATTGGGCGGCAAAATTATCCTTTTTTTAGTTCTATAAATCTATTTGGCTCAAAAAAGCAATACCTATAGCAGGGTTGGGCCAAAAGCCATGGATATGCCGCTGCTATACAGCTAGGGCCTATCCCATAGGGCTGATGGCTAGTTTTCCATAGCAATACCATTAATACGACTGCTTGTTGATAATTTAATTACTTTCGCACCTGTTATTGGTGTACTTACTGACCAAAAAGGTGCGGTTCCGACAATAATAGATGCCAAAAACCAGCTTCAAAATCCAGCTTTCGGTCCGTTTGAAGCATTCAATGCAATACAAACCGATTTTTTGGCACAGCTTCAAAACAAGTAATACATGTGTGGAATTTCAGGGTTTATTGATTTTAAAAATACTTCTTCTGTAGAAATATTAAAAAAGGGTACCGATATATTGGCGCACCGTGGCCCCGACGGCAGCGGCTACGAATTTTTTCAGTTGGTGAACAGCCAAGTGGGCCTTGGCCACCGCCGGCTCTCCATCATCGACCTCAGTGAAGCGGGCCGCCAGCCCATGTGGTACAAGCACTGGTGCCTCATCTTCAATGGCGAAATGTACAATTATGCCTCGGTAAAGGCCGAACTGGAAACACTGGGGCACCAATTTGTAAGCCATTCCGATACCGAAGTGGTGTTGCATGCCTGGGAGCAATGGGGCACCAATATGATACATCGCTTTATCGGTATGTTTGCCATGGTGATTTATGATACCGAAACCCGTCAAATGATTTGCTTTAGGGACAGGGCCGGGGTAAAACCATTTTACTATTACTGGCAAGACGGGCTTTTTCTTTTCTCCTCCGAACTCAAAAGTTTTCACGAGCATCCCGGTTTTAAAAAACAAATCAATTTGCAAGCCGTACAGCAGTTTTTGCAATACGGCTATATATTGGCACCGCTTTCTATTTTTGAGCATACGCACAAATTATTGCCGGGCCATTACCTCAGCATCCACGCCGTGGAAGGCAAACTGAAAACCCATCAATATTGGGATGTGTATGCCGCTTACAACAAACCCAAGCTGAAGATAAGCCTGCCCGATGCCATTGCCGAAACCAAAAAATTGTTGATAGATGCCTGCCAATACCGTATGGTGGCCGATGTGCCGGTGGGCGTGTTTTTGAGCGGCGGCTACGATAGCTCGGCCGTAACGGCATTGCTGCAAGCCAACCGCACGGAAAAACTAAAAACCTACACCATTGGTTTTTTTGAAGAAGACCATAACGAGGCCGTATATGCTAAAGCGGTGGCCGCACATTTGGGTACCGAACATACTGAGCATTACTGTACCACCAAAGAGGCGCAGGACATCATCCCCGAAATTCCGTTTTATTGCGATGAGCCTTTTGGCGATTCTTCTATCATTCCTACTACCTTGGTAAGCCGTTTGGCGCACAAAGAAGTGATAGTGGCATTGAGCGCTGATGCGGGTGATGAAACCTTTGCGGGCTACAACAAATATCCGTTGGCCCTCAACCTGCTTAAAAAAATTGAAACCCTCCCTGCGGGCCTGCGCAGTTCTGCGGGAAAGCTGCTGAACAGAATACCCGATAATTGGCTTACCAAGATATCGGGCAGCACGGCCGCCCCCATTAAAAGGGAACGATTTGTAAAAATATTATTGCACGGCAAGCCCACGGCCTGTACCATGTTGGATTATATGCTGTCGCAAGTGTACACCAGCAGCCAGCTTAACCATTTGTTGGCAGATCCTACGCCACGGGCCGCTTCTTTTTTTGATACAGAGGAAGACCTTGCCCTTGGCTTGAACCAATTGGACAAGATGTTGGCCATGGATTATAAAACCTACATGGTGGATGATATTTTAGTAAAGGTGGATAGGGCGGCCATGAGTACTTCGCTGGAAGGCCGTGAGCCCCTGCTCGACCATCGGTTGGTGGAGTGGGTAGCGCAACTGCCGCCCGAATACAAAATGAGGGGCATTGAAAAAAAGTTTTTGTTAAAAGAAATCGTACATGATTATCTGCCAAAAAATATGATGGACAGGCCTAAGATGGGCTTTGGTGTACCGGTGTTCCATTGGCTGCGGGGCGAACTAAAATTTTATGCCGACGAATACATGAGCGAAGCCGCTTTTGCCCAACACGGCCTGTTTAAAAAAGAAGGCATCAAGCATATCATGGACCGGTTTTTTGCAGGGGATAAGAATTATAACAGCCTGTTTTGGTATTTGCTGATGTTTCAGATGTGGTACCGGAGGTGGATGGGGTGATAATGTGCTAATTAGCTGATTTGATGATTAGCTAATGGTTTCATTTTGTTGGCTTTTACGGGGATAGGCGGGTGTTGGGAATTAGGTGCAACCTTAAACTTTGAACTTTAGACTTTAAACCCACCCCGGTCAACAACCAAACAATTGACTTTTGGCAGGACAGGAAACTCTAACAAGCAAAACCTGTCAACCGTCCACTGTCAACTTTTAACTTTTAACTCGGCCAACGGTCAACGACACTCGGCCAACGATAAACAAACATTGAAACGAATACTCTTCATCTCCTACGACGGCATGACCGACCCACTGGGTCAAAGTCAGGTGATTCCTTATTTGGCGGGGCTTACCCAATACGGCTATACATTTACCATACTCAGTTGCGATAAACCCGAAAAGTACAAGGCCAACAAAGATTATGTACAAAAGCTGGTGGATCCGCACGGCATCCAATGGGTGTCCATCCCCTACCACAAAAGTCCGCCCATACTGTCGTCGGTATACGATTTTTTTAAGTTGCGGAATACAGCCATGCGCCTACACAAACAGGAAAAATTTGATATGGTGCATACCCGTGTAGGGTTGCCCACTTTGGTGGCGCAGTGGATGAAACGCAAAACAGGCATAAAATTCCTGAACGATATCCGGGGCTTTTGGGCCGATGAGCGGGTAGACGGTGGTATGTGGAACCTCAATAACCCGATGTACAAAACCATTTACCGGTTTTTTAAAAAACATGAGCAAGAATGCGTGCTGGAAGCCGATTACAATACCGTGCTTACCTATGCGGCCCGAAAGGAAATGCACACTTGGGATTTTATACCCAACCAACCCTTGCCCATTGAGGTCATCCCCTGCAGTGCCGATTTGGAACTGTTCAACCCCGATAAACTGGATGGCGCCCTGCGCAATAGTTTGCAGCAAGAGTTGAACATCAACGATACCGATTGCATCATCAGCTACCTCGGTTCTATTGGCGGCTGGTACCTCACCGAAGAAATGATGCGTTTTTGTAAAATGTTGGGCGATGCCATACCACAGGCCAAATTTCTGTTCATATCGCCGCACCGACATGATGAAATAACAGCCGCCGCCGCCAAATACGGAGTGCCGCCAGAAAAAATCATCACCCGGCAGGGCAAGCGCCATGAAGTACCGGCCTTGTTGTCGTTTAGCAATTACTCCTTGTTTTTCATCAAGCCTTGCTACTCCAAAATTTCCTCTTCGCCCACCAAGCATGGCGAAATAATGGCCATGGGCATACCGGTAATTACCAATGGCGGGGTAGGCGATGTGGCCGAAATAGTAACCAATTACAAGGCAGGCTTTGTGGTGGACGATTTTAGCGATGCCGCTTTTGCCAAAGTGGTGGCGCAAATAAAGGCCCAACCCTCATTTGATAAAAAAGCCATCCGGGCGGGTGCCGCCGAGTTTTACGCCCTAGATAATGCCATTGCCAGCTACCGCAAAGTGTATGCTGCCATCTTGGGTGAGTAGGGTGCCGCCATTTCGGTATCTTTGCACGGGCTACAACAAAAGCCCAAGCTCATATTATAATAATCAATGCAGCAACAAACAGGAAAATTTATCCTCTCACTGGATTTTGAGTTGATGTGGGGTGTACGCGACTTGGTAACCATCGAGCAGTATGGCGACCACCTTCGGGGCGTGCACACGGCCATACCCTTGATGCTGCAATCTTTTACCAAATACAAGGTAGGGGCCACTTTCGCCACGGTTGGCTTTTTGTTTTTCGAAAACAAGGCGCAACTGTTACAACATTTGCCCGAACGGCAACCGCAGTATCAAAATATCAACCTGTCGCCCTACCATAGCCATATTCAGCAGCAGGTAGGCGATGCTTATCCGGCCGATCTGTATCATTTTGGCAGCCACCTGATACAATTGATAAGGGATACACCGGGGCAGGAAATTGGCACCCATACTTTTTCGCATTACTATTGCCAAGAGCCCGGCCAAACAGTAGCGGATTTTGAAGCAGATATCAAAATGGCCGTAGCGGTGGCCAAAAGCCGTGGTATCGATATTAAAAGTATCGTATTCCCCCGCAATCAGTTCAATGCCGATTATTTGCAGGTATGTCATCAAAATGGCATTACCAGCGTAAGGGGCAATGAAGCGTCTTGGTTGTACCAGGCCCGCTCATACAATAAGGAAACCCTGCTGCGACGGTCAATCCGCTTGCTGGATGCGTATGTAAATATTACCGGCTACAACTGTTATAGCGATGCCTACATGTGTACTACCCAGCCGTTTAATATTCCGGCGAGCCGATTTTTAAGGCAGTACAAACCCAAATTGAAGATGCTAGAGGGCATGCGCCTCCAACGCATCACCAAGGCCATGACGCATGCCGCTAAAAACAACCTTACTTATCACCTCTGGTGGCACCCGCATAATTTTGGCATCAACCAAAACCAAAACATTGCCTTTTTAGAAAAAATATTGGATCATTACCAAACCCTGCACCGCCACTATAATTTTACCAATTATACCATGGCCGACTTGGCAAAGCAACTGGAGGATAGGCATGGAAAATAAAAAAATCGTACTGCTGGCGGGCCAAGGTTTTTCAACCCATGCCGTTTACCATGCCATCAACGCCGCTTTTCCCATCGCCCATGTTATCATAGAAAACCCCGTTGATAAAAAAACATTCCTCAAAAGGCGCATCAAAAAGTTGGGCTTTATTACCGTGGCCGGTCAGGTATTGTTTCAAGCGGCCATTGTGCCCCTGTTGGAAAGGGCTGCCCGCAAAAGGAAGCGGCAGATCATGGCCGAAACAGGACTCAACGGCAGCGATATACCCGCCCACTTGGTGACGGCAGTACCATCGGTAAACGATGCCCAAACCATTGCCCTGTTGCAACAGTGGCAACCCGATTTGATCATTGTAAACGGCACCCGCATCATTGCCAAAAATGTATTGAACAGTGTGCCCTGCCGCTTTATCAATACCCATGCGGGCATTACCCCCCTATACCGGGGCGTACATGGCACGTACTGGGCCTTGGTTAGCAATGATGTGGCCAATAGCGGCGTAACGGTGCATTTGGTAGATGCGGGCATTGATACGGGCGGGGTGTTGTACCAAGCCCAGGTAATACCTACTGTGCAAGACAGTTTTGTTACCTATCCCCTATTGCAATTGGCAGCAGGCATGCCGTTGCTCAAACAAGCGGTGGCCGCAGCGCTCAACAATACCATCAGCACTATCAGCGTTAGCAGCCAAAGCAAATTGTGGCACCATCCCACGGCTTGGCAATACTTATACAATCGCATATTTAAAAAAATAAAATAACCTTACTATTGGATATGTCAAACCATCGTTTCCTCATCATCGGCTCCGGTTTTTCGGGCTGCGTACTCGCCAGCCAATTGGTAAAGCATTTGCCCTGCAGCGTAGATATTTGGGATGAGCGCAACCATATCGGCGGCAATTGCCATAGCAGCCGCGATGCCGAAACGGGTATCATGGTGCACCGCTACGGCCCCCATATTTTCAACACCGATAAAAAGGAAATTTGGGATTATGTAAACAGCTTTGTGGAGTTTAGACCCTATGTACATCGGGTAAAGGCCAACAGCAAGGGCAATATCTATCCCCTGCCCGTGAACCTGCAAACCATCAATCAATTTTTTGGCAAAACGTTTAACCCCACCGAAGCCCGTGCCTTTTTGGCCACACTGGGCGATGCGGCCATTACCAACCCCCAAAACTTTGAGGAGCAGGCCCTGCATTTTATTGGCAAGGATTTGTATCAAGCCTTTTTTTACGGTTACACCAAAAAGCAATGGGGCTGCGAGCCAACTGCCCTGCCCGCTTCCATTTTAAAGCGCATCCCGGTACGGTTCAATTACGACGATAATTACCATACGAATACCTTTACGGGCATACCCGTGGATGGCTATACGGCTGTGATGGAAAAAATGATCGACCATCCCGCCATCAACGTTACGCTCAATAAAAAATTCCATCCGGCGATGGATACCAGTGCCTACAGCCATGTATTTTACACCGGTCCGCTGGATGCTTATTTCAACCACCAGCATGGCCGATTGGGCTATCGCACCGTAACCTTTGAGCAATTTTATGCCGAAGGTGATTACCAGGGCCTTTCGCAAATGAATTATTGCGATGAAGCCGTGCCCTATACCCGCATTACCGAGCACAAACATTTTACCCCTTGGGAGCAGCACGATACAACCATCTGTTTTAAGGAGTTCAGCAAGGAAACCACCCCTGACGATATTCCTTATTACCCCAAAAGGTTGCAGGCGGATAAGGATTTGCTGCTACAATACCGGGCCGATGCCGAACAGCTCAGCGGCGTATCCTTTTTGGGCCGCTTGGCCACTTACCGATATATGGATATGCACCATGTAATTGGGGAGGCACTGGATTTTGCCAATGGGTTTTTGCAGGCTTGGCAGCAGCAACAGCCTTTGCCGATTTTTGCCAATGTGGAAAAATGAGGGAATAGCGAATAATGAATAGTGAATAACGAGTGACGAATCCGTGCAATCTGTGTAATCGATATAATCCATGTAAAAAAAATGACGAATAGCAAAAAATCGGGCAATAAATTCGTGTAATCTGTGTAATCCCAAAAATTCGTGTAACATATCCCTTAAAAAACTTTTTGCTCTCCACGCAATAACTATAATCATCATCCGTTAATACCACTGTATAAATCCAAGATTCTGTTTTAAAAACCTCTTAACCAATATCACATGGAAAAGGTTATAGCTGTGGTTGTTACATACAACCGTCAGGCACTCCTTTCTGAATGCATCACCGCATTGCGCAACCAAACACGCAATCTCGACGCAATTCTCGTAGTAAATAATGGTAGTACAGACAATACGGAACAATGGCTCAAAAGCCAGGATGATCTGTTTTTTGTAACCCAAAAGAACTTGGGTTCTAGTGGTGGCTTTAGTACGGCCATTAAATGGGCCTACCAACATGGATATAGCTGGATTTGGTGCATGGACGACGATGGTTACCCCAAGGCGGATGCACTGGAAAAATTGTTGCTGGACAGCGATGATGAAATGAAGCTCCGCAACTGTGCGGTAGTAAACAAAGAGGACAAAAAAACATTTGTGTGGAAGACACAGCACTATACCACATTGGATGAAGTTGATTGCCGAGTGATTGAAGGTATCGGCCACCCTTTTAACGGAACGCTGCTACACCGCAAAGTGGTGGAAAGAGTAGGTGTACCACAGCCCAAATTGTTTTTGTGGGGCGATGAAACCGAGTACTACTACCGCATCACCAAAAAGAACAAGATACCCGTTTGCACCATTGCCGACAGTATCCATTACCATCCCGCCACGGCTTTTTCTTATAAGCAAGATTGGGATTACCAAACCGGTTGGAAAATGTATTTCTACATACGCAACCGCTTCGTTATCCATAAGGCCAAGTTTGGCAACAAATTAATGGCGTTGGTAAATTATCTCTGTTTTTTAACCGCTTTTGCAGGAATCGTGCTGGTGTACCAAAAATCGGATAAGTTAAAAAAGTTGGGCTTTATTTTTTGGCCCGCTGCCGATGCCTTTAGGCAAAAATACCATGCCGATCCGCCTTTTATTTTGGCCAAACTAGCGGTACAAAACAATCGGCCTGTAGCGAATAATTATTTTAAAAATACAATTGCCTATTTGCTGGCCCCCTTTACATTAGCTCGTGAAAGAAGGGCTGCCAGTGCATAGCCATCAAAAGCTTACTAAACCCATTAAACCAACCCCCCTTTATGTTTGTATGGCAACATGCAAATAATTAAAGAACCCCCTGATCAAAATCAGTAAACACAGCCTGTTGCGTAAGCATCGGGCTTTTTTAGTTAATAGGGAATAGTGAATAATGAATAGTTGAAAGTGGCCCCTGTTCCATAGGCCGGGGTTTCAACCTCGGCACATTGATAATGGAAAGTTGAAAAATATTGGAATCCGCCAGCTACAAACCTTAGACCTTAGACTTGAAACAATCAGACGCTACCAATCACCCAATCCCAGTAATCATGATCATCACACAATCCCAGTAATCACAGTTTTTTTCCTTGCACTATCCCAAATAATCAACAGTGCAATTACATAAAAGGGCATACAAGGGATTTTATAGCGACACAGCGTACCAAAATTGAGCGTAGTGGCCCCTACAAACAGGGCAAACAGCATTGCAAATAAAAAGCAATACAGCACCGTGGGATTTTTGATAATCGTTCGCACAAATCGTCGGAGGCCCACTTTGAACATCACCCAAATGGTGAACAATATCATCGCCAAACTTTCAAAGGAGGACAGGAGGGTTGAAACCTTGCGGCTCTCCCAAATAAAGGGGCGGTATAAGGTTGCGATGATGGCCGCCGGTGCCATTTTTACCAAGCTAAATACCGAGCCGTCGAAATCAACGCCCAGCGAAAAGTTAGACTCGCCAATGCCTTGCTGCGCCTGATCTTTAAAGTTCTGTTGCTGGTTTTTGATGCGGTCGGTAAGCCCCTCGGCCGCAAAACTACCCAGCTCCGCCTGGAATTTTTTCATCACCTGCTGGCCGGCAAAAATACAGCCAACAATCAGGGTTGGCCCCAGCATAATTTTGATGAACTTGTTTTTTAACAAGTTCACATTTTGCAAAATCAAAAACAGACAGAAAAACGGCACGTACGAAATCAAGATGTAGATTTTCAGGTTCAACAGCATAAAGCTGGCGAACAGCACCACCATTGTATTGCGCAAAAGCCCCTGCTTTTTATAAAACATTTCGTACAGTGCATAGGTAAGCCAACCGATGGCCCCGGTACAGATGGGGTCTTTTAAAATACCCGAACTCCAAAACACAAAAGTGGGCAGGTATAAAATGGCGATAGCCAATTGTTTGTGCAAATGGGGATATAGCTCGTAAAAAAAACGGTACAGCCGCCATACCCCCGAAAAGGAAATCATCGAAAAAAACAGGTTGATGATGAGGTATTTGCCAAAGGTGAAAAAGGAGAGGATGGTCACAATCCGGGCCACCATATAATTGTTCTCGTCGTTAAAATAGCCTAAGTTCCACATATCGGCCAACAGCGACTGGTCAAAATCCTTGCCCTTGGCAAAAATCCACTTAAGGTGAACAGGGTCGTTCAATATCAACTTAAAAATATTGTGCCCCTCTACCCAATACAACAGATACGAATCGCTCTGCTTATTGGAAATGCCCATGATAAAGTAGGTAAACGCCAACGTGCCCAGCACTTTAATCCAAAAAGCCTGCTGATGGTACTTTTTAAGTAAGGGGTCCGTATATTTTTTTCGCCTTAGGGAGAAAATAAAGTAAAAAAGGGCAACATATACCGGAAACAATATATAGTCGAGATAGTTCATGCGTCGTACTAAACGGCGATGCTTTTTAATGAGTTTTTGTAAAGAGGACAAGCAAATTTATCTTAAATAATCGTTTTTCATTCAATAATTAGCAGTTATTTTGCCACTAAACATAAATTAGATATGTGCGGAATTGCCGGATCAGTGAATTTTAAGCTCCCTTACGATACGATTAAGCAAACCATGCTGCACCGTGGCCCAGATGAGCAAAGCGGATTTTCGTGCGACAATATAGATTTTTTTCATTTGCGTTTATCCATATTGGATATTGATGGCGGCAAGCAGCCCATGCACTTGGATGACCGCTATACCATCATTTTCAATGGCCAAATTTATAACCATGCCGAAATAAGAAAGCAGTTTGGCTTGCAGGGCCGCACTTCTTCGGATACGGAAACGCTGCTGCTGCTATATCAGCGCTTTGGCATCGACTTTTTGGACCATTTGGATGGTATGTTTGTTTTTGCCCTTTACGACCGGCAGGAAAAGCAACTCTTCATGGCCAGGGACAGGGCGGGCAAAAAGCCGCTGTACTATTACAACGATGGCCAAAAATTGGTCTTTGCCAGCGAACTCAACGGGCTCAAAAGCATACTGCCCCTACAAATAGAAGCCAATAATTTTTACCACTATACCCGGCTGGGCTCTTTTTATGGTCCATTAACGCCCTACCAATATGTAACCGAATTGGGTGCGGGCAGCTACTTACTAGTAAACTGTGCCGATTTTGCAGTAACCGAAAAGCGTTGGTGGGCCATCGGCGACCATTACCGGCAAGCCAATAATGATACGCTGGAGCAAAGCCAAGAAAAGGTGGATGCCATGCTGCACAAAGCCGTGCGGCGGCGCATCGAATCGAGCGACCTGGAAGTGGGCTGCTTTTTGAGCGGCGGTATCGACAGTGGGCTTTCTACCGCCATCGGCAGCCATTACAACAAAAGCCTCAAAACCTTTACCGTGTCTTTTGCAGGCGAATACAACGAGGCGCCCCTGGCCAAGCTGGTGGCAGATAAATACCAAACCCAGCATACGGAAATCGAAATTTCCTTTGATAACCTGCTACAGGATGTGGAAGGCATCATTGCCAATTACGGCGAACCGTTTTTCGACAGTTCGGCCATCCCTAGTTATTATGTGAGCCAAGAAGCCAAGAAGCACCTTACCGTTATCATCAACGGCGATGGGGCCGATGAACTATTTGGTGGCTACCGCCGCTATGTGCCTTTTTCCAAATATGATTTTTTTAAAAAGAATCCCTTGGTAAAGGGCGGTGCCGCCATGATGAAAACGCTGATGCCGCAGCCCCACAACAAAAAAACCAAATACAACTATTTATACCGTTTGGCTGCGCTGGCTTCCAAATCGGAGTTGGAAGTATATCTCTCTGCTGGGGTAGATATACTCGAAGATTACGAACAGTACATCCACCAACCGGGCTTTGATTATATGGGGCCCTTGCGCAAAGATTTTGCCCGCATTGCCCAATCGCCATTGAGCGGGTTGCAAAAGATCATGCAAATGGATTTTGACACCACTTTGTTCAGCGATTTATTGGTGAAGATGGACATTGCTACCATGGCGCATTCGCTGGAAGGCCGCAGCCCTTTTTTGTGCAAGGAGTTGCTGGAATATGTGCCGGGCATGAACGATAAGTACAAAATAAATGGCAGCAGCACCAAGCATCTGTTGCGCCGATTGGCCAATAAATATTTGCCCACCGAACTGGTGAACCAGCCCAAGCGTGGCTTTGAAATACCACTAAAAAGCTGGGTAAACAATGAACTGCGGGATATGATTGCCGATTATGTGGGTGCCCCCAATGCCTTTAATCAACAGTTTGTGCAAAAGGAGTTTACCCAGCAACTGCTGAACAAAAAAATAAAGATACCCGAAGAGAAAAGGGCTAAAATAATATGGATGCTATTTTGCATGGAAGTATGGTATAAAAAAGTGTACACCCATGCCTAAGCTCATCCGCATTACCACGGTGCCCATGGCCTTGCGCTACCTCCTACCGGGGCAGCCGAAATACATGCAGCAGCAGGGTTTTGAAGTACTGCTGATAAGTGCCGATGGCCCCGAGTTGCCAGCCGTATTGGCCAATGAAGGTTGCCCACATTTGATGGTGCCGCTCACCCGCCAAATAACCCCTTTTAAAGATTTGGCCTGTCTTTGGCAATTGATCAAGATTTTTAAAAAACACAAGCCGGATATCGTACATACCCATACGCCCAAAGCCGGACTGATAGGCATGTTGGCGGCTAAATTGGCTGGAGTGCCCATCCGCATACATACGGTAGCGGGCATGCCCTTGATGGTGGAAAAGGGCGCCAAGTACCAACTGCTGAAGTTTATTGAAAAGCTTACTTATTGGGCAGCCAACCATGTATGGCCCAACAGTGGATCGTTGTACCAGTTTATTGTACAGCATCGCCTAGCACCACAAAAAAAATTACAGGTCATCGGCAAGGGCTCTTCTAATGGCATCAACCTAGACCGCTTTAATACAACGTCCATTGACCCGGCCATATTGGAGCAGGCCAAGCAACAGGTGCAGTGGCAGGCCGATTGCCAGTACCTTTTATGCGTTGGCCGTTTGGTAAAAGACAAGGGCATTACCGAACTGGTAAACATATTTACCCAATTGCAAGCTAGCCGGCCCCAACTGCGCTTGGTGTTGGTGGGGCAATACGAACCCGAGCTAGACCCATTGCCGGCCGAAACACTGGCGCTGATCAACAGCAACCCCGCTATTTTATCGGTAGGATGGAGCAATGAAGTGCCCGCTTTTATGCACTTGGCCCATCTGTTTGTATTCCCTTCCCACCGCGAGGGCTTCCCCAATGTATTGCTACAGGCGGCGGCCATGCAGTTGCCCATTGTATGCTCGGCCATTGCAGGCAATGTAGATATTGTGGCAGATGGCCAAACCGGCCTCCTGTTTGCCCCCGGCAGCGAGCAGGCCCTGCTGGCCCAAACCGAATTTGCCCTGCAGCACCCCGAAAAAATGGGGGAAATGGCCCAAAAACTCTATGCGGAAGTACAGCAATTTTACCGGCAACAAAATGTATGGGCTACAATTCATGCGGAATACGTATTATTGCTGAACAAGAACAAATGATGGAAAACAAAAACATTATATTGATCGGCTATTCTGGCCATGCTTATGTGGTACACGGCATTTTAACTGCTGCGGGCAGAAAAGTAATTGGTTACTGCGATCGGGAAGAAAAACAGTACAATCCATTTGAGCTTCATTACTTTGGTGCCGAGCATACCGAAGAAGCTTTGGAGGCTTTTACCGAAAACCATTGCTTCATCGCCATTGGCGATAACCGTATCCGCCGCCGTATTTATCAAATGCTCACACCCGAAAATTTTTGGCCGGTCAATGCCATACATCCTAGCGCAGTGATGAGCCCATCGGCGCTGTTGGCAGGCAACTGTGTGATGGTATCTGCGGGTGCCGTTATCAATCCCTTGGCCACCATTGGTACGGGCGCCATTTGCAATACGGGCTGCATCATCGAACATGAGTGCGAAGTAGGTGCGTTTAGCCATATCGGTCCGGGTGCGATACTCTGCGGCAATGTATATGTAGGCGAAGAAACTTTTATCGGGGCCGGGGCCGTTGTTCGCCAAGGCATTAAAATTGGCAGCAATGTAATGGTAGGTGCCGGTGCGGTGGTGGTAAGAGATATCCCCGACAATGTAACGGTGGTGGGTACGCCGGCGAAAGTAATGAATAGGTAATAGTGAATAGTGAATAATGAGGAATAGGCTATTGGTGCGTTAGTTTAACCAGCAATTGCTGTGTAAAAACTTATTTTACGCTACATTAAAACCAACTATTCACTCTTCATTATTCACTATTAACTAGCCCCTACTCCCAATCATAAAGTAGTCTCAACATGTACCAATCTACTTCAATGCCAATCACGCATTCCAAGGGCAGGCGATACCTGTTCCAGTTTGTTTTTTTATACATACTCCTTTACATTTTTCCTTTTCCGTTGGATATGTTGGTGTCCATACTGCAACGCTTTTTAAAGTGGGTGGGCGAGTGGAGCGGCTGGGGTTTTTTAAATACGGCCAGCGATGCCATTGATACTTTCTTTGGCTATTACAACCAATTTTGGCATTGGCTGGTGCCTTGGGTAAGTAAGCACATTTTCCTATTGCAAAACCCCATTACCATTTTTACCAATGGCAGCGGCGATACTACTTACGATTGGATGGCCGTTCCCACAAAAGCCTTGCTAGCGCTGATGGGCAGCGGGCTTTGGCTGTTGTGGCGCAGGCCCATCCATACTGCCCGTTTGTACCATTTGCTGCTGTTATTGTTGCGTTACTACTTGGCCTACATGATGATTAGCTATGGCTTTGCCAAACTGATACAGTCGCAGTTCCCCTACCCTGCTTTGGGCAGGCTGGTGCAGCCCTATGGCGAAAGTTCCCCCATGGGCTTGGCCTGGACTTTTATGGGCTACAGCTATGGATACAATGTTTTTACGGGCGGTTGCGAGGTATTGGCCGGGTTACTGCTTTTATTTAGGCGCACCCAAGCGTTCGGGGCCTTGTTTACCATGACAGTGTGCAGCACTATTTTTGTGATGAACCTTTGCTTCGATATTCCGGTGAAGCTTTTTTCTTTTCACTTACTGCTTTTTGCGACGTATATCGCAGCAGCCGATTACCAACGCATTACCAGTTTTTTCTTTAAAGGCAAGGAAGCAAAACTCCACCGCTTCCCCTACTTTTTTGAGGCCCATCGTTGGGGTAAGCGCTGGCACTTGGCCAAATGGGCTATCATTGCCTTTTTGCTGTACACCAATTATGCCGATACCATGAAGGGGTATAAGGATTATGGTATGGGCAAATCCAAACCGCCTTTGTACGGCATCTACAATGCACAGTCCAAAATCGTTAACAACGATACCGTTCCACTCTTGTACAACGATACCACCCATTGGAAACAATTGCTCATCAGTTCGCCCGGCTATGCCCGTGTACGTTTGCTCAACGATTCTTTACGTAGGTATGTGTTCCAAGTTGATACAGTGAAACATTCGGTATTGTTACACCTTGTCAACGACACCAGCAACAAAAGCCGCATGGCCTATCGTTTACAATCCGATAAATTGTTGCTGGAAGGACGGGTTAATGGCGACAGTGTGCAGCTATGGTTCAACCGCTACGAAGAAAGCAAGCTGCTGCTCAATAGCCGTGGTTTCCATTGGGTGAATGAAGCACCTTATAATTATTGAGGTTGGGGAAGTGAATAGTTAATAATGAAGAATGAATAGTTAATAATTAATAGTGAGGAGCTGGGTTGCTAATAATGCGAGGGGAATAATTTGAACTCGGTAATCCGTGTAACCTAACTGCCGTCAGGCAGGTTCGTGCAATCTGCTACAATCCGTGGGCAAAGAAATTCGTGTAATCATTGGAATCCTTTGTAATCCGTGGTAAAGAAATGACGAGTTACAAGTGTAGAGTGACGAATATGGAACAGCGAATTCGTGTAATTCGTGCAATTTGCTACAATCCGTGGCCCCCTATTGCATTTTCAAAACTAAATTTATACTTTTAAGCAAACTGTCTCATTATGAACAAAAAAGGTCTTTGGACAATCATAGGCGTACTTTCATTGGCCGCCTCTGCTGCGATGTACTTTATTGGCAAAAGCAGCAGCCATTTGTCGGAGTTAAAAGATTTTTGGTGGGTACCACTCCCCTTGGCAGCCCTGTCGTTACTACTGGCCAATAAGGCAAAATAGTAACGCTCCAAGCGCCCTTGCAATTTGTTTGCTACAGGGAAATGGCCACGATCAGAGCCTGTTTAAAATTCATTCAATGGATTCCCTATGCCACTTTTTGGCTGCAACTGCGTTGAATTTTTCGCCTTAGGCGTTTAGACTAGGGCTGCAAAATTCGCCTTGTTTCGCTCAAAAATTGACTATAGGAAATCTCATCAATAAAATTTAAACAGGCTCTAAAAATCGAGTATTCTAAAATATTGGGGCCAAGGGCCCATCTCATCTTTGTACTGCTTGGCCATTACACGGGTAACCTGTGCCAAGTGGGTAAGGTCGTGTACCACCCAAGTGGCCAATAGGTTGCGCAGGGTTACTTCGCCCAAACTAGGGTGCATCCCCTTTTTATCCAAATCCGTTTCCGTAAGCCCCAACCCCTGTAGCCAACTGATGTTTTGCTTGCGCAGTTCGGCAAATTGATCCAGCAACTGCTGCAAAGATTTGCCCTTGCTTTCTTCATATTGCGCAAAGCGATCGTACAAATCAAAGGTTTTGTCCGTGCCAAATTCCAATATGCGTTTTGCCCTGGCCACCCAGTCGGTTTTTTCGCCGTGGATGAGATGGCCCACCACATCGTAGGGCGAAAAAGTATCCGGCCCTTCGTTGGGCAAGGTCCATGCATCCGACACACCGCCCAATAGCGCTGCTAATGTGGCCGGGGTGCGCTGCAAAATTTCTATGGCGTTTGAAATGCTGTATTGCATGTTACGGGGTTTGTTGGCCTAGGCCAGTTCAACTTTTTCCATCTTGTCGCCCGCCACGATAGTATCCAACACATCAAACCCATCGGTCAATTTGCCAAAGCAAGTGTGTACGCCATCTAGGTGCTGGGTGCCTTGGCGGTTGTGGCAAATAAAAAACTGTGAGCCGCCGGTATTGGGGCCACGGTGCGCCATGCTCAGCACGCCCCTATCATGGTATTGTTTATCGCCCTTGGTTTCGCAGGGGATGGTCCAACCGGGGCCGCCAGCACCCGTACCGTCGGGGCAACCGGTTTGCACCATAAAGCTGGGTATTACCCGATGGAAGCTGATGCCATCATAAAACCCTTGGCTGATCAATTTTTTAAAATTGGCCACGGCAATGGGGGCTGCATCATCATACAATTCAAAATGCATGGTGCCTTTGTTGGTCTGTATCGATCCAGTAGTAGTGCTCATTGTATTTTTTTGGCAAAAATAAGTAAAGCAAATTTGATAATGGGTGTTTGCATGTGCATTTCAAATTTTCGCTTTCAATATTATCGAGTTCATTGAGTTTTCAACCTTCGCTTCGGTATGGCCTCATAAAAAAGCCGTTAAGAAAATTGAAGCTGAGGGCGCAAAAGAAAAAAAGTTGTTACCAATGCTTGGCAGCGCTATTGGCCTGTAAGTCCTACTCAAGCTAGGTTTTGCACCACCGATTGAGCTTGTTTTTCTTTAGCCCGAGGATTCAATTTTTAGGCTTTTTTATGCAGCCTTGAATTTTTGCTCCACTTTTGTTTCAAGACAAAAGTGGAAAAAGCAGCCACAAGAGGCAACTTCAAGTAGTGATAAGAGCGAAAATTTGTAATACACCATTTGCTAAGGAAGTTTAACAACGCCTTTTTTGTACAAATCAATTGCCTGCTGTACAATCGTAATAATGGTATTGATAGGTAAGTCTGCTGCTGGGTTAAAAAACATGGTTTTCATGCGTGCCCTTTTTTCTTGCACCAACTGTGGGTGATGGATATGCTTGCCTTCCACTATGCCCAAATAGGGCCAATGCTGTTTTTTATGTATCCACAGATAACAAAACATTTTGCCCCTGTAGCAAAAAAACGGCATACCATATTTAAAAGCGGCTGCAATATCGCTATCCTGCGCCAAGATGATTTGACGCAAGGCCAATAAACAACCCCTGATCGGCTCGGGCTGTTGCGCATAAAAATGGTCGAGTTGGTGCAGCATGCTTAGGGTTTGGGGGTAGCCGCCATTGGGTTACCCATTAAAGTAAAAATCAGCAACACTACAAATAGCATGATGGCAAATAGGTTGATGGTAATGATGCCGCCCACCGGAATACCGAATAATTTTAAATCCGGTTCTTGCTTGCGTTTTCTTACCAGTACACTCGTGGCAAAACTCAGTACCAAAATGCTGATGATGAAGTTGATTGTTTGGGGAGCCATATTTTTTAATTTGCAAATGTGCAGATATGCAAATTTGCAAAAAATAACAGCATACTACTACGAAGGGGTGTTTTTTATTTTGCCACCTTATTAGTCATCAATTGTTTCGGTGTTTTGTTATACCATAATATTGTAAACCCAATAGCAAAGTGGTAGCAAATTGACTTTTGCACATTTTCTCATTTGCATATTTGCACATTCCTACTCCTTCCACACACTCGCCCCTTCACTACAATTAGCGCAAATATCAATATTTTTCCGGCTTTTCATCAGCTCGCTACGGAACTGTTTGTAATTATCGTTGTGCCATATTTGTTTAAACGACTGCCCTTTTAGGTTACCCAGTTGGTGCATCGCATCTTTATCAAAGCAGCAAGGCACCACCAACCCGTCAAAGGTAATCACATTGGCATGCCAGAGCTTCCAGCAGCGGTTGGCCAGTTTGTTTTTGGCCGCATAAGTACCATCGGCGTTCTTTTTATAGCGACTATATTTATCAATCGTAGGTATCAGTTGGTTGGGGTCGGTTTCGTAATCGTACACCTGCGCCGTTTTAAACCGCACTTCATCTACCCCTACTTCTTTGGCCAAGCGTTTGATATCTTCAATTTGATGCTCATTGGGCTTTACCACCAAAAACTGAAAAAAGACAAAAGGGGTTTTGCTGTTCAGTTCCTTCTTCCATTTTACAATGTTTTTGGCACCCTCAATTACTTTTTGCAGTTGGCCGCCCACCCGGTACTGTTGGTACACTTCCTGCGTGGTACCATCAATGGAAATGATGAGCCTGTCCAGCCCGCTCTCCACGGTTTTACAGGCATTCTCATCGGTCAAATAATGCGCATTGGTGCTGGTGGCCGTGTAAATGCCCTTGCTGCCCGCATATTTTACCATATCCAAAAAAGCGGGGTTCAAATAAGGCTCCCCTTGAAAATAGAAAATAAGGTACAGCAGTTCCTTGTGTATCTCATCAATGGTCTGGGTAAAAAAATCTTGTTGCAACATGCCCGTGGGGCGGGTAAAGGCCCGCAGGCCGCTGGGGCATTCGGGGCAGCGCAGGTTGCAACTGGTAGTGGGCTCAAAGGAAATACTTACCGGATAGCCCCATTGGATGGGACGGCGCAGCAAGCGACTGGCATAAAAACTCGACAGTACCTTGATACCGTTCCAAGTACGGCGCCAAGTTAATTTGCCCAATAAGTTGGTTGTATCTGCCCAGTTCAGTTGCCCCATGGCGCAAAGATAGTTGATAGTGGATAATGGATAGTGGATAGTTGATAATGCCCGCCGGGTCGAAGCCGTTCGGACGGGGATAATTGATAATGTGAGCCCGATGATTTTGGTTGAAGCAAACGGTTATTTCGGTTCATGTTAATACCCTAGTTAATAAATCTCCGCTTCGCTCGTTTTTTGAAACATTAGGGGAATAAGGGCCATTAAGAAAGCCTTAATGTTCCTTTTCTGTGTTTTTGCTTTAACTATTGGGGGCGGATTCCAACAAGCCGAACCCTTAATGTTCCTAAATGGCTTAATGTTTTTAAAGGCGAAGCCTAAGCGTCAGCGATATGCAATAGCAAAAAAAATATAGTGAGATATCATTATTTCAATCCTGGCGTACCCAAAGCCTCGCCAATGGTCTTTTCAAATGTATCCACTTTAATGGTGCTGGGCTTAAATGTGAGGGTTTTGGCCACAAACTTTTCGTAGTTATTGTATATCACGTTCAAGGCAATAAAATTTTGCACATAGCCCCTAGTTTCGGCAGGTAAAAAATCCTTTACATCCCAGTAGCTGGGATTGGTCTTACCGCTTTTGGCCATAGCATCCCATACATTGCCTACGCCGCAGTTGTAGCTGGCCACCACCAATAGCCAATTGTTGTTGAGGTTGCGGCTACGGTCACGCAAATATTTAGCCGCCGCATGGGTAGAACGGCCAAAATTGCGGCGCTCATCCTTGGCATGCAGCTTGGCCTGTATCTTCTTCAGTTTGGCCAGGCTATCGGGGCTCAATTTTATTTTAGCCAACTTGGCTTTTTCCTCCTTGCTGGGCTGCTCCACAATACGCAACCCGTATTCCTTGGCCGTTTCATCCATAAACTGCCAATAGCCCACCGCCCCAGCGCCCGATACGGCATTGGCGTTGAAGCCACTTTCTAAGGCCAATAAAACTTTCAATTCTTGGGGTAGGTGGTATTTTTTTAAAATCGCCGCTGCCTTGCCAAAAAAGCGTTTGCCCCTATTGTAGGTTCTAATCAGGTAGTCCCTGCGTTTGGTACTGAAATTTTCTACATAATCCATGGCGGGGGCTTCATGGCCCGATAAAATGGCCGGAAACGCTACATTGGCCGCCTGCACATAACTAGCCGCTGCCGATTTTTCAATCGCTGCATAGCTAAATGTGTCGATGGCTGCTGACTGCGCATTGGCTGTTGTATACGTGAAACATACCGCTACCAGCGGTAGGAGGACATTGAATTTTCTCAACTTCATGCTTGTGTGAGAGGTTTTTATTTATAAATCCGGAACCTCATAACGAAAACCATACCATTTTATTGCCAGCAAAGGTAAGTTTTGGAGAAACACGGGCTACATATGTTGATTTTTGCAATGTGTAGGTTTGCCCGGTACTGATTAGCCCTTGCATCAAATTTGACAAAATTTAACAAATTATTGGCTATCGGTTCGCCTTTTTTTCTTGTAAATTCGCAATTATATTAACTGCTGCGGGCAACGGTACCAAAACAATCCCCCTGCCCGTGGATTACAAACTGTGGCAAAAAAGAAAAGTCGTTTTATCAAGTCTGTGCTAGGCCCCGTGGTATTGCTGGCAGCAATGGCTACCGCTACGTATTTTATTGCCCAGCACTTCAATCAACCCCGTTTTGTGCGCTACCCCGCCTTTGGTATTGATATGCCGGTCAATTATGGCATCCACGGCATAGATGTAAGCCATCACCAGTCGGTAATTGACTGGGAAGACGTGCAAAAAATGCGGGTAAAAAACATACAACTCGGCTTTGGTTTTATCAAGGCTACCGAGGGCTTGGGCCGGGTAGATCCGCAGTTTAGGCGCAACTGGCTCAAGGCCAAGGATGCTGGTGTGCCGCGGGGTGCTTATCATTTTTTCATCGCCAGCAAAAGTGGCAAGGCGCAGGCCCAAAATTTTATCGAAACGGTTTCTCTTTCCAAGGGCGATATGCCGCCGGTATTGGATGTGGAGCAGACCAATGGGGCATCCGTGGCCGATATACAGCAGCGGGTGAGGGATTGGCTAACGATGGTAGGCAAGGAGTATGGCGTAAAGCCCATCATTTATACCAATGTCGATTTTTACGAAAACTTTCTGGCCGGCGCTTTTGATGACTATCCCCTATGGGTGGCGCATTATTTGGTGCGGGACAAACCCCGCATCAAGCGCAACTGGCTGTTTTGGCAGCACAACGAAAGGGGCCGGGTAAACGGTATTGATGCCTATGTGGATTTTAATGTGTTCAATGGGGATAGTGCGGATTTTAAAAGGTTGTTGATGAAGTGATGTGTGCCCCATCTCAAGTATGTTCAACACGATTTTGCTACTAACGATACTGTTTGATTGCATATGGTTTGCAGCCCAAAAAATAAAGCCAGCTTGTAGCTGGCCTTATCACTTCGTTAGGGCAGTGCCGGTGGTGGGCACAATAGGCCACCCGAACCTTGGCAAACACAGCCATAACCTACACTGGTAAAGGAGGTAAACCCTGTAGTGCAAATACTGCTGATGAGTTGGCCATTTTTAACATAATGACAGGGGCCGCCACAATTGAGCAAATAGGGGATTCCACCCTTGATGCGTTTTTGGGCTTCTCTTTCTAATCTTTTCATAATACTTATTTTAAATAATGGTACAGCGGTTGCAAACAGTACCTATATGTTTTTTGTTTAAAGACAACCGAGCCGGCGCATGCCGGGCACTTTAAACAGTTAAGCCTGTCCGTACAGGAATAGCTATACAATATAACCAATTTTTCAGGATGCTGGATAAGTTTTTAACAACCGTGCACTTTCGCTGAAGGAGCGATGGATGCGCCCCATTGTAGGAGGGTTGAGGCCAAGGGATTTGGTAGCTTTTGTATGTACCCCCTTTTACCCTAATAAATTGTTGGGTTGAGTAATTTTTTGTAAATTTACTAAGTGAAAAAAAAGATAAAAATAGAACTCGATTTTGTGGTTGATGTGCTTACAAATTCAATCCGCAATACTGTTTCTGGCGATAGTTTTCAAACTGAGGTTCTACGGTTAACAATAGCAGACCTAAAACATTTAACAAAGAAAAATGGGTGGCATTTTAATTGGAAAGCCGAGTTGGGAAACCAGACGAAAGAAGTGTACAAGTTGACAATTGTTGGCAACCCCGGAATCATTCAGGGCCTCATCAGTTTTACCATCAATACAGACCATATCTATATGGACTTGCTTGAAAGCGCACCCTTCAATTTGGGTAAAAGCAAGCTATACGAGGGGGTCGCAGGAAATTTGGTGGCTTACGTATGTAAAATTTCATTTCAGGAGGGCTTTGATGGGTACGTATCCTTTACTGCAAAAACAAAATTGATTGAACACTACAAAAAAACCCTTAATGCTATTTCGTTTGGAGGTCAATTAATGATTATCAATACCGTGGCAGCTAGTATATTGGTTGACAAATATTTTAAAAACGCATAACAATGGGATATATTAAAGAACCGCTGGGGGTTGATTTTGTTATCAATGGAAAACCATTGACAGATAAACAAAAACTGGCCATCAGCGCATTTATCAAAGCGGATAAAGAGCGATTGGCCAAACCCCAAAAACCTAAACGAGGCAGCAAAAAAGCATTACCCGGTAGGGCTAAAACTTTGGCGTGAAGTAGTTGCTTCGCAACTGAACCATTCATGCCACTAAAGCTCGCTGCGATGACAACTGATCATTCAACGACTTTGGCGCTCACCATTATAACTGGATGCTTCAGCCAAAAAAAGCGGCTGCCCAATAACTGAGCAGCCGCTTTTTATTACTGCACTGGGCAGTTGGCTTGGCCATATTATTCCCTACACTTTTCCATGATTTCATGAAAAATTTCATGCGCTTTGGTAATCTGTGTAGTTAGTTCCGCATCCGATTTGCCAGCCTTTACCGCCTTGGATAGTACACTACATTGCTTCACCAATTTTTTCAAAATGGGGGCCGTTACCTTTCCATTGTAGCCAGCGGGTACGGTCGATTCTTGCCAAGCAATGGCCTTGGACAATAAAACACCCGCACTGTCTTTGGCGGGCTGCAAGTTCCCTTCCTCGGCCGGGTGGAATGTTTTGCTCATTACCCCGTGAAACTGGTGCATGGCGGGCCAATCGGCCTTTTGTGCTTTGGCGGCTACCAAGCCAAGCGAAAACAAAACGAAAACAAATATTTTTTTCATTGTTGATGATTTATTTGAATAAAAAATAAAGGGTTACACTGGCCATGGTGGCCACTATACCCAAAATGATGTTGATCATTTTACGTACCCGGCGCAAGCGGATCAAATCCTCATTTGGCAGGGCTTTGTTATCTGTCATACTTTCTTTTTACTGATGATGGTTATTTCATTTACCTATTTGCTGATATGCTTAGGCTAGGCAGGGCGGATGGAAAAGCGTACTGGGTTGGTCGATGGGTTTGCCCAACGTGTAGGGTAAAACCATTTTGTCCTTAAAGCGCTGGGGCAACTGCGGTACGGCCGTAAAAAAAGATTTGGACGAAAGCACTTCCTCCTTATAAGCGGCGTAGCGCTCCAAGGGTTGCTTTTTTTCGGCTTCCCGTATCTTGTTCATGGCTTGGCATTTGCCATTGCAGTGCTTTTGTGGTTGGGCTTTGTTGATGCAATACGCTGCATAACTGGCCGTGTTTAAATAATAGTGCAGCAATATAAATGGCCCCTGCAACGTATGTGCTGCAAACGCCAGCAATATGCATATGGCTGTACCTGTTTTAAACATTGTTGCAAAGGTAACACAAAAGCATTTTTATCATGGGGATGGCTTGAAATAGTTTCATGGCGGGCATATCAACCATATACGATTGTTTTGTATCTTTTCGCCATGCATACAAAATCCAAACTCGGTCTTTTTGATTTTACCATGATTGTGGTGAGCCTGGTAATCGGTATGGGCATCTTTCGCACACCGGTTAATGTGGCCCAAGCCTCGCCGGATGCTTTTTTGTTTTTTGCTGCATGGCTGGCTGGTGGACTGGTGGCGCTCTGTGGGGCACTTACCTATGCCGAAATCGGCAGCCGCTTTCCGGTGGCCGGTGGTTATTACAAAGTGTTTTCGTATGCCTACCACCCTTCCGTGGCTTTTGCCGTTAACTGTACCATCCTTATTTCCAATGCCGCCTCGCTGGCGGGGGTGGCATTGATTGGCGCCGAGTACATCACCCAAGTGGTGCTGCCCGGTGGTGCTGCCAATATGAACGGTATCCGCATCGGCATTGCCATTTTTTCCATCCTCTTGTTTTATGGGGTAAACCTGTTGGGCCTGCGCATGAGTGCCAAAGCCCAAAGCATCCTCACCATCATCAAAATCAGCATGATTGTGCTGTTGATAACGCCGCTGTTTTTTGCAACGGGTACGCCAGCACCGTCAGCAGTGGTCACCATCAGCCCTACCTTTATGGAGTACCTCAAAGCTTTTGGCATCGGCTTGGTAGCGGTATCCTTTACCTATGGTGGCTACCAACAAACCATCAATTTTGGTGCAGAGGTACGCAACCCCGCCAAAACCATCCCCCGCGGCATTTTCTTTGGCATCGCCATCATCATTGCCTTATACCTTACCATCAACTATGCTTATTACAAAGTGATTGGTTTTGAGCAATTGAAAAATGCTGAAGGTATTGCATCCATCATGGCGGGCAATGTATTTGGCAGCATGGCGGGCAAAGTGCTGTCGGTATTTCTGTTTTTATCGGTATTGGCCTATGTAAATGTATTGATGATGAGCAACCCTAGGGTGATGCAGGCCATGAGCGAAGACGGTATCTTGCCCAAAAGCTTTGCGCAGCGTACCGCCAAGCGGGATGTGCTGTTTACCTCGCTGAGTGTATTTGCCGCCATCTGCGCCATCATCGTATTTTGGGCCAAAAGTTTTGATAAAATCCTCAGCTTTACCATCTTTCTCGATTGCTTTGGCATGATACTGTCCAGTGCCACCATTTTTATCCTGCGCAAAAAAACGCAGCACTTGGATGGTACGGGCATTTATAAAATGAAGGGTTTTCCCTTGCAACCGGTGGTGTTTATCATTGCTTACGTATTTGTAGCCATCAGCATTGCACTGGATTATGAAAAAAACGATTACGCCGCTGCCATTGGCTTGGCCGTGCTGGCTGGCTCGATGGGGCTTTATTTTCTTATTAAAAAATTGATGCCACAAAATCAATAGCTATGGACATTTCTTATATCATCAACGAACTGGGCGAAGATAGGGAGCAGTACTTCAATGCGGTATCGCCGCCGATTGTGCAAACCAGCAATTTTGCTTTTAAAAAAGTAGATGACCTGCGCCAGGCTTTTGCGGATGAATATGGCCATTGGTTGTACAGCCGTGGCCTGAACCCTACGGTGGAGATACTGCGCAAAAAACTGGCGGCACTGGATGGGGCGGAAGACTGCTTGGTGTTTAACAGTGGGGCGGCGGCCATTTTTGCGGCGGTGCTGGCGAATGTAAAAAGCGGCGACCATATTGTATCGGTGGATAAACCCTATACTTGGGCGCAAAAAATGTTCAACGATATTTTGCCCCGCTTTAATGTAAGCGTTACCTATATCGATGGTACGAGCATCGAAAATTTTGAACGGGCCATACTGCCCCATACCTCGGTTATTTATTTGGAAAGCCCCAATAGTTGGGAGTACCAGTTGCAAGACCTTGCGGCAGTGGCCGAACTGGCCAAGGCCGAGGGCATCGTTACCATTTGCGATAATAGTTATTGCACCCCCTTTTACCAGCGGCCCATCGAACTGGGTATCGACCTATCGCTGCAATCGGCTACCAAATACATCAGTGGCCATAGCGATGTGGTAGCGGGTGTACTCAGCGGTAGCAAAGCCATGCTGCAAAAAATATTCAACAGCGAGTACCTCAATATCGGCAGCGGCATACAGCCATTCAATGCATGGCTGCTCATCAGGGGCCTGCGCACCCTGCCCATGCGGCTGGCGCATGTATCGCAAAGCACGGCACAGGTAGCGGCTTGGTTAAAAGCCCATCCCTTGGTGGAAGAAATGATTTTCCCTTTTGATGTGGATTTTCCGCAGTACGCATTGGCCAAAAAGCAAATGAGCGGGGCCTGTGGCTTATTGACCGTTGTATTAAAAGCCACTAGCATCGATCAAATAGAGCGCTTTTGCGAAAGTTTGCAGCACATTATGATGGCGGTAAGCTGGGGTGGCCACGAATCGCTCATTATACCCAAGTGCGCCGGTATACAACCCGGTCAATTTATTGCCGCCAGCAGGGAGCACCGCATGTTGCGCCTATACGTAGGGCAGGAAGATGCAGCTTATATTATACAAGATTTAGAGCGGGGCTTTGCGGGGATGGGGCAATAAAAAAACCCGTGCCTATTGAGCGGCACAGGTTTTTAGGTTTACTTTATTACATTATCCTTAGGCAGCTACGTCGCCCCCATCCACAATTACACCACGATACACGCAAGAGCCAATTGGGTTTCCACGGCCCGGTAAACCCGTGCAATAAGTGCCCGGACAGCATTCGGGGTAAGGATCTACACATTCGCCGCCACAGGTTGACCCCAATGGTAAACACTTAAGTTCATTAACAGGCGTTGCCCCACCTTTTAGCTTACGCATTTCTTTTACAGACAATTTTTTGCCTGGCTTGTTATAGTTACTACTCATAATGATGTGACAGTTTTTTACATGAATAAACTGACAAAAAGTTTGATTAAAAAATTTTTACTGAGCCGCCGCACCTTATATGCGGCGGCTTGTAAAATAATTGGTTACTTACACTAAATAACAAGCCGTACTTTGTTGTGCTTGATAGCGGCACCAGGAACCAGTAGGCCCTGCGCAACAGGCACAGCACTTTACGGAAAACGTAAGGGCACATTGGCCGGGAGGGGGCGCTGCGCCACATCGTTGGCCAGTACCACTTCCCCCTACGCCGGGGCCACCGCCCAACAATTTTTTCATGTCGGCAGCTGAAAGTTTACGGCCAACATTTGCCTTTTGGTTATTCATAATCATAGCTGCTTTTTACTAAAAAGCAATAAAATTTAAGATGAAAAAAACCATTGCAGTGGATGGTGCCTACACCAGCCAGCAGGCAGGGTGTGGTAACCCGGCGAAACATACAGTAATGCAAAGAAAGGAATCGTTTTATGCATTTGCACCTTACTTGTCTATTACGCAAGTTCCTTCTAAAGAGATCAGCCCATTATATCCAGTGCAATAGGCCCCTTCGCCGCAACATACAGGTGGTGGGTCGTCGCAACCGCCACCGCCACAGGGCTGCCCAAGAGGGATGCAACCACTTTTGGGAATGAGGCCTCCCATCGTTTTTTTCATATCGGCCACAGAAAGGGAGTGACCAATTTTTGCCATTTTTTTGTTCATAATCGCTTTTGCTTTTTAGTAAAAAGCAATAAAATTCAAAGGTTAAAAAACTTTTGCAGCAGATGTTGCCTACACCAGCCAACAGGCAGGGTCTGCATCACGGCCGGCCCTACAAGCGGCACCGGCAGGCCCCGCACAGCAGGTACAGCAGCGGCCATTGTAATTCACATCGCAATTGGGGAAGGCAGGGGGTATGCCGCACCTCAGCCCGGTGCCAGTTCCACCTACGCCTGGGCCACCGCCCAGCATTTTTTTCATGTCGGCCGTAGAAAGCTTACGGCCAATGGTTGCCATTTGTTTGTTCATAATCGTTGCTGCTTTTTAGTAAAAAGCATTAAAATTGAAGGTTAGAAAATAAAAATAATTGCCAATAGGGCTATACATACCAACAAGTGGGGTCTGCCTGCTGTGCTGCAAGGCAAGCTCTTGTGCAACAGGTTCTGCAACAACCTTCGCCGCCGGGGATATACTCACCCATGCATGGGTCAACCTGTGCACAGCGTTGGCCGGTGCCTGATCCACCTACACCTGGGCCACCGCCCAGCATTTTTTTCATGTCGGCCGCAGCAAGCTTACGGCCAATGGTTGCCATTTGTTTGTTCATAATCATAGCTGCTTTTTAATAAAAAGCATTAAAATTAAAAATTAGAAAGGGGTTTGATATAGCTGTTGCCTTGGGGCAACAGCTATATAATGATGCTTATTAGTCGATGATTACACCAGAACATACGGGATCTGCTTGCTGTGCAGCAAAACAAGTTCTGGTACAACAGGTTTTACAGCAATCCTCACCGCCGGGAATGTAGCTGCTGATGCAGGGCCCTGTATAAGGGAAGCACCTAAATCCACCTGTACCGCCAGAGCCTACGCCGCCAGCACCGCCGATTGTTTTTTTCATGTCGGCCGTAGAAAGTTTACGTCCAATGGTTGCCATTTGTTTGTTCATGATTTTGGTTGCTTTTTAATAAAAAGCATTAAAAATTGATTGTTTAAAAATGATAAAGTCATATTGCGGACAGGTGCCGTCAACAGTTGAGCAAGCCACTGTTACTGTACCTATACAAACCAGCAGTTGGGATCGTTGCTGCGATCAATTTCGCAGCCACTTGCACCAGCGCAGCACCTGCAGCAATTCATGCTGCCGTTTGATACGTAGGTATTAATACATTTGGGCGGGGGCGGGGGAGCTGCGCACCTAAATCCACCTGTTCCGCCAGAGCCTACGCCGCCACCGCCGCCGATTGTTTTTTTCATGTCAACCGCAGAAAGTTTGCGGCCAATCATTGCTATTTGTTTGTTCATTTCGTAGTTGCTTTTTCCAAAAAAGCATTAAATCTATGGTTAAGAAAAACGTAAGTCACTTGCTGCATATCCACACAAAGCACTACTGCCCATGAATATGGATACCTACCTGGTTCATAAAAAAAAGCTGGATGGGGCGTTTTTGTCCGCTTCATAATAGGTAAACCGGTTGTACTGCTAAGCTATACACTACTTGTATAGCTTTACAGGCAAACTGCGGGATTGGACAAATACAGCTACGAATGTACAAATATTATTCCTGTTTTGCATATTTGTGCATTACATATTTATCATAAAAAAAGCCCTGGGTATGCCCAGGGCCAAATTTACAAAGATAAAGGCCATGATGACCTTCAAATGAACACAAAGGTTCATTAGGCATCAGCAGCACCACCGTCGTCTGTACCACCACAAGTACCGGGATCGTAAATAATACCGTTACTGCCGCTACATACCAAGCCATAGCAACAAACGGGTTGTGGCTCAGTACAGCCACCGCCACCGCAGGGTTGGCCAGGCAAGATGCATTTACCACCAGTACCGATAATGGCACCACCCCTCATTTCCTTCATGGCTTTGTCGGTAATTTTTTTACCCAATTGATTCATTTTACTTAACATAATTGTGTGACAGTTTTTGTATACAAAAGCTGCCAAAAAGTTTTAAAGGTTATCAAAAAAGAAAAATACACAACTTTTTTACGGCGTAAACGACAACAAGGGCATCTTTTATACCGTTTATTGCTGAATGGATTTTGGGTAATACCTAAAAGTAATCTTGTTTGTAAAGGTCAATAATATCAGGATTTAAAGTTACAAGATTATTTCAACAAAAGAAACCGCTGGTCATTAAATACACGAGTTTATCAAAATGACAAATTGAAACCAATGGCAAGCAGTTGGGCGAATGGCCCTATGGCAGTGGCTTGGCGCAGACACTTGTTGCTGATTGCCATGGATAGGTAAAAAGGCCATTCGTACACCCAAAAACGCATTTCGTACTTACTTAGGCCCTGTTTGGGGGCTAAAAACGACTTTTTACCATTTATCACATCAATTTTGGGCGTTTACAGGTGTAAAGGTTATTTTTGTTGTATGAGATTACGCACATATTTTATTTTAACCGCCACCATGTTGGGTTGTTGCCAAGGGCTTCAGGCACAACAAAAATGGAACCTACGCCAATGTGTGGAGTACGCTTTGGTGAACAATATTGATGTAAAGATGGCATCCATTCCCGTAGGGTATGCAGAGCTACAAGTAAAACAGGATAAACTCTCGCAGTATCCTACCGCCAACCTCAACAATAGTTATGGTGTGAGTTTTGGACGGAGGGAGAACCCTACTACAGGTGTTTTTGAAGACCAAAGATTCTTCAATATTGGACTCAGTTTTCAAACCAGTGTAAACATTTTTAACTGGTTTAGCCGCAAAAACACCATGGCTGCCAATTTGTTGGAATTAGAGGCAACACGGATATCTGTGGATAGGCTTAAAAACGATGTGTCGTTAACGGTGGCCAACCAATACCTGCAAATATTATTAAGCAATGAACAGGAAAAAATAGCGCTAATTCAGTTACAGCAATCCAAAGCACAATTAGAAACCACTCGCAAAAAAGTACAGGCCGGGGCCTTGCCAGAGTTGAACGCAGCAGAACTGGAAGCTCAGGTAGCTAGGGATAGTGCCAATGTAATTTCCGCCAAAGGCAATATACAGCAGAGTATCCTTACTTTAAAGGCTACCCTCAATTTGGATGCGGCTGCACCTTTTGAAGTAGAAACCCCCTCTGTAGAAAAAATACCCATAGAGGATATGGCCAGCCTGCAACCTGAATTGGTATATAATTTAGCGCTGCAAAACCTTCCCCAACAACAATATAATAATGTAAAAAAGCAAGCTGCTGAAAAGCAGAGCAAAGCTGCTTGGGGTGCTACAAAGCCTTCTATCAGTGCCTTTGGGGGCCTTAGCACCAATTTTATCTACTTTAGAACACCCATTTTTAAACAAGAGTCGCTTGGCTTGCAGCCTACTGGCCTCGAAGTAAATAACGGAGGAACCATTTTGCCGGTATTGGGCGAACGCTTCCGTACAACCAATCAAGTAGCAGCCTACTTTACCCCTAAAGCGCTGTTTAACCAATTCAATGAAAACTTTGGGCAAAATATTGGTGTCGGCATCAGTATACCCATCTTTAATGGCGGCACCTTGCGCACTTCGTACTACCGTAGTAAACTCACGGTTAAAAACTGGGATTTTATACAAGAGCAGGACAACCAAAAGTTGAAACAAAATATATATCAGGCCCATAATGCTGCTGTGGTGGCACTTGAAAAATTCAACGCCAGCAAAAAGACAGTAGAAACATCCGAGCGGAGTTACGGCTTTGCCCAAAAAAGGTACAATGTGGGTATGCTCACCACTTTTGAATTGATTACCAGCCAGAACAACCTGTTTCGTGAGAAGCTGCAAAATATATTGAACCAATTCGAGTATGTTTTCAAAATGAAAGTATTGGAGTTTTACAAAGGCCAAGGCCTAAAATTGTAGCATAGATTTTATAAAGTATAGCCAAACATTTAGTAACAACAAATATGAGCAAGTCATTAAAATGGATTTTAGGCATTGTAGTACTGTTATTGATATTAATGATAGTGCTTGCCAAAGCGGGTGCATTTGGTAAAAATGAGGGTACTAAGGCTACTGCTGAAAAAGTGCAAAAGCGTACGATCATTGAAGTGGTGAATGCTACCGGCAAAGTATATCCTGAAATAGAAGTGAAAATCAGCCCGGACATCAGTGGCGAAATTACCCAACTGAACGTACAGGAAGGCGACAGTGTAAAGAAGGGACAGGTATTGGCCCGTATTTATGCAGATATTTACAGTATCCAACGAGATCAGGCTGCGGCTGGCGTTAGCCAAAGCCAGGCTCAGGTACAGCAAAGCCAAGCACAGGCAGCCAACTCAGAAGCCGCCCTTTTGGCCCTCAAAGCCAACATGGAACAGGCACAGCGCACTTATAATATGCAAAAGCAGTTGTTTGATGATAAGGTAATCAGCCAAAGCGAACTAAACACGGCAGACGCTACATTGAAATCTGCCAGGGCCAATTATAATGCTGCCGTACAGGGCATCCGTGGCACACAGGCTTCCATCAGAAGCGCACAGGCCAGCGCACAAAGCGCTAGGGCCAATTTGCAAAAAAGCAATAAAGATTTGAGCAGAACGGCTGTAGTGGCCCCCATGGATGGCGTGGTGAGTTTGATGAATGTAAAAGAAGGCGAAAAAGTTGTGGGCAACAGCATGATGGCCGGCACAGAAATGTTGCGGGTGGCCGATATGCAAAAAATTGAGGTACGGGTAGACGTGAGTGAGAACGATATACCCAAAGTAAAAATTGGCGATAGCGCTATTGTAGAAGTGGAAGCTTATAGCGATAAAAAATTCAAGGGTGTGGTTACGCAAATCAGCAGTAGTAATAATGGGGCTTCTTCTTTGGCTACTACAGCCAATACCAGCACCGATGTTACCAATTACAAAGTGTATATCCGCATATTGCCCGAAAGCTATATGGATTTGATCGGCAAAGGTAGCTTCCCTTTTAGGCCGGGTATGAGTGCCAATGTGGACATACAAACCAAAACGCATGTGAATGTATTGAGTGTGCCCATCAACGCCATTACTACCCGTGAAAAATCTGATTCATTAAAAAGCAGTGTGCCCAATAATGGGGACAACAAAACCAATAGCCCCATGACCGATGATATAGAAGTGGTGGCATTTGTACTACAACAAGATGGAACCGTAAAAAAAGTAAAGGTGAAAACGGCCATTCAAGATATTAACCATATTGAAGTAACCGAAGGGCTAAAAGAAGGCGATGAAGTGATTACAGGCCCTTACGACTTGGTAAGCCGACAGTTGAAGGAAAAAGACAAGGTGAAGGTTGTGAGCAACAAAGAGCTGTTTGAAAAGAAATAGCCAACTATAAAATTATTACACGGAGCGGAAGCATTACTTAAAAATTGCTTCCGCTTTTTTTACGCTTTCCGTTTTACCCACATCCATCCAACGGTCGCCGCTGTGCGGAAAGCCCATGATTTTATGTTCAGGGGCCAAATCCAAGTACATATCCGTTAACGAAAACTTACCCGTTTGCCGAATCAGCGGAAAAACGGCCGGCTCAAACACCACTACACAGCTATAGGCCATCCGGCGTAGATTGCTTACTGGCCTTACAATCTTTTCCTCCCCCGTTTGTGTATTGGTCCACCCACTAAGGCGGTTGGTTTCGTCGAATAAAAAATACCGCGACGTAACCCTATCGGATACCGCAAAAGAAATCAGAGCCTGTTCTTGCTGATGAAAAGCAAGTAAACCCGCAATGTTAAAATCGGTGAGTATATCTGCGTTGATGGTTACAAAAGGGTTATTCCCATCCAACAAAGGCCGGGCTTTTACCAAGCCGCCGCCCGTTTCCAGTACGGCATCCGTTTCGTCGCTGATGGTAATTTGGCTGCCCCAACCCTGGTTTTGCGCCACAGCCTCTACAATCTGATCGGCAAAATGGTGCACATTCACCACCACATCGGTAATGCCTTGGGTTTGCAGGTACTCAACATTGCGCTGTAGCAGCGATTTGCCATTTACCATGGCCAAAGCCTTGGGGTGATGGTCTGTCCAAGGTTTAAAACGGGTACCCAGCCCCGCCGCAAAAATCATGGCTTTTGTTTGTTTTGTATCCATATTCAAAGCTCTGCAATAAAAACTATACGATTATAAATCTTGTACACTTTAGTTAAAAACACCTGTCTCCTTATCCAAACTTTCCCTTAGCTTGGTTATCATCTTACAGAGTTTGTCATATTGGTCATAATGTTTTTTAAAAACATCCTTATCCATGTACATTCTACTTTCTGCAATAAAAAGACACGACACTACTTCAATTCCCGACCGCATAGCATAATTCAGGAATCTTTTGAACTCTGGATTGCTTTGACCAGTACTTCCTTCCGCAATATTGAGTACCACCGAATCTGCTGCCCGCTTTATCTGGGAAGTCAAACTGTACGTTTCCGTCTTTGGAAATTGTTTTACCAACAGATTGATTTCATTACTTAACCGCAATGCTTCCTGCCATACTCTTAAGTTTTCAAATTTAAATGCCATGTTTTCAATTTTAGATACGAATTAATGTTTTGTTAGTTGCTTGCTGTTTGCGGGTTACGTCCATGGACCATCGACCATGGACCATGGACGCTAAAGGTACTAACAAATCATCAACCTCTAACCTCCGCAATCCCCTGCTCAATATGCTTCAACTCCACCCGCACATTGTACTTGTTGCGCAAATGCCTTACTACAGCATCGGCCGCATACACACTGCGGTGCTGCCCGCCCGTACAACCAAAATTGATCATCAGGCTATCAAAGCCCCGCTTGATATAATCCTCTACGGCGATATCCACCGTATTGTAGATATTGTTTAAAAACTCCGGCATCTTGGTTTGCTGCTCCAAAAAATCTTTTACCGATTTATCCCTGCCCGTCAATTGCTTATATTCATCAAAACGCCCTGGGTTGAGGATGCCGCGGCAATCGAACACAAACCCGCCACCATTATCGCTTGCATCTTTGGGGTAACCCGTTTTTTTAAAGGAGAAACTGTTCACTTTTACTACCAGCGGCGTATCATCGGTAGCTTTTACGTTTTCGAAGCGGCCAATGATATCGTCTTCTACCAAGCGGTGCAATTGCGCCTCAAACTCGGGCAAACTGATACCCACTTGCCGATTGTCTAAAAACCAACGCAGGTTGCGCAGCGCCAAGGGGATGCTGGTTAAAAAATGGGCCTTGCGCTCAAATAAGCCACGCAAGCCATAAGCACCCAACACTTGCAGCAAGCGTATCATCACATATCCATTGTACTGGCTTACAAAACGGATCCTATCCACCGGTTTGGGCAATAGTTCATCCACACAATCCATGTAATAATCCAGCAGTCCGCTTTTCCATTCATCGCTCAGGTCGGCCTTTGCCTGCCACAGCAAGGAAGCCACATCGTATTGCAAAGCACCCCGCATACCGCCCTGATAATCTATAAAATACACCTGCCCATCCTGCACCATCACATTGCGGCTTTGAAAATCACGGAACATAAAATATTTGTGATCTACATGGGTGAGGTAAGTGCTAAGGGCTTCAAAATCTTCAATCAACTTTTCCTTATCGTAAGGCACTTTCAAAAAATCCAGAAAGTAATATTTAAAATACAACAGATCGGATAAGATGGCCTGTTTGCCAAATTCCTTGCTGGTGATACACCAATCGTAATTCAGTTCTTCATTGCCTTTTATTTGCAGCCAAGCCAACGAGCGCAGGCTCTGCTGAAAAAGGCCATACACTTCTTCGGTATAGCCCTTTTGTTCCAATTGGTTCAGCAGGGAGCTATCGCCGAAATCCTGTTGCAGGTAAATAGTGCCCGCTTCGTTTACCCCATAAATGATGGGCACGGGGCATTCTTTGCTTTTAAAATGACGGCTGAAGTTGAGGAAAGTGGTATTCTCCTTCATATTTTTACTGTACGTTGCAATCATGCTGCCGCCTTCATGCAGTATCCTAAAATACACCCTATCGCTACCGCTTTGGGGGATCTTTTCCACGCTGTGGATGGGGGCCGGACTGTAGGCGGCAAACAACTCCTTTATTTCCTGTATAACCTGCTGCATATCATTGAATAGTGTGGGCGTAAAAGTAAAGGATTTTAGGGGTAGTGAAAAATCAGTGCGCTGGTGCTGTTGGGAACCCGGCTTCTTGCTTGATATATTCTAGTAAAAAAGCAATGTTCTTAGGTTCTTTTTCCAAACCTGATAGCTCTGCCGCAAGGATAAAGAAATCATCGAAACGTTCATCGTAATAATGCACCAGTAACGTGTCGGCTTGATTATCTTGATTGTATTCGGTTTTCACCCACATGCCCACTACCCGGTGCCAAGGTATCGGCTCTTGCCACTGAAGAAAATGCAAGCCATTGGAATGGATAAGCAGGGTATTTTTCTTGTCTGAGATTTGCATCAGTACACCGATGGCAATAATGAGGAACACTGAAATGACGGGCACAAAGTAGAGCGCTTCCGTACCATTACTGGCCAATATGGAACCGCAAATAAAAATGCCGACAATAAATATAATGACCCAAGGCAGTACATTGATTGTTTGTGAACGAATAGTGGCTTCCTTTACTGGTGCCTCATCAAAAGGGGGTGTGTTGGCCAAATCCCAGGTGGTGGTATATACTGTGCCGTAGCGATACGGATAGCGGCTATATTTGAATCCGACATACTTTGCTTCCAATTGGCGCAGCAGTGTCTGCTTACGCTGTTGCAGTGTAGGGCTATCGGGAGGGAGCGACATTTTGTAAAACTAATAAAACATACCTTTATGGTAATCATTTTTATATGCACAGCATCAAAAATATAACCATCCCCGGCTCCGAAGGCAAGCCCATTGCCCTGGACATTTTTTTTGCCGATTCGGAGCAAGCCCGGCCTGTTGTAATATATGCCCACGGCTTCAATGGTTTTAAAGATTGGGGAAATTTCGATTTGATAGCGGCGCGTTTTGTGCAGGCAGGGTTTAGCGTTGTAAAGTTCAATTTTTCGCACAATGGTACCACGCCAGCACAGCCCCAAGACTTTGTGGATTTGGAGGCTTTTGGCCACAACAACTACACCCGCCAATTGTACGACCTACAACAAGTAACAGATTGGGTATGCAATGGCTACAACCCGCATCATGCAGTTTTGGACACTCGCCATATTGCCTTGATTGGCCATAGTATGGGCGGTGGCATTGCCATTTTACATGCCGCTACCGATAAACGCATTACGCAATTGATTGGCTGGGCAGCTATTGGACAATGCAAAACGCCTTGGGGCAATTGGCCTAAAGAAAAAATACAAGCTTGGGCAATCAGCGGTGTAGAATACTATCACAATGGCCGCACCAACCAACAAATGCCACTGTATTATCAGTTGTATGAAGATTTTCAGCAGCACAGTGCGGCATTGGATATTCAAAAAGCCATTGGGCAACTTACCATCCCCATCTTGCTTTGCCATGGTACCGAGGATATGGCGGTACCCTTTAGCGTGGCCGAGCAATTGCAGCAATGGCAACCCGCTGCCCGTTTGTTTGCCGTAGCAAGCGATCATGTATTTAGCCGCAAACATCCATGGCCACATGATGAACTGCCGGAAGCGATGGAAGCGGTATTAGGGGAAACGATAAAGTTTATACAATCTAATAGGAAACGATATGCGTAATAGATTGTGCTTCGCTTTTTTGAAACATTAAGGAATTAAGAAACATTAAGAAAGCCTTTATGCATAGCAACCAAAATTGTTTTGACTGTAATCCTAACAGTGCAAAGCGCACCAAGTAAAACTTAATGACCCTTAATACCTTAATGGTTTATATTTTGCGCTCTTTTTTATATTCTTTACTACAGTTCGTTATTCACCATCTAATGCGCTTCCTGCTTTTTTATCCCGCCAGGTCTTGTGTTTGGCCCCATCCATCTTTACAATTTTGGGGGTAAACTTGCCCACGGTATCAACCAAGGCCGTTTGGCTGGCCATCACCTCCTCTATGTTCTTATAAGCAAAAGGCGATTCGTCCAAGCCACCGCCCAAGAGTTTTACACCATGCTTTTTCACTTCGTCTTTAAACTGCTTATCGGTTACAGATTGCATCGCCCTGGTACGGCTCATTTTACGGCCAGCCCCATGCGAAGCGGAATTGACCGCAGCCGATTCTCCTTTGCCCTTTACAATAAAGCCCGGGGCCGTCATGCTGCCGGGGATGATGCCCAGTACATCTTTGCCAGCGGGTGTGGCGCCCTTGCGGTGTACAATTACCTCACGTCCTTCCCATTGCTCTTTCCAAGCAAAATTGTGGTGGTTCTCTACCATTTTCAAGGGCCTTTGTCCCAGTTGCTTGGCAATTTTTGCATGGATGATATGGTGACAGGCACTGGCATAATCACCTGCCAAATTCATGGCCAGCCAATATTCCATGCCTTCTTCTTCCGCCAATGTTAACCAAGCCAAGTTTTTGGCATCGGCAGGCAAACGCCTTTTGCTAATGGCCAGTTTGGTATAATGGTTGGCAATATTCGCACCCAAGGCACGGGAACCGCTATGCGTTAACAGACCTACATAATTGCCCGGTTCCACACCCAACACCGCATCCTTTTCTACAATTTCCACGGTGCCAAATTCGGCAAAGTGGTTGCCGGAACCAGAAGAGCCCAACTGCTTCCAGGCACGGCCGTGCAATGCCTTTAACAAGGGCAGTTGGCCAAACAATTCATTGTCCATCACGGCATGGTTGGCAGCCCGGTCAAACTGGGCACCGCTGCCAAAGAGGGTGGCTTCTAGCAACTCACGGCTGAAGAAAGCCTCCCGCTGTGTTAGGTCTTGCGGGTTGATGTCGAACACACTTAGGCACATACGACAGCCAATGTCCACACCCACGCCATAAGGTATCACCGCATTTTCGGTGGCCAATACCCCGCCTATCGGTAGGCCATAGCCGCTGTGGGCATCGGGCATCAAAGCCCCGGCCACACTGATGGGCAGCTTAGCAGCTTGGTACATTTGGTGCATGGCGCCTTCTTCAATATGCTCCTGACCAAATATATTAAACTGGATACCGTTTTGGTTCAACGAAATCTCTTGGCCACCTACGGGCGGCTTGGGCATCAACTGCTGCGCAATAGGCACCAGTACTGCATCCTCCAAATAATCGGCGGGTGCAGCCAAGATGTTTTTTAAAATGTCCATGGCCGCATCCTTGCCACTGTGTTTATAGTGTTTGGACATGGTGTGCATGGCGATGCTGATAACCGGTCCTTCCGGATAGCCAATGGCACGCAGCTCTTTTCCTTCAATTTTTAACTTGCTCATTACGTTCTATATTATGGGTACAGCTATTTGCAGGGGTGTAAATATTTTCAACTGCCGGGTACTTTATTTTATCGGTGTTGCCTGATATGCTGGTATCCTTTCGGGCGCAAAATTATTATTTATTTGCATATTAGCAAATTGATTTTGTTTTTCTTTGCAAAAAAAATCTAATCAGGCAATGAATATTCAGCAGGCATACAACCAATGGTCGGGCAACTATGATACCGTTCTCAACAAAACCCGTGACCTTGAAGCATTGGCTTTACGGCAACTATTGGCCACACTTTCCCCGCATCAAATATTGGAGTTTGGTTGTGGTACGGGCAAGAATACGGAGTGGTTGCTTACCAAAGCTACAGCACTTACCGCCGTTGATTTTTCTACTGAAATGTTGGCAAAGGCCCAAGCAAAAATTACAGCAGCCCATGTGCAATTTGTACAGGCCGATATACAGCAGCCTTGGCATTTTGTTGCCCATCCTTACGATTTGGTTACCTGTAGTTTGGTATTGGAGCATATCGCACAACTGCCGCCTGTATTTGAAAAAGTGGCTGCGGCGCTACAACCCGGCGGTTATTTTTATATGGGCGAACTGCATCCTTTTAAGCAATACACCGGCAGCAAGGCCAAATTTGATACCGATAACGGCGTATTTGAATTGGACTGTTTTGTGCATCATCTTTCCGATTTTACCGGTGCAGCTCAAGCAGTGGGGCTGCAAGTAGTTAGCATCCAAGAATTTTTTGATGATGGTGACAGGAGCAATGAACCAAGGATATTGAGCATCTTGTTTCAAAAGCCGATGTAAGAGTAGGTGTATTTCAAATTACTCGATTCCCCAACCTGTTGGTCAAAGACCAGACAGGGGCATGCGATTCAAGAATTTTTTGATGATGATGACCGGAGCAATGAACCAAGGATATTGAGCATCTTGTTTCAAAAACCGATGTAAGATTGGGTTGAAGCAATTGCAATATCCCTAAACCCTAACCTACTCCATTTTGCATATTTGCACATTTGCACATTTGCATATTAGCACATTAGCACATCATCCCATCAGCTAATTAACTCCCCTTTTTTCCTTTCACCACCGCTGCAAAGCAGTTTTCGTAGGCAATATCGCCGCCCCATACATCGGTCATGCCATATTTTTTAAACCAGCTTACCACGGTGCTGATGCGTTGCGGCTGATCGTATTGTGGCGAAAACATATCGAAGGTATCCAGCACACACCACTCCCTCAATTGTTGCGGGGTAAGGTTTTTGGGCAGGGTGCCGTCAATATCTACAATGGGTAAAAAGCGATTGACGATTTTGCCCAAGCCAATTTTGGCAAAGAAACGGTAGGCTTTGATGAGCCAATCAATATTGCGGTCGATTTTTTTGTACAGTTGTTCGTGGCTCATTTTTTTGGTAAATGGCCTAAAGATGTATTTGGCATGCAGCTTGGTCCACCAGCCACGGATGGGATAAAAATCCACTACTAGTTCGGCGCCGGGCTTGGCCATTTCAATAAGTGTTTGCACCGATTTTTCTACATCGGGGGTATGCTGCAATACGCCGAAGCAAAATACCTTGTCAAACTGCCCCTTTTCAAAAGGCATTTCATAAATACTGGCCTGAAAAAGGTGCAACCGATCGTTGGGCCCATTGTTTTTAAAATTGGCTTCTACCGCATTGGAATAATCCACACTGTATAGGATACCCTTGGTACTGTCCAACACCACTTGGCTAAACCTACCTGCGCCGGAACCCACTTCCAGCACATTTTTATTGGTAAGGTCTTCTTTATCCCAGCCCGATTCGGCAAAAAACCGTACGGTAGAAATACCCAATTTACTGGCTTTGTCTACCTGTGTGCCCACAAACTTGTTCCATTGAAACCCGAAATTTTCGGTATAGTTATCATCCTCCACCAATCGGTAGGCCCCGTTCTTGTAAGGAAAAACCAACTTTCCATTCGCCATCAGGCCTTTGTCGGTCTTAATCAACGACTCCCCGGTAGTTGGATGAATGTATTGTATTGCTGTCATGCTATATTGGATAAAATGGGTTTGTTTTTTATTGGTTACCGGCGATGGTTTGTAAGTACTGCCCATAACCGCTTTTCGCAAATTTCTCGGCAAGCCTTAGCAATTGCGTTCGGTCGATGTATCCCATGCGGTAGGCCACTTCTTCTAAGCAGCCAATTTTAAGCCCTTGCCTCTTTTCTATCACACGCACATATTCTGTTGCGTCGCTCAGGCTGTCAAAAGTGCCGGTATCCAACCAAGCAAAACCCCTATCCAGCACGGCCACTTTCAGCTTTTGCCGTTGCAGGTAAATATCGTTCACCGTGGTAATTTCATATTCGCCACGGGCGCTGGGCTGTATGGTTTTGGCTATTTGTACTACTTCATTGTCGTAAAAGTAAAGGCCGGGCACCGCATAATTGCTTTTGGGTTGTGCCGGTTTCTCCTCAATGCTAATGGCATTAAACGCCTTGTCAAATTCTACCACCCCATAGCGCTCGGGGTCGCTTACCGGATAGGCAAAAATAACCGCCCCATCTGGGTTGGCCGATTGCTGCAACAGCTTGCTAAAGCCGCTGCCATAAAAAATATTATCGCCCAGTACCAATGCCACACTATCCTTGCCGATAAAATCTTCGCCAATAACAAATGCTTGGGCCAAGCCATTGGGCACTGCCTGCACTGCATAGCTGAGGCTGCAACCCCACTGGCTACCATCGCCCAGCAAGCGGATAAACTGTGCTTGGTCTTCGGGTGTTGTAATCACCAATATATCATTAATGCCCGCCAACATCAAGGTGCTCAGCGGGTAATATATCATCGGTTTGTCGTATATGGGCATCAATTGCTTGCTTATGCCCATTGTAATGGGATAGAGCCTGGTGCCTGAGCCGCCTGCCAATATAATTCCTTTCATTAATATTACTGTTGTGTGCAGCCGTAAGTTAGCTGTAAAATCTGAAAATAGAGGGTTTTAGCTGTTATCGTACTGGTTTTGGTAATAAGTTTGATAAGCCCCACTAGTAACGTGTTGCAGCCACTCTTTATTATTCAAATACCAATCGATGGTTATACTTAATCCTTCTTCAAATTGTAGGGAAGGTTGCCAGCCCAGTTCGGTGCCCAATTTGGTAGCATCGATGGCGTAGCGCAAATCATGCCCTGCCCTATCTTGCACATAGGTAATTAGTTGGGCCGATGTACCGGGTTCCCTACCCAGTTTTTCGTCCATCTGGCGGCACAGTTCCATTACCAAATCAATATTGGTCCATTCGTTGTGGCCGCCAATATTATAGGTTTCGCCCACCTTTCCTTGGTGAAAAATAAGGTCGATGGCCCTTACATGGTCTACCACATACAGCCAGTCACGCACATTCAGCCCTTGGCCGTATACGGGCAGTGGTTTGCTGTTGATGATATTGTTGATGCAAAGCGGTATCAGTTTTTCCGGAAAATGGAAGGGGCCGTAGTTGTTGCTACAGTTAGACATTTTGATGGGCAGGCCATAGGTATGATAAAAAGCCCTTACCATATGGTCGCTCGAAGCCTTGGAAGCCGAATAGGGGCTGCGGGGGTCGTAGGCCGTATTTTCGGTAAAAAAACCTTCCCTGCCCAGCGAACCATACACTTCATCGGTAGAAATATGGTAAAAAACTTTGTTGCTGTAATCGTTTTTCCAGTGGTTGCGGGCCGTGAGCAGCAGGGCCGATGTACCCAGCACATTGGTCGTAACAAAGGCCAGCGGATCGGAAATAGACCTGTCCACATGGCTTTCTGCGGCACAATGCAGCACCCCGGTAAACTGATATTGCTCAAATAAGCTGTTCAATTGCGCTTGGTCGGTAATATCGCCCTTTACAAAATGGTAATTGGGCTGGCCCTCGATATCCTTTAGGTTTTCCAGGTTGCCCGCATAAGTCAGCTTGTCCAAATTAACAATGGTATACTCTGGGTATTTGGTAACAAACAGCCTGGTAAGGTGTGAGCCGATAAACCCGGCACCGCCGGTAATGAGAATGGTATGCATCAATGCGCTTTTTGAGGTTGCAAACTTACAATATAATCAGTACCCGCCCAATTTGAGAGTATAATTCAAATTTTTCACACTTCTCCCTATTTCAAGTTGCCTCTTGTGGCTGCTTTTTCCACTTTTGTCTTGAAACAAAAGTGGAGCAAAAATTCAAGCCCGCCCGGCTGACGCCAGTCGGACGGGGCTGCATAAAAAAGCCTAAAAATTGAACCCTCGGGCTAAAGAAAAACAAGCTGAATCTGTAATACAAAACCAAGCTTCAGTAGGACTTACAGGCCAATAGCGTTGCCAAGCTTCGGTAACAACTGTTTTTCTTTTGCGCCCTCAGCTTCAATTTTCTTAACGGCTTTTTTATGAGGCCGCACCGGAGCGGAGGTTGAGAACCCTAATGACTCGATTGTATTGAAAGCGAAAATTTGAAGGATACCCCAATTTGGGTATAAAATGCAAATCTGATATTTGTTTATACCTTTACCCCCATTTATTAATCGCTTAAAACTGGCAGTGTAACGATAGGCAGCATGAAGACGTTTCAATTACCTTATTTATTAACGGAATATGATTGGGTGTTGGGACCATTGTACCTTTTCCTTGCGCTTGCATTGGCTATTTATGTAAAAAATCGGTTTTATAAAAACTCCCCTTTACAAAAATACCTTGTACCCGGCCTAATGGTATGCTTGGTGGGCAATGTGCTACAAGCCCTTATTCACCATTTTGTGTATCCCAGCTCCGATTTGCACAATTACTTTAGCGGTGCAACCGAAATATGGAATGCTACCAAGGAAAATGTGGTGTATGGCCTCGAACTGGTGTTTAAGCCCGTGCAGGAGTGCTCGGCCAAGGCCCAAGAGTTTGCCAGCCACATGGCCTATTCTTATTTTGCCCCTTCCAACCGACTGATGTTTCAGATATCGGGCTTTATTGGCATGTTTTGCTTTGGCACCTACTTGCCCATCGCCACGGTATTTACCTGCATCGGCTATATTGGGCTTTGGCGCATATTTAAGTGCTTTTGCGAGGAATTTCCGAAGTACAAGCGGTTTATTTTTTTTACCTGTATGGTTACCCCTTCGGTGATTATGTGGTGCAGCAATTTACAAAAAGAGCCGCTGTGTATGCTGGGGTTGGGGCTTTGCGTGGAAGCATTGTATGCCCTAACGAAAAACCGTTTTGGGTACAGACATTTGTTTGGTGTTGCCTTCGGTGCCATGATATTGCTGTTGCTCAAGAATTATATCTTTTTTAGCTTTTTAGGTGCTGCCCTGCCTACCTTGTATGTACGTTTTTGGCAATCTTCCATCAAAAAATATTATAAAGTTGCTTCTGCGGCCGCCCTCATCATGGCCCTTATTTTGGCCAGTATTTGGATTTACAACGACAACAGCTTTGTAAACGATCAATTGGACGATTTTTTTACCAATAATGTGGATGCCCTGCAAAACTCGCAGATAAACGAGGGCGGCTCTACTTATGTAATACCCAATGTGCGGGATTTTAGCCTGCTGGGCGTTTTGCGCACCTATGTGCTTTCGCTCAATGTAACCTTGTTTAGGCCCTACATTTGGGAGGTGAAAAATGTGTTTGCCCTACTGAGTGGACTGGAAGTGCTGGTTGTGATGCTGTTTTCGCTTTACCTCCTTTTCCGAACGGGTATTGTTGGCTTTTTTTCCTTTGCCGGGCGACGGCCCTTGCTTATGTATTGCTTGGCATTTACCTTATTCATTGGCCCGGCTGCGGGCCTTATCGCATTTAACTTTGGTACATTGGTACGCTATAAATTGCCCTTGGTGCCGTTTTTCTACACGTATTTGTTACTGCTTTACATGAGCCTTAACAACAAAACCCCATTGGCAAATGGCTAAACCCAAACTGGCAATTTTTATCAATACGCTTGAAGTGGCTGGATCTGAAAAAGTGGTGGCATTGCTGATTAACCATTTTTGCGAAACTTTTGATATCCATCTCATTTTACTCAATAAAATTATCCAGTACGAGCTGCCGTTGAACAAGATTACGGTAAAAGCCATCAACGGTAGCAGTTTGTTTAGGAACAACAAATGGCTCAACTTGATAAAAATACCCATCCTTTCCATCAGGCTAAAAAAATATTTACGGCAGCAAGAAATAGACACCTGCCTTTGCGTGCTCAACCGGCCCGCTTTTATTGGCGCAATGCTCAAGCGAATGGGTTGGAAAGGGCGCATCCTAGTGAGCATCCGTACATACACCTCTTGGCAATATCCCGCCCATACTTTGGCCGGCAAAACCGGACGCTGGATGATTAAAAAACTGCTGCACCGGGCCGATTTGATACTGCCCAATTCAAAAGGGATAGCAGCCGATTTGCAGCAGCATTATGGTATTAACAGCCCCTGCCGGGTGATTTACAACCCCATCGACCTGCCCTTGCACAAAACCCTGATGCAACGGCCTGTTCGGGATATAGCGTTCGACAAATTTACTTTTGTGCACATTGGCCGCTTTGAGGAAGTAAAGAACCACCAACTGTTGTTGGAGGCGGTGCAAAAGCTCCATGCGCCTAATTTTCAAGTGCTGCTGATTGGCTATGGGCCGATGGAAGACGAAATCCGCCAGGCCATCACACAAATGAACATCCAAGAAAAAATCGTATTCCTCGGCTATCGGGAGGCGGAGCATGTGGCCAGTTATATCGCCCATTCGCATTGCTTGGTAATGACCTCCTTGGCCGAAGGTTTTCCCAATGTATTGCTGGAGGCATTGGCCAGCGGGGTGCCGGTTATCAGTACCGATTGCAACAGCGGCCCCCGGGAAATCCTGTGCAAAAACTGCGAACCCACTGCCCAATGCAGCGGCGTGGAACTGAGCGATTATGGCATATTGGTACCGGTAAACGATGCTGAAGCCCTGACCAAAGCCATGCTGCTGATGATGGAAGACGAAGCCATGCGCCTACGCTATGCGGCCATATCCACCGAAAGGGCAGCCTGTTTTAACCTGCCCGATATCATGGAACAATACCAGTCTGTTTTTAGCGCTGCCCAATAACATGGTATTTGCGGTTGAAAGGCTTAATTTTGGCCCCATCGTTTATGGGGAAGAAAAAGATAGCGCTTTTTATTGTTTCACTCTATGGTGGCGGGGCCGAAAGGGTTGCGTCCATCTTGCTCAAGCATTTGCAGCATCAATATGATATTCATCTTGTTATGCTTGATAATTGTATTGAATATGAATTGCCACCGGGGCAAAAAATCCATTTCTTGGACAAACGGCCCATCAAAAACCATTTCCTCAATATTTGTAAAATACCCCTGCTCGCTTGGCGTTACTACCGCTTTTTGAAGCAGCACCAAATAACCACCAGTTTTTCTTTTTTGAGCCGTCCCAATTTTATTGCTTGCTGCCTAAAGCTGCTGCGCTGGAAAGGGGAAGTGATCATCAACGAAAGACAGTTTACGTCTTATTATTACAACAAAAAAGGCTTGGCGGCCAGGGTGGGTTACTATTTGGTAAAATGGCTGTACCCCAGGGCCGATAGGATTGTTTGCAATGCGGCGCTGATTACCGAAGATTTGCGGCAAAGCTTTGGCGTAAATGTGCCCTATACGGTTATCAACAACCCCATCGACCTAGATGAAGTGGCCCGCAAATTGGCCCTGCCCGCCGAGCCAGGGGCCGTGCCGCCCAGCGGTAAGTTTACTTTTGTAACCGTGGGGCGGTTCAGCAGCGAAAAAAACCAGCAACTGCTCATAGAAGCCGCCAGTTTGGTAAAAGGCTTCGATTTTACGGTGCAAATCATCGGTAAAGGAGCACAACAAGCCCAGTTGGAAGCTTTGATAGCAAGGCTGGGCGTGGCAGACAAAGTGGTGTTGGTGCCCCATACGCCCAACCCGTTTCAATACTTAAAGCTGGCGCATTGTTTTGTATTGCCCTCCAACTCCGAGGGTTTTCCCAATGTAATACTGGAGGCTTTGGCCTGTGGCCTCCCGGTAATATCCACCGATTGTAAAACTGGCCCTAGGGAATTGCTTGCGCCCGGCATGAGCATCCAAGACCCTGAGGTTGCGGCACCTGTTATTTGCGAGTTTGGCATATTGACGCCCGTTAACAATGCCGTGGCCATGGCCCATGCAATGGAAATGATGTACCAGCATCCAACCATTCGCAACGAATACAAGGCAAAAAGTACCGCGTACTCAAAAAATTTCACCGTAACCGAAATAATTGATAGATTTGCAACCTTGTTAAAACCAGTTTAAGGTTTACGAAGGCCGTATTTTATATTCGCTTCCTTCAATACAACGTAAGGACTGAAATTGAGTTGAAACGACCATAACATTGAGTGGATTGGTGTATATGGTTTTGTACAAAAGCAATGTAACATGGATGAACAAAAAAGTGAGGTTCTCATCACTGGCGGTGCTGGTTTTATTGGCAGCCATTTGGTAGAGAAACTACTGGAAAATAATTACGCAGTAACGATTGTTGATAATTTTGACCCTTTTTATCCCAAAGAAATCAAGCTTAAAAATATTGCCGGTTTCATCAATCACCCTAACGTTACTTTTCATGAGTTGGACATTCGCAACGGCGATTCGCTGTTTGAGCACCTGAATGGACAGTATGACGCCATTGTGCACTTGGCTGCCAAGGCCGGTGTAAGGCCGTCGATAGATTACCCCTTAGAATATCAGGATGTAAACGTAAAAGGCACCCAAAACATGCTGGAATTTGCCCGCAAACGCAAGATTTCGCAGTTTGTTTTCGCCTCCTCCAGCAGTGTTTACGGCATCAACAACAATTTTCCGTGGAAAGAGGGCGATGTTTTCCTTAACCCCATCAGCCCCTATGCCAGCACCAAAATTTCTGGCGAACTGTTGGGCCATGTGTACAGCCATCTCTTCAATATACGTTTTATTGCCCTGCGCTTTTTTACCGTATTTGGCCCCCGGCAGCGCCCCGATTTGGCTATCCACCTGTTTAGCCGTAAAATATTAAAGGGCGAGCCCATCCATTTTTTTGGCAATGGCAGTACCCGCCGCGATTATACCTATGTGGAAGATTTGGTGCAGGGCATCTATAATGCGATGCTGTACACCCGTACCAATTATGAAGTGTTCAATTTGGGCAACCACCATACCATATCACTGTCTGATATGATTTCTACCCTGGAAGCCGCTTATGGCAAAAAAGCGATCATCAAACATTTGCCAGAGCAAAAAGGGGATTTACCCATAACTTTTGCCGATATTGCAAAGGCAGAACAAATGCTGAATTATTATCCAAAAACTACATTTAAAGAGGGCATCCAAAATTTCAAGCACTGGATAGAAGCACAATGAAACAGATAGCTATCATATCCAACACTTCTTGGTATGTGTACAATTTCAGAAAGGGACTGATCAGCAATCTGGTACAGTTGGGTTATACGGTATATGCCGTTTGCCCCAAGGATAAGTTTGTAGAGGAAATAAAAGCCTTGGGCTGTACATTCATTGAGTTAAAGGGCATCGAAAACAAGGGCAAAAACCCTTTTAAGGATTTGTTGCTTTGCTGGGAACTGCGGCGTATCCTTAAGCAATATAAAATCGATTACTGCTACCTGTACACACCCAAAATCAATATTTACGGCAGCATTGCCACCAAGTTTTCAAAAGTACAGGCCATTGTTACCATCAACGGGCTGGGCTTGGTATTTACCGATGAGCAACCCGGCTGGCTTAAGTTTGCCGTAAAAAAACTGTACAAGTTTGCTTTTCGCCATTTATCGGTAGTGTTTTTTCAAAATGACGAAGACCGGCGTTTCTTTATCGAATCAGGTATCATCAATAAAAAGCACCGTACGCAGTTGGTAAAAGGTTCTGGCGTAAACTTGGCAGAATTCTACCCCAAAAAATCGTTTAACGAAGGGCCCAAGTTGGTGTTCTTGCTGTCGGCAAGGCTCATCAAAGAAAAAGGCTTGTACGAATATTTTGAAGCGGCCCAAAACTTAAAAGCCAAATATCCCGGCGTAACCTTTGCCCTCATCGGCTTGCCCGCCAAAAATCCATCTGCCGTTCCGGAAGCAGAGATAAAGGCCATTGCCGAAAAAGGAACGATTGAGTATTTGGGCGAGTCGGATAACATGAGCAAGACTTTGGATTTGGTGGATGTATTGGTGTTGCCCTCTTATTATCGGGAAGGGATACCTCGGATATTGCTGGAAGGGCTTGCCAAAGGCTTACCGATTATTACCACCGACAATATTGGCTGCCGCGAAACCGTTGACCACGGCCAAAATGGTTACTTGGTACCGGTGAAAGATGCCACAGCCCTCGAGCAGGCCATGGAGCACATGATTACCCTGCCCGAAACAGAGCGCCTGCAAATGGGCGTTAACAGCCGCACCAAAGCTACTGCCGACTTTGATGAAAAAGTGAACCACCTTGCCTATATCAATTGCATGAACTAAGGCGATTGTTTTTTTACCCAACAACTTTTACTGAACTAATTGGTAATGCGGCGCAGTATAGCACCCAAATATGCCTGGAAATATTGCACAAAAGCGGCCACCAACCAACGCATGCAAGTAATTTTGCTGTAGCCCTTTTCCAAGGCAATACGGTACAGTTGGCGATAGATTTGATAATTGTGCCAATGGGTTTTCAACTGTACATTTTTGCTGGCATTGTCTTCGTGCTGCAACCATACACCCGAAACAATTTGACTGAGGATAACCTTTTTATGCGGATTGTTTAAGGCGCAGCGCAAAAAGGAATAAATATCAACGGAGAGGGTATTTTGTTCGTAAAAGCCACTGCCTATGGCCGCCGCCCGGTTATACACCGTTGACATATGCGAAAAATGTCGCAAGGCAATGAATTGGAAGAAATAATCTTGAGCCCCCAATACCAACGCATCTTGTTGAACACCTGTTTTAAAGATGGTTTCCTTCTTACTGGTTTTAAAAATATTTACCCCTTGAAAAAAAAGTACATCAGTCCTTCCTTCCTTGTCAATGGCTTGCATGGCTTGGCTGATATAGGTATCATTGGTAAAATAATCGTCGCCATCCAAATTGAGTACCCACTCGGCATCGGTATATTCGTATAAACATTTGCGGTAGTTGGCCACACGACCTAGGTTAGCCGGGCTTTTAAAGTACTTGATTTTTCCCTGTTCGATATAAGGGGCCAACACCGCTTCCGTAGCATCTGTTGAATGATCGTCGGCCACTACCACGCTCAAGTTGGGATAGTTTTGCCGCAGGGCGCTCTCCACAGCCACGGCAATACAACCCGCTTGGTTATAAGTGGGTATCATTATGCACACCGATGGGAGCGTTTGCATGCGGGGACTATTTGGTTAAAATAAACTGGATTTCGTAGCAGGGAAAGTTGCGGCTCCAACTGTCTTCGTACCACTCCTTCATGAGGTTGGTGCAGTTGAACAATACTTGCCAAACAGCCCTTATGGGACGGTTGATGTACAGTGCCGCTTTAAAGCGCAAGTGTACTTTTTTCAAATGCAGTTGTATGTGCTCGCTATACGTGGGCACTCTGCGTTTTAAAATATTGTCGTGCACCAAGTACGAGAAAGAATAGAGGCCAAAAAAACTCTTGTGTGTATAATCCGAATAAAAATACGCATTGGAAAAATGTGGCACCACTACTTCTATCAAGCCGCCTTTTTTTAAAACCCTTTGCAATTCGCTTAGCAACAAGGGCACATCGGGTACATGCTCAAAAAAATGATAAGAATGCACTTCATCCACCGATTCGCTGGGAAAAGCCGCCAGCACTTCATAAATATCGCCCACAATATCTACCCCTTCGGCATTCAGCATATCAATACCAATCCATGCCGGATTTTTTTTAAGCGGGCCGCAGCCAATGTCCAGTATCACAGACTTTTTTTGCGAAAGAGAAGGTATGATATTGTTTTTATCGAGCATGCTTTATTGGTTTGTGGAAGGGCATAAGCCATCTCCATGTTGCTGTAATTACTGAATCGTTTTTTTCCTGGCCCATACGGTCATCCGGCCGGTTTGGCCAAATAAGCTGAGTACATACGTGATGGGAAAGAAAAGATACAATAGTTTAAAATTAATATTGAGCAGCCTTTTTGCCCAAGCATCGTTGGGGTTGCGGGCCATCCTTTTAAAAGCAATGGAGCCCGTAAGGTTTTGCAATAGCCGATTGTGGATGATCTTCACCACTTCATATCCATTGTTCTCCAAAAACTGCTTGAGGGTTTCCGCACTGAAATGGTACAAGTGGTTAGGGATATGGTTGTCGTAATAATTTTCCTTGTACTTTTTAAAAAGGTAAGAGCCGATATTGTGCGTGGAAACACAAAGCCAGCCATCATCTTTTAAGCAGGTATGTATTTTTTTAAACACCCCCACCGGGTCGCTCAAATGCTCTATTACCACCCACATGGCCACCAAATCCACATTTTTATAATCATCCGGCGCCGTTTCAATAGGCCCCGTATGTACAGGGTACCCAAGCTTTCTGCCCATCGCCGCCGAAGATTCCGAAAATTCAATACCATATACATCCCAGCCCTTTTGCGCCATTTCGTGCAAAAAAGAACCCGAGGCACAGCCCACTTCCAGCATTTTGCCGGGGGGCAGCTTGGGCATGGCATTGGCCTTGGAGTCGAATATTTTTTTTAGCAAGCGCCTGCCCCAAGAGGGTTGCGGCATATTGGCACCCCCTTCCACTTTGGTGCTTTGGTAAGGCCCATAATCATCGGGATAATAAAAGCCCAAGGAGTCGAGGGTGGGCCGGGGATTGGTTCTTACTAAGTTGCAGGTTTTGCAGCGCACCACCGGAAACTCGCCGGGGAGGTTGTGAAAATGGTCTTTGGCATAAAACAAAAGCTCATCGTTCAATTTGCATCCATTGGGGCACCCTTTATCTTCTACGGCCACTGCTGGCGGCAAATTTCTAGCTTCAAACATATTTCATCTTTTCTAATAAGAATATCTGCAAAAATAGGTTAAACAGCATATAAATACTAATGGACAGGGCTAATCCCTCAATACCAAAGCGATAGAAAACATAAAACTTGAGGGGCAGATAAAGTGTAAACAAAATAACGCCAATGCGGGTAGGCGTTCTGGTGTCGCCCTTGGCATAAAACGTGCCGGAAGTAAGTACGCCCAGTAGGCCGGCAAACCAAAAACCAAACAGCAGCACCAATATCAGCCACAACCGGTCTACCGCTGTAACATCAAAGTTTTTAAGGCCAAACACCAAGCCCAGCAAGGGTTTACCCACCACTACCACCACCAAAAAGAAAGCCGCGGAAATGATGAAAAGCAGCCAAAGCCTTTTGCGAAAAGCCAAGTGCATGCCCGGTTTATCGCTATGCGCCTTTACCGCCAAGGAAGGGATGATGGTACTTACAAAGGTTTTGGACAAAATATTGCTGGCCATGGAATACAGTTGTTGCGCCAAGTTCAGCAGGGTCAAATCGCCGGTAACACCGCCAGAGGTTAAATATTTGTCAAAAAGCGAATCCGTTTTGTAATACACATTACCAGCCATCAGTGGTTTTACTTTTCGCCAGCTTGTTTTAAATGAGGCCGATTTAAAAACAGGCCGTTGCCAAGGACCCATTTTCTTCATCAAAAAAGCAATTTGCAAAAAGATACGCAGCACACTTACCCAAGCTGCCGCATAAATATCTAGGTACTTAACGGCAAAAAACAACAGTACCAACGATATAAGCCCCGCCACAATGGAAGTGGTTTCGATGGCCACAAAATTTTCTTGGGCACTGTGCACCGCCCATACCACGCTTAGCATGGCCGACAATACCATGGCCAACAACTGAATGGAAGACAGATGTACCGCCAGTTGCAGGTTGGCCCCCTTAAAGCCCGGCAGCACCCATTGCACCCACCACTGTGCCGTACACAGCAATATAATGGCAATACCCGCAAACAACAAACCAATAGCCTGAAAATAGTTCCAAGCCTCTGCCACCAACTCTTCTTTTTTTTGATTGGCAAACAAGGGTATCAGCACCATGGTAAGCGAGCCGCTCAATACCAACAGAATAAACTGCGGTAGGGCCTGTGCACCAAAAAACACATCCGATTGGGGCCCGGCACCAAACGAAACAATGATGTACCATTGAAACAGGAACTGCAAAGCCAGGTTGATGGATACCACCACGCCCAGCCCTAAGAATTTTTTTGCAGACTTCATGTGTGCTGTTGCTATAAAAGCGTAACCTGGTTTTGTTGTAAAATATATTGCTGGCCGGTTTCGGCACATGTGGCCCTATCGCCCGTTCCAAAGTCCAATTTATGGCCTGCCTGGCTCACCCAACCGGTTTGGCGGGCCGGGTTGCCGGTTACCAATGCATAAGCGGGTATGTTTTTGGTCACCACCGCACCTGCACCAATCAGCGCATAGGGGCCGATGGTAACCCCACACACAATGGTGGCATTGGCCCCGATGCTGGCCCCTTTTTGTACCAATGTGGTTTTAAACTCGCTTTTGCGTTCGATAAAACTACGGGGATTGATCACATTGGTAAATACGGCCGATGGCCCCACAAACACCCCCTCTTCCAGCACCACGCCATTGTACACCGATACATTGTTCTGTATTTTAACCCCATTGCCCACTTGGGCATTGTTGTCGATGAATACGTTTTGGCCAATGTTGCAGCCCTCGCCAATTACCGCCTTGGGCATGATATGGCAAAAATGCCAAATATGGGTACCGCTGCCAATGGTAGCACCAGCATCAACAACGGCGGTATGGTGGATGAAAGTTTCCTGCATCAATTGGCCCCTAGTGGGTTTCCTGCAAAAGTAGGTTTAATTAGCTAATTTGCTGATTAGCCAATTAGCTAATTAAACCACGGCTTTCTATTCGTTCAAGTGGTAGCAAACTGAAAGAATTAACATATCAGTGCCATGCTTACGACATTAGCACATAAGCACATTAGCTAATTATCACATTAACCTACCTTTGCGCCATGCATTACGCTTCAGTAGAAAATATCAGCAAGTCTTTTGGGATACGCACCCTGTTTTCCAATATCACCCTCAATATTGAAGAGGGGGACAAAATTGCCTTTGTGGCCCGTAATGGCAGCGGCAAAAGCACCCTGCTCAAAATCATCGCCGGCATGGACACACCCGACAGCGGTACCGTGTGGGTGCATAAAGACATTAAAGTGGTGATGCTACAACAGGAAACCGATTTTGATGGCAATAAAAGCATTTGGGACAATATTTTGGGCGCCGACAGTCCCGTGGCCAAAACGGTAAAAGCCTATGAGCAGTATTTGGAAGAGGGCCTAGAGGATGAAAAGCTGCTGGGCCAGCTCATTAATCAAATGGACGCACTGAATGCTTGGAGCTTTGAGAGCGAACTGAAACAAATTTTGGGCAAACTGAACCTCCACCACCTGAACGAGCCCCTGCGCAACCTCAGCGGTGGTCAAAAGAAAAGGGTGGCCCTGGCCCAAGCCCTGCTCACCACCCAATTGTATGAGGGTCGCTGCCTGCTCATTTTGGATGAGCCCACCAACCATTTGGATGTAAACATGATCGAATGGTTGGAAAATTACCTCTCGGCCCAACGTGGCACCCTGCTATTGGTTACCCACGACCGCTATTTTTTGGATGCCGTGTGCAATGAGATTGTGGAGCTGGACGAGGAAAAAATATATACCTACAAAGGCGATTACGATTATTTTTTAGAGCAGAAAAGCATGCGCCACGAAGTGCAACAAAGCGAACTGCAAAAAGATAAAAATATTTACCGCAAAGAACTGGAGTGGATGCGCAAACAGCCCAAGGCCCGTACCACCAAAAGCAAGAGCCGGCAAGATAATTTTGCCGAAGTGGAAGACCGGGTAAAGCAGCGCAAGGACGAGGCTGAAGTGAGCCTGCAGGTAAAAATGACCCGGCTGGGCGGCAAAGTGCTGGAACTGAAAAAAGTGTACAAAAGCTATGGCAGCCTACCCATTATGAAGGGGTTCGACTATACCTTCAAGCGGGGCGAACGCATTGGCATTGTGGGCAAAAACGGCGTGGGCAAATCTACCTTTTTAAAAATTGCACTGGGGCAGGAGCCTGCCGATAGCGGCAAAGTGAACCATGGCGATACCGTGGTATTTGGCAATTTTAGTCAGGATGGGCTGCAATACAAAGAAGACAAACGGGCCATTGAATATGTAAAAAGCATGGCCGAGTTTTTTCCGTTGGCAGATGGCAGCAAAATTTCGGCCAGCCAGTTCATGGAAAAATTCGGTTTTTTGGCCGAGCAGCAATATACACCGCTGAGCAAATTGAGCGGTGGCGAAAAAAGGCGGCTCCACCTGCTGAGCATCCTGTTCCTCAACCCCAACTTTTTGGTGCTGGATGAGCCCACCAATGATTTGGACCTGCAGACCCTCCGCACCTTGGAAGAATTTTTACTGGATTATCCGGGCTGTATTTTAATTGTAAGCCACGACCGGTATTTTATGGATCGTATGGTGGAACATCTTTTTGCCTTTGAAGGCGATGGGGTGATCCGCGACTTCCCCGGCAACTATACCCAATACCGCCAAGCCCTGGCACAAGAACAGGCAGCCGCACAAAAGCAACCGCCGAAACCGCTAGCCATGGCCGAACCCGTTGCTATCAAACCGGCTACCGAGCAGCGCAAAATGTCGTTTAAAGAAAAATACGAATTTGAGCAATTGGAAAAAGACATTCCGGCATTGGAAGCGGAAAAGGTAAGGCTGGAAACCGATATGAATAATGGTGCCATGGGCTATGATGCCCTACAAGCCGCAGCGGCCCGCATCAGCGCAATCATTGCCCAGCTCGACGAAAAAGAAATGCGTTGGCTAGAGTTAAGCGAAAGAGCAATTGGCTAATTAGCACATTAGCCAATTAGCTAATTAACAACAGCCGCTGCCGGGTTCGCAACAATTGCGCTCATCCTTGGCAGGCTTTTGTGCAAATACCGTAATGCTTTTGATCGCCACATTGCTTTGCTTGAAAGCCGCCACTTCTTCGGCAGATAAATGTTGCAGCAGCACTTCATCAGGAATAATGATGGGCTTTTCTTTTTGTAATTGCATGTTGGTAAAACCTGCTTCGGTAATCATTTCCAAATACACTTGCTGTTGCACCGCACCACTTACGCAGCCCGCATACAGCTCGGCCACTTGTTTCCATTGTGCGGGCAAATGGCCTTCCAATACAATGTCCGATACACTAAAATGACCGCCGGGTTTCAGCACCCGGTACATTTCGCTGATCACTTTGTGTTTGTTGGGCACCAGGTTCAGTACACAGTTGCTCACAATCACATCGGCATAGTTGCTGGTAACGGGCATATCGTCGATATCGCCCAAGCGGAACTCCACATTGTTATAGCCCAGCTTTTCGGCATTTTCCCGGGCCTTGTTTACCATCGCTTCGGTAAAATCAATACCCAACACTTTACCGCTTTCGCCTACCAAGCGGCGGGCAATAAAGGCATCGTTACCAGCACCGCTACCCAGGTCAATCACCGTTTGTCCGGCACCTATACGGGCATGCTCGGTGGGCAGACCGCAGCCGAGGCCCAAATCGGCATCGGGGTTGTACCCTTCAAGCTGGGTGTAATCGTCGGACATGATGTTGTATACTTCATCGGGACCGCAACATCCGGTGGCACCGCAACAACTGGCGGCGTTTTGATCCTTGGGTTGGTTGGCAATGGCGCTGTACTTTTCTTTTACCATTGCTTTCAATTCTTGTTCATTGTTCATGGCTTTACTTTTTATTGTTACTGAATATTATAATCATATCATCTATAATAATATCATCCCTATAATAATGTCATCCCTTCGGGATTGGGGATACATTGTTATGGTTTCTATTTTCTATAATGTCAACTGCTTTTTATGATACAAACTTTAGTTTTTCATAGCAGCACCGTTGTGTCACTCACTTGTACGGTATCGCTTTGGGCAACTGCTCCCACAGCGAATACAAACCATGCACTTCCCTAGCAACAAGCCTTTTCGTTCTTGATCTTTAGGGCGGTAAACAACCCACTGAATTCGGCAAAGAATTTTTCAAAAGCCTTCCAATTGATGCAATAGCAACTGCGGGGCCCGTCGATGGTTCCATCTATCAACCCTGCGTTCTTCAATTCCTTCAAATGCTGGCTTACCGTGCTTTGCGCCAAGGGCAATACATCCACAATTTCGCCACAGATGCACTCGTTGTGCTTGGCCAATACTTTTAATATGGCAATACGGGCAGGATGCGCCATGGCTTTGGCAAACTCGGCCAACTCCTGCTCCTTTTGTGAAAACGCCTCTTTTTTATTCGTTGCCATTTATCGTTAATTTACGATGAGTTGTTGTTTTAAAAAAGCGGTTGCCCGCTGTTGCTTTGTTTTATATCGCAAATATACGATGAAAGAAATGAAACGACCAAATATTTTTTAAAGTTTTTACAAAATCAACGTGCCGCTGTGCACTACCTTGTACAAATAAAATACGGCAGGGTACATCAAGGGTATGGTAAATAAAAAATCATTCAGTCCCATTAATAATGCGGTGGAAATATGAAACATAAATATACAGGCCAATGCCAGTAGGAACAAGGGCTGCAAGGGTAGTAAAAAAGTCAAGGGAACAAAGAGCATGGCGGCTATGGCAGAGTGGGAAAAAAGCTTTTCTAGATTGGGATGCTTTTTGAGGTAAGCGGCTACCTTGCCATTGCCAAAAGAGTGCGTACCTAAGATATCGGCCAACACATTGCCCTTGCGCCAATGCACAGAGCCTAACTTGATAGCGCCGGATGTACCATACAATATCAAAAGCTGCCCGCCTATAAAAAATAGTGGTAGGATTTTTAACCATTCGCCCGAAGCAAAAAAACAAAGACTAAAAGCCAAAAACGATAGCAGCCGCACCTGATCGGCTCCATCCCTGCCTATTTTCCGTTTTACATACGAGTATAAATGGCTCAAGCTGAGCAGGGCAAACAATATTTTAAACAAAGGCGAAAGTCCCTGCATCCAAAAAAAATAGGTCGCCAAACAGGTAACAGCTATTTGCACTGCGCAAAAATATTGCTTGGTATTGCCATTGTACAAACCCATAACGCTGCCCTTCTGCCCCGATTCCTTGAAGTAAATTAAGGTGGTAAAAGATTTTCTGATCAACAGCAATTCTAAGTGGTGTATAAAGTTAGACAGGCAGAGTATGGTTATACTTAAGTTATAGCAATTATGTAACAGGTTCTCCATTTTGCTGAATTTTATGTTTAAAAGAGCGGAATACCACGGAGCAACTTCTTTCAATAGTCGTATCCTGCGTTACCAGAATGGAAAATTCAAGTTCGCCATTGGTGCAAATTTTTTGGCTGTCCATCAGTTCATTTTTTATCACATTAAATATGCCCAAGTAGTTGGCCGAAATTTGGATGAAGTTTTTTGCATCCTCATCTAAGTGTTTGTATTCGTGTATCAATGCCACGCAAAGGTCGATTAACCCTTTGTTGTAATACTTAAATGGATTGAGTACAAAGCGGTACCATTTTTTAAATTTGTACAGGCGTATTTCTTGAAATCCCTCGTTGCCATTGGGCGTACTTAACCTAAACACCACCCTAAAATCGTTGGTGAGGGGGTTGGGCGCAAAAAAGGAATAGTTGGGCATGATGCCATAGGTATCAAACCGCCATATTTTTTTAAAGGGCAGTTTGCCACGCATTTGAAAAAACATACTCAGCAGCAAAAAGCCGCCGAGTATGCCCATAATAATACCATCTTTTAGCAACATATTATTGTTGTTGACTGGTGATTTTATTGCGTAATGCCTCTAATTCTTCTAGCGAAAAAGAGGATTCCATCAGTGTTGTATTTTTTAGCACATCGATGATGGGTTTCAGTTGGGCAAGATTGGATTGGCTGGCGGCAGCCGCAATCAAGGCCAGGGCCTCTGCGGAGTCTACGGCTGCGGCTTCTGCCACAGCGGCCAATTCGGAAGTGGCCGATGCCTCGCCTACCGCCGATGCTGCGGATTTGGCTGCCGAACCTACGGCAGAGCCGGCGGCTAAAGCGGCAGCGGCGGCGGCGGTACCAGCAGCGGAAGCAACATTGACAAGACTATCCCCTGCTGCTTTTCCTATAGTGGCACCTGCTGCTGCGGCAGCGCTGTTGATGGCTGCTTTGCTCGCCGAGGAATTGACAATGGCCCTGCCGGCAGAGGATACCGCCTTGGAAACAGAGCCGATAAAGGCCAAGTTGGTTTGGTTGTTTTCCTTCATTTGCTCAATCATTAAATCGAGTGCAAGCAGTTCTGACTTTGTTAGTTGTGGATCCATAAATTGTATTTAATTGTTAATGATGTTTTATTACGCACCTTGGTTCGGTGCAAGTGTATTCAATGGTTAATCTACTGCACCGTTAGGCAGCATGACCGACACACAGCAGATAATCCAATTTTGTATACCAAAGTGAAATACAAGGTAGCCATTACATTATCCCTACTTTGGTAGGGCTGATAAATTCCGTAGGGAAACAATGAAACCTCTTGGTTTCAATACACTAAAGTCCCCCTCGATTTTTACTGTAGCATGTATGAAAAAATCCTTGTGCATCAATAGGCAGCGTTAACTGCATCGAACTAAATAGTTAGCATCATCTTGTAGCGAAAAATAGTTTTTTGGTTATTGAATATGTTTTTTAAATGTAGCCATCAGCGCTCTTTCAATAGAAAACGAAAGTAAATATTATGATTATCATTTTATCAAGTATAAATACTCGTTTTCAAAACCAAAAGCATTTTGTTGTTGCAGCATACTATGCAACTGGGCATAAGCCCATGTAGTTTTGTGCCACAACTTCTCTTTGGGTACGATAACGTAAAGGGTAAGTAAGCGGCATAATAAAAGCCACCCAAGGGCGGCTTTATTAAATTATTGTAAATTCTTTTTATTAATGCTTCCGTACCCGCTGCCTGCCCAGTATCAAGCCAATTTTGAGGTTGGCAGAAAAATAGGAATCATTGTCGCGGGGGTCGCCACGCTGGTGGTCGGGATAAGTAAAATAACCAGGGTTCAACTCTTGGTGGCGGTCGTTGAGCAGCAGGGCATTGGTAAGCTTGCTACCGCTAAAGTAATTGGCATACAATGATGGGTCGATGAATAACGTGCTTACATCATCCAAATAATCGGTGGTAAGTATGCGGTACATTATTTCAAACCGTGCATTGAACATGGGCGATAATTCATACCGCACCCCTAGGCCCAATGGAAAGCAGACCTGCTTTAAATCGTAGGGCTTACGGTTGGGGTATTCCTTAAATCCTTGGCCTTCCGTACTCAGGGGCTGCAAATCAACCCATTTGTTGCCCAATTTCGCTTGTGGGTTAAAGGAAAAATAACCGATACCGCCTGTTAGGTATGGCGAAAACCGGGGCGGCTCCTGTTCCCTGTCGGCCCAATTGATGAACAAGTGCAATGGGTGTATTTCTGCCGTTAAAGCAATTTCGGAAATATTGCTGCGGAAGCTGAGGTTGCGTTCGTAGCGGCCAAAGGTGGTTTCTTTAACACTTTTTAATATGCTATCGTAGCCCCTTACTTGGCCAAAAGTACCTTCCAAACGCAGGGTAAGGGCATTCTGATAAGTGACGCTGGCATAAACACTACCGCAGAGGCTGGTATTTTTTACAATCAAATCCTTGATGAATTTTTTACCAATACCCTTTTTACCGCCCACATCTGTAAGGCTGTTCATAGCACCTACCGAACCACCTATTTCAAATAGAAGGGGCGTATCGTAATAATCATTGTCGTAATAATAATACTGCGCCATGCAAGGGGTAAGGATGGATACAATCAACATTGTACTTACGCCTAAAACTAATTTTTTCATTCCTCTATCTTGCTTAATTTATTAACTTATCAGATGGTTTTGCTGAGGGTGGGGAATTCTGATTTACAAATTAAAGGATAATTCCCCATATTTCAACTCCCCTATTTAGGGGACTGTTGGTAATACTTACAGATACTCGTGAGTGCACAAATGCTGCATTGTGGGTTTCGGGCCGTACAAATATAGCGCCCATGGAGTATCAGCCAATGGTGGGCCTTATGCACATATTGTGCCGGAATATGCTTGATCAATTGTTTTTCTGCAGCCAAAGGTGTGGTGGCACCCGTGGTTAAGCCCAAGCGGGCACTTACCCTAAATACATGGGTATCCACGGCCATATTGGGCTGCTCGTCAATTACCGAAGTGATCACATTAGCGGTTTTGCGGCCCACACCGGGCAGTTTTACCAATTCCTCCACCGTCATCGGTACTTCGCCATTGAACTGCTGCATCAGCATATTGGCCATACCTATCAGGTGCTTGGTTTTGTTGTTGGGATAAGAAATGCTCCGTATCAAAGGGAACAATTCTTCAAAAGTGGCGGTTGCCATTGTAGCGGCATCGGGGTATCGCTCAAATATGGCTGGGGTGGTCATGTTTACCCGCTTGTCGGTACATTGGGCCGATAGGATTACCGCCACCAATAGTTGAAAAGGGTTATCGTACACCAGCTCCGTTTCGGCATTGGGGGCATTGGCCGTAAAATAGTCGATGAGATATTGGTACCGCTCCTTTTTGGTCATGATATGCCGCTTTATGGTTGATTTTAGCAGGGCAAAAATAGGTAAAGAGCGTGAGGGTTGGATGGTTTGTGAGAGGCGCAGTGATGGTTCGTGGGGACACATGCTGTGATGGTCCGTGGGGACACGGACCATGGCGGGGAGTGTGATGGTTGGATGGTCAGTGAGACACGGACCATGGCCACGAATCATGGCATAAAAAAAACCCCGCCAGTGGCAGGGTAATAAATTTACAGACAGATTACACTATACTTTAGGCGGTGGCCGATACTTCGTTCACTGCTTTTTCGGCATAAGCCATAATCCTGTCGATGGCTTCGGACCGGGGCGAAAGGGTCAATTTTTCGAGCCTGGCTTGGCCCGCTTTGATCACTTCCAGCTTTTCCCTAAGGGTCCAATCCATTTCCAGTGCCAATTTAATGGCTTCTGTCTTTTCTGGGGAAGTTTCGTTGTAGCAATACTGCAACAGATCCTCCGGAGTAAAATTGTGCATAGAAAAGTCGCTTGACTGTTTTTAGTTATAATATCCAAATCCGTAATATAAACGCCATCGCTGGCCCTATATTGTATCTATTGTGAACTATTTGTTATCAACTGGGGCTTCTATGATGAACAGATCCTCATTTTCTTTCTTCATGAGGTACTTTTCCCGTGCGTACTTTTCAATGGTTTGGTTATTTGTCTTTAAGAGGTTCAGTTCCTGACGGGTATCGTTGATGAGTTTGGTCAAATGTTGCTCGCTTTTTTGCAAATTTTGCAATTTTTTGTTGCGCTCAAACATGGTAAAAACGTCATTTTCACTGATATACACTAGGAATACCACAAATAAAACACTGGTAATCAAGTACTTATTGCGTAAAAAAGACGGTATGTGACGTAAAAAACTCAATAGTTGAAAAACTTTTGTAAAACGTTACCTTTTAATATTACAAAGTTGACAGTTGACAGATGACAGTTAGGGAGTCCATTCCCCGTCAACTGTCATCTGTCAACCGTCATCTCTTTTACTTACCAAATTTAATCTTTCCTTTTGGATAAATACCACTTTCGCCCAATATTTCTTCAATCCGGATCAGTTGGTTGTACTTGGCCATACGGTCGGTACGGCTGGCACTACCCGTTTTGATCTGTCCGCAATTAAGGGCCACGGCCAAATCGGCAATGGTGGTATCCTCCGTTTCGCCACTGCGATGGCTCATGATGGTATTGTAGCCATTCTGTTGTGCCAGGCTTACGGCATTAATGGTTTCTGTAACCGTGCCTATCTGGTTCACTTTTACCAACAGGGCATTGGCAGTAGCGGTATCGATACCTTGTTGCAAACGCTCTACATTAGTAACAAAAAGGTCGTCGCCCACCAATTGGCATTTTTTGCCGATGGTATCGGTAAGCATTTTCCAGCCTTTCCAATCATCTTCTGCCATACCGTCTTCAATACTGGCAATGGGATACTGCTTGGCCCAGCTTTCCCAAAATTTTACCAGCTGTTCGCTGTTCATCTCTTTGCCACTGCTCTTGTGGAACACATATTTTTTCTTTTTTGCATCCCAAAGCTCGCTATTGGCGGCATCCATGGCAATCATGATTTGCGAACCAGTTTTGTACCCAGCCGCTTGGATGGCAGTTAATACGGTTTCGATGGCTTCTTCATTGCTTTGGATGTTGGGGGCAAAACCACCTTCATCGCCTACATTGGTGCTAAAGCCCTTCTTCTTCAACACGTTTTTCAGTGCATGGAAAATTTCCACGCCCCAGCGCAGGCCTTCGCTAAAACTGGCAGCGCCAATGGGCATTACCATAAATTCTTGAAAATCGATTTTATTGTCGGCATGCGCACCACCGTTCAAAATGTTCATCATGGGGATGGGCAACACTTTGGCATTGGTACCACCGATATAGCGGTACAGGGGTAGGTTGGCTTCCAGCGCAGCAGCTTTGGCCACGGCCATACTTACGGCCAGCATGGCATTGGCACCCAGTTTGCCTTTGTTGGCAGTGCCATCCAATTGTTGCAGCATGTTATCAATGCCGGTTTGGTCGGCCACATCCCAGCCCAACAGGTTATCGGCAATGGCGGTGTTTACGTTTTTAACGGCTTTCAACACGCCTTTGCCCAAATATTTCTTTTTATCATTGTCACGCAGTTCCACTGCTTCGTGTATGCCGGTGCTGGCACCACTGGGCACAGCGGCACGGCCGAGGTGTTCGTTTTCAGTTAAAATGTCCACTTCTACGGTGGGGTTGCCGCGACTGTCTAAAATTTGGCGGGCATGAATGGAGGCAATGTAGCTCATTTTTTACGATTGATTTTTAGTGTGAATGTTGTTGCTTTTATGATTGAATATTTTCAATTAATAAGTTGTTGATTTTACTAAAGTGTGCATCCCTTGTTGCAATAGGTATTTGCTTTAGCAAACATGTTGCAGCAATCCAAATTCATTGCCGATTATGTTGCGCAGTTCTGCTGCATCGCCATTGCTAAGCACACCAATATAATTGGCCATTTTATCTACGCCAGTAGGATTGGCGGCTGTTTTACTGTTCAGCCATTGCAAATAAGCCAGCACTTCCTCCAGCGCCCTTGGCGAAGCATTTTCTATTTCCTTATATAATATCTCCTTTGTACTCAAAACAAAAAACTGCTTTAATATGCTACAAATTTACCATTATTTTCAATTGGTGAGACTCCTAAAAATCTCTTCCAAATTGCCCGTGGCCTCACTTTGCAGCGAAACGATGTTGAGGTTTTTGTTGAAAGTAATCTCCAACAATCGCCTTTTCAATTTATCGGCGTCATCTGCCCGGAACAGCCATGTGTGGGCATTTAATTTTTTAATGTTCTGAATACCGTCAAATACCGATTCCTCTACCGCTTCTTTCAACTCAAGCCTTAGTTCGCTCACTTGTTTTTTGCCCAACAACTGGCTGATTTTTTCATCGGCCACAATATTGCCTTTGTTGATGATGATGACCCTTTCGCAAAGGGCCGTTACTTCTTGCAAAATATGCGATGAAAAGAGTACCGTTTTGTCTTTGCCCAAATTTTTAATCACTTCCCTTATCTCTACTATTTGGTTGGGGTCGAGGCCGGAAGTAGGTTCATCCAGTATCAACACTTCGGGGTTGTGTATCAATGCAGCGGCAAGTCCTACCCGTTGCTTATAACCCTTGCTCAGTTGATGGATTTTTTTATGGCTTTCGGGGGTAAGGCCCACCAAGGCAATCACTTCCTCCACACGGGCCGCTTTGTTGGGCACTTGCTGGGTTTCGGCGGTAAAGCCGAGGTATTCCCGCACATACATATCGCCGTACAGAGGATTGGCTTCGGGCAAATAGCCGATCTTTTTTTTGGCTGCTATTGAAGCCGTGCCGCAGGGGATATCGCAAACCGTGGCCGAACCGCCATCGGCATCGATATAACCGGTAATCATTTTCATGGTGGTACTTTTACCGGCACCGTTGGGGCCCAAAAAACCCACTATCTCCCCTTTTTGCACGGTAAAGGAAATATGGTTTACGGCCGTTTGTGGGCCATACTGTTTGGTGAGTGCGTTTACCGTTATTGACATATTGACAATTGTACTACAAAAATAACAAAGGCCGAGCTGTTTGGCCCGGCGCTTTGATCAATTAATTGTTATTGGCATTGGGCTGACCGCCGCCCTCTCCCCCACCTTGTCGGGGTTGCCGTGGCTGGCCACCTCTGTTTTGTCCGCCGCCCCTGTTCTGTTGGCCGCCACCGCCCTGTCGGGGTTGACCGCCCCTGTTTTGCGGACCTTGTTGGCCACCGCCACGGGGTTGGTTGCGGTTGGGTTGGTTACCACCTTCGGGGCGTGGTTGTTGTGGAGCCCTACCTTCATTTGGCCGGGGTTGACCGCCTCTGTTTTGCGGACCTTGCTGAGCACCACCACGAGGTTGGTTGCGGTTGGGTTGGCCACCCTCTGGGCGTGGCTGCTGTTGGCCCCTGCCCTCGTTTGGACGGGCTTGGCCACCCCTGCTTGGCTGAACGCCACCTTGTTTACTTTTTTCTTTATCGCGGCGCTTGCGGCTATTGCGTTCCAGTTCCCGCAGGCTTATCTGGCCCACCAAATCGGCATATTCCGGCTCTACTTCTTTGGGTTTAGACGTAACAATTTCGGCCACTTCCAGCTCTTCGGGCCTGATGCCTTGGCTGTTGAGCGCCTTAATTTTTTGTACCCTTTCGATGGTGAGGGGATAATGCTTGGTACTGTCGGGCATACTGTACCACATCAGGTTTTTGAAAATATCTTTTTTCACCAAAAAGGCCCGGCCCTTGGCTATTTCAATCACATCGGCATTGTCGGGGAAAAATTGCAGGGCATCCAAATAAGTGTCCAGCTCGTAGTTGAGGCAACATTTGAGCCTACCGCATTGGCCGCTGAGCTTGGTTTGGTTGATGCTGAGGTTTTGGTAGCGTGCGGCATTGGTATTTACGCTTTTGAAGTCGGTGAGCCAACTGCTACAGCAAAGTTCCCGACCGCAACTGCCCACGCCGCCTACCTTGCCGGCTTCTTGGCGGGCACCGATCTGGCGCATCTCTACTTTTACCCTAAATTCGCCAGCATATACTTTTATCAGTTCCCTAAAATCCACCCGATCATCGGCAATATAGAAGAAAGTACCCTTGCGCCCATCGGCCTGTAGCTCCACTTCCGCAATTTTCATTTGCAGGTTCAGTTGCTTGGCAATGGCCCGGCTGCGTATCATCACTTCTTTTTCCCGAGCCTTGGTTTCGGCCAATTTGGCCAAATCAGATTCCGTAGCACGGCGGAGTACCTTTTTAAAATCGTGGGTCAGTTCTTTGATTTCGTTTTTCTTTAGTTGCAGCCTTACCAGTTCGCCGGTGAGGTTCACCATGCCCACATCAAAACCACTCACACCCTCAATGGCTATCATTTCGCCTTTTTCATAAAACTGGAGGGAGGTGTTTCGGAAATAATCTTTCCGGCTGCCATTGTTGAAGCTCACTTCAATGATGCGACAACCGCTTTCGGGGTCGCTAAAGGGTAGGTTGGCCAGCCAGTCGTGCACATTCATCCTATTACAGCCGCCGCTGCTGCAACCGCCGTTGCTTTTGCAGCCGCCCGGTTTATCTTTGCTGCCGGTTCCACATGATCCACATCCCATATTAAAAAAAATTACTGGTTGTTATTAAATATGTTCGGGAATTGCCCCGCCCATTGCTGCGGGTAGCTGCTGTGCGCCTGTTGTACTGTTGGCTGAAACGTAGGCCGGTTGGCCGGTACGATATATGGAAAACTCAGTAATGCTGACTGTACAAATGTGCTACTCATGCTATCTGGCAAGTCCGGCGCAACTAATAACGGGATTATGGAAACAATATTTTATTGACTGCCAATCCCTTGTACGCCCTCGCCTTCCTTCCCTCAATTTGCCAAAATTAACGAATTGTCTTTAATAATGTGATATAGCTTGATAGAAAGGGCATGGAAAAGCATTTTGGCATTGGCGTTACGTTCAATATAGTAACTGGCCTTGTCCAACTCGCCAATAATGGCCTGTTGCTGGGCCAAAGTGCAGAGTTTATTGAGGCGTAGGGCAAAATCCTGCTCGTTTTCGGGCATGGCCAGCAGGTGGGCGGCGCTGCCCATGGCCTGTAGACGGATGGCCTGTTCCAGCAGGTGGGTGGTGTATTTGAGAAACTGTTTTTGCTTTTCCCGGCCTATTTTGGCCATTTCATCAATCCATTTTATTTGGGCAACGGGGCCTGTTTTCAGTAGTGCATTGAACCATTCCCGGGCAATGGCCAACCAGTCGCTTTCGGCATGTTGGAGCAGTTGCAGGGCTTCCCGGTAATTGCCCTCGCTCAGGGCGGCCACTTGGCGGGCCTGGACCGGCTCCAAATGGGCACGGTCTTGCAAGGCTTGGGCCACTTCTTCGTTGGTCAATGGGGGTATTTTCACCAATTGCACCCTAGAAAGGATGGTGGGCAGTATCAGCGATTCGTTTTCAGCCACCAAAATGAACAGGGTATCCGCTGGCGGCTCCTCTATCATCTTCAGCAGTTTATTGCCTTCGTTGCCCAAGTATTCGGGCAGCCACATCAACAAGATTTTGTAACCGCTTTCAAAACTTTTGAGGTTGAGTTTGCGGATGATATCGTTGCACTCATGGGCGGTGATATTGCCCTGTTTGTTCTCGGCTCCTATGAATTGTAACCAATCGTACGCACTACCGTAGGGGAACTGTTGAATAAACTCCCGCCACTCGGCACTGTAATCGGTACTGAGGGGTTTGTCGCCGGGCTTGCGGGGCACCACCGGATAGCTGTAATGCACATCGGGGTGGATGTACTGATAGGCCAATTTTTCGCCATGGCTGATGGCCGGTTCGGGGTCTGGTTCGCCAAAAAGGCCTGCGGCGGCAGCGGGTTTGGTTTTTTGGTTGGCACCAATCACTGCGGCACTAAAAGCCAGAGCGAGGGGCAGGGCGCCGCTGCCTTCCTTGCCCAAAAACAGCAGGGCATGGCTGAGGCGGTTGTGCTGCAGCATGTGGAGCAGTTGCTCTTTTACGGCTTCCTGTGCTATTACTTGGTCGAAGGTCATGGAACAAAGATAATGTGCTAATGTGCAAATATGCTAATCTGCTAATGAGCGGCTTGTTATTGTAGGTGGGATAGGAGGAAGAAGGCCAATGACGAAGGACGAATGTTGAATGATGAGTGACGAATAGAGAAGGGAGAATCCGTGCAATTAGTGCAATTATTTTTAATCCGTGACCCAAAAAATACCTCCCGGATGTAGGTTCCTTTCGCTAGGGTAAAATGGGTATCTTTACAACTGCATCATTTGTACAATAAAAAAGAATCGTATGAAACTTTTGCTCTTAATGGGCTTGGTAGCCACTTTCACTTCCTGCAATTCCTTTAAAGAAAAGTCAAAAAACACCATCAACAAAGCCGGTGAAGTGGTGGGCAAGGCAGGCTCGGAATTTGCCGATGGCATGAAGAAGGGCGTGGAAAAAACCTTTGCCAACCCCATGGAACTTTCGGCCGATCTAAAGGCCAAGGGATTGGAAACGGGCAAAATCATCATCAATGGCACCGATAGTACCACCGACAATATTGTATCGGCTTATTTGATTTTTAATGGCGATATAAACCAGCCAGTAACCATGAAGCTCTTCAGCGATGCGGGGCAGGAATTTGGCCGGGTGAGTCAACCCATAAAAGCTGCCAAGGGCGAGGCTCGTTATGTTGATTTTGTATTTGACAAACGCACCAATATCGATGGCAAAGGGAAAATTACATTGGAGTAATGGACGGCTGTTGTTTAGTGCATTTTAATTAACCTTTACACTTTACTAAAACGAAAACACTATGGCAAGGTTAGCAATATTTTTACTGAGTTGCTTGATGGCCAATCAGGTTGCTGCAAGGGATTATGTGGTAGCAACCAATGGCAATAATATCCCTACTGGCGGTAGCATCAGCACTCCATTGGCCACTATTCAATATGCATTGGGGCTTTGTTCGCCCGGCGATACCATTTTGGTACGATTGGGCACCTACAACGAAAAACTCAACTGGGTAAAAACAGGCAACTTGGGTAGTAGCATAACCCTTAAAAATTTCAACAATGAACAAGTAATTGTAGATGGAACGGGCAAAACAGGCGAGGCGCTGTTGTCGATAAAGAAAATGAGTTATATCAATGTACAGGGCATCGTTTTCCAAAACAACTACCAGCAGGATGCAAAAGGCATCTATGTAGATACCAGTGGACGCAATATCCTTATTGCCAATTGCACCATTAGAAATGTAGGCTGGACAAGCAATCCCAATGCCGATCCCTATAGTGTAAACCCAGTGGGCTCGGCACACGGGCTACTGATTGCTGGTCGTTCCGTTTCGGGGATAACTAATATTACGGTTACTGGTTGTCGGATATACGATATCATCAGCGGCAATAGCGAAGCATTCACCATTGCAGGCAATACCGATGGGTTTGTGGTTGACAGGGATACGGTTTATAACACTAAAAACATCGGCATTGTGGCGGCTGGCCATTATTCGTGGACGGCAACCTTGGGCATCCCCGACTCGCTCAACCAAGCCAGAAATGGAACCATCAGCAACTGTTGGACCTACGACAATCGTCGATTTTCCAACCAGTTTGCACCCGCTGGCATTTACGTGGATGGTGGGCGGAACATTATCATCATCAATAACCGGAGCAATAGCAATGGTAATGGCATTTCAATTGGCTGTGAAACGGAGGGCTTTACTACCCGTAATATTACACTGGTGAATAACCAAGTGTATAATAATGATAATAGTGGACTTGTTTTTGGCAGCAACAAAGCCACTTCCCGGGTAAAACAAAGCTTTGTTTTGAACAATAGTTTTTTGGGCAATGGCAGCTTACAAGCCAACCCTTCGGAAATTATTTTACAAAATACCGACAGCAATGTTATCGCCAACAATATTTTGATACCAAATGGCGACTATCATTACGGCATTGCCATATTTGGCTATAATTCCACCAACCTCACCGTAACGCACAATTTAGCCTATCGCTATAGCGGCTTTGCTACCGACTTGTATGTTCCGGGTAGCCCTGCCCAATTTACGCCGCTCAATACGGTTACGGCAGACCCTGGTTTTGCTAATGCAACACTGCCTAGTCCCATCCTTTCGATTAGCAGCAATTCGGCCGCTATCAATGCCGGCACGTTGGCTTACCCACTGCCAACCGAAACAGATGCTGCTGGTGGTTACCGCATCGTAAATGGGGCCATTGATATGGGTGCTTTTGAGAGACAGGATGGCGGTTGCCCAAGCATATTCACCATCAACGACAGCCATGTATTAAAAGGAAAGTTTACCGCATCGCAGCAATTGGTGTTCAACCGTTCTCAACTCACTGCCCTGAACAATCCGATGCTTTGGAGCAGCCCCTTGATAACCATGTTGTCGGGTGTGCAGGTGTTTTCGGCTATTACGGTAAGCCCAATAGGTTGCCAATAAAAAAACTATCAGCCTCTCCCCCTTCGCATGGCATAATTGACCAAGTACACGCCACCAATGGTTACGCTACCACCGGCGGCAATATAGCCGTTCAATGGCTCATGCAAAATGGCGGCGCCCAGCAATACCGCTACCACAGGATTGATATAGGCGTATACACTGGCCAGTGCCGTGGGCAGATGCTGCAAAGAGTAGATATAGGCCATAAAAGTTAATACCGATCCAATGATCACCAAATACAAAATTGCCCACCAAGCGGTTGCTGGAATGGCGGCCCAAGCAATGGTTTGGCCCGTTACTTCCGTTAAACCTGTTAAGGCCAGGCCCGAAATGACCATTTGCAAACCCAAGCTGAAATAAGGGTTAAAATTGGCGGCCTGTTTTTTGGTGTACAAAGTGCCAATGGCCCAAGAAATAGTAGCTGCAATGGATAGGAGAATACCAAAGCGAAAATCGCTGTTCAAAAAATCGTTGAGGTGATCGTAAAAAATGATGCACACGCCACCAAAGCCCAGCAACATGCCCATCAGGGCCAAGGGTGGCAGCCTTTCGCCCTTTATGGCCAAAATAATCACAATCCACAAAGGGAAGATGGCGCCAATGATAGAGCCCAGCCCGCTATTGATGTATTGTACGCCCCAAGTGCTCAATCCATTGCTGAGTACAAAATTCAAAAAACTCAAAATCAAAATGGGCCCCCACTGCTTTCCTTTGGGCCAAGCCGTTTTTTTGTATAGAAAAAAAAGTACGTACAGCCCGCCGCCAATCAGTTGCCTGATGCCGGCCAGTTGCAACGCTGGCATTGCTTTCACCCCTTGCCGGGAAGCCAGCCAAGTGGTGCCCCAGAAAAAGCTTACCCAGCACAGTGCCAAAATAGGAAGTCCAATATTATCGGCCCTTCGTTTGGTTGCACTAATGATACTTTGTCTGGAAATCAATACTGAAATATTTATCTAAATGTATTTAATGCCTAAAGTGGCGCAGGCCCGTAATTACCATGGCCAGATTATTGTCTTTGCAATAAGCAATGGAATCCGCATCCCTAATAGACCCGCCTGGTTGAATAAAAGCCGCAATGCCGGCAGCATGGGCAATTTTTACACAATCGTCAAAAGGGAAAAACGCATCGCTGGCTAATACGGCCCCGTTTAAGTCGAAGTTGAACTGCTTGGCTTTTTCGATGGCATGGCGCAGGGCATCGATGCGGCTGGTTTGCCCACAGCCCTTACCCACCAACTGTTTGTTTTTTACCAAGGCGATGGCATTACTTTTTAAATGCTTGCAAACGATATTAGCAAATACCAATTCTTCTTTTTCGGTTGCCGTGGCTTCCCTGCCGCCGCTCTCCTTCCATTCGGTAAAATTGCCTTCGTCGTTTTGCTGCACCAGCACCCCGTTCAACAAAGATTTGTATTGCTGGGTGGATGCGGGGTAAGCAGCCAGTTGCAATAGCACCCGGTTCTTTTTGGCCTGCAAAATTTCCAGTGCATCGGCGTCAAATGACGGGGCTATCAATACCTCAAAAAATATTTCGCTGATGGCCGTAGCCGTAGCTTTGTCGATGGGTTGGTTGCAGGCCAGTACACCACCAAAAGCACTTTCGGGGTCGCCGGCCAATGCCGCATCCCAAGCTTCTTTTACCGTACCACGGGCTGCAATGCCGCATACATTGGTATGTTTGATGATGGCAAATACGGCTTCGGACTGTTCTTTAAATTCGCCCATCAACTGAATGGCCGCATCGGCATCTACCAAATTATTGTACGATAGTTCTTTGCCGTGCAATTGCGTAAACAGTTCGCTGGTATTACCATAAAAAGCCGCGGACTGATGAGGGTTTTCGCCGTAACGCAGTGATTTTTTTTCTTTATTGAAGGGTGTGACTATCAGTGTGTTGTTAAAATAATTGGAGATGGCGGTATCATAAGCCGTACACACATCAAAAGCCTTGATGGCAAAGGCCCGGCGCTGCTCCAATGTGGTATGCCCATCTTGTGCTTGCAGCATGTCCGTTAATACTGCATATTGGTCTTTGGCGGCTATCACCACTACGTCTTGGTGATTTTTGGCCGCACCCCGCAGCATAGACGGGCCGCCGATATCTATCTTTTCAATAATCAATTGCTCGTCGCTAGTGGCTTTTACCGTTTCTTCAAAAGGGTACAGGTCTACTATTACCAAATCGATGGCGGGGATATGGTATTGCGCCATTTCCTGCACATCTTGTTCGTTGCCACGCCTGCCCAAGATGCCGCCAAACACACAGGGATGCAAGGTTTTTACCCTTCCGCCCAAAATGGAGGGATAGCTGGTGAGCGACTCAACGGGTACACAGGGCAACCCCAAATCTTCAATAAATTTTTGTGTCCCACCGGTAGAATAGATGGTTACGCCCTGTTGGTGCAGTTGCTGAACCAGCGGTGCCAACCCATCTTTATAAAAAACAGAAATTAAAGCCGATTGTATTTTTTTGTTCACTGTTTGATTGTTTCAAATGTTTAAAGTTCGATTGTTTAAAGTTTAAAGTCTAAAGTGGAAGGCTTGCCCGACACCACGCACCAAGCGTAGTTTAAGGTTTGGCAGTAATTAGGAGTAGAAAACCAAAAGTTGCGTAGTTATTCTGCATCCAACATAAACGCCCCTTGTTCTGCCACTGAATGGCTGCGCAAAAGTAGCTTTTCACAGTCTTTTTTCCAGTAATTGATTTTCCACAAACTGTTAGCAGCATCAAAAACATAGAGTGGACAATCGAAAACCTCCGCCAGTTGCGGGATGCGCAGTTTGGGGTTGCCCGATAATATAATTACATCGGCCTTGATTTTTTGGGCAGGCGGCTCAAATAACAAAGTGCTGTCGATTAAAATGATTTTTTTGTTGCCCAAGGTAAACTGTCGCCCTTGGATTTGCAGCGCAGATAAAGCGTTCGTTGGTTGGGTGAGTTGCAGACTGATGCGACTGGGTTTTAAATGGAAGTTTTGCAGCAGCCCTTCCTTTTGCAAACTGGTATCGCCCACAAAATGAAAACTGTTGCCTTGCACAAAATCAATGGCCTGCCGCTGCGGCACGTTGTACACGATCATTTTGCACTGGCCATATACCTCCCATTTGGCATACACTTGCACCATTGCAAAGGCGGCCATGCTGCCCAGCGCCACATATAACAGGGGTTTTGTTTTGTGCAATAGCCAATAACAAGTGGCCAGTACGGCGGCGTACAAGAGCCAAGTGGTGAGCAGTGTGGCGGGGATAGCATCCCACAGGGCCATGGGCAAACTGTTGATCCATCGGATAACCGCATTCATGCACCAAAGCAGGGCGGTAATAACCTTGCCCAGATAGTTACCGACCGCTGGCAGCCAAGCCAATGCTACCAACAACAGCTCGGCCAATAGAATAAGGCTGGAGAGCGGCACGGCAATTAAATTGGCCACTAAAAACAGTAAGGGAAATTGATGGAAGTAGTAAATACAAACCGGAAAAGTGAGCAATTGGGCGGCCAACGATACCGCCGTGAGCTGCCATACCTTATCCACCCATTTATTTTTGATGTACCACTTATTGTAAATAGGTTTTTGAAACGCTACAATGCCCACCACCGCCAAATACGACAATTGAAAGCCCACATCCCACAACAGGTAAGGGTTGTACACCAGCAGCAGGGCCGCCGATACCGCCAAGGAATTGTACATGGATGATTTTTTGCCCGCCTGTTCGCCCAATATCATAAAGCTGAACATGACCGCACTGCGCAGTACCGATGCCGAAGCGCCGGTAACCAAGGTAAAGAGCCAAAGCCCCAGTAAAATACCGAGGGCTTTTACCCACTTGTATTTTTTTACCACGGGCATCTTATTGAACAACCACAGCAACAACATGTAAATGATACCCAGATGGAGTCCCGATATAGCGATGATATGCACCACACCGGTATTACTATAAGCCTGCACCAAATCCTTGTCCAAGTCTTCTTTATAACCAATCAACAAGGCCTCGGCAATGCCCAGTTCATCTTTGCTGGTGATGGATCGTTGTAAGGTGGACAGTACATAGGCCTTGGTGCGATATATCCATTGCCAAAAAGCATTAGGGGCCTTGTTGCGCAGCACCACATAATCACTTGTTTTTACAAAGGCATTGTGAAACAGTTGCTGGAAGGCGGCATACTGCTCATAGTTAAAACTACCTGGATTGCCAATGTTTTTAATGCGCTGCAGTGGTTGGTGCAGCAAAACCCGATCGCCATAATGCAGGGCGGGCATATTGCTGTCTTTGGCAAAATAGAGCAGCAGTTTGCCCGTTGTGGCAAGTACCGTATCATTGCGGCAGATGCTCTCTACCACGGCCTCGGCCTTGAATGATTTGGGTTTTTCAACCAATGGTTCGTTGATGCGTACCACTATATAATCGCTATCATGGTAGGTATGCCCAAACCATTGACTGCCATGCCGTACATCCTTTTGGTAGGTAGCAAAGGCGGCGACTGCTACTATTAATACATTCAGCAGGATGCCTTGTAGCCACTGCCATCGGTAACGGAGCCGCAAGGGCAGCAAAAAGCAAGCGCTATAAGCCAGCGCAAAACCAATAAGGGCAGCGACAATTTGTCCCAACTCCATTTGTATATGCCATTGCAATAGAATGCCCACAATCAGTGGCACCAAGAGTCGGATAAACGGAGCCGTTTTCCAGATAGGGATGGTACGGAAGGCCTTGTTCATAGGGTAAATTTATGCATAATTGAAAAAACAGCATAAATTTGGTAAAAGTTTTTTTGTGAGCACTATTACACATATTTCGCAGTTGGATAAAAGCAAAATTTATAGCTATGCCGATTATCTTACCTGGCGTTTTGAGGAATTGGTGGAGTTGATAAAAGGCAAAGTGTTTATGATGTCACCCGCACCGGCTATGAGACATCAAGCTATTGCCTCTCGCCTGCATGGGATTACTTTTCAATATTTCAGGCAACACCATTGCAACACATTTTTTGCCCCCTTCGATGTTAGATTGGTAAAAGGGAAGCAGGAAGATGCCAATATTTTCACCGTAGTACAGCCCGATATTTGTGTGGTATGCGATGAAACAAAATTGGATGACCGTGGTTGTATGGGCGCACCCGACTGGATTATCGAAATCCTTTCGCCCGCTTCTTCCAAAAAAGATCTTAACGAAAAATACAATTTATACGAAGAAAACGGTGTACGGGAATATTGGGTGGTTTTCCCCGACAGCAATATCATCAACCAATATGTATTGCAGGATGGCGTGTATCAATACATTGATTCCTTTCCGCAAAGTGCCCGCCTAGCCCCGGCCATTTTTCCTGAGCTGGTAATCCATTTGGAAGAGGTGTTTGCCAAGTGATGACAACCGCTATAATAATCAGTTTTTTTATACATGTCCTTGTTCATACAAAATCTGCAACCGCTCAAAAAATTCCACTTCCCCCATTTCTTTTATTTGACCAGGTTCTATACCATCCAGTGTAATATTTTCAATGGACAATCGGATGAGGCGCAGACAGCGGTGGCGTAATGCCAGTACCATTTTGCGTACTTGGTGGTACTTGCCCTCGGTAAGCGTGATTAGCAGCCAAGTATGCAAATAGGCTTCCCGGTGGTCGGTGGCTTGTGGGCAAATAGCCGTAGGATTGGTGATGATTTCGGCTGCTTCCGGTTTAGCCGTGTACCATACATCATTTTTTATTTTGATGGGGATGCCGGTTTGCAGTTGGGCCAAACTTTCGGGACTTACCAGATTTTGCACCATTACCAAATACCGGCGTTGGTGTGGTCTTGGCCCTTGAAACAACAGTCTGGTTACTTTTTTATTGGTGGTGAGCAGCAGCAGGCCTTCGGAGGCATTGTCGAGCCTGCCCAACGCATGGGTGCCGGACGGAAAATCAACACCCAAATCGCCCAACAACCCTACTTGGTGCGAACTAATGAACTGCGACACCATATTGCGGGGCTTGTTGAGGGCAAAGTAGCGATGGGGTTGGTCTTGTAGCATGGTTTATTTGCTCAAGTGCATACTCCTCTCCTTGTACAACTGCCTAAAATATGGGTCCCGCAAATCTTTGATGAAGCGGATGGCCTCGCCCGTACTCTTCATTTCGGGGCCTAGCTCTTTATTTACCCCTGGGAATTTATTAAAAGAGAATACCGGCTCTTTGATGGCAAAACCCGTAAGTTTTTTCTCAAAAGTAAAGTCGGCGAGTTTGGCTACACCCAGCATTACCTTGGTGGCAATATTCAAATAAGGGATTTGATACGCTTTGGCGATAAAGGGCGTAGTGCGACTGGCGCGGGGGTTGGCTTCAATCACAAACACATTGCCGTCTTTAATGGCAAACTGGATATTGATGAGCCCTTTGATATTGAGCGCACGGGCAATTTTTTCGGCATACTCTTCCATGGTATGCACAATCAGCGGCGTAAGGTTAAACTGGGGCAGCACGGCATTACTATCACCGCTATGGATACCCGCTGGTTCAATATGTTCCATCACACCCATTACATGAAAATCGGTACCATCAAAAATGGCATCTATCTCCGCTTCTTGGCAACGGTCTAAAAAGTGGTCGATCAATATTTTGTTGCCGGGCAAATGCTTCAGCAAACTCAACACGCCTTTTTCCAGTTCCTCATCGTTGATCACAATGCGCATCCGCTGGCCGCCCAATACATAGCTGGGGCGCACCAACACCGGATAGCCCACCTGCTGTGCCACTTCAATGGCTTCATCCGTGGTAAAGGCTGTACCGTAGCGGGGATAGGGAATTTCAAGTTCTTTCAACATATCGCTAAAACGGCCACGGTCTTCGGCAATATCCATATTATCAAAGGAAGTGCCGATGATGGCAATGCCTTTTTCGTGCAGCCGCTTCGCCAGTTTCAAGGCCGTTTGCCCGCCCAATTGCACAATCACACCTTCGGGTTTTTCATGCTCCACTATCTCCCACAAATGTTCCCAAAAAACGGGTTCAAAATATAGTTTATCGGCTATGTCAAAATCCGTACTCACCGTTTCGGGGTTGCAGTTTACCATGATGGCTTCGTAGCCCGCTTCCTTAATGGCCAGCAAACCGTGTACGCAGCAATAATCAAACTCAATGCCCTGGCCAATGCGGTTGGGGCCACTGCCCAATACAATTACTTTCTTTTTTTCGGATACTTTCGATTCGTTGGTATTCAAGTTGCCCACCAAGGGTGCATCTTCAAAAGTGGAGTAGAAATAGGGCGTTTTGGCTTCAAACTCGGCGCTGCAAGTATCCACCATTTTATATACCCGCTTGATGCCATGTTGCTGGCGCAGATCATAAATATCCTGCTCCTCCGATCCATCGGCCATGATGCGGCAAATCTGTTCATCACCAAAACCCAACCGCTTGGCTTCTTTGAGCAAATCGGCCGGTAGGGTGGACAGTTCGTGCGGCGCAATGGCTTTTTCCATTTCGCATATCTTCTGTATCTGGTAAATAAACCAGCGGTCGATGCCCGTGCTTTCGCAAATGCGTTTAATGCTGGCACCCGCCATCAGGGCGTCTTTGATGCGGAAAATCCTGTCCCACTTGGGTATTTTAATGTATTCGATCAGCTCGTCGGCATGCATGAGGCTCTTGCCATAGTAGCCGAGGCCCACGGCTTCGTTTTCTAAACTCTGACATGCTTTTTGTACGGCTTCGGCAAAACTGCGGCCGATGCCCATCACTTCACCCACGCTCTTCATTTGAAAGCCCAAAGTATCGTTGGCGCCCTTGAACTTATCAAAATTCCAGCGGGGTATTTTTACAATCACATAATCCAGCGCCGGTTCAAAATAAGCGGAAGTGGATTGGGTGATTTGATTTTCCAGTTCGTCCAAATAATAGCCAATGGCCAGTTTAGCGGCTATTTTGGCAATGGGATAACCCGTGGCCTTGCTGGCGAGCGCAGAGGAGCGGCTCACCCTGGGATTGATTTCCACCACAATTAGTTCTTCCGTTTGGGGATTGAGGGCAAACTGCACGTTGCAACCACCGGCAAAATTGCCCAAGTTGCGCATCATGGCAATGGCAGTGTTGCGCATGGCCTGAAAAGCGGTATCGCTCAGCGTCATGGCCGGGGCCACGGTAATGCTGTCGCCCGTGTGCACGCCCATGGGGTCGAAGTTTTCCACGGTGCAAATGATGGCCACATTGTCTTTATCGTCCCGCAACAGTTCCAGTTCATATTCCTTCCAGCCCAGCACGGCTTTTTCTACCAATACTTCATGCATGGGGCTGGCGGTGAGTGCCCGGTTGAGGGCTTCGTCCAGTTCTTCTTTTTTAAATACGATGCCGCCACCGGTACCGCCCAAGGTAAAGGAGGGGCGCAGCACCAAGGGGAAGCCGATTTCTTGGGCAAATTCCTTGCCTTCCAAAAAGGAGTTGGCAATGCGGGCAGGGCAAACGGCAATGCCCATTTGGATCATCCATTGGCGGAATTTCTCCCTATCCTCGGCCTTGTCGATGGCCTTGATGTCCACCCCAATCAGCCTTACATTATATTTTTCCCAAATACCTAGCTCATCCACCTCCTTGCAAAGGTTCAGGGCTGTTTGGCCGCCCATGGTGGGCAATACCGCATCAATTTGGTTTTCTTCCAAAATCTGTTCAATGCTTTCAACAGTAAGTGGCAGCAGGTACACCCGGTCGGCCATCATCGGATCCGTCATAATAGTGGCGGGGTTGCTGTTGATAAGGGTTACCCTTACCCCCTCTTCCCGCAGGCTGCGGGCGGCTTGGGTACCGCTGTAATCAAATTCGCAGGCTTGGCCAATGATAATGGGGCCTGAACCAATTATTAAAACCGACTGAATGGAAGAATCTTTTGGCATAGAAGTGGTGCCATTTGAGTGGCGTGCAAAAGTAATGGCAAAATGTTAGATTAAGAAACCTAATGCCAATTTTAGGTGTATTTCGAATTTCCGCTCTTATCCCAATTTGAAGAAGCCTTTTATGGCGGCTTTTTCCACTTTTGTCTTTATACAAAAGTGGAGCAAAAAATCAAGGCTGCATAAAAAAGCCTAAAAATTGAACCCTCGGGCTAAACAAAAACAAGCTCAATCTGTGGTACAAAACCTAGCTTCAGTAGGACTTACGGGCCAATAAAGGGGTCGGGCTTCTGTAACAACTGTTTTTCTTTTGCGCCTTCGGTTCCAATTTTCTTAACGGCTTTTTTATGAGGCCGTACCGAAGCGGAGGTTGGGAACCCTATGAACTCGATTATATCTTAACGTAAATTTGAAATAGACCCCCAACTTTTAAGCTAGTTGATAGCCGCAACCCTTTACCAGCAAGGATTTGCCAGTATCTGTTATAATTTAACCTATTCGTAGCCTAAACCGCCTGCCCTTCTTGGCCCGGTGTGGTTGTTTTTTTACCAAACAAATCGGCCATCATTTTCTCGGCATCTGCCCAATGTTCTTTCAGGGCCTCGCCACCCTTGGTTTTCAGCTCTTCAAAATAATCTTTGGCCTTATCAAAAGCCGCCTCGGCTTCGTCTTTAAACCGGTTGGCCTTGTCCTTTAGATCGCCGGCCAATTTTTCTTTCTCCTCATCGCTCATGCTCATGTATTTGGCGGCGGCCAGGCCTGCGGCGGCACCGAGGATAAAAGTGGCGATATGCTTTGCGTTTACGCTCATGATGATACTTTTTTGTGTTATAAAGGCTTGCTAAAGTTAGGTTAAATGGTGGATAAATAGGGTTCTTGTTACACCCATTCGCAGTGATTGGTTAAGCATATCGATGCCCCTGCCCGTGCTGCCGCAAATAAAAAGGCTGCCCCTTGCAAGGAGCAGCCTAATTTTGTAATCCCTTACAATCAAGTGGTTTATTGGCGCATAGATGAAGTATTGTCTACGTTGGACAAACTACAACTTTACACCATCGTTTGATTGCTTGGAAGACGCTTTTACTGCGCAGAGCGATTTGCTACAGCATTATAAATCAGAATGGCGCCAGCAGCAATAGCAACTCCGCAGGCTTCTGATGATACCGCAGCATAATAAGTTACTTGGTAAACGCAATACAGCGTAGTACCGCCATCAATTTGGGCCATGTCCCAATCTGACAATTCGGCAACGGTACGCTTTTCGAACAAATTCATTGCGTTTGTTTTTACGATTTCTGTGTGCATGTTTTTATTGTTTTTGGTTTAATAATTGCCTACTCTATTGAGAAGCTTTTCGGCGATCGCTTTTTGCTAGCAGGGGGTTTTGTTGTTAGTAGCTACTTTTTTTATGTATAAGCCGATAAATACTTAACAGGTTAAATGCAAGAGGTTTTCATCGACAAGTGACGGTAAATATATGGTAACTTTTTTAAATATCAAAAAAGTCTGTTTAAAATTTTACACAACCTTCCCAAGTGCCCTTTAGCGAATCTACGGCCACATGGCAGGACGCTGTTTGCGATACGGCGGTAAATGGACCAATCAATAGCGTCATTAAGGTGCGTATATTGAGCATGGTGGTGTATTTTGTTTACTAAAATTATTACTATAAAAAACCCTTTTTAACAAATGAGGCAATACTTTTGTAACATGAGTTTTCCTATACGACAACTGCTGTTGGGCGGTTATGGCATGATGGCTTATTTGAGCTTGGCAGCACAGGGTTTTCCGGTTAAAAACTATCCCAAGGGCTATTTTAAGTGGCCAGTAGGCGCTACCGTGGCATTGGCGGCCAATTTTGGCGAGCTGCGGCCCAACCACTACCACATGGGCCTCGATTGCAAAACGGACAAAAAGCAAAACATGCCCATTTATGCGGCTGCGGAAGGCTATATTGCCAGGATTAAAATTGAGCCCTATGGCTTTGGCCGGGCCATTTACGTAAACCACCCCAACGGCTTTACCACTTTGTATGCCCACTTGAATGATTTTTACCCAGCGCTGGAAGCGTATGTTAAAAAGGAACAGTACCGCCAAAAAAGTTGGAAGCTTACGTTGGATATCCCGCCCGGCACTTTATCGGTTGAAAAGGGACAGTTCATCGCTTACAGTGGCAACACGGGCGGATCGCAGGGCCCTCACTTACACTTTGAAATAAGGGATACCAAGTCAGACAAAGTGCTCAATCCTTCCCTGTTTGGTTTTCCGGTACCCGATAATACAGCGCCCGACATTTTGCGGTTGGCCATGTACGATAGGTGCCTGAGTGTTTACGAGCAATCGCCTAAATACATCAGCATCAAAAAGGTAAACGGGGTGTACACCGCTTCGCCTGCTGTGGTGATGGCCAATACAGATAGGGTAAGTTTTGCTATTACGGCCTACGACCGATACACTGGCTCCACCAATCAAAACGGTATATTTGAAGCCGTGTTGTACGATAATGAGCGGCCGATCGTGGGCTTTCAGTTGGACAGTATTGGCTACGACGAAACCCGTTACCTGAATGCGCATATTGATTATAAATTGAAGAATAGTGGCGGCCCTTATATACAGCATTTGAGCCGCTTACCGGGCTATCCCAACTGGCCCTATCAAGAGTTTTCGGGCAACGGGGTGATTCCCATTGACGATGATAGCCTGCACCAAATTAAAATACTGGTAAAAGATGCCAATGGCAATACGTCTACTGTGTTGGTAAATGTGCAGCGTGGCGCTAACGCCCCTAAAAGGGAAGTTGATTCTTTGGCTTTGTACAAGCAACGCAACTTTCATCCGGGCTTGCTCAACATTTTTGAAAACGATAAAATCAGTTTTTATTTGCCCGAAACGGCCCTCTACGATTCTATCCGTTTTGCCTATAAGGAAACGGTGAGCGGCGGCAATACCGTATTTCAGTTGCACCATGGGGCCGTGCCGGTACACAATTATTTTCCTATCAAGATAAAAGGCCCAGCGGACAACCCTTACCGCAACAAAATGGTGATGAAGCGCTGGTGGGGCGGTAAAATCGATTTTGCACCTGCCATTGCCGAAGGTGATTGGTACAAAGCCAGTTTTAGGGAGTTTGGCTATTTTACTTTATTGGTAGATACGGTACCGCCCAGCATTGCACCGGTAGGTTTTAAAAACGGCATGAACTGCGCCAAACTAAAACGGCTGCCTTTTGTTATAGTAGATAATACAGAAGAGTTGAAAAATTTTACGGCTGTATTGGATGGCCAACAGTGGCTACGGTTTAGCAACGACAAGGGCAGAACATTTGTGTACGAGTTTGACGAAAACTGCCCTCCCGGCAACCATGAACTGGTTTTAACCGTAGAGGATTGTGTGGGGAATAAGACGGAGCGACGGTACAACTTTGTTCGGTAGTGGATAATGGATAGTTGATAATTGATAATGGATAGTGGAGGGTTGATTGATTGAAAGGTTGATTGGTTGAGTAGTTGAAGGGTTGAACAGTAGTGTAGCAAGCAAACAACCCCATCAGAAAAAAGTAACAAGTAGAAAAAATTAGCACCCGCCTGAATGACTCAGTCGGGCAGGCATCAGCACATTTGCATATTAGCACATTAGTATTATGACACATTTAACAGAAGGAACAAAAGCCCCGGCATTTTCGGGTAAGGATCAAAATGGGGAGAGCGTAAAACTATCTGATTTTAAGGGTCAGAAACTGGTTTTGTATTTTTACCCCGAAGACATGACCCCTACCTGCACCGACCAAGCTTGTAACCTGCGGGATAATTATGCCGCCTTAAAAAAAGCAGGCTTTGTGGTATTGGGGGTTAGTCCTGATGCAGTGGCCAAGCACAAAAAATTTGAAGCCAAATACGATCTGCCGTTTACCTTACTGGCCGATGACAAACATACCATCATTGACAAATACGGTGTATGGGGCGAAAAGCAATTGTATGGCCGAAAGTACATGGGGCTGCACCGCACTACTTTTCTCATCGACGAAAAAGGCATCATCCGCAAAATATTTTTAAAGCCACGTAGCAAGCAGCATACCGAAGAAATTTTAAAAGCTTGGGCAGCACTCCCACAAAAATAGGTGCATGGACCAAACCAGTTTACATCAACAGTTGCAGCGCATACGCATTCGGGAGCGCTCTTGGCTGGCCCGGATAGCGGCTTTCAAATTGCGCAGCAGTGGCGCAGCATTGGTATGGGGCCGTACCGTTCATCTGCACCGCATTACAGCTATCCAGTTTTTATCTAACCAACGCTTGTTATTACACGAACTTTGTCATGTGCGGCAGTATCAACGGTATGGGTTTGTCGGTTTTTTGGCCCGCTATCTTTGGCTAAGCGTTCGTTATGGGTATTACCACAACCCCTTGGAAGTAGAAGCGAGGGCGGCGGAGGAAGAGGAGGTAGCCGGAAGTGAAGAGGGGATGGTGGATAGTGGATAATGCCATGCCTGCGGCTTGGTGGCGCACGGCGCCAAATAGTGAATAGTGGTGTAGCTGGTTTTAACTACGGCACAGTAAAGCCTTCATAAAACATATTGGCATCACTTATGCATATATAAAATAAACGCCGGCACTGTCGGCATATTATGGCAAACAATTTGGCTACTGCTTCAACATTTGAGTACGACCTTGTGGTAATTGGGGCAGGGCCAGCCGGTGCTACCACGGCCCGATTTGCGGCTGCCCATGGTTTGAGCGTTTTATTGGTGGACAAGAAACAAGAGTTGGGTGCCCCCATCCAATGCTCTGGCGCTATTAGTTACAATGCGCTGGCCCATGCACAGGTAACACCAAACGCCGAATTTGTACATGAAGCGATTTACGGCTTTACCATTTACAATCAAGCAGGCGCTCAAACAACCATCGACTATCGCCAATTAAAACCGAATGAATATGGTACCGGTCCCGGGGCCAACCCTCTAGGATTTGTGGTAGATCGGCGGCGTTTCGACCGTTACCTGACTACCCAGGCCGAAAGAGCTGGTGCCACCATCTGGCTTAAAACAGAAGCCTTGGGCTATCAACCTTGCCCCGATGGCAGTTGCGAAGTATCCTTACAACGGTTTAATGAAACCATAACGGTAAAAGCCAAAGTGGTGGCCGGGGCAGATGGCGTGCAATCGCAGGTGGGCAAATGGGCGGGTATTAAAACCCATATCAAACTGAGCGAATTGGCAAGCTGCTTGCAACTCATTGTAGATGGCGTGCAAACAGATGGGCTGCTGGAAATCATTACCGGACACCAATGGGCGCCGGGCGGTTATGCTTGGGTTTTTCCTAAAGGGCATGGCTATGCCGAAATTGGTTTGGGTATTACCACTACCATGTGCACAGATAACGCACAAACCTACTTGGATCGCTTTTTGAAAGACTCCTTTTTTAAAGAGCGTTTTAAAAACAGCAAGATACTTGAGATACAGGGCGGTGGTGTACCATTGGCAGCGCCTTTAAAAACACAATATGCCGAGAATTTGGTACTGGTGGGCGATGCGGCCAGGCATGTAAACCCCATTACGGGTGGTGGATTGCACACGGCTTTGGCCAGTGGGAAAATTGCTGGGGAATTTATTGCCCAACTGATAACAAGTGGACAACCTGCTACCAAGGAAAACTTGGAAGGTTATCATCAAAATTGGTTAGCGGCCATGGGCAACAGCATGTGGCAATTGTACCATACCAAACGCCAAATTTTTGAAATGGAAGATATAGCCGAGCGGGACGAGGCTTTGTACAAAACCATGTCTAACTATTTTAGTCCTGATTCGGTTTATAAAAAAATTTAACCATGAGCAATAAAGAAGCGGTGCTGTTTACTGTTAGCTGGAATGCCTGCATCCAATGTGGGGCCTGTGTGGCGGTATGCCCGCAGCCGCCGGGTTTTACAAGTCCCTTCAATACCATCGCTATCAACGAGCCCTGTGATATTGCCTGTATGTTTTGCGAAACCCTCTGCCCCGTAAGCGCTATTACACACACGACCGTAGCTGAACTAATCGTATAAAAAAGGCCCCCGCTAAGGGAGCCTCTATAAAATTCATATATTATATATCCTTTATTAAAAACTGCTGCTCAGCGTTACGGTTAGGCCCGTTGAAGCTGGCACCAGCCTGCACACACCACCCGTACAGATAAGGCCCGCACGTTGCCTGCCATAACTAATCAACAGCCTGTGTGAGCTATAGGTATAGCTAAAGCCAGCATTGTAATAGTGGATTTTTTTGGCGCCGCCATAATTGTACAGGTCTTGCACAAAAAAGGTCCAATTGGGGGCATAGCCTATTTCGGCCAAAAATGCCGCCCAGTTTTTATTATCTTCTTGGGTAGATAAATGCTGTAGCTCAAAACGCAATGATTTCTTTTTAGCAAACTTGTACAGCACATCGCCGGTGATAATGGTGGATTCGATATTATCGTACAAGCCACCTTCAATCACCGATTTATTGTAAAATACCCGTTGTACTTCAAAAGTAGTGGTAAGCAGGGTGCTCCATCTTTTTTTGAAGTTGATACTCATGTCGCTAAAATATTTCTGTTTACCGAAGGCGAAAAAATCACTCTTAAAGCCCTCAGCATTGCTTGATAAAATATCAAGGTTGTTGTATTGAGAGTAATTGATACTGAGACTAGCGCCATACTTACCGCCAATGGCCGACTTTTTAGGGAAGTTAATGTCCACATCCACCTGTCCACCAATTTCGGCAAGGGCTTGTGCATTGTACACATAAATATTGGAGAGGTTGTAATGATGCTGTTTGGTAATGGCGGGGATAAAATTTACCAAGTACTCGCCCTGCACCGCATTCCTATCAGTACGGAAGTCCATGTTTTCCAAGCGGCGGAAATTGAAATTGACACCCACATTTTTAAAACTGTAGCCTGCATTTACCAAAAGTGCCTTGCCCTTCATGGTATAAAAATTATTCACTAAGTGGGCATCACTGTTTTTGGAAACATGCTCTACATCCATGAAAAAATTGCCCGATGAAAAGTTGGCCCTTGCGCTGATGGCATCCACCGTAGGCTTGATAATCGGGTTGGACCCTGTGTAGGGGTCATAGCGGCTTACATAGCTGAACCCGGTGGCAAAATCGCTCTTGCTGGGCTTCTTACCAATCTTTGTCCAGTTCAGTACTATATCGGCGCCCCGTACCACGCCATCGCTAAAATCGAAAAAGCGGCGCTGTTTACCGTACACGATCTTGGTTTGTAAAAAAGGCGTTGGGTTAAACTGCACATTCACGCCCTGCAAGGCATTGTT
>CALSBI010000019.1:0-119173 GCA_943373145.1 Chitinophaga pinensis
CTGCCATATTCTTTTCAAAAAAGCTCTTCATAATTGAGGGTTTTTTTTGTTTTTCGCCCTTCCCGAAATTATTACAACTACCACTTCCATACCTAACAGAGCAGTTAATCCGCCTGTCGGCGGACCAATGGTACTGCATCCCGCCAATATCGGGACGGGTTAGTAGGTAGCTGCCATATTCTTTTCAAAAAAACTTTTCATAATTGAAGGGCTTTTTTGTTTTTCGCCCTTCCCAAAATTATTACAACTTCCAGTTCCATACCTGACAGAGCAGTTAATCCGCCTGTCGGCGGACCACTGATGCTGCATCCCGCCAATAGCGGGACGGCAGAGTAGGTAGCTGCCATATTCTTTTCAAAAAGCTCTTCATAATTGAAGGATTTTTTTGTTTTTCGCCCTTCCCGAAATTATTACGACTACCCTTTCCCATACTGAACGGAGCAGTTAATCCGCCTGTCGGCGCACCAATGGTACTGTATCCCGCCAATAGCGGGACGGGATAGTAGGTAGCTGCCATATTCTTTTCAAAAAAGATCTTCATAATTGAAGGGTTTTTTTGTTTTAAAACCCTATCGAACCCTTCCCAACACCATCTTTCTATTATCCAGCATCCAATATCCAGTATCTATCCTCGAGCACCCCCACCATTTTAACAAAACATTAACAGCTAATTTTTGTACATATGCCCCATTTATAGCAACTTTGGCCAAAAAAAACCTAACTTTGCAATCCTTTATGAAGTTTATAAATCTAGTATTGATCGTTCTTTCCCTAGCCATCGGCGCATCATCCTGCAACAAATACAGCAAGGTGATGAAGAGTAAGGACTATGAGTACAAATTGAAAAAAGCAACTGAGTTTTACGAGGCAAAAAAGTATAAGTATGCCCGTGATTTGTACGAAGAGCTTTTTTCTGTGTATAAGGGCACAAAAGATTTTGAAGACATTTACTATAAGTTTGCTTACTGCCACTACTACATGAAAATGTACAGTGATGCAGAAAATCTGTTTAAAGGGTTTTTGGAAGTATTTCCCAATAGCCCCAAAGCCGAGGAAGTAGACTATATGCAGGCATTTTGCTATTACAAACAATCGCCAAAGATTGATTTGGAGCAGGCCAGTACCACCAAAACGATGGGGATGATGCAAACGTTCATCAACACCCATCCCGGTTCGGCCAGGATAAAAGATGCTTCGGATATTATCGATCAAAGCAGGGCCAAGTTGGAGTTGAAAGAATACAAAGCAGCAGCACTGTACTACAAAATAGGTCATTACCGTGCAGCCGCCTTATCTTTCACCACCCTGATGAACAATTATCCCGAATCGTTAAAGGGAGAAGAGTACAAACTGTTGATTGTAAAATCTTATTATCAGTTTGCCAAACTCAGCATCATCGATAAGCAGGTAGAACGATTTGAAAAAGTAGTCAGCGAGTATCAGGATTTTGTGGACAGGTATCCTGAAAGCAAATTGCTGAAAGATGCGGAAAACTATAGTAATCTTAGTCAAAATTATATTAAAGAAATAAAAAATGAGCAAGCTACGTCGGCAGCAAAGCGCTAACACCAGTAATGTGGTGGAGCCAAAAAAGTTATCGGAACTGAAAGCAAAGACAGGCAATCTGTACGAGTCGATTGCTGTAATTGCCAAGCGGGCCAATCAGATCAATATTACACTCAAGGAAGAATTGCACAATAAGTTGGAAGAATTTGCCAGCCACACAGACAGCCTGGAAGAAATTCATGAAAACAAAGAGCAAATTGAGATATCTAGGGCTTATGAGCGCATGCCCAATCCTGCGCTGTTGGCCACCGCCGAGTTTCAGGAAGACAAAGTGTACTTCCGCAGGAACGAGGAAGATCTTTTCAGTTAAGCTAGCAATGGTGTAGTTGGATTTACTTGATAGGCCAGATAAGCCATTCGGGTAATGGGCGGTATTTGATAGCGTTCCAGCCAAGTTTAGTAATTTAACAAAATTCTTTACATAAGAAGTCATAATTTTAACGACGGTTTATCAGACTGTCGTTTTTTTATGTTGAAAGGGAAAAAAATATTACTGGGTATTACGGCAAGTATCGCTGCTTATAAGGCGGCGGTGCTGGTGCGTTTATTGATAAAAGCAGGTGCCGAAGTAAAAGTGGTGATGAGCCCCGCAGCGGCCGACTTTATTACCCCACTAACACTTTCGACCCTCAGCAAAAACCCTGTATTGCATGCATTGGAGCAAGACGGCTCTTGGGCCAACCATGTGGCATTGGGCCGCTGGGCCGATATGATGGTGGTGGCGCCGCTTAGTTGCAATACGTTGGCCAAAATGGCCACCGGCCTATGCGATAACCTGTTGCTGGCCGTTTACCTCTCTGCTACTTGCCCCGTTGTGGTAGCCCCAGCGATGGACGAAGACATGTGGCATCACGGTAGCACCCAAAAAAACTTGCAAACCCTTACCGGCTTTGGCAACCATATCATACCGGTTGATAACGGAGAGCTGGCCAGCGGCCTAGTAGGCGAGGGACGTATGGCAGAGCCGGAATCCATCGTAGCCTGGTTAGCCGCCTTTTTTGGCAACAATCAACCTTTGAAAGGCAAAAAAGCATTGGTTACAGCAGGCCCTACTTACGAAGCCATCGACCCGGTGCGTTTTATCGGCAACCATTCTTCGGGAAAAATGGGTGTGGCCATTGCCGAAGCCCTACAACAACAGGGCGCTGAAGTTGTTTTGGTGTTGGGTCCATCTGTATTGCAACCCGCTGCAGGTATTGAAGTGATACGGGTACAATCGGCTGCGCAAATGTATGCTGCCTGCCAACCGGCCTTTGCTAATGTAGATATTGCTGTAATGAGTGCAGCGGTGGCCGATTATACTCCGATGCAGGTAGCCACTGAAAAAATTAAAAAGGCGGCAGACGAGTTCACCATTCCGCTTACCAAAACACAGGATATCCTGTACAGCTTGGGGCAACAAAAAAAGCCCGGCCAACTGTTGGTGGGTTTTGCGTTGGAAACGAACAATGAAAAGGAATATGCCCGTAAGAAATTGGCCGATAAAAATGCCGATATGATTGTGCTGAACAGTTTGAACGATGCGGGGGCAGGTTTTGGAGTGGACAGTAATAAAATTACTATTTTTGACAAGGAAGGCAACGAGTATGCTTTTGAAACCAAGAGCAAAAAAGCCGTAGCAATTGATATTGTAAATGTAATAACTGAAAAAGTACATGCGAAGAATTAACATACTAGGGTTTTTGCTGTTGCTGGCCAGTACGGCAACCGCCCAGGAACTGCGAGCCAAAGTTACCGTGGTTACTACCCGGATTGGCAACAATGTGAACCGTAACACTTTTAACACATTGCAAACGGCGCTCAATAATTTTGTGAACAACCGTAAATGGACCACAGAAAAAGTGTTGCCCAATGAAAAAATTGATTGTAATTTCTTGCTCAATTTGGACGCAACTGCCGAGACCAACGTGTACAATGCTTCGCTTACGGTGCAAGCAGCTAGGCCGGTACTCAATACTTCCTATCTATCGCCCATCATCAATTTTCAAGACGAGAACGTTACATTCAAATATGTGGAGTTTCAGCAGTTGGACTTTAATGAAAACCGGGTATCGGGTTCCGATGCGCAGGCGAGCAACCTCACCGCCATATTTGCGTACTATGCCTATGTGATTTTGGCTTTTGAGCATGCTTCTTTTGCACCCCGTGGCGGCGATATCTATTTTCAAAAAGCGCAAAACATTGTAAACAATGCACCCGATGGCCGTGGCATCAGTGGCTGGCGGGCATTTGATGGCATCAGGAACCGGTATTGGTTGGTAGAAAATATGCTCAACTCACGCTATACCATCATGCACGATGTTTATTACAATTATTATCGCATGGGTATGGATAAACTGTACGAAGATGAAGCGGCTGCCCGGGTAGAGGTATTGAATGTATTGAACCTGATGAGCAACTTCAACAGCGACAACCCCAACACCATGATCAACCAATTTTTCTTTCAAGGTAAATCCAAAGAGTTGATACAATTGTTTACAAAGGCATTGCCGCCCGATAAAGCCCGGGCAAAGGACCTGTTGAGTAAGTTGGATATTACCAATGCCAATGAGTACAAAGAGCAATTGAAATGAAACCACATACTGTCATTTTCGCTTTGCTGACTTTGTTTTTTTGTGCTTGTAGCAATGATGACGAAGTGCCATCACATGTACTAAAGCCTGATAAGATGCAAGCCGTTATGTGGGACATTGTTCGGGCAGATGTGTTTACCAGTGAATTCATCAAGGCCGATTCCACCAAAGATTTGCTGCGGGAAAACCTACAGTTGCAAAAGAAGATATTTGCGTTGAACAAGATTACCAAGGAACAATATTACACCAGTTTTGCGTATTATAAAAGCAAGCCCGAATTGATGCGGGTAATGCTGGATACCATGATGGCAAGGGTAAACCGGGGGCGCAACAAAACCTCGTCGCCCATTCCTGACCAAAGCTTGATAAAGTAGAAATTATGAACAAAGTATATGATAATGCCATAGCTGCTACCGCCGATATCAGTGATGGGGCCGTATTGATGCTGGGCGGTTTTGGGCTTTGCGGCATCCCAGAAAATAGCATTGCGGCCTTGGTAGAAAAAGGCTGTAAAAACTTGACCTGCATTTCCAATAATGCCGGCGTGGATGATTTTGGTATCGGCCTCATGCTACAACAAAAACAAGTGGCCAAAATGATATCGTCTTATGTAGGCGAAAATGCCGAATTTGAACGGCAATTGCTCAGTGGTGAGCTACAAGTGGAGCTGATACCGCAGGGTACCCTCGCCACCCGCTGTATGGCTGCTGGTTATGGCATGCCCGCCATATTTACCCCAGCAGGTGTGGGCACCGAAGTGGCCGACGGCAAAGAAACGAGGGTATTTAATGGCAAGGAATATTTATTGGAGCATGCTTTTGATGCTGATTTTGCCATTGTGAAAGCCTGGAAAGGCGATACCGAAGGCAATTTGATATATAAAGATACGGCCCGCAACTTCAACCCATTAATGGCGATGGCAGGCAAAATCACCATTGCCGAAGTAGAAGAATTGGTGCCTGCGGGTGAGCTGGCCCCCAATTATATCCATACGCCCGGCATATTTGTTCACCGCATTTTTAAGGGCCAAGATTATCAAAAGCGAATTGAGCAACGCACTGTTCGCAAGGCTTGATAATGTATAAAAATGAACCGGCAAACAACAATTAACTTTTTAACATGGCACTGGATAAAAACCAAATAGCGCAACGCATCGCAAAAGAACTGAAGAACGGTTATTATGTAAACTTGGGTATTGGTATCCCTACCTTGGTGGCCAATTATATTCCCGAAGGCATCCATGTGGTACTGCAAAGCGAAAATGGATTGTTGGGCATGGGGCCTTTCCCGCTAGAAGGCCAAGAAGATCCTGACTTGATCAATGCGGGCAAGCAAACCATCACCACGGTTGCCGGATCGGCTTTTTTTGACAGTGCCATGAGCTTTGGCATGATTAGGGCGGGCAAAGTGGATTTAACGGTGTTGGGCGCCATGGAAGTGAGCGACAATGGCGATATTGCCAATTGGAAGATACCCGGTAAAATGGTGAAGGGGATGGGCGGTGCCATGGATTTGGTAGCCAGTGCCAAAAACATCATCGTGGCCATGATGCATACCAATCCCAAGGGCGAAAGTAAACTGCTCCCTGCATGTACACTACCGCTAACCGGTAAACGTTGTGTTAAAAAAGTAGTGACCGAACTGGCCGTACTTGATATCGTTCCAGAAGGATTCTTGCTACTGGAAAGGGCCCCAGGCGTAAGTGTGGAGGAAATACAATCCAAAACAGCAGGCCGCTTGGTTGTGCAAGGGGAAGTGCCAGAGATGATTTTTTAAATACAGATTTTGTAACACGGATGGGAGTAGATTACACTGACCTGCCTGACGGCAGTCAGGTTACACGAATTTAGTAACCCACATACCATATTAGCGGTTATAACCATATTTACAACTCACAGCAACTCCACATTCGTCACTCATGACTCGTCATTCATCATTCATCATTCATAACCCATAACCAACGCCTCTAAGTAATTTAACTTTTTGGTATGGTATGTTGGGGTAAATCCCATTTCGGTAAAAAGGTATTTTAGTTGTGGGTTGGCATAAATAATGGTTATCCTTCTAGGGTTTTCCGCATGGCTATCCAATATATTCGCTACCACACCCCGCATGATTACCTCATCAAAAGGATTGAACATGAATATACAATCTACATCTGTAGGAATGTCATAATAAAAAGCATCGTTATTGATTACGTTATAGGTGAAACCCGGTTTTTGCTGCAGTAGCAATTGCAAATTTGTCTTAGCGACAGTGCAAAGCTCCGCTGAAAAATCGATGCCCGACACCTTGGGTACACCATAGTAGGCAGCCATGCAAAGGGCCCGCCCCTTGCCGCTACCGATGTCTAAAAAGTGATGGTAATCGGCTATATGTATATGCCCAAACACATCTTCCAATACATCATAGCTAACGGGCATGTAAATGGTGGCATGATCAATATCTATTCCTTTCTTTTCCAAATGCCCCAATTCATCGGCACCGGTTGTACGGATACCGTATTTTTTTTCACCCCTTATCTCTTTGCGGATGATATGCCATGCAATGCGGGTATTCCACTCCCAAGCGATGTAAAAAAAATACCGAATATATTGTATCAATCTCATGTTGTATAAATACCTGTTTTTACTTACTCGCTAACCCTGATATCCAGCACTTTCAATTGCAAGGATTTGGTACCATTCCATTCATTTTCATCAACGGTAAACAATAAGTCGAACGGCTGTTGGCTTTGCACAATGGCAAAATGATGGGCCATGTTAAACCCAATACCCGTAATGGTGGTATGGCCTTGCTTTACCACAATGCGCAAGTGCTGTTCTTTTACAATTTTACTATAGCCTGTATCTATTAACCGTTTGGCCCAAAATACCGGGCGCATATTTTCGGGGCCAAAGGGCTCCATTTGACAAATGATATTGTAAAAGTTAGGCGTTATCTCCGAAAGGTTTACTACTGCATCAATTTTGATTTCTGGTATCAACAAATTATCTGGAATAGTAGCAGCAACCACCTTTTCAAATTGCGCACTAAAAGCTGCTACCGACTCTGGCAGCATCGAAAGTCCGGCGGCTGCAAAGTGGCCGCCATAGCCCAGCAGGTGTTCCTTGCAAGCATGGATCGCCTCGTATAGATTAAAGCCCGGCACACTTCTGGCACTGCCCGCCACCACATCGCCGCTACGGGTAAGCACTACCGTTGGCCGATAGTGGTTTTCGATGAGCCTACTGGCTACAATGCCTACTACACCTTTGTGCCAATCTTCCTTAAACACTACGGTGGTTTTTCGGGAGGGGTGTGTTCCATCTTCAGCAATGATGCCCAGCGCCGCCTCGGTAGTACTGCTATCGGCTTCTTTGCGGTCGCTATTATCGCTGTGCAATAACTCGGCCAGTGCCAAGGCTTTTACATCATCTTTTTCAATAAACATTTGTACGGCCTTACGGGCATCGTCCATACGGCCAGCCGCATTTACCCTAGGGGCAATTACAAACACCACATTGTTGATGCTGATCTTTCCCCGCACGCCACCCAGTTCTATCAATGCTTTGATGCCTGCCGTAGGTGCGGTATTGATGCGCTCCAGCCCATGATAAGCCAAGATCCGGTTTTCTCCGGTAATGGGTACAATATCCGCAGCAATGGCAGTGGCCAACAAATCCAAGTAGCAGTAATAACTACTATCGGGCATGCTAAAACGCTCAGCCAAAGCCATAATTAATTTAAAGCCCACACCGCAGCCACAAAGTTCCTTGTAGGGGTAAGGGCAATCGGTTTGTTTGGGGTTTAAAATGGCAACCGCAGCCGGTAAAACCTTGTCGGGCAAATGATGGTCGCACACCACAAAATCGATACCCAATGTGGCGGCATAAGCAATTAAATCAGCCGACTTGATGCCACAGTCGAGGGAAATGATGAGGCCAAAGCCATGCTCCTTTGCAAAGTCGATGCCCATTTTGCTTACCCCATAACCTTCCCGATAACGGTGGGGGATATAATAGTCGAGTAGCTCGGCATCATAAACCGAACATAAAAACTGGTACATCATGGCCACGCTGGTGGTACCGTCCACATCATAATCGCCAAAAACCAATATTTTCTCCCGATTGTTAAATGCGGTAACCAGCCGTTCAACAGCCTTGTCCATATCCTTCATCAACCAAGGGCTGTGCAGGCTGCTCAATTGTGGCCTAAAATAATCTTTGGCTTGTTGAAAACCAGTGATGCCTCGGCCAACCAATACGGTACAAAGCGTGCTGTTGATGCCCAACGCTAGCTGTAATGATTGCACTTCCGACGGATCAACTTTTGTAATATTCCATCTTTTTGATACCATAGGGGGATGATTTAAAATCTTGATCAATATTTTCTATCCGTCGTGTAGCGCACCAGTCCTTCTAGGGCGGCACGAACAGGGTTGTCTGGAAATTCCCACAAGATGGCCAAAGCCTCATCGCGGTAGGCCATCATTTTTTCCTGGGCATAGTTGATGCCACCTGCTTCCACAACGGCGTCAATTACTTGCGCCACTTTCTCCGGATTTTTATTTTCATTTTTGATGATGTAGATGAGCTGCCTTTTTAGGGCGGCATCTACTTTGTTCAAGGTATATATAAGGGGCAGGGTCAATTTTTTTTCTTTAATGTCGTTGCCCGTGGGTTTGCCCACATCAACTTTGCCGTAATCAAAAAGGTCGTCCTTAATTTGGAAGGCAATACCGGCTTTTTCGCCAAACAGCTTCATTTTTTCAGTGATCGCTTCATCATTGGAAGTACTCCAGGCCCCGGCAGCACAGGCAGAAGAAAGCAGGGAGGCCGTTTTGGACCTGATGATTTCAAAATATACCGCTTCGCTGAGGTTGAGCTTGCGGGCTTTTTCCAGTTGCATCAGTTCGCCTTCGCTCATTTGGCGTATGGCGTCCGATAGAATGTGGAGATGCTTAAAGTCGTTGTGCGTGGTGGAAAGAATCAATCCCTTGGCAAAAAGGTAGTCGCCCACCAAAATGGCGATTTTGTTTTTCCAAAGCGCATTAATCGAAAAAACGCCCCTTCTTTCCAATGATTCGTCAACCACATCATCGTGTACCAAGGTAGCTGTATGCAGTATTTCCACCATGGCGGCGGCGCGGTAGGTGCTTTCGTTGACAGCGCCATGCAATTTGGCACTCAAAAACACAAACATGGGCCGCATCTGCTTTCCCTTGCGTTTAATAATGTACTGCATGATGCGGTCCAGCATGGGCACATTACCTTTTACGGCCGTCGCAAACTCTTTTTCAAAAGTGTCCAATTCCGGGCCAATAATATCTTTTACAAACTCCATACGGCCAAAAAAAAGGCAATATACCATACAAACGCCCCCTTTCCAAAGTATTTTGTAGCTTATTGGCCAAAATGTTTGCTCATTTAATAATATTGGAATATCTTTACCACATCAAAAACTAGTTGATAAAATTGTTGCATCCGATGCAGCTAATCCTAAAATCCATCAGTCTTCATGGCAAACCAACGCCCCAAAGCTGCGTAATTAGAACGGTGTGTACACGGCTTTAGGGAAAGACTATTTAAATATTACTAAAAAAATTTGGTATTTAGGTCTCAATTGATAATTTTGCAATTAATCAACACGTATATTTCGAAAATTTATCTATTAATCATTTAGTTATGGCAAGCAAAAAGTACAAATTATTTCTGGGGCTATTAATGCTCCTTTCAACAGGTTCCTTCGCCCAAATGGGGGGGAGCTACAATGTTTACGATTCCAATGTAATCCCTTCCAAAAGGATGCCCCAGCAAAACGAATTTTGGAACAACTCCTACAATTTCCCTGCAAAACCACGCAACATGTGGGAAGTTGGTGCTTCTGTAGGTATGCTCACAGTTAGTGGTGACGTTCCTGCCAAAATCCCTACTTTGGGTTTTGCAGCACACGTACGTAAAGCATTTGGCTATGTGTTCTCTCTGAGGTTACAGTATATGAATGCTGTAGGTAAAGGTATGCATTGGCTGCTTTCAGAAAATTATGGTAAAAACTCAGCTTGGAGAGGCTACAACGCCCCTTACAGGACCCCAGCCGGTCCAGTAATTGGTACTGTTCCTGGTGCCAATGGTTTTGACCGTGTTTACTACAACTACAAAACAAATGTTCAAGACTTAGGTCTACAAGGTATTGTTACACTGAACAATATCCGTTTCCACAAACAAAAAACTGGTTTCACCATCTATGGTGGTGGCGGTATCGGTGCTACTATGTACCATACAAAAGTTAATGCTTTGGGTGCTGACGGAAGGCCTTACACAGCATTGTTCAACTCAATCTCTAGCGGTACACACAGCAGCCGTAAAGACGTATTGAAGAAGTTGAAAAACGGTATGGATGATACATACGAAACAGAAGCTGAAAACCATGGTGAGCGTCGTCCTAAAATCGGCAGCAACACCTTGAAGCCTTCTGGTACTGTATTGTTGGGCTTTGCCTTCAAATTGGGCAAGCGCATCAACTTGGCTATTGAAGATCGTCACACTTTCATTAAGGATGACTTGTTGGACGGTCAACGTTGGCAAGAGCATGCTTGGGGTGATGCCGTTCAAACACGTGATTTCGACTCTTACAACTACCTTTCAGTTGGTCTGAATGTAAACTTGGGTGCTAAGTCTGTAGAACCATTGTGGTGGCTGAATCCTTTGGATTATGCTTACAGCGAGTTGAACAACCCACGTCACATGAAGTTGCCTAAGCCTGTATTGAACGATGGCGACGGTGACGGTGTTATCGATCAAATGGACAGGGAGCCAAACACACCAGCAGGTTGCCCAGTTGATACACACGGTGTAACTAAAGATACAGACGGTGACGGTGTTCCTGATTGCAAAGACAAGCAATTGATCACTCCTACTGAATGTCAACCAGTTGACGCTGACGGTATCGGCAAATGCCCAGAACCTGAGTGCTGCAAAAACATCACAAAAGGTCCAGATGTAGTAGCTAAAGAATGTCCTTGCGACTATCCTAGCCTTTCTTTCAAAGGCAATAGCGTAACATTGACTGCTGATGCAAAAGCAATGTTGGCTTCTGTAGCTTCAAAATTGAAGTCTAACCCAGATTGCAGTATTAATATCAACGGTTACCCCGGCACTTCTAAATTAGAAGCTGATGTTTGCCAAAAAAGGGTAGCAGCCATTAAAAATTATCTTTCTGAAAAAGAAGGTATCAGCGCAGACAGGATCAATACTGATTGCGTACAAAATGGTGGCGACAAGAACACTGTAGATATTAAGTGTAATTAATACCGAACAATAGTTCCACTTTTTGCTCAATGATAGGCCCTCCCCACGTGGGGAGGGCTTTTTTTGTTATTACCCAAGCTGTGTAAAATAATCCCTATTAAACTTGGCCACTACTCGGCAGTCAATACCTGCAAATGAAATTATTATGAGCAAGTATCTTAAAAAAATAGCAGTAGTATCTTTGGCGGTAATGGCCATTCAGTTTTCGGCTTCGGCCCAGTTTGTAATAAGGGTAAGGCCAGCAGCACCGGTAATGAAAGTAAGGCCGGTTTGCCCTTCGCCTAGGCATGTGTGGACAAACGGTAATTGGGTTTGGCGGGGCGGCCAATATGTGTGGGCAGATGGTTTTTGGGCCGAACCACAGATAGGTAGGCGCTGGGTAGATGGGCATTGGAAGAGTACCCGCCGTGGATGGGTATGGGTTCCTGGGCACTGGAAAAGGTAATAAGCTACCACCATGTAAGCGGTACAAAACGATTAACGGGGCTTACCCAACCCAATGGTAGGTAAGCCCCGTTAGTATTGTATACGTTGATTGTTAAAGACCTGTATTGATATAAATACCAGTTACTGGCATTATTATTGACAATACGCAATGAGAAACCTTCGTTATAAATAAAAGAATAGTTTATGTTAAAGATATTACCGGTTTTATTGATATGCGCCACTGCTACATACGGGCAGCGTAACCCTACTAGTATGGATAGGGAGAATTTTTTCCGCTTTGGTATTAAAGGCGGCGTGAACATAAATAAGATTACGGGGCAATCGTACAAGGATGGATTTAACTATAATTTTCAAGTGGGTGGCTTTGCCCAGCTTAACTTTAGCAGGCGTTTTGGCTTGCAACCAGAAGTAAACTTTGTACAAACAACAACAGAATTTACCAATGATGCCTCGGATGTGTACAATGATATATTTAGGGATGGTAGCCAAAAATCGGCCAAGCTCGACTATTTGGAAGTACCCCTTTTCTTAAATATTAACTTGGGCATGAGCAAGCGGGTAAAATTGCAGATTGGGCCAGCTTATGGCGGCTTGTTAAAGCAAACAGTTGACAGTTTGAAAAATAATGCATCCAGTATTTATAAAAATGGTGAGTGGAGCGCTATTGGCGGCCTTTGGGTACAATTGCCATTGGTAAATATGGGTGCCCGTTATAAATTGGGCCTTACCGACATCAATGCCATCGACGATCGGCAGACATGGAAAAACCAAGCCATACAGATTTTTGTAGGCATCACCTTGTAAGCGAAGTAAATTTTAATAAATAAAGTACAGCATATTGACCCCGCCACGGCGGGGTTTTTGTTTTTCTCAAAAAGCCTTTGTATTTTCAATGAAACATATTTAAAATGCAAAGCATACGGATTGAAAACCTATTGTTCCTAGATATTGAAACCGTACCACAACAACCTGATTTCACCCAACTTTCCGCTGAATGGCAAACTTTGTGGACAGAAAAAGTACGTTGGTTGTTACCTGATGATACCACTGCTGCAGCATTTTACCCACAGCGGGCCGGTATCATGGCCGAGTTTGCCAAGGTTGTCTGCGTAAGTATGGGCTATTTTCGCCGAGAGCCCGAGGGCCTGCAATTGCGCATCAAATCATTTTATGGCGATGATGAAAAATATTTGTTGAAGGAGATGATTGCCGCACTATCAGAACTGGAAGCGGTGAGCAACAGGTGGAACTTTACCGGACATAACATCAAAGAGTTTGGCATTCCCTTTTTGTGCCGCCGGTTAATGGCCAACAGTGTAGGCATACCTCCTTATTTGGATTTTCAAAACATGAAGCCTTGGGAAATCCATGTGCTGGATACCTTTCAGTATTGGCGATTTGGCGATTATAAAAATTATACTTCTTTAAAACTATTGGCCGCCACATTGGGCATTCCTTTGCCGAAAGACGATATTGACGGCACCATGGTAGCCGATGTATATTACAAAGACCATGACCTGGAACGCATTGTCAATTGCTGCGAAAAAGATGTGATTACCGTGGCTAATATTGTACGCCGGTTTAAGAACCTGCCGGTGTTGGAAGCGGATGAAATATTGGTGGTGAAATAGCTAAGCTTGGGAATTGGGGAAGAAGGATTTGTTACAATATTATCCTCATAAGCCTTAGTGCTTAATGAACTAATACTCCAAAGGATAAACAGCTACAATAGCAGGTAAAAAGACTTTCAAAGTGATTGTGCTTATTCGCTTATCGGGAATAGTATATACGCAAAAGGGATCTTTAAAAAAGACCCCTTTTGTTGCGTTTGTATAAATAGCTAAGCCTAATTAATCATAAATACTTGCGAACGATTCAACTACATAATGTTGAACCGTTGATGATGGCAATTGCTAAATATGCAATGTTACAGTTACTCTGTTATTTTGTTTGTAACATAAGTAACTGCTGCTACAACAACCGTTGCACATGGCTCTGATGAAATTACGGCATAGTAGCAGAAAACTGTAGTGCCACCATCTACCTTTTGCATTTCAACTTCTGTAAGTACTGCTACTGTGCGTTTTTGCAAGGCAGGAATTTTTTTAGTTACGGTCATTTCTGTGTTCATATTGTTTTTTTAATGTTGATATGCCTACTCTATTACAAAGCTTTTCGGCTTACGCTTTTCGCTGATCGGGTTTCTTAAAAGAGTAAAGTTGACAAATGCACTTGTAATGGTGCTAATAGATAGGTATAACAAATCTAAGGGCTAACAGTAAATGGACCCATTGCTGTTTAGGGGAAGGGTGTTTTCTTGGGCAAAGCATTTAACAAGAAAGGGAAAATAACCCCACTAAAGCCCATTTTGGCTTTGCAACCCCAATAATAATTTGGAAGCGGTATGGGATTGATTGCATCCCTAAAACCAAAAAAAGGCCCCGTTCCCGGAGCCTTTTGAAAAATTACCTTATCCTTAACCTCCATACATCGGTGGATCGAACGTATAAGTAATGGTAGAGGTAATACCCGAAGTAGTTACCAAAATAAGGAGTGGAAAACTGCGTGCTGATTTGTTCAACATGGCCACTGTCCGTTTTTCCAGACGTGGACTCTTTGTTTTTGTTTGGTTCATGATACTATACTTTTTGATTTAAGAATACAAAGTGGGGCCAAAAATTGGCCAAAATGTTACAGGTAAATCTTTGGATGAGTGGATGTGCTTTACTTTAATGGGCGTAATTGCTAAAAAAGTTATCAAAACTACGATTCATATCGTAATATTGATATGCCGCTCATCACAAATTTTGCGACTTTTTTTAAATTGGCAGGCGTTGGCATGAGGGGCTTCTACGAAGACGAAATATTGGTTATCTTCCCTTGCACGCAAACTGTTGTAGTGCTTGGGCGGGCTGGTGAAGCCTATAGCACTTTGCGGCTCATTCATCATTACATCCCCCTAGCATCCTACTGGTATCCACCCAAAAGGCCCCTTGGCCAGAGGGACCTCTTGTTACGTTGGCAATGTCTAATTGATTAACGGCTGATGGTATCGGTAACCAATACCACTGCGGTAAACAATACACCGGAACACACTTCCGAAGAATAGCCCGCAAAAACGGCTGCACATACAAGGGTAGAGCCACCGTTTACTTCCATCATTTGCGAATCATTTAATACAGCCACCGTACGCTTTTGCAGCGGTGGCATTTTTTTGTTTGTTACATTTTCTGTGTTCATGATACTATGTTTTAGCATTTAAAAAGTGCCTACTCTGTTATAAAGCTTTTCGGCTGCCGCTTGTTGCACTGCTGCCCACATCAGTAATGGTAGCTACGTATTGCTGAAAGTTTTGGTCAGTGCTGTTGTTGGAAAACAACTTCTTTTGGTTCTACGAATACTGTCGTAATAATGTTACACCGTTCATCACATCTGTTTAATGTGCTGATTAGCTGATGTGCTTATGAGCTAATGTGAGCAGCCTATCCCGCAGGTAGTACTGCCACTGTTTGCACCCGCCTGAATGACGCAGTCGGGCAGGCATCTGCGCATTGGCATTTCCCCTATTTTACAGAGTGCAACCCCTACTATTTGCACATTTGCATATCTGCACATTTGCACATTGGCATTTCCCCTATCTTTATTTGAAAAAAAGCCATGAACCGTTACGTATTCCTTGTGCTTCATACCGCATCCCTGGTACTATTATTTTTCGGCTGGACCTTGGACATGTTGAAAATCGATATTTCCGCCGAGTTCATCATCAGCTTCAACTTGTTCAACGAAAAACGGAGTGTATTGGGTACCCTGCAGAGCCTGTTTAGCAGCGGCAACTACTTCCCTTTCTTCTTGATACTCCTTTTTGGCATCATCGTGCCGTTGGTCAAGTCGGGGGCCTTGTACTTCCTGCTGCTGGCCAAAAGTCCATCGCCCCGCTGGGCAGCTTTTGTAAAGGGCATCAGCAAGTGGGCCATGGCCGATGTATTTGCGATCAGCATTTTTGTGGCTTTTTTAGGCGCCCAAAGCATGGAACATACTCAGGCGACACTCGAACCCGGCTTTTATTATTTTGCGGCCTATGTGCTGCTGAGTGCGGTAATAGCGGCCCTTGTGGGCAAATTAATCCCTTGGCCGGCTGCAAACAACCTATAAATTGCCGATATTTGCATCGCTGTAAGCATTTGTAGCCTATTCAGCCTATCAAATTATAACGATTTTTTGTAATGAAGGATTTTCAGTATATCACCAGTTCTCACCCCGCTTATATCGAGGGTCTGTACAACGATTTTGTAAAAGACCCTAATAGCGTGGATGTGGACATGCGTAAGTTTTTTGAAGGTTTCGATTTTGCCGTATCGCATGGTTCGGCCACTGCCGTCGCTGCACCCACTAATGGTGCTGCCGCAAGCCAATTGGGCACCGGTATGTTGGATAAGGAATTTGGCGTATATCAACTGATACAGGCCTACCGCAAAAAAGGGCACTTGGTGGCCAAAACCAATCCTATCCGGGAGCGGAAAAATCGCCATGCCAATCTGGAGCTGAAATTTTTTGGATTGGGGGAAGCCGATATGGCCACCGAGTTTGAAGCAGGTAAATTTATCGGCTTGGGCAAAGCCACCTTGCAGCAAATTTTGGCGCACTTGCAGCAATGCTATACCGCCCATGTGGGCGTGGAATACAGTGCGCTGAACGACATGGAAAAAATTGAATGGCTGGCCAAAGAAGTAGAGCATACGCTGCTGCAGCCCTTGCCATTGGAACAGCAAAAACGCATTTTGCAAAAACTGAACGAAGGTGTGATGTTCGAAAAGTTTTTGCATACCAAATACATCGGTCAAAAACGCTTTAGCCTTGAAGGTGGCGAAACAACCATTGCGGCCTTGGATGCCATCATCAACACGGCCAGTCAAAACAGTGTACAGGAGGTGGTGATCGGCATGGCCCACCGCGGCCGCCTGAATGTGCTGGCTAATATCATGGGCAAAACCTATAACAATATTTTCAGCGAGTTTGAGGGCACGGCCACACCTGATACTACCATGGGCAGCGGTGATGTAAAATATCACTTGGGCTATAGCAGTGAGGTACAAACCGCTAGTGGCCACAAAATTTATTTAAAACTCTGCCCCAACCCTTCGCATTTGGAAGCGGTAGATCCAGTGGTGGTGGGCTTTGCACGCAGTAAGGCCGATGTACTGTACGAAAGCGATTACGATAAAATATTGCCCATCCTTATCCATGGCGACTCATCTGTAGCAGGTCAGGGTATTGTATATGAAGTGTTGCAAATGAGCAACTTGGCCGGCTATTATACCGGTGGCACCATCCATTTTGTAATCAACAATCAAATTGGTTTTACTACCGATTTTGATGATGCCCGTAGCTCAGACTATTGTACTTCGGTGGCCGCCATGGTGCAGGCCCCGGTACTGCATATCAATGGCGATGATGCGGAGGCCGTGGTAAAAGGATGCGAAATTGCCACCCGTTACCGCCAACAGTTCAATAGCGATATCTTTATTGATTTGCTGTGCTATCGTAGGCATGGGCATAACGAGGGCGATGAGCCGAAGTTTACCCAACCGCAACTGTACGCTTTGATCGACAAACATTTGAACCCCCGTGAGGTGTATACGCAATACTTGATGCAGAACGGTGCGGCCGATGCACAGGCCATGGCCAAAGAAATGGAGCAGGGCTTTTGGAGCCAATTGCAAGAGCGCTTGGATGATGTAAAGCAAAACCCATTGCCCTACACTTACCAAAAGCCGGAAGAGTGGTGGAAGAGCCTGCGCAGGGCCAAGGCTGATGATTTTGATGCATCGCCCGTAACCGCCATCAACGAAGCAGCATTTACCAATCTGTTTGAAGGCCTGATGAAATGGCCAGCCGATTTTAAGCCGCTGCGCAAGGTGGATAAAATGATACAAGACAAGCTCAAGCTGTTGGCCGATGACCATAAAGTGGATTGGGCAACCGGTGAGCTATTGGCATACGGTAGTTTGCTGGCTTCGGGCATGGATGTGCGCATGAGCGGACAGGATGTAAAGCGGGGCACATTTAGTCACCGCCACGCCGTGATTTATGATGAGCAAACGAATAAAGGCCACAATCGCCTTAGCAAAGAAGGACAAAAGCCCTTCCGTATCTTCAATTCCCTGCTGAGCGAATATGCGGTGCTGGGTTTTGAGTATGGTTATAGCATGGCCAACCCCAATGCCCTGGTGGTGTGGGAAGCGCAGTTTGGCGATTTTTGCAACGGTGCACAAACCATCATCGACCAATTTATTGCAGCCGCCGAAACCAAGTGGCAGCGCATGAATGGGGTGGTGATGTTGTTGCCCCATGGCTACGAAGGGCAGGGCCCCGAGCATAGCAGCGCTAGGATGGAAAGGTTTTTACAAATGTGTGCCGAACTGAATATGGTGATTACCAATGTTACCACGTCGGCCAACTTCTTCCATTTATTACGCAGGCAACTGGCATGGCCATTCCGCAAGCCATTGATCAATTTTTCGCCCAAGGCCAATTTGCGCCATGCGGGCAGTTATAGCTCGGTGAGCGAATTTACCACAGGCGGTTTTAAGGAAGTGATAGACGATGCATTTGTAAAAGATGCAGCGGCTGTTAAAAAAGTATTGCTGTGCAGCGGTAAAATGTATTTCGATTTGGCCGAACGCCAGCAAAAAGAAAACCGCAGCGATGTGGCCATCATCCGGCTGGAGCAAATTTATCCGCTGCCACAAAAGCAATTGGATGAACTGTACAAAAAGTATGGTAAAGCTATTTGGTACTGGGTGCAGGAAGAGCCGCTGAACATGGGTGCCGCTTCCTTCTTGCGCATGAATGTAAAAAACATCAACTTTTATATCATCAGCAGGCAGGCCAGTGCGTCTACAGCTACCGGCTATGCCAAAATACATGCACAGGAGCAGGCCGAAATTGTAGGTACGGCGTTTAGTATATAGACGATTTACCCAGCAACGGTCTTTCATGGCTGCACTGTTGCGTCGCACACTTGTACATTTTGTACTACCTGCGGCACAATTACGGGAACACAAATTGTAAAACCAATCAAACAAAGCATTTTCAATGTTCAATAGTTTATCAGAAAAATTAGAATCCGCCTTTAAGAACATCAAAGGTCAGGGGCGCATTACCGAACTGAATATTGCCAACACGGTAAAAGACATCCGCCGGGCATTGGTAGATGCGGACGTGAATTATAAAATAGCCAAGGAGTTTACCGACAAGGTGAAGGAAACGGCCATTGGCTCCAAAGTACTACTAGCGGTAAACCCCGGCCAGCAGATGGTAAAGATTGTGCAGGATGAACTGACCGAACTGATGGGCGGCAGCGAAAGCGACTTTAACATCACCGGCAACCCCGCCGTGATATTGATTGCAGGCCTGCAGGGTAGTGGTAAAACCACTTTCAGCGGCAAACTGGCCCATTACCTCAAAACCAAAAAAGGCAAAAGTCCCTTGCTGGTTGCGGCGGATATTTACCGCCCAGCGGCGATTGACCAGTTGGAAGTATTGGGCGGTCAAGTGGGCGTGGATGTGTACAGCGAAAGGGAAAACAAGGATGCCGTGAGCATTGCCCAAAACGCCATTAAGGAAGCCAAGGCCAAAAATAAAAACGTGGTGATCATAGATACCGCTGGCCGCTTGGCCGTGGATGAAGTGATGATGACCGAAGTGGCCAACGTAAAAGCGGCGGTAAACCCCAACGAAATTTTGTTTGTGGTGGATAGTATGACGGGCCAGGATGCGGTGAATACGGCGGCTGCTTTCAATGAGCGCTTGGACTTTAGCGGCGTGGTGCTCACCAAATTGGACGGTGATACCCGTGGTGGTGCGGCCCTTTCCATCAAATACACGGTAAACAAGCCCATTAAATTTGCCAGCAGTGGCGAAAAAATGGAAACCCTGGATGTGTTCTATCCCGAAAGGATGGCACAGCGTATCCTGGGCATGGGCGATATTGTGAGTTTGGTAGAAAAAGCCCAAGAGCAGTTCGACGAGAAAGAAGCGGCCCGCTTGGAGAAGAAGATCCGCAAGAACCAATTCGATTTTGAGGATTTCAGGACCCAATTGCAACAGATTAAGAAAATGGGTAATCTGAAAGATTTGATGGGCATGATACCCGGTGTGGGCAAGCAGATAAAGGATTTGGACATCAATGATGATGCATTTAAGGGTATTGAGGCCCTCATCAACTCCATGACGGTGGAGGAGCGCCGCAACCCCGACCTCATCAACCCCAGCCGCAAGGCCCGTATTGCCAAGGGCAGCGGTAAGGATCTTGCCGAACTGAACCAGTTTTTGAAGCAGTTTGAGCAAATGAAGGGCATGATGAAGATGATGAACAAAATGCCCATGGGCCGTATGCCGGGTATGGGTAGACGGTAAAAGGGTGGGCCAACAGGCTAAATGGGCGCGTTTTTTTTCACTTTTGGGGGTATAAATTCATCAAATATCAATTTGATAAATCCACCCAAGATGAAATTTGGATATTTTAATTGCACTTATTATCTTCGCCGTCCTTTCGGAATATTCCGGGGGGATGATTGAAACCTATATTTATTCACAACCAAAAAATTTCTATTTTTTATGGTTAAAATGAGATTGCAACGTCATGGCTCAAAGAAAAGGCCATTTTACTTCATCGTAGTTGCCGATGCCCGTTCTCCACGCGACGGAAAGTTTATCCAAAAGTTAGGTACGTACAACCCTCAAACGGTTCCTGCCACTGTGCAGATCGACCGCCAGAAGGCGTTGGATTGGCTGCACAAAGGTGCCCAGCCAACCGACACTGTACGTCGCATCCTTTCCTTCAAAGGTGTACTTTACCTTAAGCATTTGTTACGTGGTGTAAGCTTAGGCTTATTTGACGAGGCTACAGCCATGGAGAAGTTCACAAAATGGAGCGTAGAGCATGACGCACACGTGGCAAAGCGCCAAACCGAGCACAAAAAAGTGAGAATGGTTAAGCGTGGTGGCCAACCTGTAGTACGTAAAGTGGAACCAACCGCTGATGCTGCTGCAAGCGAAGAAACCAAAACAGAAGAAGAGTAATTTTTCGCCTCTGTTAACGTTAATTCATCGGGCAACCTCTTCGGAGGTTGCTTTTTTTTGTTGACGGTTGACAAATGACGGTTGACAGGAGGGCAGGAGGAGGTTGACAGATGACTGTTGACAGTTGACAGGAGAGCAGTTCAATGGCCTTAAGGGCTCCTCAAAGCAAAAGACCGTCAACCGTCATCTGTCAACCTACCTTCGGCTAGCAAGCTGCTCACTTTCAACTCTCAACTTTCCACTTTCAACTATCTTCGTGTAATGAGCGAATATTTCAAAACGGGTAAACTAGTAGCCACCTACGGCCTAAAGGGAGAACTGGTGTTCAAACACAGCTTGGGCAAAAAGACCTCCCTCAAGGGTTTGGAAGCCATTTTTATTGAGGTGGGCAATGACAATTTCATACCCTATTTTATCCAGCAAACACGCATTAAAAGTGAAGAAGAGGTATGGGTAAAGCTAGAAGGCATTGATACCAAGGAAGCCGCCCACCAACTTACGCCCAAGGAGGTATGGCTGGAAGAAGCCGATTTTAAAAAGTTAGCTGCCAAATCGGCACCCATTTCTTTGTTAGGCTTTTCGCTGATCCACGAAGGAGCAGATCTGGGCCCCATTTTGGAAGTGATTGAGCAGCCGCACCAAGTATTGTGTACCATCCAATACAAAGGCAAGGAAGCGCTGATACCCATCAACGAAGCTTTTTTGCAAAAGGTAGACAATAAAAACCGCAAAGTATATGTGGAACTGCCCGATGGGCTGTTGGATATTTATGAATAAGCTAGCGGCTACGACACCAACGACACTTCATATACCGGGCTAAAAAGGTATTGCTTCCCCGTTTTGGCTTCCGTGCATTTGTAGCGTTTGCGTATTTTTTCGCCCCGCTTAAAAACACGGCCCCCTTTAATGGTAAACAAGCCACCCTCTGGCACTTGTTCCACCAGTACCATGCCTTCTTTTTTGTTGTCGTAATTGTATAAGATGCGGAGCAGTTTCTCATCCGCACAACTACTGGCAGCGGGGTTTTGCAAGGTGCGCAGCAGGGTTTTTTCTATATCGGGCGGAAATACTTTTTTTAAAATGAATTGTGCCAATATTTTGCTGAATTCGTTTTTCCACTCGGAGCCATGTGGTTGCACCCGGTGGCCAAAGCGTTCGTAGGTAAACAGGTGCGCCAATTCATGCAGCAAGGTAATCAAAAAGGCAAATTTGTTCAAACCGCCGTTGATGCTAATGCGGTGGTTTTTGTCGGCGTGGGAGTGGCGGTAATCACCCAATATCGAACTGCGGTTTCGGGTAACCGTTAAATGTACCTTGTAATGCTGTAAATAGTACAGCACGTCTTCAAAACTGCCTTCGGGCAAATACGATTGCAAAGCCATTAAGGGCGCTTCCTGCTTAGCCATTTTTCTGTTTGTTCAACTTCATCAGTGCAACAACTTCGGCAGCCAAGTAAACCAAATACAAAAACATGGCGGCAAAAACACCCGGTTTGCTCACTGTCTTTTTAACAATGCTGATGTACACAAAAAATACCACCACCACCACCATCATTTTGAGGAACATGCTGCCCATCACGCTGCGGATGAACACATTGGGGTTATTGTTCTGCAAAGCATTGCGCTGCAACCAAAAAACCAACATGTTCAGTAAAAAAAACAAACAGTTGGCACCCAATAGCATCTCCCTGTTGATACCCAAAGCCTCCAATCGGCCTTTGAAAACAATCAGCAAAGTATTGGTGAAGATGAATACCAGTATCAGCGGTAGCATCAGTTTACGTTGTACACCCATCACATTTATTTATCGGGCCAGCCGCCCTTTTTATTGTTTTTTTAAAGATTTACCGCAGCGGCAGACAAATCGTTTTTAATATCCACCACACTGGCCCCCATATGGCATTGGCCATTGAAAGTAACCGTAGGTTCTACCTGCAATTTACCGGCAAAGATATCACCTTGTACAAAAGCCTTGCCACGTAAGTTGAGTAGGCCAGCTACTTTTATGGTGCCGGTTATTTTGCCCAGTACATCCGCCTGTTCGCCCTCAATATCCCCTTCCACGGTGCCTTCGGGGCCAATTAAAATTTTGCCTTTGCCATTAAGGTTCCCTATCAGCACCCCGTCGATGCGGATATCGCCATTGCTATTGATATTGCCTTGAATGGTAGTGCCGCTGCCTATGATGCTGTTGCCGCCGGCAGGGCTTTCATCAACTGATTTGGATTTTGAATTGAACATATAGCTCTATTTTGGTTTTACAATTGTGCAATGGCTCAAAACGCCGCCCCCGCTCTAATCATCGCTGGTAGCGGCTTTGGGTATGTCGAGCTGCGCCGTATCCAGTTTGGGCACTTTGCCCGTTAGCACTTTTTTAATATCGTCCAATTGGCGCTGGTTCAGTTGCAGTGCATTGTCCAGCGAATCGGTGCGTATTTTAAGCGCCTTAAATTCTTTCACTTGCTTGGCATCCCCATAACCCACCCCCGGTAGGTAGTATTTGAGCGGTGTAAACACAATCAGGGCCACCGTAAGCCCCACCAACAGTACAAACAGGGTGCTGAGGGCCACGTACACACTCACTCGGCTCAGCCTAAATTTTACCACTTCCTCATAAGTATCCTCGTTCATCACCACCAGTCGGTAGCGGTTGCGCAGTCTTTTTAAAGTACTATTGGTATCTAATTTTAACACTGTGATTGTATTGTTGCCGCAGCATTTTGGCCCTTGGCTTTGCCTTATGGAAGCTGATATTGTTAATTGAAGGTTAAAATTAGCAAAAGGCAGGCTATTAATGGCAATAATTGCCAAAAAAAGCCGATATTTAACCGGATTATTAAGACTTTTTTGAATGTTTAAGAAAAAGATACCATTTGTTGTTTGTTTATCCATACTCTGTTTGTGCGGCAGCGTACTATTGGCGCAACCCCCTTCGTGGACGATAGACTTGTTGGGCAAGGAAAAGAAGCCGGAAAAATTTGAGAACAAGATGTTAGGCTCAGAAAAAACGGAGAGTAAGAAATTTACCCTTTTCAGGAAATTTGTACAGAACAATATCACCCGTTATAATTTCCATTTCAATGCGGTCAATAAGCTGGCGGCTGTGATGGAAAAGGCAAAAATTGCCCAGCAGGATGATTATACCAAACTCTTGGCTTTTTACCCCTATACGTTAGACAATACCGCTTCGCAGGCTGGCGATTTGGATTCGGTGATCATTAAGTGCAACGCCGGTATCCTGTTGCACGATTTGCGCAATGAATGGGTAGATAACCTGTATCTGCTGATTGGAAAAGCCTATCTGCTGCGCAAGGATTTCGATTCGGCCAGCATGACTTTTCAGTTTATCAATTACAATCTTTTCCCCCGCAAAAAAGGGGAGGACGATAGCCGTGTAGTGGGCACCAACAGTTCGGCAGCAGGCAGTGCCATCAGCATCGCCAACACCGAAAAGCAGAACATACTGCAAAAAACTTTTGGCAAGGCCCCCAGCCGCAATGAATCGCTGGTTTGGATGATACGCACCCTTACCGAGCAAGATGATTATGGCGAAGCCGCAGGCTTGATCAATACCTTGCAAAATGACCCCAACTTACCCAAACGCTTGTACCCCGATTTGGAAGAGGTAACCGCTTATTGGTTTTATAAGCAGGGCATTTATGATAGTGCAGCGGCGCATTTGGAAAAAGCCTTGGCGAACGCCGATACCAAGGAAGATAAATCGAGGTGGGAATTTTTGCTGGCCCAATTGTACGAAAACAGTGGCCAGTTCAGCAAAGCATCGGAGTATTACAGCAAAGCGGGCAAGCATACCACCAATCCGGTAATGGATATCCATGCAAGGCTGAACGATGCCAAAATGATGAAGCAGGGGGGCAACTTAAAAGAGTTGGACAATAGCTTGGATAACCTGTTGCGCATGGCCCGTAAGGACAAGTTTGAAAACTACCGCGACATCATTTATTATTCCGCTGGGCAAATGGCCATGCAAAAGCCCGATACGGCCGCTGCGGTGGTTTATTTCAACAAAAGCCTGGAGTACAATGCGGCCAATATTTCTTACAAAAACAAAGCTTTTTTGCAACTGGGCGATATTGCTTATGAGCAAAAGCAGTACCGGCAGGCCTTTGCTTGGTACGATAGCCTGCAATCGGGCGACACCACCATTGGTGCAGAAAAACTGGCGCAATTGCAGGCCCGGAGAAATACCCTTTCGAAAATTGTAGAAAAGATAGACATCATTGAGCGGGAAGACAGCCTGCAACGCATAGCCGCAATGGTCCCTGCCGAAAGGGATGCTTTGTTGAAAAAAATGGCCAAACAACTGCGCAAGCAACGTGGCCTGAAAGAAGAAGAAGGCAGCCAAGGCAACGACCCCATTACCTTTAACAACGACAAGAATAAACCGCTCGATTTGTTTGAAAGCAATAACAAGAGCGGCTCTTGGTATTTTTACAACAACTCGTTAAAAGCTAAGGGCTTCAGCGAATTTAAGCGCAACTGGGGCGAAAGGGCCAATGTAGACAATTGGTGGCGCAAATCGGCCATGCAGGTAGCGGGTAACACCCCTACGTATAATGGCTTAACCGATGATGGCACCAAAGCAGGAAGCGGCAAAACGGATGCGGTTCAGCAGGAAGACATCAGTGTGGATGGATTGCAGCAAAACCTGCCGCTCACCCCCGAAAAACTGGCTGTTAGCAATAACCTTCTTTCTACCAACCTGTTTGCCTTGGGTAAACTGTACCAACAGGAACTGGAAGATTACGAAGAAGCCATTGCCACGTATGATGCCAGTTTGCAACGCTACCCCGATAGCCTGTACGATGGTGAAATTTATTTGAACCTTTATTTCTGCTATCAAAAATTGGGCAATCAAAGCAAGGCCAATTATTATAAAAACTTGCTTACCACCGGTAAATGGGCCAATAGTACTGCAGCTAAAATGCTCACCAACCCCGGTGCGGTAAATGCCAACGCTAAAATTCCAGCGGCAACAAAAGCTTACGAAAACATTTACAATATGTTCATCGAGGGCAATTTTGCCGAAGCCCTGCACCAGAAAAAACAATTGGATGCCCAGTACGGCAAAAACTACTGGACACCGCAATTACTGTACATCGAAGCGGTTTTTCAGGTAAAACAACGGCAGGATAGTGTGGCCACTTTGATACTCAAAGATATTATCGCCCTGTATCCCAAGTCGCCCTTAAAAGACAAGGCGCAAAACATGATTGATGTGTTGAAAAGGCGCAGTGAAATAGAAGCCTATCTTACCGCCTTGCAGGTAACCCGAGTAGCGGAAGATGTGCCTACCAAATTTGTAGACGAACCGGTGAAAGCAGTGCCACCGCCAACGCAGGGCCAACCCGTTCAGCCGCAGCCGGCCCAGCCGCAGCCTGCGCAACCCCAACCGGTGCAACCGCAACCAACACAGCCACAACCCACGCAGCCGGTAACTACTCCAGTAGCGCCACCTGCGCCTGTATTGACCTACAAGACTTTCAAGCTGGATTTGGCCTTGCCGCATTATGTGGTGATGCTTATGGACAAAGTGGACCCGGTATATGTAAATGAGGCAAAAAATGCCCTCATGCGTTTCCACCGCGAAATTGGTAATGGACAGGCCATCGAAATCAATAAAGATACTTTAAGCACTAACCAAAATTTATTGGTGTACGTGCAATTTGCCAATAGCGATGAAGCACTGCAGTACTACGAAAAAGTGAAAAGGGCGGCACCGGTAGAAGTATCTTGGTTGCCTGCCAATAAGTATTCATTTTTCATTATCTCAGAACCCAATTTGCAGTTGCTGAAAACCAATAAAGATATTAGTGGATACACAAAACTGCTGAACATGCAGTATCCGGGTAAATTTTAACGCTACAATCGCATCAAACCACTTCGTTTGACCCATTGGTCAAAAGTGGTTGGGCATTATTATTGTAAGGTATTATGGATTTAGCCCCTGTCCGGTATCCTATCTAGTGCCGATTTTAACATATTGTTGGCATATTGACGGCAAAGAATAACGCATCTTTGCAAAACTTTTGATAAAAGAACAATTGATACTGATATGAAACGTTCGGTGAAAATTTTATGGCGGGTGTTTTTTGGCGGCTTGGCCCTGATTATATTGATGATTGTAGGGGCCAACTACGGTCTTTTGGGCAAAATGCCCTCCATACAAGAGCTGCAAAACCCCGAAGCAGATTTGGCCAGCGAGGTTTATTCCAGCGATGGTAAACTGATGGGCAAGTACTATGCAGAAAACCGCAGCGAGGTAAAATACAGCGAAATATCGCCCAATATCATCAATGCGCTCATCGCCACCGAAGACGTTCGTTTTAAAGAGCACTCCGGTGTGGATGGCGAAGCCTTGGCCAGGGCGGTCGTAAAGCTGGGCCGTGACGGCGGTGGCAGTACCATTACCCAACAGATTGCCAAAATGATGCTGAAACAGGGCGGCGGCGGCTTCTTGCAACGCATACCCGATAAAATAAAAGAATGGATCGTTGCCGTAAAACTGGAACGCAATTTCACCAAGGAAGAGTTGGTGGCCTTATACCTCAACCGGGCACCCTGGGGCAATCTGTACGGCATCCGCAACGCATCTAGGGCCTATTTTCAAAAGGAGCCCAAGGATTTGGCCATTGAAGAAGCCGCCGTATTGGTGGGCATGCTCAAGGGCTTTACCTACGACCCCATCCGCCACCCCGCCGCCTCTTTGGCCAGGCGTAATACCGTTATTGGGCAAATGGAAGTGGCTGGAAAAATCACTCCCGCCCAAGCGGATAAATTAAAGGCAAAGCCACTGATTACCAATTATAAAAAAATAGATGAGGAAACAGGTATTGCCCCTTACTTCCGTTCGGTTTTGGCCGATACCCTGCGGGCTTGGTGCAAAAACCATATCAACCCCAAAACAAACGAACCCTATAATATGTACCGCGACGGGTTGAAAATTTACACCACCATCAACTCTAGGATGCAACAGTATGCCGAAGAGTCGGTGGTACAGCATATGCCCGTGATACAAAAAAAACTCAATAATATTTTAAAAACCAATGGGGCCCGTATGTGGAAGGGGCATGAAAATGCCATTGAAGCCGCTATGAAGTACACCGAACGTTGGAAAGTGTTGGAAGAAGAGGGCAAAACACCAGAAGAGATCAAAAAGACTTTTTATAACAAAGTGCCGATGAAGGTTTTTGCTTGGAATGCCAAGCGGGAAATGGATACGGTAATGACGCCTTATGATTCTATTAAGTATCACAAGCAGTTGATGCAAACGTCTTTTGTGGCCATGGATCCTAAAACAGGTGCGGTTAAGTGCTGGGTAGGAGGTATTGACTACAAGTGGTTCAAATTTGACCACGTAACGGCCAGTAGGCAGGTAGGCTCTACGTTTAAGCCCTTACTATATACCTTGGCCGTGCAAGATGCTGGCTATACCCCCGAAACGGCCATTGCCGGTGGCTCAATTAGCTTGGGTGGTAAAACCATTACCGGTGGTGGTGGTACCATGGCCTATTGCTTGGCGCACTCCAAAAATGCGGCGGCTTATCGGTTGATGCAAATCATTGGCGTAAAGCGTACCATTGAATTTGCCCAAACCTGCGGCGTCACTTCCCAAATACCGCCTTACCCCTCCATTGCATTGGGCTCGGCAGGTATACCCATGCTGCAAATGTTGCGCAGCTATACCATGTTCCCCAATAAAGGATATAATACCCAACCGGTTATGCTTGCCCGTATAGAAGATAAGAACGGTAACCTGCTACAGGAGTTTATACCAGAAACCAAGCAAGTGATCAGCGAAGCCGATGCCTACACCATGGTTAAATTGATGCAGGGTGTTGTGCAGTTTGGTACGGGTAAAGCGCTGAACGGTTATGGCATCCCTGTGCAAAAAGCGGGCAAAACCGGTACTACCAACGATAATACCGATGGCTGGTTTATGGGCTATACCCCCGAACTATTGGCCGGTACTTGGGTGGGTTGCGATGATCCATTTTTGCGCCTGTTGTTTGGTACCAGTGGTGGTAATGAAATGGCCCTGCCCAAATGGGGTTATTTTATGAAGAAAGTGTATGCCGATAAGAGCTTGGGTTACGGCAAGCAAGACGAGTTTGATAAGCCGGTTCAAATAGACAACGACCCTATTTATGCCGATCAAAATTTTGCAGATATCGTTAACCGTGGCGATGGCAGCAACTATGTAGAAGATGATGGCAATGGCAATGCAGATGATTTTGTGCAGGAGCCTGTAGCAGATGATGGCAGCAACGACAATGGCAACGAGCTGATACCGATTGAAAGTGATATCAAACCCGTAGTTGTTGATACTGGGGCAAAAAAGACCGATAAAAAACCCGAAGAGAAAAAAGAAGGTCAACCTACAACGCCCCCGGCCACAGCGCCCAAGCCCGGCGATAAAAAACCGGCGCCCAAGCCCGACAAGCCAAAGCCGGCCACGGGAAATGATTACAAGTAAGAAAGATTATTTGAGATGATATAAGCCAAGGCCCGTTTGAAGCGGGCCTTGGCCTTAATAAATGAAAAACATATTGGGTTAATAAAGGCTAATGCTATACTAACCAAAAGCGCCACCATGGCTTTTTGCTAACTTGCGATTTATCTTTTGTTAGATGCAGCGGCATTTCTTTCCCATCATATCCGATTTTATAGCTAGCCCTGTTAAAATCGGTAAGCAATATATGATCGCTTTGCAGGATAAAAGGAAGATCTTTATTTAGGCATATAAAAATATCCGCCCCTTCAAATTGCCATAATATTTTACCTTCTTTATTAATTCGGCTTATAGAAATTTCCCCATGCGTTATATAAGTATTTTCATAAGTGTGTATAGAGAAACATGTTGCCCAATCCACTTCGGTCTTCCAGTTCAATTGCAAATCGGGAAGCGATAAGCTAAAGACTGTATTGTAGCAACGTGTTATGATATAATTTTCATTTACAATTACGGCATCTTCTGTAACTGATGTAGCTCCAGCGGAAGCTAACAATATGGCACTACTAATTTTCACGCCATCTTTTAAAACTATTATACCATGCTGCGAAATAGGTTGATAGCCCTTGTTGCTACTAGCCTGATAAATATGGTTGTATTTTAAAGGACAGTCTGGCGTTTCATTAAACGCAGCATCATCAAATACTTGAATGGTTAGATTGTTGTGTTGTATTGATACCATTGCCTATCTACAACCCCTAGCTATTCTTAATCTCCGCCACCAAATCCTGCAATACCTTTTTGGCATCGCCAAACAGCATACTGGTTTTGGGCTGGAAAAACAAGTCGTTTTCGATACCCGCATAGCCGGGCTTCATGCTGCGTTTGTTTACAATTACATTTTTCGCCAATTCCACTTCCAAAATAGGCATGCCATAAATAGGGGAGGCCGGATCTTTTTTGGCAGCGGGATTTACCACATCATTGGCGCCCAAAATCAGCACTACATCAGTGGTTTTAAATTCATCATTGGCATGTTCCATCTCCAACAATTTTTCGTAGCTCACATCCGCTTCGGCCAGTAACACATTCATGTGGCCGGGCATACGGCCCGCTACGGGGTGGATGGCATATTTTACTTCCACACCCTTATCGGCCAATATTTTTTCCAGTTCATGGCAAATATGTTGGGCTTGCGCCACCGCCAAACCATAACCCGGTACAATCATTACTTTATTGGCATAGCTCATCACCATGGCGGTATCGCTCAGGCTGATTTCTTTATAGCTGCCTTGTTCCGTGTTGCCTGCCGCACTACTTGTGGCATTGGCACCAAACGCACCTACAATTACATTGAGCAAGCTGCGGTTCATGGCCTTGCACATCAATATGGTAAGCAAGGTACCCGCCGCACCTACCAAGATGCCGCCGGTAAGCATGGCCTTGTTGTCGTACATAAAACCACCACAGGCAGCCGCTACACCGGTAAAGGAGTTGAGCAAGGAAATCACCACGGGCATATCGGCACCGCCAATGGGCATCACAAAAAAGATACCGTACAACAACGAAAGGGTGAGTACGCCGTAAAGGGTGTAGGCTTGCATATCGGTAATGCCTGTTTCGGCAGGTGTTACATATACAAAATAGGCCGCCACAATAGCAATGCAGGCCAGTAAGAAAAAGTTAATGATCCGCTGTCCGGGAAAAATCTTGTCTTTGATACGGCCATTCAGCTTGCCCCAAGCGATGACGCTACCCGCAAATGAAACCGAACCGATGATCAGCCCCAATGCGATGATGAGTATTTCGCCCTTGTGAATATGTACGTTGGCACCTGCCTCCGTTAATATCTTTTGCTGGTTGAACTCGATAATGCTGATGAGCATGGCGCAGGCGCCGCCCATACCGTTGAACAGGCTTACCATTTCGGGCATGGCCGTCATCTTTACTTTTTTGGCCGCCATCACCCCTACAACGGTACCTAACAGCAGTGCGGCAAAAATCAGTGCCCTATTGCCCAAGTGGTTGCCCTCCGCATTTTGGTACAAAAAGATAGTACCAATGATGGCGATGGTCATACCCACGGCGGCCACCAGGTTACCACGGCGTGCCGACTCAGGGTGCGATAACATTTTAAGGCCCAGTATAAACGTTACTGAAGCAATCAAATAGCAAATGGTAAGAACCGAAATTTGTACATCCATAATTATTTCTTTTTGGTACCCGGCGGCCATAGCAGGCGGGCTTTTTTGGCGCCTGTGCCGCCATAGGCGGTATCGCACACTTGTACACTATATCTTTATTGACCAATAACCATTTTATGCACCTTGCGCAGGCTTGGCTTTTTTCTTTTTAAACATTTCCAACATCCGATCGGTAACCACAAAACCACCCACCACATTCAGTGTGCCCAGCACTACGGCCAAAAAGCCCAGCACCATGGCCACATAATTGTCGGAGGCTGCTTTACCCATTACAATGATGGCCCCAATGATTACCACACCATGGATGGCATTGGCACCGCTCATCAGCGGGGTGTGCAATACACTCGGTACCCGGCCAATCACTTCAATGCCCAAAAAAACCATCAGTATCACAATGTAAATGATCTGTTGGTTGGTTGATATCCAGTTTAATATGTCTTGCATGTTATTTAAGTTTCAAGTCTAAAGTACAAAGTCTCAAGTCGCTAGTCTTAAGTATCCAGTTTAAGGTTGTTGTAGGTCTACATTATCAACTATCCATTATCAATTATCAACTCCCCATTATTAATTATTCACTATTCATTATTAACTAACCAACTCTTTAACCCTTGCATTCACCACCTCACCTCCATGCGCCATACAGCATCCTTTAACCAAATCGTCTTCAAAATTCAGGTTCAATGCCCCTTCTTTGGTAATGATGAGTTGCAAAAAGTTCAAAATATTTTTACCGTACAGCTTACTGGCATCGTAAGGCATGGTGCCCGCCAAGCGGGAAGTGCCCACAATGTGCACGCCATGGTGTACCACTGTTTCGTCGTTTTTGGTAAGGTCGGTATTACCGCCGGTAGCCGCTGCCAAATCAATCACCACCGAGCCGTTTTTCATTTGCTCCAGCATAGCGGTAGTGATAAGGATGGGCGCTTTTTTGCCCGGTATCTGCGCCGTACTGATTACGATATCGGCCTTGGCCACACTTTCGGCAATCTTTGCTTTTTGACGGTCCATAAATTCTTGGCTCTGCTCCACGGCATAACCACCCGCTTTACTGGCATCGGCAGCGCCTTCCACTTCCACAAATTTCGCACCCAAGCTCATTACCTCTTCCTTTACAGCAGGCCGGGTATCAAACACTTCTACCACAGCGCCCAACCGTTTGCCTGTGGCAATGGCCTGTAGGCCCGCCACACCGGCACCGAGTATCAACATTTTGGCGGGGGCAATGCTGCCGGCCGCCGTCATAAACATGGGAAAGTAACGAGGGAAAAGGTTGGCGGCCAATAATACCGCTTTGTAGCCCGCAATATTGGCTTGGCTGCTCAGTACGTCCATGCTCTGCGCACGGGTGGTACGGGGCAGCATGTCTATGCTCATTACCGTAAGGTTTTTGCCCGCCCAGCCTTGCATCAGCTTGGGGAAAAACAAAGGTTGAAAAATACCCAAAACGATGGCGCCCGCTTTTAATTGCGCCATATCCGCATCGGTTAAGGGACTGATGGAAAGTACAATATCGGCCTGTTGCAGTACTTCGCTGCGGCTGCTAACCGTGGCCCCGGCCGCCGTGTAGGCCGCATCATCGGCAAAAGCCGTGGCACCTGCCCCTGTTTCGGCACAAATGGCCACATTCCATTTTTTATAAGTAGCTATATGTTCCGGCAAAACGGATACCCTCGTTTCGGGAGCCGGCTCTTTTAATACGCCAATCGTCATAACAATTATTATGGTTGTAAGATAGGGAAAAATTTGGACTGTGATTATTGGGATGGTATGATTACTGTGATTTTTTGATTGTTAGGATGGCTGTACTGTGATTGCTGTGATTGTTTGATTGCTGTGATTAGGGGCTGTAATTATGGGAGGGGTGAAACTATTAAGCCTTGGGCATGATGAAGGGCGGATGGGGAGCAAAAAATTAGGCCTATGCGGCAAAGAGTTTTGGCACTATAGAAAAATAGTGGAAGCAATGGAACTAAAGTAGGCGCAACCTTTTGAATAAAAATTAAAAAATACTTGATATGGAAAGAGAATTTACAAAAGCGGGCTATGCCGCATAGTGGCGGCTGGCTTGATAGATGCCGCACTGGTAATTGTTTTATTTTGGGGCATTCTCAATTCCCTTGGCCCTGGTTTTTGGCTATTATGGCCTAATTTTTCGGTTTTGGGCTGTTTGGTTTTGTACCGCTTGGCTACCATTATCAATAATGGGCGCACCCTGGGCATGCAGGTGCCGGGCCTTACCTTTTTAAGCGGTGAGGAAGAACCCCTGAACCTGAACGAAAAGTTATTGGCTTCGGTATTTGTGTTATACCATGGGGTGGGCTACTATCGGAAAAGCCGTGTGTATGCCTAGCCCCGGCGTCAGTACGGGCCCTGCATGGCCACTTGCCAGTAAAGACAAGCCAGGCGGTCAGACCATTGCGCAGTTCTCCAAAAAACCGTTTCGTTCCCGAATAAGGCCGTTTCGTTCCGCTACAGGGGTGTTTCGTTCCAAGATTTGGTATAGCAAAAACCTTGGCGCAGATTTGTGGTGTAATTTATTTTAATAACTTTAAACGTAACAAATTATGAAAAGGGAATTTAAAAAAGGAAACACAAAGCTATCGCTGGGAAAAATGACAGTGGCGAGATTGCAGATGAGCCAAAGGGAAATGCAACTTATTAATGGAGGGGAAAATACAAAACCTGATAAACCCATAAAACCTACGGGCAACTCATTTGCTAACGACCCAAACAACCCATGTGTTACAGATGTTTTAACTTTTTCACGCATACAGGGTTAGTTAAAGTTGACGACATTTCTTTATTAAAGTGTTGTGTTGTTGAATTTCGGCTGTCATAATAACAGCCGAAATTCAGTTATTTAACCACCGTCGAAAAATAATTATCTTTGTAAAAAATATAGCAGCAATGAAAAAGCTTGCGGGTTTCCTGATAATAATTTTGAACTGCAATTTCGCTTACTCACAAGAGCCACAGGTCAAAAATGATTTCGATTTTGTATCTTTCACAATTAAAGATACTTATCCCGGCTATCGAGATAAGGTAAAAGGCAATGAGTTTGATGCTTTGCTGCGTAGGGTAAAACAGAGTCGCAGTAAGGATACTTTTGCTTTGCTTTCAAGGATGACTACTTTTTTTAAAGATAAACATGTTGTATTGACTGACCCTACCATCGGAAGTAAAAAAATAGACACCCAGCAATGCCAAAAGGATAGCCAAATGATACGGCAATACTTTGCTGGCAATAAGCGTAAAGCTGTATATGAGGGATACTGGCTAAACGAGTATGGTCATTGTATAATGGCCCTCAAAAAAGTAAATGATAACCCGGTTACATATTATGGATATGTAATTGAAACTACTAAGAAAGCTATACCGGGCTACTGCATATTGAAGATGGTACAACAAAAAGATGGTACATTTTATACAGATTATGTTACAGAGAACCTCAGCGCAAGAATATTTGCGCATTGTACTTTTAAAAATAAGGGTATACTTTGGTTAAGTTCTTATGGCAGGTGGAAACACTTGCCAAAGTATGAACCGGGAATGTTAAAAAGTACAGTGCCTTTTTCATTTAAGCCAGATTTTACGATACTTGATACTAATACTGTACTGTTAAAAATGCCTGATTTTAATAATTACGATAGAAACTTCTATGATAGTATTATTAAAGCTAATAAGGCAGCTATTGATAATGCCGTAACTTTGATCATTGACATAAGAAATAATCTAGGCGGGTATGTAAATAATTATATGCCCTTATTGCCCTATATTTATACTAACCCTATTGTACACTCTGGAGGGTATACCCTTGTGGGTGAGCGTTTCTTGAAACAGCATGAAGATGCAATAGTGCAATTCACTAAAGATGGTGACACCGCCAGTGCGAATAGCTATATAGCTTATAGGGATACTTTCTTGCGTAAAAAAGGCCAGCTATATTATAGGCCAGGCGACACCCTGGCTCAAAATATGCCAATTTTGAACAAGCCAAAAAATGTAGCGATTATCATGAACCATAATTGTGTAAGTGCTGCCGAATTAATGCTGCAGAACTTTAGACAAAGCAGCAAGGTGAAATTTTTTGGAGAACATAGTGGTGGGGCAGTGGATTATCTAAACCTTATGAGTTTTAGATTGCCTTATCATAAATATGGATTGTACATAGCCTCCGTAAAACGAGCTGTAAATGAACGTGAACCTAACTATGATGGCAAGGGTATCCCCCCTGATGTGGAGATAGGCGATGAAGTATCAGATTGGATAGCATTTGTTAAAAAATACTATGATGAACATCAATAAGTACCATATTTACTTCTGGCTAGTTTTCTTAGGTTTTTTTATCTCATTAGATTATATATTACTTCCGGAATATACTTTTTGGCAAAGGGAGTTATACATGGCTTTTATACAGCTTTGTATATTTTATTCTTTTTTATTCGCATTGGCGAATTTCAAAAAAGGAACCATTAGAAATTTGACTATATCTATTAGCCGTTTTTTGCTATCGTTTGGATTTATTGTGTTTTTGAACCATTGGCGTGGCAAGATAGCTGCCCTTTTTGGCTATCCAATGCACGAAACTTTTTATTTACTGCTGATTGATACCTTGCGCCTTTACTGTGGCCTTGTTTTTTACGCTATTGGCTACTACTATATTACCCGCTACGGTGCCAAACAAAAAGAACTGCGCCAACTGGCCGAAGAAAAAGCCGCCCAAGATGTGGCCAACGCTCAACTGCTGGCCAGTAATGCTCAACTGGCCTTGGCCAATGCCGAAATGAAGCAGGATATGCTGGAACTGGAAAACAATTTTTTGCGGGCACAGATAAACCCACATTTTTTGTACAATACATTGAATATATTTTACAATCGGGCATTGGATAAAGATGAGGAACTGGCGGAAAGTATCATTGCCCTATCGGAGATAATGCGTTACTCGCTGGAAACATCGCATGGCGGCCAATTGGTGCCGCTGCAAATGGAAGTGGAGCACCTGCGGCGGGTAATTGGCATGTACCAACTAAGGTTTGATAATAAGCTGCGCATTGAGTTTACCGTTGAAGGGCAGTACAGCCACCCACAGGTTGTTCCGCTCATATTTATTACCCTTTTGGAAAATGCCCTCAAACACGGTAAGGTAAATGATGCCGATAACCCGGTGGCATTGTGGCTTTGTGCCGATCCCACGCATATTTACTTTACCATACGTAACAAAAAAGCGGAAGGTGCTGCCGTGCAAAGCCACGGTGTTGGCCTTGCCAATATTAGAAAACGGTTAGATAATGTATATGGCAACCGTTGCCGCTTTGAAGTGGAGGAAACGGCAGATAGCTATCATGTTATTTTGGCCATCGAACATAGTGAAGCCTCGAAAGTTGGAAATGGAGCGGTGAAAATAGAGGCCTAAACCATTAACTTTAGACTTTAAAAATTGAAGAATCGAACATTGAACAATCGGAAAACCCAGCAGAATGCTAAATTGTATTATTGTTGATGATGAACTCAGTGCCATAGCGGTGTTGAAAAAACATGTGGTAGCTTCGGGCCTATTGCACCTGGTGCATGCTACTACCGAACCCCTTGAGGCCCTACGGATAATTAATGAACAGCCCATTGATATTGCTTTTTTAGACATTAAGATGCCCGGTATTACAGGGCTGGAACTGGCAGCAGCTATCCGTGGCAAGTGTAAGGTGATATTTACAACAGCCTACAGCGAATTTGCATTGGATGCTTATGAACTGGATGTGGTAGATTATCTGCTAAAGCCCATACCACTACCAAGGTTTATAGGGGCTGTACAACGGGCCATTGAAAGGCTGACACCTGCGCAGGCCCTGCCCCCTGCGGCAGTGGCCAATAGCTTGGATTATGATTATTTGTTTGTAAAAAACGAAGAAAAGGGTAAAATGACAAGGATAATGCTTGCACATATCGATTATGTACAGGCTATGAAAAAGCAGGTTATTATATACCACTTAGGCCAAAAAACCATCGCCCAATTGGGTATGAAGGATATAGAGGAACGGTTGCCAACCTCTCATTTTATGCGGGTGCAAAAATCGTTTATTGTGGCCTTGCACAAAATTGATACAGTGGAAGGCAATTGGTTAAAGCTTAAAGGATTTGATGCCCCCATCGCCATTGGCGATATGTACCGGCAGCAGTTTATGGAAGCGATGCGAAACAAACTGGTTAAATGATATACCATGCGAAACCAAAGAAGTATCAACTTTGGCCACTTCCGTAATTCAATGCCGTTTAGTTAACGTTTTATGGCGGGGTGGTACAAGTTCATTTGCCTTAACTAAGCGACATTGATTGCGTGATTTGGGATAGTTGGGTAAACCATGATGCTGTATTTTAATTTTTCAAATATAAAAAAAGAGACTGTCGCAAAACGACAGTCTCTTTTGGCTATAAAAGAATCTTATAATTTATTCAACACTTTCTTTGCCGGCCACTTTGGTAGTAGCTTTTTTAGCTTCTGGTTTTTTAACATCAGGAGCTACGCTGCCAGTGGTTACGTCCAGCACTTTGGTAGCTGCTTTGGCAGGAGCCACTTCGCTTACGCTGCCGGTAACATCAATGGGCTGATTTACCTTAGGGGCAACAATGGGGCCTTGCTCGAGGCTACCACCTGTGTTGGCAACCGCTTTTTTGGGCACCGCCACCGGAGCCACTTCTTCCAAAGAAGAACCAGCAACAGTTGAGAAAGATATCCTTTTGTTTTCGGGTTGGTTGTGTGAGGCAGGATCCCAATATTTACCTTTATCAGTAGCCGATTTCACTTCTTCTGCGATAAATGGATGTTGCCTCATACGGGCATCATTGCGCACACCTTTTACTTCCCAGCTAACTTTTACATTGGGCTGGTTGGTAGCAATTTCAAATTGATTGTTGCTTACTTCTTTGCTGATGATCGCTTGTGCAAATGAACCGATTACCGTTAATTGATAACGGGCATCTTTGTTCAGTGCCTCAAAGTAATCGGGCAGGCGAACAAGGGCCTTGCCGCTAGCATCTGTAGTAATATTACCGCTGTAAAAATTGATTACTTCATTGCTTTCTGCTGCAGCATGACGCAATACTTTATTGGCAGGATCCAAGGGGTGATCCATGGTAAAGGCTTTGGCACCAACAACGGTAAAGTCGCCATCTACCACTACACGGCCAGTTGTATTTTCAATACGCATCCTTTCGCCGCCGCCGCCTAATTCAAAAATTTGATAGTCGTCGGTACCGGGATTGTTCCGTACATTCCATTGGTTAACACCTGCTTTTGCGTAGCGCAAAGCGGCATCACCATTGGCGCCATCAATATCTATTACAGAGAAAGTACCAGATGACCTGCTGCGGATACCGGTAGCACCAGTGTGCAGTACATCTAATTTATATGTTGGATTTACTGTTTCGCCAATACCCACGTTACCGGTACCATCTTGAATTACAAAACGGCTACCACCGCCACCGAGTTCAAAAATTTCATAATAGTCATCTGCTGGGCGGTTACGTGTGTTCCACTGGTTTACGCCTGCTTTGGCAAAACGCAAAGCGGCATCGCCACTGGCGGCATCAATATCTATTACAGAGAAGGAACCGGATGATCTGCTGCGGATACCTGTGGAACCACCGTGCAGTACATCCAATTTATATGTTGGATTTACTGTTTCACCGATACCCACGTTACCGGTAGCATCTTGAATTACAAAACGGCTACCACCGCCACCGAGTTCAAAAATTTCATAATAGTCATCTGCTGGGCGGTTACGTGTGTTCCACTGGTTTACGCCATCTTTTGCAAAACGCAAAGCAGCATCGCCACTGGCACCGTCGATATCAATTACAGAGAAAGAACTGGTTGATTTGCTGCGGATACCGGTTGAACCACCATGCTCAACATCCAGTTTGTAGCTGGGAGATACGGTGGCACCAATACCTACGTTGCCCGTGCCATCTTGAATTACGAAACGGCTACCACCGCCACCGAGTTCAAAAATTTCCAAGTAATCATCAGCGGGGCGGTTGCGTATGTTCCACTGGTTTACACCTGCTTTTTGAAAACGCAGGGCCGCATCACCACTGGCAGCATCAATATCCACTACTGAAAATGAACCGCTAGACCTGCTACGGATACCCGTAGAACCGCCGTGCAGTACATCCAATTTATAAGTTGGGTTGGCTGTTTCGCCGATACCCACGTTACCCGTGCCATCTTGAATTACAAAACGGCTACCACCGCCACCGAGTTCAAAAATTTCATAATAATCATCGGCGGGACGGTTGCGAGTATTCCACTGGTTTACCCCTGCCCTTGCAAAACGCAAAGCGGCATCACCACTGGCGGCATCAATATCCACTACTGAAAAACTACTGGTAGAAGTAACGCCGATACCAGTTGAACCACCATGTGATACATTGAAACGGTGTGTGGGGGTAACGGTACCCAAACCTACGTTTGTACCATTATCAAACAAAAGCGAGTTGCCCAATTGTGAGCCGCTGGGTGTCCATTTGGGGATAAAATCCAATGTACCTGAACCTGTAACAGCACCTGATCCACCTACAGCTTGCCAAGTGGCATTACCCGTAGCGTCAGATATCAGCACACGGCCTGCCGCTTCACCGATACCGGTCAATTGTACGCCGCCTACCGTTTGCAAGGCCCTAGGGGCAGCATTGGTGCTGGCAGCCCTGAGAGCAAAGCCTGTACCAGCCACATTGATGTCTACCGAGTTGGCAGTACTAGCAGCATTTGTACTATTAAATAAACCTGCCCTGCCTAAACCGGCTTGGTTACTTTGTAAGTTGTTAGAGGTGTTGGCAGCATTGGTTTGTTGGAATAAACCAGCACCATTTGTACCAGTACTGATACCACGGATGGCCCAGCTTGCACCGGTACCATTGGTAGTGGCCCTTAAACCATCAGCCGTGCTGGCTGCATTGTTTACTTGGAACAAACCACCAAAGCCAGTACCCGTGTTGATGCCTGAAACACCAGCGCCAGCGCCGCTATTGGTCATGTCGATCAGTGCACCTGCATCCGCTTGGGTTCTAACCAAAGGAAAAGTTACTTTTTGTGAGGTAACAGCACCGTCAGCCAATTTGATGGTAGTTACTGCACCATCGGCCAATTTACCCGTTGTTACTGCCAATGGGGCAATAGTAGGGTTGGGATAAGTACTGCCCAGCAGATCGCCGCCGGCAGGTCCGATGGGGGGTGCCCCACCCGCTAATATTGAAAAAGGAACGCTCACCAACTGGGTAGTACCCATGGGCAAGAAGGCGCTGCCGCCGTTCGGATCCAATTCTACTTGTAAAAATTTAGCACCCACAGCCCAGTTTACACCGGCCATGGTACCGCTCACAACAGAACCCCTGCCCACTTGTAGGGCAAATACACCGTATTGGTCGGTATTAACATTATGTGTTTCGCTGTACACCACGGTACCCGTAGCGGTTAGGTCACGCACACTCATGCGCAATGAAATAGGCCTGTTGTTGATGACTGTGCCAAAACTATTGCGGGCCACACCCTGGTAATTGAAGGCGAGTGGCGCCTGAGCCTGTAGCAAACCAGTGGTTGCCAACAGTAAAATAAGAAGTGATAAAATACGCTTCATGATTAATTGTTTTTTACGTAGAATAAAATTTAGTTACTTGTTTTGCTTTAATATCCTTACCGCAACCGTGTTGCCAACTATCTTGTCCGTTACGGCAACCATATAGTAACCAGCGGGCAAGTTGTCTAAGAATAAGTCAATGCTACCATTAACCATTACAAATGGCTTAATGGCAACTTCTTGGCCAATGGCGTTGTAAATACGCACACTGTTTACTTGAAAGTTGTCGGCATGGATATCCAAACGAACACGTCCAGTGGTAGGGCTGGGATAAGCACTCACCCAATTGTTAGTGGACAGATTGGCATCGGTAATGGCAACATGGGGTTGCTGAAAACCGATGGTAAAAATCCTGCGGAAAGTGGGAACATCAAATGATGCCGAGGGTGAGGGCAAAATAACTGGCTCGCCAACTGAAAAACTCAGTTGATAGCCATTTGCCACATAAGAATCCCCAGCACAGCCAACCAGGTTTCGCTCTATGCGCTGACAAAATGAAGCAGAACCCATAAAGCTGAGAAAGAGAAGGAGGAGAAATTTTGCCATGTAATACTTATTTAAGTGAATAATCGTTAAAGTCTACTCTCATTAGATACATATTAACCGATATTGTTACGTATAACTTATACGATAATAGTAACTAGGTTTTTGTATAGTTATGATGTTGGATTACGAGCTATATGCCCTTTTTTGTATTGCAGTTGTTTTGGCAAATAGGCCAAAATTATACTGTAAAGGTATCTATTAATATTTGTAATATTAGCATAATCACCAATATTAGGTATAAAATACCCCCAAAAAGTGGGAGAAAATAACTGCTAATACAATGGATTTTTTATTTTCTCGTTATTATTATCATAAAACCGTAATCTTTTCGGAATAAATACAAGTCAATTGTTTATATGCAGTGGATAGAACTTTTGGCCGGTTTTGGATTGGTTTGTGCAATCGTTGCTTGCCGTGCATCAAAATAGCAACAACTGCTTTTGGGGTATGAATAGATTCCTGTTGTTTACTTGTTTGCTCTTTGGCCTGGGCTATTTTGCACTTGGCCAAACCCCGCTATACCATGTACGGGCCAGTTTTGATGATAAACTTACCGACACTACCCATTATTTCGATGGCGACACCATTTACACGGCACAAAGTATACATCCGGTTAAATTATCGGCTTTTGAGCAAGGCGGCTGTATTATTGACCATCGCTTACGCTGGCAATGGGGTTGGGCGCAAGAGGCTGAGGCGCTAATGGGCATGCTGGCCTTGGATAGTGTGGGGTATATTCCCGTAAAAGTTTTTCGGGCAGATACGCTGTTGATGGCGCTTACCTTGGCGGTGTATAAAATGCCGGTGTTTTATTTTCAACCCGGTTATAATTACGATGGCGAATATGGCTTTGATGATAGTACGCACCAGTATTTGCCTATCCGCAACAACCCCCAGTTTTCCTATGGCTACCAAGTGAAGGCGCTGCCGGGCGATACCGCTTATTTTGTACCCTGGATGAGCTTGTTGCATGGGCAATTGGCTACCATCCGCTACCGCATCAACAATTGGACGGGCATGGCTGGGCAAGATCCCAAGGGTTATTTGGAACTGCGGCCCGAGGCGGGCAGTGATATCCGCATCAACGGGAAGGCTAAGCTGCGGTTTTATTTTCAACAATTAAAAACACGGGGCAGTTTGGATATGGATGCGCTGCAATGGGTTGCCAACCCCGATAGCCTGCGTTTGGCTGGTAATTACCAAGCGATTGTAAAGGGCATCAATGTAATTACCCATACCGGCGATACCATTGGCAAGCTCAACCTTAGCTGCGCTAAGCCAGCCATCAAGCAAATTGTTTTTGTGTATGTAAACATTGGGCGGGGGTACGATAGCAGTGTGCTGAGCCGTGCCGATATGCTGCGCCAGCTCAATATGCATTCGCATAACCAATTGATGCGGCAATGGGTTGTGAACAGGGATTTCCCTGATACGCTTGACATTACAGATGCCTATTTTTCCAAACCCAGTATGTTTAAAGCCGATTCCATGCCCGAACTGCTGAAAGATTTTTACAAGGCCAAAACGGGTATTGATATTGATACGGTCAACCGGTTTAGGGGCAGTGCCCGATCGGCCAATTATGTACGCTTTATCTTTATTACCCACCTGATGTATCCTTGGCTGTTCAGTTTTAAAGGTTATCCATGGATTAGGTGGCTCAACGGCATTACCGCTGCCCATAACGGATGCTATGCCGCCCTGTTTGAAACGGCCAACTTAAAAACCGTTTGCCACGAGCTGGGGCATATGCTCAAGCACGACCATACAATGGATATGCCGTACAACATTGTTGGTAAAGCAACCCACAATGTAATGGACTATTCTATTACCGGGTTTCAAACCATTTTTAACCGGTTTTGGTATGCGCAATGGATAAAGACATTTTGATTTAGAGCCTGTTTAAAATTCATTCAATGGATTTCCTATGCCCCTTTTTGGCTGCAACTTCGTTGGATTTTTCGTCGTAGCGCATCTTGCTATGCCTGCAAAATCCGCCTCGTTTCGCTCAAAAATTGGCTATAGGTAATCTCATCAATAAAATTTAAACAGGCTCTTACTGCTGATTACATGTTGCCAATTCCCGGTAGCAATCTATCGTGTGGACACATTTCTGATAAAATACTACGCTATGCCATTTGTGCTTTCGGCTTGTAGGTATCTAATTGCCTCCAGGGCCCGCCTGACCAGCTAGTCGGGCAGGCCGGCGGGCCCCGTTCCTGGCTCCACGCTGCTTTTCGCCTTTTAATTGGGGCCCCTTCCCCAATTAATCCCGTCTTACGACGGGACCAGCCGAAAAGAGGCGTGTCGCTCAGTCCCGTCATATATGACGGGATGATGGAAGAGTGGCCGCTTTTTGCTTTGTTGGCAAAAAGAGAATAGGCGTAAGCCTATTTTGCCGTTCAAATGTTGAATAGCACTGATCTTTTTAAAGATTGTTACTCCCAATTGCATCAAAGATGTGTCCACACGATAGGGTAGCCATTGGGCATGAAAAAACCCGGGGTTACCGGGTATATAGGGTATGGTTTATATTAACCACCAAAAGATCGAATCGGTATTATATGCTGGTGTTAGGGAAAGGGCCGCCCAAATAATTGGGCAGCCACATTCAGTAACCCCTTTTTACTAATCAGAATACTGTTGTATTACCTCAACAGATTTTTGCAAAAGCGTATTGCCCTTTTGGGCTGTATATCACAATGGTAAAAGTAGGCTAAGGATGCAGCCGCTAAAAGCGTTAATTTAAATTTGGCGGGAATGGATTTAAATACGGCGTATTATACCAATTACACATATGAATTAGTCCAACTGTTTGTGGTATAATGTGATGACGAAGCAACGCTTGTCACACCAAGATCGTAGCGTCTTGGCCGACCTACTTTGGGTTAGCTCTGAAATGATTGGACTATTTAATAAGTAGCGTCGGTATTATCCGTGCAGTAACTGCAATACCATATCTTTTTTGGCACGGCTTACCGCTACTTCGTTGCCATTGCTCATTACCAAATAGATGCCTTCGGCCCGCTTGAGTTGGTTTACTTCTGTTAAATTGATCAAGTGCGATTGGTGGCAGCGGATGAAGCCATGTGGTGTAAGTATATTATCGAAAGATTTGATGTTCTTGCTCACCATTTTTTTGCTGCCATTTTTTAAATAGATGGTTACATAGCTTCCATCGCCTTCAACGTGAATGATATCGGAAATGTTGGCATAGTAATATCCGTTTTTTTCGGGCAGGGCAATTTTCTGCGGTACGGTATTAGGCTTTATAACCTCCTGCCTTATTTTTTCAAAAGCCTGCTTTAGTTCCAATGGGTTTACGGGCTTTAGCAGGTAATCATCGGCTTTAAACCGCAGGGCTTTGATGGCAAATTCGCTACTGGCGGTAATAAAAATCACTTTAAAATGGCGCGGCTGAAAGGCTTCCAACAGATTAAAGCCATTGCCGCCGGGCATATCAATGTCCAATAATACCACATCGGGCCGGTGCTGTTCAATGGCCTGTACGCCTTCTATGGCAGAAGTGGCCGTACCTGCAATGTGTACGTCGGCGCAAAACATTTCTACAAGTCCCTTTATTACTGCAATGGCAGCGGGTTCATCATCAATGATTACTATTTTCAAATCTAAGGATTGTGTCATAATCTAAGATACGATTTCATTGTTATTTGCTGCTTGTATAAAAGGCATATTAAATTTTACCAAAGTGCCGCAAGGGTTTCCTGCTGCATCTGTTTTATCGGTAATGCTAAATGCGTTAACGGTATTTGTTTCTTTGCAAAGGAGTTGCAGCCGCTCTTGGGTAATTTGCATGCCTGCACTCAAATGCTCTTTTTGCGTATCCTTTAATTGTGCTGCTTTTTCACGACCAATACCATTGTCTTCAATGCTGGCCAAAAGGGTGTTGCCTGCTTGCTGCAGGGTAACCGTTATCAAGCCGTTGCTGCCCGGCAAGTTGTTGATGCCATGGTGAACGGCATTCTCCACAAAGGGTTGCATCAACATGGCCGGTATGCGCAAGTTGCTCACTGGCAGGGCTTCGTCAATTTGCAAGCGGTACACAAATTTGTCTTTAAAGCGTAGGCTTTCCAATTGGAGATACAGCTCCAATAATTCCAACTCGTTTTTTACGGGCACCCATTTTTTTCGGTAATTGTCCAAACTTAAGCGCATCAGCCGACTGAATTGGGCCATGTGCAACACCGCATTTTGGCGGTCTTCTTGTATAATCAAATGCTGTATGCTGTTGAGCGAATTGAAAATAAAATGCGGATTGATTTGTGCCGAAAGGGCTACCTGTTCTTTGGCGAGGAGCAACTCTTTTTCACGGTTGAGCCGTTGGGAGCGCTTGAGCAGGTAGGCGATCAAAATGCCCATTAATGCAAGCGCCAATAATAGTGCTACTACTTTGAACCAAGTTTTTTGCCAAAAGGGGCTGGGTATGGTAAATTGATAACTGGCCGGTTGCGCTGAGGCAATATTGTTGCCATCCAATGCCACTACCTCAAACGTGTAAGTGCCGGGCGGTAAAGAGGGATACTCCACATAAGGCTGACCGGTATTGTACCACTCGCTGTGGAGGCCCAGTAAGCGATAGCGGAAACGGATATTGTCGCCACAAGTAAAGCATATGCCATTGAACAAAAACTTAAGCCGGTTGCTGGAAAAACTGAAGGTATGCGGCTCCTGGGGCAACAAACGCAGCGAATCATTCACGATGATTTGGTGCAACCAAACAGGCGGCTTTACATTAACGATGCTGCCATTGGTGGGCAACAGTATCAATTTGTTTTGTGCCAATACCACCAATTGTCCCTTGTGAAAAGCAATTTTTCGGGTATTGTTGTAAGGGAATCGGGTATCTGCTTGAATGATGTCAACAAGCGGCTTTTGGGGGTTGCTCAAATCGGCCTTGGCAATGCCTGCTTCGGTAGCCGCCCACACAATATTGCCATCGGCTGCCATATCGTTCACCATATTTACCGGGTTGCCATTGCCCAATGCGGCTTCCACAATTTGCCCGTCTTTCAACAATATCAGCCCCTTGCCCAATGTGGCCAGTACCACCCAGCCATTGGCCAATTGCTTGATGCTGGTTACCCTTTTATTAATGGCAGTTGCATAACTCGGCGTTGCTTTGTTGTTGCTTATCGTATACAAACCGGCTTCGGTACCGATGAGTATTTGATCGTTAGAGAGGCCCATGGCACTAAAGCAAACACTGGGTAGGATGATGGGCTGTTCGGCTTTAATATTGGTATTTAAGCCCGATGGCCCCAACTGGTAAAAACCATCCGGCCGCAGCAATACCGTTCGGCTGGAGAGGGGATAATGGTCGCCTTTATTGGTCCGTAGGTCGATAATGTAAAGCCCTCTGGAAAAGCAGGCATACAAACGTTGGTGCAGGCTATCGTACACCAAATCGTTGCAATTGTCGGTTGTGATTTGTGTCGGGTCACTAAAAATAGGCTGCAAGGCACCCGGTAAAGTCATTTTGAAAATACGGTTTTGCGATGTGGCCGCATACAGCAAATCCGAACTGAGTACCATGTCTTGAAAAAGCTCGTCTATGTGCAGTTGTTTGGTCTCTAGGGTAACCACATCCAAGCGGGGCACATAAAATACGCCCTTTTCGTAGCTACAGAACCAGTAACCGCCTTCCCTATCTTGCGACACACTGCTGATACGGGTAGTATTGAAAAAGACAGACTCGTTGTTGGTATTGGGGAAGGCTTGTGGCGGGTACATTCGTGCACCCGTACCATAAGACGTTACCCAAAGTTGCCCCTTTGTATCCTCAAAAAGGGAGGTAATGAAATTTTTGAAAGTATAGATATTGCTTAGGCGATTATTGGTAAACTCAAGAAGCTGATAGCCCATGCTTACTAGGTGGATGCCATTTTTCCGCACCAAATAGTTCATGGCATCGGAACCGAGCATGGGGTATTTTTTGCCCTGCAGGGTAAAAAATTTGGGCTTATTTTTTAGCTTTTGTAACTGGTTGTGCCAGCGAGGGCTGTAAAAAGCAGTGATTTGCAATGCCGGGTTTATTTGCAAATGGTTGATCGTTTCGGTGGCGGTATCTAGCCTTGCCACACCACTTGCATTGATATACAGTAAGCCAAAGGAACGCAGGCTGAACCAAGCGGGCCTGTTATTCTCGAAAGCAAACTTAGCCAGCAAAGGGGTTTGGCTACCGTTGGCAGCCTTTTCTATAATATGGTTGTAGGGGTAAGGCTCAAAGCCCTTGCCCGTAAAGCGGTACAACTTCTTGGCATCTGCTATAACCCAAATATCGCCACTTGGTGCAATCACAATATCGTTTACCACATTGGCGCCAATACCATCGTTTACCGAGTAATTGCTAAAGCGGCTGCCATCAAATCGGCTTACCCCGCGGTCGGTACCAAACCATAGGTAGCCTTGGTTATCGGTCTGTACCTTGTACACTTCATTGCTGGGCAATCCATTGCTCGACCGGTAATTGAAATGTACAGGTTCTTGCGCATTGCCCGATAGCCAGCTATAGATGCAAATAAAGTACAGCCAGGGTTTCATAACCGAAAGTTATACCATTTTGATTATAAATACGTGCTAGCATAAATGGTACGCAGAGCAAGCACATCTAGTTTAATAAAGTTTGAAGTGCTGCTGTACTAGCTGTATCGCTGCATTCTATTGGCCGATTGCTTGTGCTTGCCTCAAGCCGGCGGGCTTCGTTCCGGGTTCACCACTGCATTTAGCCCTTTTTTTGGGACCCCTACCCAAAAAATCCCCCGCTTAGCGGGGGAACGGCCTAAATGAGGTGGTTCACCTCGGAACTGGTGGCAGGTTACCCGCTTTTTGCCTCGTTGCATCAAGGCAAATGGGCTGGCTCTGCTGAATCTAATCTAGATGTGTTTGCCTTGAAATGGTATTGTAGCTTTGCCACCAGTAGTGCTACAACGGAGCTAGGGTCTTCACCAGAGCTAATGGCTGCGAGAATTTAAAAAGCACTCGGGTGATTTAGCGACAAGGTCGACCATCTTGTAGTAGGCCTTGTCGCTCTTTGCACAACATGCGGCGGCTTCATTTTGCAAATCGTTGGCATTGCTTTGGGCGATGGGTTAGGGCATAAAAAAAGCCGCAAACTCAATGATTTGCGGCTAAAATAATATGTATAAAAACTGTTTGTTAAGACCTACCCAGTTTGCGCAAATAAGCCACATGCGAAGCTACGGCATGGCGCATACGGGGATATTCTACATACACCAATCCAAAATCGGCACAGGTTTGTTTGATGATTTTGCTAATGGCAGGGTAGTGTATATGCGATATTTTGGGAAACAAATGGTGCTCAATTTGGAAGTTGAGTCCACCTACCAACCAACTGATCAATCGGTTTTTAGTAGCAAAGTTCGCCGTTGTATTTATTTGGTGGATGGCCCACTCGTTTTCGATTTTATTGGTTTCTGGTACAGGCAATGGGAAATGGGTATGCTCTACCGTATGTGCCAATTGAAACACAATACTGATGATAAAACCCGTTGTCATGCTGGTAATCAAAAAACCTACAATCCATTTGCCAAAACCCAATAAGTAAATAGGCAAAGCCACAAAGGCAAGGGCGTACAATACTTTAGCGGCCCAAAAACCCACATGGTCTTTAAAGCTCAATTTTTTAATGGGGATGCCACCAATTTTACGCTTGAAATATTTTTCGTAATCGGTTTTAAATATCCATACGATGTGCAGGAGGGTGTACAAAAACCAAAAATAATAATGTTGGAAGCGGTGCATTTTGTAGCGCTTTTGATTGGCGCAAAGGCGTAAAAAAGGTTTGGCTTCAATATCATCGTCCAGCCCATCGATATTGGTATAGGTATGGTGGATGATGTTGTGCTTTTGGCTCCACATGATACTGCTGGCACCTAAAAAGTTAAGGGAGATGGCAGCCAGTTTATTGGCCGCTTTGCTTTTGCTAAAGCTGCCGTGGGCGCCATCGTGCATAACGTTAAAGCCTACCGCTGCCGTAAACCCTCCCAGCAACACGCATTCAATAATGGCCACCCAGTTGGGCGGCGTAAAGAAAATGAGGTGCACAACCAAGCCCAAGTAGGCCGTGCAGAATAAAATAGCTTTAAAATACAGACCCATATTGCCAGTTGACGGCTTGCGCATCTGTTCAAAATAGCCGTTCACCCGGCGCTTAAGCTCCTGATGAAAGCTACTGTTGTTGTTAATAAATTTGGGAGTTACCATTATCCAATTTTTTAATATGATTAGGGAGGGATAAGCACAAAGATAACCAAGGATCGGTGAACTTGGTTGTTAAAAACGTCATTGTTTTGTCCAAATTAGGTATTTTTCTGTATAAAGGCGTCGAAGCCGCCAAAACCGATCATCTTTTCGCTAATAAAGCCCTCTGCGTAGGGTACGCCAATCATTTTCCCAAACCATTTGTGGCGATAAATCACACTTTCCAAAAAATCGGGGGTAGAAATATAGGTTTGCGGGCCATCATTACCGTTGGAATGGAACTGGGTGCCATAGGCTTTGATGGACTCGATTTTGCGTTCAAACACTTCCGTAATGTCTATCACAAAGTTGGGTTGCAAAAACCTGTCTTGCACATAATTGAAAACATATTTGGGGCGCCAGTGCTGCTGGGGCTGCCCGGCTTCGTCAACCGTTTCAATTTTTAACAGGCCGGATAAAAAAGCGCCATCTGCCACCAAGCGGGCCGAGCGGCCATGGTCGGGGTGCCTATCATGTGGCGCATTGCACAATACAATTTCGGGCTGGTATTTGCGGATGCTGGCTATTATTTTGCGCTGGTGCTGCTCGTCATTGGCAAAAAAGCCATCGGCCATATCCAAGTTTTCCCTTACATCCAACTGCATGATGGCGGCGGCGGCGGTCGCTTCCTGGGTGCGTATTTCGGCTGAGCCCCTGCTGCCCAGCTCCCCCCGGGTAAGGTCAACCACACCTGTTTTTTTACCCTTTAATTGCTCGGTCATCAATACGCCGGCACAGCTCAGTTCCACATCATCGGGGTGCACGCCAAAAGCCAATATGTCTAACTTCATCCATTTATTGTTTAGGGAGCAAAAATACTTGATTAGTTGAGAGTTGAAAGATGAAAGTTGAAAGTGGGGAGGAAGTTGCGGGTTGTTTTTGTTACGAGTTGCTCCATGTTCGGTTGTTCAACTGTTCAATGTTAGCGTATTCAATGTTCGAATGTTTAAAGTCTAAAGTCTAAAGTTTAAAGTTGACATGTTATCTTAGTTACGGGTTGCGGGTTATGGGCATGAGTTGCGGTTATTGGCCGACTGCCAACGGCTATCGGCCAACAATACACCTTCTCCCTATTATCCTAACCCTAACAAAGTGAAAAAATTAGCACATTTGCACATTTGCATATCAGCACATTAGCTTCGGTACCCATACATCCTTTCCACCTCTTGCACAATTTTTTCCATTTCCTTATCGTCGCCTGCGGCATTATAAGGTTGCTTGAGGTTGCTGCCAAAAAAGAAGGCAACGGTTTGCCAAACACGGGCCGTAAAGCCGCCCTTGTATTCTTTGATAATTTCGTAGCAATTGTTGTGGGTTTCCCGGTTGATGAGCTTCATCAACACTTTGCCCTGATATACCGATAGGTTGGTGAGCGGGTCGGCAAATTCCTTTTTCAGCTCCTTTTCCCGGGTTTTGATGTATTTTTTACGGTCGCTACTGCTGCTCATGCCCTCAATTCTGGCATTGATATCGTTCATCACCACACTGGCCCGCTTGGCATAGGGATAGGTAACGTACACCGCATTGCGCAGCCGGGTCCATTTGGCCTTGTCCGTCATGGAGGCTTCGTTGAGCCTGCTGTAAAAGTAAACACCCTCCATGGTTTTGGCCTCAATGGTATCGCCCTCATAAATCACCGCTTGCCGCAATAAGGTATCATTGGGTGCGGTTTGTGCCAATACGGGACCAGCTAGGCAGAGCAAAAAAACCGCGAGGGAAGCTTTGATATATTTGTATATGGTTGACCCCGTCATTATTGTAAATTTACAGCATTATTCAGTCCATCCTTGTTTCATGACGTTAAATTTGACGCAAAAATTGGCTTTTCCGCTGCTTTTGGTGCTGCTGGGATGTAAAAATCAGCAGGATGATGAGCGTTATCAGCAGTTGTTGCGGCAGCGGGTGGATAAAGCTGCCGAAGCCCGGATCGATTCGGCCTATGCTGCTATACTAAGCCGTTGCGACAGTTTATTGGTAAACCAAGTGCCCCTTTGGGCCGATTCAATCGTAAGGGCAATGGACAGTATCAATCACCTGCAAACGGTTACCCATGGCAAATAGGTTGGCGGCGATAGGGTTGTTGCTATTATTGGCTGCCTGCGATGCAGCACCTACCTATACATCGCCCAACGATGCAGCAGTAAAGCTACAAGCCGATGAAAAAGTAAAACGGGTAATAGCCCAGCTACAGGCCGATTGCGATTCTAGTTTGCAAAAAGAAACATATAAAAGAGTGCAAGCCCTGTTACAATCAAAACGGCCAGCGCATAACCCTTAGATAGGTTCAAGCGCCTTACCAAACTGAGCAAGAGGCCCAGCGCCATGATAACCAAGCCCACCCATACCAAGTTGATATAGGGGAAGATAAATGCCTTAAGGGCGATATAATCGATCATCTTATCCGATTCCTTGATGCCGATTTTTATTTTCTTGCCCTCGGCAACACCTGCAAATTTCAAGTATAAGTTTTCAGCATAAACGGTATCATCTACATACAACACATCGTTGGCCTGTACCTGTATGATGGGCGTGGCGCTATGGCGGGTGCTGTCTTTGCCGATGATGCTGATTTTGGCCATGAGCGTAGCACCATTGGCGGGCAAATTGAATTTGTTGGAAAGGGGATTGCTGATCACCGTATCCAACTGAATATAGCCCTTGCTATAAAATACCTTTTCGCCAATGGCCGCTTCTACAATTTTAAAACTGCTTGTATCCTCCCGGCCCTTATCGTTGAGGGCATAGGTAACATAGGTAAACACATCTTTGCTGGCGTACATCCTGGTATCGGGGTTGCTGCTCATGTTGTTGTCCTTCATCAGGTACACATCAGGATACAGGTAAAAACGCTCCGAAACATTGGTGCTGCCCGGCTCTTTCTTCTCAAAAAGCAATTGATAAAACTTGCGCCCTTTTTCGTGGCCCAGCGAATCTTTTACATACGTCACTTCATAAGGCCCCATGCGGGTGGGTACTTGCCTAATGAGGGTTAGGTTTTCCATGGGGTTGTCTTGCTGCTTGGTTACAGGATCCACGCCAGTGCGCAGGTTGATGCCCGTTACCCGGTTGTCGCTGATGGTTTTTTTATTGCCCGAAGCAATCAACATGCCCACCAACATCAGTGCAAAGCCCAAGTGCGCCACCGCAGCGCCGGCAGCTTTTAGTTTACCTTTTAAAACCGTAAATATATAGGCCGTATTGGCAATGGCTGCATAGATGGTAGCAAAGAGCGCCACATAAATAACACCTAAAAACATCACCCCGTATTTATCGTATTGAATAGGATAAATAAACGCAATCAAAATGGTAACGCCCAAGGCTAAGGCAAAGGGCAGTGCCAATTTTTTTAGATAATAAGCGGCAGGGGTTGATTTGTATTTGAGGTATTGCGTAATGGCGGTAAGTAGGCCAATGATAATGGCCGTAAAGATGACAATTTTATTGTAAGAAAACTCTAGCTCTTCTGGTTGGGCCAGCTTGGTACCGAAGATTTTGTTTACTACCGGCAGCGATGTTTTAGCGATGATAAAGATGGCCGTAATAAACACCACCAAGGAGCCGATGAACATCCAAAATTCCCGTGAGGCAATGTTTTCTTCTTTGTGTATGGCAGGGATATGCTTGTATTTTACAGCGAGCAATGCAAAGCTGCCAAGGGTGAACACAGCCATAAAAACCAGCAACAACGTGTACATGGCGTTGCCAGCTTCGGTAAAGGAGTGTACAGATGTATCTCCCAAAATACCTGTGCGGGTTAAAAAGGTAGAATAGAGGATGAAAATAAAACTCAGCAGCACAAAAATATAACTGGTGCGCAGGGAGTAACCGGTTGCCTTGTAAATAACCATGGTGTGCAGCCCCGCAATCAGCAGGAGCCAAGGAACCAAGGAGGCATTTTCTACGGGATCCCAGGCCCAATAACCGCCAAAAGACAGTGATTCGTAGGCCCATTTGCCCCCCATCATAATGCCCACGCCCAGCACACAGGCGCTGAACAAGGTCCAACTGATGGCAGGTTTTACCCAGTCGCCAAAGCGCTTGCCCTGCAGCCCAGCATACGCATAGGCAAAAGGCACAATGGTGCTGGCAAAGCCCAAAAACAAAATGGGTGGGTGTATCACCATCCAGTAATTGCGCAGCAATATATTCAGGCCCACACCATCGCGGATGAAGTTGAGGTAATTGGGTTGACTAAAAATGGGGCCATTGATTTCGTTTCGGGTCAATGCAAAAGGGTTGTTGCCAATGCGCACACCAAAAAAGTAAATGCCCAACAGCATCACTGCCAAGAAAAACTGGGCCAAACTCAGGATGCTCATTACGGGCGCTTCCCAGTCTTTGCTTTTTTTGATGAGCACACAGCCCAATACTGAGTGCCAAAGGCTCCACAGTAAAAAACTACCGCTTTGGTCCTCCCAAATACAGGCCAATAAATATTTGTATTCCAGCTCTTTGGATGAATGTTTGTAGGCGTACAGGTATTCGAAATAGTGGTTGGAGCAGATATGCAGCAGTACGATGAAGATGCCGATGCCCATGGCCATTTGTACCAAAAAAGCCATGCGGGAAAAACGGACCCACTGTTTTTTTTGCAACAAGTCATTTACAAAAGAGGCTTTTACATAGCCGATGGTAGCCAGTAAAGAAGCCACCATAGCTACAATTACAAAAAGATGTCCTAATTGTCCCGGTAATAAATGCTCCCCTTCAAATGGCATGCGGCTGAATATTTGGTTGTGTTACAAACTGGTGATAAGTGCCTAGCACAAGTATGGCGGGCTTAACTACCGCTCACTTCTTTTTCCAGTTGCTTTTTATCGTCTTTGTATTTGCTGGGGCATTTGAGCAAAATGTCTTTGCATTCAAACACTTCGCCCTGCATTTTGCCCTTCAACACCACCCGCTCACTTTTTTCCAAATCGGTGGGTTTGCTGCTGTGGTAAACCACTTTGGTGCGTCCGCCCAAGCTATCTACTGCATAAAAAGAAAGATAGTTGGGGTTTTTGATGGCATCGTATTCTACCGGGGAAGCATTGTCCAGCTTGGCAATCAGGTGTACAAAAGTGCCCTGTTTCTGTTTGGCCGATGCAATGGTGTCGTAGGTAGAAAAATCGTTTGCCGAAAAAATGATCAGTGCTGCAATGGAAACCGCAATCGCAACCAATATGATAATGTTTGTCCGTTTCATCTGCTACAATTTTATTTAAACGTTTTTTTTGGCCCGCTAGGGGGCTTTTTTGCCGCAGGGATGTGCTTGAAACCACTGAAATCCCGTTGGAATGCAAAGGTAGCGCAAAACAACTTTGCAATATCTGTTTATTGTTAGAGCCTGTTTAAAATTTATTCAATGGATTCCCCATGCCCCTTTTTGGCTCCAACTTCGTTGAATTTTTCGTCGTAGCGGCTCTTGCTATGCCTACAAAATTCGCCTTGTTTCGCTCAAAAATTGGCTATGGGTAAATCTCATCAATAAAATTTAAATAGGCTCTTATTTTAAAAGAGGTTGTAATTTGCAGCCGCTTAAATGGCCGTATGTTTATAAAAAAGTTATACCGGGAGTGGCCAGTGCTTTGCTGGGCCCTGCTATTGATGATGGCGGCCCAGGGCTATTTTATGTACAAGGGCATCGAAAACGTACCTTTCTTTTTGTACCATATGTACGGCAATGCCCATCCGGCCAAGGATTCGCAAACCGTTTATTTTATCAAAACCCCCAAGGGCTACCTCAATCCCCGCCAATTTAGCAGCCGCCAACAAGAGTTGCTCTACAATACGGCGGCGTATTATGCAAACTTAAAAAACAGTGCCAGGGATACCATTATACAGGTAGTGCAACAGCGCTTTGCGGGTAGGGTGTCGCCCAGTATGTACCATTATTTGCAACAAAGCCTTAGCAATAGCCCCGCTGCCATCGGAGAGTTCCCTAAATGGTGGGGGCGTTATTTCCATACACTGCAGGGCAAGGATAGCGGACCGGTGCAGGTGGTGCAATGCCGGGTTTCGGTGCGGCCACCCTATGCCAAATCGCCCAACGACTCACTCATCTTTAGCATTCCTTAAAATATGATGCAAACGGGCACTATATATTATCCACGCAGTTTTATGGCCAGGGCCATATTTGCTTGGCTGTTTTTGGTGCTGGTGTACTTCTTTTTTACCCATACCTTGGTGTCGCAGATGCAGCAGCCCGTACTGGTGTATCCCGGCAGCGACAATACTTTTTGGCTGTTTCATCTGCTGCACATCCCCCAATACCTCTTGCAGCATTACTGGGCGGGCCTGTTTTTTGATATGGTGCTAACCACGTCCTGCTTGATTTGCATATTTGTTCCTGCACAACGGTTGTTTACTTGGATTACGGTTATTGGCACTTGGATACTGTACGTTTGCTATTGCACCGCTGCGGGCAAGCACTACGCCCAAATTGGGTATTTGATTACGCCCATTGCCTTTTTGGCACTGCGTCCCCACCGTTTTCAATTTACTTGGGAACTGGTAAGGTATTGGGTTTGTTTTTTATATGTATCGGCCGGTATTTACAAAATTTGGTATGGCGGTTTTGCGGCGGGCGACAATATGTCGAACATCGTGGCCCAAACCCATGCGGATTGGCTGCCCTTGGTGCAGGACGGTTGGCGCAGTCAAGCGGCCCAATGGCTGATTGAACACCCCGGTTCGCAATGGTTTTACCGGCTTGTTACGGTGATCGATTTGGCCCTGATAGTAGGGTTTTTTACAAAAAAATACGATAAATGGCTTGTTTTGGGCCTAATCGCCTTTCATGTGGGTAATTATTTGCTGCTGCAGATATCTTTTGTAGAGCAGTCGCTTATCTTTGCGCCGCTTTTGCCTTGGCATAAATGGGCAAATTATTTTCAATCAATTAAAGGAAATGACTGACCTCTCGCAATTTGACCCCAATTCGGTGGGCAACCCCAACAACAATATTTTTGGTTTACCTTTTGAAGAAGCGGATGCTGCATTGGTTATTATGCCCGTGCCTTGGGAGGTAACGGTAAGCTACCGCGGTGGTACCGCCCGTGCCCCCGAACATGTTTTTAACGCCAGTTTGCAAATCGATTTATTCGACCCCGATGTACTGGATGGCTGGAAACAAGGCTTTTTTATGCGGTCGCCCGACAAAAAAGTGTTGATGAAAAGCGATTACCTGCGCAAAGAGGCCGAACTGTACATCAACTACATTGCCAATGGCGATAGGGTAGAAGACAATAAGTTTATGTGCAAAACCCTCAAGGAAATCAATGAGGGCAGCTTATTCATGAATAATTGGGTGTACGAGCAAACCAAGGAATTGTTGGACAGTGGTAAATTGGTGGCGCTGTTGGGCGGCGACCATAGCACTCCCTTGGGCTTTTTTAAGGCTATTGCCGAAAAGCATGGCGACTTTGGCATTTTGCAAATTGACGCTCATTGCGATCTGCGGGTGGCTTATGAGGGGTTCAAGTATTCCCACGCCTCGGTGATGTACAATGCGCTGAACGAAATACCCAACCTGAGCAAATTGGTGCAGGTAGGCATTAGGGATTATTGCGAAGAGGAATGGGACCTGATCAAGAACAGCAATTTTAGGGTGGTTACCTATTTCGACAAAGAGATCAAAGAGCGCCAATACGAAGGCCAAACTTGGAAGCTGATTGCCGATGAAATTGTAAGCCATCTACCCGAAAAAGTATTCATCAGTTTTGATATAGATGGGCTGGATCCCAAACTCTGCCCACATACCGGTACACCCGTGCAGGGCGGGTTTGAAACCGAGCAGGTTTTTTACTTGTTCAAGAAAGTCCTCCAAAGTGGCCGCAGCATCATCGGCTTCGATTTGAACGAAGTAGGGGTGAGCAACAACGAGTGGGACGAAAATGTGGGTGCCAGGGTATTGTTTAAATTGTGCAACCTGTTGGTGGCCCAGCATATCAAGGTAAATATCCCGCAGGAAGCATGATTGCCCAAACGTATGGATATCTGCTAAAATCCGACAAGCTGGTTTCGTACAGTCGTATCAGTATTATATTTTTTGCCCTTAATATCCTCAGCCTGCTATTGGTAGGCTATCTAACGCCCGATGCCAATCAGCGGCTATACGCATGGGCCGGTGGCGGGCTAAGCCTGCTGTGGCTTTTGTATGTATTGCTGCGGGGCCAATCGGTGGGTAATAGCCGTATGCGGTTTACGCCGGGCTATGGTTTTCTGTTTTTTTTGTGGATCAAGTTGCAGTTTTATTGGGCCGCGCCTGTTGTATTACTGCTGGCGGTGCTGGATTATATTGCCCGCCGACCCATGCTGGTGCGTTTTACCGAGCAGCAGATTGATTACCCCAGCTTTCCGCCCAGGGCCATTGCTTGGGCCGAACTGCAAAATGTTGTGCTGAAAGATGGCTTGTTGACCATTGACTTTGCGAATAACAAAATGTTGCAAACGGAGATAGAAGGAGGGGTTTCCAAAGTGGAGGAAGTGGCGTTCAATGCTTTTGCGAAGTTACGGTTGAGCGAAGGCAGTTGACGGTTGACAGTGGACAGTTGACAGGGGAGGCCATTGTCCATGGTCAATGGACCATCGACCATGGACCGCAAGTCGCTTACGGCAATGCCCCTATATCCAGTATCCAGCCATGCCTGCGGCTTGGTGTCGGCAAAGCCTCCACATCCAGAATCCAGCCCCAAACTAGGAAAACCCGTAACTAAATCAACTCGTAACTAAAATAATAGCGAGGTAAGCCGCCGCCTGCGGCCCGTAACTCGTAACTAAAACAACCTGTAACCAAATCAAAAGCCCCTTCGCCCAGCCTGTCAACCGTCATCCGTCAACTGTCAACTACTGTTATTCCCCTCCCTTTATGGAAAACCCCCGCCCCTGCATCTATGCAAAAAACTACTGTTATGTTTACCCAATTCTCCATCCCCGTTGTGCATCCTGCATTTGAATTGCTCAAACGTTCGGCTAGGCTGCTGCACTTGATTGCCGCCACCGTTATCTTGGTCAATGCGCTGCATCAGTGGCAAGAGCACGATACGAGCCGCTTGTTGTGCATCACCCAGTTGATTGTAGTGGCTGATATTTTGGTGCTGCTGTTTGCCGGCGGCCCGCTCTTGCAAGAATCGCCCAAGCTGAATCTGATATTCAGGTTCATCGAATCGGTAGTGCTGTTGGGCATCGGCCTCACCTTGCTACAGGATGGGCACCTCATATTCGGCTGGCTGCATTTGGCATTGGCCGCCAGTTTTTTTGTATTGTTTTACCGGGAAAAACGGGTACTGCAATCGGAAGCGGTAAACATTACCCACACAGGTATTACCCTGCCCAATTTTATCCGGGATGCCGAAATCAGTTGGAAGGATGTACAGCAAATCATACCCTATTACCAAAGCATTGTAATCGAAACATTCCGCCGCCGCAAGATCCAATTTCACCTGCGCAAAAATTTAAAAATAGAGGAGTTGGAACAAATTAACGAATTTTGCCAAAAGCATTTGCGCAAGGGGTAGCCGCAGGCCGATAATGGAAGTGTTTTCCGGCACGGCGCTGGCCCAATCCCTTGCCTGTTAAAGGTTATGGCATCTCCGTTTATTTTGTATTCTGATGGCAAGGGCAATATTTTTGAAGATACATCCCTGTACGTAACGGGGCGTAGTGGCTGGGATGCCATGCCCGTGCCCGAGGAAGAATGGATTGAACTACCCGATGGTGGCCAATTGTACGAGCTGCCCGGCCGCCGGGGCATTGGCATTGATGTGGAAACGGGCAATATGCGGCTTTGCGAAAAAGGTTGGGCCGTGGCCGCCTTTATCCCCCCCGCCCACACCGGCCTGTACATTGCCGCCTACGAAACCTTGGCCGATGCGCCTACGCTCCCTTTATTTTGTTATACGGCCGCTGGTTGGCTGGATGATGTTTTTTATGTGCCTGCCGTGCGTATTGAAAAAGATATACGGCAAGAGTGTGCTGGGTACAATCAAAAAGCTATTGATACGGGTACGGCCAGCTTGCTCAGTGCTTATCCGCACAACCGGTTGGTAAAGCATTTGATGGAAAATTGCTGCCAAACCTATACCTGCCCCGCTGCCCGCAATTTTGCCTTGGGCCGCTGGGAGTGCCCCGTACCGGCCTCGCCCGCTTGCAATGCCAACTGTATCGGCTGTATTTCTTTTCAACCGGAAGATGAGACCATCGTTAGTACGCAAGACCGCCTAACGTTCAAGCCTACTGCCGAAGAAATTGTGGAGTTTACCGTACCGCACTTGGAAACGGCCCCATACCCCATCATCAGTTTTGGACAGGGCTGCGAAGGCGAACCGCTGCTGATGTGGGAAACCATCCGGGAGGCTATCATCGAAATCCGCAAACATACCGACAAGGGCAGCATCAACATCAATACCAATGGCAGCAAGCCCGATGCGGTAAAAGCGCTTTGCGAAGCTGGGCTCAACAGCATCCGGGTAAGTACCAATAGCGCCCGGTCTGAAATTTACACCCCTTACTACCGCCCCAATAATTATACGTTTGAGGATATTGTGGAGAGTATCAAAGTGGTGCGCAGTTATGGCGGTTGGGCCAGTATCAACTATTTTGTTTTTCCGGGCATGACGGATAGTGTAGAAGAATATGAAGCACTACGGAAACTCATTCGGGATACCGATTTGAGCATGATACAATGGCGCAATTTTAATATCGACCCCGATTGGTACTTGGGTAAAATTGGTATGGGTGAAACGGGCGAGTGCATGGGTATCAAGCAATTTATGGAGTTGATACAGGAAGAGTTTCCCCAAGTGAAGTTTGGCTACTTTAATCCACCCATTGAGCGTATCAAAGGAGATTATGAGTTGGATTTTGCTCATCTTTAGACACTGAGCCCTAGACTGAAGTCTAGGGGAATGTAGCAGGTAAAGGCCATTATATACCCTAGACTTTTACATGGCCCTAGGCTTTAGCCTAGGGAGAGAGATAATTATTACGTATAAAATATTTTTTTTGGTGGTATAAATTGCTAGCTTTGTGGTAAATAAATGAACCATGGATGCCAAAGTAACCCTTAGTTTTGATGATACCGTGATAAACAAGGCCAAGCGCTATGCCGATGCCAATAATGTGAGTCTTAGCCGTTTAGTAGAGTTTTTACTAGAAAAAGTAACCAGCGGGGGCTATGCTTCCCTCGAAGAGTTTCCTATTGCCGATTGGGTAAATATGGTAGCCGAGGGCCAGGCCGAGTATGTTACCAAGGCCCGCTCCTCCAAAAAACTCAAAAACGAATACTTTAAAGCCCAAAAATGAAACTATTTGTAGATGCTAACATCCTTGTATCGGTAGTTAACAAGGAGTATCCGCTTTTTTCCAGTGCGGCACGTATCATCAGCATGGCAGGCCAACGAGGCGTGCAAGTGTATACGACACCGGTATGTTTGGCCATCGCCTTTTATTTCGCCGAGAAAAAACACCGCACCGAAAAAGCCAAAGAAAAAATAAGCCTCTTGTGCCAGCACATTGGCATAGCACCGGTTACGCAAGATTGTGTGCAACAGGCTTTGGCCGATAAAGCGGTAATTGATTTTGAAGACGGTATCCAATACTATGCAGCCCTTGCCCAGCAATGCGATTACATAATTACCGAAAATGTAGATGATTTTTATTTTTCAAAAATGACTGTGCTTAGCAGCAAGGTTTTTTTACAACAACACCGTTTTTAAAGTGCCGATTTATCCTTTTGTTGTTGCGTAGTATGGGGTGTGCTGGGGGTGTCCGTTCTTTGCCTTTTGATTACAAAATAAGTGATGACACAAATCAATAAAAGTACCACAATGGCTACAAAGGTCCATTGCTGATCGGGGAGTTTACGTTTCTCCCGGCGTTTCTTCTTTTTGTCCAATTGCTTTTGCAGGTCACGGTTCAATTGATCCACATATACATCCAAGCTTTTTTTATCAGAAAATTCCGCCAGCCCTTCCACTGCATCACTTACAAATGGATCATCTGCCATCAGGGCTTCTAGGTCATGGCTTTCCTGCTTCGACAATTGCTCATTGAGGTACTCCATCAATTTCTTGTCGTCCACAGGGCCCTGGCCCTCATTCGGTATGTTTGTTACATCATTGTTCATTTTGCTGCATGCGTTCCAGCATAATTTTTAAATTGCGTTTACCGTTCTGTATATGGCTCTTCACCTGTAGCAAACTATAACCTGTGGCATCTGCTACTTCTTGGTAACTCTTCTTTTCCAAATAAAACAAAGTTACACATTGCTGTTGCTCAAAATTCAATTGTTGTAGGGCCCCCGCCATTTGGGTGAGCAGGATCTCTTTTTCGGCATGTGTTTGTGGGGCATCGGGTTCGGCCGGGGTAGACAACACATGGTCGTTTATTTCCAATGGGGCCTTGCTTTTGTCGCGGAGCTTCATTAAGCAATGGTTTTTGGCCACCATGTACAACCAACTTTTAAAATAACCCACTTTGTATTTGTGCAGTTCGCCAATCACTTTTAAAAAAACCTGTTGTACAGCGTCTTTGGCGGCCTCCTCATTTTTTAGGTACTTCATACTTACACCCAATAGCAGCATGGTATAACGTTGCAGCAAGATACCCAACCATTCGTTGCTATGGTCTTCGTAAAAATTGTCCAACAATTCCTGGTCGCTGATATGGTTGTACCTATCTGGCTTCAAGCAGTATTTTTTGTAAAGATGCAGGGAAAGTTCTTTTTCACAAATAATTTTTGATATTTGACACCACTAAAACAATCGTCATGCCTTTACATGCCATTTGTTGTGTGCCGCTCTGTGCCTTGCGCAAGGCCCCGGCGCATGAGGCCGAAATGACCAGCCAATTGCTTTTTGGCGAAACTGCCAGCATTGTGGAAACGGTGGGTAACCTGTGGTATCGGGTAAAGGCAAGCCATGATGGCTACGAAGGCTGGTGCCAGCAAAGCCATATTGTGCAAGTGGATTTGCCCATCAACACCCCATCTTTGTTGACGGCTGGTTGGCACAATACTGTGTTGTACAACGGCAGCCCCATGCAAGTGCCCTACGGTAGCAGCCTTACGGGTTTTGAGCAAGGAAAAGCCATGTGGGGCGCTGATGCGCTGGAATTTACCGGGCCAAGCTGGCACCCAGCTCAGGCTACGAAAGATGCAGCCACTATTACCGCTTTGGCCCATACCTTTATCAATACGGCTTACTTATGGGGCGGCCGCTCGGTTTTTGGGGTAGATTGTAGCGGCTTTACCCAAACCGTTTTTCGGTTTTTGGATATGGCATTGCCCAGGGATGCCCATCAACAAGCGGCAATGGGTACCACCATTGATTTTTTGCAACAAGTGCGTTGCGGGGACCTGGCTTTTTTTGATGATGAAAACGGTCGTATCATTCATGTGGGGCTACTGCTCAACGAAGGGGAAATCATCCACGCTGCCGGAAAAGTGCGGATTGACAAAATAGACAATGCCGGCATCGTACATGCGCAAACAGGGGCGCATACCCATCGGCTCCGCATTATTAAAAGGTATTGGTAAGGTGTTGGTAAAACGGACCTAACCCGCAATTTTTACTGCCTATATTTGCCGCTCAATTATTGTACATGTTACCAATTGTAAACGCCCTGCCGGTGCGCTGCATCATACACCGGGTGGGTAATAAATTAAACGAGGAAGGATGTAAGCTTTCGCCAAAAAGCTTGCCGCCGTTTGCCGAGGCCATGGAAACGGTATTGGCCAACTATTTTATGTCGGCTTTTAAGGAACCCGAAATGTATTGCTGCTGGCATGAGTCGGATTTGTCGCTGAATGCCTGTTACAGTTTTGCTAGGGATATTTTTGCCAACAATGCCTTGTTTACCGAAAAGTCGCAGCACTTGGCCCGGCACTTGTACGAATGCTCGGCCCATCCTAAAATAAAAGGTGGTGATTTGTATGTGGCTTTGCTAGAGGGCGATGATATGGAGGGCAAGAAAATGCAGGCATTGGCCATTTTTAAAACCGAATCAAAGGATACTTTTTTGCAGGTGCTTCCTGAGGGCGATGGCTTTACGGTGCAAACCAACGAAGGGCAGCTCGCTACTAAGGCCGATAAAGGTTGCCTCATTTTCAATACGCATGTGGAGGAGGGTTTTCAGGTTTGTGTGGTGGATAACCTCAACCGTGGGAGTGAAGCACAGTATTGGAAGGATGAATTTTTGAAACTCCAGCATTTTGCCGACGATTATCATCATACCAAGGAGTTTTTAGGTATTACCCGACATTTTGTTACGGATCAATATGCCCGTGAGTTTGAAGTGGCCAAAACCGATCAAATTGATTTACTGAACCGCTCCATTGGCTATTTTAAAACGCATCCTTCTTTTGATAAGACAGAATTTGAGCAAGAAGTACTGCACCATCCCGAAGTGATTGATTCTTTCAGGGCTTTTGACGACCGTTACCGCAAGGAAAACCTGATTGAACTGGAGGATAGTTTTGATATTTCCCGACAGGCAGTGCGCAAGCAGGCCCGTGTGTTTAAAAGTGTGCTGAAGTTGGATAAGAATTTCCACATCTACATACATGGCAATAGGGATATGATTGAAAGGGGCGTGGATGAAGCGGGCCGTAAGTATTATAAGATTTATTATGAGGAGGAGCAATAGGGCGCATTCCACTGGCTGATGTAAATTCACGTACTTTTGGTACAACAAACGATCTTTTATGAACATTACCATCATCAATGGCCCCAACCTAAACCTGCTGGGCAAAAGGGAAACGGATATTTATGGCAATATGCCCTTTGAGCAATATTTTGAACAATTACAAGCCCTTTTCCCCGACGTAACTTTACATTATTATCAAAGTAATGTTGAAGGAGAATTGATCAACGAACTGCAACGGGTGGGCTATAGCCATGATGGGATTGTGATGAACCCCGGCGGCTACACCCATACTTCGGTGGCCATTGGCGATACCATAGCGGCCATAAAAGCACCGGTGATAGAAGTACATATCTCCAATATCGACGCCAGGGAGGCTTTCCGGCAATTGTCGCATGTGTCGGCCAAAGCGGTAGGCACCATCAGCGGCTTGGGGCTAAAGGGGTATGAGTTGGCGGTGCGATGGTTAGTTAAAAGTGAATAGTTAATAATGAATAGTGAAGAATTGATAATGGATAGTGGATAATGGATAATGGATAGTGGATAGTTGAGAGTTGCCGTGCCTTTGGCCCGCCTGAATGACGCAGTCGGGCAGGCTCGGTGGCGCTCTGCGCCAAAAGGTGAGAGTTGAAAGTGAACGGTGTGTTGGTTTATTTAATTCGTGTAATCAGTGCAATCCCTCTCAATTCGTGTACAAAAAAAGTAATGTATGATCTGGTTTAAAAAAGATATCACCCTCAACGATTTACATCCGCTTGGTCCCAATACCATGGGCCAGCATTTGGGTATGGAATGGATGGAGATAGGGGATAACTATGTAAAAATGCGTATGCCAGTGGATGAACGTACCAAGCAGCCCTATGGTTTGTTGCACGGCGGCGCTAGTTGTGCTTTGGCCGAAACGGTAGGCAGTGTAGCATCTGCCTTGGTAATAGACATGGACAAAAACATTTGTGTGGGCCTAGAAATCAATGCCAATCATTTGCGCAGCGTAAAGGAAGGCTACGTAACGGCTACCTGTACACCGCTGCATTTGGGCGCTTCCACACATGTGTGGGACATTAAGATACACGATGAAAAAAACCGGCTCACTTGCGTAAGCCGGTTAACAGTAGCTATTTTAAAAAAACCTTAACTCTTTCTTTTAATGGTGCAGCCCACGCTGCGGCTTTGCGTAACCGTAACTGCCTTGCCAGCCACCGTTTCGTTGATGGCTGCCTTTAAATGTTCACGGGAAATATTGTTGGCATCCGCAGGGCTGTCGTCGATAGCGCCGTGATATACCAGTTTATTATCCTTGTCAAATAAAAAACATTCGGGTGTGCGGTTGGCACCAAAGGCATCGGCCAATGCACTGTTTTCATCCACAACATAATTCCATTGATACCCTTGCTGCTTGGCATAGGCTTTCATGGCTTCGTAGCTATCGGCATCGTTGTGCAGGGCAGCATTGCTGTTCACTACCACTACGCCAATATTTTGCTTAAGGGCATAGGCACTGATGGTTTTGGTGCGGTCTTGGTTTTTGATTACATAAGGGCAGGTATTGCAACTGAACATCACCAATAGGCCATTGTCCTTTTTGGCTTCGGAGAGGGACAGTTCTTTGCCCGAAATATCCTTCATCTTACTCGTGGCATTGGGCATGATGCTGCCAATGGCCAATGGGTCGCCCGGGGCCGTGGTAAAGGCCATGCACAGTGCCAATAAGGCAAGCGGCAAAAGATATATTTTTTTCATTGTAATTATTTTAGATGATGAAGTTAACACAATAATAGGCCGGTGCCAAACCGCTCATGTAACTGCTGCTGCCTGGGCTTTTTCGGCTTCCTCTTTTTCCCGTTGCTCGGCAAAGGCCCGCAGCGATTTGATGCTTACATTCAACTCAAAACCTATTAGCAGGGCCAGGGAATTGATGAAAACAAGCGCCATCAGCACAATTACAGTACCAATGGCACCATAAAATACGCTGTACTTGCCAAAATTGTTTACAAACGCCGAAAATCCCAAACTGGCGAGAATGCCCAAAGAAGTGGCCAATATTGCACCCGGCGAAACGAGTTTCCATCTTTTTTGCACGGCAGGTGCATATTTGTAGATAAAGGCGAAGGAGTAAAATATCAGGGCGATGATAAAGACCCATCGAATAAAGAAGATGATTTGGCGTACGCTGGCATTTTTAATACCCAACCATTTTAATACCACGCCTTGTGTAATTAGCAATAACAGACACCCCAACACCAAACTGAGTAAAAGGGAAGTAAGTTTGATGGCCGTCCAGCGTTTGTGCAAGCCCATCCTTTTTTGAAAACCCACATAGTTTTTGTTGAAAGAGCGCATGATGCCCATCATGGCATTGGATGCAAAGAAAAGCGATAGGATAAAAGCAAAAGACAGTAAACCAATCTTAGGATCGCTAAAGAAACTGTCGATGAATTTATTGATGTTTTCATTGTGCACTTTGGCCGGTACAATATCGTTCACCAGCATGTGCAGTTGAAATTTGATATTTTTCTTGTCGATAAACGGCAATTTCGGCAGCAGCGTAAACAAAAACAGAAAGGCGGGCGGTATGGCCATGATGAGGTTGTACGAAATGGCTGAGGCCCGCTCGCTGAGGCCCACGGTGCGCAACTGCTTATAAAAAAATTTGATTACATCATATAACGGCAAACCTTCAAACCCGGGCAATACCCAGTGCTTGGTTTTACGCAATGCAAAACTGACTGGGGGAAACGTAACGATATGTCGTTCTATTTTTGTCAAGTTAGGTTTACTGGATTAAAGGTTGTTGGTTGGCAGCTTTGGCCCGTAAAAAGCTATCGATCCATTGCTGGTAAATACGTGCAAATTGCATGTGCTCAGCATAATCCGTTGCAAAATTAGAATAGCCGGTAAGGTTGGGCTGCGCCACAAAGTACAAATAATTGGTGGTTGGCGCATTTAATACTGCATCAAGGGTATTGGCCGATGGTGTGCAAATGGGGCCGGGTGGCAAACCTTCGTGCAAGTAGGTATTGTAGGGCGACTCATATTGAAGGTGTTTGTTGAATATCCTTTTCAAGCCAAAATCTTTCATGGCAAATTTAACGGTGGGGTCAGCCCCCAGCTTCATGCCGGTTTCCATACGGTTTAAATATACGCTGGCAATCTTCCCCTTGTCTTCGGGTACATTGGTTTCTTCTTCCACAATACTGGCAAGGGTATACGCTTGTAGCGGGCTAAGGCCATGGGCGCTGGCCAGTTGCACCCGTTGGGGTGTCCAAAACTTTTTTTGTTCATCCAGCAGCCGTCCAAAAACTTTGGCGGGCGGCGTATTCCAGCGTATTTTATACGTATTGGGTATTACCACCGTCATGGCGGTATTGGTGTTAAACCCATACCTCCTCAACGAATCGGGATGGTTGAAAAAAGCCATAAAGTCTGCCGAATCTGCTTCCAGTTGCTTGCCTGCCAGTGCTGCCAGATCCTCTAGGGTACGTAGTTTTTTAATGGTAAACACCACTTCGCTTTGGCGGCCGCTGCGCAACATGCGGATAAGGGAAAGCAGGCTCATGCCGTCTTTTATCTCGTAACGGCCTGCCTTTACCGCTTCGGGATAATTGAGCCTTTGGGCTAAAAAATCAAAGTAAAAAGGGCGGCCGATGATTTGTTCGTCCAGCAATTGCTGTTTTACGGTACCGTAGGTACTACCCGTTTTGATAAACAAATACTTGCCCACAGGGGCTTTGGTAGCGGGGCCAAAGAACTGCCAAGCCACAAAAGTGGCACCTGCCAGCAGCACGACTACAATGCCTGTTATTACCTTTTTCCGTTGCGTCATAATCGTACAAAGATAGCGGGTATGCAATACATATTAAAAATACAGAAACCCGCCACAAGGCAAACCCATCTAATTTATAATGTTTGAATTGTTACTATACCCAACCGTATCGCTGCATTCTAGTGATTGTTTGCTTGTGCTTGCCTCAAGCCGGCGGGCTTCGTTCCGGGTTCACCACCTCATTTAGCCCTTTTTCTGGGTCCCCTTCGCCCCAGAAAATCCGCCTACGGCGGACCGGACTAAATGAGGTGGTTCACCTCGGAACTGGTAGCAGGTTACTCCCTTTTTGCCTTGTTACACTAAGGCATATGGGCTGGTTCCGCTGAATTTAATTTAGATGCGTTTGCTCTGTAGCCTACAAAAAGCGGCTTTCCCTTACTGAAACAGTAGGTATGCTGCTTTTGTTACCTATTTGAAAAAACAGGCAGGCAACAAAAAAGCCCCAATTCGATTGGAGCTTTTTTAAATATGTTGGTATGCGTAATTACTTTGCGGGAGAATCTGCGGGAGTAGCAACTGGGGCATTACCCGTACCAGGCACCGTAGAAGTAGCAGGGGGCGTTTTGGTGGCGGGAAGGTTTTTATTCATGAATTCCTCGTTTTTGGAAGCACCTGTTGTTCCTTTGGGGATAAACAATGGCGACAACAGGCAAAGAACACCAATGATGCCTGCAAAAAGCCAAGTGCCTTTTTCCATGATATCGGTTGATTGCTTTACGCCCATCAATTGGTTGCCCAAACCGCCAAAAGTGCCGGATAGGCCACCACCTTTGGGATTTTGGATCAATATGATGAAACCCAGTACTACAGCGGAAAGGATCACTAAAATGGCAAATATTATTAACATTACCTTTACTTTAAATTTTCGATTTTGGCTGCAAAGTAAGCACTTTTATGGGGATTGAGCAAACTTAATTTGCGGTAAATAGCTGCGGCCTTTTGCTTACGGCCTTGTAGGGCAAACACTTCTGCCATGGCTTCGGTTACCACATCGCCTTCGGTATTGCTCTTTTCGGCAATGGTTTGCACCTCTTCCTCCTCGGCCAACTCCTCCTCGGCTGGGCTGGGGGCATAGGTTTTTTTCATGGATTTGAGCCATTCCGTAAAACTTTTGAGCTGTTTGCCCAGTTTATCACTGCTCTGCACTTCTTCGGATAGTTTGATGCCCTGCGAAGCGAAGTAATCCACTGCAAACAGGGGTTCAAAGAGCATTTCCTCCTTTTCCGGGGCAGCAAGGGGTGCTGGGGGATTGGCCGGTGCCCCCAATGGGTTGGGGATTTCCTCCTCCGTTGGCTCGGACATATCGCTAGCGGCGGTTTCGGCTACGATGGTATCATTATCCTTCAAAATGGCTTCTTCGGCCAAGGGCTCCGCAGTTTTTTCGGTAAGTTCCGTGTTGTCCACTTCCATATGGGCAGCTTCGGTTTCCTCGGCTGTTGGCTCTGCTGCGGTATCCATCAGCACAGCTGCTTCGGTAAGTTCGGTGTTGTCCACTTCCGTATGGGCAGTTTCAGTTTCCTCGGCTGCTGGTGCCTCAACAGTCAATTCCGGCAAAGCCGTTGTTGCTGTAGGCGCATCCACATCCACTGTTTCCTCGGCTGCTGGCTCTGCTGCGGTATCCATCAGCACGGCTGCTGCGGCGGTGGGGCTTGGTACGGTGGCCATTTTGGGCTTTCCCGTTTGTGCCAATTGGAATTGGAGCCAATGGGCATTGTTGTACAACAAATGGGCAATAGCGGCCCGATGGCCATACTCCGCTTCTCCGGGCTGCATGGTTTGCAATAGGCAAAACTGTGCAGGGGCAAAATAAGGATGTGCCGCAGTAAGCTGCAATAAGTAACCCTGCTTTTCGGCGGGGGATGAAAATGTAGACAGTAAATCCTGTAGCAATTGCCCTCCTTTATTTAATGGCGCAAAGTAAAAAACTTATTGGATACCCGCTTTAAAAACTACCAATTAGAAAATATTTTATTAAAAATTTCGTCGGTGATGTTTTTGATGATTTCCGAATTGAGCGAGGCTTCTGCTTGTTGTAGCCCTTGCGTGGCCGGAAAATCGAAAGTGCGGCTGAGATCGGTTTCGATATTTTTAGTGGGGTCGAACGTATTTTTAAAAATTAAATGGAACGAAACATTCAACCGGTTGGTGCCGGCGTTGCCATTGGTGATACCGCTGGTGGTTACATAATAATCGGAGATATAACCGCTGATATCATAATGTGCATCATCGTTGTTGGTTTGGCGCAGGCGAGTGGTGCTGATGATTTTTTGCTTGGACCTTTCAGTCAACTGCGGCCCCAGTTGCGGATTGATATAAGTGGCTTTGTTGGTAAAATAGTTTACCCGAAAAGTTTTTACTTCTGGCGGTATAGAGCCAATATCTTTAAATGAGTATTTGCAGGTGGAATAAATACCTGTAAAAGCTACTAGCAGTATGATGATTAATTTTTTCAAGCTTTATTTTTTACTGTGATCAATTGGGCTCAATACCGTACTCCTTCAGTTTGCGGTAAAGCGTCCTTTCGCTGATGCCTAGGTCCAAAGAAGCATCTTTGCGTTTGCCCTTGTGCTTTTTGATGGCCCTTAGTATCAGTTCTTTTTCTTTGTCCATAATGCTCAGCGACTCTTCCACTTCCTCATGGTGGTGAATGTCTTCCGTGCCATTTTGCCCCAGCAATACCGATTGGGCGGGCTGTGCCATGGTGGCGGGCAGGCTCGTTTGACCGTACTCGGGTATCATGGGCTCGGGCGAAAAAGAAGGTGCCGTATGCACATGGCCGGGGTTCTGCACCATATCGTACAATATCTTTTTCAACTCGTTCACGTCTTTCTTCATGTCGAAGAACAGCTTGTACAGGATATCCCTTTCGCTGGCGAATTCGGCTTGGCTTACGCTGCCACTACTGCCCGCCAAAACGGGGAGGCGGCTGTAATTGTGCTCCGGCAAAAAACGCTGCATTTCCGTGGCACCGATATTCTTATCTTTCGACAATACCGACATTTGTTCTGCAATATTCTTTAATTCCCGCACATTTCCCGGCCAAGGGTAATTCATTAACAAATTTTTGGCAGCTTCGTCCAGTTGCACGGGGGTGGTTTTGTACCGATCGGCAAAATCCACGGCAAATTTCCTAAACAGCAGGGGCACATCTTCTTTCCGGTCACGCAACGAAGGCACCCTGATGGGCACGGTGTTGAGGCGGTAGTACAAATCCTCCCTGAACTTTCCATTTTGTGTAAATTCCAATAGGTCTTTATTGGTGGCGGCAATTACCCGCACATCCGTTTTTTGTACTTTGCTGGAGCCCACCCGTATATATTCGCCGGCTTCCAATACCCGCAACAAACGGGCCTGTGTGCCGAGGGGCAATTCGCCGATCTCATCCAAAAAGATGGTACCGCCGTTTACGGTTTCAAAATAGCCCTTGCGGCTGTCCACCGCACCGGTAAAAGAACCCTTCTCGTGGCCAAACAGTTCCGAATCGATCGTGCCTTCGGGGATGGCGCCGCAGTTAACGGCAATAAAGGGGTTGTGCTTGCGTGCCGAAAGGCCGTGGATGATCTGCGAAAACACTTCCTTGCCCACACCGCTTTCGCCCACAATCAATACACTCAGGTCGGTATTGGCCACCTGTACGGCCACGTTCAACCCATGGTTGAGGGTGGGCGAGTTGCCAATGATGCCAAATCTATTTTTGATGCTTTGTAAATCCATTGTTCAATTATTTTTGAGCCCGATGGTCATTTGTTTTGTAGTGCGCTACTTTTTAAGACGTTTTGGCCAATAAAAGATTTTACCGGGGTTCAATCTTTATTGGCTTCCCGTACATCGTTGTTATCTATCAGGGCGTAGGCGATAAAACAGCCAGCGGCTGCTATGCCCAGACCGGTGAAATCTCCCTCTCTTCCGCCAAACACATACTTTAAAAGTGGGGCAGAGAAAATTACACCACCCAGCAGTATTACATATTTTACTGCGATAACGAATCTGAAACGTCTCATTGTTGTTTTTTAATCGGTTACCAACTCGCCCAGCAAGGTAGCGCTGGTACATTCATTTACTTTTACGATGGCATAGTCCCCTTTTTGCAAGCCATTGCCCGCTTTGGGAAAAATAACCACTTTGTTTTGATCATTGCGGCCCGCCCAATGGGCATCGCTTTTTTTACTGTCGCCCTCTATCAATACTTTAAAAGTTTTGCCCACATCCTGCTGCATGCTTTGTAGGGCAATACTACGGTGCAAGGCCACTACTTCGGTCAACCTTCTTTTCTTTACCTCTTCGGGTATGTCATCTTCGTAGCGGCGGGCGGCCAATGTGCCGGGCCTTTCGCTATAAAAATACATGTAGGCCAAATCGAAGCGGCAGTATTCCATCAAGCTGATCGTTGCCTGATGGTCTTCTTCCGTTTCGGTACAAAAGCCGCAGATGATATCGGTGCTCAGGCCGCAATCGGGAATGATTTCCCTTATGCGGTTTACCTTGGCCAAGTACCACTCACGGGTGTAGGTTCTGTTCATCAACTGTAACACCCTACTGCTGCCGCTTTGTACGGGCAGATGGATATAGTTGCAGATATTATCGTACTTAACAATGGTATGCAGTACTTCGTCTGTTATGTCTTTGGGGTGCGAGGTAGAAAAGCGCACCCGCAGCAGGGGCGATAGCTGGGCTACCTTTTCCAGTAGCATGGCAAAAGTTACCGGCTGCACCTGTTCGTTGGTGGTAGTGTCGGCCACAAAATAATAGCTATCCACGTTTTGGCCGAGTAGGGTTACTTCCCGATAGCCCCTGTTGAACAGGTCGGCACATTCGGCCACAATGCTTTCGGCATTACGGCTGCGCTCACGGCCACGGGTAAAGGGCACCACACAAAATGAGCACATATTATTACAGCCACGGGTAATGCTTACAAAAGCCGTAACGCCGTTGCTGTTGAGGCGGATGGGTGCAATATCGCCATAAGTTTCTTCCCGGCTCAACAGTACGTTTACGCCTTTTTGTCCACCATCCGCTTCGGCTATCAATGCCGGCAGGGTGCGGTAGGCATCGGGCCCCACCACCATATCCACCAATTGCTCTTCTTCCAAAAATTTTGCTTTCAACCGCTCGGCCATACAGCCCAATACCCCAACGAGCAGGCCCTTTTTTTGATTTTTAAGGGCTTTGAAAGTGGTGAGCCGTTTGCGCACCGTTTGCTCGGCCTTTTCCCTGATGGAGCAGGTGTTGATGAGGATCAGGTCGGCCTCCTCGGGGTTGTCGGTGGCGCCATAGCCGTTTTCGTATAAAATAGCCGCCACCACTTCGCTGTCGGCAAAGTTCATGGCGCAGCCATAGCTTTCTATGAAAAAATGCTTTTGGTAAGGGTTGGCATCCATGGCGAAGGGGGCAAAAGCTTCCCCTTGCCGGGTTTCGTCGTGTATTTTGGTCGTTGTATCCAGTAATTCCATCACCTAAAAAATGTAGGGGCAAAGGTAGTGATTTTCGGGGAAGGAATGACAAAATGGCAGAGGGAAGGGGAGTGAATAGTTAATAGGGAATAATGAATAGTGGATAATTGATAATGGATAGTTGATAGTTTGAGCCTTGAATGGTTGTAGCCAAGGGCCTACACCCCACGGTCAACGATAAACGGTCAACGGTCAACGGCCAACGATATTCACCCTTCTTTTTCCAATTTTTTACCTGCTGCCTACGGCGGCATGGAATAAAAGTTGTTGGAAACCTCGCTGCCAATGGCAGCAGCCTATTTTTAGCTTACAATTGCCCGCCGCCAGTGGTTTCGGGGCAGAAATTATATAAAACCGGTATTATTTTCCAGCAGGGTGTAAAAAATGGCTTTAAAAAGGTTCCTGCCAGTGGCAGCAGCCTTTTTAAGTAGTTGGGAAGGGCATAGCAGGCGGTATCGGGGTGAGGAATTGTATTTTATTGGAAAATGTTGGATGAGGGGGCTGGGGGCTGGGGAGCGGGATGCTGGATAGCGGATACTGGATACAGGATGCTAGTTGCGGGATATGGAGGCCTTGCGCAAATCACGCCCGCCCGGTTGAAGCCGTTCGGACGGGCCTGCCCGACTGCGTCATTCAGGCGGGCAGTAGGCGTGGCTGGTTGCTGGATACCGAGCGGGGTTCTGCGCCCCACTGCCAACGACCCACGGCCAACGAGAATGAGTCAACGGCCCAACATCTTTTTAATTTGCCCGCTTGCATCGGGATTTGAGAAAAAGGCTTTTGCAATTGAAAATAAGGTCTTTGTTGATAGGCGAAATGATACGCTATTACTTTACAGACTTTTATTTGTTTTTGGACATAGATTGCGTTAGATGCGTGCGCAAACTATAATTTCTCTAAACGGCCTATCGCTTTTAAAATCTTGTCTCTGTTTTTTGCAAGTTTGATAAAGTTGGGCAGTTTTTGTGTCATCGAGTATTTCGTAATCTCCTTTTCTTCTCGAAGTTTAGCGGCTACATAGTTTTTAAGGTAGTCAAGGTGGTTATAATTGTAAGCCCAAAGAATGTTGTCATCAACAGGAATTTGTAGCCACAATGGTAATCCCAAAAAAGGGTCGGTTGCCTGTTTGTCGTTTGCATAAGTCAAACTATAACTGACATCGTACTTTTTTTCTTGCGTACATGTAGCACACTTAAGTTCAATTTTACCTTTAATCTTATTTACCTTTTCAGCATATTGAAGTTTTGTGCCACAATAGTCACACCGCTGGAATTTTGGTGAAATATAAATGGGTCCGTACCAAAGATTTTCATCGATAGGGGTGTAACAATTATTGCAGCGAAATTTCGATTTTGCCGCTGATGGATGTGGGATATTGTATTTTCCAAGGGCTGTGAATATGAGTGCTCTTTTGGCACAATGCGGGCATCGTACGAAGATTTCGGTCGAAAATGACCAAAGTCCTTTTATTGATTTGTCTGTTCGTGAGTTGGTTTCCATGCTATCAAACTTTTGAAAATTACAGGGTGCTGCTTTGCGTTTACCACCAACAACCAAGTGTTGCCGATGATGGGGACTTATGGCACTGATTACCGATAGAAATATCTATGTCAAATATATGCAAAGTTCCTAAATGTCGACTTTGCTTCCCAGCCTTGTCTGCGTCATAGCAGCATTGCAGGTATTTTACACTCCCTGGCAGGACACGCTACTCTAGGCTGCGCCAGATGGTATGCCCCAATCCCCAATCCCCAATCCCCAATCCCCAATCCCCAATTCCCAATTCCTAAATCCCACACTCCCTATCCAACACGTCAATCGTTTGCCTATAAAATTCCCTCGCTCTTTCCATTGTTTTGCCCACGCATACCATGCCCAGTTTGCCAAATTGCGAAAGCGCCCCGATGAGGTGGAACATCACCCCTTCCTCGGAAGTACCGTTGTAATGCAGTCCGTGGTACATGACAATGTCGATTAGGTCGTGGGGGGTAAGGCCTTTGTAATGATCGCTTTGCAGGTTGTCGGTGGCAAAGTAAAAACGTTCCTGTCCGTCGTGCATGGTATAGCGCCCCGTATCGGCGTGGTACTCGCCATTGGTAAGGAATTGTAACATTAAAAACGGATGGGTGGTGCCGCCCTTGCGCAGGTTGATTTCGATGGCATAGTGCTGCCAAGTAGGACCTTCCAGCACAGAAATAAAATCAATACCAAAACGGCCCAATACGCCCTTTTGCTTCATCAGTTCGCCAATGGTTTTGCCCATTTGCCCCAGTTCGGCAGCGTAAGCAATATCGGCCGGAAAATCCGCACCGATAAACACTTGCCCCGACTCGCCGCCCAGCACTTGGTCGTGGGTAGAAATCACATCTACCTTACCCAAGGGACTGATGCGGCATTGTACCGAGGGTGAGGTTTTGATGCCGCCTTCCACAAAAGATTCCACCACGCCTTCCATGGCCGTAAACTTTTGCATAAATGTATCATAGCTCAGGTTGCTGGCCACTATCTTCAAGCGCTGTGGCAATAGGGCCTGCACCTGCTCTTGCAGGTTGGCATCTACTGCTAGGCCTTGGTAGCTGAACACGGCATTGCCCTCGCCCGAAAAACCTTCGTTGATTTTTACCACGGCTTTTTGCAAGGATGGGTTTTGCAGTTTGAGGGCCGTAAGGGCCTGTACCACTTCGGTTTCGTTTTTTAGGTTTTCAAAGCCCGGCGGCACGAGGATATTGCATTGTTTGAACAAGGTGCGGCTACCGCTTTTGTTGCCCCAGTACCAAAGGGAGGGGTCGCAGCCATAAATGGGCAATCCGAGGCGCACGGCCAAGGTTTTTTCGTAATCCGTTACATTAAAGCAAGCGATATGCCCCAGATGCCCCGGCGGTATGCTTTTTTGTATGCGGGCCATCAGGCGGGGGCGGCTCAATATTTTTTCCGTAAGCGATTGGGCGGAACTATCGTAACAGCTCAACAGGGTGAGGCGTTGGCGGGCATGGTAGCCGGTAACGCCGGGCAGTAGGTGCAGGTAGTAATCGATGATACAGGGGTCGATGGGCACACTGCTGAGGTACACCACATGGGTGCGGGGCATGCGCAACAGCATCAGCAGGCACAGCAGCCGTTCTTCGTAAAACACATGGCCGTTTACCTTGCCCAATATTTCTTGGTCGAGCGTGAGGCTGGGGATGATGACCACGGTTTTGGGTGCCAACTTATTGGGGAAAACGGCTTCGTACTGTGCGGCAAAATTGGCCTGCAGGTGTTGGAAGGCTTCGGTTTCTTCGGTACTACCTACGGGTGGGCACAAGCGGGCCTTGTTGCAAAATGAAATGGCATCAAACGTAACCTCGTCAGATACGTGGGGCATCTTAATTTTTTTTTGGGGAAAGATAGCAGGCCCTTTCAGCGTAAAAGATGATGGGTAATAGGAAAGGGGGTGATGGTTGTCAGGGGAGTTGAGAGTGGATAATTGATAATGGATAGTTGAGGGAATAGTGAATAATGAATAGTGGTTGCTGTCAATCTTTTTGGGCTTTGGTTGGTTTTGTTGCGGGTTACGGGTTGTTTTAGTTGCGGGTTTTTGTTGCGGTTCTCCAACGCCCTTCCTGTCAACCGTCACACTGTCAACCGTCAACTTTTCCGGCCAACGGCCAACGACCCACGGCCAACGGCCAACGGTCAACGGCCCTCAGCTCAGTCTTTCCAACTGCCCCTTGCGCTTCACAATATTTTTATAATCCCATTGGATGGCGATGGATTTTTTTAGCCAGCGTTTGAGGTCTTTCGTGTTTACCTGCGCTACATCGGTGTAGCGTATTTGTGCGGCTTTAAAGCTGCCTTCTTTTTGTAAACCTTCCTCCTCAAAAGATTGACCGCTCCAAAACAACAGGCGTACACAGTTTTTTAATTTGTGATAACCCACAATGGGGTTGCCATCCAAAAACCAAACGGGGTGGGCATGCCAGATCTTGCTTTCGGCCTTGGGCAGGCCACGGCTGATTTCCTGCGCCAATAAATCGCAGATGCTTTTGTCTGCCGCCACTTGGGCATCGTTGTAGGCTTGAATCGCTTCGTTGACCATTTTGTTTGTTTTGGCTAAGGTAGTGAGATTTTTTTGTGAATTGCCAAGACGGCTAAAGCAATCAGTAATTCTGCATAATGGCTCCAATTCAATTTTCCACACACTGTCTGAAATTTTTGGTACTTGATATAAAATAGCCTACACAAATAGATATTACTCCTGCTAAAGCCTTTGCCGTATTTTGTTTTTCAACCGCTTTCTTCGTTAGTTGGAATTTAGCCATGTTGCTTCTTTCGGGTTTTAAGATAGGCCAAATGCTTTTCGTGGTTAAAGTTCTTGGCAACGCCGCTATCTATTCCATCTTTAATGGCTTTTTGCAATGCAACCAGCTTACCCTCTTCTTCTTCCAATAATCTAAGACCCGTCCTAATTACTTCACTCGCATTCTTGAATCTCCCAGCGGCTATACGTTCATCCACAAAAGTTTCAAAATGATCTCCCAGAGAAACTGAAGTATTCCTTCCCATTATTATTCTTTTGAAGTAAAAATACCAAACTTGGGTAATAATGCAATGGTTGGGTGTGTGTTTGAATCTAAGGAGCAGGGCATTTCTAGGGAAGGAATTCAAAGTATGTAGTGATGGCGAATCGAACAACCTCTTCAATGCCGCTGGCTCCTCAAATCACCACAATCAAAAAATCACAGCAATCCCTGTCAAAAAAACAGCCACCCTTATTGGATGGCCGTTCTTGAAAATACCCGTTAAATGTATGCTAAGGTAATTGGAATTGTTTGAAAAAATCCCACAATAAATCGTTGGCATTGATGGCTGTGGAGGGCGTATCGGCTCCAGCGCTGCCGGGCAACCCACTGGGCCAACTATGACCGCCATCGTTGGTAAGGTAATAGTGTATGGTGGTACTGTTGGCGCACAACAACCACCTTTTTAAAGTATAGCCCGTTGTGGTAGTGGTTACTTGCAGGGCGGGAGGGCAAGTGTTGATGGTTGACCATACAGTGAACACCGAATCGAGTGGTGGGGCATATACACCACTGATACCGCTACCGTAACCGCCGGTGTAAGGAATGTTTTGGTCGAGCTTGGAGTGCATGTGCAAAATCGGTACCCGCCGGGCTGGATTGCAGGGCGATGTAACCACCATGGTGGAGGCATTGGGCGCAATGGCCGCAATTTTGTTAGACAGTTCGCAAGCCAGTCGGTAGCTGAGCATGCCCCCGTTGGAGTGGCCCGTGGCATACACTTTTTTGGGGTTGATTTTGTAATTGGCCACCAATTGGTCAATCAATTGGCTGATGAACTTCACATCATTTACATTGTTGGTAACTGCCGAACCGCAGCAAGTGCCAGCATTCCAGGTTCTGATACCGCCCGTACCATCAGGATACACCACTACAAAACCAGCGGCGTTGGCCTTATCGGTGAGTTTGCAAGAACTTTCAAACTGGGTGCCACTGCCGCCACCGCCGTGCAGGGCAATCACCAAAGAATAGTTGGATGCCGACAGATAGTAACCGGTGGGTAGTACCAGGGTATAGGTTCTGGTAATACCATCTACCACCAGCGAACCACTGATGCGAAAGGTTCGGGCAGCGGCCATTTCGGTGGAATTGTCGCTAACGGGAGCAAGGGTTTCTTTTGTTTTGGTACAACTGGCCAAGCCGATCAATAAAAATAAGGATAATGCTGGTAGGGTTGTTTTTGATGATAGCTTCATTGTTTGTCAATTTTGGTTGTTAAAAATAGTGATTTGTTAAGTTATACCATTTGGATTTATTAATCAGGCTAAATACAAATGGGATAATGCCGACATTCATCGTCGGTATTAATGCCATTAGACTGCCCTCCACCGGATAGGTTTAATCTTTGTTAAAAAAATTATCATTTTGCAAATAAGAAAGCCGTACCCTATTTTGAGTCAGCAAAGCGAATAATATAGACAACTGTTTTAGGGCCACAGGTACAACAGCCAATGGACCCGCTATGCGCAGCAATCATGACCATTACAAAATCACCGTAATCATCGTAATCGCTATAATCAACGTAATTCCTTCTGTTTCCGCTTGGCCGTTTCTTTGGCTTCGGCATCGCCATACTTCGCAGCCAATTGATAATATTTAAGGGCATTGGCCTTGTTGCGGGTGAGCTCGTAGCAACGGGCCATATTGTTGAGCACGATAAAATCTTTGGGGTTCAATTTTTCAGCCCGCTTTAGGTAACCAAGGGCCTTTGTATAATTACCGGTGAGCATATAGGCAACCGAAGTGGAAGTGAGTATTTCGATATGGTTCGGGTAATGGAAAAGGGCCACATCGCCAATGCGCTGCATGTTTACCACCAACTTGTCATCCTCCGTATCGTACAATTGTTTCATGTAAGTATGCACAGCTTCCAGCATTTCCTTTTGGGGGTTGGGCGTTGGTTGGTTGTTGGTCCACAGCCATTTGCATTGGATGGCAGCGGAATGTTGCAAAGTGCTCACAATTTCGTTGGTAAAGTTATCATAGTCGGCTACTTGCCCTAATACATAACATTTGCCCCAGCGCATGTCCAACCGGTCGGGAAATTGCGCAATGCCTTGGTTGATATAATAGAAGGCTTTGGCAATTTTTGCAGGGTTATAACCTTTTTTGGTATTGAGGTAGCCCACGGTTGTGCCCGTGCTATCGGTAATGGCAATGCTTTCCTTGTTTTTTTGCTCCTTTTCCAATGCAATAGTCTCTTGCTCGCTGGTAAGAAAGTAAAGGTTAAAGGCGGCTGTGTACAGCTCCGGGTCGTTAGGGGCCGTCTTTTCCCATTCAGTAATGATGCTAAGGGCCTTGGTGGTATCATTTTTACCCAATGCTGCTTTAAAGGCTTGTTGAAAGTTTTGGGCCACCGAATTCAGGCCGAACAACAGTAAAAAGAGGGGCAATAGCTTTTGCATCTTGTTTGTTTGATGGTAAAGATAGGGTGGAATTGGAAATAATCCGACGGCTCGGCATGCGCTACAAAGGTTGGCGGCTTTTAAAAAAGTGATTAATACTGCAATCCCCTTCCGCACAACCATCCTAGGCATTTTTGCGTTATCCATAGTATGCGCACTATTATTGTTACCATCATAGCCTCCCTATTGTTGCAGCAAGCCACGGCCCAAGATGCCACACTGCAATCGCTTAACCGCCAACGCAACCACACCAACGCAACGGGCATGTGGGTGTTGGGCAGTTGGGCCGTGGGCAACCTGCTGGTGGGTGCGGTGGGCAGGGCCAATACCACAGGTACTACCAAATATTTCCACGAAATGAACATGCTGTGGAACACCGTGAACCTCACCTTGGCGGGATTTGGGCTGTACAGTGCCCTGCATGCAGATGCCAACCTATCGCTGGCGGCTTCGCTACAGGCGCAGCATAAAATGGAAAAAATATTTTTGGTAAATGGAGCCTTGGACTTGGCCTATATGGCGGGCGGATTGTATTTGCAAGAGCGTGGCAAAACGCCCGGTAAAAACAGCCTGCGCTGGAAGGGGTATGGCAAAAGTATTTTACTGCAAGGGGCTTTTTTATTGCTCTTTGACGGCGCTATGTACGGCATCTTGCACCACAAGGGTAAGGGCTTGTATAAGGTGATGGAAAAAGTACAGTTGACCGCCGGGGTACAACAGGTAGGGCTAGTGGTAAGGTTGTGATAATGGGATAATTAGCTGATTAGCTGTTTTCAAAAAATTGGGGACTAAGCAAGGGTTGAATATTAATATGGTTTCATTTCTCTTGGGTTGGGGCTTTTGCTGGTCTTTTTTGCGAAAGATGGCGTTTGCCACAACACCATGGCCAAAGTCGCAGCCGTCATTAAAATCGGCAGTTTGCTCATCTACTACTACACGATTGGGATAAAATGTAAAAATAATTTTGCAAGTGGCATCGTTTTCTGTGGGCCCGTACACCGCAGTATTATTTTGGTAAAGCAAGGTGTCATAAAATCTCCCGGATGAATAACTCATGTATCCTTTGCATATATAAAATTTCACGATGATTTTTTGTGGGGCCGAATATTGTACATACACATGGCCAAAGTAACCATAGGTTTCATCGCCTTTTTGTTTTCCCTGTAAAGTATAAATGCCCGTAGGGTTGATGAATTTCTTTTGTTGGTGCGCTTTTGATATAACCTGCGTATGGGCAACCGTTGTTGCAACGCAAATAAGCAATACACAGGCAAGTACTGCCTTGGATAATTTTTGCAACGGATACATGAGCTACTGTTATTAAATTTTGTTCAGGTATGCTTCCAACTGATTAAGTGTTCCGCCAAAGCCTTGTTGCATGCTTTCGGTAAAACTGCTGAATGTGGCCTGTTCGTTTTCAGTGGCATTGAGGGGGGTACTTGCCAATTGTAATGTGGTAATACCATCGACTTCCGTCAAGGTAATTTTATTAACAATCTCCTTAGGAAAGTCGATGCCCTCAAAGGGTGGCTTGATGGTGTTGCCAGCAGCATCCGCAAAACTGTTGATCCATTCAATGGAATGCGGCCTATCAATTTGCAAATACTTGAATAGGCCATAGTTGATTTGCTGGCCCATCATTTTGTAATGAAAATGACCACCGGGCCTAAAGTCGAGCGACAGTACCTCGATTGGTGCTTCTACCGGCCCCCACCATTGGGCAAGGGCTTCGGCATTGGCAAAGGCTTCAAATACCTGCCCTTGGCTGGCATGAAAAGATTTGGTAAACGTGAATGTAGGAATGGTTGTGGACATCGTTATGGATTGATTTGGTTGAGATAATCGGTTAAAGAAATATTGATGATATGGTTCCAGCCGTTTTCAAAGTTTACTTTGCGCAATGCGGCCTCGTTTGCATCAAACGGATTGTTGAACGTATGTGTTAACACAATCTGGGTATGGTTTTCATCAACGGCGCTCAGCTCCCAACTGAGGGTGGAACTGCCGGAGTAACCTGGATATTCCCAAGTGTGCACCAGTTTTTGCTGCGGCACAATTTCTAGCATTTGCCCCCGGTGCAGCCATTGCTTGCCATTGGGTTCACCGGCTTCCCATTCAAAAACGGCCCCTACTTCCAATTTAAAGTCTGCCGCAAAGTTGAAGTACCATTCTTTTAGCATAGCCCTATCGGTAAGGGCTTGCCAAACCAAGGCAATGGGTGCTTTGTAGGTTTTGCTGATGGTAAAACTATCGGGTGTATTATTTTCGTTTGCCATTTTTTTCTTGTTTTTGAAGTTTATCTAAATATTGTTCCAACGCATCCAGTTGCTTTTCCCAAAACTGTTTGTATTGCGCTATCCAGTCATTTACCTCGCCCAGTTTTTCCAAGCGGGCCGTGCAATAACGCTCCCGGCCCTCTTGTTTTATTTCCACCAAACCACATTCCGTAAGCACTTTGATGTGCTTGGAAATGGCGGGGCGGCTGATGTTATAGTTTTCTGCTACAGCATTCAAGGTTAGGCTTTGTAAGGCCAACAAGCCCAAAATACTGCGCCGGGTAGGGTCGGCAATGGCCTGAAATACATCTCTTCTCATTGTTGGATTGGTTTGTGTAATAAATCGGTTACAAATATATGTGTAACTTTTTGGTTACGCAAAATTTATTTTAGGTATGCGGATAAAGTTTACTTGGAATGAATTTGCCTACTACCTTTAGGTTGAATGATTTGGCTTCGGTTGATATATGCAGTAAATGTTTGGGAGTAGCTATTTTCAATGCGTAGCCTTAATTGAGTTTTGAAACTGCCACTGTATCTTGGGAATAAAACGCAGGCCATCTTTCTTTGGGGTAGGTATATGCTCACCAAACCTGTACCACAGCGATACACATAATTACGTTCAATGGGCTTCCAAATACTATCGGTGTCCATAGCTTCGGCAATAATCCTAACATTACTGCCAAAACCAATTTTGGCAACGGAATCCGACTGGTTGATGATGAAAATCGGATGCGCCTCGTAGAAACTGTGGATGTTTTTTTGTGCTGACCATGCAACTGTCTCTAAAGGGAGGATGCGCTTTGTGTCAATAGTAATTTCAAGCGCATTGCTTGTATAACCCGATTGTATTTCTTTATCATTTATTCGATAGGCAATTTCATTTGCAATACTGTCATAGTCGTTTTTGAAGCCTACTAACTTGATAGTGTCCTGTATGTTTCCGATATACACCAAATCTCTAAACCAAGTTTGTGGAGTGGAAAAATTTGCCCTCATCATTTTTACATTGGGTACATTGGTAAAATGTGTTTTAGGTGTTGTTTGCGCTTGGCTGTTCAATGCTAGGCAAGTAAATAAATAGCATAGACACGAAATTAGTGGCAGTCTGTACCTTTTTTTAGCAGCTTGGTAATGAGTTGTTGTAAACATATCTATCGGGCTGATTAAGGGTTGCAAGCAAATATACATTGTAATATGCAAAAAAAAGCCACCTGCTTTCACAGATGGCTTTGTATCATTTGTCAATAACTATTAAATATCTATCGCCTCGCCATAAGCCACCGCAGTAGCCTCTTTCATGGCTTCGCTCATGGTGGGGTGCGGGTGGATGGCGTTGAGTATTTCGTGGGCCGTGGTTTCCAGCTTACGGGCAGTTACCGCTTCGGCTATCATTTCGGTTACGTTGTTGCCAATCATGTGGCAGCCCAAAAATTCGCCGTACTTGGCATCGTAAATCACTTTTACAAAACCTTCCGTAGCACCGGATGCACTGGCTTTGCCGCTGGCCATAAAAGGAAACTTGCCCACTTTTACTTCATAACCGGCATCCTTAGCCGCTTTTTCGGTATACCCTACGCTGGCAATTTCGGGACTGCAATAAGTACAGCCTGGTACATTGTTGTAGTCGATCGCTTCGGGTTGGTGACCAGACAAATGCTCGGCTGCATTGATACCTTCTTTGCTGGCTACGTGTGCCAAAGCCTGACCGGGTGTGCAATCGCCAATGGCATATACGCCCTTGATATTGGTTTGTTGGTTGGCATCTACTACAATTTTACCTTTTTCGGTCTTGATACCCAGTTCTTCCAATCCAATGCCTTCAATATTGGCCACTACACCTACAGCGCTGAGTACAATATCGGCTTCCAATGTAATCTCACCCGTTTGGGTTTTTACCTTGGCTTTTACACCTGCGCCGCTGGTATCCACGCTCAATACTTCCGCATTGGTCATGATATCGATGCCCTGCTTTTTGTATTGTTTCTCCAACTCCTTGCTAATGTCTTCATCTTCCACCGGTACGATGCGGGGCATAAACTCAACGATGGTAACCTTGGTGCCCATGCTGTTGTAAAAATAGGCAAACTCTACACCAATGGCGCCGCTACCTACTACAATCATGCTCTTGGGTTGACCGGGCAGTACCATGGCTTCGCGGTAGCCAATGATTTTAGTGCCATCGATGGGCAGGGTGGGCAATTGCCTAGCACGTCCGCCCGTAGCGATTACGATATTGCCCGCTTCTACAGTTTGTTTGCTGCCATCGGCTGCGGTAACTTCTATTTTGTTGGCGGCCACCAGTTTGCCGGTGCCCATGATTACGTCAATCTTGTTCTTCTTCATCAAAAAGGTAACACCCTTGCTCATCTTATCGGCCACACCGCGGCTGCGCTTGATCACACCGCCAAAATCTTGGCTGGCACCGGTGATATTGATGCCATAATCGGCCGCATGTTTGGCATACTCATATACTTGGGCGCTTTTCAGCAGGGCCTTGGTGGGGATACAGCCCCAGTTGAGGCAAATGCCGCCCAGGCTTTCTTTTTCGATGATTGCTACTTTTTTGCCCAGTTGCGAAGCCCTGATTGCTGCGGGATAGCCGCCGGGGCCACTACCTAAAACTACTACGTCGTATGCCATAATGCTTTGTTTTTTAATTGTTTGCGCTGCGTGATGGCGCAGGCCCTTTGAATTCGGGCGTAAAATTAGCCTGAAACGGGCAAAGCGCAAAAAAATGACGAATGACGGGTGTTTTGAATGACGAATGACGAATGTTGAATAACGAATGCTGAATGCTAAATGTCGAATTGAAGCCCTTGATATAAGAACGGTGCGGTGAAAATGATTTTACCCCGTCTGATGTGGGTTGTAACAACCTTTAAGTTGTTAATGGCCAGACTTATGCCTAATTATCCGTATAATAAAATTCCTCCCAATCGGAAATCGCCAACGTATAGCCAGAAGTCAGGTCGCTGCGGTGTATTTCCACCTTCAGTTTCAGGTCCCATTTTCCCTTGTTTACATGCAGCTCGGTATAGGGGATAAAAATGGCCAAATCGTTGTACACGGTATTGTCGTAGCCCGGCACAAAATCGGTACTGGCCGACACTTTTCCGTTGCTGGTATAATATAATTGGTTAAAATCCTTCAAGGGCGTGCCCGCTTTATCAAAGAAATAGGCAAGGGCATATCCCTTAACACCTTTGTAATGGTAAATAGAAAATTTTACATGGATGCGCATGCCCAATAGCCCTTTTTCGGTTTGGTTGTGCTCTACCCATATTTTGTCGATGGTAGAACGGGGTGCGGTAGCCGTGGGGCGGGGCGGGTTGCTCACGGGGGTTTCCGTGCCGGCATCAACGTAGTAAATGGGATTGTGCAGGCAACTGCCCACATTTTGGCAGCGGGCATTTTCGCTGCTATAGGCCGTTTGGCTACGGGCTTTTTCCAATAAACCGTTCCATGTAGGCCGGGTATTAAAAGTGCTCAATTGATAGTCGAGCGCACTCAAAAATGCCTTGGTAAATAGGCCACCGCCGCCGGGCCCATTATCGCAAAGGGCATATTGACCCTTGGTGGCTGCCGTGGCAATGATATTGGCCTTACTCTGCAGAAAAAGTTGCTTGCAATTATTGCCCGAAAGGGTATTCAAGCTCCTATCCATATTGCTGCTGCCACCCACCAAAAACCGGGGCAGGCCGGCATAAGAGTTGCAGCAATCGCCCAAAATCAGGTTGAGCCTAGCGTTTTTTGCTTTAATGCTATTGTATATATAACTAAGGCTGAGCGAATTGCTTTGTAGATTGTCGAAGTCGTTGGTGCGGATATCCACCCTTGGGTAGGGGTCGGTATCGTTGTTGAAGCGGAAACCATGGCCGCTGTAATAAAATACAACGGCATCGTTGCGGCCCGGTTGTACCCGATTGATGGCCGCCAGCACATTGGCCTTGGTAAAATCGCCATCATCAATCAAATCGGCATTGAACTGCATGCCCGATTGTTTGGCGATTTGTTCAAAATAATCGTACACCCGGCTTTCTTCTTCCCGGCAGGAACTGCCAATGGTTTTATCCCAGGTATCGGCCGCCAGTATCAGGTGCAGGCTGGGTTGCTGATCGTATTGATCGTCGGAAATTTCGGTTTCGGCATATAGGTTTTGATAAAAATCTTCTTCCTCATCAAAAAACTTTTGCACAAAGCTTTTGGGGAGTTTGCCCAAGTCGAGCAGCGTAAACGTACCAATGGTGCCGTTTACGGATTTGCCATCGGTACCGGGCGATGAAACGGAATAGGTATTGTATTTATTGGTGGTAAAATCCTTTTTAAACCAAAAATAATCAGGGTTGTAGCTGCCCTGCCCCCGCCTAAAACTAGGGTTGTTGCCCTTAAACAAAAGGTACAATTGATTGTCGCGGTACTCTTCGGTAAAATCCATGTTTACCAAACAGATTTGCTGCTTATCGTTGGTATAGCGCACCCTGATAAAGCCGCCATTGGCATCGTTGCGCACCAAAAAAGCTTCGTACAGGGTTTTTTCATCCCCCGCAAAACTATAGGTAACCTGATAAACGGAAATGGCTTGGCTCAAAAAGGGCCACAAGCACAGCAAGCAGACAATATACTTTTTCATGTTGGTTTATTGATGGGCTAAAAATGGTTTGGTAGCCAAAGTAACAAAAAAAATGCCTGTATGCCCATTGTTGTTTTTTTAAAGAAATTTTTAACAAATAAAGGGTGATAAGTAGGCAATTGTTAAAAATCTTAACAAGGATAAGCGGGTTGCTGATTGTATTTATTAATTGTAACTTGCTAATATTAAGTAAAAATGAGGATGCGCAAATACATACTATTGGTTTTTATGCTGGTGGCTGTTCGCATGGGCCATGCCCAGCAAATCCCTTCTATGAAGATGGCCGAACTGGCGCAGTATATGGCCAACAGCGATTCGGTGCTGGTGGTTAACTTTTGGGCCACTTTCTGCAAACCCTGTGTGGAAGAAATCCCTTTTATGCAGCGCATCTGCCGCCAATATGCCGGTCAAAAGGTGAAATTAGTATTGGTAAGTTTGGATGTAAAGGAGTATTACCCTGTGAAGCTGCACCATTTTGTTAAAAAGCAAGGCTTTAAAGCCCCAGTTGTTTGGCTCAACGAAACCAATGCCGACTATTTTTGTCCTATGGCCGACCCCAAGTGGAGCGGAGCCATCCCTGCCACGCTCATTATCAACAACAAAACGGGAGAGCGGCGTTTTTACGAGGAGCCCTTTACCCCAGCCAAATTTGAAAAGGAACTGCGGACGGTTATGGGGTTGTAGCCCAACTACAACAATTGGCTTGGGTGCAATTCAATTTTTCGATAACATCATATCGAGTTCTTAGTATTTCTAACCTCCGCTTCGGTACGGCCTCATAAAAAAGCCGTTAAGAAAAATGAAGCTGAGGGCGCAAAAGAAAAACAGTTGTTACTCAGGCTTGGCTGTGTAATTAGTTTGTAAGTCGCACTGAGGCCTAGCTTTGCTCCGCTGCTTGGGCTTGTTTTTCTTTAGCCCGAGGGTTCATTTTTTAGGTTTTTTTATGCAGCCTTGAATTTTTGCTCCACTTTTGTTTCAAGACAAAAGTGGAAAAACCCGCAACCAAAGGCAGCAACAAGTAGAGACAAGAGCGAAAATCCGAAATACACCCTTGCAAGCCCAACAATTGGCTGGCAACCCGCTTTCTCGTAATTTTGCACCATGAAATACGTGTTACTGATGTTAGCAGCCGTGCTTTTATTGGCCTCCTGCGAAAAAGACATCAATTTTGATTTGAACAATGCCCCTGAAACCTTGGTGGTGGATGCCCAAATTGAAAGCGGGCAAGCTCCGGTAGTGGTATTGAGCAAAAGTTTGGACTTTTTTGGCAAGATTGACCCTATCGTGTTGGCCAATTCCTTTGTGCGCAATGCAGAAGTTACCATGTCCAACGGCACTTTAACCCATCGCCTCAAAGAATACAGCGCCAATCTGGCCCCCGGCATTAATCTTTATTATTATTCGATCGACAGCGCCAATCTGCCCACGGCTTTTGTGGGCGAATTGAACAAACGATACACACTCAATATTAAGGCCGACGGCAAGGAATACAGTGCCATAACCACTATACCGCTGCTGACCAAAGTGCCGGACAGCGTATGGTGGGAGCGAGCCCCCCTAAACCCCGATACCAATAAAGTGATTATGGTAGTAAAAGCCACCGACCCGCCGGGATTGGGCAATTATATCCGTTATTTTACCCAAAAAAACCGTGGGCCGTTTTTACCGGGCGAAGCTTCTGTATTTGACGATGCGGTGATTGATGGCGCTACCTACCAGTTGCGGGTAGATCCGGGTGTAGATCGCAATAACCCAATCGCTTACGATAGCAATTATTTTAAGCGTGGCGATACGGTTACGCTCAAATTGTGCAATATCGACAAAGCTACTTTTACCTTTTGGAATACTTGGGAGTTTGCTTACCAAAGCATTGGTAACCCTTTTGCGCAGCCCAATAAAGTAATCAATAACGTAAACAATGGCGCACTGGGGGCTTTTTGCGGCTATGCGGCCTGGTACAAAACTTTGATTATACCGAGGTAAATACACCGGCCATCTACGGCAAGCGCAAAAACGTATATTTACAAAACTATTTATCTTCAATTTTAAAAAGAATAGCATGGAAAATGGTGCGATTGAAAAAGTACATTGTTTGATCATCGGAAGCGGGCCTGCGGGCTATACAGCGGCCATATATGCCAGTCGGGCCAATTTAAAACCCGTGCTGTACCAAGGCATTCAGCCCGGCGGCCAGCTCACCATTACCACCGAAGTAGAAAACTATCCCGGCTATGCCGATGGGGTGCAGGGCCCGGAAATGATGGTGCATTTTGAAAAGCAAGCGGCCCGTATGGGTGCCGATATACGATATGGGCTGGCCACGCAAGTGGATTTTACCGGTCCCGTGCACAAAGTACAAATCGACGAAGAAAAATGGATAGAGGCCGATAGCGTTATCATTGCTACCGGTGCATCGGCCAAGTGGCTGGGGCTGGAAAGTGAACAAAGGCTGAACGGCTATGGCGTGAGTGCCTGCGCTGTATGCGACGGGTTCTTTTTCAAGGGCAAGGAAGCGGCCATTGTGGGCGCTGGCGATACGGCTGCCGAAGAAGCGCTGTATCTTTCAAAAATATGTAGCCAGGTACACATGATTGTGCGCCGCAGCGAAATGCGGGCCAGCAAAGTAATGCAGCAACGGGTGCTGGATACGCCCAACATTACTGTATATTGGAACAGCGAAACCGATGAAGTGCTGGGCGATAAAAAAGTAGATGGTGTGCGCATCAAAAACACCCAAAGCGGTGAGTTGACCACCATTCCGGTAAGTGCTTTTTTTGTTGCCATTGGCCATCAGCCCAACAGTGATATTTTCAAGGGCTGGTTGGAAATGGACGAAGCGGGGTATATCAAAACCATACCGGGTACTTCCAAAACAAATATCGAAGGCGTGTTTGCTTCGGGCGATGTGCAGGATAAAATTTACCGGCAGGCCGTAACGGCAGCGGGCAGCGGTTGCATGGCGGCGTTGGACGCTGAAAGGTATTTGAGCGCAAAAGGATTGCACTAACATGGCATTACAATACATACACTTGCACCAGCTCCGCATTTGGGCCTATCACGGTGTTTATGCCGAGGAAGCGTTATTGGGTAATGAGTTTGAAGTAAACGTGGATGTGGGCTTTACACCTGCTCCTGCTATTACATTGGGAGATACCATTAACTATGTAGCCGTTTACGAACTGGTGAAGCAGCAAATGGCACAAACCAGCAGTCTATTGGAAACAGTGGCACAGCAAACCTGTCAGGCCATTAAGGCTATGGACCAACGTATCCAACAGGTTACGGTTTCCATCACCAAACTATATGTGCCGCTACCGCAATTTGTGGGCACAGTGGGTGTTACCTGTACTTTGTAAATAAATGGGTAACAAAAAATTGATGGGATTTACAATAACTGTATCGGCCCAAACGTCTTCCATAGTAAGGCAACTTAGTGGGTATGGTCATGGCGTAAAAAAGGTAGCTGCCCCAACCAAAACACTGTATTATTTTATAGTAAGAAAATATTCAATAAACGTTTATTAGATTTTATATGCGGTATCTATTGACAACTGTGGCGGCCATTTGTATGTGGGCTGTGGCTGCGGCACAAGATGTAACGGTGTTGGTAAAAGAAGCTGACCGATTGGAAAAAATCCCCAACGAAATGGCGGCCTTTAACAAGTTTAGGGAGGTGCTGAAACTACAGCCCGCCCATTTATATGCTTTGGTAAAGTGCAGCGAACTGTGCAGCCGTATCGGTAAAAGGCAACCTACCAAAAAAGCCATGAGCGACTATTATACGGCAGCCAAAATTTATGCGGAATCGGCTTTGAAAGTGAGTGCCACCAGTAGCGACGCCAATTGTGTGATGGCCATTGCCCTCGGTAGGGTAGCGCTTAGCAAAAGCGGTAAGGAAAAAATTGCAGCCGCCAAGGAAATCAAGCGGTATGCCGAATTAGCGATAAAATACGATGCCAACAACTTCAGGGCCTGGCATGTGCTGGGCAAGTGGCATTACGAAGTGAGCAACCTGAATGGGTTGGAAAGGGCCGCAGCCAAAGTTTTTTTTGGCGGTGTGCCGGCTGCGTCTTTAAAAGAAAGCATTGCGGCTTATGAAAAGGCCCGCACTTTAGACCCCCAGTTTATACTCAATTACCTGGAGCTGGCCAAAGCTTACAAACGCAATGATGATAAAAGCATGGCCATCGCCCTACTAAAAGCCCTCTTGCCATTGGCCATTAAAACCGAAGACGATGCTTTGGTTAAAAATGAAGCCCAAGAATTGTTAAAAAACTGGGAATAAGGGTTAATACCCGCTGTTGGGTATTCGCAGGCGGACGAATTTGATTATCTTACGCCCCAAAAAGTAGCATGTCCCAAAAGTTAATTACCCTCTGTTGCCTCAGCCTGAGTTTGTTGGGTGCCAATGCCCAGCTCACCACGACGGGGCTGCAATCCACTTATGACCCGCATCAATTGTTTTCCCCGCTTTTTTATCCGGTAGGTGCCACGGCCACAAGGGCTGCCACTGGCGAACCGGGCGTAGCGTATTGGCAAAACAGGGCCGATTATAAAATTGCTGCCCAGTTGGATGCCACAGCCAAAAAAGTTACGGCCAGCGTGGTGATTACTTATAAGAATAACAGTCCACATGTGCTGCCCTTTTTGTGGCTCCAGCTCGACCAAAACTTATTTACCAGCGATAGCCGTGGCCAGGCACGCATGCCCTATGGCCGGGCCAGTCGCTATGGCGATGCCAAAAGTGGTTTCAGCGGAGGCTACAAAATCACGGGTGTTACCTATACCACCAACAACCAAAAAGCTAACTATATCGTTACAGATACCCGTATGCAATTACGCCTGCCCCAGCCTATGGCAGCAGGTGGCAGCGTAGTGGAAGTAAAAATCGATTACAGTTTTGAAATACCGGAATATGGTGCGGACCGCAGTGGTATTTTGAAAGCAAAGAACGGAGATGTTTTTGCCATAGCGCAATGGTACCCCAGGCTTTGTGTGTTTGATGATATTCGTGGGTGGAATACCGACCCCTACCTTGGGCCAAGTGAGTTTTATTTGGAATACGGCAATTTTGAAGTGGCCATTACCGCACCCGCCAATCATATTGTAGTGTGCAGCGGCGAATTGCAAAACCCAACTGAAGTATTAACGCCTTTGCAACAGCAACGCTATGAGGCTGCCAAGAAAAGCGATAAAACGGTTATGATACGCAGTGAAAAAGAAGTGACCGACCCGGCCAGCCGACCTGCGGGCAACCAACTTACCTGGAAGTTCAATATCAGCAATAGCCGTGATGTGGCTTGGGCCTCTTCCAAATCCTTTATTTGGGATGCGGCCAAAATGAACCTGCCCAGTGGCAAAACGGCCTTGGCCATGAGCGTTTATCCAGCAGAAAGCAACGGTATCAAAAAGTGGGGCCGGGCTACCGAATATACCAAGGGCAGCATCGAAAATTATAGCAAGCGTTGGTTGGAGTATCCTTACCCCTGCGCCGTAAATGTGGCCAGTAATGTAGGCGGTATGGAATATCCGGGCATTGTTTTTTGTGGCAGCACGGCCGAAGAGGCAGGTTTGTTTGGTGTAACCGATCATGAGTTTGGCCATATATGGTTTCCGATGATTGTAGGTAGCAACGAACGCTATTATGGCTGGATGGATGAAGGTTTTAACACGTTTATCAATTCCTTGGCAGACGATGATTTTAACAATGGCGAATACCTGCGGGCCCCGGAGGATATGGAATTTTGGGCGCAGTATGTGTTTGGTGACGAAAGTGAGCCCATTATGAGCACCCCCGATGCCATGCGGGAAAGCAATATTGGTAATACGCTCTATTCAAAGCCGGGCATGGGTTTGCGGTTGCTGCGCAATGAAATATTAGGCCCCGATAGGTTTGACTATGCTTTTAAAACCTACATCAAAAATTGGGCTTACAAGCATCCCACCCCTTGGGATTTTTTCCGTACCATGGAGAACGCTTCTGGCGAAAACCTCGGTTGGTTTTGGAAAGGCTGGTTTATCGAAAACTATCGGTTGGACCAATCCATTGCCAAAATTGAGTACGAAGATAAGTTGGTAGCCAAGGGGGCGATTGTTACCATTGCCAATTTGGATAAAATGGCAATGCCCGTTACCATCGGCTACGAAACCATCACTGGCAAAAAAGGCGTTATCAAATTGCCCGTAGAAATTTGGAACAATACAATAGAGTTTCAAGTAAAACTGCCCACTACGGAGCGCTTGAAAAAAGTTGAAATCGATCCTGACAAAGTGTTGCCCGATATGCACTTTGAGAATAATATTTGGAGAAGCTAAGGGAATGACGAATGTTGAATAAGGAATGATGAATGACGAATATTGAGCGACGAATAATAAATACTTCAGCGGTTTCTTTACTGGAAGTAGCTATATATTTCGGGGATGCCCGCTAATACGTTCTATGCGGCATCACTCCTCATTCATCATTCCAAATTCTTCACTCGTCATTCGTCATTCCTCACTGGTATCCATTTTCCACCGCATGTAATTGGGCAAGATACTGTTTGTGCCGAATGGCCCTGCGGGAAACGTACATGGCCAGTCCAAACGACACCAATGCACCTGCCACTTGTAAGCCATTGCCCCCAATGAACAAGAAGAAATCGAAAGCACCATGGAAGCATATCGGTAACAAAATGGCCAATAAAAAATAGAATAAGCGTTTGGTGGGATTGAATTTGGCCAAACCGGTAAAATAGCCCATCAGCACAGCAAAAGTGCCGTGGGCAGGAACGGATAAAAACATACGGATGATGCCGGTGGTCATACCATGCTGCAGCACGTACAGCACATTTTCCAAAGTGGCAAAGCCCATGCCCACCATTACCGCATACACAATGCCGTCAAAAGGGTCATCAAAAGCCCTGCGGTTGAACAAAAAAAGCCGTAGCATCAAAAATTTACTGATCTCTTCACTAAAACCCACCACACAAAAGGCAAAAAAGGCAACAGCGCCAACCGTTCCACCTTCGGGCAATGATGATTTGTGGTAAGCAATTTGCATAATCAGGGCCGGTACCGTACTCAACATGCCCAAAACGAAGGCCCAAAGCAGCAAACCAAGCGGTTCCCTTTTATAGCGGTCTTTAAAATAAATAAACAAACAAATAAAAATGCCGGGGGCCAATGCCAAAGCTAATAATCCCATGTGTAAAGGGTTTTTTATTACTTTTGAAGATAATTGTTTTTTCAACGTTTTGCTTAAATATTTGCTGCTATTATGAGCTATAATTACTTGCCTTTAGACAAAAGCCCACTCAACTTTCAACAGGTAAAAAACCTGCTTGCCTACGACCAATGGGTGTCCATCACTTTTGATGCCCATGAAAAGATTACTGCCTGCCGTGCCTATTTGGATAAAAAGATGAGCGATGGGCAAGGTACTTTTTATGGAATCAATACTGGTTTTGGCTATTTGCAAAACGTAAAAATCGACAATGACCAAGTAGAGCAATTGCAATACAACCTGCTGCAGTCGCATGCCTGCGGTATGGGCGAAGAAGTACCGGCACCCATTGTGAAACTGATGATCATGCTTAAAATAAAATCATTGAGCTATGGCAACAGTGGGGTACAGATAGATACGGTAAAGCGGTTGATGGACATGTACAACAATGAGGTACTGCCCGTGGTGTACACCCAAGGCTCTTTGGGGGCCAGCGGCGATTTGTCGCCATTGAGCCATTTGTCGCTCCCCTTGATTGGCATGGGCGAAGTGATGTACAAAGGCAATAAAATGAAGGCCACTGATGTGTTGCAACAATTGGGCTGGAAACCCATTGCCCTGCAAAGCAAAGAAGGGTTGGCCCTTATCAACGGAACCCAATTTATGACGGCTTATGGTTTGTATTGTTTGGTACAAGCGGAGCGTTTGTTAAACTGGGCCGATGCCATTGCCGCGGTTTCCTTCGATGCCTTCAATTGCACTACCGATGCACTGAATGAAAAAATACATGCACTACGTTCCCACAAAGGTCAGGTAGACACTGCTGCAAGCCTGCGGCAATGGCTCAAGGGCAGTGCTATTGCAGCCAGTACCAAGGAGCAGGTGCAGGATCCCTATTCTTTCCGTTGTGTGCCACAGGTGCATGGGGCTGCCAAGGATAGTGTGGCGTATGTGCGTTCGGTTTTTATAAAAGAAATGAATTCGGTAACGGACAACCCCAATATTTTCCCCGATGATGATATGATATTGAGTGGGGGCAATTTCCATGGTGAGCCCTTGGCCATGCCATTGGATTTCTTGGCCATTGCACTCAGCGAAATCGCCAGCATTGCCGAGCGGCGCACTTATCAGTTGATTGGCGGCCAACGAGGCCTTCCCCTGTTTTTGGTAAAGAACCCGGGTCTCAATTCCGGTTTTATGATACCCCAGTACACAGCGGCGGGCATTGTAAGCGAAAACAAACAATTGTGTACCCCTGCCAGCGTAGATTCTATCCCCAGTAGCAACAACCAAGAGGATCATGTGAGCATGGGCGCCAATGGGGCGGTAAAATGCCTGCGGGTAGTGGAGAATGTAGAAAAAGTGCTGGCCATAGAGTTGCTCACAGCGGCGCAGGCACTGGAGCTGAGGGGCGGACAAAGTTCCCCGGCCATACAAAAACTGGTGGCTGCTTTTAGGGAAAAAGTTGCATTCAATACGGAGGATAGGATTTTGCATGTGGATATGAAGGAAGCAGTGGCTTTTATTCGTTCGTATAATTTGTAGTAAATTTGGTGAAACCTTTTATATGAAATCAAAAGAGGAGTTGAAAAAGGAGTTGCATGCACTCATCGACAGTATTGACGATGAGGAAACACTGAATGTGCTGCATGATGACGTGGTGCCTTTTGTGATTGGAAGCAAGGTAAAAGAATCCGGGGCAGAAGAATTCTTAACACCTGAACAGGAAAAAGAACTAGAGGCCGCCATCAAAGAAGCGGATAATGGCGAAACCATTAGTTGGGAGGATTTTTTAAATGCAACAAAGCAATGGCGCATAAAATAAGGCCAACAAAAACTTTTTTAAAGAAAGTAGTGGCACTTAATAGTTGGCTTGAAGTAGAATGGGGAATCAAAGTGGCTAGGGATTTTCAAGAGAAGCTAGAACATACGGTTTCAATAATTGTAGAACAGCCAGCTATAGGTTCAAGGTCGAAGAAAAATGAAACGGTACGAAAGCTATTGGTAACAAAACATAATCGTTTGTATTACCGTGTTACCAACTCCGAAGTCATTTTGCTCACTTTGATTGATACCCGCCAACATCCCAACAAAAATAAATACGAATAACAATATTATATATGGCAACAACAGCAACACGATACGATGTGATAAAATACAAAACGCCCACGGGAACTCAACTTCAATGCAAGGGCTGGGTACAGGAAGCGGCATTGCGTATGCTGTTGAACAATTTGGACCCTGAAGTGGCGGAAAGACCCGATGATTTGATCGTATATGGTGGAAGGGGCAAAGCGGCCCGCAATTTCGAATCCCTCGATTTGATCATCAAAGCATTAAAGGATTTGGAAGAGGATGAAACCTTGTTGGTACAAAGTGGCAAGCCCGTAGCGATGCTAAAAACGCACAAAGACGCACCCCGTGTACTCATCAGCAATAGCCAATTGGTGCCCAACTGGGCCAATTGGCAGCATTTTGACGAGTTGGAAAAGAAAGGATTGATGATGTACGGCCAAATGACAGCCGGCAGTTGGATTTATATTGGTAGCCAAGGGATTGTACAAGGTACTTACGAAACCTATGGCGCATTGGCAGCCAAACATTTTTCTAGCAGTTTAAAAGGCACCCTCAACGTTACAGCAGGTTTGGGCGGTATGGGCGGTGCGCAGCCATTGGCCATCACCATGAACGAGGGGGTTGCCCTTGTAGCCGAAGTGGAGGAATGGCGCATCGACAAGCGGATTGAAACGAGATACCTTGATGAGAAATATTCCGATGTGGATGCGGCCATTGATGCGGCACTCGAACACAAAGCTGCGGGTAAAGCAGTAAGCATCGGTGTGCTGTGCAATGCAGTAACCTTATTGCAGCGCTTGTTGGAAAGAAATGTGATACCCGAAACACTTACCGACCAAACTAGCGCCCACGACCCCTTGATTGGTTATGTGCCGCACAACCTATCTAATGAAGAGGCCAATGTATTAAGGGAACAAAATCCTGATGAATATATCAACCTCAGTTACGAAAGCATGTACCTGCATGTACAGTTGATGTTGCAACTCATGGATAAAGGAGCTATCACATTTGATTATGGCAACAACATTCGGGCCCGTGCCCAAGAATACGAAAAACGAATGTCGAATGACGATTTACGAGTGACGAATGAAGGCAGCGGTCAACGGTCAACGGTGAACGGTCAACTCGGCAGGTGTTTCGACTTCCCTGGTTTTGTTCCCGCTTACATCCGTCCGCTGTTTTGCGAAGGAAAAGGCCCGTTCCGTTGGGCGGCGCTCAGTGGCGACCCTGCCGATATTGCGGTAACGGATGAATTGATACTTAGCCTCTTCCCCGATAATGTGGGTTTGCGCCGTTGGATCACCATGGCGCAGGAAAAAATTGCTTTTCAAGGCCTACCTGCCCGTATCTGTTGGATAGGGCAGGGCGAAAGGGAAAAAGCAGGGTTGGCTTTCAATGAATTGGTACGTACAGGAAAAGTAAAAGCACCCATTGTGATTGGGCGAGATCATTTGGATACAGGCAGTGTGGCCAGTCCCAACCGGGAAACCGAAGCCATGTTGGATGGCAGCGATGCCGTAGCTGATTGGCCCATCCTCAACGCACTGGTGAATACTGCCGGTGGCGCCAGTTGGGTGAGCCTGCACCATGGCGGCGGCGTAGGTATGGGTTATAGCATCCATGCCGGTATGGTGATTGTGGCCGATGGTACCGATGCTGCTGCGGCTAGGCTAGGGCGTGTGCTCCGCAATGATCCTGGTATGGGCGTAATTAGGCATGCTGACGCAGGTTATGATATTGCGTTGGATACGTTGCGAAGGACTGGGTTGGACTTTAGGGAGCGGTTGGGGTAGGTATGATTATCCATGTAATCCAAACAGATTAATGTATAGACCGCTTTCTGCGTACTTGTTTATATTTCAGCACATCTTTTATCAAATTTTTGTCGGTTTTGTTGAAGTGTTTTAATTCTGATACAATATCGGGGTTTGCGACCACTTGTTGGGCAATGATTTCATAAGCGATATTCTTAGTGCATTCAGCAGCATTAGAGCCTCGGTTATATTGCTTTTGCAGCACCCCTAGAAATTTAACTTGGTTGGCAGTAGTTGTCTCATCTTTATATAGGTTGGCAATGGCTTGAACCAATTCGGCTTCATTGTCAATGTTATTAAGATAGCCATGAAGACAGTTACTGGCATCTGAACCCTGCCGCCAACCTGTTAGTAGTAATTGCTGCGCTTTTTTTATATCCTGCATTTTTTCTTTATGGATCACTGCTGCCTTTACATACTGATGGGTATTTTCATAAGCCGTGGTCACTTTGTCAAAGTAATGGTAAGCACTATCTTTATCGTTTAAGCCAAGATAAAGATCGCCCACTTTCTCATCTTGCCCCAATTTCTTGTACACATCAATAGCTTGCTGTGTCATATGTCCACGCTCATAGCAAGTGGCTGCTAATTGTAGGTTGTTGCAGTGTTTTATATAGATAGCCGCAGCCTCGCCGAATAATCCCCCTTCAGCTAGGCTTTCTGCTGCCATATGTGGATTCTTCAATAATTTTAGGTACACAAAAGCTGCCTTGCTATATTCTTTCTTTTTCTTGAGCTCGGTTGCTGTATCGTGATATTGATTGATGAGACTACGCAGGTGAGAATCGCCAATAGTAGCTGCACCATCGCCAAAGCGCACATTGTTATTAAACAACGAAAAATTACCCCAGAGCTTCGATAAGTTGGCAGCTTGTTCACCTCCCCTGCTAGTGCCATCGGTATCAATGGGGATGGCATATTTTAGGGCTTCGTCTGGATTGTTTTTGAACATATCCAATAGCTTATCCATTATTTTTTGATTCCGCTGCTCTAAATCCTCATAATGATTTTGCAGGCGTTCTGCTATTGCATCCATTTTTTTACCGCCCAATAATTTGCTTATGTTTTCTAACCATTTTCTTCGCTTGCCACCTGCCGCTGATGAATATTTTCCTGTATCATCTTTAGGAGCAAATAAACTACGCAAAAGTCCCAATTTTACTTTCTCTAGTAAATTAAGCGGCTTGTCCTCTAGGGTTTTCTTTTCGGGAAAAAGTTTATCATCCATTGTTTCCAACACTTCTTCTAGCGGTGGTTGGTATACTTGGAAATTTTTTACTTGGGTGGGTATGTATGGGCTTTTGGCTGGCTGCCGCAACGATATTGGCTGTAAAATTGGTATTGTAAGATGCTCGCTAAAATCCAGCGGTTCGGGTAGCTGTACCCAACCAATTGTGGGGTGATAGCAGTGCCGCTTATTGCCCAATAGGGTCTGTAGCTCTAGGGCCGATACTGTGGGATGGATATTTGCGTTTACCGGCAGGAAAAGTAAATTATCGGCCAGTTGGCAATACACATGTGGCCCAATATCCTTGGGAAAACTATCTACAGGTAATTCCAAAAGGCAACCCCATGTGGTATTGGCCTCATTGCCGGGCAAAGGATATACTTTTACCCGTTCCAAACTAAGGCCAATAGCTTCGATGTTAGTTAACCACTCACCTATTGAATGTCCACGCATCCAAATGCCCCCAATGGGATAACTGTTTTGATAGTATGGTTTGATATTAAGCTCCATGGTCGAGTATGTATTGGGTAAATGCTTTTATGTTTTTTTCAAAAAACTGCGCAGGGGGTATAACCGTTAAAGGCTCCGGCACTTCATCAATATAGTACAAATTATTCCCTGCAAATTGCTTGTCGGTAGCTACGCCCAATCCTCTATCCAGTACCAAAGGTATGTAAATTACCTGCTCGGCTGTGGCGGGTATTAACTTTGCCGTTGCTCCGGTTTGGCGTATCTTTTCAATCAAAGATTGTGCATCATATTCCCCCAGTGCAAGCCCTAATTTACTTGGACAGCCATCAACCAACAGTTTGCACTTAGCTAAGCCGTAATTGGTCTTGTCTTTAATAACCTTAATGGATTCCAATATATTTGCCCCAGTTTTTTCTAAAAAAACGTCAAACATGCCATAGCCCGCCGAAGCACCGCTACTGAGTATCAACATACCAGAACGGTGGATTTGTACGGTACTGCCACAAGGGAACGCAAATAGGCGGCCCGGTACCTTTTCTTCAGCAATTACGGCCCGGGCCCGATGATTTGTATCAGCCAAAGTCCATTTGATAACATGGCTGTTGATTACCAATTGATGTTTGCCCAATACCAGATTGCCAGCTTTGCCCACAAATACGGTATTCACGTTTTTTAATAAACTGCCAAAGTCAATGGCTTCTACTGCCATTCTTCGTTGTATATCTACGACTGTTGTGTATATTTCTTCCAAATCGGAATGAACGTCATCATATTTTTTTACAGGATGGGCATTATCGTGTTTTAAACGGTAAACACCACCATACGTGCGCAAGAAGAAACTGTTTTTAAAATAAAAAAAATCTGGATAAGGGGAGGATGACCAATCGTTAAATGGAATGATATGCTGCTCCTGTTTGCCTACAATGATGATAATGGCTTCTTTTTTTTGTCGGCTATAGCAAAGCACTTCATAATGGCCATTGCTGTGCTTGCCGATGGCATAGGTATCCGCACCGCTGGGTAACTGTGGCAATACCAGTACCAATCCTTTGGTTTTGAAAGGTAGGCTGCTGTTGTAATATTTCAACAATGCCCGTTCGCTGTCGATCATAAAATGGCCCGCATTGGGCGCATACAAAAGCTTTTTCACTTTGCCCGGTTGTGGAAACAGCAACGGATATTCCATGGGCAGTTCAGCATCCACATCAGGCGCTTTTTGCAAGGGTGTTTCTTTTTTAGCCCATAGTTCCTCTAAGGGCAATTGTAAATGCTGAATAAATTTTTTGCTGTTGTTTTGATTGCGGAATAATTCTATACTGCCATCTTGGGCTACTGTTACCCAATACTTAAACCACTTGTAATGGTCGGCAATAATTTTTTGCACGGCAGGATAAGCCATGGCGGAGGCGGTTCCTATAAAAAGGATTTCTTTCTTTTTTTTGTCTGTATGCTCAGTAAAAAACAAATCTATACCGGATGCAGCATGCAATCCTTCACTTACCAACATTAAGCTATCAACCAATTGCTCCATGTTATCAGCTTTGGCAAGGATACAATTGTTGCCTACACAAAAAATGCGACAGGGTATATCTGTTTTGGGGTGCCGTGCCACAGCCAGCGCTATGGCAAAGGCGATCAGTTTGGGGGTTCCCCAGTTCCGCAGCGATACATCTATCAGTATAATGCGTTCTTCCTCATTTTTGGTGGGAGGTATCTCCCGCTGCAGGTATAAGGCTTCGTTGTTGGCCAAGCGGGATAACAGTACCATATCATCATTGGCGAATTCTGAAATAAGCAATCTATCAAAGTCGCCTTTGTTGCTTAGGTCAGATACCCCGCCTAATGGCTGCTGACTAGGAACGGTATGGTGAAATGGGATACGAAGGCCCGACCATATTCTGGGAATCAATGCCCCTACCGGAAACGTTCTTGCATCGGCCTTCAGCTCATTCACCCAGTCTTTCGTGAAAGTAGCTACGGCAACTTCCTCAAACGACTTTTCAATAAGCAGTGCTGATTCGTTGATAGTAGGTAAACCAGCTACTGCATTGATAATATCTACGGTGCCGCCAAAATGCCGATGCATCAGCTCAATTGCCCTAAAGTCTTTTTGGAATACACTCCGATTGTAGGGTAGTTTGCGGCTAAGTTTTTCAATCAGATTACCCTTGTGGTTTAGGTCAAACCGTTTGAGGTCACTTACAATTTCTTTTGAATTTTTAAGGCCAAGACCGTTGTGGCATTTTTCAAACAATACCTGTAATACTTGTATCCGTTTGTTGCCCTCCTTGTATGCCTCAGGTAGTTTTTGCAGTATACGCAGAAAATCAATCACTGCAGTAACCGATTCACCATCATACGATTGCTGCTCTTGCTGTATCGCTTGTTGCACCCAGCTAACGCCATCATCCACGCTTTTGTTTGTAGCAACTAGGGTAAGCAATAGCGCACCAAAGGGCGGTAACCCCTGTTCGGCTAAAAGTGCTAAAACTTCATTTATAAAAGCCCGATACGCAATCGTACTGCCGTTGGCGAGGCAAGCTACCTCAGCCTCTTCTTGCCAATTCCAAAAATAGGCATCATATGCTTGTAAGTATTCGTAAAATTTCATTGGCTACAAGACTGTTGTTTGCGGATAATTTACAAATTGTAGGCTTAATCGGAACGACGCAATAGATAAATCGGTAAAAGTTGTTTTGGGCATAAGGCTATAAGTATTGTCCGTATGCCAACATATCCAGTGGGTATTACTGGGGTCGATAAGCGATTTAATGGTTTTAGCCAACGTCTCCCATTGAAAACAATAGCCTGTTGGCAATAGCATATTTTCGCACTGCCAATAAGTGCGGCCTTGTATGGGCAGTAAAGGGCTGCCTAAAATTAATGCGTTGGTCGGCGGCAGCAAAGCCCAAGATAAGTGCTGTAACCGAACGGCAGGGGCATCCTGTATGTATTGGTTTAGATTTGTAATATCAACCATTATTGCCATGGCCGGCTTTTCTTTTTTTGACGATACAAGCAGAATGGTAACGTTTTCTTGCAAGCCAAAAAAGTTGTGATTAAGCGCAGGGCTGTTAATGGGCAAGGCCTTATCAATGGGTGTCCATAATAGCCCTGCGGGCAGGTAGCCACTGGGCAACAAACTGCCCACAGGAAAAAGCTGATTGCCCTGCCAATGATAAAGGGATTTTTGCGGTAGTATCTTCAATTCCAAGGCTTCCTGTTGAGCGGCACTAAAGCCTTTGGCCCAGTAAAAGCCGTTGGATACAGCCAATTTAATATTGTCCCAGTGGCGGATACTGGCTAAATCGTTTTTATTTGCCAATGGCACCCGCAATATCAATTCGATATGGTCTGTAATATTTTTTTCCACAAGGCTTCTATTTGTTCCTGTATATGTTGTTGTTGCGTTGGATTCTTTATCCAATCGCAGCGGGTTTGTATATAGCGAAGTTTATCTTTGATTACATTTTGTTCTTCAAAGGAAAGTTGACCTTCCCATTGAGCTGCCAATAAGTTTACCTCTTTCATCACATCTTCGGGGTTGGGCAGTTTGTTAAACAATGCTTGCGGATGTGATTGCGGGGCCATGTCTTTTTCAATTAACGTATTGATGATTCCCGCTAAAATTTCCATCTGTTCTTCGGTATCCCAAATGTACTTCAATACCCATAAGTCTGAAAGCGTGGCCACTTGCCTGTTGCACATCAAGGCGCTGGCCGCAATCAGATTCTGCAATTTTACAGCCCTGCGGTCGGATACTTTAATGCCAGTATTGCGTAAGCTGTGTACCATATCAATATACTGGCTGCGGATGGGCGACAAATCTACCTGGCGGCAGGTCTGTTGCAATATCAATATATCCGCTGGCCGGATAATGGGCCTTTCCAAAGGAGAATCGTTTTCCAGTTTCCATCCGGCCAACAATACTTCTTGCAGCAAATCGGGTGCTACATAATCGCAATTGACCCGTATTAAAAAGCGGTCGAGTAAGGCATTCAATGATTCATCTTCGGGCAGCACATTGCTAGCGCCTACAAATATCAAAGCGGGTAGTTTGCGTGTTTCCTTGCCCCGCCTAAAAATGCGTTCATTCAAAGCGGTTAACAGACTGTTCAATATTGCACTATTGGCGTTGAATATTTCATCCAAAAATACCATGGAAGCCTCTGGTAGCATGCCCTCGGTATTGGTTACCAAATCCCCCTCCTTTAACCTTCTAATATCAAAAGGGCCAAATAGCTCGTTGGGCTCTGTAAAGCGGGTAAGTAAATACTCGAAGTTTTTCCCTCCTTCAATGCAAGCAGAAAGCTGCCGTACAATGGCGCTTTTGGCTGTACCGGGTGGGCCTAGTAAAAAGAGATTTTCCTTGGCGATAAGGCTAATGCCCAATAAGTCGGCAATTTCATCCTTGCCCACAAAGGTTTTTTTGAGGTAGGCTAATACATTATTCAGTTGTGTAATCTGTTCCATATTCGTTCTTATAATTCCTTCCAAAAATGAGGTTGGTAATGGCCCAGTGCAGCTTTTACAAAGGGGGCCAACACGGGCTGCAATGCAGCTTGTTGGTCCTTGCGTGCAATTACCCTGTCTATATAAAGCTGTCTTAGGCAAAAATTGTTGATAATAATGTCAAAGTCATCTTCTGCAACGTGTAACTTGTAACCAATGGCCGAGTAGTGCCATTGCTGCAAGAAGGTAGTTAACAGCGTAACCAATAAATCATCTGCATCTATGTTCTTGGCCATTTGCAAAACATCGGGCAAAAAGCGTAGGCAGAGGTCGGCTGAGAGCATGGCACCTGGGGTTATCGGCTCCGTAAAAGGCGGTAATAGCAAAGGGAGATCGGCCTCTTTATCTTTACGGTACAACAAAAGCTGTGCTGCCTTATAAACAGTTTGTGCTGACCATAATGCCGCATTGGTATCAAAGGCAGGCGGTACACCGGGGTAACCCAAACATTCATTTTCATATTCGATTGCCAAAAAATCGATGGCTAGCGTATGTTCTGCTGAAGGTATGAGGCTGTCGTAGGCATACAGGATTATTTCCTCACTATTACGCAGGGTATAAAGGGTTTGTACAAAATAATCCGTAGCTTTTGCTATCATGGTATATCGTTTGGCAGATACGATGCCCTAGGGTTGTAAGGCTGCATCGGTACGATGTGGCACAAAGATATTGCAAAGCGTCATTCCTTACTTATTTTTAAAAAATTACCGAGGCACGCCATTCGGTAATAAGAGTGAATGATAATAAAATGCCATTTTTAGGGCAACAAAACCAGCAGTTGTACTACTGTGCGCACCTACTTAAACATCTCCGGATGCGTCTCATCAAACCCCGTAGCATCTTGAAAAGCCTTGGCCACTGCCAACAAAGTAGCTTCACTGTACAAATTGCCGATTAAGGTAATGGTAGTGGGCAGTTTGTTTTTATTAAATCCGGTAGGGAAACAGAGTGCCGGGTGGCCAGTAAGATTGGTAATGGCCAATTGATTGCCGCCATAGGTGGGGCAAATGAATACATCGTATTGTTGCAACACGGCGTTTACTTTTTGCATCAACAAATAGCGGTGACGATAAGCATTGATGTATTCCACTGCGGGTATAAATCGGGCGGAACGGAACTGGTTGGGCCAGTCGTTCTTGCCTTGTCGGGTCATCATATCGTCCAGTTCACCACGGGTAAAATCGTCAAATTGGGCGGCGCATTCCGCACTGATAATAATGCCCATGATATCGAAAGGATAAACCGTTGAATCTGGAAAATCAACGGGCACTAACGTGGCGCCCAGCCTGCGGTATGTATCCAGTACCTGCAACTCATTACCCAACGTGTCGCCGGCAGCAAAGTATTGTTTGGCGTAGGCGATCCGTAATTTTTTAAAATCTACCTTGCCGGTGTAGTTAAAAGGCATTTGCACGGCCGCTTGATCTTTGCCATCGGTACCATGTATATAATTAAACACCACGGCGGCATCTTCGGCACTTCTACAAATAGGGCCAACTTTATCCAAACTATAACTCAATGCCATGGCCCCGCTGCGGCTGATGCTGCCAAAAGTAGGGCGGAGGCCCGTAGCCCCGCAATTGGTGGCGGGTGAAATGATGGAGCCCCAGGTTTCTGTACCGATGGCAAAAGGCACCAATCCGGCCACGGTGGCCGATGCAGAGCCAGCTGAGGAGCCGCTTGAACCACGTTTGAGGTTCCAAGGGTTTTTGGTACGGCCCCCATACCAATAATCGCCCATCGCTAGGGCACCCAAGGTAAACTTGGCAACCAATACAGCCCCCGACTCCTTCAATTTATTGTACACATAGGCATCTGCATCAATCACTTGATTTTTGTATGGTTCGGCACCCCAAGTGGTTTTGGTGCCTTTTACGGCAAACAAATCTTTTAAGCCATACGGTATGCCGTGTAAAGGGCCGCGGTACTTGCCGGCAGCTATTTCTTTATCGGCCTGTTCCGCTTGTTGCATCGCTATCGATTCGGTAAGGGAAATAACGCATTGCAGGGTGTCGCCAAATTTCTTCAGACGTTCCATAAAAAAACGGGTAAGTGCTACCGAACTGATCTTTTTATTTTTAACCAACGAGGCCAATTGCAATATCGAATAAAAAGCCAAATCGTTTTTGTTGGAAGGCAGGGCAATGTTATTGGGTATATTCCAATGCACAGGGTTTTGTTGGGTGTTAAAAACCATACCCGGCAGCACGGGACTTTGCCAAGTGCTCAAGGGGATGCTATTGTCCAAAGGATACTGCCGCATTTTGGAAAAGTCTTGTACAGTACCCTTGACATTGGCAAAAAGCGAATCCCGTTCTGCGGGTGTGAACTGCAGCCCCATTACCCGTTCAGCCGCTGGCATATCCTTGATGGTGAGTGAATCTTGCGCAGTAAGCCATAAGCTCACCAACAATATCGGCAGTACCATGATTTTTTTATACATGCGTATATTTTAAAATGGAAGTTAATAAAATAATCGGGAAGCTGATGTCTTGCTTTGTTGGTGGGTTTTGTACGCTTCAGGTAAACCTAGCTGTTTGCTATTCCGCTAACAAAACTAAGTGCTGATTTTTTTAGCATTTCTTTAACATTTGGATAATAAACCTTCATGAACACTTTACATCTTATATACATTGGTAACAATTAAAATTTACAATTATGAAAAAGATGATTGCAGTATTGATTACGGTTGCGATGTTTGGAGTAGCATCGGCCCAGTATCAAACAAATAGGCAATGGAACCACGGTAACAATAATGATGTTGTATACAATGGTAACCGGCAAGGCAATTACGGTTATGGCTCCAATAGCTACTCCTTTACTACTAGGGAGCGGGACATACGGGTAGCTGAAATTAACCGGGAGTACGATAGAAAGATACGGGAAGTCAGCAATCGTTTCTTTATGGCACGCTACAAAAAGGAAAGGATGATTTATGCACTAGAAGAGCAACGTAGAGATGAATTGCGAAGGGTGTATGCTAAATTCAACGATCGCAACAACAGGGAATGTGGCAACAATGGCCGAAGATTTTAACGGACAGGCAGTAGATGTATGCTGTAAGGGGCCCCACTTGGGGCCTTTTACTTTTGTTGACCATTAAAAAAGTGGAATCAATATATTGAACTTGAGCTTTTGTAAAATAAGAAGGGCTGCCCAAAAGCAGCCCTTCTATTAAGTATGTAATAAGGTTGTTATTGTTTGGTGAACTTCCTTACCACAATATCATCGTTCAATTGTACTTTGATGATATATGCACCGCTGGCCAAAGCCGCTGTGTTTACAGGCAGCTTGTTATTGCCTTGTGCCACTGTAATGGTTCTTGTAGCCACCACTTTGCCTGTAACATCGCTAATAACCAAAGCACCCGTTTCAGCTTTATCAGCATCAATGGTCAAGGTCATTTCGTTGTTTACCGGATTGGGGTAAATAGATACATCGGCAACGCCTTCGTTGCGTACGCTGCGGATAGCGCTGAACTTAGCGCTATTATCCCTATCTACCACCCTTAAGCGGTAATAGTTGATACCTTTTACAGGGTTGGCATCTACAAAGCTATAGTTCAAAAGCGTATTGCTATTGCCATTGGCGGTTACCCTGCCAATTTCTGTAAAGTTGTTACCGTCATTGCTGCGTTCGATTACAAAATGACTGGTATTTACTTCTTGACTAGTGCTCCAAGTAGCATTGTTCACCTTACCTGCACGTTGTACTTTGAAGTCTACCAAGTTAACAGGGATAGGTGTTGAACCACCATGGAGGTAGAAACTAGAGAAGCCGCCGGTGATATTGGTCACATCAACAAACCTATCGCTACCCAGTGAACCAAAACCGGTTGGGAAGAATACAACACCGCCCGTACCGCCAGTACCAATGGCATTTAAGCAGGCATCACCATTTTTGGTCATTACCAAATCAAACTGCGATGTTACACCAGAGCCTGGTTGGGCAATCAAGGCGTTCAGTTCGCTATTTTGATAAGGGAACCTTAAGTTGTAAGGCGTGGTGGGCTGTGTAGCTACTGTTATGGTCAAGTTCCTATCCAAATAGTACCTGCCACCGGCATCTTGGCGTACTGCGCCGTTGTGCTTGTAGTAGCTTACATTTACCCTACCCAAATTGTTGCCTTGCGGGTACAACTGGGCTACCAAAGCATTGCTGCTATCCACTAAGGGAACATAGTTGCTATTGTTGTTGGATGTGGCATCAACTGTAATGGAACCTGCCCCTGTAAAGCAAGTGCCCGCTGAAGCATAAGTAGAAACAGTATAAGAAGCACCGCCAGCAGTAATGTTAACCGTGTAATCTTCTGTTTCGCCATAAGTGTATAAAGCACAGGCATCAATAGGACCTGATGGTGAGAATACGTTTCGTACCCGCATGCGGTGGTTGCCTAGTGCGGCTGTTGTTGGAATGAACAGGTTGATATTGGTGAGTGTGGTGCCTACATTCAGATTGTTCATCAACTTTTCGTTCGTTTCAAACAAACCATCATCATCAAAATCTATCCAAATGGCGATGACATTGCTGCTAAATCCGCACAGCGCCTGACCCCAATAAGATTTGCCCCTTGCCATGTCAATGATAACGGGATGGTCGGTAGAGTCAACATAGCCAATAGGACTGTTGCAAGCAGTACCGGTATTGATATTCAATTCTGTTGTTTCGCCTTTCAGCCTGAACAATGAAATCAAATCGCCTCCACTACAGTTTTGACCGGCAGCTGAGCCATATGCTGGTACACAGTTGGGTGGCGGTGCGGCCGTAGTAAATGAAGTTGTGTTGGTAGAGCAGCCTACTGCTGGTGAGCCGCCATTTTTGGGTACAATGTACCAGTAATAAGTGGTGCTGTTCAGCAATCCCGTGATATTAATGGTAGTTGCAGGGGCCACCACATTGCCAATATTAGCTGTAGGTGGATTGGTAGTACCAAAGAACACATCATAGCTGGTGGCAGTGGGGGTCGAGTTCCAAGTAATGGGAGCGGCTGGGGCTGTTACACCTGTGGCACCATTGGCTGGCGTAATATTGGTTACGCAGGGCGGCGGCGGAGGAGGAGGCACTACGGTGATGCAATAAGCACCAGCAGCACCACTAAAGCCATCAAGAATGATGTAATAATCCGTTCCTGCGGTCAATGTAGGAGATGTAACCGTACCAGAATCAACCACTGTTAAATCAATGTTACCAGTACATGTACCCGTATTAACCTGTGTTAAAGTAAGTGTTGGGCAAGTGCCTGTGGCTGTATAAAACTGCACCCACGCATTTAAGTTGCCACTGGGGCCATTCCTTTTCATCCTAATGTCCACAGTACCGCTTGTAGCGGGTGTGTATTTATACCAAACTGTATTGTTGGGGGTTGAACAAACTAAGGTAGGGTCGCCTGCAGCCGTGGCACAGGAAGTGTTACCGCAATCGTAACCGCCACCCAATGTTAGGGTAATAGCGTTACAAACCAAATCGTTTGCAGGGGCACCACCACTAATGGTAACGGTAGCCACTGTAGAGTATTGGAAAGCGCCCCCATTGGTACAGGTTACCAACAAGCGATAATCTGTAGAAGCAGCAATGCCCGTAGCAGCATAAGTTGTTGTTGTGGCCCCACTGATATCGGTAAATGTGTTGGCACCTGCAGGTGAAGATTGCCATTGATAAGTAATACCAGGCGTGTTGCTGGCACCCGATACCGATAGCGTGGAGTTGCCTGCTGCGCACAAGAAGGGAACGCTAGCACTGGCAGTACCACCAACGGGCGTACCGCTACAATTAAGATTTTGCTCAACCTTGATGTCGTCAATTACCATCTCGGTACCATAATCGCTATTGGCACGGAAAATAATGTAATTAGTGGCAGTGTTGAATGAACCCGGAATATTAAAAGTGTATTGGTACCAGCCTGTAGCGGACTCTACAGGGGCATCCTGATTGTTACGCCAAATGGCCCCCAATTTTGTACCACCTGCCGAAGTCTGGGCCGCATTGTTCACGAAAACCTCAATGGAATCGTTCAATGTGGGGTAACGGGAGTCACGGTACATCCAGAAACTAACCTTGTAAGGACCGCCTGTACTAAAGTCCAATACAGGTGTGGCCAAATCTGCAGATTCGCCAGCAAGATAGTTATAGGAGTCATAAAGTGCCATGCCGGCACCACTATGCGGTGTTATCCCATTGGGAACCGTTTGGGTGGTAGCTGTTGCCCTTTCCCACACATCGGATCCACCACCTACTTGGGTGTTTGACCAGCCCGTGGGGGGGAAAGTTGCCCCATCAAAGCTCTCTGAAAGCAATTGGGCCTTGGGGGCCAAAAAGCTAACCAGAACAATAAAAAGTAGAAGTAATTTTTGTTTCATGCGCTTTGTTTTAATTAAATTGAGATAAAGTTAGCAATTTTTTTAGATTTTATTAACACAAAGGTTAAATCAAGCACTTTTAAGTTGAAAATCTAGGGCAAGCCACAGGCGCAAGGGGCGGCAATATTTCAAAATTTCGGTATAAACCCTTAATTTCCCTAAAATGGGCATGAACCCGCCTAGATATGGATTAAAAATTGGCAGAACTCGTTCTTTAGTGCAAGTTTGCATAGCGGATTTTATCACTATAACAATACCACATGCGCAAAGCATTTTTTTTAGCGATACTTAGTATGCTCCTCTACAGCAATGCTGCCATTGGCCAAGTACAACCAGCCGATGGCGCAACCCTCAACCATACCCAGGTAATGTTTGAGCATCCTGCCAATAACGGGGCTGTTTATTATATGCTCCACATTTATCCCACGTATGGCAACCATACACCCAAACTAACCATCAAAACCCAAGCACCTGCCCATTTGGTTACAACAGGGCTTTCTTTTGGTGGGGCTTATCAGTGGTATTACGAGGCTTGGGGCAATGCAAAAAAAATATACCAAAGCAACGTTTTTTCTTTTTCAATACCGATGCTAATGCAGGCCGACACGAATCATTATCGTTTTGCCATTACCCAAAAAAATGAAGCGGCCATTAGGGACGGCATCGTTTTTTTTGATAACCCCGGCGTGGCCATCGATAGAAACGGAAAAGTGGTTTGGGTGCTGCCGTTGGATAGTGCCGAAAACTTGTCGAGGGATAAGGTACGGAACCTCCATTTTACACCTTTCCAAACCGCTATGTATTTGTTAAATGGCGATGCTGCCGAAAAAAGTATTGATGGCCAAGTTTTGTGGAAGGCGCCCACCAATACCGGCACAGCAGGCGTGGGCAAAGATGTTTTTCACCACGATTGCCGCAAACTAAGCGATGGAAGCTACCTCATGTGTAATTACCGATATGAAAGGGAGCCCTGCCTGTATGCACCAAAAGATACTTGCCAAATACGCTACAATACCATCCTGCAATTGAATGCCAATGGTAAAACCAACTGGTATTGGAGCGAAAAAGGGCATGTAAGCAATGATGATATATTTCCAGCATCGGCACCTACCCAGCGGCTGTTGGAAGGTACCCACATGAACGGGTTTGATTACGACGAAAAGGAAGGCACAATTATCATGAGTTTTAGAAATAATAGCCGTATTATAAAAGTGGATAAAAAGAGTGGCCAATTACTTTGGGAACTAACGCCTTTGGCCAACCGCACTGGTAATATTTATTTTGAAAACCAGCATGGCGTTTGCTTTACCGGTGATGGAGGTATACTCGTGTACAACAACAGCGGCTTGCGTTTGCCACTTGATGAAAAAGAAAAAGCTGTTACTTGGCCTACGATTATGCTTTTGAAAGAACAGGCCCCCGGCGGCAAACCCGTTCCAGTGTGGGAGTATGAATGTGTATCGGAAGCCTACCCCAAAGGTGTGCGGGGAAAAGAAGGGTATGCGCAAGAGGTAGCAGGCCAAAACGGTCCCCACATTTTGGTTTGTATGGGGGGTGCCAACCGTAGTTTTGAAGTTACCCGCCAAAAACAAATTGTATGGGAGTGTTTCCCCCAGCAGTATGATGCAGCTAAAGCCCTGTGGCGGCCACTTAATTCGTACCGCAACCATTTTGCCAACTCATTGTATCCCTATTATCTCCATGTGCAGCCCATCTCGCCTAGGGCGATCAAAAATAAGTTGGACCTAACCCTTTTCAATTGTGGATCGGAGCCGGATACCTACCTCATCCAATTAGCGGATTCCGATAAAGGACGGTTTTCTGCATCGACCATCAAAGTAAATGTAAAGGCGGGCAACTCAACCGTCGTGAATTTTCCTTTTGTACCCATCCGAAAGGCCAAAAAACCTACCAGTATCAAAATAATGGTACGCTCACAAAATAGTCCGGCAGTTAAAAAATCAGTTGATTTTTTGTTGTAAAAGCAGGAAAAATAGTTAGCAAGGCGAAAAAACTTATCCTTTTGTTGAACTGTTTAGCTATGTAAAACCGCAATTTTACGGTCTTTTTGATAAGAAAATGGCTTGGCAAGGTACAAAGGGGATCAATTTACACACATATTTTTAAAAAGAATATGTCGCTTTCCATCCCAATAAAAAGCTTGTAATAACTAGCTAGGGGATACCTGATTGAATGAAATGAATCTCGGCTTACCGCTGTTTTGAGTGGTCTTATGTGTTGGGTAACAGTACCGCATTACGCTTATTTACCGTGGTTGTCTGGTTTTTCGTAATGCTTTTGGGCAATTCGGCCACCCAGCCACATCGGTTATACACAGTGGGCAAATTTTAATTTGGGGCGCACAATAATAGTTAGATAATCCCGTTTTTGTTGATACGCTCTACTATAACGTGGAAAAAATAATGTCTAGAAAAAATTCGAAAATGGAGATAATTCAAAATATGCATTATATTTGCTCAAGACCCACAAAGTTAAATACAATGAAGAACTTGTTGTTCTCCCTGGTAGCAGTATCTGCTACTGTAGCATTTTCAAGCTGCGGAAAGTCCAGCAGCAAAGGTAGTTCACTACCTAAAGATGGGCAGTTGCATGGTGTTGCTCCTGCTTCAAGATGGAGTCTTCCCAAGCCTCCAGGTATGGTGTACATTCCACCAGGCACATTCCACATGGGTCCCAGCGATGAGGACATAAATTATGCGTACACTGCCCGTAACAAGCAAGTGTCGATCAGTGGTTTCTGGATGGATGCCACCGAAATTACCAATAACGAATATCGCCAGTTTACCAATTGGGTGCGTGACTCAATCGCCGCCAAGTTGATGAGTTATGTAAAGCAAGGCAATGATGGCAACGAGTACATCGACTGGAAAAAAGCGTCTACCATCAAATGGGGCGACAAAGCCACGTTGGAAAAAATCGATGCCATGATTGTAACGCCAGACAATCGCATATTCGGTAAAAAAGAACTGGATGCCACTAAAATCGTATACCATTCAGAGGTATTCGATTATAAAGAGGCCGCCAAGTTGGAAAACGCTGCCGCTCCTCGCAGCAAATTCATCATTAAAAAAGATATTAAAGTATATCCCGATTCTCTTTGCTGGGTTAGGGACTTTGCATACTCTTATAACGAGCCAATGGCCAAGCGCTATTTCGGTCACCCCGCTTTTGGAAACTATCCTGTAGTGGGCGTAAACTGGAAACAAGCCAATGCCTTTTGCGAATGGAGGACACAATATTTGAATGCCTTCTTGGAATCTAAGAAACGCACTCCCGAAACGGATTTCCGCCTGCCAACTGAGGCCCAGTGGGAATACGCCGCAAGGGGTGGTCGCTCTCAAGCACCTTATCCTTGGGGTGGATACTATCTGCGTAACAAAAAGGGTTGTTTACTGGCCAACTTCAAGCCTGGCCGTGGAAACTATCCCGAAGATGGCGGTTTCTACACCGTACGTGCTGATGCTTACTGGCCCAACGATTTTGGCCTGTACAACATGTCAGGTAACGTAGCAGAATGGACTTCTTCACTATATTATGAAGGTGGTTACAATTTCCAACACGACATGAACCCCGACATCCGCTACAATGCAAAGGATACAGATCCTCCCCGCATGAAGCGCAAAGTGCTCCGTGGCGGAAGCTGGAAAGATGTAGGATACTTCCTGCAAACCAGCACACGTAATTACGAGTACCAAGATACTGCCAAATCTTACATCGGTTTCCGTTGTGTAATCGATTTACCTGCACAGCAGAAGAAAGGTGGCAAGAGGAAGTAATCATCATTTTCCGAAAACTAACAGCTTATCTTAAATTTAATGGCTTCTAGGGCTATGCCCTTGCGGCTACAGTAAATATTTTGTGTAAACTAAACTTTCAATAACCCTCAAAGTAATCATTATTAAATTTAAAAAATTATGTCAGTAAAAATTCCATCAAAAGTTAGCAAGTATGTTGATATTGCCGTTTCAGTTGCCGCTGCAGTGGTAATTTGGGGTGCGCTGAGAAAAATCTTGCATACGCCTGATGCTGATATGTGGCTTAAAATTGGTCTAACTACAGAAGCCATTGTGTTTTTGATATATGGTGTACTCTATTTAATATATCCACCAGTGAAGGAAGACTACGAAGGTTCGGTGAAAGCGGTGCCAGTAGGCAATCCTGCTTTGAACAGCATGGACAAGATGTTGCAAGAAGCTGATATTACACCAGCCAACCTGAAGAAACTGAGCGAAGGTTTCCAAAAATTAGGCACTACCGTTAATGGAATTGGTGAAGTAGGCGATATTGTAAAATCAACCGGCGACTTCAGTGCCAAAACCAAAGAAGCTACGGCTGCTATCGGTACCATGGCTACAGCCTTTACCAACAGCGCTTCTACCATGGCTTCCTTTAACAATGCTTCAGAAAGCGCCAAAGGTTTCCACGAGCAAGTACAGGTATTGACCAAAAACCTGTCTTCATTGAATACGATTTACGAATTGGAGTTGAAAGAAAGCAACAACCACCTGAAGAGCTTGAACAGTTTTTATGGCCAATTGAACGAAGCCAGCAAAACGATGATGGCCAGTGTGGACGATGCAGCCAAAGCCAAAGAGCAAATCAGCAGCTTGGCCAACAACTTGGGCAAATTGAACCAAGTATATGGCAATATGCTGAGCGCTATGCAAGGCCGCTCTTAATAATTAGGGATTATAATTATTTCGGCGAGGCCGGAAAGAAACAACATTCAACTAACAATACTAAATAATATAAGTTATGGCTTTACCTAAAGAGCCGCGGCAAAAGATGATCAACTTGATGTATTTGGTGCTTACAGCCCTGCTGGCACTGAACGTATCAAGCGAAATCCTGAATGCCTTTAAAGTGGTAGACGCAAGTTTAAAAAGTTCCAATACCAATATTACTACAGCCAATGGTACATTGTACAAGTCATTGGAAGACAAACTATCGGATCCTCAATCTGCTGAAAAAGCAAAGATTTGGGAACCCAAAGCAAAGGATGCCAAAAAACTGTCTGAAGATTTATACAATTATATCGACGGACTAAAAAAAGAACTGATACAAGAAGCTGGAGGGGCTACAGCCGAACAGCCGCTGGGCAAGGAAGATGATTTGGAGGCCGCTACCCGCTTGTTTGGCGAAGGCGAGCATGGAAAGAAGAAGGGTAAGGAATTGGAAGCCAAGTTGAAAGCGTATAGGGATGCAATGTTGGCCATTGATCCTGCTATTAAAACTGAGTTTGAAAAAACATTGGCAGTTGATGGCGCAGCGCCCGTAGGTCAGGATGGTAAGCCTAAAGATTTTACCATTGGCTATTTCCACATGACGCCAACCGTAGCTGCCCTTACTTTGTTGAGCAAGTTTCAGAACAACGTAAAGAACTCAGAAAACCAAGTGGTTACTTACTGCCACAATAAAATTGGACAGGTAACAGTAATCATGGACCAAGCGGCGGTACTGGTAGGGCAAAGTTCTAACTATGTAATGCCAGGTCAAGAGATTACAGTAACTGCTGGTGTGGGATCTTATAGCTCCAAAGCAGCACCCAAAATTTCTATCGGTGGTGCTGGTGTAGCGGTTGAAAATGGCGTTGCTACTTATAAGTTCCAAGCCAGTGGTGCAGGTTCACGCAAAGTGCCAGTAACGGTTACTTATTTGGATCAAAACGGTGTTTCGAAAACAGAAACCAAAGAGATTGAATATACAGTAGGTACGCCCGGTGGTGCTGCGGTGATGCTGGACAAAATGAATGTGTTTTATATTGGTGTACCCAACCCGGTTACCATTGGTTCGCCCACTGGTTGGGATAAAACTAACGTATCAATGAGCGGTGGTAGCATTTCTGGTACAGGTTCCAATAGGGTAGTAACTGTTAGCAGTGTAGGTAAGGCAACTATTACCGTAAGCGCTGACGGAAAGCCCAGCACTTTCGAATTCCGCATCAAGCGTATCCCCGATCCCATCGTAAAAGTAGGTCCTGGTACGCCCCGTATGCAGTCTGTAGTATTCAAAGCCCAGCAGTACATTCGTGCTGAGTTGGAAAACTTCGACTTCGATGCACGTTTCTCTGTGTTGAGTGGTACTGCTTACTTTACAGGTGCAGGTTTCACTAGGCCAGAACAAGGCAATTTTACCGGTGGCAATTTAGGTTCATTGAGCGGTTTGATAAGCAAATGCGGCCCCGGTTCTTCTGTTATTTTTGATAATGTAAAAGTACAAGGTCCAGACGGAACAGTGCGGACGATACAAAATCCGCCAGCTTATTCGTTATATTAAAAATCAATTTTCATACACATGAAAAAGCAAATTTTCAAATATCTGTTTCTCATCCTTTGTTTGGGGGTGATGGGTGAAGCTACGTATGCTCAAAAAAAGCGTACAGCTACTAAGCGGCAAACAACCCGCAAAACCACCAAAACAAAAACCAAGGCCAAGATAGGTCAGGCCAAACAGGATACTGTGAGTGTGGCTGTTGCCGCACCTGCCCCTGCAGCCGTGATTGATAGCTTGCCTATACCACAGATAAAAAAATCCCTGCGGCCAGATGAGGCGGTGGAAACTAAGGATATCAAGGATCGTACGCCATTGGCTTACGAGCACTTGAGAGCCGATGACGCCGTTTTCAGGCATAAGATATGGCGAGAGATTGATACGAGGGAAAAGATCAATCTGCCTTTCCGCTATGCGGCCAACGAAAACAATGGTAACCAGCGGTTCATTTCCATACTTTTCAAAGCCATACAGGATGATGCAGTAACGGTATTTGATGCCATTGATGACCGCTTTACCACACCACTTACCAAATCCCAGGTTGCCGAGCGCATTTCTGGCGGCAAGGTTTCAGTGCCCATTTATGATTCTTTGGGTAATGTAATTGGTTATAAAGATGTGGTAGCAGAGGTTAACTTGGATTCTTTTTATCGCTTCCGTATCAAGGAAGAAGTGGTTTTTGACAAAGAAAGCTCACGTTTGTTCTGGAGGATATTGGGTATCGCACCAGTAAAAGATGTGATTACTTCTGCTGGCGTAAACCTTGGGCCAAAAGAAACATTTTGGGTATATTATCCCGATATGCGCCCTGTTTTCTCCAAGTATGAAGTGTACAATGGGAAAAACTATGGTGCAAGGATGAGTTGGGAAGAGTTATTTGAAAGCAGGATGTTCTATGGCCGTATTTATAAGAGCACTATCAATAATCCTTATGATATTGATATCGAATTCTATCCCGGCATGAAGGACAATAAAATCCTGCAATTGCTGGAAGGCGAAAACATTAAAGAGACCATCTTTAATTACGAGCAAGATTTGTGGAGCTATTAATATAGTTGCCATTAAAAATATTACAAAGCCCACCATTATGGTGGGTTTTGTATTTACGGGTAATCCAAGGACTTATGTATTTATAACCGGCTGCTATCAAAAATGAATATACCTCTTTACTGTTTCAATTTCTTTAGGGGAAACGCTAGCTGCTGTCGACCCACGTCGCAATCGGTGCTGACCGGCCAGTTTAAAATCGGATAGATTTTCCATGTCCTTATCGAGTGATTTGATTTCCGCTCGATTCCTAGTTATCGAACAGCGTCGCTTTTACTATTGCGTTTATTGAGTCGACCACTTTTTAAAAGTG
>CALSBI010000020.1:0-87602 GCA_943373145.1 Chitinophaga pinensis
CCTTTACGAAATCATACAGATTTTGAGCATCTCTATTTTTGAAAAAATGCCCATAAATCAACTATTTGAGCAAACTCAAAAACAATATTTCAAAGAACTAAAACATAAACAATTGAAAATCTTTTAGTTATATCAAAACGCTAGTGATAGTGATTAATGAATCAATGCTGTTTAGTTAAGAAGTAGCTTAACCCCGAAGGGGTGCAAGTATTCTAGAAGATGCAACAAATTGAGGACAGAACCCGCCTATGGCGGGGTGACACAATTCTACCGCCATAAAACGTTAACTAAACGACATTGAATAATGAATAGTGAAGAGTTCCATTTACGGGAATGATCAATAATCAGTAATCCATAATCAGTAATTAATCAATATACTTCCGCCTAGCATAATACACCATCAACCATATCCACAACAAAAAGGAGGCAAATGTTATTTTCTGTATAATAGGTAGATAATAAATCAGGCGCTCGTTGTAGTAAAACAGGTTGTTGAGGCCCACCAATAGAACATTGACAATTCCGTAACCAAAAAGAGACCACCATCTCTCTTTTTTAAGGATAACCAGTGTGCCAATAACGGCAATCACCCCCAGCAAGGAAGCGATATTGGTAACCCCATCATGCTCTAATACGCCCAACAAGGAAGCTGCCACCATGGCCAATGTGCCGCTGTAGCGCACTACTTGCTGGTATCCATTTTTTGCGGTTGTACAAAATGGAAAATAGTACCAAAATACAGTTAAACTGATGCAGAGCACCACCATTGCCGCTATTGCGATGGGTTGTGCCTTATTGACTTGGCCGTTGATAGCCACATTGTTGAGCAGGTTGCACCAGTAATTGTGGAGCCAGCTAAAACCAACGGCATGCTGATCGGCTTGGGAACCACCGGGATAATACAACGTAGCGATGATGTACAGCAAAACAAAGCAGGGGATGCCCAGTAAAGGGATGTACTGCCAGTATTGCTTTTTTGCTTGTATGGGTACCGCCATTTTCGCTTGCTTTAACATTTCGGCATTCGCATGGGTTTATTGCTTATTCCCACGTTCATAGTAATCCCACATCAACCGGAACACTTTTTCTTTCAATGCCTCTACATCCGTACCGGGCTCAATAGGGGGTAGAAAATGAAAGTCGATGCGACCGGGTAATAGATAAAAGCTTTTATTATTCGGTAATATTTTGCCGGTGCCAAAGAGGATGGCCGGCAGTACCGGCTTGCCCGTATCTACCGCTAATTTAAAAGCCCCGTCGTGAAACTCTTTGAGCGGCTGTCCGGTTTTGTTGCGGGTACCTTCGGGGTAGATGCACATGTGCAGCCCCATGTCCAAGGTTTCCTTCATCAGCACAAAACTCTTGCGGCGGCTGTCCTTGTCTTTACGGTCAACCAATATGGAACCAATGCGGTAGATGATGCCAAAAACCGGGACCCGGCTCATTTCTATTTTGGCAATGGTTTTGTTGGGGCCGGGTATCCAAGGGCTGCTTACGGGCACATCCATTAAGGAGTTGTGGTTGCACAGCACAATATAATTTTGGCCTTTGGTAAAATTTTCCTTGCCCTTTACATTGATGAACACCCCAATAAACGGTAGGTAACATTGCATCCATATCCTAAACAAGGGGTAGGCCACTTGGCTGCGCCGTGGATCTTTCCAGCAAAAGCAAAGCGCAAATAAGGGGAAGAACAACAGCATCAGTATCGTAAACCAAATAATGCCCCAAACGGCCCATATCCTTGCGAAAAAACTTTTCATTGTTTTGATTAAGATTTAGGCCTTTTTGTATTGCTTGAAATAAAACGAACTTTACTGTTGTCGACATTTACAATAATACTATCACCACAATAATATGTACCGGGAATAGTAAAGCTGAATGTCGGCCTGTCGTAATATTTTGCTACATCAGGATAAAGGCGTACCCCCTTGACTGAATCACACATATTGATTCGGCATCCACCGCTTAATGAGCAGTTATATTGATATGGTCTAGAAAGACCAGATGCATAGATTGTGATGAAATAATCTTTATACTTTTGAGATTCAAATTGTATAAAAATACCGCTACGCTGAGCAATCGAAAAATTGCTCTTTAATAAAACCAAAACCATCAAGCCAAACAATTTTCTCATCAATGGAAAAATTATAATATCCAATTTTGCAAATAAAATCCCCTAATATCTATGCTCATATGCTACACCCACTTTTGGCGCAGAGCGCCACCGAGCCAAAGGCACGGCAATTTTCAATTCTCAAAGCCGAGGCCCAGCTCGGCACCACGCTATGGCGTGGCTTTCAATTATCCCAGCTTCCAATCAATCGGAGGCAAACCCTGTTTTACCAAATAGTTGTTGGTGGTAGAAAAATGCCTGCACCCAAAAAACCCCTTATCGGCACTAAAAGGCGAGGGGTGGGCCGCTTTTAGCACATGATGCTTCGTTGCATCTATCAATACCTGCTTGTCTTGCGCAAACCTGCCCCAGAGCAAAAATACCACGCCTTGCTTCTCGTCCGAAATCTTTTGTATCACCGCATCGGTAAATTCCATCCAACCTATTTTGGCATGGCTGGCGGGTTCGTTGGCCCTTACCGTGAGTGCGGCATTGAGCAACAGCACACCCTGCTGTGCCCATTGGATAAGGTTGCCAAAGCGGGCGGGCATGGTAGTGCCGGTATCGGCCTGTATCTCCTTGAAAATATTGATGAGCGAGGGCGGCGGGGCCACATTGGAAGGCACCGAAAAACTGAGCCCATGTGCTTGGCCGGCGCCATGATAGGGGTCTTGCCCCAAAATCACCACCCGCACCTTATCGAAGGGCGTTTGATCAAATGCATTGAAAATGAGGTTACCCGGCGGGTAAATGGTTTTGCCAGCCGCCCTTTCGGTTTTAAGAAAAGTAACAATCTGCTGAAAATAGGGTTTGGTGAACTCATTTTTCAGCGCCTGCTTCCAAGAATCTTCTATTTTTACGTCCATGGCCAATGGCGGGTTGGTTGAAACTGTAAAATAAAGTATTTTTGCGACTGAACGCAAAAAACAAGGTCCCGTAGCTCAGTTGGATAGAGCAACAGCCTTCTAAGCTGTGGGTCACAGGTTCGATTCCTGTCGGGATCACTTTTTTTAGTTGAAAGTTGAGAATTGAAAGTTGAAAGTGGGAGGGAATCGCATATCCCTTATTACTTTGCTGATTAATAATACAAGGCCGTCTTTTAAAAAAAGACGGCCTTGTATTTGTAAAATGGAGATACTAACCCAGTTTTTTCAACAACACTTCCATGTTATTGGTTTTGCCCAATGTGGCTTTTAGCGCATCGATGGTTTGGGTTTGATAGCCCTCTTTTTTAACGCTGGCCGTATATTCCCCCAACGGCACGGGCTTGGCGGTGGCCTGCCCCTGATTGTCGGTAAGGGCCTCCTATTTCAGCGCTCCCACCATCACGCTTACATGGTTAATGGCCAGACCAGTTGCGGCATCTTTTGCCGTTATGCGCAAGGCTGTGTCCGGAGTCACAGACATCCGGACAGCGAGAATCAGGTTTTTCGCAGGAGTTTACTTTTTGTAATTAGCTTTATACCAACGCTAATTATATGTGTTGTTGCTGTGATGAAATGATTGCTTATCTTAACATGAAATCCAACATGTTTTAGTGTAGCTTTATGTTGAGAAGATTTTAAAGAACGTATTTAGCGCTAAAAGATATGGTAAGTAAATATTTTTTATGAAGAAGTATTTTTGTTTTTTTTTATGCTTATTCTATTTATCGGTTACAGCACAAAAAACTGATGATAGTGTAAGAAAAGCCTTATTAATAGATACATTGAATATGGTTGATTGGGCTTTAAATAATGACTTCTTTTTTTTAACTACCGATAAAGGTATTAGGGCTTCTATAGGCTCAATTGCTTACAAAAAATTAAGCAAGGAATTTGAGAATGATATTGTTTTAGTTAATAAAGGAGGGACTTATTTATGGGTTAAGGTTTTCCTTTTTGGACACTTACAATCATTATACTTTTCTGTAACAGATAATAATGGCTCTATCCCTGCTGGGCGGAAATTTTATTCAAAAGTATCTTCTTTTGTTACGAATAGGGGAATCTTTTTAGGCATGACAGAAGATGATTTCCTAAAAAAATCTAAAGACCTGCCTTATCAAATCAATTCGGAGAAGGAAGGGAAGAGTTATCAATTTGAATCTATTAACCTTTCATCCGTTTTTACTAATATATCCTTTATTTATCGTGCTGCTTATTCTTTTAAAAAAGGGAAATTGATTTATTACAGATTTGGGTTTAGTTAATTACTAGATAATAATGTGGTTTATCAATTTGGGCAATAAAATCATGCTTAAAATAGTTTTATTTTAAGTGTAACTATTTTCACCTGCTTATAAGTAAAGGCACCGCAAAAGGCAATTTTGGAAAGACTATTCAATGATTTTTTTTGCTACAATTTGAATGGTAAGCCTCAAAGTAAAGTGCCTAATAATATTTGGAGAAATATTAAATGTCATAAATAAAGGGAGGGATGGGCGATTGAATGGGCTACAGTCAACCAACGTGGCTTACACTTATCTTTGCCAATATTGGGAGATAAATGGAAGCCAACCCTTATCGCAGAAAGGGGCTGTAATATTGATTCTTTAGGGTTTTTTGGCTATGAGGCACATCAATTATTATTTTTCTACCATTATTTCCTGATTCACCCTAGGTTAAGCCTATTCAACACGGCACAGGCTTTTTTGCTTGCTGCCTTGGCCAAGCTTGCGTATTTTTGTAAAAAATTAGTTCCCAAAGCTTGCAACCCAATACCAAATGTATGTATCTTACCATCAAAATTGGTTGCTTTAGGAAATTGCATACTTTTTAATAAAAAATGACAATATGAGACAGAAACTAACAATTGCGCTGATGCTGAGTTTACTGGTTAGTAGCGCTTTTGCACAAAAAACAAAGCGGGCCGACCGTTTTACGGGCCCTAAGAAGGGTAGCCTTTTTGGCCTCCATGTAAATATGTCCGATTTTAAAACCCCTGCATTGATAAAAGCCTCTTCGCTGAGCGAAGCACTCAAAGGCGATACTTGGAAAAAGGTTTCGGGCATGAGCGCCGGTTTTTCGCTGGCTTATTGGAGGGGCATCACCAAAACGGTTGACCTTTCTACCAAAATGAACTTTAGTTTCCATGATTATGGTGCCCTTTACAACAACCTGCCGGGCAAAACGGAGATTGGGGTTGAAATAGAACCCGCCTTGAACGCCCGTTTGTTGAACGACAACCACCTGTTCAGTCCCTTTGTGACTGCCGGTATCGGTGCCGGTATCTACACAGGCCGTTTGGGCTTGTACGCACCCGTAGGCGTGGGTTTGCAGTTTAACCTCAACAGTGTTACGTATTTATTTGTACAAAGTCAATATAAAGTGGCTTTGACCAAGAAAGTATTGGCTGATAATATCTTCTATTCTTTCGGTATTGCCGAAAACTTTGGTGGCCCCAAAGTGGTAGCACCGCCCCCACCACCGCCCATGCCTGTAGTGGAAAAAAAGGACCGTGACAATGATGGTGTGCTGGATGCTGATGACAAATGCCCCGATGTAAAGGGCTTGGCTTCGATGCAGGGTTGCCCCGATAGCGATAGTGATGGCTTGACCGATGCGGATGATGCTTGCCCAACTGTGGCCGGTACCGCTAAATACAAGGGCTGTCCTATCCCTGATACGGATAAAGACGGTGTAAATGATGAGCAAGACAAATGCGTTACCGTTCCGGGTTTGGCCCGCTACCAAGGCTGCCCCATTCCCGATGGTGACGGCGATGGCGTAAATGACGAAGAAGACAAATGCCCTACAGAAGCGGGTGTTGCCTCCAATGCCGGTTGCCCCGAAATTAAGCAGGAAGTTGTAGAAAAAATCAACGTGGCTGCCAAGAATATCTTTTTTGCTACGGGTAGTTCCAAATTGTTGGCCAAATCCAACGCTGCGTTGAACAATGTAGCCAAGCTTTTGCAAGAAAACCCCAGCTATATTGCCGATGTGGAAGGCCATACCGATAATACGGGTGATGCCGCTAAGAACCAAACGCTGTCTGAAGCCAGGGCCAATGCGGTGGCGGATTATCTGAAAACCAAGGGTGTTTCCGAAAGCCAAGTAACGGCCAAGGGCATGGGTCAGGAATCGCCTATTGCCGATAACAAAACAGCCGCTGGCCGGGCCAAAAACCGTCGGGTGGAAATGAAAATCAGGAATTATTAAGCTTTTGCAAGGTATAGAAAATGCCCCGCTACAACAGCGGGGCATTTTTTTGTTAATTTTTAGATAAAAAACTTGCCAGGTTCAAATGTGGCAGTTGTTTTGAATAGATGATACAAAATAACAGACATGAACAGCCGCTATATTTTGTTGTTGGTTTTTTGTATGATGGGAACAGTGGTTTTCGCCCAAAATGGGAAGAAAAAGCCAGTAGTTAAAACCGCCAAGGGCAGCACGAAAAAGAAAGTGGTGACCGAGGCCGAAGCCAAAAAACTGCATGCAGATCAACTGGCTAAGGAAGGCAAGCAAAATGTACGCACCGCTTACAAACGGACTGATTTTGATGCAGCGTCCAATACGGATGCATTGGCCATCGATGGGGCCGGGCAAGCACACCAAACAGTAACCTTATCTCCCCAACCCAAAGTGGTTGCGGTACAATCTGTGCCCAACACAGCAAAAGCGCAACCTGCAATGCCGAAGTTTATTGAAACGATTGTGCTGGAGCGAAAAGAGGGGTAAGTCATTAACCTTTATCCGTATTCCTGCACAAAGGGATTAAACCTGTTCTTGGAGTTTAAGTCCACGATTATCGCATTCTATTGGCTGATTGCTTTTGCTTGCCCCCAAACTAGTTCTATCGTGTGGGCACATTTATGCTATTGCTGAATAGCTAAGCAATTTTATATCATTTCCGTATTTAATTCGCTAGTCCCTACTTGCCTCCAGGGCCGGCGGGCCCCGTTCCTGGCTCCACGCTATTTTTCGCCTTTTAATTGGGCCCCCTCCCCAATTAATCCTGCCTTGCGGCGGGACCAGAGGAAAAGAGGCGTGTCGCTCAGGAACTGATGGAAGAGTGGCTTCTTTTTACATTGTTACATTAAAGCAACTGAGCTGGTTCTGCTGAGTTTAATTTAGATGTGTTTGCCCTGAAAATATTGGCCAAGGAAAATTAGAATTGGCTAATTTTAAATATGGTTTATATTAGGTACTGCTGCAAGGTTTATTTTCTTGTGGGTATATTCCTGTTATGGGGAAAGTTTTCGCTGGCCCAGACAACATCCAAAAAAGTGGTGGCCGATGCCGCCTCGCACCAAGTATTGCCCTTTGCAACTATTAAGCCTGCCAACGGTGGTAAAGCCATCATTGCCAATATCAATGGGGTATTTTATATTCCCACATCTGGCTTTGCTACCATCGTGGTATCGCACACAGGATATCAAAACAAAACCCTTAGCTCCAATGAATTAGCAACAATGGATACCATTTTGTTGCAGCGCCGTACCAATGCATTGGAAGAGGTTATTATCCGTTCAGATGTTAGTAAAATAAAGCGCATCCTCAACTTGGCCATCCGCAATAAACCCTTGCACAATCCTGATTTGTACGAAGCCTACCAGTGCGATATGTACTACAAAATGTATTCGGATATGGAAAGGCTGAACGATACCAATGCTGCGGCGCTATTGAAAAGGCGAAAACCGAGCAAGGACCGGGATTCTTTGTCCATCGCTAAAAGCAAACAGGCCGCCGCTAAATCAGACAGCAATCTTAGGGCCTTTATCGAAAAAAGTCACTTGGTATTTTCAGAAGTATTTAGCCAACGTTATTATCGTAAGCCCGGTCAGTTGCAAGAACTGATATTGGCCTCCCGGTTTTCGGGCTTTACCAAAACCTATTTTACCAATTTGGTTACCAATGTGCTGCCTTTTCATATTTATGGCGAGTATATCTCCGCAAATGGCATCGATTACCTGCACCCACTGGCCAAGGGTTGGCAACAACGCTATCAGTATAGGTTAGAGGAAGAAATAGTGGTAGGTGCCGATACTACTTTTGTATTGAGCTATCGCCCCTTGCCCAAGAGCAGTTTTGAGGGGCTGGAAGGCAGCTTGTACATCAATAGTAATGGGTATGCCATTTCGCATTTTATTGGCAGCAACACACACAATGCTACCGGTAGGCTGATGCAGTTGGAACAGGTACATATGCAGCAAGATGGACGTTGGTTTCCGCAGGAAATCAATTACCGCATCCGCTTTAAAGGTATTACGGCCGCCATGCCGGGCTTTACCATGGATGGGCATGCACTGGTTAGTAACCTGCGTTTTGAGGTGGCCGATGCCAAAGTTTTCGACAAAGCCTATCCCGTAAAACTGGCCGATTCGGTTGATTTGCGTTCGGAAGCTTATTGGCAGCAATTCCGTCCTGATACGCTTACCGCCAAGGAACGCACTACCTACCGATTGATGGACAGTTTTTTTGCCAAAAAGAAAATTGAACGATTGATGAATGCGTTCAGTGATTTGCCCATGGGCAGGGTTGCCATTGGCAAGCTGAGTATTGATGTGGCGAGGTTGCTGGCCTCCAATAATTACGAGGGTACGAGGTTGGGATTGGGCTTGTATACCAATGATAGGGTGTCAAAATATTTTTCTATCGGTGGCTGGGCCGGTTATGGTACCGAAGACAAGGCCTGGAAGTATGGTGCATCCGCTACGGTTTATCCCAAAGGAAATAAAGACAATTGGCTTACAGTTGGTTACAGTAACAATTACCGCAATGCAGGTTCCATCAGTATCCACCCCGAACTGGACCGGATGGCTTTGCGCAATTGGTTGTTGCAAAAGCCGGATAGGGTAGCGGAGTACATGGTGGGCTTGCATACGCAAAGGGGTTATTGGCAAATGGAGCTGATGGCCCGCAAGCAGCAGATTACCAATTTGTACGCCAGCAACTTTAATTGGCAGGGCAATCTTATTACCGCCTTTGATGTAAAGGAAGCCACGCTTGGGTTGCGTTATGCCCATGGCGAAAAACGGGTGCCGGTGATGGGGTATTACCTGGCCGACCAAACGGTGCCGCTGCGTTATCCCATCTTCTATTTGTCGGCCTCCTTGGGCAAAGCCAGCGCAGGGGCTTATCAGGCGCGGTATTGGCGTGGACTGGTTGGCGTTACCTACAGTAGGCACAGCAATCGCTGGGGCAACGATGAATGGCGGCTCATGGCAGGCGGCCTGCTGGTAAAAGATGCTATTCCCTTGCCCCAATCACTGCTGCTGGCTGGCAATGGCCTAAAACGGAACGGCATCAATTTTTATGTGCCGGGCGCATTTATCACCATGGGGCAAAGTGATGTATACAGCAGTCATTTTGCGAGCCTGCATTATCTCCATCGCTTTGACAAATACCTTTGGAAATCGAAATTCAGTCAGCCTTTTATCAGCTTTGGCCACAACATATTGAAAAGCAGTTTGGCGACAGTGGATAAGCAAGCGACTGCTGGTATTGCCACCATTGATAAAGCCTACCATGAATCTGGATTGCTGTTGAACCAACTGTTGCAAAAAGGGTTGGGCAATTTGTTTACCGTTTACCTCAACGTAGGTGCTTTTTACCATTGGACGCCTACGTATAATTGGCAACAAAACGGGGTGTGGGTGGTAGGTTTGGGAGCGAGGTTTTAATTAGCTAATGTGCTAATTTTTTCAGTTTGTTAGATTGTTCTATTGGGATAGCAGTATGTTTACGGTAAACAGCATATAGCTTGTATCGAATGAATCAGCCAATTTCCTTAATATGTTAGATTATTGGTGTAACGTACAAAAGTATGCTCAACGCAAACAGCATACACCCCGCACTGAACGCATCAGCTAATCAGCTAATTATTTCTTAAACGTCGATTTCATTTGATTGATCAACCTGTCGGATAGCCGCATATCTTCTGTAATGATTTCGCCCAAGGCTGAAAGTCCTTCCCGGTATTGTACGGACCGATTGTAATTGGTTACCAGCCCTTGTGGCAGGCTTACCTTGGCCATATACCCACTGTCGCTGGGGATATTGGAGATAAAATCTAGCTTGCCCTCAATGGCGCCATATTCCTGAAAAGGGTAGGAGGACAGCTTGAGCAACACTTTCTGTCCGATTTTTATTTTGCCAAAATTGTTTTGTGGTATGTACACGGCCGCATAATAGTTGCTGTTCTCTGGATTGATATAGCAAATGATTTGATTGGCGCCCAATTGCTGATCTTGCTGTACAAATGTGGCAAATGCTACTTTACCGCTGATAGGCGCAATGAGCAAGTATTTGTTTTTCCAGTTTTCGAGTTCGGCCTGTAGCGAATTTAATGTTTGGGTAAAAACACCTTTTTGTTGGGCGATTTCATTTTCCAATTGCATGATTTCTTTTTGCTTTTCATGCTGGCTGCTTTCGTTGCTGATGATGGAGGAGGAAATTTGCGGTATGCTCATGGTTTTGCTGAGCATTTTGCTTTTTTCGTCCCTAAATTCAAAAGCTGCAATGGTACTGTCGGCGGCCAATTTCTTTTTGGCTTCAAAGGTTTCGGAAGCTAACGCAATATCTTGCTCTTGTATCCGCTTTTGTTGCAGTAGGTTGCCCTGTAGCTTTTGCAAATACACCAAATCGTTTTGCAACATGCTTTTTTTGCGGGTGTAAAAGCCAGAAGAGAGATACTGTTTGAACAAAGAAAAACCTTGGGCAAAGGATTGATATACAGATTGCACTTCGCCCAACTGGCCTTCCCAATTGTGCAGGTTTACAGCGCTGTTAAAATAACCGGGAACCATTTCGGTACGGTTTTCATTGAGCATTTGCTGTATGGTTTCCACCGTTTTGGTCAGTTGTAAAATCGCCTCCGGGTTGGCCCTGCTTTCCATATAGCCCAGTATATCATTTTTGTTTACCGCCATACCCTCGGTAGCTGTTAATTTAATCAGTTTGCCATCGGTTTTGGTGGTCACTTCCTTGGGTGCATTGATGGAAGTAAACTTGGCCATGGTGGGCACTACATCAGGGTAATGGATAAAAAAAGTAGCCATTACCAACATTACAAGTATTACAAAAAAAATGCTAATTCCCCACCTGATCATAAAACCAGGTCTGCTCGATATGATTTCGCTTACTTCGGCACTCCGCAACCCGCTGGCATCGGTTATCATGCGGGGCGCTTGCGTAACTTGATTATTGGTTGATGGCATATCAAATGTTTTTATCGTCGTTTAATTACCTAGTTCCAACTGGTTTTTAACCAATTCGTAATACTCGCCTCTTGCGGCGGCCAATTGTTCGTGGGTGCCGCTTTCGGTAATCACACCATTGTGCAATACGATGATGTTATCGGCATTTCTTACCGTACTGAGGCGGTGGGCCACTACCACCACCGTTTTGCCTTGGAAAAACAGCTGCATGTTTTCCATGATCACTTTTTCATTATTGGCATCCAAGCTGTTGGTGGCTTCGTCAAAAAATATATAATCGGGATTTTTGTACACGGCCCTTGCTATCAAAATACGCTGTCTTTGCCCAGCACTAACGCCGCTGCCCTCGGCACCTATCTTGGTATTGAAACCTAGTGGCAGCGCTTCCACAAAATTGAGGATATTGGCCACATTACAGGCATGCAACAATTTTTCGTAGTTGGGCCTGTCTTCATTTACCGCAATATTTTTGGCAATCGTATCGCTAAAAATATAGCCGTCCTGCATCACGCTACCGCAGCAACTGCGCCAAAACCTGGCACTCATGTACCGCAGGTTGGATTCGCCTACTTTGATGTCGCCGGTATAATTGGTATAAAATTTCAGCAACAATTTCAGCAGGGTGGTTTTACCGCTACCGCTCATGCCCACAATGGCCGTAACCTTGCCCTCGGGTATGGAGAGGTTGATATTTTTTAACACGGGTTCGTTACCGGCACCGGTATAGGCAAAAGTAAGATTGTTGAAATGCAAGGTTTTATCGTGCGGCAATTGGCGGGCCATTTCCTTATCATCCGGCTCTTCTTCTTCCAACTGATGTATTTCGTTCAACCGCTCCAAGCTTATTTTGGCATCCTGCGCTTGTTGGGTAAAGCCGATTAATTGCTCAACCGGACTGTTCAACTGACCGATGATGTATTGTACCGCCAGCATGGCACCTAGGGTAAGCTGACCATCCAATACCGATTTGGCCACAAAAAATGTGATGAGGATATTTTTGCCCTCATTGATAAAAAAGGCACCTGCCTGCTGATACTGGCTCAACGAAAGGCTTTTGAAACTGAGTTTAAACAACCCGGCTTGTAGACTTTCCCATTCCCAGCGGCGAAGCTGTTCGGCACCATTGAGTTTTATCTCCTGCATGCCATAAATCAATTGCATGGTGGCCGTGTTTTCTTTACTGGCCACGGCAAAGCGTTTGTAATCCAAATTGCGGCGGTACCGTAAAAACAGCCGTATCCATAAAAAGTATAAGATGCTGCCGATGGCGAAAATGCCAAACACATAGGCATTGTATTGCAGCAGCACCACCGAAAAAATAACGAGGCTGAACATGGAAAACAGCGTGTTGAGCGCCGAGCCTGTTAAAAAGCTTTCAATCCGTTTATGGTCGCCGATACGTTGTATGATATCGCCCGTCATTTTGGTATCGAAATAACTCAGCGGCAGTTTGATCAGCTTGATCCAAAAGTCCGACAGAATGGCCAAGTTGATTTTGGTACTGATGTATAATAATATACGGGTTCGTATAAATTCCACTACCGTTCGGGCAAAAAACAGCATGAACTGGGCAACGAGTATGAGGTAAATAAAGGAGAGGTTATGGGTGTTGATACCCGTATCCACAATGCTCTGCGTTAAAAAAGGGAATATCAATTGCAGCAAACTGCCCAACAACAAACCTATCAGCAATTGAATGATGTACCTTTTTTGCTGGGCAAAATAACGCAACAACATGCCCCAGCCCAATTTTGTGTCTTTTTCTTCTTCTTGCCTGTTAAAAGCGGGGGTGGTTTCTACCAGTAGGGCAACGCCGCAGGCCTCGCCTTCTACCGAGCCGCTGGCCCAATGGCTCAAAAATTCTTTTTTGTCCAACTTGATCAGCCCTTTGCCGGGGTCGCCAATATGGAGGGTATTCTTTTTGGCTTTGTACAGTACCACAAAATGGTTTTGGCTCCAGTGCAAAATACAGGGCAGTGGCGCCTCTTCAACCAGTTGTGTATAAGGTATCTGTACGGCTTGTGTGCGCAGGCCAATGCTTTCGGCCGCTTGCGAAATACCTAACAGGTTTACCCCCTCCTTACCGATTTCTGATCTGTCGCGCAGTAATTGGATCCGGATATTTTTGCCATAATAGCGGCATATCATCGCCAAACAGGTTGGACCGCAGTCCATTGCATCACGTTGTTGTATAAAAGGCAGTACAGGCATAAATTATATAAGTGTATTAGCCGTTGTTTTTGTTAATTTACGGACGGTGAAAATAAGGTATTTTGGGTTAATAAAATCCCTTGATTGACAAAATGGCTAGTTAGTTGGACAAATGTAGTCCCCAATTTTTTTCACCTGCTGTAATGGCCACGGCCAAGCGATTTTCTTTGGGGGGAATGGGGCAGGCAAAGCCCATCATGTAAGCGCAGTAAGGATTGTAGGCCTTATTGAAGTCGATAAGCAAAGTCCCATTTTGAATATCGCCCAACCGCAAATCGATGTAGCGGCCGCTGCCATAAGTTTGGTTACCCGTTGTGGCATCTGTAAAAGGAACAAACAGATAATCAACATATTGCGTTTGTTTCATCAAAAGCGGGCTTTGCAAAATGGTCAATTGCTGGGGCTTTTGGTTAACCGTAAAATACAGTTTACCATATCGGAAATATTTTTCTTCGCCCTTGGCCGTGTTTTTTAATAACATACCAACACTGTCGGTCAATCGCTCAAATCGGCAAAGAATGGCCCATTGTGGTTGAATGGGAAAAAACCGGAAATGTTTTTTGTTTTCCTTTGGTACTAAAGGGTGTGTTTGTATATACGCATCCCTGAATTTTTTCAAAGAGTCGGAGTAAGCTATGTGTTGGGCCCGTGGCTGCGTGGAAGCTTGCCCTATCAGGCAGGCCAAAAAGAGTACCCATTTCATATCAGTTCATCATTAATACGTTTACGCTCCTTTGCAAGATGTTGAAAGCTATTTCGGCCATCAGGTTTTCTTTGTCGAGGGTAGGGTTTACCTCAGTAATTTCGAAACAGCAGATTTTGCGGTTTTGCATAAACTTACTAATAAGATCTTCGGCTTCCCTTTCCCGTAGGCCATTGCTCACCGGTGTACCCGTTCCTTTGGAGAGCGACGAATCCAAGCTGTCTACATCAAAACTTACATAAATATCGGTACAATCGCTGAGGTAGCGCAGTACTTTACGGCTTACGTTTTCCACACCAATGCGCCTTACTTCCGCCGTGCTGATTACTTTGATGCCGTGTTTTTCAATGATGGCTTTTTCTTCTTTTTCATAATCCCGCAGGGAAATGAAAACCACATCTTCTGGCAATACCTTGGGACTTATCTTGCCCATGGTTTTCAGTTGGTTCCAGGCTTGGGTGGTTTTTTCGTCCAAGTCGTGCACCTTACATTCTTCATTGTCTTCGGCAATCACCGATGCCAGCGGCATACCGTGCATATTGCCCGAGGGGGTGGTGTAGGGGGTGTGGAGGTCGGCATGGGCATCAATCCATATTACGCCCAGTTTGCTTTTGGGCTTGGCCATTTTGATGCCGGTGATGGTGCCGCCTGCATTGCTATGGTCGCCGCTGAGTACTACGGGGAAAAAATTGGCCTTGATGCTGTCGTGCACCGCCTTGCTGATGCGCTCGTACATGGTAATGACGCCGTTGATACGCTTGGCATAGGGCGATTGGATGGGCTCGAACAAGAGCTTGTTCTCCACCTCAATTTTTTCCGAAGGGAAGTGTACAAAAAAGTTGCTCATAAAGTCCAGCGCAGCAATTTTGATGGCATCTATGCCTAAACTGGCGCCACGAGTGCCTGCACCGATTTCCGATGGCACTTCAATTAATTTTATATTCTTCATATAACCAACTACCGTAAGGCAGCGCAATTGTTGAATAGCAAAGGTAGGGGATGTTGCATTTAGTTTGGTTACGGGTTGGAGAAAGAGGTTGACGGTTGAAAGTTGACAGTTGACGGCCGTTGACCGTTGTCCGTTGTTCGTTGGCCGGAAAACCCGTGACAAAACCAACCCGCAACTAAAATAACCCGTAACCCGTAACAAAATCAACCCGCAACTAAAACAACTCATCCCCCTTCAAAGTGCCGGTTTTGTCTAAAATAATAAACCGCACAAACATCTCCTCGCTGTACCATTTTTCTTGGTAGGTTTTACGTACTACTTCGGCGTGTTCCTGCATTTTGTAGGCAAACTGCCGCATGGCTTCCTTGCTTTGCCATATACTAAAAGTGGCCTGTTTTACCCAAGGGATTTCCCCGATGCCAAACGAATTGACAAAGCCCTCGGCATTGGCCATACGGACCGCTACGGCTGGCACATGTCGCCAAAAACTGCGCAGTTTGCCCAAGCGTATGGTGGCCCTGGTAAGTACGGCGATGGGCCCGGCATAATCCGACTGCTTGGATAATTGTCCAAATGGCTGTTGCCCATCCCACTGGCCATGGCCCTCAATGGGGTCCAATAATAACGTCAATACTTCACAATGGAACAACCGCAGCCATCCGCCAATAAAGCGGCCATAAAGCAAGGTTAGATAATCTTTTTGTTGCAGTGATCCTTGGGGTAAATCTTCGGTAAAAACCGCCATGATGGCCCATTGCTGCCAATCTGGTGTTTTGTCGAAAGTGCCGTTTTTGCCCGATCCCATCAACTTATAAAAACCGATTTTTTTGCTGCGCCAGAGCGGCCAACGGAACAATGCCATGGACAGCAATGCCATGGGGATGAACCTTTTTTTGTAGCGTACAATGGTGAGTGTTGCCTGCATATTTTTAGAATCTGTACAATATTATGAAGCAATGGCCGTTTTATAATAAACCGGAACCCTTTAAAAGCGAAAAGAAAGTATCATTTACCTTTTTAAAGGACTGAAACCCATACCTTTTTATTTGTTTGTGCTTGTGTAAAAAAAGTAGCCCCGCTTTTTAGCGGGGCATACTATTTATACAAGGTGTGAAGGTAAAAGTTTAAAACTGCTCCAGTTTGCTAAAGAAAAAGTTGCCTTCGATGGCTGCATTTTCATCACTATCGCTACCGTGGATGGCGTTTTCGCCTACCGAAGCGGCATATTGCTTACGGATGGTTCCCTCTTCGGCATTGGCCGGATTGGTAGCACCGATCAGCTTGCGGAAGTCTTCCACTGCATTGTCCTTTTCCAAAATGGCAGCCGTAATGGGGCCGCGGCTCATAAAGTCAACCAGTTCGCCGTAAAAAGGCCTTTCCTTGTGTACTTCGTAAAACTGGCCAGCTTTTTCCTTGCTCAGGTGTGTCATTTTCATGGCCACAATCCTAAAGCCCGCCGCATTGATTTTTTCTAAAATACCGCCGGTATAACCCTTTTCCGTTGCATCCGGCTTAATCATGGTAAATGTTCTATTGCTCATATATTCTTTTTGATGCGCAAAGGTAGGAAATAGTTGAGAGTTGGGAGGGGAAAATTGAGGGGATAATGGATAGTGGATAATTGATAATGGATAGTGATTGGGGCAATGGTTCGTGGTCGATGGTCCATGGTCCATAGTCCATGGTCGATAGTCGATGGTCCATGGTTTAATGCCTTCTCGTCAACCGTCATCTGTCAACCGTCAACCTTCCCCCGATAAGCGGCCAACGGTCAACGGCCAACGACACAGTCAACTCTCAACTACTTTAAATACTTTTGCAACCAAAACCATTCAATTTGAGCGTTACCGCATTTTTATTCACGCCGCCGTTCACCCAGTTGAACACGCCATACCCTGCCACGGCCTACCTCAAAGGTTTTTTAAATACCAAAAACATATCCTCTTTCCAAGCCGATTTGGGCATTGAAGTTACCTTGGCCATCTTTAGCCAACCCGGCCTGCGGGAACTATTTGCCCAAGCTGCAGAGGGTAGTCAGTTCAGCGACAATGCGGCCCGGATCATGGCTTTGCAATCGGATTATATACAAACCATCGATGCGGTTATCCTCTTTTTGCAAGGGCATAACCCCACCATGGCCCACCTTATCTGCCAGCGGGGCTTTTTGCCCGAAGCGGGCCGTTTTGCCCAAGTGGACGACCTCTCCTGGGCTTTTGGCTCCATGGGCATCCAAGACAAGGCCAAACATTTGGCCACCATGTACCTAGAGGATTTATCGGATTTTATCACCGAATGCATCGACGGGCATTTTGGCTTTAGCCGCTATGCCGAAAGGTTGGGCCGCTCGGCCAGCAGTTTTGATGAATTGTACAACGCCCTGCAGCAACCCCTTACTTATGTGGATAGTATCATGCTGGCCATTTTGGAGCGGCATATCGAACAACTACAGCCCAAGTTGGTGGCCATGTCGGTACCCTTTCCGGGCAACCTCTATGCCTCCCTGCGCTGTGGCCAATGGCTCAAGCAACACTGCCCGGCCATAAAAGTGGCTATGGGCGGCGGTTTCCCTAATACGGAACTGCGTTCGCTGAGCGATCCCAGGGTGTTTGAAATGCTGGATTTTATTACCTTGGATGATGGAGAAGCACCCATGGAAAACCTGATTGCCCATATCGAGGGCCATAAAGAACTATCGGAACTGAAACGCACATTTGTTTGCATAGATGGTGTGGTTACCTACTTCAACAATGCGGCCTGTACCGATTATCGGCAGGGCCAAGTGGGTACGCCCGATTACGGGGATTTGTGGTTGGATAAATACATTGCGGCCATAGAAGTGGCCAACCCTATGCACCGTATGTGGAGCGATGGCCGCTGGAACAAGCTCACCATGGCGCATGGCTGCTACTGGGGCAAATGCACTTTTTGCGATATTTCGTTGGATTATATCAAGCTGTACGAGCCGATTACGGCCCAATTGCTCTGCGATAGGATGGAGGAACTAATAGCGCAAACGGGCAACAATGGCTTTCACTTTGTGGATGAAGCGGCACCGCCCGCCCTGATGCGGGAACTGTCGCTGGAAATACTGCGGCGCAAGTTGGTGGTAAACTGGTGGACGAATATTCGCTTTGAGAAAAGTTTTACCCGTGACCTATGTTTATTGCTCAAAGCCGCCGGATGCATTGCCGTATCGGGTGGGCTGGAAGTGGCGGGCGACCGCTTGTTGGCACTGATACAAAAGGGCATTACAGTGGCGCAGGTGGCCAAGGTTAATAAAAACTTCACCGAAGCGGGCATTATGGTGCATGCTTACCTGATGTACGGTTTTCCTACCCAAACGGCGCAGGAAACCATCGATTCGTTGGAAATGGTGCGGCAACTGTTTAGTTTGGGCATTTTGCAATCGGCTTTTTGGCACCAATTTGCTATGACGGCGCATAGCCCTGTTGGCATGGAGCCGGACAAATACCAAGTGGTAAAGGAAACTACGGCCATCGGTAGCTTTGCCAACAATGATATTGTGCATACCGACCCTACCGGGGCCGACCACGAAAGCTTTAGCTATGGACTGAAGAAATCGCTGTTCAACTATATGTACGGCCTTTGCTTGGATGATCCCTTGCAAAAATGGTTTGAGATGAAAGTGCCCAAAACCAAAGTGGCGCCCGATTATATGGTCAAAGTGTTGGAAGAAGCTGAATTGCCCGTATTTAAGCCCAATGCCAAAGTGGTGTGGCTGGGCCAAATGCCGCAGGTGGCGCATTTTACCCAATCTAAAAAGGGCAATCAACGGGCCATGGTAAGCCTTACCTTTTTCACCAAGCGGGACAGTTTGCAGATACAAGTGGCCGAAGCGCAGGGGCTTTGGTTAGTGGAGATGCTTCGGCAACTGGCTGTAAATCAATTAAAAACAACCAGTCTGCAACAATTAAAAGATAGCTATGAAGCCGCTGGGTTGGAAGATTTTGAACTGTTTTGGGATAATAAGCCGGTGAATACTTTGTATAAGGCAGGTTTGTTGATTTGCTAATATGCTGATGGGATAATGTGCTGATGAGCAAATGCCTGCCCGACTGCGTCATTCAGGCGGGTGTAAATGTGCAGATATGTTGGGCTGAGTGTACGAGCGGAAAAGTAGGGGCAAAAAAATAGGCCACTCTAAGGCCATCAACTGTCAACCGTCATCTGTCAACTACTATTTTACTACTTGAAACTTGCCAGACTCAATCATTTTACCGTTTTTATCAAAGAGGTTGTAGAAGTAAAAACCTCTATAAAACTCGTTTAGATTGATGGTAATGCGCTGTCCGAAGCGTTTTTGCTCGTATATTTTCTTGCCAATGAAGCTAGAGATTTGGAAGGAATAGCCTTTATCGTAACCACGTTGCAACTCAAAAGTTACTACCGTAGTAGCGGGGTTGGGGTAAAATTTTATCAACTTTGTGCTAGGATCGGCACTGGTGGCCGATTTGAACTGAGCAGAAGAAGTAAAATTTAATCCAATAAGTAAAATTAATATCGTTAATAGTCTTTTCAACTAAACCAAAGTTATACAATTCTTTTAAAGTACCAACTATTTCTTGCCAAATGGCATTGAATCCCATCTAAATATAGAAAAATCCATGCCAAACGGGTGATTTTGCCTGCCGTTTATCCCCAAAGCGCGTATTGCTGCAAAGGCAGAAAGGTGGTAGCCCTTATAACGCCGGAAATGGCAAAATATTTTGTAGCCCCCGCTGAGCATGGTGGGGGCCACAAAAAAGTATCATACAAATGCTAATATTGTACCTCCTCGTTGCATTCCAAATCGTTGCAATTGTACCATTCGGCATAGCATTGTTCAACGGGATAGCCATATTGCAAGCATAAATTGCGTTTTCTCAGGCATTCCCAATAGCAGGGTGGGGCAATACCGCCCATAACCTGCTTCATTTCATTTCTGGATAATTTTTTCATTATTTTGTTTTTGCGGATGAAAATATTGGCTACCGCTCAGATACGCCTACTAGCAAGACCCATTACACCCACAGTCGATACAATCCCAGCGGGTGGCTTGGCAGTCTTCCCTGGGATAGCCGAATGCCAAACAGGCTTGGTATTCATAATTACACACCCGCTCGCAAAATTCGGGCTGGCCACCGGCAATTTTTTTCATTCCTGCAATTGATAATTTTTTCATGTTTGTTTGTTTTTGTAATGATGGAGGTTAAAATGGACAACTGAGCCAGGGCCTACGGAGCAATATAGCCCACAAGCCCCAGCCAGTTGATCGCTTCACATAGTTAAGAACAGCCGTTCATGCAGTCCATAAAAATCTGGCAGTCGGACTTGGCCATAATGCCGGGACATTCATCCAAAAAAGGTCTGCACTGGGCATAACAAGACAGCCCGCCTTTTACGGCCTGTTGTTCTTTTTTAGTTAACTTTTTCATTTGTTTTTATTTATTTGTTTAAGAAATGGGCAATAAAAAACCGCTGGATTAATTGTAACATGATGTTTCCAAGCAGTTGTAGTAATCAGCACAGTCTTGTCTTCTGGGGCCGGTGCAAGGGTTGTTGAGCAGGCAGTTGCTTGCGCATGCCCTAAAATCGCCACCTTTAATTACTTTTTGTTCTTTTTTACTTAACTTTTTCATGCGTTTTTTTTATTGGTTTGTCATGACATGGGTTTATCTATCAAACCCATGCTTTTAGATGGGATTGCTACATTCAAATTCAATACATGCTACCATTTCCTCCTGACAATAGGCCGAACTGTTGCCTTGGGCTAAGCATCGTTTGCGCAAATTGTTACAAATTTGCACACATAAGGGAGGAGCGCCTCCCTGTACTTGCTTCATTTCTTTGGTTGTTAACTTTTTCATTGTTTTAGAATTGTAGGTTTTGAAATTCAAGCATCATAAGGATCTGTTGTATCGACCCTTATGATGCAGTATGGAAAAAAAAGTTAATTCAAGGCAGCCCTAGCAAATGTTGTTGCACTCGCAATTGAGGCAGGCTGCCCGTTCCGCTTGGCACTGGGTGGAACTGCCGCCCTGCGATAAGCAAAACCGATAGTCGGCATTACAAATTTGAACACAGAGTGGTGGCGCACCGCCACTGATTTTTTTCATTTGATTTTTTGATAGTTTTTTCATCGTTTTTTGTTTTTTATAAGAAAAATTTTGTTGTATCAACATTGCGCATAACAGTCGCAGTTAACACAAATGGTTCGTGCAAACTTGCATTGGGCAAAAGTAGCACCCGATAAAAGACAGTTGTAAAACTCATCTTGACAGGCCTGCCCACAGGGTAAGGGTGGCGCACCGCCACTGATTTTTTTCATTTGGTTTTTTGATAGTTTTTCCATCTTTTTTTTGTTTTAGTAATAATAAAATCAGGGGTTAGGCTTATGGACATACGGGGTTACAGCCCAAACAATGCAAGCGGCAGCGATTGCGGTAGTCGGTGCAATAAGCCAATGTAGAAAGCGTAATGCAGAGGGCATAAGCCTCCCTGCAACCACGCAAACAGGCAGCTTCGTCTTCTACGCCGCCTTTGATTTTTTTCAGTTCGCTTTTTTGTAATTTTTTCATCGTTGTTATTTTAAGTGTTAAAAAATAGTATGCCCTATTCGGTTGCTGTTGCAAACCATGTTACTATACTGGCAATTACCTTAAAATGCAAGCATGGCCTACTGCCTTATAGTAGTTAAAAAACAGCACTGGTTTAGATAAAATAGATAAAAGGGGATGTTGATATTTTCCTAGTCGTTGATAATGCCTATCCTTAAGCGATTTTTCCTTTAGCTAGTATAAAGTTAGTCAAAGTTGAGATTTGAGCAAATAATATTGTCCACAAAAAAAGGCAGCTTTTGAGGCCGCCTATACGATATTTGAATGATAACCTGCTTTCAACTAAGCTTGCAAAGCCGCCATTACCGCCTCAAAATTGGGCAGGTCACCAGCACTTTCCAATACTTCCGCATAACGCACAATTCCATCTTTGTCGATAACAAAAGCCGAGCGTTTGCTCACACCTTTCATGTCCAAAATCCAATCATGGTAAATGGTATCGTACTGCTCCGATACGGTTTTGTTGAAATCGCTCAACAACGGGAAATTGTAGCCTTCCAATTCTTTAAACTTGGCTAGGGTAAATACCGAATCAACCGAAATACCATATACCTGTGCGTTTACATCGTTGTAAGCGCTGATACCATCCCTAATGCTGCAAAGCTCTTTGGTGCAAACGCCGGTAAACGCTTGCGGAAAGAACAACAAAACCACGTTTTTACCCTTTAATTCACTCAGGGTTACCTTGTTTTTGTCAGAATCGTGCAGCGTAAAGTCGGGGGCTGCCTGTCCAATTGTAATTGCCATATATTATTTTTTATTTATTGTGAAATTTTTAACAAAATATTCTAACAATACTTGCATCCATTTGGTTTAATCAAGCGACTATATTGGTAATATTTGTTTTTAGTGTTCTCATTCATGTTTAGTGTTTTTTAGATTAGTTAGTTTTTGGTTATGATGGTAAAGTAAAGGGCCGGTAGTAATACAGGCCCTTTTATTTTTCTTATACGTTGAACCTAAAATGCATCACGTCGCCATCTTTTACCAAATACTCCTTGCCCTCAATACGCAGGCGGCCATTGTCGCGGCAGGCAGCTTCGGAGCCATATTGTACAAAATCATCATAACCGATCACTTCCGCTTTGATAAAGCCTTTTTCAAAATCGGTATGTATCACACTGGCGGCTTGCGGGGCTTTCCAACCCTTTTGGATCGTCCAGGCCCTTACTTCCTGTACACCGGCGGTGAAGTAGGTGTACAAGTCCAGTAATTTATATGTAGCATGTATCAGTTTGTCCAGTGCCGGTTCGGTCATTTTGTACTCTTCCATAAACATGGCCCGGTCTTCGGCATTGTCAAATTCGGCAATTTGGGCCTCAATCGCATTGGTCATTACAATGATTTCGGCACCTTCCTCGGCTGCGGCTTTTTGTAAGGCTTCGCTGTATTTGTTACCGGTATGCATGCTGGCCTCGTCTACATTGGCTACGTACAACACTTTTTTATCGGTAAGCAGGAACAGATCGGCGATGGCATTTTTTTCCTCCTTGTCCAACCCCAAGCTGCGGATGCTCTTGCCTTGCTCCAAATGCGTTTTGCAACGCAGCAATACCTCATATTCAGCCTTGGCCTTGGCATCGCCGCCAGTTTTGGCCATTTTTTCGCTACGGGCCGCTTTGCGTTCTACGCTATCCAAGTCTTTCAACTGCAGTTCGGTATCAATGATTTCCTTGTCGCTTACGGGGTTGATAGCCCCTTCTTCCCGCAATACGTTCACGTCTTCAAAACAGCGTACCACATGGATAATGGCATCCACCTCCCGGATATTGGCCAAAAATTTATTGCCCAGGCCCTCGCCCTTGCTGGCACCGCGTACGAGGCCCGCAATATCCACAATTTCTATCTGGGTGGGCACAATGCGGTCGGGCACCACCAATTCGGCCAGTTTGTTCAGCCTGGCATCTGGCACATCCACCAGGCCGGTATTGGGCTCAATGGTACAAAAACGGTAGTTGCTGGCCTGCGCCTTGGCACTGTTGCTTACTGCATTGAACAAAGTTGATTTTCCTACATTGGGCAACCCCACGATTCCTGCCTTTAAAGCCATAATGATGCTCTTTTTTTTTGATGAAGTTGCAAAGGTAGGGGAATTAGGAATGTGGAATGGGGAATGAGGATGCTAGGGGCTGGATACTGGATGCTGGATACTGGATACTGGGGGCTGGATGTTGGGTAGTGACCATTGACCATGGACCATGGACCATCGACCATAGCCCAAATGCCACGAGTTGAAAAAATTAGCACATTAGCAAATCAGCACATTAGCACATTAATACTATCTTTCATCCCAAAACAGCATCAACCCATGGCTTTAAGCAGAATATGGAGTGCCTTTATCATTATTGCAATACTGGTAACGGGCTTTAAAACGGTATTTTCCCCGCAGGGCAACAATATGTTTAGCAAAGTGATGGTGGGCAAAATTGGCGATACGGCGCACACCCGCATTATGGACAGTGCCAGCCTCCCGGCAGCGGCGCAGACGGCTTTGCTGAAAGACAAAAGTCCTAAAATCGGCGACACCAAATACGTAAAAAACGCCGATGGCAACTACACGGTTTTTGAGGAACAGTCGGCCAATGGGGTGCTGGTTACCTGCAATGATGCCGTTAACCTTTGCATCGGGCTCATCGGTATCATGGCCCTGTTTATGGGTTTTATGGCCATTGCCGAAAAAGCAGGCGGTATCGGGGTATTGTCCCGCATCATGGCACCGTTTTTCTCCCGCATTTTTCCTGATATCCCCAAGGGGCACCCGGCGCTGGGCCATATGACGATGAATTTTTCGGCCAACCTGCTCGGGCTCGACAATGCGGCTACCCCCTTTGGCATCAAATCCATGGAGAGCCTGCAAGAGCTGAACGTAAATAAAACCACCGCTTCCAATGCACAGATCATGTTTTTGTGCCTCCACGCATCGGGGCTTACGCTGATACCCGTGTCCATCATTGCCATGCGCAGCAAGATGGGGGCCGCTAACCCCACCGATATTTTCATCCCCTGCATGATTGCCACTTTTGCGGCTACCATGGCGGCCATGATCATTGTATCCATCAAGCAAAAAATCAATTTGATACAACCGGTTATCCTGGCTTGGGTGCTGGGTATTACGGCGGTTATCGGCGGCTTGGTATGGTATATCAGCACCCTCAACCGGCAGTCGGTGGATATTTTTTCGGGTATGCTGGGCAATGGCATCATGCTGCTGATATTTATTTTGATTGTGCTGGGCGGTTTGTATAAAAAGATCAACGTATTTGATGTGTTTGTGGAAGGGGCCAAGGGCGGTTTTGAAACGGCTATTAAGATCATTCCTTATTTGGTGGGCATGTTGGTGGCCATTAGTATGTTGCGTACCAGTGGCACGTTTGATTTACTGATTGACGGCATCAAGCAATTGTTTTATGCCATGGGCGTGGATACCAGGTTTGTAGATGGCCTGCCCACGGCCTTGGTAAAGCCTTTTAGCGGCAGTGCGGCACGGGGCATGATGGCGAGTACCATGCAAACTTTTGGGGCCGATTCCTTTCCGGGTAGGTTGAGCTGTGTGCTACAGGGCAGTAGCGATACCACTTTTTATGTAATTGCCGTGTATTATGGCGCTATTGCGGTAAAGAATACCCGCTATACCATCGGGGCTATGTTGTTAGCCGATTTTGTGGGCATTGTGGCGGCTATTATTATCAGTTATATGTGGTTTGGATAGGGGGTTGGGAATTGGGAATTTGGAATTTGGAATTGGGTTCACGCCTGTGGCGTGATGTCGGCTGAGCCTCCAAATGGGATTTGGAATGAGAAATCCGTGTAATCAGTGAAATCCCCTGTAATCCGTGTAACCTGACTGCCGTTAGGCATGTCCTTTATCATCCGTGGTAAAGAAATTAGGTACAGGGAAGAACCTTAAACTTTCGACTTTAAACTTTAAACAATAAACGCGGCTGCTCCCATCAAGGATACTACAGGCGATGCGAAGCCCTCGGCAAGCGGTTAAAGCCCGTCTTTTCAAGCGGCAATGCTTAAAAATTTGTTAAAATTTGTTAAAATTTTGTTAAAGCGGCCCATTTTCGGTTCTGAGGCTTACCTTTGCCGTCCTTTTAAAGGCAATAATCCACATTTGTTTTACGTTGGAATGATTGTTGTCGGCTTGAGGACATTATTGGTTTTTAAAATTCAATCATTATAGATACAAACCTTTACACGTAACAAGCTTTTTAATTATTTAACCCCCATTCAAGCATGAACAAAGCTGGTTTTAAAAAAGTGTACCTGTTTTTCTCTTCTGCCGTAATCTTTTTACTGCATCTTCCCTTTGTATTTGCCAAAAGCAAGCCCACGGCTTCATTGACTGCTACGTCCACGGCAACGCATGTGGCCGCAGCTCCGCCGCTTATCGACCCCCGCCCGGTTATCGGCACCCGTGCCAGTTTGTACGATAGCCTCCGCCTGGGTTCCTTGGGCTTGGCCCGTCAGGCCTGCGATATGGCCCTGCGGGGATGGCAGTACTTGGCCGCCACGGGCAAATTGGCCAATCAAAGCATCATTTCCATTGTTGACTTTAGCAAGCCGTCTTCACAAAAAAGATTGTATGTGATAGATGTGGCGCATTATAAGCTGGTGTTCCATACCTATGTGGCCCATGGCATGAACTCGGGTGTGGAGTATGCCAACCAATTTTCCAATGTACCCGAAAGCAATAAGAGCAGTTTGGGTTTTTATGTAACCGGCAATACCTACATGGGTGGCAACGGCTACTCCCTGCGCCTCAATGGACTCGAAAGGGGCTTTAACGACAATGCCAATAGTAGGGATATTGTAATGCACGGTGCTGAATATGTAAATGAAAACTTCATCCACAGCCAAGGTTATATCGGCCGCAGTTGGGGTTGCCCTGCCGTGGCACCAAAGCTCAGCAAATCCATCATCAACCAAATTAAAAACGGTAGCTGTTTGTTTGTGTATGCCAACAACAGCCAGTACCTCAACCGTTCGCCCATTTTGCGCCGCTGTGCCTAAGTGGTAGGGACCGGCTGCCAAAGGATTGGTGTCTCCAAGTAACTTAATGTGTGACCTGCTTCAAATCCAATAGGGTCTCCCTGTTGATGCAGGCAGGAACAAGGGCCTTAGCTGCCTTGGTGATTTTTAAAGAATCATAACAACCGAACGGAGTAAGCAGTTGCAGACTACTGACTATTAATACAAGTACCCTGTGGCATTGGTCCGTTCTTTTACCAAAAGCCGTGGAGGCATATGGCCTTAGGCAACGATGTATTGAATGTTGCCTCCTTATTACTACTTACCCCATCAGGTTTAACGCTAATTTCTTCTCAGCCTAAAAGTGCCCGTACAGCTATGCACGGTGGTGCCTGTAGAAGCATGTGTAAAGGGGATATTGAAATTACCTTCCAGATACTGTCCGATGAGTCCGAAACTAGTAAAAGTAACGCTTGCGCTGGGCTGCCTCACGGCACCGAAATAACTGTCGATGGTTAGGCTGTCGCTGGATACCCCAAATGTTCCCGTACTAGTGCCAAGTGCTTTAAACAACATGTTATAGGGGATCATATTTGCTGTTCGCCAAGCCCCGCTAACGTTGGTGGATACATTGGGTACGATAGCGGTGTAAAATGTCGGTGGCGGGTTGGCGGTGAAAGGGCCGGTGTATGGATATGAATGCATTTCATGAACAACCCCATCAACTGTATAATTGATAAATTCGCCAGTTGTACTATTACAAGCAATCATGGTGTCCGCATTGGCCGATGTGCCCACAACAGGTACCGTGTTGGTGGTGCTTTGATACTGTGCGGCAAAGTCAATTACAAACACTTTAACATTGCTTATGGGAGTGCAACTGTAAATAGTACGGCTAAAGCTGCCATTTGTGATATTTACATGGTAGGTGCCCAAGTTGCCTACATAAATAACGGCCATACCCTGTTGTATGGGGGTAGTACCGTTGCACTTGACAGCATTGCCTTGTACGGTTACCGATGAAACATTAGAAGGGGTAGCCGTAATAGTAAGATTGGCATTGGCAGTATACGGGCCTATCAGTTGAGTATAGAACTGGGTATTACTGCATCCGTAATTGGGCATTACCATCATCCGCAACTGCTGGTTGGCCGGTATCAATGCCCTTGCATTGCCGGCACTATCGGTATAGCCATGGCTGGATGGCCCCCAGGGGTTAGTATTATTAACTGGTTGTATTTTAACATATACATTACTCAACGGGGCTCCATTGGCATCTTGTAGGTGCAGGTCGAGGTAAATGCTGCTGTTGGGTATATCGCAGTTCCAAAAAGAAAAGTGGTTGGCGGCAAATTCGTAATAGTTGCCATTTTTGGTAGCCGTGCCTTCTTTTTTCCATACGCCCCGATCGTCGAGGCTCCAAGTAGCGATCGTAGTTGGGGCACTGGCCTGCAAAGAAGCAGGGATCAATAATTTTACCCCCGCTGTTTTACCACTGGCCAGTTGTAGCGGCGCACCAGCATCCGACTCCATTTCCACCGCAAGCATGCCCGCCGAAGCCAATACAAACATATTGGTATTGTCCTGCCCAATAAAACTACCGGGCACACTGGCCCCGATATCATTGGCCGTTGGGTCAATATAAGCACTGTATACTTTTATATTTCCGGTATGTGCGGCACCGGTAGTTTTGTCTACAATACTATTGCTGGTAAAACTAATCTGCGTGCCATTGGGCAGGCTAATATTGCCGGCAGCGGTACTGGTAAAAGAGCCTGCCAGTACTTTGGGTATGAGCTTGATAGCCACATAGTTGCGCCCAGCATTGGCAGGGAACGAGCGGACAGTTTTAAAATACCCCTGCTTGCTTACTTGAACGCTAGAAATATATTTGTCCAAAGTCAGTTTGCCCGTATTGAAAAAACCTTTATCATCCGTTAAATACGTGGCGCCAGCAATCGTAACATTGGCGGCCGCGATAGGCTGATCGTTTTCGTTGGTTACTATGCCCGTAATAAAACCATCCACTGGGGTTGTTGGTAATATGGGGGTACCCGATTCTGGCAAAGGGGCAATTTCGCCGCTTTCGGTAGGTACTTTTTTACAAGATAGGAAAACGATAGCTAATAAAAAGCTTAAGCTGGCTGTGCGTAAAGAGAGTTTTATTTTCATGATGAAGCCTTTAGATTTTAGACTGGTGGGTGCCGTAAGTACAATCACTTACTTTTCGCTAGGACATTTTTACTTGTCAATTCGCTGCATCCGATAGTTGTTTTTTTTTACCATTGGGAGCTGTGGCAAAGTGTCGGATGGCAATACCGATGTGGTGATCAACAGTGGTACCGTGTCGATTACAGCCAATATCATCATTCGCAGTTTGCAATTAGGGCCTACGGCCAATGTATCGGTGGCCACGGGTGTGGTGCTTACGATATTGCACTAGGTGGGATTGTTTGGTTGTTCAATGTTCAATGTTCAATGTTTGGTAGTTCAATGCTACAAGGCCCTGCAACGGGGTTTACCCGCTGTTGCGAACTCGCAGTGGCGTAAAGCGCCGTTTAAAGTCTAAAAGGTGTAAAGTTTCAAGTCCCAAGTATCTAGTATCTAGTACCAAGTCCCAAGTATCCAGAATCAAGTATCCAGTATCCAGCATCCACTAAAAAAAAGCCCCACCTTCCAGCAGGGACTAATATTCATTATGCAACATCCATTAAACGGTAGGTGGCGTATCCGGTGCCGGCGGAATGGCATCGGGATCGTTTTCATCATCAGGTAGCTCGTTAACCCAATCACCCTTCAACCAATCAACCAATCAACCCATCAAAAAAAATCCCCCATCAGCCCCCGCCAAAAATTTGCGACCAAGCATCCCGCTTTATCTAATACCGACGATGCATTGAAAACAGACCATTAAAAAGGAGTGAGACGCAATGCATGTCAGCATTATATTTACAATGCTGAGCGAAGCCTCAGTACCATTTATTATCGGTCTGATTTGTAAGTCAAAATGGTATAACAATTCAAATTTTGCAAATTTGCACATTTGCATATTTGCACATTTGCCCATTAATCCTTTCTTTGCACCATGAAACTCCGCTTCCACATCCTGTTCTGTTGTCTCATGGCCTGCCTTTGCGGAAAGGCCCAACCGCCCATCAGCTCCATCTACCAGCATGTGCGGGACGATGGCTCGCCCGTGGTGCAAGCCGTGTACAAACTGCTGTACCAATATTACCTGTTGCAGATAAAAGACAAGGCATTGGCACAGCAACTGGGACCATTGGCCAACAAGGGATCCGATAGGGAAAAAGCCTTTGCGAACATGGCCCTTTCTTATACCAAACTGGAGGAGGAGGATTTTGGCTTTTACAATCTGCGGCTAGCCGTGAGCCATGCGGAAACATTGCCCGACAACGATATTGTAAAGGGCGTGGTGCTGGTGGAGTTTGGCAACTACCTGCTCAACCGTGAAACCAACGACCTGGCCATCGAATTTTTGCGGCGGGGCATCCCCATACTGGAGCAGTACAAGCCCAAGGGCCTGGAGGGGGCGGGTTTCAGCCTCCTGAACAAAGTGCTGCGCTGCTTTGCCGAACTGGACGAAAAGGATTCGGTATCGGTGTACATGGACAAAGTGATTGCACATGCCCGCTCGTACAACGATAAGTTATGGCTGTCATCGGCCTATAACAACAAGGGCTACCGCTTTTATGGGGATGGTCAATTGGATTCGGCGCTTGCCTGTTACCGGTTGTCGCAGTCATTTTTAAACCTAAGCGATAGCGTTCACTTGCTGTTTTATGAAAACGTGAACGAGAACATCGCCCATATCCATGCCAAAAAAGGGGAATATGCACCGGCATTGGCACTGCTTCAAAAAGTGATTGATACCCGGCTGCGGTTCAGGGGCAATAACCTCGGTGCGGTAAAGGGCTTAAGTTATTATACCGATTATTGCTTGGCCTCGGGCAGGGGTGCCGCCGCCATGGAATATTACCGGCAATGCCTACCCTTGCTAAAACTGTCGGGGTTGGGCTTTCAATCGTCGGCGGAGTACATGGGCCTGATGATGAAGCTGGCCAAGTGGAGCGGTAACACGGCCGAATACACGCATTATTTTAACCTGTCGCTGGAAAAGGAAAAGAAGAAATTGGAAACGGAGAAGCAATTGCTGGTAAGCCGCAAGGGCATCAACAAATACATCAAAAGCCGCAATGCCCTGTTTGAACAACAGCTAGAGATTGAAAAACTGCAAAAGGCCAAACTGGAGCAATCGGTATCCTATCGCAACATATTTATCATTATCCTCATCCTGCTTTCGGGCGTGGTGCTGTACAGCATTTATGCTTCTGGCAAGTACAAAAAGAAGCTGCTGGAAATGGAAAACGAAAAACTGCAGCAGCGGGAAAAGATATTGGACCTGGAAAACATCAACCTCAAAACGAATATCGAGCTAAAGGAAAAGGATATCGCCAGGGTGGTGGCCGATAACAAGCTGCGTACCGAAATGAAGAAGGACTTTCTGAAAAAATTGGAGGAACTGAACAACGGCGATGAAAAGCGGGTGAAAAACGAAATCCTAAAGCTGCGGGGCGAACTGGGGCAAACCATCGACCAACATGGTAAGCTGGACCTGTTGCAACACAATATAGAAGACATCAATGCCCAGTTTGAAGCCAAGCTGCGGGCCGCCATCCCCGCCATTACCCAAAGCGAAATCGAAATCTGTTCCCTCATCCGGTTGGGCTATAACAATACAGACATTGCCAATATCACCAACAAAACCCCCGAAAACATAAGGGTCAACAAATTCCGCATCAAACAAAAAGCCGGGCTGGAGGATATGAAGGATTTGGAGAGACTCATTAAAGAACTTTAGATGCTGGATACTAGATACTGGATGCTGGATATGGAGGCTTTGCCGACACCACGCCATTAGCGTGGCTGGATACTGGATAATGGATGCTGGATATTGAGGCTTGGCTGGATACTAGATAATCGCATGGCGCGATTCTGCAAAAGCTCCTCAAAGCAACCACTCATAACCCATAACTCATAATTCATAACCCAACCGGCCAGTAACTACAGCAATATATTACCCCTTGATTATAAGTGCGTTACAACACTGTAACGTTTTGTAACGCCCCTTTTTTACGAAACAGTTTGCGCTCCCGTTAGATTTGCTAAAATTCAAATTTTATGAACAAATGCATCTTGCGACAGCTTGTCGGCACCTTCTTATTCATGGCCCTTGCTACCTATATAAATGCCCAAAGTGTGGGGGTAAATAGCACTAACCCCCATGCTTCGGCGGTATTGGATATCAGCAGCACCACCAAGGGGATGCTGGTGCCCCGCATGACGACCGCCCAGCGAACGGCCATTGCTTCACCGGCCACGGGCTTGTTGGTTTTCGACACCAACCTCAATCAGTTTCTATTTTATAATGGGGCAGCTTGGACGGCCATACCAACCGGATCGGGCAATAGTTCATGGACAGTAAACGGAAACGACCAGTATTCAGCCTTGAGCGGTAGGGTGGGCATTGGTGTAAACCTACCTGTTGCCAAACTGCATGTAAAAGGCGGTATTGTTTTAGACAGTAGCCGCTTATCCATCATCAATACCGGCCAATCGGTTTTTATTGGCGAAGATGCGGGTAAGGCAGATGATTTTAGCCAAAAGCAAAATGTATTTGTGGGCTATGGCAGCGGCGTGAAAAATGTGGATGGCCGCCTGAATACTTTTGTGGGGGCGCTTGCCGGGGCCAATAATATAAGCGGTTCCTTCAACACGGCATTGGGGCAGGGAACCTTATTTAAGTCGAAGGCCGACGACAATGTGGCCATAGGGCACGGAACATTGCTGAACGCAACCTTGGCCACCAGCAATACCGCCATCGGCAAGGGTGCTGGGTATTCGGATAGCACGGGCAGCAACAATGTGTTTGTGGGTGCCCGGTCGGGCGAACAAACCCAGGGCAGCGGCAACGTATTTTTGGGCTACGAAGCCGGCCGCAACCAAAAGGGCAACAACCAATTGTACATTGCCAACAGCAGTACGGCCAATCCGCTCATTTATGGTGAGTTTGATAGCGCCAAACTGCGCATCAATGGCCAACTCAACATCAACAATGCCTACACATTGCCCAGCAATGCGGGCAGCAACGGCTATGTACTGCAAACCGATGGTGCGGGCAATGCAGCATGGGTGAGCCCTTCCCTGTTTTTGAGCAATACCTGGACGGTGAATAGCAATAACCAATATTCGGCGCTCACGGGCAATGTAGGCATTGGCACCGCTACGCCCACCAGCAAATTGCAGGTAGCGGGCAAAGCAAAAGTGGACAGTTTGCAGTTGACAACGGGTGCCGTGGCGGGACATATCCTCCAAAGCGATTCAGCGGGCAATGCTGCATGGATAGATTACCGGGTATTACCGGATAATAATTGGATAGCCAATGGCAACAATCAGTATTCGGCGTTTTTTGGTAATGTAGGTATTGGCACCACTACGCCCACCAGCAAGCTACAGGTGGCAGGCAAAACAAAATCGGACAGTTTGCAAATAACCGCAGGGGCAGTGGCAGGCCATATTTTGCAAAGCGATTCATTAGGCAATGCAGCATGGATATCACCCACTGCTATTTTGCCCGAAGCGACATGGACAAAGGACAGTATCAACCAATATTCTGCATTGGCGGGCAATGTGGGCATTGGCGTAACGGCACCTACCAACAAACTGCACATCAATGGCGATACCCGTTTGGATGGTCGCTTGGGCATAAATACGGCCACACCCGGTAGCTTGGGCAATGAACTTGCTTATTCTGCCATAGAATCCGCCTCGGAAAATTCCAGCGCTTCTGATTTGAATTTTATTTTGTTTGATGATTCCAACCTCAGTGCTTGGATCAACTCGGCCAAAGCCAGGGGCAACAAACAAAACCCTTTAAAGGTAGTACAAGATGATAACCTGTTGAGCCTTTATGGACATGGCTACGATAGTACAGGTTTTAAAATTGCGGGCGGTATCGAACTGCGGGTGAGCGGTCCTACGGGCATCGACAATATTCCCACTTCCATGATTTTTTCTACCTCTGATAGTGGACAGGCTGGGCTTACGCACCGCATGATAATTGATCACAGGGGCAATATGGGCGTAGGCACAACAGCACCCACGGCCAAACTGCAAGTGGCGGGAAAGGTGAAGGCCGACAGCCTGCAAATGATAGAAGGGGCCATGGCAGGTTATGTGTTGCAAAGTGATGCCGATGGCAATGCCACTTGGGTCAATGCCAATACACTTGCCGTAAACTATACTGAAGTGGACCCCAAGATTGCTGCTGCTAATAATAACAGCGTGCAAAGGTGGAATGGAAACAAATTGGTGGATGGTGTTATCAAAGATGATTCAACCAATATAGGGATCGGCACGGCGCCGGTTGTAGGTAATCGATTAACCGTTGACGGTAAAACAGCTACTACCAACTTGCAAATGACCAATGGTGCTACCAATGGCTATGTGCTGCAAAGTGATGCCAGCGGTAATGGGGCTTGGGTAAATGCCAATACACTTGCCGTTAATTATAATGAAGTTGACCCCAAGGTTGCTGCTACCAATAATAACAGTGTGCAAAGGTGGAATGGGAGTAAATTGGTAGATGGTATCATCAAAGACGATTCAACCAATATCGGTATCGGCACAGCGCCCCTTGCAGCCAATAAATTAACCGTAGCAGGTAAAACCGCCACCACCGATTTGCAAATGACCAATGGTGCAGCGGCGGGTTATATATTGCAGGCAGATGCGGATGGCAATGCGGCTTGGGTAAACCCCTCGGTGTTCGCCAGCAACTCATGGACGGTGAGCGGTAACAATCAATACTCCAATGTAACAGATAATGTAGGTATTGGAACAGCCACACCTACGGGCAAGCTGCATGTAAAAGGGACCACGATTATCGATTCTGCCCGTATCGTTTTTGAGCATACCGGCGGAAGTGTGTTGATTGGTAAGAATGCCGGGGCAAACGATCCGTTCTCTGCTGTAGCCAACAATACCTTTGTGGGCAACAATGCGGGGCAGTCATTCACTACCGGTACTGGCAATATCGCCCTGGGCGACAATGCCTTGCAGGGCGCCAGTATCTCGGTAGAAAATATTGCCATCGGTACACAGGCCTTGAGCAATGCCTCTATCATTGGTGTTGCCAATATCGGTATCGGTTCTTCTGCCGGATTGGTAAGCGGTGGCACAGGGAACATATTCATGGGCCAATCAGCAGGCTCCAACAACAACACGGGCAACGACAATATCATGATTGGCCGTAGCACTGGTGTTACACTGCCGCCCTCACCCGGCAGCCGCAATGTGTTTATCGGGCTCAATGCCGGACAAAATGAAATGGGCAGCGATAAACTTTACATCAACAGTTCGGCCAACCCCGGTCCGCCATTGGTGTACGGCGATTTCTTTACCCGCTTGTTCCGCATCAACGGCACCCTCAATATCAACAGCAGTTACTCCCTGCCCGCCACTGCCGGCAACAACAATTTTGTACTAAAAAGCGATGGTGGCGGCAACACTTCTTGGGCCAATATCAATACCTTGGTGAATACAAGCTGGACAACCAGCGGTACCAATCAGTTTGCCGCCAATACAGGCAATGTGGGTATTGGTATTGCTACACCCACCGCCAAATTGGATGTAGTGGGCACTACTAAAACAACGGCTTTTCAATTGCCCACCGGTGCCAGCAATGGGTTTATATTAAAAAGCGATGCCAGTGGTAACGCTGCTTGGGCCGATGCCAATACCGTGGGCATTAATGAAACCGATCCGCAGGTGGCCGCATCGGTTACCAACCGCATCCCCAAATGGAACGGCACGGCTTTAACGGATGGTATTATATTCGACAATGGCGTGAATATCGGCATCAGCACCAATACGCCACAAACTAAACTGGATGTAGCGGGTACAACAAGAACTACGGGTTTTCAAATGCCTACCGGTGCCGTAGCAGGCCATGTATTACGGACAGATGAATTTGGCAACGGTACTTGGATGAGCCCCGCTAGCTTACCCATAACCGAGAGCGATCCACAGGTAGCTACCACAACGGTTAGTAGGGTGCCGAGGTGGACGGGAACGGCATTGGCAGATGGTGTGATACAAGACGATGCTACCAATGTAGGGGTGGGTACGGCCCCCGTTTCTACCAATAAATTAACCATTGCCGGCAAAACGGCCACCACCAATTTTCAAATGACCAATGGTGCAGCTACAGGTTTTGTATTGCAGGCCGATGCGGCGGGCAATGCCAGTTGGGTAAACGCCAATACCTTAACTGTTGCCGAAGTAGATCCGCAAGTGGGTGCCAGTACCGCTAACAAAGTACCCAAGTGGAATGGAACAGCCTTGGTAGACGGTCAAATTTTCGACAACGGTACCAATGTAGGTGTACTTACTACTACACCGCTGTCTGGCTTTGATGTGAACGGTGCCATGGGGTTAAAAGTAAGGGCTGGGCTTCCGGCCGGTACCACCAATCCTGATAATACAGCCGGCATTTGGATCTATACCACCAATACATCGGCCATCACTTTGCCAGCGGCCAATACCTGTGCCAACCGGATGTATGTAATTGTAAACAAAACGGGTAGTACCATCAACTTTGCGGCTGCTACGCCCTATATCAATCTTACCAATGCATCAACCACCACGCTTACTGCGGGCAATGCCATTTGGATTGTGAGCGATGGAACCAACTGGCAACAAATTCGATAATAAAAATCCTCTATCAAATAACTGAACAATGAAACTAAAAAATATAATCACCGCAATCCTTATGATGGGTTGCGCAAATGCAAACGCCCAAAGCTTTGCCATCAATACCACAGGGGCCGCAGCCGATAACTCGGCCATATTCGACATTTCCAGTACAGCAAAAGGTGTACTGGTGCCAAGGATAAGTAGCGTACAACGAATGGCCATTGCTGCGCCAGCCAAAGGGCTACTGGTGTACGATTCTATCGTTAATCAATTTGCTTACTATGATGGAACAGCTTGGATGCTGTTGAACGCAGGGGGCAGTTCGTGGACGGTGAGCGGTAGCCATCAATATTCCAATGTAGTGGGCAATGTGGGCATCGGTGCTATCAGCCCTGCATCCAAGTTGGTAGTGGCCAATAGTGTTGTTTCGGGTGGTATGTTGAAATTGCACAATGACAACAACTTGACCAACGATAAATGGTGGATGGGTTTTACGCACGGCAGTGGGGGAGGTTCGGCCGATAATAACGACCGGGCTAGGATTGGGGTTGAAATTGCAACAGGCGGCCCGGGGCGTTTGTTTTTTACAACAGGAGCGGCCAATGCGCAGGCAGAGCGGATGCGCATCACGGAACTGGGCCATGTGGGCATTGGCACGGCCTCGCCATCAGACAAACTGCATATAGTGGGCAGTTTGAGGGTGGAGGGCGGAAAAATACCTGTGCTAAATAGCAGCAATTCTGTGTACATTGGCGCTAATAGCGGAACGGGCGACAATCTCAGTGCCGTGTTGGGCAATACGGCCATTGGTACCAACAGTATGGTGGCCAACACAAGTGGGTTTAGCAATACGGCCGTGGGATACGAAGCGATGCGTTTTAACAATGTATCAGGTCAGGCCGAAAATACGGTTATTGGTGCTTGGGCATTTAGGATCAATACTACCGGGGTAGAAAATACGGTGCTTGGTTCGGCAGCAGGGATAAGCAATATCGGGGGCAACAGGAATACATTTATTGGCAGAGCTGCCGGTAGGAATAATACAGGGAGCAATAACGTTTTTTTGGGCTATCAGGCCGGCCTAAACGAAACCGGCAGCGATAAACTGTACATTTCCAACTCCAATACCGTAGCCCCATTGATTTATGGCGATTTTGCCAATCATTTGCTAAAGGTAAACGGTACGTTAAATGTAAACGATGCCTATGACCTGCCCACCACGGCTGGCATAGCCAATCAGGTTTTGCAAACCGATGGGGCAGGGCAGGCCAGTTGGGTGAGTGCTACTTCACTTGCCATTACAGAAACCGACCCACAGGTAGCAGCGGCAACCGTAAATAAGATACCCAAATGGAACGGTACTGCATTGGTAGATGGTTTGATAACAGATAATAGCATCAATGTGGGCATTGGAACCCTTGCGCCTGCCGATAAGTTGCATATTAAAGGAAATGTAAGGCTAGACAGTACCCGTTTGTCATTCGTAAATACTGGCAACTCGGTTTTTATAGGCGAAAAAGCAGGTCAGGTGGATAATTTAACCGATAACCGAAATGTGTATATCGGATTTGAGGCCGGCAGTGCTGGAACCACCAACCAAACCAGTGTTGCAATAGGTTACCAGGCGCTGAAAACAGCCGTGACTGCCAGCAGTAATATTGCCATAGGGCACCGGGCCATGGGCGATTTTACATCGGGGGTTGGAAACCTGGCAGCCGGAAATAGCGCCCTTGAAAAGCTGACCACAGGAACACTTAATACGGCCCTTGGGAATGATGTATTGGCGTTAAATACAATGGGCATTCATAACACGGCTGTAGGGGGGCGGGCCTTGAACACTAATGCCACTGGCGAAAAAAATACGGCATTCGGTACTTTTGCAGGCTTTTTGTGTGCAGGTTCCGGAAATGTTTTTTTGGGGTTCAGCGCTGGGTATTATGAAACTGGAAGTGATAAATTGTACATCGATAATACGAATACCACCACCCCATTGATTTACGGCGACTTCAGTACCAATGTATTAACTGTTAATGGCAACATGGGCATTGGCACCCCCAACCCCACCCAAGCCAAATTGGTGGTAAACGGCTCAAATGCCAACACGTTTAATTCTTATGGCTATTTAAGCAGGACAACTGTTGGCAATACAAGTGCCTCCACAACTGCTGATTATTCCATCTATGCATCCGATCGTATTGCGGCTGCCGAATTCAACGCTTATTCCGATGCCCGTATCAAAAACATCAAAGGCGTTAGCAATGGCCAGCAAGACCTGCAAACCCTCATGGGCATTGAGATTACCGATTATAGTTTGAAGGATTTTGTCGCAAAAGGCAACAAGGCGTATAAAAAAGTAATCGCCCAACAAGTAGAAAAAATCTATCCGCAGGCCGTAAGTAAAATGACCGATGTGGTACCTGATATTTATCAACCGGCAGCCATGCATAACGGTAAAATCAATTTGCCCAACACATTGAAAGCAGGCGATAAGGTAAAACTGATTTTTGATAGCGGCGAAGAAATGGCAACCGTTACGGTGGCAACGGCAACATCCTTTACGGTTAATAAAAATAAAACGGGCAATGTATTTGTGTATGGGCGGGAGGTAAATGATTTCCGCAGTGTGGATTATGAAGCCATCAGTATGCTGAACGTATCGGCTACACAACAGTTGGTAAAAGAACTACAGCAGCAAAAAGAGCGAATTAGCCAGCAACAACTACAAATAGACCAGTTGATAAACGAATTAAAAATGCTTAGACAGCCGCTACCGGTATCGCCCGGTGGGGCGCTTTAAGGGTATTGTAATGATAGAGGTTTAGGGTTGCCCTATCGAGGGCAACCTTTTTAAAAACTTTGTCAGATACAAACCCAACTACCCACAAAAAATCATCCACCACATCCAATATCAAAAGAAAGAACATGTACAAAGAAACGGTAGATATAAAACCGACCATTAAGCTTTCCGTTACCGAAGGTATATTCAGTGTGCACCCGGCCGACATCATAAGGCTGGAAGCCAGCAGCAACTATACATTTATACATTTTACCAACCGCAGGCCGTTGCTGATCGCTAGGGTGTTAAAAGAGTTTGAACAATTGTTGGGCAGTTTTGGCTTTATCCGCATACACCGCAGGCATTTGGTCAATACGGCCCATATCAGCCATGTGGATGCCATGGGCAGTGTAGTAATGCGGGATGCCAGCAGGGCAGGGGTGTCGCGGCGCAAGCGGAGGGTAGTTGATTGGGTGAATAGTTGAATAGTTGATTTGGTTGTTTTAGTTGCGGGTTACGGGTTATGAATTATAGGTTACGGGCCTGCCTGCCGTAGGCATGGTTACGAGTTACGGGTTACGAGTTGCGGGTTTTGCCCTATTTGGTAGCAGCCTTCAATTTGAAACAACCCCTAACCAAAACAACTCGTAACTAAATCAACCCGTAACCAAATTAACTATCTTGCATCCCATGTCCGCCTACTTCGCCATACCGCCCGATTTTTCTTACAAAACCCAAGCGGGTCAGTATGCTCCTGTAAATGGTATCGAGCTGTATTACGAAACCTACGGCCAAGGAGAAGCCTTGTTGCTGCTGCACGGCAATGCGCAAACCCTCGACTTTTTGTGTCTGCAAATACCTTTTTTTGCGCAGCACTACCAAGTGATTGCCGTGGATACAAGGGGGCATGGCAAATCAAGCGCAGGTGATGCGCCTTTTAGTTTTGAGTTGCTAGCGGCTGATATGGATGCCCTGTTGCAGCACTTGAATATTGAGAGTGCTTATGTGGTGGGCTGGAGCGATGGCGGCAATACCGGCCTCACCATGGCCATGCAGTATCCCCATCGGGTAAAAAAACTGGTTACCATGGGCTCCAATATTTTTATGGATGATACGGTGGTGGATGCCGCATTGATTACGGAAGCCCAACAAATGGCGCAGTCCCTGGCAGCCGACCCCACACCCGATAACCAACGCATTGCCAATATGGTAAACCTATCGCTGCATCATCCACAGCACCGCTTTGAAGACCTGCAACAAATCACCTGTCCCGTACTGGTGATGGCAGGCGAAACCGATGTAATCAAAAGCGGACATACCACACAGATAGCTACCCATATCCCCCATGGCCGCTTGCTCATCGCCCCCGGCGAAACGCACCACTATCCTGTAAGGAATCCGGTAGCTTTTAACCAAACGGTGCTGGTGTTTTTAAAGGGATAGGCTTCACGAAGGTTGATCTTTTTAGGTTACGAGTTATTTTAGTTGCGAGTTACGAGTTATGGATTATGAGTTATGGGTTATGGGCCTGCCTGCCGTAGGCATGGTTATGAGTTATGAGTTGCGGTCAACGGCCAACGTTTTCTTCCTGTCCATGGTCCATGGTCGATGGTCAAAGCCCTCCGGTCAACGATCAACGCCTTCCCCCTGTCAACTGTCAACCGTCAACTCTCCAACGCTCCCCAAACCTCCCCTTTAAAAATAATCGGTAGCAACCCGAAAGGCTGTCCACTGTCCACTGTCAACCGTCAACTCTTTCTCCCTTTTTTGGTTTATTCACCCAAATTGCGGTAATTCGCACCGGATAAACTGCAATGAGAAAATTTGAGGATACATACCGCCACAAGGGCCTGCGCAAAAAGTTGGTTGAGCTCCTGCGGCAAAAGGGCATCAGCGACGAAAATGTATTGGAAGCCATCATGGCCATTCCCCGTCACTATTTTTTAGACAGTGCTTTTGATGAGATTGCGTACGAAGACAGGGCCTTTCCCATACAGGAAGGGCAAACCATTTCGCAGCCCTACACGGTAGCCTATCAATCGCAACTGTTGCAGGTAAAACCATTCGATAAGGTATTGGAGATTGGCACAGGCAGCATCTACCAAGCCACGGTACTCGCCGAAATGGGCACCACGGTTTATACCATCGAAAGGCAAAAAAAACTGTACGAAAAAAGCAAGCAGTTTGTCTTTAAAAGCAAGTACCCCAACATCAAGTTTTTTTATGGCGATGGCTACGAGGGCCTGCCCACTTATGCCCCCTTCGATAAAGTGATCATTACGGCTGCCGCTCCCTTCATCCCGCCCAAATTGATTGCCCAACTAAAGCCCGGCGGCAAAATGGTGATACCCGTAGATGAGGGCGAGCACCAGCGCATGTTGCGCCTTACCAAAAATGCCGACGGCAGTTATTCGGAAGAAGCGTTTGATAATTTTTCTTTTGTGCCAATGCTTAGTGGAAAAAATGAATGATAGTTGAAAGTTGAAAGGGGAAAGTTGAAAATGCCATGCCTGCGGCCACCGCTGTTGGCGGGATTTACAACTTGGTGGCGCTCTGCGCCAGATAGTTGAGTTAGTATGAAATGTAATTCCCAATTCCATTCGTGTTATCCGTGCAATCCATTTAAATCCGTGTTCCCAATTCCCAATTGGAGGCGTAGCCGACATCCCGCAAAAGGCGGGAACCTAATACCTAATACCTAATTCCCAATTCCCTATATTTGCTCATGCGTTTTTTTGCCAAACTCATGTTCCTTAGCAATGTCTGCTTTCTCGTAGCAGCTTTTTTTCATTATGCTAAAATGTACCAAACCGCAGCCAGTTTTCCGCAGCCGTTGAACTTTTTAAAGGGTACCATTGTAATAGTGGCCGAAGTGGGGTGGATATTCAACCTCGTATTTGTACTGGCCGCAGGCATTGCGGTGCTGCTGAAAAAAACATGGCCGGTGCCCAAATGGATATACTGGTTCAATGCAGCGGTGCTCGTTTTACAGATTTATTATTACTTTTTCGACAAATCATGATACACAACATTATAAAAGATAAACCCACCCGCTTGTTCATCATCTTGGGCGGGTTTTTTATTGCCAATGCGCTCATTGCGGAAGTGATTGGAGTAAAAATATTTTCACTGGAAGATACCATCGGCGTTGGTCGGGCCAATATGCCGCTCTTTGGCAGCCCCTTCAGCTTTCACCTAACGGCCGGCGTGTTGCTATGGCCCGTGGTGTTCATCATGACGGATATCATCAATGAGTACTACGGCCCCAAGGGCATCAAATTCCTCTCTTACCTTACCGTGGGCCTTATCAGTTATGCGTTCTTCATGTTTTATGGCGCCATCCAACTCAGCCCTTCGGAATATTTTGCCATCGGCAATGGTATTGATAAACCCAACAGCGCCTTCAAAGGGATATTTGGTCAGGGCCTTTGGATCATCATTGGTTCCATGGTGGCTTTTTTGGTAGGGCAGGTGCTGGATGTGTTGGTATTCCACCGCATCAAAAAAATGACCGGCGAAAAAAATATCTGGATGCGGGCCACGGTATCCACATTGGTGTCGCAGTTGATTGATAGTTTTATCGTACTGTTCATCGCTTTTTATCTCGGTCCCAAAATTGAGGCCGACCCCACCAAACCGGCCTGGGCCTTGAAACAGATTGTGGTAACCGGTACCGGTAACTATATCTACAAGTTTGCGGTGGCCATTTTGCTCACTCCTGTTATTTACTTGGTACACGGCATCATCGAGCGTTACCTGGGCCATGGCAAGGCGGCGGAGATGAAAAAGGCGGCGATGGGGGAGTGATGTAGCAATTTCTGCCTATTGCAATTTTCTTGCTTACCTTTTTAAAGTAAGATAAACACAGCCAGCCTTGTATGTATGGTAATCCATCATCCTAATTGGCCATCGCAGGGATACAGATTTTAAAAACGGAGCCCGTATCCTTTTCTGAGCTAACCATGATCTTCCCCCCGTTCATTTCAAGTATCTCCTTTACAGCGGCCAACCCTATGCCCGTGCCTTTGTTGCCAAACCGGTCCGTTTTATTAAGCGTTTGCCGCTTGATGAAAATCTTGTCCAGGTCCTGCGGGTCGATGCCCGAGCCATTATCGGCAAAATGGAAATAATGATAGTGGTCGTCGCTCACACAAAAAATATTGATTTCGCCCTTTTCCTTGTCGTTGTACTTGATGGCATTCGTAATCAGGTTTTGAAACACCTGTTGCAGGGGCACTTGTTGCATATTTACTTTAGGAAATTCGCCCGACAGCCTTATTTCGACGCTTTTGGGTGCCGCCACCAAGTCAATTACCCGCAGTAATAAGGCCTGTGAGTCGGTTTTCTGACCGCAGGTTGGGGGTTTGCTCACTTTTTCCGACTGCACCAGTATATTGTCAATAAATGTCAGCAGTTCCTTAGCGCTCCTGTCGATGAGGTCCAAAAATTGTCCCGCTTTCTCGTCAAAACGCTCTTTGTATTGATTTTTAAATGAACGGGATACCAATAAGATATTGGCCAAAGGTGTTTTCATGTCGTGGGAAACGATATGGGCAAAGTTCTTCAGGCTCTTGTTCACGCCTTTCAGTTTTTCCTGCACATGGTTGAGTTGTTTGATGTGTTTTTGCAATTCCAGTCGGGCGGTAACCTGCTGGGCCAGCCCTTGCAAGGCTTCTTGCTGTGCTGCACTAAGGTTGTTTACCTTGGCATCCAGTACGCAAATCGACCCCAGCACATAGCCGCTGGGCGTAATCAGGGGCGCCCCTGCATAAAAAACGGCATGCGGTTTATCGGTCACCAGTGGATTTTGGTAAAAACGGTCATCGGCCCTTAAATCGGGCACCACCAGCACCCGGTTAGGGTCCATGATGGTATAATTACAAAAAGAGAGCGCACGGGGCGTTTGCTTGATCTCGATACCCAGGTTTGATTTGAACCACTGCCGGTCCTTGTCCAAAAAAGTGATCAAAGACGCCGGCACATTGCATATTTGCGCTGCAATTTTAGTGATGGCATCGTATTCCTTTTCGGAAACGGTATCCAAAATGGCATAATCATAAAGGGCCTGTAACCGCTTTTTTTCGTTGATGGGAAGTGGGTAATGTGGCATGTTTGGTAATTTTTGCTTGTATGAATAGTAGTTTGGTAATATGCCCTACGGTAAAAATATGTGACTGGTTTCGGGAGGCGGTAGTTGACAGTTGACGGTGTGACGGTTGACAGGGGTACGGATAGTTGACCGTGGATCGTTGGTCGTTGGCCGTTGACCGAGAGCGGTTGACAGTTGACAGGTAACGGTTTACAGAAGGGCATGGCCCAACAAAAACAACCCGTAACAAAAACAACTCGTAACCAAACTAACTCGCAACCAAACCAACCCGCAACCTCTTTCCACTCCGTTAACAATATAGTAACGTTATGTTAGCAGTGAAAAATTGTTTGAACAATCCTTGCAATATACCTTCACGCCAAATTTCAGTATCCTCATAATGTAGCCGTTTTTGGCCGTTGATAACTGTTTGATCTAATATACAAGAGTAAGAATTGTATTCCAGCGGATGCGTTGGGATAATGACATGCGTATGCTATAAATGGATTAAAAATGATGTGGTGGCGCATATTTGAAACGGATAAAAATTTGTGGTAGCAAGGGTTGTGGGTTAGCTTAAGCATAAACGTTATTGATAAACAAACACATTGCGTAATAAATAAACCAGAACATGAAAATGAGTTCTATCTTTCAAAAACCAGCTACGTTTCAAACTGCGGCTGGCACTAACAAAACAACCAAATCATTTGCGCTATTGGGTAGCCTGTCACGTTTGATGATGGTGCTATTGGTGTTGATGGGATTGCTTGGTTTGAACCAGCAGGCAAAAGCGCAGGCCACCACATTGGCTGCTGGCGACTTGGCCCTTGTTGGTATGAATTCGGCCGCTCCTGATCGGTTTGCGGTGGTTTTGCTAAAAGACATCAATACGGGTACAGTAATCAACTTTACCGATAATGGGTTTACCGGTACCAATACAACCGGCAGAACCGGCGAAGGTTTTTTAACATATACGGCCCCTGCTGCTCAAACTGCGGGTACGGTTTTAACATGGACCAACGGTATGACAATTGCTGGTACCGGCTGGAGCTCGAACAATCCCACCAATTTTGCCTTTAATGGAGGTGGCGACCAGTTGTTTGCTTTTCAGGGCAGTACGGCAAATTGGGCATCTCAAACTGGTATTACATTACTATATGGGATCAACTACGGTATTGCATTAAGTTCAACAAGTGGTGCTTCCAATAGTTTGCAGCCCAATACAACCATATTACCTGCCACATCCTTTCTTAACCTGCCAACGGCAACCAATGCCAATGGCTATTTTGCCAATGGCTCCACCGCTGTTACAACCGTAACTGTTTCCGGTTCACCCGCTTCCTTGTTGGCCTTGTTTGTAGATGCCACCAAGTGGGTTGGAACCACTGCTGTTGCGGCCACATTCCCCACGTTTAGTATTACAGTCAATACAGCTACCCCTACCATCACAGCTACGGGCACCCTAACCGATGTAAGTACTACCTATGGCAGCCCCTCGGCCACACCAACCAATTTCACCTTATCGGGTGCCAATATGAACGCTGGTATTTTGGTAACGCCCCCGGCCGGTTATGAAGTTTCACAAACGGCGGGCGGTGCCTCTGGTTATGCCGCCACACAAACCGTTGGCGCTTCCGGTACCATTGCCGCTACAACCGTTTATATAAGGTTAATGGCCACGGCCAGTGTAACTGGTTCACCCTACAGTGGTGATATTGTTTGCAGCAGTTCGGGTGCGGCTTCGCAAAATGTGGCCACGGTATCCAGTACGGTAAGTCCTGCGGCACTCACCATTACAGCCAATGACCAGAACAAAGTGTACAATACGGTTCTCAGTCTCGGCACTGCTGATTTTGCATCAACCGGATTACAAAACGGCGAAACCATCGGCTCGGTAACATTGACCGATGGTGGAGAAGCGGCTAACGCCACAGCCAATGTGGGCACATATCCCATTACACCATCTGCGGCCACAGGTGGTACCTTTACTGCCAGTAACTACACCATCAATTATGTGGCAGGTACACTTACCATTACCAAAGCCAACCAAACCATTACTTTTAATACCCTGCCCAATAAATTATCCACCGATGCGGACTTTAACCTTACCGCAACCGCCAGTTCAGGATTGGCGGTAACTTATACGGGCAACAACAATGCCGTGGCTACCGTAACCAGTGGCGGTCTGGTAGATTTATTAACGGCTGGAACGGTTGACTTTACGGCTTCGCAAGCAGGTGATGCCAACTGGAACCCTGCTGCCGATGTTACCAGAACACAAACAGTAATTAACGGTGCGCTCATTACCCCTGTTATTACTTTCAACGCATTGGCCGCTGTTACCTATGGTGATGCACCCTTTACGCTAGGGGCCACCAGTAACTCACCGGTTGCCATCACCTATGCTAGTTCCGACCCAACCGTAGCCTCCATATCGGGCAGTACGGTAACCATACTTAAAAACGGTACTACCATCATTACAGCTTCACAGGTAGGGGATGGGGTAACGTATAATGCGGCGGCAGATGTACAACAAACATTAACGGTCAACCAAAAGGCTTTAACTGTTTCGGGTGCTGTGGCCAATAACAAACCTTTTGATGGCACAACAGCGGCTACCATTGATATTGCTGCTGCTACTTTAAATGGCATAGTAGGCACCGACCAAGTAATACTGAGCGGTACCAGCGGTACTTTCGCCACGGCCGATATAGGCACAGCCATTGCCGTTACACCGGCCTTTACCCTGAGCGGTACAGAAGCCACAAGGTACACGGTTACACAACCCGCATTAACGGCCGATATTACACTGGCCGGTCAAACCATCACCGGTTTACCTGCCACCGATACACGCACCTATTCCACCACACCGGTTACTTACCAGTTGGCTGCAACGGCCAGTTCAGGATTGGCCGTAACTTACACCAGCAGTGACCCATTGGTGGCCACGGTAACCACGGGCGGGTTTGTAACCATTACCGGCGGCGGCATCGTAACCATTACCGCTTCGCAAGCTGGCAATGCAACCTATAGTGCTGCACCCGATGCTTTGCAAACACTCACGGTTAACCCGGCCAACCAAACCATTAGTTTTGCGGCACTGCCCAACAAAGCCACTAACGACCCTGATTTTCAACTAACGGCTACCGCCAGTTCTACACTTGCTGTTACTTATGCCAGCAGTAACCTTGCCGTAGCCACGGTAACAACAGGCGGCTTAGTACATATCACAAGCCCAGGTACCACTAATATCACTGCATCGCAAACGGGCAATGCCAGTTTTAATGCAGCCACAGATGTGGTAAGAGTATTAACCGTAACCTACCCCGTAATTGCTGGTTGGGATTTTACCGGCGTTGGTTCCACCACAGTCAGTACACTTGCTGCCACAACCTTTGATGCAAATTTGGACAATGCAAGCGGTGCCAATAATATTACCCGTGGTGCAGGTGCTGCATGGAGCACGGGCAACAACTCCTTTAGAACCACAGGTTTTCAAAACAATGGTATTGCTACTACCAATACAGATTACTTTCAGGTAACATTGAATGCGGTTGCCGGTAAAGCCGTTTCGGTATCATCTATCAGCGCCAACCTAGCAGGTACGGCCAGTTTTGCTGCGGCCCCCGGTGTATCCAGCCAGTTTGCTTACAGCCTCGACGGTACCAATTTTACACTCATCGGTTCACCAACCGTTACCACAGGTACACCGGCTTCCATTCCTTTCATTGATGTAACTGGTATCACGGCCCTGCAAAATGTGCCGGCTGGTACAACGGTTACCATCCGTTACTATGCCAGCGGGCAAACCACAACCGGTGGATGGGGCTTTACCTCATCCGCAGCGGGCGTGAACGGCCTGGCCATCGGTGGTGCTGTAAATAATATAGCCGCTCCGGTAATTACCAGCGCTTTAACAGCCGTTGCAACCGTAGGTTCGCCCTTTAGCTACCAAATAGTAGCCCCCGGCGCTACCAATTATAGCAGTATGACAACACTGCCCCTTAATGGACTGAGTTTAAATGCAAGCACCGGTGTTATTTCAGGTACGCCCACTACAGCAGGTACCACCACCATCAACCTTACCGCAACCAACACAAGCGGTTCGGATAGTAAAGATTTGGTGATTACGGTAGGCCAAGGCAGCCAAACCATTACGGGTGTGTCGCCCCTGACCATTACCAAAACCTTTGGCGATGCCAATTATTCGCTCGGTTCTACCGTTAGTGCTACTTCGGGTTTGGCGGTAACTTTTAGCAGTAGCAATACAGCCGTTGCCACCGTGGACGCAGCGGGTACGGTACAAATTGTAGGTGCAGGTTCAGCCAATATCATCGCTTCACAAGCGGGTGATGCCAACTGGACTGCGGCCCCTGATGTGATACAGATATTGACAGTTAACAAAGCCGATCAAACCATTACGTTTAATGTATTGCCCAATAAACTATCTACCGATGCAGATTATAACCTCGTAGCCACTTCTACTTCAGGCTTGCCGATAACTTTTACAGGCAATAACAACGCAATAGCCACGGTAACCAGTGCTGGTTTGGTTGACATATTGACCGTAGGCACGGTTGACTTTACGGCTTCACAGGCAGGCGATGCCAATTATAACCCTGCAACTGATGTAACACGGACACAAGTGGTATTGAACGGGAACCTCATTACCCCAGTGATTACTTTCAACGCATTAAGTCCCGTTACCTACGGCGACGCAGCCTTTACGTTGGGTGCTACCAGTAACTCACCCGTTGCCATTACCTATGCAAGCTCCGACCCAACTGTTGCTTCTATATCGGGCAGTACAGTAACCATACTTAAAAATGGCACAACCACCATTACCGCTTCACAGGCAGGTGATGGCGTAACCTACAATGCTGCGGTGGATGTACCGCAAACATTAACGGTGAACCAAAAAGCACTGACCGTTACGGGTGCACTGGCCAATAACAAAGTATATGATGGCACCACAGCAGCCATCATCGATATTGCCGCTGCCACTTTAAATGGGGTAGTAGGGGCCGACCAAGTAATACTGAACGGTACCAGCGGTACTTTTGTCACTGCCGATGTGGGCACAGCCATTGCCGTTACACCGGCCTTTACCCTCAGCGGTACAGAAGCATCAAGGTACACGGTTACACTGCCTGCATTAACCGCTGATATTACCAAAGCCACTCAAACGATTACCGGCTTACCGGCTACGGATACAAGGACCTACGCCTTAACTCCAGTTACTTATCAGTTGGCTGCAACGGCCAGCTCAGGATTGGCTGTTACTTATATCAGCAGCGATCCCTTGGTAGCCACGGTAACCACAGGCGGTTTTGTAACCATCACCGGAGCTGGCACTGCCAATATCACCGCTTCACAGGCAGGCGACGGCAATTATGATGCCGCTACGGATCTGGTACAGGTGTTGACGGTGAACAAGGCCAACCAGTTTATCTCATTCAGTACACCCGCACCCAGGGTAACCACCGATGCTGATTTTCAGTTGACCGCTACGGCAACATCTGCACTTGCCGTTACTTATACCAGCAGCAACCCTGCTGTTGCAACGGTAACAAGCTCAGGGCTGGTACATATTACAGGTGCTGGCACAACCAGCATCACAGTTTCCCAGCCGGGTGATGGTAACTTTAACCCTGCTACCGATGTGCTACGCACTTTATTGGTAACCAAGCCCATTGTAGCCCATTGGACATTTGAAGCGGTGAGTTTAAGTACACCCGGTGCTACGCTGAATATTTCCGCTGGCACTGCCGCTGCCGATGCAGGATTGCAAACCGCCGGTTCATCCTTTACAGGTGCACATGCAAGTGCCGCTACCATATGGACAACCGGTGCGGGTAACGGCTCAACCAAAGGCGTAGGGTCCGACCGTTGGGCAGTAGGTGACTACTGGCAGTTCTCGGCTAGCACAGCAGGTTATCAGGATATTTCATTGGTATGGGACCAAATTGGCAGCAATACCGGTCCGGGCAACTTTAAAGTGCAGTACAGTAAAGATGGCACCAACTTCACCGACTTTAATACTTATGCCACTCCTAATAATGCAGGTGCTGCCTTAAGCTGGAGTTCAACAACGCCCATATCAACCAGTACGCTCAATTTTGACCTCAGCAGCATTACTGTACTCAATAATGCCGCTACGGTTTACTTTAGAATTGTGAACAATAATACTACTTCCGTAAATGGCGGAACAGTAGCCACGGCCGGCACGGGCAGGTTGGATAACTTTAAAATAACCGCACTGCCCTTGGTGGTTACGCCGCCGGTTATCACCAGCAGCCTTACCGCTACAGCTACCGTGGGTACGCCATTCAGTTACCAAATAGTGGCAGCAGGCGCAACCAGCTATAGCAGTACCACCAGCTTGCCAATAAATGGCTTCGATTTAAATACTACCACGGGTGAAATTACTGGCACACCCACAGCAGCGGGTACAACCACAATAAATCTCACTGCTACCAATGCAGGCGGTTCCGATTCAAAGGATCTGGTAATAACGGTAAACAATGGTTGTAATACCACAGGTATTGCTGTGGCCACTGCGGTTACCTGTTTTGGCGGCAATAACGGAACGGCCGTTGTTACTTTGTCTGGCGCAGGTTTTGGAACATCCGGCACTTACACGGTTGATGGAACCCCTGCGGGTACCTATACTACGAACCCCTTTACGGTAACTGGCCTAACAGCGGGCAGCCACACGGTGGTTACCACCAATGGTACCTGCGTTTCAAGCCCCATTAGCTTTAGCGTAGGTGGCCCATCCGAACTGGTATTAAATGCAGCTGTTTCACAGATAACCGTACCGGGTGGAACCGGCTCCGTAATATTAACTGCCACGGGCGGAACGGCCCCCTACACTTTTGCCCCCGGTAACCCGTCAACCAGCAATTTGGTAACTGGGTCATATACTTATAATGTAACGGATGCCAACGGTTGTACGGCCAGCAGAACGATTTCAATTTATTTGGAAGTAATAACCGTAACTCCTTTTGTACTGGATGCTACTGCTTATCGCGGCGCTTTTGCACCTGCACCAACCCGCCAATGGACGGAGAGCTGGACAAATTTCGATCCGCAGCAAACCGCTTATGGTACGCCTAATGTGATGGTGAATGTGGCAGACAGTATCGTTAGCAATACTACTTGGACAAGTAACAATGTATATCAATTGAACGGCCTGATATATGTAAGCAACAATGCTACCCTTACCATTGAGCCCGGTACGGTAATCCGGGGCAATGCTGGCAACGCCTCGCTGATTGTTACCAGGGGTGCCAAACTGAAAGCCGAAGGAACCCAGTGCAACCCAATTGTATTTACTTCCAATCAAGCACTGGGATCAAGAACACCGGGCGCATGGGGCGGTGTAATGATATTGGGTAAAGCCAAACATAACTTGGGTATCAATAATATAATTGAAGGGTTGGACTTAGAAGATCCCCGCAACTACCACGGCGGTACCGAAGACGACGATAATTCAGGTATATTAAAATATGTGCGCATTGAGTACAGCGGTTTTACTTTATCTGCCAATAACGAAATCAACGGCCTTACCTTGGGATCGGTTGGTACTGGCACCACACTGGATTATATTCAGGTTACCCATGGTGATGATGATGCATTTGAATGTTTTGGCGGCTCGGTAAATGCCAAGCACTTGGTAGCTTATAAAACCAAGGATGATGACTTTGATACCGACAATGGCTACAGCGGTACGGTGCAATATGCACTGGGTATTAAAGACCCCAATGTTTCCGATGTATCACAATCCGAAGGTTTTGAGAGCGACAACAGTGCCACCGGTATCGCAGGGCAGTTGCCCAAGACAAGCGCCAAGTTTTACAATGTAACACAGATAGGCGGTTTCAGGTGCGCCAGTAATGCAGATGCCAGTGGGGTAGCGCCAACAGCCTTGTTCCAACACAGAAGGGGTGCCCGTGTACGCAGGAACTCCGACCTGAAAATCATAAACAGTATTTTGATGAACAACTGGAGGGGCCTGTTTGTGGATGATGCCATCGTGGCTGGCCAGCTCACACAGTCCACTTCCGCCAATTATAGCGAAGATTCGGCCTTGTTCAGGAACAATATCATTGCAGGCGATTTTACCACTATTTGGACAGGTACCAACTACAACGGCACCCAATCATTGGCATTTGAAGATGCGGGTACACGTGCCATCGGTACCAGTGCCCTGTATGGCAACGATTCGGTAAATACCTGTAGTTTGTTGGTTGATCCTTGGAATGCCAACCCAGCCTTGGCCGATTTCCGCCCCAATATTGGTGGAGCAGGTGCCTTGGTTACCGATGCGGCCAATTTATCAACCGGAGCCGATATTACGCCCACAGTGGATATTGACAATGCCTTGTTCACCCCCAATCAGGCTTATGATTTTGTAATCAATATTTACGAAAATGGCGGCGGTGCCACCAACGGTGAAATCTCGGTTTCAGTGCCGATGCCCTCTGGTTGGACGATCAGCGTGCCAAGCACCACAAGCGGTACCTCAGATGTATTTGGCGGTACGCCCAACGAAAACAGTAACTGGAACTTTGTGGTGGTGGCCAATACAAGTGTAACCATTACGTCAAAGCCCGGTACCATCATTGGCAAAGGCGGTCAGGCCATAATCGGTTTAAGGGCCACCCGCAAGGCAACCACCAGTACGGGAACCAGTCAGAGCCTGAGTTTAACAGTGAACGGCGGCGGCGATGCCACACCGATCAATAACTCTAACGTAACAGGCTTCGGTACTTCCAACTAAGCTAGTGTTAAAGAAAAATCAATCTACTTAAATAGCGCCCACAGCCAGTAGGGTAATACCTGCTGGCTGTTTTTTGCTTGGAAGGGCCGTGGGTCGTGGATCGTTGACCGTAGAACCAGCAGGCAATAGTTGACAGTTGACGGTGTGACGGTTGACAGGAGGGGCGTGGTTCATTGGCCGTTGACCGTTGACCGTTGGCCGAGAGCGGTTGACCGTTGACAGGGTGACGGTTGATAGGGGGCAGGGCCGTGGATCGTTGGTCGTTGGCCGTTGATCGTTGACCGTTAACCGTTGGCCGAGAGCGGTTGACGGGTAGCAACCAACTAAAATAACAGCGAGGCTCACGCTCGCCGCTTTCGGCCCGTAACTAAATTAGCCCGTAACCAAGCTAACCCGTAACCTAAACAACCCGCAACCAAAACAACTCGCAACTAAATCAACCCTTCACAGTCCCAAGTTTTCAACAAATCCACATTTTAACCCTAAAATGGCCCCAAAACATAAAAAATATCCCTTTTTGGGCAAAATTCCCTGCTTTTTGCTTTGTCAATTAAAAATACACCCTTACCTTTGCACTCCAATTCAAAAATTGAATTCAAAAGTTCTTTAAATATGTCACAAAGAATCAGAATCAAATTACAATCGTTCGACCACAACCTGGTTGATAAATCTGCCGAAAAGATTGTAAAGACTGTACGCAGTACCGGCGCAGTAGTAACAGGACCCATTCCTTTGCCTACGCACAAGAAGATATTTACCGTATTGCGTTCTCCTCACGTAAACAAGAAGGCACGTGAGCAGTTTCAATTGTGCACGCACAAGCGTTTGTTAGACATTTACACCAGCAGCAGCCGTACAGTGGATGCGCTGAGCAAATTGGATTTGCCAAGTGGTGTGGATGTTGAAATAAAAGCTTGATGAACCGTTCCGCCCAAAGCGGAAAAGGCATTGAGTAAGTTCTTAAAAAGGAAAAATGAACGTCTATTGTCCCGTTGTATTACGGGACCGCTGGACATAAAATTGATACGATGAAGAGTATTATTGGAAAGAAAATTGGCATGACCAGTATCTTTGATGCAAGTGGTAAGCAAACCGCTGTAACCATCATTGAAGCTGGGCCCTGTGTAGTTACACAAAAGAAAACCGTAGCAACCGACGGTTACAACGCCCTCCAAATCGGATTTGGCGATAAAAAAGAAAAGCACTCCATTAAAGCCGAGGTAAATCACTTCGCCAAGGCTCAAACCTCTCCCAAAAAAGTAGTAACGGAAATACGCGATAGCGAAATGGACAAGAACGTGGGTGATACCATCACTTGTGAAATTTTTGCCGAAGGTGAAACAGTGGAAGTTGTTGGCACCTCTAAAGGCAAGGGTTTTCAAGGTGTGGTAAAGCGCCATGGTTTTAGTGGTGTGGGCGAGCAATCGCACGGCCAACATGATCGTCAGCGTGCGCCCGGTTCTATCGGTAACTCATCCGATGCCAGCCGTGTATTCAAAGGTATGCGCATGGCCGGCCGTATGGGTGGCGAAAGGGTGAAACTGAAAGGTTTGAAAGTGGTGAAGATTTTCCCCGACAAAAATTACATATTAATCAGTGGTTCAATTCCTGGCCACAATGGTTCAACCGTTTTAATACAGAAGTAACATGCAAGTAGAAGTTTTAAATATACAAGGTCAGAAGACCGGAAGAACAGTTGAGTTGCCAGAGTCAATATTCGGGGTTGAACCAAACGACCACGTTATTTACCTCGCGGTAAAACAATACTTGGCTGCACAACGTCAAGGCAACCATAAAGTGAAGACCCGTGCTGAAGTACACGGTTCATCCAAAAAGTTGCACAAGCAAAAAGGAACTGGCGGTGCCCGTAAAGGTAACCTGCGTAACCCTTTGTACAAAGGCGGTGGTACCATTTTTGGCCCCAAGCCCCATACTTACGATATCAAACTGAACCGCAAGGTGAAAGATTTGGCCAAAATGAGCGCCCTCGCTTACAAAGCCAAAGAAAATGCCATCGTGGTATTGGAAGACGTAACAATGGAGACGCCCAAAACCAAGCAGTTCAGCGGTATCATGAAGAGCTTGAACCTTGCTGGCAAAAAGGCATTGTTTATATTGCCCGAATACAACGACAACGTTTATTTGAGCTTGCGCAATGTGCCTACTATCAACGGTACGCTCATCAGCGATATGAACACTTACGACATTGTTAACGCCAATGTAGTGGTGATCACAGAAAGCGCAGCCAAATTCTTCAATACCGAAGAAGAGGTATTGGTTGAGGCATAAGAAGTAGGGCCTGGCCCGATTGTTTAAAATTATCAAATTATACCGACATGAAATTGTCAGACGTATTAGTAAAGCCCATTTTATCAGAAAAAGCCAATAAGCAGGCAGAGAAAGAAAATCGCTATGCTTTTATTGTAGATAGGAAGGCGAATAAATTGGAAATCAAAAAAGCTGTGGAAGAGTTTTACGGTGTACAGGTAGCGCATGTAAATACCAGCGTTGTACCGGGCAAAACCAAGTCTAAATTTACCAAGGCTGGCTATATCGTAGGCCGTAAGCCTGCCAAAAAGAAAGCTATCGTAACAGTAGCCGAAGGCGAAACCATCGATTTGTACGGTACCGTATAAACAGGGTTGGTAACAACAAACAAAAACAAGAATGGCAGCAACTGCCGCAAAAGTTGACAAACTAAAAGATTTTTTAAAATGGCATTAAGAAAATACAAACCCACAACAGCGGGTACAAGGTGGAGGATAGGAAACGCTTATGCGGAGATCACTACCAGCACCCCAGAAAAAAGCTTATTGGAGCCCGGTAAAAAAACAGGTGGCCGTAACTTCCAAGGTCGTAGGGCCATGCGTTATATCGGTGGCGGTAACAAACAAATGTACCGTAAGATCGACTTCAAACGCAACAAGAAAGATATTGAAGCTACGGTAAAAACCATTGAGTACGATCCCAACCGTACCGCTTTCATCGCTTTGTTGGCTTATGCCGATGGTGAAAAGCGTTACATCTTGGCCCCTCAAGGTTTGCAAGTAGGTCAAAAAATTATCAGCGGTGATGCAGTAGCCCCCGAATTGGGCAATGCGCTGATGTTCAAAAACATGCCTTTGGGTACCAACGTACACAATATAGAAATGCAGCCTGGTCAAGGTGGTATCTTGGTACGCAGTGCCGGTACATCTGCCCAGTTGAGCAATAAGGAAGAGAAATATGCGATCCTTAAAATGCCCAGCGGTGAGTTGCGCAAGATTTTGGTAAACTGTTACGCTACTGTAGGTGTGGTAAGCAATGGCGACCACAACTTGGAGAGCATGGGTAAAGCCGGCCGTAACAGGTGGAAGGGTATCCGCCCCCGCAACCGTGGTGTGGCCATGAACCCTGTAGATCACCCGATGGGTGGTGGTGAAGGCCGTGCAAGCGGTGGTCATCCACGCAGCCGTACAGGTAAATACGCTAAAGGCGAAATTACACGTACAAGGGGTAAAGGCTCTGATAAGATGATTATCCAGCGCCGCAACGGTAAAAAGTTAAGCAAGTAAATTAGCTGATTAGCTAATTCGATAATTAGCTAATTGGTAACGTTAAAATATTCTCGTTCAGTCGAGAAGAATCAACTAAAATTTAACATACTGGTTTGTTTCATTAGCACAATAGTTATTTAGCAAATCAGCAAATTATCAAAAAATGGCTCGTTCGATTAAAAAAGGTCCTTATGTAGATGCCAAGCTGGAAGGCAAAGTGTTGGCAATGGCAGCAGGGACAAGTAAAAAAGGGGTTATCAAAACATGGAGCCGCCGCAGCACCATCACCCCCGATTTCGTAGGACAAACTTTTGCTGTACACAATGGCAACAAGTTCATCCCCGTGTATGTAACTGAATTTATGGTAGGGCACAAGCTCGGTGAGTTTGCCCCCACCCGTAACTTCAAAGGCCACTCAAGCAAAAAAATAGGTTAATTGTAGGGAGATTGTACATCACTTTCCCAAAAAATAATTAAAAATGGAAGCAGTAGCAAAATTGAACAATTACCCCACGTCGCCACGCAAAATGCGTTTGTTGGCTGATTTGATACGTGGCATGAAGGTAGAAAAAGCATTGGCTGTATTGGAGCACAACCCCAAGCATCCAGCAGTGCCCCTGCGCAAGTTGGTGGTAAGTGCCATCAGCAACTGGAAGGCCAAGAACGAAGGCGGCGACGAAACTTCACTGGTGGTGAAAACCATTTTTGTAGACGGCGCAAGGGTTATCAAGCGTATGCGCCCCGCACCACAAGGACGTGGCTACAGGGTTCGTAAGCGTAGCAACCACGTAACCGTAATTGTTGACGCAAAAGCTTAATTAACAACAGAAATATTTTAAACTAAAAGGTGTGCACATTAGCTAATTCGCCAATCAGCACATCAGCAAATTAGAAATATGGGTCAAAAAACAAATCCGATAGGTGCCAGGTTAGGAATCATCCGTGGATGGGACAGCAACTGGTATGGTAACAAAAAGGATTACGCCGGTAAGCTGATTGAAGATCATAAGATCAGGACTTATTTGAACGCACGTATCAACAAAGGCGGCATTGCCAAGATTGTGATTGAGCGTACATTGAACAAGTTGATTGTAACCATCCATACATCAAAGCCCGGTATCATTATCGGTAAAGGTGGCGGCGAAGTGGACCGTATCAAGGAAGAGTTGAAAAAACTTACCGGTAAAGAAGACGTACAGATCAACATTCTGGAAATCCGCAGACCGGAATTGGATGCCAATATTGTGGCTGATACCATTGCCCGTCAATTGGAAAACCGTATCAACTACAAGCGTGCCATTAAAATGGCGATCGCTTCTGCACTGCGCATGGGTGCCGAAGGTATCAAGGTAAAAGTAGGTGGCCGTTTGGGCGGTGCTGAAATTGCCCGTAGCGAAGAAATCAAACAAGGTCGTACACCATTGCACACCTTGCGTATGGATATTGATTACGCCAGCATTTTTGCCCTTACCGTTTATGGTAAAATCGGCATCAAGGTTTGGATTTGTAAAGGTGAAGTATTGACCAAGCGTGACCTGAACCCCAACATTATTGCCGGTAACGACAAGGGTGGTGGAGAGCGCAGGGACGATAGGCGCGACGATCACCGCAGGGACGACCGCCGTGGTGGCGGTGGCGGCGACCGCAGGGGCGGTGGCGGCGGTGGACGCAGGTAATTAAATTAATTAGCTAATTAGCTGATGTGATAATTAGCTGAAAGACACAAGAGTATAAAAAGTTTTTTAATTATTGGTTTCTCATTAGCAAAATGGCTAATCAGCAAATCAGCAAATTGATAAAAGATGTTACAACCAAAAAGGACGAAGCACAGGAAAACGCAAAAAGGCAGAATGAAGGGAGATGCCAAAAGGGGTACTTCCATTGCGTTTGGTACGTTCGGTTTAAAAGCATTGGACAGTGTTTGGTTAACAAGCCGTCAAATTGAAAGTGCCCGTCAGGCCATGACCCGTCACATGAAGCGTGAAGGTAATGTGTGGATCCGCATTTTCCCCGACAAGCCCATTACCGCCAAGCCTGCTGAAGTACGTATGGGTAAAGGTAAGGGTAACCCCGAAGGATGGGCTGCCATCATTAAGCCAGGCCGCATTTTGTTTGAAGCGGACGGTGTGCCTTTGCAAACAGCAAAAGAAGCGTTTGAATTGGCTGCACAAAAGCTGCCCATTTTAACCAAATTTGTTATCCGCAGGGATTATTCTGAATAATTGACAGGTAAAACTGTTCAGCATAAAAATTAAAACAATGAGCAAGAAAGCAGATTTTTTGACAAGCATTAAGGGGCTTAACGATACTGAGCTGAAGGCAAAGATTAAAGAAGATGAGCTGCGCCTTAAAAAATTGTCTTTTGCACATGCAATGACTCCGTTAGAGAATCCGGTAAGCATACGTTCTTTGCGTAAGGACATTGCCCGGTTAAAAACAGAATTAAGGAAAAAGGAACTCGGTTTCTAAAAACCATAAATACAATACAATGGCTGAAAGAAATTTAAGGAAAACAAAGCTTGGGATTGTGTCAAGCAATAAAATGGACAAAACCATTACCGTAAACGTGGAGCGTAAAGTAAAGCATCCACTTTATGGCAAGTTTTTGAAAAAAACTACCAAGTTTCATGCGCACGACGAAAAGAATGAGTGCAGCATTGGCGACACGGTAAAAATAATGGAATCCCGCCCCATGAGCAAAACAAAGCGTTGGAGGCTGGTGGAAGTGGTTGAAAAAGTTAAATAGAAATTAGTACTTAGTACCAAGTACTAGTACTAAGTACTAACTACTAATTACTCGGTACTTCAAAAATTAATAAAATGATTCAGCAAGAGAGCAGACTAAACGTGGCGGACAACAGTGGTGCTAAAGAAGTACTCTGTATCCGTGTATTGGGCAACAGCGGACAGGATTATGCTAGAATAGGCGATAAGATTGTGGTAACTGTAAAAGATGCCATGCCTGCCGGCGGTATTAAAAAAGGTACTGTAAGCAAAGCCGTTATTGTACGCACCAAAAACAAGTTGCGCCGCAAAGATGGTTCTTACATCCGCTTTGATGACAACGCAGTAGTGTTGTTGAACAATGCCGACGAGCCCAGGGGTACACGTATCTTTGGCCCAGTAGCCCGTGAATTGCGTGACAAGGGTTACATGAAGATCATTTCGTTGGCGCCGGAAGTTTTATAAAAATTAGCTATGTGCGGATTGGCCCCATGTGCTAATCGCATCAGCTTTAAGATAAATGATGTTTTAATTTGGTTTCATTAGCAGATTATCACATTATCACATTAGCAAATTAATTTACAATGAGTACAAGATTTAAGCCCAAGTTTAACATTAAGAAAGGCGACACGGTAGTAGTAATTACCGGTGAGGACAAGGATTTGAAGAAGCCCCGCAAAGTGTTAGAAGTGATGCTGGATGAAGCCCGTGTACTGGTAGAAGGTGCCAACATCGTTACCAAGCACACCAAGCCCAGCGCTCAAAATACCAAGGGCGGTATTGTTAAAAAAGAAGCGCCCATTGCCATTAGCAATGTGATGCTATGGGATGCCAAAGCTGGTGCACCTACCAAGGTAAAGCGCACTAGGGAAAATGGCAAATTAGTTCGTGTATCTAAAAAATCAGGGGAGGCAATCAAATAATGAGTACAGCAACATACACTCCAAGGCTGGCAGATAAGTACAAAAAAGAAGTTGTACCTGCCTTAATGAAAAAGTTCAGTTACAAAACTGTAATGCAAGCGCCCAAGTTGACCAAGATTTGTTTGAATCGTGGTGTAAACGGTGCGGTAGCCGATAAGAAGTTGATCGACATCGCAGTGGACGAACTGAGCAATATCACTGGTCAAAAAGCAATGGCCACCACGTCTAAAAAAGACATTTCTAACTTTAAGCTGCGTAAAAACATGCCCATCGGTGCTAGGGTTACGTTGCGTGGTGTTAAAATGTATGAATTTTTGGACAGGCTGGTTTCAGTATCATTGCCCCGTGTACGTGACTTCAAAGGTATCAACGACAAGTCGTTTGATGGCCGTGGTAACTACACACTGGGTGTTACTGAGCAGATCATTTTCCCCGAAATTGATATTGACAAGGTAAACAAGATTACCGGTTTGGATATCACTTTCGTAACAACAGCGGGTACCAATGAAGAAGCGTTCGAACTGTTGAAGGAATTGGGTATGCCGTTTAAAAACATTAAAAAATAATTTCCACTACGTATAAGGAATGATGCGGGTAAGCCCCACCATTGTTCAACTATCGTAAATTAACATTCATTATGGCAAAAAAATCAGTAGAAGCCAGGCAACGCAAGCGTGAAGCAATGAACGCTAAGTATGCTGAAAAAAGGGCAGCGTTAAAAAAAGCAGGTGATTATGCAGCATTGGATTTACTTCCTAAAAATGCATCGCCTGTACGGTTGAAAAACCGTTGCCAATTAACAGGCCGCCCCAAAGGTTACATGAGGCATTTTGGACTTTCTAGGGTAATGTTCCGCGAAATGGCGTTGCAAGGCAAAATCCCCGGTATCACCAAAGCGAGCTGGTAACAATAACAAGCAGGCTGGCGTGGTATAACAACCATGTACCGCTGTAATAAACAATTCGATCACAATCAATTACAAAATATTATGGTAACTGATCCTATAGCAGATTTTCTTACAAGAATACGTAACGCCCAAATGGCCAATCACCGTATTGTGGAAATCCCTGCCAGCAATCTTAAAAAGCGTATTACTGAAATCCTGTACGATAAAGGATATATTTTAAAGTACAAGTTTGAAGACAATAACAAGCAAGGTGTTATCAAGATTGCATTGAAGTACAATCCTGCAACCAAGCTGCCTGTTATCCAAAGTTTGGAAAGGGTAAGCCGTCCAGGTTTGCGTACTTATGCCAAGCCAGAAGAATTTAAGCGTGTGAAGAACGGATTGGGCATCGCTATCATTTCTACCTCTAAAGGTGTAATGACAGACAAGGAAGCCAAAGCGCAGAATGTTGGCGGCGAAGTGCTGTGCAATATCTACTAAGAAGTGGGCCCGGAGGGCAACAACAACAGAGCGTACAAGTTTTTGATACATTAAGCCGAGACTATACTAGGCTGACCGGTCAAAAAAAGAATAAATAACAAAATAAAAAAAGTACAATGAGTCGTATAGGTAAAAAGCCAGTTACTATCCCATCAGGTGTAACCATTACGGTTAATGCCGATAATGTGGTAACTGTAAAAGGCCCCAAGGGCCAATTGAGCGAAACAATTGACAGGGACATCACCATCGAAATCAAAGATAGCGAACTGCAAGTAGGCCGTCCAACCGATCAGATCCGTCACAGGGCCATGCACGGTTTGTACCGCTCACTCATTGGTAACATGGTAAAAGGTGTTACAGATGGTTACGAAAAGAAATTGGAACTGGTAGGTGTGGGTTACAAAGCCGCTAACCAAGGCAATATCCTTGATTTGGCTTTGGGTTATTCGCACAATATCATTTTTGAAATACCCAAAGAATTGAAGGTTACTACGGCCCAAGAAAAAGGCCAGAACCCTACCATTACTTTGGAAAGTATCGACAAGCAATTGCTGGGTCAGGTTTGTGCCAAAATCCGCAGCCTGCGTAAGCCAGAGCCGTACAAAGGTAAGGGCGTTAAGTTTGCTGGTGAAGTATTGAGGAGGAAAGCAGGCAAATCGGCAGGTAAATAATATGCTAATGTGCTGATGTGCTAATGTGCTAATGAGCAGCAAGTAAAGTCTCATTGATAACAAACGGCCTTTCATCAGCTAATTAGCTAATTAGCAAATTATCAAATTAACTTCCCGGCAGTATCGGGATGCAAAATAGAAAACAATGAGTACGAATACTAAATTAGTTGCAAGGCAAAACAGAAGGTTCGCTATCCGTAAAAGGGTGGTGGGTACATCTGCCCGGCCTCGCTTGAGCATTTTCAGGAGCAATACCGATATCTATGCCCAAATCATCAATGATGAGCAAGGCGTAACGTTGGCATCTTGTTCTTCAAAAGAAAAAGACATTGCAGCACAAAAAGTTACCAAGGTTGAGAAGAGCAAACTGGTAGGTGCCACATTGGCCCGCAAAGCAACAGAATTGGGTTTGAAAAGCGTAGTTTTCGATCGTGGCGGAAACCTGTACCATGGCCGTGTAAAAGCAGTGGCAGAAGGCGCCCGTGAAGGCGGCTTGGAATTTTAATTCAATTAAAACGATTAATTTAAGCATAGTAAATGGCAAACATAATTTCAAATAAAATCAAAGCGGGCGACCTGGAACTGAAGGACAAGGTAGTATCTATCAACCGTGTAGTTAAAACTACCAAGGGCGGACGTGCTTTCAGCTTCTCTGCACTGGTAGTGGTAGGTAACGAAGCCGGTGTGGTAGGCCATGGTTTGGGCAAAGCAAAAGAAGTACAGGAAGCAATTACCAAGGGTATCGAAGATGCCAAAAAGAACCTGATCAAGATTCCGGTAATGCACGGTACTATCCCCCACGACCAATGGGCCAAAGAAGGTGCTGCCAAGGTATTGATAAAGCCTGCCGCACATGGTACTGGTGTAATTGCCGGAGGTAGCATGCGTGCCGTATTGGAAGCCGCTGGTATTACCGACGTATTGGCCAAGAGCTTGGGTTCTGCTAATCCGCACAACGTGGTAAAAGCCACCTTTAAGGCTCTGGCCACTTTGCGTGAACCCATTGCCGTAGCAAAAACAAGGAATATTTCTTTGAAAAAAGTATTTAACGGGTAAGTTTTTGGATAACAGGTTGGCCTTATCATATAGCCGGCCTGATAAACAGATGGCTTCATTAAAATTTCGGAAATGAAAAAGATAAAAATAACACAGGTTAAAAGCATTATCGACCGCTCGGAGCGTCAAAAAAGGACCATGGCAGCCCTTGGCCTTAAAAAAATGAACGCAACGGTAGAGGTAGAAGCTACTCCCCAGATACTGGGCATGGTTACTAAGGTAAACCATTTGGTTAAAGTAGAAGAACTGGCTTAATTCATACAGCGATTTGCAAGTGCAATCTGGTGCTACGCATTGAGCGGTACTGGGTAGGCTTGCAAATTTTTATATTACTAATTTTTTATTGTTCACAATTGCGAGGGGTGATTCCCCGTAAGTTCAAAATCAGAAAGAAACATGAAACTTCATTCTCTCAAGCCTGCAAAAGGTGCAACACACAAAGAAAAGCGTTTGGGCCGCGGTGAGGCCAGCGGTAAAGGCGGTACCTCCACAAAAGGTAACAAAGGTGGTCAAAGCCGTGCCGGTTACAAAAGCAAAATGGCCCACGAAGGTGGTCAGATGCCCATCCAACGTCGTGTACCCAAGCGTGGTTTCAAAAATATCAACCGTGTTGAGTACAAAGTGTTCAACATCGGCCAAATCGACCAATTGGCCGAAAAATACGGTATTACCGAGTTTACCCTCCCCAACCTGTACGTTAACAGCTTGATCAGTCAGTTCGACAACGTGAAAATCCTGGGTAACGGCGAAATCAAGGGCAAGTTTAGCTTTGCAGTAAATGCCATCAGCGCAAAAGCAAAGGCTGCCATTGAAGCTGCGGGAGGTTCTGTGGAGATAGTTAAATAATTTTACGATATTTGCTAGACGCATCCGCCTACCACAACCAAGGTTTGCAGGTGCGTCTTTTAAGTTTAGCGCATAATAACATTAAAACCGTTACAATACAGTGAAGAAGTTTATTCAAACACTTAAAAATATCTGGAGCATTGAAGAGCTGCGCAATAAAATAACATTTACTTTATTGCTGATATTCATTTATCGTGTAGGCTCTCACATTGTGCTGCCCGGCGTAGACGCTGCTGCACAGGCTGAACAGGCTGCAGGTAACCCCAAAACAGGGATATTGGGTATCCTTGACTCTTTTGTGGGTGGCTCTTTTTCTAAAGCTTCTATTTTTGCCTTGGGCATCATGCCCTATATCTCGGCCTCTATCTTTATGCAGTTGGTAACCATCTTGGTTCCCCAAATGGCTAAAATCCAAAAAGAAGGCGAAAGCGGCAGGAAGAAAATCAATCAATGGACACGTTACCTCACCGTTATCGTTACTGCTTTTCAGGCAGCGGCGTATATCGGCTATTTGCAACAGCCCGGCAATGCCGTATTGTTGCCCGCTTTTAGTGGTTACTTCTGGCTTTCTACCGTAATCATATTAACCGTAGGCACGTTGTTTGTAATGTGGCTCGGCGAAAAAATTACCGACAAAGGTTTGGGCAATGGTACCTCTATCATCATCATGGTGGGTATCTTGGCCCGTCTGCCACAGTCATTCATGCAAGAGTGGACAGCCAAATGGTCTGCCAGGGGCGCCGGTGGTCTCTTCATCGTGTTGGTGGAACTGCTGTTCTTGGTAGCCATCATCTTTGGTTTGATCATGTTGGTACAAGGTACCCGCAAAGTGCCCGTAAGCTATGCCAAGCAATTGGTAGGCAACCGTCAAATTGGTGGTGCCCGTAACTTCTTGCCCCTTAAAGTGAATGCTGCTGGTGTAATGCCCATCATCTTTGCACAGGCCATCTTGTTTTTGCCAACTATTTTTGCTGGCTTTGGCGATGGCGGTAGCACTTGGATGCGTTACTTCACCGATCCCAAAAATGGTGTGTACATGATTGTGTACTCCGTTTGTGTAATCGCTTTCACCTTCTTGTACACCGCGCTGATCTTCAACCCCAAGCAAATGGCCGAAGATTTGAAACGCAACAATGGTTTCATCCCCGGTGTCAAGCCCGGTCAACCTACAGCCGACTATATCGGTACCATCATGGACAGGATTACCCTGCCCGGTGCAATTTTGCTGGCTTTTGTAGGTATTTTACCAGGTTTTGCGCAAATGCTGGGTGTTACCCAAGGTTTTGCCGGATTCTTTGGTGGCACCTCCTTACTGATTATGGTGGGTGTGGTACTGGATACCTTGCAACAGGTAGAAACCCAGTTGCTGATGCGTCAATACGACGGTCTGATGAGCAGCGGCAGGGTACAAGGAAGGCAAACAGTGGCTTCTGGTATATAATAATAGCTAGTGAAATTTATCATCAAGCCCTGACGCAAAAAACGTCGGGGTTTGTTTTAATAGTTAATAGTTAATAATGAATAGTGATAGTGCGCTAAAGTTAGAGCAGCCAATTCAAATTCGTTTAACAAACAAATCCGTGTAATTAGTGTAATTGAATAATAATCCGTGGTACCCTCTGTCATCAATGTTGTAGATATGATTATATATAAAACCAAGGCGGAAATTGAACTGATACGGGAAAGTAGTTTACTGGTAGGTCAGGCATTGGCGAAAGTAGCGGCGTTGGTCAAACCCGGTGCCACCACCCTACAGCTGGATACGGCTGCCGAAGCCTTTATCAGGGAAAACGATGCAATACCCTCCTTTAAAGGGTATCACGATTTTCCGTTTACCTGCTGCATATCGGTAAACGATGCGGTGGTGCATGGCTTCCCCAGTAATGCGCCATTGAAAGAAGGCGATATCGTATCGGTAGATATTGGGGTGTTTAAAAATGGTTTCCATGGCGATAGTGCTTATACCTTTGCCATAAAAGGTGCCAGCGATGCCGCTTTGCAATTGATGAAAGTAACCAAAGAATCGCTCTATCTTGGTATCGCTAAGGCAACAGCGGGTTGTAGGGTAGGTGATATTGGTTTTGCGATACAGGAATACACTGAAAGAAAGCACCGCTATGGCGTAGTGCGTGATTTGGTGGGACATGGCCTCGGCCGGGATTTGCACGAAGACCCGCAAGTGCCCAATTATGGTAAAAGGGGCAGTGGTGCCAAAATACAGGAAGATGCGGTAATAGCCATCGAGCCCATGATCAATATGGGTAAAAAGGATATTTACTACGATAAAGATGGTTGGACCGTACGCACCAAGGATGGCAAACCAGCGGCGCATTACGAGCATACTATCTGCATCAAAAAAGCCCAGGCCGATATTCTTTCTTCCTTTGAAGCGGTAGAAGCTGCCGAAAAAGCGAATGAGTATTTATGTTCGGGTTTTTATTAAGGTGTTATTTCTCATGAAAGCAAACCCGGCAACGAGGTTCGTACACATCTTTTTCCCCCAGCAATACTTGGCCCCCTTCGGCAGTTTTGCGATAGCTCACATTGGCGATATTACCGCACTTTACGCAGATGGCATGTAGCTTTGTGATGTAATCGGCAATGGCCAGCAAGTTGGGCATTTGGCCAAAAGGTTTGCCCATATAATCCATATCCAAACCGGCCACAATCACCCGTATACCCCGCAATGCCAACTGTTCGCACACATTGGCTATTTCGGCATCAAAAAACTGGGCTTCATCAATACCTACCACATCAACGCCTTGTGCCAACAGCAAAATAGATTGCGAACTGTCTACCGGCGTACTATGGATGGCGTTTTCGTCGTGGCTCACAATGTTCACCGCATCGTAGCGCACATCTATGGTGGGTTTAAAAATTTCTGCTTTTAAATTGGCAATCTTTACCCGCTTCAGCCTTCTTATCAACTCTTCGGTTTTACCGCTGAACATACTACCGCAGATCACTTCTACCCAGCCACGCCTTTCGCCCCTTAAATTTGGTTCTATAAACATTTTTTATATTTTGGTATCGTTACAGTTTGTAACTTTATCTTGAAACTGTCTAAAATTCATTCAATGGATTCCCCAAGCCCCTTTTTGGCTACAACTGCGTTGGATTTTTCGCCTTAGGCGTTTAGACTATGGCTGCAAAATCCGCCTTGTTTCGCTCAAAAATTGGCAATGGGTAATTTCATCGATGAAATTTAGAAAGTTTCCATTGCATTAAAACTCAAAAGTATCATTTTAATGGAAAGAGTGGGTACGCTGTTACAAAAATTACAAGAACAATTTGAGCAGCAAGCCGGTGCGGCACAGTTATTATTGACTGTACAGCAATTACAGGCCGAATTATTGCATTTGCAGCAACAGGGACAAACCGTGCAACCGGCATCAAAAGTAGCGGTACACATGCCGCCGCCACCTGTAATGCCCCTGCCGAGCGTAGAAACTATGGCTGAGCCTGTAGCGGAACCGGCACCAATGCCGATTGCCGAACCGATAGAACCGCCCATTGTAGCCCCAGCACCCATTGCCGCCGAAGCAACTGTGCCCACCATTGAGGAGCCTGCACCCGATGCGGTGGAAGAAAAAATTGTAGAAGTATTGCTGGTAGATGAGGCAGATGTGGAAGCCGAACTGGAGGAGATAAAGCGCAATGCCGCCGCCAAAAATAACATGAGTGTGCATTATAAGCCCTTGGTAATGTCCGACGAAGAACTGGAAATACCCGAAATACCTACCTTATTGCACCAACCTGCCCCCGCCAAAGAACTGAATGAAGTGATTGCTGCGGCAGATGCGCCATCGGTAAATGATAAGCTAAAGCAACGCCCCACCGAACTGGCCGACCAATTGGCTGAACCGCCTGTGAAGGACCTGCGCAAAGCGATTGGCATTAACGATAAATACCTGTACATCAACGAACTGTTCCGGGGTGATGAAACCATGTACGAACGCAGCATCAAAACCATCAACAGTTTTACCATATTGCCCGAGGCCGAGTATTGGATACAGCGGGAGCTAAAAGTGAAATTGGGATGGAGCGAAGCCAACCCAACCGTGAAGCAGTTCAATCAACTGATCAAAAGACGTTTTTCCTGAATATAATGAACCACATTTTGCGCAGCACCCGTATGGGCGTGCACATAATCATGCGCCGCATTGGCAGCGGTTTCCAGCGCTGTATCACTGCCCAATAATGTATCCAACGTTTTTTCCAGTTCCAAAGCATTGTCGATACTGATGGCCCCGCCGCATGCTACCAAGTCAACCGCTTCGGCGTATTTTTCATACTCTGGGCCAATAATAACGGGTTTGCCATAAACGGCCGCTTCCAGCACATTGTGTACCCCATCTTTGCCAAAGCCACCGCCCACATAGGTAATATGCGCATAACGGTACAGGCGGCTGAGCATGCCCACATTGTCGATAATGAGTACCCCGCTCGGGCGGGGCAGGTTATGTCCCGAAGCGTTGCCCTGCAACAGTTCTGAATAATAAACCGAACCCGGAAACAGCTTTTTCACATCCCCCAAATTGGCCGGATCAATTTCATGCGGGGCGATGATGAAACGTATTTCGGGGTGGGCATGGGTATAATGCACCAGTTCGGCTTCATCTTCTTCCCAGGTACTGCCGGCAACAATCACCGTGCTGTTGCCACAAAAAGCCTCGATGCCCGGCACAGGCTCAAACTGCTGCGCAATGGAGAGCACCCTGTCGAAGCGGGTATCGCCATTTACAATTACATTACCGCTCAGTTGCAAAGGTGCCAGCAGGGCACGGGAAGCCTCCGTTTGAACAAACAGAGCGCTAAAACATTGCAACATTTGCCGCCATACTTGGCCATACCATTTAAAAAATGGCTGGCTGGGGCGGAAAATAGCCGATACCAACATTACCGGCACTTCACGCCGCTTGAGTTCGGTCAAAAAGAAATACCAATAATCGTATTTTACCCAAATAACCAAGGCTGGGTTAACCGCTTCGATAAAGCGGGCCGCATTTTGCCGATTATCTATCGGTAAGTAAATGATGTAATCGGCACCGGTAAACCCCTTTTTCACCTCATAACCGCTGGGCGAAAAGAAACTGACCACTACTTCATAACCGGGGTACTGCTTTTTGATGCCTTCCAATACGGGCAGCCCTTGCTCAAACTCCCCCAAGCTTGCACAGTGCATCCATATACGGGGGCCGCCGTTGCCCTTTGGTGGCCAGTCCTTCCGATGAAGCCGCCCACGTACCCACAAACGGGCCTTGGGGTTCCATAGCGAGGCCAACCGGATGGCGCCGGTATAAAAAAAGATGAATAAACGGTAGATGATCAGTGACAAGATGGAGCAATTTAGTCCAAAAGTAAGACTATGATGGCTATGATTTTGTGATTGGTGTGATTGATTTAACCGATCGTATGAATTTGTTTGCTAAAGCATTTTGCAAGCAGGCTGTTCACTTTCAATTCTCACCTCTCAACTTTCAACTGTTCAAAGGCCATATTTCATCCCCGAAATACTATCTTTGCGCCACTAAAAAATTAGCAATGAGGCCTTTACAGATGGTAGATACCAAAACCCAATATCTAAAGATAAAACCGGCAGTGGACAAGGCGGTGTTGGAGGTGATGGAAAGCTCCATGTTCATCGGTGGTAAAGTGGTGAGCGAATTTACCAATAACCTGGCCGCTTACAATGGTAGCAAGCATGTAATTCCCTGCGCCAACGGCACCGATGCCCTGCAAATAGCCATGATGGCCCTCAATATTGGTCCCGGCGACGAAGTGATTACCCCCTCTTTTACTTATATCGCTACCGTGGAAGTAGCGGCCCTCTTGGGCGTAAAACCCATATTTGTGGAAGTGGACAAGCAAACGTTTTGCATAGATGCCGCCGCCATCGAAAAAGCCATCACCCCCCAAACAAAGGCCATTATTCCCGTGCATTTATATGGTCAGGCGGCCAATATGGAAGCCATTATGGACATAGCCGCCCGCCACAATTTGTATGTAATAGAAGACAATGCACAGGCCATCGGCTGCGATTATACATTTAGCAATGGTTCCAAAAAGAAAACCGGCGCCATCGGCCATATCGGTTGTACTTCTTTTTATCCTTCCAAAAACCTGGGCGCTTTTGGTGATGGCGGTGCCATGTTTACCGAAGACGATGCCTTGGCCGATAAATTGCGCATGATTGCATCACACGGGCAGAGCAGGCGTTATTACCACGATGTAGTGGGCTGCAACTCGAGGCTGGATGCCATGCAAGCGGCCATACTCAATATCAAGTTGCAATATTTGGCCGAATATATTGCTGCCCGCCAAAAAGCGGCGGCTTTTTACGATAAGGCTTTTGCGGGCAATGCCAAAATTACCACCCCGCATATCGCCACCCAGTTTACCAACCATGTGTACCACCAATATACCTTGGTGCTGCAGGATGTGGATAGGGATGCCCTACATGCCTATTTAACGGAAAAAGGCGTGCCGGCCATGATCTATTACCCCGTACCAGCACATCGGCAAAAGATGTTCGATGCCTTTGGTGGTAGTCAATACAATTTGCCTATTACCGACTGGTTGACGGAAAGGGTGATTTCTTTGCCGATCCATACAGAATTGGACGAAGAGCAACAATCTTTTATCGTAGAAAACGTTTTAGCATTTATCAATCAATAAATCACCAAAAGAAAGGGATACATGAAGATAGCAGTAGTAGGAACAGGCTATGTAGGACTAGTTACCGGTACTTGTTTTGCAGAAACGGGCAACCAAGTTACCTGTGTGGACATTGACGTTGCCAAAGTGGAAAAGTTGAAAGGCGGAGAAGTTACCATATACGAACCCGGACTGGAGAAATTGTTTTTGCGCAACCAAAAAGAGGGTAGGCTACATTTTACCACCTCCTTGGCCGATGGCCTAGTGGGTGCACAGATTGTTTTTTTGGCCCTGCCCACACCGCCCGGTGAGGATGGCAGCGCTGATTTGAAATACATTTTGGGTGTGGCCAATGATTTGGGTGCGTTGTTGAAGGATTACACGGTAATTGTGGATAAGAGTACGGTGCCGGTAGGTACGGCTGCCAAAGTACAAGCGGCGATTGCCAAAAATGCTACGGTAGCTTTTGATGTGGTGAGCAATCCCGAATTTTTGCGGGAAGGCGTGGCCGTGGACGATTTTATGAAACCGGATAGGGTAGTGATCGGCACTTCATCTGAGCGGGCCAAGCAACTGATGAACGAGTTGTACGGTCCCTTTGTACGCCAAGGCAACCCCATCATTTTCATGGATGAAAAATCGGCGGAACTTACCAAATACGCTGCCAACTCTTTCTTGGCTACCAAGATTACCTTTATGAACGAAATAGCCCGGCTTTGCGAAATGCTGGATGCCGATGTGGATATGGTGCGCCGTGGTATCGGCAGCGATGAACGTATTGGCAAACGCTTCCTCTTCCCTGGTATTGGCTATGGCGGCAGTTGTTTCCCCAAAGATGTGCAGGCATTGGTAAAGTCGGCCCAAGAAGTGGATTATCAATTTAAGATACTAGATGCGGTAATGGAAGTAAATGAGGCCCAGAAACTGCACCTGATACCCAAGATAAAAGCGTATTTTAGCAACGACTTGCAGGGCAAGCGATTTGCTTTGTGGGGGCTGGCCTTCAAACCCAATACCGATGATATTCGTGAGGCCCCGGCTTTGTACATCATCGATGCGTTGTTGGAAGCTGGCGCTACGGTTACTGCTTTCGATCCCGAAGCCATGCACAATGTAAAGCAAGTGGTAGGCGATCGCATCGGGTTTGCCGATGGCCAGTACAATGCGTTGGAAGGGGCGGATGCATTAATCATCGCTACGGAGTGGAGTGAGTTCCGCACACCTGACTTTGATAAGATGGGCAGCATACTCAAAAACAAAGTGATATTCGATGGCCGCAACCTGTTCGACCTAGGGCAAATGGAGAAGTTGGGGTATCGGTACGAGAGTGTGGGGAGAAGGGTAGTTAATTAGCTGATTAGCTAATGGGATAATGTGCTGATTTTTTCAACTTGTTGGGATCTACGAATAGCGAATGGATTAACGGATTGAAAAAACTATCAACCTGCCACCAGCAGGAAGGCCGTCATCTTCGCATACGGCCAACGGTCAACGAACAACGGTCAACGAAATAAAAAAATGTCATTGGAAAATATACAAAAAAGGGTTTTAATCACAGGTGCGGCGGGCTTTTTGGGTTCGCATTTGTGCGATCGGTTTATCAAAGAGGGTTTTCACGTAATTGCGATGGACAACCTCATTACCGGCGACCTTAAAAATATTGAACACCTTTTCAAACTGCCGCAGTTCGAGTTTTACAACCACGATGTAAGCAAGTACATACATATAGCGGGGCATTTGGATTATATCCTGCATTTTGCTTCGCCCGCCAGTCCCATTGATTATTTAAAAATACCCATTCAAACTTTAAAAGTAGGTTCCTTGGGTACGCACAATTGCTTGGGCTTGGCGTTGGCCAAAAAGGCCCGCATATTGGTGGCCAGTACCAGCGAAGTGTATGGCGACCCCTTGGTGCATCCGCAAACAGAAGAATATTGGGGCAATGTAAACCCCGTTGGTCCCCGTGGCGTGTACGATGAAGCCAAACGTTTTCAAGAAGCCATCACCATGGCCTACCATACTTTCCATCAGGTGGAAACCCGCATTGTGCGGATATTCAACACCTATGGGCCCCGTATGCGATTGAACGATGGCCGTGCGCTGCCGGCCTTTATCGGACAAGCCCTTCGAGGCGAAGACCTCACGGTTTTTGGAGATGGCAGCCAAACCCGCAGTTTTTGTTATGTGGATGATTTGGTAGAAGGGATATATCGTTTACTCATGAGCGACTACGCCCAACCGGTAAACGTGGGTAACCCCGACGAAATCAGTTTGAAAGATTTTGCGGAAGAGATCATCAAACTCACCGGTACACAACAAAAAATCGTGTACAAGCCCTTGCCTACAGATGATCCCAAGCAAAGGCAACCGGATATCAGCAAGGCAAAAGAAATATTGGGTTGGGAACCCAAAGTGAGTAGGGCAGCAGGGTTGAAGATAACCTACGAGTATTTTAAATCGCTGCCACCAGAAGAGTTGGTGAAGTTGCCAAAGGAGTTTACGAAGAAGTAGTTAATATGCAAATAGGCAAATGTGCAAATATGCAAATGTACAAATGATGGTCAGAGGGAGCATGGTGGTAATTAGTAAATGTGATAATATTGAAGCTGGGAAATGTGAAGATGCGAAGGTAGGTAAGGTGAAAATTCGTGCAATTAGTGCCATCAGTCTTAATTTGTGTTACAAGAATTCGTGTAATCAGTGCAATTCGTTTCAATTCGTGTTACAGCAATTCGTATAAATAATAAGTAATAAAATAAATGTATCAAGATTTACTAGATAAAAATAAAAAGCTGGCGGTGATTGGCCTGGGCTATGTAGGCTTGCCCATTGCACTGGCTTTTGCAAAAAAAATAAAAGTAATTGGTTTTGATATCCATGCCGGTCGTATCGAAATGATGAAGCAAGGCATTGATCCCAGTCAGGAGTTGGAGGTCAGTGCTTTTGAAGACTGTGACATTGAGTTTACCAATAGCTTGGATGTGTTGCGCCAAGCCAACTTCTTCATTGTGGCGGTACCCACGCCGGTGGACGAGCACAATGTACCCGATTTGATACCGGTGCAAAGGGCCAGCGAAACCATTGGCAAAGTGGTAAAGCAAGGCGATTATGTGGTGTTTGAAAGCACGGTTTACCCCGGCTGTACAGAAGAAGACTGTCTGCCCATTATTGAAAAATTAGCAGGCTTAAAAAATGTAACCGATTTCAAACTGGGCTACTCTCCCGAGCGCATCAACCCAGGTGATAAAGAGCATACCCTTGCCAGCATTGTAAAAGTGGTGAGCGGTTGCGATGCGGAAAGCTTGGAAACCATTGCCAAAGTATATGAGTTGGTGGTAACGGCAGGTGTACATCGTGCCTCTTCCATCAAAGTGGCGGAAGCGGCCAAGATTATCGAAAATACCCAGCGTGACCTGAACATCGCCTTGATGAACGAACTCTCCATCATTTTTGATAAAATGAATATCAACACCTACGAAGTGTTGGAAGCTGCTGGCACCAAATGGAACTTCCTTAAGTTTCAGCCGGGACTGGTGGGCGGCCACTGTATTGGCGTAGATCCTTATTACCTTACCTACAAGTCGAAAGAACTCGGCTACGATAGTCAGGTGATCTTGGCAGGAAGGGTAATCAACGATGGGATGGCAGGCTACGTGGCCAAGAAAGTGTTGCAACACATTATCCAAAGCAATGGCAATATCAAGGATGCCAAGGTATTGGTGATGGGTGCCACTTTTAAAGAAAACGTGAGCGATATCCGCAATAGCAAAGTAGCGGATGTGGTGAAAGAGCTACAGTCTTATTCATTGAACGTGGCAGTAACCGATCCTCATGCCAATAGTGATGAGCTGAAGCATGAGTACGGCTTTGGCCTTACTGCCGAGTTGGGCAACGATTATGATGCCGTGATTGTAACGGTGCCGCATCAAGCCTACAAGCAACTCGACGATGCCTATTTTGCTTCCATTACCAAGGGCCACGCCATGATTGCCGATTTAAAAGGTATTTACCGCAACAAAATCAGCAGTAGGGCTTATTGGAGTTTATAAGTGATAGAACAAGGGCTATTGACAAAAGCAATAAAAAAATGAGTGCAAGTTTTCATACAAAAGATATTAGCAATGCCCGCTTTTTGGTAACGGGTGGTGCCGGTTTTATCGGTGGTCATATTGCCGAGTACTTATTAAAGAATGGTGCCGCCAAAGTACGGGTGCTGGACAATATGGCTAATGGATTTAACAGCAACCTCGCCATTTTACAACAGTACAGTGGTTTTGAATTTGTGGAAGGCGATATCCGCCATTTGGATACCTGTCAGCAAGCATGCAGCGATATTGATTTTATCAGCCACCAAGCGGCATTGGGCTCTGTGCCACGTTCTATTAAAGAACCGCAAAATACCAATGATGTAAATGTGGGCGGTTTTGTAAACATGCTCAAAGCAGCGGTTGACAATAAGGTGCAGCGCTTTGTATATGCATCTTCCTCCTCGGTGTATGGCGATGAAGCTACCCTGCCCAAGCGTGAAGAAAAAGTGGGCAATTGTTTGTCGCCTTATGCGGTGAGCAAAAAAGCCAACGAACTGTATGCGCAGGTTTTTGCCAATACCTACGGCATCAAATTAATGGGCTTTCGTTATTTCAATATTTTTGGACCAAGGCAGGACCCCGATGGACCCTATGCGGCAGTGATACCTTTGTTTGTAAAGGGCATCATCAACCGTACCCCCGTGTACATCAATGGCGATGGCGAGCAAACCCGTGATTTTACCTTTGTAGAGAATGCGGTACAGGTAAACGTAAAGGGCATGCTTACGGATAATGAGGCGGCATTTAACAAAGCGTACAATGTGGCCGTGGGCGAAAAATTTTCAGTAAACGAATTGTACCAAGCGGTTAAAAATGATTTGGGCAGCGACTTTGAACCCTCTTACAGAGAAGAAAGGGCAGGGGATGTGCGCCATTCTTTGGCCGATATATCACTGGCCAAAGAACTGTTGGGTTACCAGCCCACTAAACGTTTTGACGACGGGCTGCAAACAACCATTGCTTATTTTAAACAATTGTATTCGTAAGTTATTGATATTTACAATAGCTACGCTAAAACCAAACAAATAGGTCCATGGCTTTTGTCAAAACATTATTTTCTGGATTAATGATATTTGAACCTGCTGTATTTGAAGACAGCAGAGGTTATTTTTTTGAAAGCTTCAACCAAAATGTATTTGCAGAAGCCGGTATCCGTATTCAATTTGTGCAAGACAATCAGGCGCAGTCAAGCTACGGCGTATTACGTGGCCTTCACTTCCAATTACCGCCCCATGCACAAACTAAATTGGTAAGGGTGCTAAGTGGTTCCATATTGGATGTAGTGGTAGATATACGTCAAGGTTCACCCACCTACGGTCAAGTATTTACGATTGAACTCTCTGCCGAAAACAAAAAACAATTATTGGTGCCGAAAGGTTTTGCCCATGGTTATTCGGTGCTCAGCCCTACAGCTGAAGTGTTTTATAAATGCGATGCCTTTTACAACAAGGCCAGTGAAGGCGGTATTTTGTACAACGACGAGCAATTGGCCATTGATTGGCAACTGCCAGCCGAAGCTATCGTGGTGTCGGATAAAGACAAAGTGTACCCCGTATTTGCCAACCATCAAAACGCTTTTACCTTTGAAGCATAAGCTGCCAGTGGTATGGGTTACAGGGGCCGATGGGCAATTGGGCCAATGCCTACAAAGCTTGGCCAGTCAACTACCGCAGTATCATTTTGTGTTTACCAATCGTACCCAGTTACCCATTGACAATCCCGAAGCCATTAATACTTTCTTTGCGCAAACACCTGTTGCTTGGTGCATCAATTGTGCCGCTTACACGGCGGTTGACAAAGCCGAAACAGAAGTGGAAACGACCATGCGCATCAATGGAACAGCAGTGGGTTATTTGGCGGATGCTTGCTTGCGTAACGGCGCCAAGTTTATACATATCTCTACCGATTATGTTTTTAACGGGCTTGCCCATACACCTTACAAAGAAACCGATGCGGTAGATCCAGTTAACCGATATGGAGCTTCCAAATTGTTCGGCGAACAAATGGCGGTTGCTGCCAATCCCGAAAGCATCATCCTGCGCACCTCATGGGTGTATGCACCGTATGGCCACAACTTTGTAAAAACCATGCTGCGCCTCATGGCACTAAAGGAAAGTATCAGCGTGGTAAGCGACCAATGGGGCCGCCCCACGTACGCCATGGATTTGGCCGCTGCCATTTTACACATCATCCAACAACCCAATCCGCAGTCCGGTATTTATCATTATAGTAATAGTGGTGAACCCATTACATGGTACGATTTTGCTGTAGCCATAAAAGAAATCACCAATAGCACCTGCGTTGTACTGCCTACAAACACTGCCGGTTATCCCACACCCGCCAAGCGGCCCGCCTATTCTGTATTGGATACTACGGTTGTTGAAAAACAATTTAACCTTACCATTCCCCATTGGAAGGAGAGCTTGCAAGTTTGTTTGCAGCAATTAGAAGGATAACATGCTGATTTAGCCTCAAATTTACTCAAGTGATAAAGTTCATTCCGCACGGTGATGTTGGTCAGTGCAATGCCTATATGCGCAGGATAGCTTTGTATCAAAAGCTGGACAAACCTGCTTTTATCGATAACCTAAAAATATATAGTATGAGCGACGAACAAAAAAAAGATGATGCCCCGCAACCAAGCGATGCCCATAATGCTGGCACAGCAACTGGCCAAGACCAAAAGGATAAAGTGGATGCACTCAACCGAGGTGATTTAGATGCCGCACTGGATGCCAGCGATAAACAGCAGGCCGCCATGCACCCAGATAATGCAAGTGGTACCGCCAATGCATCGGGTACTCCCAATGTGGGAACCGCATCGGGATCACAAAAGTTGAACCCTTAACGGGTGTATAGCAGTCTGCTCCCTTTTTCTTTATCTATTAACTCTTTTATGGAGCCACTTTGGTTGTAGGCTTTTCCCTTGACCCTTACTAGGAGTGCCAACGGGTTTGATGTGGTTCCAGTATTGTGTACCGACCAGTCTCAGCTTCGTTAGTAGCTAGGCTGCAGCATTTCCTAATCTGTTCAGCAATAAAAAATTCAACACCACCGCCCAATCCTTAGCAACCGTTCAAGCATCCTCCCAAAAACTTAGAAAGTTTCTCTTTTTAAAAAAGTTAATTTCGCATGGGTTAATCAATTAACAATTATGCAGCAATTTTCTTTGGCCATACACGGCGGTGCCGGTACCATTTTAAAAGAGGACATGACCCCTGACCTGGAGCAGGCTTATTATGATGGCCTGCAGGAGGCCCTGGATGCGGGCTATGCCGTACTGGAAGAGGGCGGTAACAGCGTGAATGCCGTAAAAGCTGCCATTGTGGTGCTGGAAGACAATATGTTGTTCAACGCCGGTAGGGGCAGTGTGTTTACAAAAAAGGGCGTACAGGAAATGGATGCCGCTATTATGGACGGTAGCAACCTGGGTGCCGGGGCCGTAGCGGGCATCCGCAATGTGCGCAACCCCATCGAATTGGCCACCGAAGTGCTGCGCAATAGCAACCACGTTTTCCTAAGCGGTAAGGGAGCCAACGATTTTGCCATCAAACAGGGCATTAAATTGGAGCCGGATGAATACTTCTTTTCGCAATTTAGGTACGACCAATGGAAGGCCATGCGTGACTCCGATAATTACTCCTTAGACCATACCCACCAACAATTGGAGGAACTGATGCGGGACAAAAAATTTGGTACCGTGGGTGCTGTGGCTTGCGATAGCAATGGCAATATCGCCGCAGCTACCAGTACCGGTGGCATGACCAACAAAAAATATGGCCGCATTGGTGATAGTCCTATCATTGGTGCGGGTACCTATGCCAACAACAAAACCTGCGCCATCTCTTGCACAGGTCATGGCGAACCTTTTATTAGGGCTGTGGCTGCCTATGATGTAAGTTGCTTGATGGAATACAAGGGCATGACATTACAGCAAGCCATGCACGAAGTGGTGAATGTAAAATTGGTGGCCATGGAAGGCGAGGGCGGCATGATTGGCGTGGATGCACAAGGCAATACGGCCTTGGTGCTCAACAGCGCTGGCATGTACAGGGCCATGCGCAACAGTGCCGGCGAAACCTTTGTGGGTATTTATAAAGATTAACCTTTGCTGTTTTTTTTCGATTTTTGATAAGCCTAAAGCATAATTCCTCCGCTCCGTTGTAGCATTACCGAAGTTGAGTTTACAGTAGTACTGAAGTTAAATCAGGGAACCCTCCGCTGCCGGGGTGTAATCGGCGGCGGTGTCCTTTTTTGCTTACTTTTTTTGACAAGAAAAAAAGTAAGTCAGAAAATAACCGAAAAGAGTAAGCTTTAACAATAGCTGCATTGATAGATTCGAGAATTATTATGTAGCCAATGAGAAACAGCTATACATCATACACTAAGTACTGGTTACATGAACCCGGGTAAAGCCCAGCAACCGCAAAAACCTTTCCACTACTTGTTGGCTTTTGGCAGCAGCCTTGCTCAATATCTGCTGCTGCAAAGCACGGGCTACCATTTTCTCCTTGGCTTTTAGTTTTACGGCTGTAACATCTTCGGGTGTCCAAGTGCCGGTTTCGGCAAAGGTTTCAAAATCGGAAGGGTTCATGATGGTATTGAGTACTTCGGCTGCGGGTAAACGCATGCTTACCGAATCTCCTTTTACAAAGCAATCGGCAGCTGTTAGTTTAGCTAAGTTGATACCGGCCATTACCTTGCCTCGCCCTATCAATACCAGCTTCCCTGTTGTTTGTAAGGGTATGAGGGCACCGGGGCTATTGATGAGGCGCATATTGGTCTTGCTTTCCTGCACCACTACCTCGTCAAAAGCAGTAATGGTAACCAGTTGCGATAATTTTCTTACTTCCTCCACCAGCACCGGGGTATTGTCAATCAATACGGGTTTGGGCTTAAATAAGCTGCCAAACGAAGGCAATATGTCCAACTTGCCCAGTACCCAGTAAGCCAGTATCAAAATGGCAATGTACAATAATATGCGGCCCAATCTTTTCACATTAATCTTTTTTGTTATTATTAGATTGGTTGGCGGCTGTTTGTACGATAATATCTGTGTAGCCTAATCGCTTTAGGAAATCGGTCAACACTTGCTTGGCATTGGCTTCTGCCGATTGCAAAATACCCATGACCTCCGCACCGGAACGTATCTGTGCTTCTGCCTGTGCGGCCAGCGCATCCCTTTCACCGGCTTTAAATGGTGAGCGGAACAGGTCAATGTCTTGATATTCTACCACAATATTTTCGGCAGGCATATCCAACGCAATGATTTTAGCAGGCGGTATTTGAAGGGTGATGCTTTTGTTTGTGAGGTTGATATTATCCGCTTGGATGGCCGATAAATCAATACCCGCCTTGATGGAAGCCCGGCAACTCATCAATATTTTCCGGTCGCCGGCTTTGTACCAGGTTTGGTTGTCGTTGGCCTTGATGATTTTGGTAACCACATATTCCACGGTCACCAAATCGCTCATTTCCCGCAGGGCCAAGATGGATTGTTTTTGCTCGGCCGGGCTTTTGCCACAGCCCCCTACGCCCAACAGGCAAATGCCAATGAAAAATATATAGCCCCACTTCATACCTGCAATTTACAAAGCCTTACTTTTGCACCAAAATAAACATTCCGTGAAGAAGTATGCAGTTATTGTGGCCGGCGGGTCGGGTAATAGGATGGGGGGTGAGTTGCCCAAGCAGTTTCAATTGATTGATGGTAAACCCGTATTATATTATAGTATCGATGCTTTTTTAAAGGCGTACGACGATTTGCAGATCATATTGGTATTGCCCGAGCTGCACCTGCAATTGGGCCAAGAGATAGTGGATGCTTTTTTCGATCATCATCGGGTGAGCCTTACGGTAGGTGGCCGTACCCGCTTCCATTCTGTGCAAAACGGGCTACAGATGGTAACAGACGAAAGCGTGGTTTTTGTTCACGATGGCGTACGCTGCCTTATTACCCCAGAAATGATACGCCGCTGCTGCGATGAAGCCCTGCACTTGGGTGCCGTTATACCCGTGGTGGAATGTAAAGACAGTTTGCGTTTGGTAACCGATACGGGCAACGAGGCCCTGAACAGGAGCCAAGTAAAGTTGGTGCAAACGCCGCAAACCTTTCACAGCAAAATAATACTGCCTGCCTTTAATATCGATTACAAAGAACGATTTACCGATGAAGCTGCCGTGGTGGAAGCCTTTGGCCTGCCCGTACATTTAATTGAAGGCGATGCAGAGAACATTAAGATCACCTATGCTGCCGATATGTTGATGGCCGAAAACATTTTAGCGGCAAGGAAAAAGTAAGCAACAATAACTGTTTTCAACTATAAAAAAGAGGGAATTTAAACATTAAGGCATTAAGAAACATTAAGTTGTACTTGTTGGGCTTTACGGTTTAATGAAGCTATCAAAATGGCTTGGACAATACCGTATAAAGCCCTTCTTAATGACCTTAATTTCTTAATGTTTCAAAAAAGCGAAGATTAAAACATTAGGCATTAAGAAAAATTAAGTTGTACTTGTTGGGCTTTATGGTTTAATGATAGCTATCAAAATGGCTTGGACAATACCGTGTAAAGCCCTTCTTAATGCCCTTAATTTCTTAATGTTTAAAAAAAAAGCGAAGCGTAACAATCGCTATTGTATTGAGTTATTGGGTTTTTTGTTTAATTTTAGACTTGCGAAAGCATCGCATAGTTTTAATCTGTAAACATATAATTGAAAATGACCGTAACTAAGAAGTATATTAAGCAGCTTTCTTATGACATTGTTGCCTGTGCAATAGCAGTACACAAGGAATTAGGGCCAGGGCTATTAGAGAGTGTATATCAAAAGTGTTTGAAATATGAACTTGAGAATAATGGATATGAGGTAGTTCAAGAATTAGCTGTGTCTGTAAAATATGATACTTTGTCAATAGAAACAGGGTTAAGGCTAGATTTATTGGTAAATGACTTGGTGGTTGTAGAGTTAAAAGCAGCAGAGTCAATATTACCTATTTACGAAGCGCAATTGCTAACATATATGAAACTGTTAAAGAAACCGCAAGGGTTATTAATCAATTTTTTTACGGAAAACATCACGAAATCGTTGAAGCCATATGTGAATGAATATTACAAGGTACTACCCGATGAATAGGGAATTAAAATAAAGCGTTAACCGGTAAAGTAATAAAAAGGCTTCCTTAATGTATCTTAATCCCTTAATGTTTTTAAAAAAGCGAAGCGCAAAGTAACCCATTAGGGGATTAAGGGTCATTAAGTTCAAACGGATGGGACCTGTGTTTTATTAGGTACCTTCACAAAAAATTCCGGCGTATGGTGCAAAAAGCGTCCTTCTTGCCTAAATTATTCCATCCAAAAAATCCGTAAGCGATTGCCCAGCAGTTAATTGTAGCTTTTTGCGCAGGCGGTACCGGCTGATTTCCACACCCCTTACCGATATATTCATCAGTTGTGCAATTTCTTTGGAAGCAAGTTTGAGCTGTAGATAAGCACAAACTTTCAAATCGGTATTGGTCAGTTCAGGAAACTTGGCTTTCAGCTTCTTTAAAAAATCATTGTTCACTTCATCAAAATGGGCAGCAAACTGCTCCCAATTGGTGTTATTCTTTTCAATATCGTTTACCAATTGGATGGCTTTTTTTACATCGTGGTTGCCGCCCGTTTTCTTGTACAGTTGCTGCAATTCATCTTTTACCTTAATCAGGGCATCGCTCCGTTCCACCAAGTGCATACTCACATCGGCCAGTTCCCGGTTCTTATAAATTACCTCATTGGCGAGTTTCTCATTTTGCAATTTGATGATCTCTTTTTCGTTTTTTTCCATTTCAAGCTGGTGGATATAATTGAGCCTTTTCTGCTCTTCTTCAAATTTAAGGCGCTGTTGTAATAGTTTTTTCTTTTGCCATTTGTTGAGCAGGTGCAATAGTATAAAGAAGAGCAGGGCATAGCCCAAATAGGCCCAAACAGTTTTATACCAAGCCGGTTTAACAACAAAGCGATAGCTAACAACAGCCGATTCTGCACCCAAATTGTTATGGGCCTTTACCTTAAACGTATAACTGCCATCGGGTAAATTGGTATAATCTTTTTCTGTTTTGGAAGTCCAAGCCGACCAAGCCTTGTCATACCCTTCCAGCCAGTAACTGTACTCCATGTTTCTTTGGCCGCCAAAGGAAGGGGAACTGAATTCAAAGTGAAAAGAGTTTTGGCTTTTTGGGAATTTTAAAATGTTACTTGCTTGCTGAAGGCCCGATGAGTCGTTATTTCGCTGAAAATAACCACCAAAAAAAACACTGTCCGATTGGCCAAAGGCTTTGGCCTGTGTTAACAAAACGTTGGGTTTTGCACCTTCCAATATGTATTTTTCATAGTTGAGGTGTATGATACCGCTACCCGCAGCAATGAATACATTATTGGTAGAGTAGGGATAGATGTTTTCAAAGCCCGAAAGGATTTTGCCGGTCAATTCAGGAAAATAGGACAGCTTGTGTTTTTGACCGCCCTCGGTAAAGCCGACCACTCCCATTTTTTTGCCACTGCAAAACCAAATATGGCCCTCCGCATCCTCGGTAAGGTATTGAATGGGGATATTGCCAAAAATGGGTGAAAAGATAGGGGAGGGCACAAACCTTTGTGCATTGTCATCAAACTCATACACCCCTTTTTCAGTGGCAAATACCACCCGGTTTTTTATCCTAAAAACAAAATTGCGCAAAGTGGAAGGCAATCCATTCTTATCGGTGTACAAGGTTGTAGCATAAGTTTTATTGTCCGCAGATAAAGTGATTTTATACACGCCCCGGTAGGGATGTGCCGACCAAATGGTATTGTTGTTATCGATGGCCAAAAAGCGGCGGGACTCATAAGGGCCTTTGATTTCCCAGGTATTGGTAATGGTGTTGCCCGTATATTCAAACATGGTAAGCCCTGCATAAGTGCCTACCAACACTTGCTTGGCAGGCATAATGGGCGTAGTGGGCACAAAGAGCCAAGCCCCCGGATTGCCCGTTATTGGTGTGGCCTCATTCTCCTTGAGCAAAAAACTGCCATTGTTATGCCCCAGCAGCAATTGGTTGTTTGCTTCGTCTATCCGCCAACATTGGCCACCACTGTTTTTTAGCATGGTAAAATCCCCTTTGGAAAAGCTGAGGTCTTTATCGGTTGCCGTAAGGGTTACGCCATAAGCGCCATCGGAAGTGGCGATGTATAGTCGGTTATTGAGGATCCTAGCGGAATAACCCGCCAGTTCGTTGGGTTTGCCGGGCTTGATGTACTTGATGGGGGCATTGTAGGGGATAAAGCTGATGCCATTGTCCAATCCGGCCCACAGGTTCTGCTCCCTATCCAAAAACACACAAAGCACATTGTTGTTTTGCAAGCCCTCCGGCTGGGCGATGCGCTGAACAATCTGCCCAGCGGCATTGATCACCAAACAACCCTCCGAAGTAGTACCGGCCACATATTCAGTGCTATTGATCTGCCCAAAAGCATAAATATGGTGATTGATAAAATGATTGTCGGCCTCACTGTTTTTTTTGTGCAACACCCCTTGGCTCAGAGTGTAAAGCCCATGCTGTAGGGAACTGATGAGCAAGCTGTCGCTATTAATGGGGGTAATGCCCGTTATTTCAAAATTGGTAGCGGGTTGCTGGGTGCAAATGGGGTGCCATTGATTATTAATAAATTGAAAAAGCCCTGTATGTTTATCCTGCGCAATCAGTTTGTCGCCCGCCAATTTTAAAAACTGCCACCCGATTTGCGCCTTGTACACTTGAATGGCTTCGTTTTTATACTCAAATATCTTATCCCAGGTACGAAAGAAGACCGACTCTTTGTACACTTCAATCTCCCAAATATCGGTAAACTTGTTCTGGCCTGTAGGTATCAGGTGTTTAAGGGAAGTATATTGTAAGGCCCCAATGGCGTTGGGGGCATAATAACCAATCTCATCTTGCCCACCGGCGTATATCCGGTTGCCAGCCAGTGCAATGGAGCGTAAGATGGTTTTGTCGGGCTGCGGGTATAGCTTCCAGTAACTGCCATCAAAAGTAAGCAGGCCTTCGTTGTTGGCAAAGTACATCCTACCGGTAGGGTCCTGCTTGATATCCCAAGTTTGCGTGCCGGCATGAAAGTCATTGTTGTTAAAATTGAGCACTTGGGGTAGACCAATCGTATTCTGCCCTGTACCAATGATACAGGCCGCCAATAAAGGCAATAGCATGCAATACTTTTTCATCGGATAAAGATAATTTTTTTTTGATGTAGTAAAGATGTAGTTAATAAAAATTGATAATCAGTGGGTTATGAAAATTTGTTGAGGTGTTGATGAAGCTAATTTTATGGAAATGGGAATGAAGTGATATACATTTGTTTGCATCAAAACAGGCTTGAAACCGCAAGGGATTTTGTTTTTCGCTAATAATTGTCGCAAGGTTGCATAATTTGTCAATCCCAATTAAGACGGGTGAAACAACCCTGATGATAGACTAAGGATGAGATGGACTAACTGGGGGTATCCCACTGCGTAAGCCAAACCTGAGGCGAATTTTTTATATGATGATCTGGCTAGCAAATGTTTTGAAGCGGGTGGAATGATCCATTGTCGGCTTATATGGTTGAACCGGTGTAACCATGTACGCTGCATGTAAACCTATCAATACTGCCTGTAAATTACCCTTTTAAGAATGGCGGAAGTGATGAGTGCTTTTCGAAAGCCTTAGCTACTGCTTTGCCCAAAACAACCTGCGGATAATTTTTAATAACCGCCTGCTGATGAAGTAGGCACAACACACACAATCATGAAAAAAATTACAATCAAATCAAAGCAGGCGAAGGCAATTTTGTCGCTGCTCCTCTTTTTTATGTCTGTAAGCATCCTCAAGGCACAGCCCACCGTATTTGTTACCAGTAAAGATTACGATGGTAACGGTGTAGTGGATCAATTGTGGTTTGGCCCCAACTCCTATGTGTACATCAAGCATGGCGGTACGGGTATTTGGACTTCCTATTATATGGGGCCCAGCTATAGTTTTACCAATTCGGGTATCGATCTGGATGGTACTGCTGGGGTTGAAATAGCAGTGTGGCACCCTTCCTCCGAATCCATGATCGTTATTACTGACCGCACAAAAACAACAAAACCATACTATTTAGGCGCCACAGGTATCAATTCATGGGTACAGTGCACCAATTCTTTCACGAACCTCAACGGGCAGGCTGGTGCCGAGATTATGATCAATTACTATAATCGGCCTGCGGTTGGCTATAGAGGGTACATGATCATCCACAGAACAAAAACTACCAAGAGCACTTGGACCTGTTTCAACTTGGCCAGTAGGCAGGCTGGCCCGGGTAATGAAGAAAGTTTGGAACTGCCCAATACGGCACCGGAAACAACGGGTTTTACATTTGATGAAAGCACTGCTACGCCCGAAGAAATCATTCGGTTTAAAACAACGCCTTATTTCGACAATGTTACCAGCAATAGCAATATCACCATATCGCCCAATCCCACCACAGGAATTGTAAACATACAAACCGATAAAGCGGATGAACTGATTCAGCAGGTTGTGATTACCGATGCGCAGGGCAAAGCTGTATTTACCAGGAATACTGGCAATAAAAGGATTGATATAAGCCACTTGGCAAGTGGGCTGTATTTCTATCGGATAAAAGGCAGCAAAAAAACAGTAACGGGCAAATTGATAAAGCAATAGGCAGTTGGTTGGGTAACAAGCACGGGCTGTCTGCCCGTGCTTTACCATCGATTTTATCACAGCTTTCTGATAAAGGGGGCATAAAACAATAAGCACAATGCAACTTTCAACAAAGATTAAGGTGTGGGCTATATGGGCGTTTGCAATGGTAGCGGGCGGTAATGCTGCAATGGCACAAAACACATTTCCTGCCACGGGTAATGTAGGTATTGGTGTTATCACGCCCGTCGCTAAACTGGATATTAGAACAGATAATGCAAGCGATGGATTGAATATTGGCTATACCAACGGGGCCCGGTTTGCAAGGATCTTTGGCGGTAATCTTGGCGCAACTGCTTACAATGGCATTACGCAAGTAGGGGACGGGGGCATTATATATGGCGGTGCGGCACCCGGCGGTGCGCTTGGGTTTGTAATTGCGCCATGGGGTGCCTTTGCCGGCGGCCTGCGCATGGCCGGTAACGGTATTGTAACAGTTTCCGTACCCATTAACAATGATGGTTTTAATATTTACCGCCCCTTGGATGGCCAGTTCACACGAATACTCACAGGAGCATTAACCACCGGAGCATATAACGGTATGTCGCAAAACGGCGATGGCGGCATTATTTATGGTGGCACGGCCCCAGGTACGGCCCGCGGCTTTGTAATTGCCCCATGGGCTAATGCTACAAGTGGATTACGAATAGATAATCAAGGCAGGGTAGCGATAGGCTATACGTCATCGCAACCTGCTGGTTATAACTTATTTGTTCAATCGGGTATCCTTGCCGAAAAGGTGAAAGTAGCTGTTAATGGCAGCGCCCAATGGGCCGATTATGTGTTTGCCAAAGATTATAAGCTGTTGCCCCTTGCCCAAGTGGAG
>CALSBI010000021.1:0-55000 GCA_943373145.1 Chitinophaga pinensis
CAGAAGCACATTTGAATAAGCCTTGCGGCCTGTTGCCAGTTCGTCCGTTTCCTTTTGGGTAAACGTGGCACTGAACCGGTTGTTCTGTAAATTTGCCATGTTAAAATGAATTAAAAACCACAGCAATATCGCTGCCCAATAAAATTAAAGAGGGTGCTCGAAATGGCAAGCGGGCAAACTGTTAAAGTTTTGTTAAAGTTTTTTTAACCCAGATTTGCTATTGCGTAATCTGGGTTAAACAGTGGTGAAAACTTTACATAAACATAGTGGCTATTATAGCGCCTCATTTGGTATCGCCATAGATAAATGTATACTTTTCGGAATAGTCTTCTTTTTCTACAAAGTGTCCATTTGCTTTATTGTAAAGGAATATAAATTTTACGGGTGCAATTTTATCATCTGTCCCTAAATCTATTTTTGAGTAGCGAACTTTGCCAAAAAATATTACATCATTAAATCCGTCATTATTTTCATCAATAAATTTATGGTAAAGTTCGTTGGGGATATTTACTTCGTTGCCGTAACCTGTGCTATATGTTTGGGGCCTGTATCCTAAGAAGTCATCATACACCTGTTCAAGGGTATCGTTGTTTATCCTGAAAATAGCATGTCCGCCGTTACCGTGTGCAGTTGAAAAAAGTGCGAATAAGTAAGGATTTTCTGCTGGTAATATTTTTACGATGTCCACCCTAACTGCCGCTAAGGCGTTCAAAAATGTACCATTTCCGTCAAAGATAATTTGATACCTACCGGGGAATTCAGCATTTGATGAAATGGGGTAACTATATTCAATGTAATAAAAGTCTTTGGTTGAACCATTGAGTTTTATTTTTGTAAACTTGTCTAACTGTTTCAAATGTCTCTCATTGGAATATAAATGGCAATTTTCCTCAAGTGCTTTGATGAAAAGAGCTGTGTCTGTAACCTTTTGATAATATTTTTCGATTTCGAACCTTACTGTCTGATACTCGAATTTTTCAACAGGCTCTGTTTCTACAGTTACAGGTAAATTTTCGCCTTTTAAACTAGTGTCAACAACATAAACGGTGTCGGTGTATGCTATGTTTTTTTTGTCCTGTAATTTTTGGTTACAGGAAACCGTTAAAAGTGCTATGAATAGTAGGGCATGTCGCATGGCAATAGCAGCTAACATGGGTATTGTAGGACATCCTTTCTGGTGGCCCCATTTTGTAATGAGTTGATTATTAATATCTTTATATTTCACTTTTGCACCTGTCCCAATACGTATTTCGGGATTGTTTCCAAAGTATCGGCGTCGCCAATACAATCCCCCCTGCTCAAATATCCTCTTTTTTCTTAAAGAAATGTTAAAAATGGGCCTACCAAATATGTTCTGTATGGGTTAATCATTTGTTTTTTTATTTTTGAGAGGCTGTCTGCTGAATTTTCAAAAGCAATTCAGTGATAATGGGCAGCATTAACATTTTGTACTTTTTTTTATGATGGAAATGAAGGAAGTAGCGCAATTAAAAGCGGCCATTGCCGAGAAGCCTGCTGCACAAGCATATCTCAATCAGTTTACTGATTCCTGTGTGGAAAGTTTCATTAGTAGTTACTGCACCAATAGGATAAGATGGATTGAAAATGCCAGCCGTAACCTAGATAACAAGGAACATCATTCCATTCAATGGGTGGGCATGGCCACCACGCATTTGGGCTATCTGCAACAAAAAAAATTGTTTGATGCACAATGCTTGTGGCGGGCCGAGCAATTGAGTATACCGCAAGTCCAAGTCTGTTACGATTTCAAGATTTGGGAAAAAGACATCCTTAACTGTCCGTTTTTAGAACCGATTAGCGAAGAAGACCTAGCGCTCTATACACAATATCTGTTGCAGGTTAACCCCGGCGAAGGGCGTTATGGCCCCGAAGATAATTGGCAAGACCATTCCTTAATCATCAATGCGTATAAAACCAACAACGAAAACTGGGAATTTCCTGAGTGGTACGATTTTTACAATGGGAGGAGGGGTACGGGCGTATATATGACATTGCCCGATATCAGGGGCCAAAAAGAGGACTTTTATTTTGAGCTGCTGAGGGAGCAGGGCCGTAAGGAACGTGAAGCCCAAAACGCAGCACCAATCGTATTGGAGCCGTTCAAGTTTCTTTACTATCACGACAAAGCGCAGCGGGATCATTTTGTAAAACTTTTCGAGGACAAGGAAGTACAGTCGTTTTACGAGGCGGCCGAATGGAGCAAACGTAACTACCGTTTACGGGAAGACATGGATTATTACATGTACACCTTGTTTAATGCTGATGAGCCTGTGCCCATTGAAGCGAATAAAAACTGGTCGGATGCCATCATAAAAGCCTCGGTTACTTATACCAATCAAAAAATAGCAGCGGCATTGTCCGAAGCCTGGGAAATGTACATGATGAACATACAAATGAACATTGCTTTTCCGGGAGCCGATCGGCCGTTTGATCCCGGCAATACCATTAAGGAGAACTATATAAAAGCAATTTTGAGGGGCCGTGAATTGAATGGCGAACCGCAAGATCTTGATTTTTAGTTTGTGTCATTGGGGGTGTATTTCAAATTTTCGCTCTTGTCCCAATTTGAAGTTACCTTTTACGGCGGCTTTTTCCACTTTTGTCTTGATACAAAAGTGGAGCAAAAAATCAAGGCTGCATAAAAAAACCTAAAAATTGAATCTTCAGGCTAAAGAAAAACAAGCTCAATCTGTGGTACAAAACCAAGCCTCAGTAGGACTTACGGGCTAATAGCGCTGCCAAGCTTGGGTAACAACTGTTTTTCTTTTGCGCCCTCAGCTTCAATTTTCTTAACGGCTTTTTTATGAGGCCGTACCGAAGCGGAGGTTGAGAACTCTAATAACTCGGTTTTATTAAAAGCGAAAATTTGAAATGCACCCGTCATCGGTGGAAGTAATCACTTACTCAATTGTCGGATCAAAAAGATATTCCAGCCAACCTTTTTTGAAAGTGAGGTCGAGCGTATCTGATACTTTTATATTTTGCTTGTGCGTTCGTTGTATAAGCTGATTGGCCAGAACATGGGTTTTAAATTCATTGTCCCAAAGCAATAAACTACGCTTATCCTCCACATGAACAACTTTATATGTTTTGGTAACCGTTTCCTTTTTTGAAAGTTGATTGAGCCACAGTGCCGATGAAAAGAATACGGGCTGAAGCAAGAAGTAGAAGGGGAGGGCCACCCAGCCAAGCGCTGCCAGTAAATAAAAAATGTCGGTTAGTTTTTTAACTTGCCTAAGCCCTAATAGCAGTAGGCTGCCAAAAGATATACCTAGTGTCCATATTAATACACGCTGCGTTTTGTTTTCCAGTTCTTTTATATCGGGCTGTAAATAACGGCTTTCTTCGTTGGGGATAAAAAAGAGGAGCAGTGCCAATGACAGCAACAGGAGGATGATTGTAAAACTATATTTTTTGATATGGTTTATCATGGGAGGCTCTAAAGCTGGGCTTCATCTATTTTTTTTGCTATACTATCAATGTCTGTTGCTTCGGTTAAATCAGCGGTAAGATCTTTCATTTCTTCCTCCAGCCCCAAATGTTGGCCAATTTTTTGAACCATGCGTAAAATCGCAGTGGTTTCCTGTTCATCCAGCATATCAATTTGCAAAGTGAGTTGCGCCCGCTTATCGGCTTCCTTCGTCATCCGGTTTTGGCTCATCAGTACCAAAAGCGTAAGGAAGATGGCTTCTAAAGAAACGACAAGTGTTAGAAAACTAAATGGAAAAGGGTCGAAAGGGGTTATGCCCGGAATCATGTGGGTGTTCACCACGATCCATCCGCCAAACCAAATAATATGCAACAGGATACAGGGGGTACTTCCGGCAAAAGCGGTTACCGTATTGGCTAATTTTTCAACAGGCGACAAGTTTTGAAGCGACTGTTTTTCCAGCGATATTATCTTTTCAATATTCGATTGAACGGAGGCCTTGTTTGTTTTTTGATTTGCTGAAACCTGCTCTTGCATAACCGATGATTTAAAATAAGCCGTATTTAATAAAGGATTTTGGGCGGGCTTTAACCCCCAACCTTCCAGCGGCCGGTGTTACACTGTACACAACCCTAGGCCGCACCTACTGCCTTCAACTTTTGTACCAAGGCCGCTTCCGCGCTGCTGTGGATGAAAAGGTAGTCACTATCGCCAAACTCAAAATCGGCGGGCATGTCTTTTACCAGTTTATTTTGGTAAATCCGGTATTCCACATAGCCCAGTTCCTGCATCAGTGCATGTACCGGTACAATATGGGTGCCCCATGTTTCCACCTGTATAATGGGTTTATGGGTAGTCAAGATGGATTTGATTTCGGGCAGCACGTATTCTTCGTACCCTTCAATATCGCATTTGATCAAATGGATGGTGGGCAAGCTGCCGAGTAGTTCGCTGCCTTTTACCAGCTCCACTTCAAACGTAAAATTCTCTTGTTGGTTGCTGGTTTCGTTGGCTATATGGGCCAAGCCGGTCCTAAATTGGCCATTCAGCTTGGGCAGGTTCATGGTCACCCTCGTGTTTTCGAGGCCCAGGGCCTTGTTGTGCAAGGTGCAATTGGCCTTGTTGCGCAGTGCCCACTGCAACGTGCTAAAAAATGGCGGCACGGGTTCGATACAGATTACCCGGCCTTTGCTGGTAACCAATCCGGAATAGATTTTGGAGAAATAACCCAAGTTGGCGCCAATATCTACCACACAATCACCGGGGTTAACCAAGTGCCGCACAAAATAATGGTATTTATAAGCAGGGTCTTTCTTCAACAGCCCCAGTTTGTACATCGAGATGAAACCGGTGTGCAATAATTTTAAGTAGGCCGACTGCCCCAGGGTACGATACAATATTTTTTTTATAAAACCGATCATGGATTGTTGCTTTTTAAACGGGTTGTTGCCCAACAGTTCTAATTGCGCTAAAATAAGCAAGTTTGCGCAGCTAGCCATCAATGGGTGTATTTCAAATTCCCTGAGCGGGGGTAGCCACAAGACTGCTGTAATAACCCGATTCCCAACCTGTTGGTCAAAGACCAGACAGGGGCATGCGAATCGTAAACCCTTCGGCGGCGCCTGCTCTTTCGTAAAAAATGTAGATATCCCTACAGCAGCCCCCAGCGGTTCGCAAAAAAATTAACAATTAATGGTGTTGTATTTCATATAATTGGAAGGAAATGCTGCTGTGAGTGATGGGTTGATACTAGGCCATTGGTATGCATATACTGATTTTGTCCTATAACTGATTGATTTTAAAAGGATTAGCATGAAAAAAACCATTAGCGCCCATGCACCGTGACTTTACTTAACTATTCGCAGGTTATCCACCGTAGAATAAATTCTATTGCGTTTTTTTAACAAATGCCCTATATTTGTCTCCTTGCATGAGGGCTTTGCTGTTTGCCGAAAAGCAGCATTTTATTCAATCTTTCAGCCTTGTTGCAAATTGTCTCCAATATCCATCGAATAATCATTGAACCTCCCCAAGGGCAAAGGGCTTACCAGCTTTTGAAACCGTTTTAGCGTGTTTGTATGGTGCAATGTGCACTCAGCAGGCAGCGGCTTCTTGTTGATAGGTCGCTGTCATTTGTCTTTATGGGATAAAGATTTGAATAGCTGCGGCTTTTTTCGACTAGGTAAAGTTTATATTATATTACCAGAACTAAATTATTATACAATAATACCATCAAAAAATGAGTAAATTCTACAAACCACAGTTGCTGAGAATTACTGTTGCTTTTTTGATTGGCCTGTTTTTTACAGCCCAATCTTTTGCCCAAATTGACATTGTCATTGGCACCGGTACTACCGGCAATGGTGATATAGAATATCCCTGCCCTTTGCAGGATTATTTTGAGGGCGGCAGGTCACAATATCTGTATAGGGCATCTGAACTCACCGCTGCGGGCATGGGCCCCGGTACCATCGGCGGCTTGCGCTGGAGCGTAACCGCCCTGAACGGGTTTACAGGCACGGTAGAGCAGTTCAGCATCCGTATCGGTACCACTACCGCCACTACGCTGGGCACTACTACTTGGGAAACAGTAACCAATACGGTTGTGGCGCCCGTTAACTATTTGCCGGTGCTAGGGGTGAATACCTTCAATTTTACAACCCCTTATTTTTGGAATGGCGTAGATAATTTGGTGATAGAAATTTGTAATGGTGACCCTACCAACTCTACAGCGGGTGTAACCACATGGACGGGTAATGTAACCGTGCCTTGGACAACCGGTCTGGCTTTTAACGGTTCGCACAACTACCGTGCCGATAACTTAGATAATCTTTGTGGTACCGCTACCACTACCAATACGGGTACCCAAACTACCCGCCCCAATGTAACCCTTTTGTGGACGCCTGCTACGGTTTGCGCTGGTACGCCTACGGGTGGTACGGTTGCTGCCAACCCCAGCACTGTTTGTTTGGGTCAAACATTTGCCTTGAGCGTAACCGGTGGTACTGTGGCTTCCGGTCTTACTTATCAATGGCAATCCTCTCCCGATAACGTTACGTTTACCGATATACCCGGCGCTACCTCACCTTTCTTAAATACAACGCAACTGGTCAGCACTTGGTATCGGCGTATTACCACTTGTACCAATGGTGGTGCTTCGGCCAATTCCACTGCTGTGCAGGTGTTGTCGCCCACCTTGGTATCGGGCACTTTTACCATCAATAATGCATTGCCCACCGGTGGTACCAACTTTAACAGCTATAATGCGGCATACGATTATATTAAGTGCGGTATCAACGGACCGGTGGTATTTAATGTAGTGCCAGGTTCTGGCCCCTACACCGAGCAATTGGTGATGAATGCGGTGCCGGGCGCTTCTAATGTAAACACGGTTACCTTCAACGGTAATGGTACCATATTGCAATACTTGAGTACCAATACCAACGAGCGGGCGGTGATAAAACTGATCAATACCGATCATATCCGTTTCGACAGCCTTACCATCAACGCACTGGCTACCACTACAGCCCAGTTCGCTTATGGTGTTCAATTGATTGACAATGCGGACTCTAATATTGTACGCAATTGTACCATCAACATCAACGCGGCCTCCAGCACTTCTACCAGCTTTGGCGGTATCATCATGAACTCTTCGGCCACCAGTGCTACCACTGCGGGCAATACCCTTTGCGATGGCAATACGTTTAACAACAATACCATCAACGGTGGTTACTATGGTATTACCATGGTGGGCAGTACCACAGTAGCGGTACAGCGTAATAAAGTAACCAACAACCGCTTTAGGGACCAATACTTTTATGCTATGTACCTGCTGGGCAACTTTGATGCCTTGATAGAGGGCAACGACATTACCAAGTCGGTGGCCACCATCAGCCCTACATTGGGTTATGGTATCTTTATTACCCAGCTCAACACCAAGGTAATCGTTTCCAAAAACAGGATACACGACATCTTTAATGCACAGCTTACCACGGCCAACGACTACTACGCCATTGTACATTCGGCTACGGATGCCTTGGCTACGTTGGAAAACATTGTGGTGAACAATGCCATTTACAATATTAGGGGCAATGGTACCATTTACGGTATTTACAATACCAGTTCCGATAACAACTGGTACTACCACAATACCATTGCGCTGGATGATGCCGCCAGTACTTCTACCGAAGCTACCAGGGGCTTCTTCCAAACCACATTGGCGGGCGGTATCGAGTTCCGCAACAATATGGTTACCATCCGCAGGGGCGGTACCGGCCAAAAGCACGGTATTTATATGGCCACGGCCACCAGTACCTATATCTCTAACAATAACAACTTCTACTTAAATAGCAATGCCACCAGCTTTGTGGGCTTTGATGGTACCAATCGGGTTACCTTGGCCAACTGGCAAACGGCAACGGGCAAAGATGCCAACTCCAGCTCATTCGATCCTTTGTATGTGAATGTGGCGGCTGGCCTTTTCCGCCCTACCAATGCATCGGTAAACGACTTGGGCGCTAACCTCAGCGCCAATATTACGGTGGCTACGGATATCGACAATGTGGCCCGTCCTGTTGCCACACCAGATATGGGTGCTTGGGAATTTACCCCCGAAGCTTGTATAGCGCCACCCACGCCTGGTACTTCAATTACCAGCATCTCTGGACCGGTTTGTCCCAATACGCCCGGTACTTTCAACCTTACTGGCAACTCCATCGGGTTGAACCAAACCTACGAATGGCAGTTTGCTACCACCTTGTCGGGTCCTTATACTTCGATAGGTGCCGCTTCTACCAACCCGTCGTTTAACTATGTGGTTACACAAACGGGCTACTTCAGGTGCGTGGTAACCTGCGCTGGCAATGCCGCCAACTCAGTACCTGTATTGGTAAATGTAAACGGTGCATTGCCCGGCGGTACTTATACCATCAACAGTGCAGTGGCAACCGGTGGTACCAACTTCCAATCGTTTACCCATGCCTACCAAGCCATGCGTTGCGGTATCCTTGGCCCCATCATCATGAACGTGGCGCCCGGTTCTGGCCCCTACAACGAGCAGTTGATTATGGATTCCATTGCGGGTACATCGGTTATCAATACCATTACCTTTAATGGCAATGGCAGAACGATTGCCTTTAGCTCCAACGATGCCAACGAAAGGGCGGTTATCAAGTTGCGTAGGACAGACCATATCACTTTTGATAGTTTGACCATCAATGCAACTGGCGCCGGTACTTACGGTGTGGGTGTTCAATTGATTGACAATGCGGATAGCAATACTTTCCGCCGTTGTATTATCAATTCGGTTAAAAACAATACTTCTACCAACTATGCGGGTATTGTGGTGAATGCGGCCGATGGGGGTGCCACTACCACGGGCGCTACCAATTGCGACAACAATACCTTTGAGCGTAATACGGTTACGGGCGGTTATTATGGTATAACACTGGTAGCGGCCACGGCTACGCAAATGTTCAACAACAAAGTGCTGAACAATACTTTTGTAGATTATTACACGTATGGCACTTACTTGTACGGCTCTTCCAAAACAATTATCTCGGGCAACGATTACTCAAGGCCCACAAATACTAACGTAACCACGCACTATGGTGTTTATTTCACTACCAGTGCCGTTGGCAATACAGTTTCTAATAACAAGATTCACGATCCATTTGATGGCAACCCCACATCTACCAGTGTTTTCTATGGTATTTACTTTACAGGTGCCGATGGTACGGCTGCCGAACCCAACCGTGTGTTCAATAATATACTGTATAACATCAATGGTAACTCCGACCAATATGGTATTTACAACACGTCATCCGATTATGCATTGTATTATCACAATACATTAAATCACGATGATCAATTAAGTACTTATTCCACAGCGGATTGGACAAGGTCTTTCTATCAAGTTACTTCACCCGTAGGTGTAGAATTTAAAAACAATTTGATTACCATCAACCGTACCGGTGCTGGCACCCGTCACGCAGTTTATTTGGCCAGTGGCCCAGCGGGTATTACGTTGGATAACAATAACTATTATGTTTTGAATGGCGGCCCCCTCGGCGGTGTGCCTTATATCGGCTTCAACGGTACCGATCAGGCAACCTTGGCCAACTGGCAGGCTTCTACTAGCCAAGATGCCAATACCATTACAGCCAATCCATTCTATATCAGTGCGTCAACGGGCAATTTGGAACCCATTTCTCCGGTGATTGATAACAAGGGTACACCCGTAGGTGTTACCAGCGATATCCGTGGTTTGGCCAGGAGTGCTACCACCCCCGATATTGGTGCCTACGAATTGGCTATCCTGCCATGTTCTACCCCTCCACCGGTGGCCACGGCTACTGCCAACCCCAATACCAATATTTGTATGGGTGCCATGATACAGCTTAAGTTAACAGGCATCAGCTATACAGCAGGCCAAACTTATCAATGGCAAACAGCTACAGCGGCAGCAGGTCCTTATACCAACTTGGGCGGTTCGATGTTGTTGCCCGATACAACGGTAATGTCGACAGGTACTTTGTACTACCGTTGCGTACTTACCTGCTCGGGTCAATCTACCCCCTCCAATGCAGTTTTGGTTACATTGAACCCTGCTTTCTTGGCAGGTACTTATACCATTAACAGTACCATCCCTGCAAGTGCTACCAACTTTACCAGCTTTAACGCTGCGGTAGCCGCCTTGTATTGCGGTATTACAGGCCATGTAATATTTAATGTGGCGCCCAATACCTATACAGAGCAAGTAAGGATTGGTAATATACCGGGCGTAGGACCTACCGCCACGGTTACTTTTAAATCGGACAATGGTGTAGCGGCTACTTCGATACTTACGTTCAACAGCACCAATGCCGCTACCAACTACACACTTAAATTGGACAGTGCCCGCTACTTTACTTTTAAAGACCTAACCATTAGGGGTACCAATACCACCAATGGCAGGGTAATTGAACTGGCGGGTACAGCGGCCAATGATTCTATTGCCAATTGTATTATCACGGCACCTACGGTTACCAGTGCTTCAACCAATGCGGTGGGCATCTACTCCAATTCTATTAGGGGCAATGGCCAAAACAACATCGTGAAAAATACGATCACTGGCGGTAGCAGCGGTATTTATTTGGTAGGCTTTACTGTAAACAATACATCGCCCAATAACGCTATCGACAGCAATACCATCACTGGTAGCTACCAGTACAATATGTACTTGCAGTATATGAGTTTTGTAAAAGTGAGGGGCAATACCCTTACCGTAACGGCTCCCCGTGTGGCCACTACTTATGGCTTGTACATGATCAATAACGATTCGGCTATAACGGTGCAGGGCAATACGGTGAATGTAAGTGCGCTTACGGTTACCAACTACGGTATGTACTTTAGCACCAACAGGGCTACTGTACTTAGCAAGGGTAAAGTGCTCAACAACAAAGTAATACATGGTGCAGGCATTACCGGGGCCAGTTATGGTATTTACCAAACCGGCGGTATCTACCAACAGTTCTTGAATAATGTGGCGGCGGTAAGCACTTCCGGTACTACGGCCTATGGCTTGTACCACACCAGTGGCACAGTTGATTATTACAATAATAGTGTAAACAATAGTTCTACAGCCGCAAGTACAACCAATGTGGCCGCTTACTTGTCGCAAACTTCTGGTACGCAGTCGAGGGCCATCAACAATATCTTTGCGCACAATGGCGGAGGCCGCTCTATCTTAATGAGCAATGCCAATTTTGTATATAGCGATTACAACATGCTTTATACTAGTGGTACCGTATTGGGTACTTTTGGCACCGCCGCTATCAACAACCTGCGCAGGTGGATAGATACTACCGGCTGGGATTACAACTCCATCACATTTAAACCTGCCTTTACGGCCAATAACAATTTGGAACCCGATGTAACCAGCCCAGACGTTTGGGGCATACATGGCAGGGGTACACAAATAGTGGGCAATGCCACCGACTTTAATGGCAACCCCCGCCCCGTAACGGTGCAAACAGGTGTACCAGACTTAGGTGCTTACGAATTTGTGCCTACCTCAGTGCCAGTAGCTTTGGTAGCTACTCCAGCAGCCCCTGCACCCAACACTACCCAGAAATTTAGCTTGGGTACGGATACGGTTTCTGTCATCAAATGGGGCGCTACCGTACCGGCTACCATTACCGGTAAGCGTTATACAGGCACCAAACCTTCGGGCTTGGGCGCTACGCAACCGTTTATGTATTTCTATACGGATTATGATGCGCCAACCGGCAGTTATAATTATGAAATGAAGCAGGCATATATGGATCCTTGGGTGGGTACCATCCCTACCGAGAGCATCATTAAAATGGGCAGAACGGATGCGGCCAATGTTTGGATAGTGAGCCCCACTTCTACCGTCAATACATTTGATAATACCATTACAGAGCCCGGACTTAGCTTTATTGATAAGTACACAGGTTTGACAGATGGTCAGGCACCACCGCCCAATATCGATCCCGTTGTATTGGATACGGCCAGCTTTGGCACCCGTTTCTGGGTAGGTTATGGCCACCACCAATTCTTTAGTGGCACCAATACGCAGCAGATGGTATTGTACCTAGGTGCTAGGCAAACTGCCGCCAACGTAACGGTAAGGATCAACGGTACGCCTTGGGTGAAAACGTATGCCATACCGGCCAATACGGTTATCACCAGCGATATCATTACCAAGTCTGGTTTGTTTGATGCCAGGTTGCTGGAAGAAGGGTTGAACAGCCGCGGTATTAGCATCAATAGCGATGTGCCCATTGTGGCTTACGCACATATTTATGGTAGTGCCGCATCGGGCGCCACCATGTTGTTGCCCGTGGGTACCTACGGTTATGAGTATTACTCAACCAACTTTAGGCAAAACTATGCTTCGGATTGTTATTCTTGGTTCTATGTAGTGGCCGATAGGGACAGCACCTTTATCGAAATCACCCCTGCCAACCCAACAAGGGGCGGACAGGCGGCCAACGTGCCTTTTGTGGTGCAATTGAACAAAGGTGAGATCTATCAAGTGCTCGGTGCCATCAACTCCGGTTCCAATGGTTTCGATTTAACCGGTAGTAAAGTGAAGTCGATGCCGAACAACCAAGGCAAATGTTATCCTTTCGCCATGTTTAGCGGAAGTAGCCGTACCGCCATCTATTGCGGTGGTCAAAATACGGCAGGTAACGGTGATAACTTGATACAACAAAACTTCCCATCACAGGCATGGGGTAAAAAATACCTCACAGCGCCCACTTCCAACTCAGCGGCAGCCAACAGCTTCCACACCAATATATTAAGGGTGGTAGTAAAAGATCCAACAACGGTGGTTAAGCGCAATAACGTGATACTTACCGGCTTGGTGAACAATAGGTACTACGAGTTTGAAAGCAATACAGCCGATTATGTGGAGGCAGATAAGCCCGTTATGGTAGCACTGTATATGTCTTCAAGTGGCAGCAACTGTAACAACTCTGGCGGCAATGGCGATCCTGAAATGATTTACCTGAGCCCATTGGAACAGGGTATCAAGAGTGTGGCATTGTTTAGGAATACAAGGGAAGCCATTACCAACAACTATGTAACCTTGATTATCCCGACAGGCGGCTTGGCCAGTTTGCAAATAGATGGATCCAATACATTTGATCTTACCTATGCGCACACCAACTTCCCCGGTTACTCGGTGGTGGTGAAAAGGTGGACTGCCGCACAGGCCCAAACAACCATTACCAGTGATAGCGCCTTTACGGCCATTACTTATGGCTTGGGCAGTGTAGAAAGCTATGGTTACAATGCTGGTACTTTGGTGAAAAACCTCAATGCGGTTTCATCCATCAGCAACGTATTGAGCGGTGGTGGTAACAGTCCTTATACTTGTAAGGGTACACCGTTCCGCTTCAATGTATTGCTCACGGTAAAACCAACGCAATTGGTATGGCAGTTCAGCCAAGTACCGGGATTGACGCCTAGTACCAACTTAACACAAAACAACCCTGTGCCCACCGACTCATCATTTGTAAACGGCGTATGGTACTATAACTATACAGTAGCGCAAGACTTTGTGTACAATGGCGTAGGCACATTCATTTTGCCCATTAGCTTGGTACATCCTACCATCGAAAGTTGCAACAGCAGTTTGGACATTACCGTTTCTGTAACAGTATTGCCCAAGCCCGTTACCGACTTTACCACCACCTTTAGCGGTTGCGTAGGTGATCCGGTACTGTTCAATGGTACGTCTATTACCAACAATGGTGCGGCTGTAACGCAATGGAATTGGAACTTTGGCGATGCCTCCACAGGTGTTGGGCAAAGCACCAGCAAACTGTACGCCAGCCCAGGTACGTACAATGTACAACTGAGGGCGGTAGGTGCCGATGGTTGCTTGGGCGATACTACCAAACCGGTAGTGGTTAACCCAAGACCCACTGCCAACGTGGTTACGGATTCTATTTCTACCTGTATCGGTTCTAATGCTACTTTCAACATACAAAACCCCATTGCCAACGCTACCTACAACTGGTACACGGCAGCAACGGGTGGTACATTGTTGGGCACAGGCACCAGCTATACGTTTACCAACGTAACCGTTAATGTGGTGGCTTTTGTAGAAGTATCGCAAAACGGTTGCGTAAGCTTGGCCCGTAAGCGGGTGGTGGTAAATGTGTTGCCATTGCTTACAGCGCCTGTGGTTACAGTAGATTCAGTGGGCGTTACCTTTATCAGCTTTAAATGGAATGCGGTACCCAATGCACTTACCTACAGTGTTTCAACCAACAATGGTACCACATGGCAAACGCCATCGTCTGGGCCAACCGGCTTAACGCATAGGGAAATGGGGCTCAGTCCATTGCAAACGGTTACGTTGTTGGTGAGGGCCAACGGTGGTTGTCAAGATGCGGTATCGGCACCGGTAACGGCCAAGACTCTTACCGATCAGGTATACTTCCCCAATAGCTTTACGCCCAATGGTGATGGTAGAAATGATGTATGGCAAGTTTATGGTTATGCAATCAAAGAACTGCGCTTGATGGTATTTAACCAATGGGGCGAGAAGATTTTTGAAACCCGCAACCAAAGTCAAGGCTGGAACGGTACATACAAAGGCAAGAAACAACCATCTGGTGTGTACATGTATGTAGCTGAACTGTTATTGACAAATGGCAGCAAGCAGTTGTATAAGGGTGAGATTAATTTGATACAGTAAAACAAAGGATACTGATGATAAGAATTTTAGGGATTGTCATACTGGTACTTGTTGCGCTAAGCGCAGGAGCTCAAAACACTTCCAACAGGGGTAAGGAGTTTTGGGTAGGCTATGGCCACCACCAGTTCATGGAACCAGGTCAGCCCAATAGCCAGGAAATGGTGATTTATCTGAGTGCCGAACAACCCGCCACCGTAGTGGTGAGCATCAACGGTACAACTTGGACAAGGACTTACAATGTGCCTGCCAATACGGTAATCGCTACGGAATACATGCCCAAAAATGGGGTAGACGATCCCCGCTTATATTCAGTACCACCCACATTTGGCGGTACGGGCGGCGAAGGTTTGTTCAATCGGGGTATTAATATCAAGAGCGATGTGCCCATCGTGGCCTATGCGCATACTTTTGGCTCGGCTTCATCTGGCGCCACCATGCTACTGCCCATCGATTCTTGGGGCAATGTGTACCATACGCTCAACAGTAGGCAAAACTATGCCGCCAACTGTTTTTCTTGGGCCTATGTGGTAGCCAACCAAGACAATACGGTGATAGAGATTACCCCCTCGGTAGAAACACGTACCCTGCGGCCAGCGGGGGTTACTTTTACAGTTACCTTAAACAAGGGGCAGATATACCAAGTGATTGGCAACAATCCAACGGCCGGTTCCACTGCCTTGGAAATGACAGGTACCAAATTCAAGTCGGTGGCCAATGCTGGTGGTGTTTGTCCACCCATTGCCGTGTTTGCTGGCAGCAGCCGCACCAGCAATCCGGTAGCCTGCGGCAGTGGGGGCGGTGATAATGACAACCAACAATGTTTTCCTACCAGTACATGGGGCAAGCAATACCTTATTGCACCTACTTCCAGTTCCACAGGTGCCAGTACGTTTATGACCAATACGTACAAGATTGTTGCAAGGGACCCCGGTACTGTAGTTAAGCGCAATGGCGTTCCTTTGGTTGCTGTATTTGCACCCGGCTCTGTAGTGCAACAGTTCTTTTTTCAAAGCAATACCGCCGATTTTATTGAGGCGGATAAGCCCATCATGGTAGCCCAATACATGACGGGCGGGGGCTGCTTGAATGGTGGCTTGGGCGATCCTGAAATGATGTTCCTCAGCCCCATTGAACAAGGGATTAAGAAGGTTGGTTTTTACCGTAACAACCGGGAATCGATACAGGTTAACTACCTTACGCTTATTATCCCTACCAATGGTATCCCTTCGTTGAGGATTGATGGCAGCCCAGCTTTTGACCACTCTTATGCACATCCGCAAAAGCCCGGTTATTCTGTAGTGGTAAAGCGATGGAATGCGGCCCAAGCGCAGGCCACAGCCTCCAGCGATAGTGCTTTTACCGCAGTTACCTATGGGCTGGGCAGTGTAGAAAGCTATGGTTACAATGCAGGCACTTTCTTGAACAACCTCAACTTGGTGGGCTCTATACGCAACGATAGCGATACGGCTACGCTGATTAAGGAACATCCCTTTACTTGTAAGAATTCGCCCATCACATTGTCGGCTTTTTACTTGTACAAGCCTACTTCGCTCACTTGGCAACTAAGTACATTGGCAGCAGTGCTCACGCCCAATGCCGATGTTACGCAAATCAGCCCCGCTCCAATTGACTCGTCCATCATCAATGGTATTAAGTATTACAAATACTCATTGCCCGGCACTTACATGTTTACCGATACAGGTACTTTCTCTATCCCCATACTCAGTTCGCACCCTAATATCGAAAACTGTACGTTCACTGAAAAACTTTCCTATGATATTAAGGTAAAAGCTACGCCAAGGCCAACATTTATCCTGAGCCATACTGGCTGCACCTTGGATACGGCCATTGTTACCGCAAAGGATACTACACTAAACAATTATATCGTAAGCCGTTATACATGGACCCTACCGGCGCCGCCCATTGCTCCAACCACGGTGAATACGCAACAGGTACAAATGATGCTACCGCCGGGTAACCATTCAGTAAATCTGGAAGTGGTTACCAGAGATGGTTGTGTTGGTGATACCACGCTGGCAATCAATGTATTCAACAAGCCGGTGAGTAACTTTGGTTACCTGCCTGTGAATATTTGCGAAAATACGGCGGTCACCTTCAGCGATAGTTCGGGCATAACAGGTACCGGGGCAAATAATAATTTTTACTGGGATTTTGGCAACGGCAATATTGTAAATGCAACATCCAATGCCAACCAAACCATTAGCTACCCAACCTTTGGTACTTATATTGTGAAGCATGTGGTGCGTACCAGTGCAAGCTGCTTTAGCGATACGGTTGTAAAAACGGTTACGGTGTATGCCAAGCCAAGAACAAGTTTTAGCTTCCCTACCAATTGTTTACCCACCAATGGTCAAGTTGACTTTACCAACGGTACCACCATACCCGACGGGCAGGCGATTACCACTTGGGCTTGGACCTTCAACGATCCCAATGCTACGGCGGGCAACCCCAATACCAGTGCCGTGCAAACGCCTTCGCATATTTTTGCAGAAGGTACTTATGCAGTAAACCTCTCGGCCACTTCGGCACAAGGCTGTATAAAAGATACAACGATGAACGTGCCGGTTAAAATAACGCCTGCGCTCAACTTCCCAGCCATTACCCCTGTTTGCCAAAATGTGGCAGCATTCTCCATTGCCACTGCGGCGGTAACCAACGGCGTAACAGGAAACGGTGTGTACAGAGGCCCCGGAACTACGGTTGCGGGTATGTTTGATCCTGCTGCTGCCGGAGTGGGCACCCACAATATCTGGTACGTATTCACAACCACAGGGGGCTGTATAGACTCTGTTCAACAAAGCATCCAGGTAAGGGCCAAACCTGTAGTAAGCTATACCTTCCCCGTGGGCGGTTGTTTGCCAACCAGCGGTTTTGCGCAGTTCAACGGCAGCGCTGCCCTGAGCGACGGCCAAACGGTGAACACTTGGACTTGGACCTTTAACGATCCCAATGCCAATGCGGGTAACCCCAATACGAGCAATATTCAAAACCCTTCGCACAACTTTACAGCGAATGGTACGTACAATATCCAACTGGCGGTAACTTCCTCTGGCGGTTGTGCTGGGGATACAACGATAACACATAATTTCAATACCAAGCCAGCACTGGCTTACCCAGCACTGGCCAGCATCTGCGTAAATGCGGGCGGTACGGTGAACGTGGCCACGGCCTCGGTTACCAATGGCGTAAGCGGCACGGGTGGTTATAGCGGTCCGGGTACAACAGCGGCTGGCATCTTTACACCAGCTACAGCGGGTGTGGGCAACCATACCATTTGGTACAAGTTTACCACGCCCAACGGTTGTACGGATTCTATATCGCAAACGATTTTAGTAAAAGCCAAACCAATTGTTAGCTACACCTTCCCCGTGGGCGGTTGTTTACCGACCAGCGGTTTCGCCCAGTTCAATGGAATTGCAGCCCTGAGCGATGGCCAAACGGTGAACACTTGGGCCTGGACTTTCAACGATCCCAATGCTAATGCGGGTAACCCCAACACGAGCAATATTCAAAACCCATCGCACAATTTTACAGCGAACGGTACGTACAATATCCAACTGGCGGTAACATCCTCTGGCGGTTGTGCTGGCGATACGACTATTACACACAACTTCAATACCAAGCCAGCATTGGCTTACCCTGCACTGGCCAGCATTTGCGTCAATGCAGGCGGCACGGTAAATGTGGCCACGGCCTCGGTTACCAATGGTGTGAGCGGCACGGGCGGTTACAGCGGTCCGGGTACAACAGCGGCAGGCATCTTTACCCCAGCTACGGCAGGTGTGGGCAACCATACCATTTGGTACAAGTTTACCACGCCCAACGGTTGTACGGATTCTATTTCACAAACGATTTTGATAAAAGCCAAACCGATTGTTAGTTACACCTTCCCCGTGGGCGGTTGTTTACCAACCAGCGGTTTTGCGCAGTTCAACGGCATTGCCGCCCTGAGCGATGGACAAACCGTAAACACTTGGGCCTGGACCTTTAATGATCCCAATGCCAATGCGGGTAACCCCAACACGAGCAATATTCAAAACCCCTCGCACAACTTTACTGCGAACGGTACTTATAGCATCCAACTGGCGGTGACCTCTTCTGGCGGTTGCGCAGGTGATACTACGATAACCCACAACTTCAATACCAAGCCAGCATTGGCTTACCCTGCACTGGCCAGCATCTGCGTAAATGCGGGCGGTACGGTAAATGTGGCCACGGCCTCGGTTACCAACGGTGTGAGCGGCACGGGTTTTTACAGTGGCCCCGGTACAACAGCGGCTGGTATCTTTACACCAGCTACCGCAGGGGTAGGTACGCATACCATACAATACAAATTCACTACACCGAATGGTTGCGTCGATTCTATTACCCAAACCATCTTGGTAAAAGCCAAACCGATTGTTAGCTATACCTTCCCCGTGGGCGGTTGTTTGCCAACCAGCGGTTTTGCACAGTTTAACGGTAATGCTGCGCTGAGCGACGGCCAAACCGTAAACACTTGGGCCTGGACCTTCAACGACCCCAATGCCAATGCGGGCAACCCCAATACGAGCAATATTCAAAACCCTTCGCACAATTTTACGGCGAACGGAACTTATAGCATTCAATTGGCGGTGACCTCTTCTGGCGGTTGCGCAGGTGATACCACCATCACCCACAACTTCAATACCAAGCCTGCCCTGGCTTACCCAGCCTTGGCCAGCATCTGCGTAAATGCGGTCGGTACGGTGAACGTGGCCACGGCCTCGGTTACCAATGGTGTGAGCGGTACGGGTGTTTACAGCGGCCCCGGTACTACGGCAGCGGGTATCTTTACACCAGCTACTGCGGGGGTAGGTACGCATACCATACAATACAAGTTCACTACACCAAATGGTTGTGCTGATTCTATCACCCAAACCATTTTGGTAAAAGCCAAACCCGTGGTAAGTTATACCTTCCCAACAGGCGGGTGCTTGCCCACAACCGGACTGGCCCAGTTTAATGGCAATGCGGCCCTCAGCGATGGCCAAACGGTGAACACTTGGGGCTGGACATTCAATGATCCCAATGCCAATGCGGGCAATCCCAATAACAGTGCCTTACAAAACCCCACGCACAACTTTACTGCCAACGGTACTTATAATGTACTGTTGACCGTTAGCTCATCTGGCGGTTGCTTGGGCGATACCACCATTGCGCACAACTTCAATATCAAGCCAGCTTTGGCCTACGCAGCACTGGCCAGTGTTTGCGTAAACAATGCTGCGGCCACCATAAACGTAGCGAGTGCTTCCGTTACCAATGGAGCTAGCGGTACAGGTGTTTATAGCGGTCCGGGTACTTCGGCCGCGGGCATTTTTACACCGGCTACGGCAGGCGTAGGTACACATACCATTTGGTACAAGTTTACCACACCCAATGGCTGTACGGATTCTATTTCACAAACCATTTTGGTAAAAGCCAAACCCGTGGTGAGTTATACCTTCCCAACAGGCGGTTGCTTGCCTACCAATGGATTGGCACAGTTTAATGGTAATGCTGTCCTGAGTGATGGCCAAACCGTAAACACTTGGGCTTGGACCTTCAATGACCCCAATGCCAATGCTGGCAACCCCAACACGAGCAATATTCAAAACCCATCGCACAACTTTACGGCGAATGGTACTTATAATGTATTGCTGACAGTAACCTCTTCGGGCGGTTGTAGCGGTGATACGACTATCGCACACAACTTCAATATCAAACCCGCCTTGGCTTATCCGCCATTGGCCACTATCTGTCAGAGTGTTCCGGGTACAGTGTCGGTAGCCACAGCATCTGTTACCAATGGTGCTACGGGTACTGGCGTGTACAGCGGCCCCGGCACTACAGCGGCTGGTCAGTTTAACCCGTCGGTGGCTGGTTCGGGTACGCATACCATCTGGTACAAGTTTACCACGCCCAATGGCTGTACGGATTCTATTTCGCAAACCATTGGTGTAGACCCCAAACCGGTAGCAGCCTTTACGGCAACGCCATCCGTTTGCTTGGGTACCGTTGTTACCTTTACCGATGGTTCGTCCATCAGCAGTGGCAGCATTACACAATGGAGATGGATTTTTGGCGATGGCAATGTGGCCAATAACAACAATGGCAATACATTCAACCATACATACGCTACGGCAGATACTTTTGTGGCCAAACTGGTTACAGAAAGTGCCAATGGTTGTATCAGCGATACGGCCACTAGAACGGTTATTGTGCATCCCATACCGGTGGCCGACTTTACTACCAGTGCTTCGGTGTGTATGCCGGGCGGTGCTGTAAACTTTACCAACCAAAGTTCGCTCACGGGCAACAACAATGCCTTGGCTTATGTTTGGAATTTTGGTGATCTTTCTGCACCCAGTACCAGTACGAACCCCAGCCATGTGTATGCGTCCATTAACAACTATACAATTACATTAACGGCCACTTCGGCAGCCAGTTGTAGCCATCAAGTGAGCAAGCCTTTCAATGCGTTTTTCGAAAAACCCATTGCAGCTTTTGAAGCTACCCCCGACACACTTTGTCAAGGCAAGCCTACGGTATTTGACGATTTGAGTACCGACCCTGCTGGTAGTGCCATTACCAGTTGGACTTGGAACTTTGCCGATGGCAGTGCGCCCGTTACTTCACAGAACCCCGTAAAAACTTATGCACAGCCCGGTAATTATGCCGTTACGCTAAGGGTAACCAATGCAGCAGGTTGCATAAGTGACTTGTCTACCAATCCGGTAGTAGTGTACCTGCAGCCTGTAGTAGATGCAGGGCCATCCTTTACGGTATTGCAAGGTTCAACCATTACATTCAATCCAGTGGTAAATAGTACCAGCCTCAATTTTGTTTGGTCGCCAGCAGTAGGCCTTTCTTCTGCTACCGTGCTCAAACCATCGTTGACGGTTGCGTTTGATCAAATATATACACTCACCGCTACGGGACAGGGTGGTTGTACCGCTTCCGATTTCATGAGCGTGAAAGTGTTGCAGCCCATCGATATCCCCAATGCCTTCTCGCCCAATGGCGACGGCATCAATGATAGGTGGGAAATCAAGAACCTGATTGACTATGCGGATTGTGATATTCAAATATTCAACCGCTATGGCCAACGCATTTACCAGCAAAGCGGTTATACCAAAGCTTGGGATGGTACCATCAATGGTTCGCCCATGCCGGTAGGTGTGTATTATTATATTATTGACTTGAAAAATGGCTTGCAGAAACGCAACGGATCTGTAACCATCATCAGATAAAAAAATTGTAAACAATTAACTTCTGTAGTTATGAGAAAAATTATACGGATTGCGATGACGGCCTTGGCGCTGTATGGTACGCAACAAGCCCATGCACAGGTAGACCCTCATTTCTCGTCTTATTATGTTTACCCATCTTGGCTCAATCCGGCACTGACCGGTGCTTTTGATGGCCAAATGCGGGTGTCGGGTATTTACCGCAGCCAGTGGGGCAATGTAAGTACACCCTTTTCTACGCCGGGTATAGCTTTTGACATCAATACAGAAAAAAACATGAGCTATGGTTTAAGCCTGATGCGACAAACCGCAGGTAAGGGCGGTTATAGCTATACCACCGCTTATGGCAATTTGGCCTATACCGGTGTACAGTCGGCCAACGGCATGAAGCGTTTGGTACTGGCCTTGCAGATAGGCATGATACAGCGCCGCTTCGATCCCACCAAATTAACCTTTGGCGATCAGTGGAACCCCATTACGGGCTATAGCAGTTCCAACCCAACCAGCGATTTGATTTCGGGCAATAACCAATCGGCCCTCGACTTTGGTGCCGGCTTTTTGTACTTTGATGCCACACCGGGCAAAAAAGCCAACTTCTTCGGTGGGTATGCAGCTTCGCACATCAACAAACCCAAAGACCAATTCAGTTCATTTGGCGGCGGTACCATCCCCATGCGCCACACGGTGCATGCAGGTGTACGCATCAATTTGAACGACCGCTTCAGCCTTACCCCCAATGCCTTGTACCTGCGCCAAGGCACGGCATCGGAAACCATGGTGGGTGCTTACGGACAGTTGAAAGTAAGTGACAACAGTGATTTTATGTTGGGTGCCAACTACCGCTTTAAAGATGCGCTGGCCCCCTTTGTGGGTTATACATTCGGCAATATGATGATTAGCACCAGCTATGATATCAATATGTCTGATTTGGGCAAAGTGGCCCGTGGCAGCAACAGCTTTGAGTTATCACTCACGTTTATCAAAAAACGCAAAGTGGAAACACCCGAAGGTGAATTTGTTTGTCCCAGATTGTAACCCGCATTTACCAACCACTACAAAGTATGATGATGAAAAAAATATTGACAGCTATATTGATGATTGCCGGCTTGCAGGGTTTCAGCCAATTTACGTATGATTACCTGCGGGCCGCCGATGGCTACTTTTCAAAAGGCGATTATTATTCGGCCACCCAGTATTATGAAAAATACTTGGGCCTCAATGCCTCTAAAATAAAAAAGAAAGCCCCCGGCTATTCCCCTTATACGGTGCAATCCAAAAACCAAAAGGGTGGTGGCACCAGCGCCGTAGCCGTAAGCAGCAAGCAACAGGCCATGTACAATTTGGCCGAAAGCTATCGCATGCTCAACTATCCTGCATTGGCAGAACCACAGTATAAAAAAGTAGTAGAAACGGCTAAAACGCAGTTTCCGCTGGCCAGGTTTTACCAAGGTACTACTTTGCGCAGTTTGGAAATGTACGATGATGCCGCTGTGGCACTCAATAGTTTTTTGAGCGAATATACGGCCAGTGATGAATATGCCGCAGCCGCTAAAACGGAGTTGCAGAACTTGGCTTTTATCCAGCAACAATTACAGCGCAAAGACTTGGCCCTGTTTACCGTAAGCAAATTAGATGGCAACCTAAATCCCGGTGGTGCCAACTATGCCCCGGTATGGATGGATGGTCAACGTTTTCTGTTTACCTCTACCCGCAGCGATAGCAGTGGGGCTGCCAAAAACAAAAACGACAATCGTATTTATGCAGGCAGTTTGGGCAGCAACGATGCTCCCGAAAAAATGAACCTGGGCCAAACAGGCGAAGTGCAACAGGCCGCTGCTGCGCTTAGTCCCGATGGCAATCGCATCTACCTTACCCGCTGGAGCAGTGCCAATGGCAAAAAAGAAGCGGTGATTTTTATGAGCCGTAAAGAAAGCGGTAATTGGAGCGATCCAGTAAAAGTAGAAGGTTTGCATATGGATGGCTACAGCACCCAACAACCCTTTGTACTGCCCGGCAAATTGTATTTCGCCAGCAACCGCCCCGGCGGCAGTGGTGGTTTTGATTTGTACGAAGCTGCACTGGATGCCAGTGGTAACGCCACTGCGGTAAACAATATGGGTGCCACCATTAATACCGCTGGCGATGAACAGGCCCCTTTCTTCCACACCGCATCCAACACCTTGGTGTACAGCAGCAATGGCCGTGTGGGCATGGGTGGTTTTGATTTTTACCACAGCAAAATGGGCAAGAACGGTTATGCCGAGCCCATCAATTTTGGACATCCGGTTAACTCCGTAAAAGACGATATGTATTTTAGTAGCCGTGGCGGTGCCCGCAACATATTGGAAAATGTGTTGTTCAGCAGCGACCGCTCTGCTGCCTGCTGCTTGGAACTGTTTTCGTTGAACAAACAAAAACCACTGAAGCGTATTTCGGGTATGGTAACCCGCTGCGAAGACAATGGCCCTTTATCGGAGGCAACAGTTAAAATCATTGATACCACCATCAACTTGGTAGTGAATACCCTGACCACCAATATGGATGGCAGCTATTCATTTACCATGGATGAGTTCCAGCCGCTTAAAGCAGTGGCCAGTGCTGATGGCTATGCCGACAACTTTGTTAGCTTTAATGGGCCACTGGATGAAACCAGTAACGACTTGCGCAATGTGAATATCTGCTTGGTTAAAAACTTCCCGCCACCAGTGGGTGTAACAGAGGCATTGGACAATATCTATTACGAGTTTGACGAGTACAAACTATTGGATGTATCCTTCCCCACATTGGATAGGTTGGCAGCCAACTTGATTGCCAAGCCCAATGTGGTAATTGAAATTGCAGGTCATACCGATGCCAAGGGCACAGAAGAGTACAACCAAGACCTTTCGCAAAAACGTGCCGAAAGTTGCGTGAAGTATTTGATAAGCAAAGGCGTGAACCCACAACAACTGGTAGCGAAGGGCTATGGTAAAAGCAGGCCATTGGCTAGCAATACCAATGACGATGGTACGGATAGCCCTGAGGGCAGGGCCAAGAACCGTCGTACCGAATTTAAAGTATTACAAAAGTAAAACATGCGCATCCTCTGTATCATATCACTGTTAGCAATGACGGGCTTAGCTGCCAAAGCACAGCAAAAGCCGCATTATACGCAGTACATTCAAAATCAGTTCATCATTAACCCCGCATTGGCAGGTATTGAGAGCTACAAAGATGTACGCATTAGCCACCGCCACCAATGGCTGGGCATCAATGATGGTCCCATTACCACCTATTTTTCCATACATGGCCCATTGAGTGGCCGCAGGGGCGATGGGGTGCCTTCGGTGATGCGTCAGCGTGAGGTTAACCCAAGGGGCGAAGAGTATTGGGATGAGTACAAAGCATCACCTGCCCATCATGGTTGGGGCTTGCAGATTGTAAACGACCGGGCTGGTCCATTGAACAACCTCACGGCCCAGGTAAGCTATGCCTACCATATGCCGCTGAGCGATGTGATGAACCTAGCAGTGGGCTTTAGTGCCGGCATCAACCAAGTACGGCTCGATGCCAACCGCCTCAAGTTTGCGACAACGGTTGACCCAGCAGTGTACACCAGTGGCGTACTCAACAAAATTCGCCCCGATTTCAGTGCTGGTATTTACCTGTACGGGCCCAGTCTTTTTGCTGGTATCTCCGCACAGCAGATTGTACCGCAAAAATTGGAATTTACAGAAAACATAACACGCACAGTGAACGGCAAGGCTGTTCCACACTTTTTTGGCATACTAGGTTACCGCATGTTGCTGAACGAAGACTTTAACCTGATCCCTTCGGTAATGGTAAAATACATTCAACCATCGCCCGTACAACTGGAAGGCAATGCCAAGCTGCAGTACAGGGATTTGTTGTGGGTAGGTGCTTCTTACCGCCACAAAGATGGCATTGCAGGTATGGCCGGGCTCAATATTGGCTCCAGCCTCAGCATTGGCTATTCATACGACCATACCACAACCGACTTGGGCGCCTTTGCCAAGGGTACACACGAAGTAATGATTGGTTTTAAGCTGAGCAATCGCCACGAAGATACCTGCCCTAGGAATGTGTGGTAAGCAAATACATTCATTACATGCAATACAAAACGATTTTATACAAGGCACTGTTATACGGTGCCTTTTTTTATGCCACTCCCAGTAAAGCACAGCAGATGACGCCAGAACAGATCGTACAACAGAATTTGGATAGTTATAATAAGCGGGACATCAATGGATTTATATCCAGTTTTAGTGAAAATATTTCCCTTTATGCCTATGGCCAAACCCAGCCTACTACCGTGGGCTTAGCCGCCGTTCGCCAGCGCTACCAAACCTTGTTTGATCAGTCGCCCAAGCTGCATTCTACCATAGTAAAACGCATGGTGTTGGGCAACAAAGTAATTGACCATGAGCATATCGTTGGCCGTATGGGGGCTGATACACCGGTAGAAATGATATTGATTTATGAGGTGGAAAACGAAAAGATTGTACGGGTAACGGCCATTAATAGCTAGCAAAAAATCCAGCGCATGCTGCGGCAATAAAGCGTTCAGTAAACTCCAGCGAACAACGACCTGTGTAACATTAGTCACCATAAAGCCACATCTGGCAAACGTATCTTTACACAAATAAAAATAATGGATACGCAACCATCTTCGCAAAAGGCAATCACTTTACGCAACCGGACAATTTTAGCGGTGGGTATATTGTTGGGCGCAGGGGCTGGGTATGCTTATTATCATTTTATCGGCTGTAGTTCAGGCACTTGCCCCATTACCTCCAAACCATTAACCAGTACCCTTTACGGGGCTTTGATGGGCGGAATGCTAGGGGCTAGTTTTAAAAAAGAAAAAAAATAACAACATGAAAGAGCGGTTAACAAAAGGATGGACATTTGGCAGGGTACTTTACGTTGCCCTTGGTGCATTTGTAGTGGCACAGTCCTTGATACAAAAACAATGGCTAGGCGTATTACTGGGCGGTTATTTTGCCAGCATGGGCTTATTTTCGTTTGGGTGTGCTTCAGGTGGCTGTTTTGGCGGCGCTCAACAAGTTAGGAACGGCCATGCATCATCCCCCAGCAATAGCCAAGCGATGCAGGAAGTGGAGTTTGAAGAAATAAAACAATAATTATGGCAGCTAATTTTTCAACCATCATCAACAGCGATACCCCTACCTTGGTAGATTTTTTTGCAGAATGGTGCGGGCCTTGCAAAATGATGCAGCCCGTGCTGAAAGAGTTAAAAGGTAAGGTAGGAGATAGCGCTACTATATTAAAATTGGATGTGGACAAGAACCCGCAGGTAGCCAGTGCCTATAATATACAAGGGGTACCTACCTTGATATTGTTTAAAAATGGGGAGATCAAATGGCGGCAATCGGGCGTGGTGTCGGCCAATCAGTTACAGCAGGTGATTGCGCAGCATCGCTAATTTCAGGTCATCCATCCAATACTACAAAAGCAAGCCCGCCATCTGAATTGGCGGGCTTATTCATTAGTAATATTTGTACTTAAAACGGCTCGCAAATGGGAATGTCCATTAGGCAGGCCGCATCCGTTTTACAGCCGCCATACTGTCCGTGTAAGTTCCAGCAGGGGTCCCAGCCACCGCTGATTTGTTTTTGTTCGGTGGGAGAGAGTTGGGTACCCAATAATTGCAATGCTTTCATGTTTAAATATTTAGCGTTAAAAAATAGTTAGCCCATGTAGGGCTAACGGTTATATGTTTCGGTTATGAAGTTAAGGGTTATTGTTAATATATCACCCTCCCCTTCAAGCATTAGGGCAAACGCATCTAAATTAAATTCAACGGAACCAGCCCATTTGCCTTGATGTAGCAAGGCAAATGGGCTGGTTCCACCAGTTCCGAGGTGAACCACCTCATTTAGGCCGGTCCCCAACTTGTTGGGGATTTTTTGGGGAGGGGTCCCAAAAAAAGGGCTAAATGCAGTGGTGAACCCGGAACGAAGCCCGCCGGCTTGAGGCCAGCACAAGCAATCGGCCAATAGCATGCTGCAATAAGGCTAGTATAGTAGCAATTCAAACGCTATAAATTTTAGATGCGTTTGCCCTACATCAAGCACTGCATCATGTACTTTTCAAATCGAATTGCTATAACTTCACACCAAATTACAATTCAATCAGGTGAAAAAGGTATTGATCATAGACGATGAGGAAAAGCTGAGCCTATTGCTGGCCAAAATCATCAGCCTTGAGGGATTTGAAGTGCTACGGGCAAGCGATTGCAAAGCCGGGCTACGGAAGCTGGAACAGTTGGGAACGGAAATAGAAGTGGTATTGTGCGATGTAAAACTGCCCGATGGCAATGGGGTGGAACTGGCCAAAACCATTAAAGAAAAGCACCCCATAATAGAAGTGATATTGTTAACGGCCTACGGCAATATACCCGATGGGGTGCAGGCGATTAAAAACGGTGCCTTTGATTATATTATCAAGGGCGACGACAACAATAAAATTATCCCGCTGCTGTACCGGGCGCTGGAAAAAGTAAGCCTGGCCAAACGGGTGCAACAATTGGAAAAACAACTCGGCAACAAGTATTCTTTTGACAGCATCATCGGCCAATCGAAACCTATACAAGCGGCCATCGAAGCCGCCCAAAAAGTGGCGGCCACCGATGCCACCGTATTGCTCACCGGCGAAACGGGCACGGGCAAGGAAGTATTTGCACAAGCCATCCACAACGGCAGCAAGCGCTGCAATCAACCCTTTATAGCCGTTAACTGCTCGGCCTTTAGCGCCACCTTGTTGGAAAATGAATTGTTTGGGCACAAAGCCGGGGCCTTTACCGGGGCTACCAAAGACAGCAAGGGCATTTTTGAGGAAGCCAATGGCGGTACTGTTTTTTTAGATGAGATAGGCGAAATGCCCTTGGACTTGCAGGCCAAATTACTGCGGGTATTGGAAACGGGTGAGTTCTTGCGCATAGGTGATAGCAAAGTGCGTACAACCAATGTGCGTATTATTGCCGCTACCAACCGCAATTTGTTACAAGAGATAGAAGCGGCCCATTTTAGGGAAGATTTGTTTTACCGCATTTCCGTATTTCAAATACCCTTGCCGCCCTTGCGGGAACGGGTAGCCGATATCGAGCAATTGGCCACCCATTTTTTTCGGTTTTTCTCCAACAAAACGAACAAAAAGATAGAACGGATGGCACCCGCTTATATGGAAGCCCTAAAGTTGCATCCTTGGAAGGGCAATATCCGTGAGTTGAAGAATGTAATTGAACGCAGCGTTATATTAACAGACGGCCCAGAACTGGTCATGGATTCTTTGCCCACCGATTTTCAGGATGTAGCAGCAACGCAAGCAAGCGGCAAAATACTTTCCGCCTTTGATTTGGCAAGCGCCGAAAAAGTACATATCCAAAAAGTGATGAACTATACCAACGGCAATAAAACAGAAACCGCCCGGCTGCTCAATATTGCATTAACCACCCTTTACCGTAAGCTAGAAGAATATAAAATCAACTAATCCCCTTTCAAAACGATAGTATGCACCCTTTCAAAATGAAAGGGTTTTCTTTTTCCCGATGGATTGTATTGTAAGCAAAGCCTTATTAATCAATGCGTAATGCGTGCAAGCCATTATTGGAACAGCGTTTGGCATCTATCGGAAAAAAGAAATGAAAGCAGTACTTAGTTTATTAATCGTGCTTGCCATCATGGCAGCTTTCTGCCTGCTTTATTGGAAAGTTGAAAAAACAATGAACAAGGTAAGAAGGCGGATTGCTAAAAAATTGGTAATGAAAAGAATGGATGCCAATCAAGCCTATTTACGCAATCTTAACTACACATTACCAAACCATACTCATTTAAGTACATAGCATTTACCGCTTGGCTCTTTTGTTTAAACGCATTTGAGCCGCTAAAAATATAATAATTATGATAGCGCTATTCATCATCGCCATTGCAGTATTTGCCTATATGTGCTACGTACTGGTTAAACCCGAAAAATTTTAAACATGAACACAGAAATACTCGGCATCATCGTCAGCTATGTGGCGGTTGTACTATTGGCCATCCCCCTAGGCCGGTATATCGGCAAGGTATTAAGCGGCCAAAAAACTTGGCTGGATGCCTGCATGAACCCCCTCGACAAAGTATTGTACAAGCTCGGCGGCATAGATTGCCACAAGGAAATGAACTGGAAACGGCATTTATTGGCCTTGCTTACCATCAACTTGGTATGGTTCGTACTGGCCATGCTGGTACTTACCAATATGGGCTGGCTGCCCCTAAACCCCGATGGCAACCCCTCCATGAGCGTGGACTTGGCATTTAACACGGCCGTAAGCTTTGTTACCAATACCAACCTACAACATTATTCGGGCGAAACCGGTATGTCGTACTTAGGACAATTGGTACTGATGCTGTTTCAGTTTATCAGTGCGGGCTGCGGCATCGCCATCGCAGGGATAGTATTTATAGCCATGAAAGAGCGGACCACTGCGGCTTTGGGCAATTTCTATTATTATTTTGTGCGCTCTTGCACAAGGATATTATTGCCCATTGCCTTGGTGGTGGCCCTGCTGTTGTTGTTCAACGGCACGCCCATGACATTTGAGGGTAAGGATAGCATGGTGAGTTTACAGGGCGACAGCGTACAGGTAAGCCGTGGCCCGGTGGCAGCCTTTGTGGCCATTAAACATTTGGGTACCAATGGCGGCGGCTTTTTTGGCCCCAACTCGGCACACCCATTTGAAAACCCCAGCTACTTTACCAATATCATTCAGATCATTACGCAAATGCTCATACCCATCGCCCTAATTTTTGCGCTAGGTTATGTCCTTAAAAGGCGGCGTTTGGCATGGATGATATTTGGGGTGATGACGGTAGGCTTTCTGCTACTAACGGTACCCACTATTGTAAACGAAGTGCAGGGCAACCCGGCCATTGCCAAAATGGGCATACAACAAGGCATGGGCAGCATGGAGGGCAAGGAAGTTAGGTTTGGGGCCGTGGCCTCCTCCTACTGGAGCATTGCCACCACGGTTATTTCTACCGGCAGTGTAAACTCCATGCACGACAGCTTTATGCCCTTGAGCGGTATGTTTCAATTGTTGGGCATGATGGTAAATGCCTTTTATGGTGGCGTGGGCGTAGGCTTTTTAAACTTTTACATCTTTATCATATTGGCCGTATTTATCAGCGGCTTAATGGTGGGCAGAACGCCAGAGTTTTTGGGCAAAAAGATTGAAGCAAGGGAAATGAAAATCGCCATGATGGTGGCCCTGTTGCACCCGCTGCTCATTTTGGCAGGCACAGCCATGGCCAGTTATATCTATGCCCATAACCCCACGGCTTACGCAAGCTGGTTAAACAACCCCGGCTACCATGGGTTTAGCGAAATGCTGTATGAGTTCACTTCATCCAGTGCCAACAACGGCAGCGGCTTTGAGGGCCTAGGCGACAATACCCCCTTTTGGAACATCGGTTGCGGCATTGTGATGTTATTAGCTAGGTACCTGCCCATCATTGGCCCAGTGGCCATAGCAGGCAGTCTTGCAGCTAAAAAGTACATCCCCGAAAGTGCGGGCACGCTCAAAACGGATACCGCCACATTTGGCCTAATGGTATTTGCCGTAATTGCTATTGTGGCAGCCCTATCCTTTTTCCCTGCATTGGCATTAGGCCCTATTGCAGAACATTTTTCCATGTATTAATCAATGAGCAATGAAACGGAGCAGAACAAATAATTTATTTCAAAAAGATTTGGTGGCAGAAGCACTAAAGGCCTGTGTAGTAAAACTGGCCCCGGCCAAAATGGTGCGCAACCCCGTCATGTTTACCGTATGGGTAGGCACGCTGGTAATGGCAGGTGTTTGCATTTGGATAGCCACGGGCGAGCAAAACCAAGGCAGCTTGACCTATAACATAGTGGTTACGGCCATTTTATTGGTTACGTTGTTGTTTGCCAATTTTGCAGAAGCCATTGCAGAAGCAAGGGGCAAGGCACAAGCCAACAGTTTGCGCAAAACAAGAGAAGAAACACCTGCCAAATGGGTACAGATCCTAGGTGAAATGTATGTAAACGAAGTAAAAATAATACCCTCCTCTCAATTGCAAAAAGGCGATTTCTTTTTGTGTGAGGCGGGCGATACCATACCTGCCGATGGTGAAATTGTGGAAGGGCTGGCCACCATCGACGAAAGCGCCATCACTGGCGAAAGCGCCCCGGTAATACGGGAGGCCGGTGGCGACAAGAGCAGCGTTACGGGCGGTACCAAAGTATTGTCTGACAAAATTAAGGTAAGGGTAAGCACCGAGCAGGGCGAAAGCTTTTTGGATAAAATGATTGCCTTGGTAGAAGGGGCCAGCCGCCAAAAAACGCCCAATGAAATTGCGCTCACTATTTTGTTGGCCGGTTTTACCTTGGTCTTTATCATTGTAACGGTAACGCTCAAGTCATTTGGCGATTATGCACATACACCCATTACCATTGCGGCCTTTATTTCGCTGTTCGTTTGCTTGATACCCACCACCATTGGGGGTCTGCTTTCGGCCATTGGCATTGCGGGCATGGACAGGGCTTTAAGGGCCAACGTGATTACCAAGAGCGGCAAGGCCGTGGAAACAGCGGGCGATATAGATGTATTGTTGCTGGATAAAACGGGCACCATTACCATTGGCAACAGAAAGGCCACCCATTTTTATCCAGCTAATGGCGTGGCGGAAAACCATTTTATTAAAGCGGCGGTGTTAAGCTCCATGGCCGATGATACGCCCGAGGGCAAATCCATAATCGAGCTAGCGGGCATCAACCCCACCCACTATCAAGTACAAAACCCAAGGTACATTCCCTTTACGGCCGAAACCCGCAGCTCGGGTATCGACCTGCCAGCAGCGGAGCCCGGTGGACCATCGACAAGGATAAGAAAAGGGGCATCGGATGCTATCGTAAAACTAAGCGAAAAAGCGGGCCATATTTTTCCTGCGGAAACGGCCGAAAAAGTGCGGGAAATATCCAGCAATGGCGGCACCCCCTTGGTAGTGGCCGAAAACGAAACAGTGATTGGCGTAATTGAACTGCAAGACATCATCAAGCCCGGTATTAGCGAACGCTTTGAGCGCCTGCGCAAGATGGGCATCAAAACGGTAATGGTTACGGGCGATAATCCCCTAACGGCCAAGTTTATTGCCGAAAGGGCAGGGGTGGATGATTTTATAGCCGAGGCCAAGCCGGAGGACAAGATGAACTACATTAAAAAGGAACAGCAGGAGGGCAGACTGGTAGCCATGATGGGCGATGGTACCAACGATGCACCTGCACTGGCACAGGCCGATGTGGGTGTGGCCATGAACAGTGGTACGCAAGCGGCCAAGGAGGCGGGCAATATGGTAGACTTGGACAATGACCCCACCAAACTGATTGAAGTAGTGGAGATAGGCAAACAGTTACTGATGACAAGGGGTACGCTCACCACTTTTAGCATTGCCAATGATGTGGCCAAATACTTTGCCATTGTACCGGCGCTCTTCATCAGCTCCATACCGGCTTTGCAAGGCTTGAACATCATGCGCCTGCACAGCCCCGAAACAGCCATACTATCGGCAGTTATTTTTAATGCGCTCATTATCCCGCTGCTGATACCGTTGGCCTTAAAGGGTGTGGCCTACAAACCCATTGGTGCCTCGGCCTTGCTGCGCAGGAACCTATTGGTGTATGGCTTGGGTGGGATAATAGTGCCCTTTATTGGCATTAAGCTATTGGATTTGCTGGTAACTGTTTTTTTTACATAAGGGCACTTTAAAAATCAGTTCGGTAGGGTGTATCACTCTCAGTAAACAGATCTAAATTAATTTAAATGATGTCACCTAATTCATTGGAGAACCGCAAACAAAAAGTGGGTCAACTGCCACCAGTTCCGAGGCGAACCATCTCGTCATTAATGACGAGACCGGTCCGCCGTAGGCGGATTTTCTGGGGTTTTGGGGCCCCAGAAAAAGGGCTAAATGCAGTGGTGAGACCGGAACGAAGCCCGCCGGCTTGAGGCCATCACAAGCAATCGGCCTATAAAATGCAGCGGAATAACCAAAAGGTCAATAACTCAAATCAAAGCTTATAAAATTAGAGGTACTTGTTCTAGGATATTCCTGTTGCTTCATCAGATTTATAAAAAAAACGACAACAATGAAAGAAAATATATTCCCCGCCATTCGATTAACCCTTGTTTGCCTGCTGCTTTTTTCAGGCATCTACACATCGGTCATTTGGGGCTTCGCACAAGCAGCGCCAAACAAAGGCCGTGGCGATATCATTACAGAAAACGGCCGAACTTATTACAGCAATATCGGTCAAAAATTTACCGATGATCGCTACTTCTATTCCCGCCCATCGGCAGTGGATTACAATGCCGCAGGGGCAGGGGGCAGCAATAAGGGGCCTTCCAACCCCGATTACCTGGCCTTGCTACAGGCAAGGATCGACAGCTTTTTGGTGCACAATCCCGGTGTGGCAAAAGCCGATATCCCATCCGACTTGGTTACGGCCAGCGGCGGCGGCCTCGACCCGCATATCTCCGTACAGGCCGCCAAGGTACAGGTACAACGGATTGCCAAAATAAGGGGCATTGCGCCGGCCAATCTGCAACAGCTCATATTGAGCCACACAGACAAACCCTTATGGGGCCTATTGGGCACCGAACGCATTAACGTGCTACAATTAAATATCGCATTAGATAATCTTAAATAATAGAATGATGAAAAATATACTTACTGTAGCATTAGCGCTAATTGTAGCCAAAGGATTTGCTCAAACGGACAGTTCAGCTCCGTCCTTAACTTTCAGCGGTTATATTGAAACCTATTTTGGCTATGATTTTGGGAAACCATCAAGTCATAACCGCCCGCCGTTTGCTTACTCTCATAACAGGCACAATGAAGTAAACCTGAATTTGGGTTTTGTAAAAGCGGCTTATCAAAAAGAAAATGTACGGGCAAATCTTGCTTTGATGACAGGTACTTATGCCAATGCCAACTTATCAGCAGAGCCGGGTGTTTTAAAAAATATTTTTGAAGCCAATGCAGGTGTAAAAATTTCAAAGAAAAAAAATATTTGGGTTGATGCAGGGATCTTTGCCTCACATATAGGTTTTGAAAGTGCCATTGGCAAAGATTGCTGGAACCTTACAAGAAGCATATTAGCCGATAATTCACCTTATTATGAAAGCGGTGGAAAAATTTCTTACACCAGTGATAATGGTAAATGGTTTTTTAGCGGTTTGTTGTTAAATGGATGGCAAAGAATACAAAGGGTTGATGGGAATAATACATTTGCATTTGGGCATCAACTCACATTTAAGCCCAATTCAAAAATCACAGTGAACAGCAGTTCATTCATTGGGAATGATAAACCTGACAGCTTAAAACAAATGCGTTACTTCCATAATTTTTACGGCATCTTTCAGCTAACTGATAAGCTGGCATTAGCAACAGGGTTTGATGTGGGCGCAGAGCAAAAATCAAAAGGTAGCCGTCAATACAATACATGGTATTCTCCAGTTATCATTTTAAAAATAAATCCCGATGCAAAAAACAATTTTGCCCTGAGGGCAGAATATTACAGCGATGTAAATGGGGTTATCATTAATACCGGTACACCCAATGGATTTAAAACATGGGGCTACTCAGCCAACTATGACTACCTAATAAGAGATAATGTGATTTGGCGAATTGAGGCCCGTGGTTTTTCAGGAAAAGATAAGACTTTTGAAAATAAAGGAAAACCTGTAAATGATAATTATTTTCTAACAACAGCCTTAGCAATCTCGTTCTGATGCCGGATAAAGAACAAACAGTACAGCATTTTCTCGACCTGATAAAAAAGTCGAGGCGGGGCAAATGTAAAATTTACATTGGCATGAGCGCTGGCGTGGGCAAAACCTACCGCATGTTGCAAGAAGCCCATGCCCTGCTGCGAAACGGCATTGATGTAAAGATTGGCTATATTGAAACCCATAACAGAAAGGAAACACATGCCCTGCTGGAAGGCCTGCCAGTAATACCAAGGCGCACCCTTTTTTACAAGGGCAAGGAATTGGAAGAGCTGGACATACAGGCCGTGATAAGCCTACGACCCGAAGTAGTGGTAATAGACGAGTTGGCGCATACCAATATAGAAGGCAGCAAAAATGAAAAGCGCTGGCAAGATGTGGTGGATATATTGGAGGCAGGCATCAACGTTATTACAGCGGTAAACATACAGCATATAGAAAGCCTGAACGAAACGGTAAAGGAAATAACGGGCATTGAAGTAAAGGAGCGCATACCCGATAGTATGCTGGCCCTGGCCGATGAAGTGGTGAACATTGACCTAACGGCCGATGAATTGATTGCCCGGTTAAAGGAAGGCAAGATATACGAGGCCGCCAAGATAGCCACCGCCCTCACCAATTTTTTTAAAAGCGAGCACATACTACAGTTGCGGGAGCTAGCACTAAAGGAAGTAGCCTCGCAGGTAGAGCGCAAGGTAGAGGCAGAAGTGACCAAGGTAAATGCGTTAAAGCACGAACGCTTTTTGGCCTGCATCAGCAGCAATGAGGTTACGGCCAAAAACGTCATCCGCAAAACAGCCCGGCTGGCCAATTATTACAACAGCAAATGGTATGTGCTGTACGTGCAAACCCCTGCCGAGGATAGCAACAAAATTGCCTTGGACAAGCAGCGCCACCTCATCAACAACTTTAAGCTGGCCACCGAACTGGGTGCCGAAATCATCAAAGTGTCCAGCAAGCACATCGCTAAAGCCATCATTGAGCAGTGCGAGCAAAGGAGTATTACCACTATTTGCATCGGCAAACCGCACCTGAGCTTGATAAAAATCATTTTGGCCACCAATGTATTTAACGATTTGTTAAAAAAACTATCCTATAGTGAGATTGACCTAGTAATTTTAAGTTGAAATACGAAAGGTGCAGGGGGTAGGGCATAAGCGAGTAGGGCATGGGGCATACCCAATATTATCATTTTCAATTACCCATTTAATACAGTAAAGTGAAAATTAAAGCAAAACTACGATTAGGGATTGGGCTGTTGTTTTTATTGATTGTACTGTTAACGGTACTCGGTAGCCTGTTTATCAAGCAATTGAAAAACGATACCCAAAATATATTGGTGGCCAATTACAATACGCTGGATTATTCCCGACAAATGATGATAGCGCTGAACGAGGGTATTGGCAAAGCCACTTCGGCCCAGTTGTTTACCGATAACCTGCACAAGCAGCAGCGCAATATTACGGAACTGGGTGAGCAAGAGTTAACGGTTAAATTGGCGCAGGACTTTGGTAAACTGCAGCAGCAATTGGGCGATACCGGATTGGTGAAGCAAGTAAGAACGGACATAACGGACATCATGCTACTGAACATGCAGGCTATACAGCGCAAAAGCACTTTGGCAGAAACAACGGCCGGCACCGCCACTTTTTGGATCACCCTTGTGGGCACCATTTGCTTTTTAATTGCCTTTACCCTGCTGGTGAACCTGCCCGGCAATATTGCCAACCCATTAAAAGAACTCACCAACAGTATCAAACAAATTGCAGCCGAAAATTATACAGAGCGGGTACATTTTGAAAAGCACAACGAGTTTGGCGAACTGGCAGCCTCTTTTAATACCATGGCCGAAAAGCTGGAGGAGTACAAAGCAGGCAATATGGAGAAACTGCTGATGGAAAAGAAGCGGATAGAAACCCTCATCAATAACATGCACGACCCCGTGATAGGCTTGGATGCCAATAATGGCATCTTATTTATGAACGATACGGCGCTTAAAGTGGCCGGGCTGCAAAACGAAGCCGTCATTGGTAAACCAGTAACCGCCATCGCTGCAAAAAATGATTTGATGCGCAAGCTGATAGAGGGCTTGTTGGACAGCCCCTTACCCAGCGAGGATACTAAAACCGCACCCGTAAAAATTTATGCCGATAACAAGGAAAGTTATTTTGAAAAACAATTGATACCCATTAAGATTGTGCCCACTGGTGAGAAAGCAGAAAAATTGATTGGCAATGTAATATTGCTGCAAAACATTACCCCTTACAAGGAGCTGGACTTTGCCAAAACCAATTTTATTGCCACGGTATCGCATGAACTAAAAACCCCCATTTCGGCCATTAAAATGAGCGTGCAATTGCTGGGCAATAAACAGATCGGCCCACTCAATGAGGAGCAGGCAGACTTGCTCAACAGCATACAAGGAGATGCCGACCGCTTACTGAAGATCACCGGCGAATTGCTGAACATGACACAGGTAGAAAGCGGCACCATACAAATGGCGGTTATGCCCGTAATGCCACAGGAGATTACCGAATACGCCATTGGCAGCAACAAAGCCGCCGCAGACAATAAAAAAATAAAACTGGAACTAACCCTACAAGCAAACATGGCACCCGTATTGGCCGATAAAGAAAAAACGGCCTGGGTGCTCACCAACCTACTATCCAATGCCATCCGCTACAGTTACGACAATGCCACTGTATTTGTAAACGTAGCGCAAGTAGGCAACCAGATACAGTTTTCCGTTACCGATGGTGGGCAGGGCATACCGCCACAGTATATAGATAAGATTTTTGACCGCTACTTTAGGATACCCGGCACCAGAAAAGAAGGAACCGGTTTGGGCCTCAGCATCAGCAAAGAGTTTATTGAAGCACAGGGCGGCAGCATTTCGGTAAAGAGCGATTTGGGCGCTGGCAGTGTGTTTTCGTTTACGCTCAGTGCGGCAACTGCATAAGACGCAGGATGCTAATCATTGCTTCAGCGTCAGACGAGTTAGCCCAAGCCTATCGTGTGGACACATCTTTGATGCAATTGGGAGTAATAATCTTTAAAAAAATCTGTGCCATTCAATATTTAAGCAGCAAAGTAGGCTTACACCTATTCTCTTTTTGCCAGCAAAGCAAAAAGAAGTCACTTCCCCATCATCCCGTCATATATGACGGGACTGAGCGACACGCCTCTTTTCGGCTGGTCCCGTCGCAAGACGGGATTAATTGGGGAGGGGGCCCCAATTAAAAGGCGAATAGTCCCGCCACGGGGCGGGATGGAGCCAGGAACGGGGCCCGCCGGCCCCGGAGGCAAGTAGGGACTAGCGAGTTGGGTGCGGAAATGATATAAAATTGCTTAGTTATTCAGCAATATCATAAATATGTCCACACGATAGGCCCCAAGCGGGCCGTCAGTACGTTGGTAAGCAAAGGCCGACTTTTGATATATGCGCTAATCAATTTCCTTTCACCCATGTTGGGTAGAGTTGTACCTTACCCCCAACACCACACAATCAATTGTGTTGGTTACCGTGTGCCAATATTTTTCGCCTACCATAAAATAATTATCAAAAACAGGTAACAAATTTCCATTACCCATATCTATAATAAGATAACGGGCCAAAAAATAATTGCCAACGCCATTGCATGGGCAATTATATAGGTAGGCCCAGCAATAAATTATTTTTTACCATAAAAACAGTTAACATGGGCAAAGTAAAATTACAAGTAGTACTCGAGAATGTAGATTTATCAAAAGCGCAAATCGCAGCCTTGCAAAAAGAACTCAACAGCATGGTAGCCGGTAAGCTACTGCAATCCAAAATAGGGGGCATGATGAAGCCCGCCTTGCCAACAGTGGGAACATTGGGTTACAAAATACCCAAGGAGTGGTTGGGCATTTGGATCAAAGGCTTGAAGTTGCCGACCGACTTGGTTAAGTTTGGCGGTAAAGACCTTACCAAGTTTCCCGGCTTAAAATAGTGGGTATGAAAACAGCCAACCATAAAAGCTGTCCCAGTGCGGTAGCCATGCCCGGCTCCATTTTATTGGGCTCGGTGAATGCCGATGGTACCATAGGCTTTATCGAAACGCCCATTGAAATAGATGAGGCATTTATGGAAATGGGTAAGGGCCTAGACCTCGAGCAGGCTTTTCGTTTTAGTAGTAAATGCGTACAAAGCGGCTGCAAGCAATGGAAGGACGGCAACTGCACGGTCATCAAGCGCATCATGGGAGCCGAGCCCGAATGGCACTTGCAACACCCGCAACTGCCCGCCTGCTCCATCAGGGCCACCTGCCGCTGGTATGCACAGGAAGGCGCCAAAGCCTGCACGTATTGCGCTTATATCACCACCAACAGCATGGCCTAGCACTAGCTTGTCAAGCAAGTGAAGAGGTTGCGTAAATGCGGCCTCTTTTTTTTGGGTAGTAGTTAGTAGTTAGTCGTTAGTCGTTAGTACTAAGCACTCTGTACTAACTACTTTGTACTCTGTACTAACTACTCCGTACTAACTACTTTTTTTAACAAATCTTTAACTTTTTGCCTGATTGTTGTATCACAACAGCGTTTTAATTTAGCCGTATTAAATAATTTTTTAAATGTTTCAAAACATGAAAACTTCGAAACTCTATGCACCAGAAGCGGCCGAGATGGTTGCGGGTGCCGAACCCCTTGTTAACGACAGTACCACCCGTACGCCGTTGATACCCCGAAAAGATTACGACATTGGTTTGTTGGCCGAAAGGGCCGCACAAAAATGGGCCACGGTACCTGCATTAGCACTGCTGTACACCACACAGTCCGAATTTGCCGCAAAGTCACAATTGTTTTTAACCAGGCTCGACAAACGCAAAAAAGAAGGCGGCGAGCGCAGCCCCCTTACCGCAGGATTGGAGCAGGCAGATACCGATATGGTAAAGGGTATCCGCAAAGTAAAAACCTACCTGCTAGCCAAGTATGAAGAAGATGCCAAGGATTACTACCCCCAGTTTGGCATTGAACACCATGGATCAAGTTGGCGTTTGCCGCACAGCCGTAGCAAGCGCAGGGAGGTTTTTAAACAGATTATCGAATCCGTAGATAAGCATGGCTTTAGCGATAAAGCTTTTGGCAAAGAATTTTGGACAGAGCTGGCCACCCGCTACGAGGGCCTGCTAAAAAATGCTACCGGTACGGATGGCAAGATAAGCACCCAGGTAAGCAGTAAAAATGAGCTAAAGGAATGGCTTACCATGGTACTCAACTCGCTGGCCAAGTTAATTGAAAGCAACTACCCCACCACCTTTAAAGGCGAGCTACGGGATTGGGGCTTTCAAAAAAACCAGTACTAAGCAATTTTCTCATACTTGAATACTCGGTCCCTCCCCAAATCATTGGGGAGGGACTTTTTTATGCCCTTATCTGTATTCATGCCTCCTTTTTATGCCAAATAGGCAATTTTAGCCACAATAAAATAGATGTTTTTTGCGCAGTGGGCAGTGTATAGCTTGATACAGGCCATGTTACAATGCGCAGTGGGCAGTGTATAGCTTGATACAGGCCATGTTACATTGCGCAGTGGGCAGTATATAGCTTGATACAGGCCACGTTACTTCCCTGGTCGGTGCCAGCTTACCGGCGGGCAGGTTCCACCGAACGGAATCATGATATAACCGCATAAGCCCAATAATTTTTTTAAAATATGGCCTGTAAGTACGAGAATAAGTCAGTGCCTCAACATTCCGGTCGGTGGGACACCGACCAGGGTATTAACTTCTTCGCATTCAGCCAAGCGCCCCCGCCAGTAAACCGTTCAAATACCCTATTACCACAATACCATAATACCTTATTTCCATAATACTTAATACCAAAAAATCCCTACCTTTAACCTACTATTAAAAGCAATGAGTATAAAACTAACGGCCCAGCAAAAAAGCAAACCGATATACACGGCCCAAGATGTTTGGGATATCATCCACCCCATCCACATGCGGGAAAACAGACAGCGCCGCTTACGGGAATACTTTTGGGTCTTCGCCATTGACAGGGAACGCTATTTGCAGGTAGCCGAATTATTGGCCATTGGCAGCGATAACCGGGTACATATCAAACCTGCAGACGCCCTGCGCCTAGCCATTCAAAAAAATGCCGACTACGTAATATTTATCCATAATCATCCCAAGGGTAAATTAGCACCCAGTGCCTCCGATAAAGACACCACCGACCGCCTGATAAAAGCGGCAGAAGTAGTGGAAATTAAAGTGGTGGACCATTTTATTATTAATGAGGAAGGTTTTTACAGTTTTGCCGAGGCAGGACTGATGAAGCAACTGCGGGAAAGTAGTACGTATAGGGTGCTGCATGAGGATGAAGTGGAGTTGTTGAAATTGCAGATGGAAACGGCAGGGGAGGCCAAGGGGATTGTAAAAGGCAAAGAACTTGGCGCAATCGAAAAAGCAAAGGAAATGGCCAAGGCCATGCTGGCGGCTGGTGAGCCTGTGGATAAGGTGGTGGCTTATACAGGGTTGGAGAAGGCGGTGGTGGGGAAATTGAAAAAGTAGATTTACGTAAAGTCGTTTGTAAGCGTTTATAAACGACTATAAACGTTTGCAAACGGATATTGGCGCAACAGTTTTTTGCGGCGACAATTTTAATAAGTATTTGATAATCAATTAAAAAACCTGCGTATTTTGTGCTAAATAATTTTAAACTTGCGGCAATACAAGCGTTAGGTGTAACATAAACAGACGTGAGTAACGACATTAAAAATAGAATTTTGGGACCAGTAATGATTCCTGACAAAAAAATGCTTAGGTATCATGATGAAATTGGTTTTTATGAATTAGTTATTCCAGCACATGCGATAGAGTTTTATCGGAATAAATTCCATTCAGATAAAAAAGAGAACAACATCAACATCCAGCACGAAGAAAAAATAGAAGAAGGTGTTAGACTATCGGATTCCTTTTTGATTGACAATGACAATAGGCAATCATTACCAATTGAATTTCAAGACTTACCTAATGGAACTTGGATGATTGAATACACTTTTGACAATCCTGAACTACAAGTTCAATTTGAAAATATTGGACTCAGAGGATTTAGTATTGAAGGTAAGTTCACCATTGAAGGCGAAGACGGCAAGAAATACACTATTCAAGAGAATTTTAAGAGAATGAATAAATTGTCAGATTTATTGTCTTTTGAAATTTGGGTGCATGGCGGCGGTTCGGAAGATGGAGGAAGAAAGGAACATGGTGAAGCGCATTTTGAACTTAAAGAAAAAAATACTCGAAGACCGTTAGGTAAAATAACAATGCCATCGTTAGAATTATGGCTAAAATCAGATTTTAAGCAAAGAATCGAATTAATGACAATTCAAAACAAAGATGACATTTCAAAAAAGGATAAAAAAGGAATGGTAAGATGGCTTGAATTAAATGACAATGAGAACTTACTTATGTGTCACAAAGAATGGAATGAAAGTAATAAGGATAACAAAAGAGCTATTATGATATGAATACTACACCTAACAGGCGTTTGGCTCAATGGCGGGTGTCGTGGTTAATTGAACATTCTACCTCACATCAACTTTTGTGGTGTATTGACAGTTTTGTACTGCGAAATCCGCCACTGCGCCAAGCGCCAAAACGTTAGGCGCAACCCTGTGGCGAAAGTGCTAACATGAAACTTTGGTGCTTTTAATGAACATTCGCTTGACAGTATAAACATGAGAACTGAAACTTTTATTTGTGCAAAACATATCACTGACAAGGAGATTAAGAAGTTTATTTCCAACAGTGGGGCAATTCAATTCTGTAAATACTGTAAGAAACAAAAACATTCAATAAGTATTAAAGATTTAGCAAACTACATTGAAGAATGTATTAAGATTGAGTATGACGATCCATATTCAAGAGGTGCACCTTATGATAAAGAAGCTGAGTTTTATGAGGACAGATTTCCTGGAGTTTCCGTTTATGGGACAACTGAAATTTTAGAAGATGAAATTGAAGTTGACAACTGGCAAGTAATTGAAGATTTGAGTTACAATTTTGGTAATGACTACTGGGCAGAGATTGATGGTATTTGGGGGCCAACGAAATCGGAGTATATGGAAGGAGGTTGGGAATCCTTCAAAAAAATACTTAAACATAAAATTAGGTTTTTGTTTTTCAGTGACAGCTTAAAATCTGACTTTGATGATGAGTATGGAGAATCATTGAATCCCTATTTTATTCTTGACGAAGTAGGCAAAGCAATAGAAAGCTTGAATCTCTTTCGTAAATTCCATAAAAATAAACTTCGTGTTTTCAGAGGGCGGCAGCATAAATATTCTGAAACTCTAAACAAGGCATCTCAACTTGGCTCTCCACCACCAGAAATTGCCAAAGCGAACAGAATGAGTCCTGCTGGAATTTCAATGTTCTACGGAGCATTTGATATTGAGACATGCGAAAAAGAAATAGAAGACAATACTTGGAAAGGTTCAACGATAACAACTGGTACATTCACGAACTTAAAGCCCCTGATATTAATTGATTTCACAAGGCTAACCACAATTCCAAGTTTGTTTGACAAGGCGAACCGTCATAATAGAGCAATAGCAAGATTTCTAAAATCATTTATTAGAGATTTAAGTGTTCCAGTAAAACCTGACGACAGCGTTCATGTTGATTACATTCCTACACAAGTAGTAACTGAATATTTAAGAGTGATAGTTGGTAGAGCAAAGTCGGTAGATGGAATTATTTATAACAGCGTGAAAAATCCAGGTCAAAAGTGTGTTGTTCTATTTGTAGAGAATAACGAAATAACCGACTTGATAAAAGAGGCACCTGCTACATCTGTTGCTGGCTTTTTTGATTTAGGGGACGACAGCAAAATTGACATTGGAGAAATTCATACTTTAGTGTTAAACAACAAAGCACTCTTTACTAAAAAGATATGACAGCGATAAATTCTTCTAATATCCCCCGCTCTCCTGAGCCTTCTTCGCCCCGGTCTTTGCTAAGTTCTCCGCTGCTGTCCGGTGTTTGTAACGCCGGACGCTTCGCTACTTTCTTTGCCACGGGTGTTTAAAACACTAACTGTTACTTAGGCAGCGCATCACAGGCCGTAGCGGTTGCATAAGTTTAGATAGATAACACTATCTTTATTGTAGATTTAGTAAAATGGGGCAACAGGGCGGAGTCCAGCGCCAGTGGAGAAAATGCTATTTTATCATTTTAATTTCAAAATATGCCCATAGCTTTAAATTTAAACAATCAACTGTCATTTGCAGGTTATAAAGTAATAAACTACCGCATCTTAAATGGTTCTCAAGTACCCAATTTTTCTGCCGCTATGATTTCTTATGCAGTTTCACAAGCCCTTGGTATTTGGAGTGCATGGTCGCCACTTATTTTTAGAAGAATGTATGATTTAACCCAAGGAGACATTGCAATTGATTTTTACCCAGATGAAAGAGGAGGACCACTTGGTACAGCTGCTATTAGCATTGATACAACTGAGCCTTTTTTTCTTAACAAGTACAAAGAACCAATTAGTCTTCCATACGGCCCTTTTGATTTGATCGCTGCGATTGCACATGAAATCGGACATCGGATATGCTATGTTAATAGACATAGTCCTGTTGGAGGATTAATGTATTATACTCAAGGCGAAAGGGTAGTAAATAGAAACTTGAATCAAGTTGAAATAGACGAAATTCAAAATAAATATGGGAGATTGTTAATTCAGCCGATTTTTATGAATCTCAATCGGGCCGTTCTTTTGAATTATACCGGTAATGTAAATTTTCAGAAATCTGCCTCTATGTTAACCGTACAAGGCGACGAGAATACTTCTTTGGCGATACAACTTTCAATAGCTAACATTATCGGAAAAAAAATTAATGCAATCAAGATAAAGGTGAAGTGTTATTCAAAGTATGCTATTGTCAATAAAGTGATGCTATATGACGGCACACGTGTTATGGCTAATCAAATTTTATCTTTTAGCTCTGAAAAAAGCAAGCCGGCCGAATTTGTGATTGCAATAGGACTACCTAAAAAGCCGCTTGCGCTGGAAAACCTAACCGTAAAGATTGAGTTTTTGTTTTTGAATGTTATTAATGCTACCTACGGAATGGACAGAAACAGAATTGATATTTCTGAGATTAAAATCGAGACCGTTCCCAAGGATTGGCAAGTCGCAAAATTATTAATGATATAAAAGCAGCTGCATTAGCAGATAAGCAAATAGCTGAATGTAAACAACAAATGAAAAAGGATTACGTACAAAAAACAATTTGCCCTTTGCTATTGGCGCTGGCCTTTTTGACTTCCTGCAACGGACAAACCAAAACACAACCACCAACTGAAACACCATCGCCAACTGAAAATCAGCGTGTAACAAAAACAACGCATATCGGGCAACCGAAATTAATAAATACACAAGGCACGCAAGCAAATAACAATGTGCATTGTGGGTTGCAGGACAAAGCAGGCAACCTTTGGTTTGGAACAACGGGAAGTGGCGTGTATCGGTACGATGGGAAACTCTTTTATAATTACACAACAAAAGACGGATTAATCAGTGACAACGTTTGGTCAATATTAGAAGACAGATCGGGTAATATTTGGTTTGGAACAACGGAAGGAATTTGCCGTTATGATGGGAAAAACATTGCTCCTGTGCCCATCCCTTTTTTCATTAGGCCTACAATAATCAATAACAATTACTATACTAAATGGTCTACAAAAAATACGGTGTGGAGTATGTTACAAGACAAAACTGGGATAATATGGTTCGGCACAGGCGATGGCGTGTATCGTTATGACGGGACCAGCTTTAGTCGCTTATTAGCGAATTACGGTATTATAAATAACGATAGTTTGCATCTTAAAGTAGTAGCAGACATAGTGGAAGATAAAAATGGCATTATATGGTTTTTCTCAGGCATGCTTCCAGGGGATGAAGGCATTTGTCGATTTGATGGAAAAAAGATAGAACGCATCAAGCCAATGAAATATGGGTGGAACCGTAATGCTTTAGAGAGCAACAGCGGAAACTTATTGGTTGCCACCAGGCACTATGGCATATGGACTTCTAATGGGAATTCTTTTACCGCCTACGCACAGCCCAAAGATTTACTAAATATGTCGTTAAATTATATATTAGAAGACAAGGCGGGTAATTTATGGGTCGCATCAGACTATGGAAAAGACAGCGGCGATACCCTTGGAGGGTTATGGCACTCAAGCATTTCATCAAGCCATCCAACAGGAAAAACATTTACAAAGATTTTTAATAAACCAGTTTACTTTGTACTCGAAGACAAAGACAGTAATATTTGGTTCAGCACAACAAATATGGGCTTGTATCGCTACAACAGAAAAACACTGACGAAATTTTCTGAATAACCATACCCATACTGGCGGAGGACGCTGTCCTGTGCCTGCCTACCGGACAGGCAGGTCTAGGTGTTACTTAGGTAGCGGGTAATACGCCGTAGCGGTTGCATAAGTTTAGATAGATAACAGTATCTTTATTGTGGGTTTAGTAACAAGGGGTATCAGGACGGAGTCCTGCGCCAGCGGGGGTATTTTAATACGTATTTGATAAGCAATTAAAAAACTTGCGTATTTTGTACTAAATAATTTTTGAACTTGCGACAATACAAACATGATGCGCTAGTAATAGCTATGCTTCAAATGTCGAAAGTTTTGTATCTTCAACTATTCAAAATTTCGTTATGAACACAGCCAATTTAAAAATTGATCTGATAAATAAGATTACTCAAATAAAGGAAAGTTATGTGATTGAGGAAATCAATCGCATGCTAGATTTTGAATCTGATAAGGGTATTTTCAAATTAACTGCTAAGCAAAAAGATAGAATACTGGAGGCCCAAAAAGAATATAAATCTGGTAAGGTGCTATCAGAAAAAGAAGCCAATAAACAAATTCAGGAATGGCTTACAAAATAGTTTGGACAGAAAAGGCAAATATTGAAAGGCTTCGTATTCTTCAATTTTGGGTTGAAAATAATAAATCAAGCGTTTTTAGTTTAAAACTTGATAAACTATTTATTGCTGCTATTCGTGACTTATCAAAAAAAACTAATATTGGCAGAAAAACTGAATTTGAAAATGTTCGTGTAAAAGTTGTTCGTGAATATTTGATTTTTTATGAAACTGTAAAACAAGACTTGGTAATTCTGTCAGTTTGGGATGGAAGAAGAGATACAAGAACGCTCAAGATTCGTTAACTCAGCGCATAAAAACTAAGGCTTCGTTGGGTATGCAGCGCCACTTACCGCAAGGCTACCTTTCCCGAAAGCTGCCGCCGTCCTATAACGCATTGAAAAGCTGCCCGTGGTGCAAAGATCGACTTACCGCATGGGCGGTACAAGTAATGCCTTTATAAAGCTGTCCGTTCTCCCAGCCCCGCTTCCTATCCCCACGAAACCTAGCAACCAATCAAATGACGAAAATGGCGCTAACATAGCATTGGCATACATGACCAGCGACAATTAGCGACATGCGGCTGCTAAACTTCAATTTTGATAGACGAGTATCGCCAAACAACAGAATCACCAAATACTTCTGTATCTTTAATAAGCAGCGGCATCGGGCAAGTAGAGCAGCATGTAGCCGCATTGCCGGTGCTTCCATATTTTGCGAGCATTTAAACAAAAATTATGAAATTAAAAGTAGCTATTCCTATTGCATCTTTGGTTCTTTGTATGGCCTGCAATGCAGGGAATGAAAAAACTGTTACGCCCAGTGAGCCAGTAGAGCCGGTACAAAAAAAGGATACAACCCCTACGTGTTACCAATACGCCAGCCCCACCGATACGATTACTTTAAAACTGGTAGCTATCGGTGAGGCCATCACCGGTACATTGGTTTATCAATTGTCGGGTAAGGATAAAAATACAGGAACGGTTCAAGGGAAAATGAATGGTGATATATTGGTGGCGAAATATACTTTCAATTCAGAAGGAATGTCATCTACCAGGGAAGTAGCTTTCAAGCGGACAAATGGAAACTTTGTTGAAGGTTATGGTGAAGTAAATGTTGAAAATAATGATGTACGTTTTAAAGACATCAACAACTTACAATTCAATGAGGCATTTAGGTTAGTGCCGATTACTTGCCAATAGTTTTTTGCAGCACAACCCTGCCTTTCGGCTGTTGAGCCGGAAGGTGGCATAAAATAGTAAATGAAGTAATATGCTAAAAGCAATTGTTAAAACCGGCTTAATTGCAGGGACATTAGATATACTGGCAGCTATATTTATATTGGCAAAAGGCAATGCGATAGCCACATTGAAATTTGTAGCAAGTGGATATTTTGGAAATCAGGCGTTTGCAAGTGGCAATGAGATGGTTATTTGGGGTTTACTGTTTCATTATATCATCGCATTATGTTTTACAATTTTATATTTTATAATCTACCCCAAAATAAAGCTGCTCCAAAAAAATGTTTGGGTAAGTGCAATTGTGTATGGCATAATCGTTTGGCTTATAATGGCATTTATTGTTGTACCCAATTCGGCAGTGGCTCAAAGGCCTTTTAACCCTGCTTCCGCAATCAAAAATTGTGTAATTTTGGTTGTCTGTATTGGTTTACCCATTGCCTATTTTGCCAAGAAATTTTATGCAAACGGAAAAGGAATTAAAGTATAAAAATACCAGCGGCGGTTTCAATCCTCACAAAACGTGGCTAGGGTTCGTAAGCCCTGTCCATCGCAAAGTGTAAGTTTCAACTTTACTCCCTAACTTCATCCTAAATAAGTTAATGGCCAATCATCCGGCGGGATACTTCGCCAGCACAGGTAAAAATAAAGAATTAGCGTAATGAACAAACTTGCAGGAATAGTATTGATAGTGATCGTTTTTATTGCTTGTAAAAACCTAAGAAAGGGAAAAGCGGAAACTGCTGTAAAAGCCGAGTTTATCCAAGTAATCAAAGACAACTATGAATTAACTAAACCTATGGTTAATCTAAAAAAGGTATTGGTCCTTTTTGGAGGCTTTTCAGAAAAGCCTGCTGATATTGAGCATGAATTCAACATACTACCGATAGCAAAGGAAAATGGTATTGCGGTAGTTTATATGAACTATAGTAAAAATTTATGGCTTGAAGCGAATGAAAAGCAACAATTGGCCGAGCAATTACAAAACATATTCCTTGAAAATAAACTACCTACAACTGATATCTATCTGGGCGGGTTTTCAAGTGGGGGAAATATGGCTTTGTTGATTGGCGATTACCTCAATGAAAAGATAAATTTTAAGTTAGCACCCAAAGGGGTTTTTATTATTGATTCGCCCATTGATTTAGTGGCATTATACCGGAGTGCTGAAAAGAATGTAGCAAACAAGTTTTCAGCAGTAGCCGTTCAAGAAAGCACTTGGATCATTGAAACGTTGGGGAAGCGATTTGGTAATCCGAGTGATAATATTTCAAAATATGAGGATTACGCAGTGTACACGTCACAAACAAATAATATTGATAACCTACAGTACTTAAAGAACACAAAAATCCGGTTTTATACAGAACCGGATACCCTTTGGTGGAAAGTGAATAGGAAAGCGGAGTATGACCAAATGAACGCCTTTTACATCAAACGGCTTTATGAAAGCCTCAAAGATGCAGGGTTTAACCAAGTAGCCTACATGCCAACAGCGAATAAAGGATATCGGGCCAATGGTGATAGGCATCCGCATAGTTGGTCGATCGTTGATAAACCGGAACTGATGAAATGGATTATGGAATAGAAGGTGTTGCAATAGTTAAGGCTTTTATTCCTGTACTCATTCCCTAGCTTCAGACTAAATTATTTAATGGCCAATTGGCAGCGGTAAGCTGATTAGTTGGCTTGGTAACATAGGGCATCGGGCCAAAGTCCTGCGCCAGTGTGGCAAAATACAGGCAGCCCCGCATCACTCATCACTCATAACCCATCACTCATAACCCTTATCGTGTACCCCTTACACAAAAGAAAACTGAAAAATTCAGTTCCTTCAATCATTCTAGGGCATTATTTAATACTGTTCAATAAATACGCAAACGTTTGAGTAAAATTGAACATTTCCTCTAAAACGGTGGATTGTATTGAAATTTTTGCTGTTTTCTCAAATTTGTTTCAACACAACAAGGTATAACTTTGCAGTTCTTTACAATTTGTTAATATAAGAATTGCTTAAAACATGTCAGTTCCAACAACGATTGCTCTTCCCAGAACCGAATTATTGAATTTAGGCCTCCATTTGGGCGATAATATTCACTACCAACTGTCCCCCGACGAACTGGCCGCACAGGCCGTGGCTAGGGGCGAAGGGGTGTACAATGATACCGGTGCCTTGGTAATCAAAACAGGCGAATTTACCGGCCGCAGCCCCAAGGATAAGTTTACCGTACAAGACGAAACCACCGCCAATACCGTTCATTGGAATGAGTTCAACATCCCCATGCAGCCCGAGCATTTTGAGCAGCTGTACAGCAAAATGATGGATTACTTGGGTGATAAAGAGCTGTGGGTGCGTGATTGCTATGCTTGCGCCGACCCCAGCTACCGCCTCAACATAAGGGTGGTGAACGAAAACCCTTGGAGCAATCTGTTTGCTTACAATATGTTTTTAAGGCCACAAGAGGAAGAGTTGGACAACTTTGTCCCCAACTGGCATATCATACAGGCCCCCGGCTTTAAAGCCGACCCTGCCACCGACGGCACCCGTCAGCACAATTTTGCGGCGGTAAGTTTTGCCAAGCGCACCATTTTAATCGGCGGTACGGGCTATACGGGCGAAATGAAAAAAGGCATTTTCACCATCTTGAATTATGTATTGCCCCACGAAAAAGGCGTACTGAGCATGCACTGCTCCGCCAATATGGGCGAAAAAGGCGATACGGCCATCTTTTTCGGCCTCAGCGGCACGGGCAAAACAACGCTTAGCGCCGACCCCAACCGCAAGCTCATCGGCGACGACGAGCACGGCTGGACGGCCGACAGTGTCTTCAACTTCGAAGGCGGCTGCTATGCCAAAACCATCGACCTGAGTGAAGAAAAGGAACCCGAAATCTTTCATGCCATCCGCCCCGGCGCCTTGGTAGAAAACGTAACCTTTGTAGAAGGTACCAATACCATCGACTTTGCCAGTAAAAAAATTACCGAAAATACAAGGGTGAGCTATCCGCTGCATTTCATCAGCAATGCACTGGAGCCATCTATTGGCCAAACGCCCAAAAACATATTCTTTTTAACCTGCGATGCATACGGTGTACTGCCGCCCATCAGCAAGTTAACAGCCGGACAGGCCATGTACCAGTTCATCAGCGGCTATACGGCCAAGGTGGCGGGTACCGAGGCTGGGGTAACAGAACCCAAAAGTACATTTAGCGCCTGCTTTGGCGCACCTTTCTTGCCGTTGCACCCTGGCCAGTATGCCGAAATGCTGGGTAAAAAAATGACCGAACACAATGTGAACGTATGGATGATCAATACCGGCTGGAGCGGTGGTGCCTATGGTACCGGTAGTAGGATGAAACTATCTTACACAAGGGCCATGATTACCGCAGCCTTGGATGGCGCATTGGACAATGCCACATTTGAAGCCCATCCCATCTTTGGTATGCAAATGCCCACGGATTGCCCCGGCGTTCCTGCCGACATCCTCAACCCACGCAATACTTGGGCAGATAAGGATGCCTACGATGCCAAAGCCAAAAACCTGGCCGAACAGTTCATCAAAAATTTTGAAAAATATGCAAGCGGTGCCACAGCCGAAACATTGGCCGCCGCTCCAAAAGTTTAGTGAGTGTTTTTATATTGAACAACGATTGATTGCTAAAAGAGTCCCGCTTCTGCGGGGCTTTTTGTTGGGAGAAAGCCTAAACAAAGATAAACGCACAAATTGCTGTTGATAAGGATGCATTTCTAATTTTCGCTAATATTATAATCGATTTCATTAGGTTCCAAACCTCCGCTTCGGTACGGCCTCATAAAAAAGCCGTTAAGAAAATTGAAGCTGAGGGCGCAAAAGAAAAACGGTTGTTACTAACGCTTGGCAACGATATTGGCCCGTAAGTCCTACTAACGCTAGGTTTTGTACCACAGATTGAGCTTGTTTTTCTTTAGCCCGAGGGTTCAATTTTTAGGCTTTTTTATGCAGCCTTGATTTTTTGCTCCACTTTTGTATCAAGACAAAAGTGGAAAAGGCCGCCCCTAAAGGCAACTACAAGTAGTGACAAGAGCGAAAATTTGAAATAAACCCGTTAATAAATCTCACCTCATTATAACCTTAATTTTCATTAATTTTACCGTAGGGGCAAATGGCCTCAAAACGCTACAAGGGCATGCAATTGCCCATCAAAACCAAACAACATGAACATAACCATCTTGGAACAAAAAATAGTTGATATAAGGGGCTTTAAAGTGCTGTTGGATGCAGATATGGCTACTTTGTATGAAGTGTCGCTAGAAGCCATCAGGAAGGCACGGGAGCAAAATGCCAAACGCTTCCCGGCCGATTTCGCTTTTGAGCTAACAGCCGAGGAAATCAAAACCCTGCCACAAGCACCTCCGGCCGGTACTTGGGCCTTTACCGAACACGGGCTTACCATGCTCGCCTGCTTACTGTCCACCGATCGGGCGGTGCAAATGAGCGTGGAAATTGTAAGGGCCTTCATCAACCTGCGCCGCAATGCCGTTAACTACATGCAAATCAATGCCCGCTTTGAGGAAGGCCATGTACAGCCCGGTAGTATTGATGTACAGTTGCACTTGGTGTACGATACCATCGAAAAACTCCTCGACCGCAAACTGGAAAAACAAAAGTGGGAGCAGCGGGAGAGGATAGGGTTTGTGAAGAGTTAGGAATTGGGAATTAGGAATTGGGAATTAGGAATTTGGAATTGGGAGAAACTTTCAACTTTGGACTTTAAACTTTGAATGGCGAGGCAAAGCTCGCCACTGCGAGCGGAGCCTCGCAGCAATCGAACACGGAACAACCGAACATTGAACAGTTGAACAACCGAACAACCAACTTTAGACTTTAAACTTTGAACAACCGAACATGGAACAACCAAACAATCCAACATTGAACAATTGTAAGTAGTTTTGTACCAAAGAAATCTCCCAATGGCCAAATTCTTATTTTGTTGTATCCTTTCTGCCCTAAGCATGGTTGCAAAGGCTCAGCAAAACCGCTTTATTTATATCCAAACCGAAAACAGACAGCCTTTTTATGTAAAGCTGGACAAGAAAGTCTTCAGTTCATCCAATACGGGCTATGTCATTATACCGCAATTGACCGATGGCAGCTATACGCTTCAAGTGGGTTTTCCCAAAAATGAATGGGCGGAACAGTCCATCCCTTGCACGGTAGATAAGAAGGATGCGGGTTACATGCTCAAAAATTTTGGCGACAAAGGTTGGGGCCTCTTCAACCTGCAAACCTTGGAAGTGCTGATGGCCGGATCGGGCAATGCTACCAAGGCCGTAGCTGTGGAAAACAAGAAAGACGAGTTTTCTAACCTCCTGTCCAATGTGGTCAATGATTCCACCATCCGGCAAACAACCGTTACCAAGCCCCAACAAACGCCCCCAGCAGTGGCGGTAAAAGAGCCCCCTGCACCGGCCCCGGTGGTTAAAACGGTAGTAGCACCCAAAATCAAGCGGGAACTGTACGTAAATGGCAAACAGGGCGCAGAAATGATATATACGGTTAGCAATGAGGGCAAAACCGATACGGTGCGAATATTGATACCCGCCGAAAAGGAAAAGGTAAAGGACCCCGATCCTATAATCGCCCCACCTGTGCTGAAGGAAGAAAAGCCAGCGGTTAAAGAAACCCCGGCCATAAAAGAGGAGCAGCCCATCGAAAAAGAGGATAAACCCGTTGTAAAAGAGCCAACAGTGCCTGTAAAAGAAGAAAAGCAACCGGCCAAGGAAGCGCAACCGGTCGTGAAAGAAGATAAGCAGGCCCCCAAGGAGCAGTTTATTGGCATGGAACTGCCCAACCCAGCGAGCAAGCAGCCCGAAGTGGTAACGCCTACGCAGCCAGTTAAAAAAGTGGCCATGATCAACTCCAATTGCCGCAACCACGCCGATGAGGACGATTTTATGAAGATCCGCAAGAAAATGGTGGCAGAAGACAATGATGATGACATGGTAGCCGCTGCACGAAAAATATTCAAAGCAAAATGTTTTACTACCGAGCAGATAAAGAACCTGGGTGTACTGTTTTTGAAAGATGAAGGACGCTACAAGTTTTTTGATGC
>CALSBI010000021.1:60000-62160 GCA_943373145.1 Chitinophaga pinensis
AGACCGCATCTTTGAGATGTGTGTGGTAGGGGAGCATTGAAATCTGCTGCGAAGGTGTCTGGCGATGGATGCTGGAGCGATTTCAAAAGAAAATGTAGGTATAAGTAACGATAAAACAGGTGAAAAACCTGTTCGCCGTAAGCCCAAGGTTTCCTGATCAATGTTAATCAGATCAGGGTTAGTCGGGTCCTTAGGCAAACCCGAAAGGGGTAGCTGATGGAAAGTTGGTTAATATTCCAACACCTGCTTTAAATTCGATGGAGTGACGGGGTAGTGAAAGGTCCGCGTTCTTACGGAATAGAACGTTAAAGGGTGTAGTTATAGGTTGTACAGGTAAATCCGTACGATTTGGCGAACCTGATAGTACTGCAAAGCTTCGGCCGCGCAGATAGTGACCCTAATCAGACCTCCGAGAAAAACTTCTAAGTTATGTTTAAAGCAGCCCGTACCGTAAACCGACACAGGTGGGCGGGATGAATATTCTAAGGCGCTCGGGTGAGCCGTGGAGAAGGAACTAGGCAAATTGATGCTGTAACTTCGGGATAAAGCATACCAGCTTCGGCTGGTCTCAGTAAAATGGTTCAACCAACTGTTTAGCAAAAACACAGGGCCCTGCAAAATCGAAAGATGACGTATAGAGCCTGATACCTGCCCGGTGCTGGAAGGTTAAGGAAGGATGTTCGGCGCAAGCCAAAGCTTCTGACTGAAGCCCCAGTAAACGGCGGCCGTAACTATAACGGTCCTAAGGTAGCGAAATTCCTTGTCGGGTAAGTTCCGACCTGCACGAATGGTCTAATGAGTTGAACGCTGTCTCCTCCACGAGCCCGGTGAAATTGTAGTATCGGTGAAGATGCCGGTTACCCGTCACGGGACGGAAAGACCCCATGAACCTTCACTACAACTTTGCATTGATTTTGAATTTTTGATGTGTAGGATAGTTGGGAGACTTTGAAGTGGTGTCGCTAGGCATCATGGAGTCGTCGTTGAAATACCAACCTTTAAACATTTAGAATCTAATCCCTTGCGGGAAACAGTGCATGGTGGGTAGTTTGACTGGGGTGGTCGCCTCCTAAAATGTAACGGAGGCTTGCAAAGGTTCCCTCAGTACGGTTGGTAATCGTACGTAGAGCGCATTAGTATAAGGGAGCTTGACTGTGAGGCAGACAAGCCGAGCAGGGTCGAAAGACGGCTAAAGTGATCCGGTGGTTCTGTATGGAAGGGCCATCGCTCAAAGGATAAAAGGTACTCTGGGGATAACAGGCTGATCTCCCCCAAGAGCTCATATCGACGGGGAGGTTTGGCACCTCGATGTCGGTTCGTCACATCCTGGGGCTGGAGAAGGTCCCAAGGGTTCGGCTGTTCGCCGATTAAAGTGGCACGTGAACTGGGTTCAGAACGTCGCAAGACAGTTCGGTCCCTATCTGTGATGGGCGTTAGTAAATTGAGAAGACATGACCTTAGTACGAGAGGACCGGGTCGTACGTTCCGCTGGTGTATCGGTTGTGCCGCCAGGTGCAATGCCGAGTAGCTATGAACGGCCAGGATAAACGCTGAAAGCATCTAAGCGTGAAACCTTCTTCAAGATGAGTTTACTTTTAAGGGCCGTAGAAGACTACTACGTTGATAGGCTGTAGGTATAAAGGTGGTAACATCAAAGCCGAGCAGTACTAATTACCCGTAAGCTTTATTTTTTATTTTAATCATGCTATATGCATGAGGAAGTACGCTTGATTTTACAACTCCCAATATGTTAACTTATTACGGTTAGCCACGTCAGCCTCAAAGCTGCTGGTCAATCCACTTTCTTATGGTGGTTATACCGAGGGTGTTCACCTCTTCCCATACCGAACAGAGAAGTTAAGCCCCTCATGGCCCATGGTACTGCACAAAAATGCGGGAGAGTAGGTAGCTGCCATATTCTTTTCAAAAAAGCCTTTCAAGTAATTGAAGGGCTTTTTTGTTTTTCGCCCCTTCCCAAAATTATTATAACTACCACTTCCCATACTGAACGGAGCAGTTAATCCGCCTGTCGGCGGACCAATGGTACTGCATCCCGCCAATATCGGGACGGGAGAGTAGGTAGCTGCCATATTCTTTTCAAAAAAGCTCTTCATAATTGAGGGTTTTTTTTGTTTTTCGCCCTTCCCGAAATTATTACAA
>CALSBI010000022.1:0-57728 GCA_943373145.1 Chitinophaga pinensis
TTGAAAACCTCATCAAAGCATTGGCACAGGCAGGCGACCAAGTACGCAGCTACAACGATGCCAAGGAATTTGCCGCTAAAGTGAGTGCCAAGGTTTATAATGAGGAGGACGGTGCTTACTGGTTGAAGTATTACAATGGCGTTACTGAAAAAGATGTACAGGGCAATGATGTGGAACTGGGTGGCTCTATGGCCTTTAACCTGCCCGATGCGGCCAATATGTTTGGATTGGGCAAGGATGGGTTGGATCGCTACAAAATTGTGTACAACACATTTGGCGATATCCTTTCTAAAATGTACCCTGAGTACATGGCCACTTACCCCGAATATGCTAAAATGATTGATAAATCTTTTATGCAATCGGTTATTGTAAACAATCCCGAACTGATGTCGGGCAAGGCCATTGACGTAAAATATGCACCAACCATTACGGACAAGATTTCTTCCAAATCTTTCCAAATCCAGTTTGAAACCGGCAGTGCCGTTATCAAACCCGAATCCTATGCCGTGCTGGACGAAATATTGAAAAGCTCGGTAGTGGCTGAAGGTTTAAAAGTAGGTGTATATGGCCATACCGATAATGTAGGTAATGCCGCCAGCAACCAAACGCTGAGTGAGCAACGTGCCGCCAGTGTAAGGGCCTATTTGGCTAGCAAAGGCTTGGCTGCTAACAGGTTGGAAAGCAAGGGCTTTGGGAGTGCACAGCCGATTGCAGACAATACTACCCCTGATGGCAAAGCACAGAACCGCAGGGTACAGATTGTGTTGGGACAATAATCAAGCTACATAATAAAGAGGGGATCTTAAACGGTTCCCTCTTTTTAAATTCTTAAAAATGAAATCGATCTTTAAGCCATTTGGGGTGGTGAGCAACCGCAGCATGCTCTTGCTGATTTTGGCACAAGTGGTGTTAGCCTTGATAATATGGCAGTTGAGCGGCGGCGGGTTGATACCTGGGCCCGCCAAAGTAGGTAAAAGGGCATTGGAAATAATTGGTACGGGCGACTTTTGGGATAACTTTGTGAGTAGCCTTTGGCTTACCCTAAAAGGCATGGGCATTGCCCTTATCATTTCGCTTTGCATCAGCTATCTATCACTGCTCCCCTTTTTCAGGCCCTTGGCAAAATTTGTAATCAAATGCAGGTACCTTACCCTTACGGGTTTGATATTTTTGTTTACCCTGCTCACCAACGATGGTAGCCAATTGAAACTGAGCTTACTGCTGTTTGGTATTGTACCATTCTTTGTTACTTCTTTTTTATCCATCATCGATGCCATCGACAAACAGGAGTTTGAACTGTGCGCCACTTTGGGCATGAACCGCTGGCGCACCCTTTGGGAAGTGGTGATAGTGGGCCGCTTGGATCAAGTGCTGGAAGTAATGCGCCAAAATTTTGCTATCGCCTGGATGATGATAACCATGGTAGAGGGGCTTAGCATGAGTGAAGGCGGACTGGGTACCATGCTCATTAAATCCAACAAATACATTGACCTTTCGACCGTATTCAGCATATTACTCATCATCTTTATTATAGGGGTATTTTTCGACTATATATTGGGACTGCTGCGTTTTTGGCTGTTCCCTTATACCAAACTACAAATAAGAAAACAATGACATACCAAAAGGTAGAAGAAATATTGTCGGTAGAAAATGTGGGCTTGCAATATGGCGATAAAGTGATACTGCGGGAAGTGAATTTTGAGCTGCACAACATTGTGCGGCCCGATGTTACACAGGGACAAGTAGTATCGCTGGTGGGCAGGAGCGGCATTGGCAAAACGCAATTATTCAAGATATTGGCGGGGCTAAATGAACCCACAACCGGCAAAGTAACCCTTGGTGCCGATAAGCACAAGGTAAGGGAAGGAGAAGTGGGCGTAGTATCGCAAAACTACATTCTCTTTAACCACCGCAGCGTCCGGCAGAACCTAAACATCGCTGTGGAGCGGAACAAGGAATATACCACCGCGCAGCAAAGAAAAGAAGTAATTGATGATTATGCCGAAAAATTCAACCTCAAAGAGCATTTGGATAAGTATCCGATGCAATTGTCTGGTGGTCAAAGGCAAAGGGTAAGTATACTACAACAGGCGCTTACGGGCAACCAGTTTATTTTGCTGGACGAGCCCTTTTCGGGCCTGGACGTGCTGGTGATTGACCGGGTAGTGGAACTACTGCTCAAAATAAGCACCCTGCACGAAATGAACACGTTGATTATTGTAAGCCACGATATAGAAAACTCAATGGCCATCTCTGATACGGTATTCATCTTGGCCAATCAACCCAATAAGCAAGGCGCTACCATTACAGAAAAACTGGACCTAATTGAAATGGGTTTTGCCTGGAACCCCGAAATAAGGGAAAATCCCAAGTTTCAAGAGTTGGTAAAGCAGATGAAGTATAAGATTTAGGAGTGCCATTATAGTTTCGGCAGGCAGCTATAGGCAAAATAACACATAAAATAAGGGCAAATCAACAGCTGATTGATTTGCCCTTATTGGTTGGGTTACTAGGATTCGAACCTAGACAAACAGAATCAAAATCTGTTGTGCTACCTTTACACCATAACCCAAACTTAACACCAATTTGATATTGGGAGTGCAAAAGTACATAAACTGAAAAAACACTCCAAATGTTTTTTTAAATCGCCCCATAATTGTGGACAGCTTGGCTTTATCAGCCTGCTTTCATCTTCTGCAAAGTCTTTCTGGCCTCTTCGTTGGTAGGATCGAACAAAAGATATTGCGTTAAATATTCGATGGACTTGGGCTTATCTTTTTTGATATTTACATAATACACCACCAATTTGTACAAGGCCGACACCATTTGCGGCTTGTATTTTACCGTATCCCGCTGCGCAAAGGTTACCATGTTTTCGTAATGCGGTACTGCTAAGCCCAGCGCCATGGAGGTGTCCAGCGCCTCATTGCATTTGATGCGGTAGGTATAGCCATACACCTGATCGGGATATTTTTCCTTATAGGTTTGCCAAAGACTGTCGGCAAATACATAATTTTTATTACCCATATGTGCCATGGCCCGATTGTACAAATCCAAATTGCTGGGGCGTGGCTTCACGGTAAATATCCTGTCCCAAGTAGCGGCCACTTCGGCTGTATTACCCGTACGTTTGTACAAGTCAACCAACTGCATCAAATAACCCAAACGGCCTACGCTATCGCTTTCGTAAGCTTTATTGATGTATTCGATGGCTTTTGCCTCACTACCCGGAAATTTGGCCGTTACCTTGGCCGCAATTTCATAATCGGGGCCTGTTATTTTAGCAGGGTCTTCTACCTGCATAAATTCATCAATGTTCTTTTTGGAGTTAACCGAATCGCCCAACCTTTCATAAGAATAGGCATTCAGTATTTTTAAGCGGTTGCCTATCTCACGGCCACAGTTACCAGCAGCCAGTTCGTTGGAGCGGCTGATGGCTTCGGCATATTTGCCAGAGCGGAATAGGTAATCGGCCGCAAACAGATCCGTATTGCAATCCGCATCGGAGTTGGCGATATACTTATCCAAATATTCCTTGGCCTTGTTTACATCCCGATAAGAATAATGGTTGTAGAGTTCCAAATAGCCTGGGCCAAATGTTGGATCCACTTCAACGGCTTTGTTATAATTTTCCAGCATTACATCGTCGTTGCGCTGGGTTTGGTAAATTTTGCCCAAACGAACATAGGCCAACGCATTTTTGGGGTCGGCCACGATGGCGTTGCGGTAATTTTTATCGGAATTGCCACCGTCGATCAATTTGCGATAGGCATTGCCCAACAGCACATAAGCATTGGCCTTGTTAACGCTTTTGAGCGTTAGCGCTTTGTTAATGGTTTCGATGGCAAAATTGTAATTGCCCGCCTTGCTTTCAATGTTGGCTTTGGCCACGGCCAATAAAATGTTGGCATCCTTACCGGCAGCGGCTGCAGCGGTATTGGATTTGGCATTGCCGTCATCGGTCCTGTTTTCCAACAAATCAATTTGTGCCAAACCCGCCGTGAGCAAGCCGTTGCCGGCATTGGCCTGTATGGCTTGGTTGAGTACCGATTTGGCCTTGGCCACATCCTGCTTGGGCATGGACAAATAGGCCTGGGCCAACCAATAGGCTGCTTCCGCGTTTTTGCCATCTGCATTTACCAGTCCTTCCAACATGGCGATGCCACTCTTGAAACGCTCATAATATAGTAGCTTTTGAGCCTGCTCCACTGACTGTGCCCTAGCAGCCAAAAAGCTGCCACAAATCGCCAATAAAATAATCCCCTTTTTCATGCTTAAATCTGTTATGCTTAATGAGTGGGTGAAAATACGGATTTTACCCGTTACACTTGTGTTAAAAAGTAAAAAAATAATATTATTAAACTGATTGTTAATGTGTTGCTCAATAGGTTTACGCTGTGATTGGTACACCAAGCTTTCCCTTTTACCAAACGGCTACCCGCTTGGGGCGTTTCGGTTAATTCCCCATTTGGCAATTGGTACAGGGCCTGCCAGCGGCTGCCCAATACACTATCCGCCAGCATGCCGATAAAGCCTACCCCTCCAATGGACAATACGGTAGCCCAGTGTAATTGGTACAGCCATGCCGCCACGCCTGCCGCTACAAAAGCAGCCAAGAGCCCTGCCCATGTACCTGCCCAAGATACCCCACCGGACAGGCCCACGGCTACCCGCTTCCAACGTAACAGGTCGTAGGTACGGCCCCTGCGGTACTTGCCCCACTCGGCACTCACAGTATCGGACATGGCTATGGCAAATGACATCAGGGCGGCCACTAAAAAAATATACTGCCCCGTTGTTTGGTGCAATACCCAACAGGCGGCCCCTACGCCCCCATTGGCAAATACCTGCACGGCACTACGCCCACCGCCTTCCTCCTTTTCGCCATTTAATTTGGAAAGCAAACTACCGGTTACCAAAAATAAAACAGGCAGGGCCATGGCGCGGTACCCATCGGCTGCAAAAAACAAAAGGCCCAACAAGCCGGCGGCAGCGGCACCACCCGGCAGCAACCATTTGCGGTAAATGGCCGCCAAGGATAAGAGGAACAAGAACACAGTAAACAATGTCAAGTCAAACAAATGTTGCCAAGTAAAATGTTGCAGCAGTCCATACCAAACCGCAGTTATAATGGGTACGGTAAAATTATCACTGCCCTTATAGGAAAACAATTCCGATAAAGCAGGTACTAGGGCAAAGCAGTAGCAAAATAGCCAAATACCTGGATCAAGGGAGCCGATGTACACCATGGCCGTTGCAAATGCGGTGATGAAGAACACAACAAAGCCCAGCCAAGATTTGGTTTCGTATAAGAATGTTGCTTGCCTACGGGCAAAATAGCTACCCGCCCAACCCGCTGCCGCATCGCTGATACCCAGTACCAATGCGGCTAACACCACCGTTTCCCTATCCATGCCCGGACAAATGAGCAATACAAAAAAGGCCAATGGGAAGAGGGCGATACCGTAACTGCGCCTTGGTCCCACTTGCATAAAACCCTTGCGCAAGGCCCAGTACAAAATGACCGAGGAGCATAAAAATATCCCTGCCAGCAGCCAAAGGTTATCAAACCGTGCGATGGCCCAAGCACAGGTAATGATGGCTATCAGATGTAGGTATTTGCGTCCATAAGTAGGGGCCACATACTGCCGCTTCATGGCCAGTTCTATCAACAAAGTAGCGATGCCAATGATGCCCAAGGCAATAAGACCGGTGATAATATCTTGTTGTGATAAAAACATTTATGTGGAGCGGTTGTATAACTATTGGTGGTTAAACAATGCCGCTGTTGAATTTTGCCGTAAATTACTGGATAATGGTGAAAGAGTTAGAGGACTATCATTGGTTTCCGCAAAGGCTACGGAAGTATCAGATGGATTTCATTGGCAACTTGGTGCAGTGGGCACTACTGTATAAGCCCTTGGTGCCAGTGGCACAGCAGTTGATGCGGCAACACCACTTGCTACAAATAACCGATTGCTGTAGCGGCAACGGTGCCCCTGCCATGTATATCCAGCGTCAATTACAGCCGATGCCGCCGCTTACCCTTACCGATAAATATCCACAACCCATAGCAACCACTGCCGATGTAAACTATATTACAACGCCAGTAGATGTATTGGAATTGATACCCCAGCCCCATCAATTGTATACTTTGTTCAATGCTTTTCATCATTTTACCACGGTTGAACAGCAAGCATTGCTCCAACGATTTGCCCATGCGAAAGCCAGTTGCCTCACAGCAGAGATATTGCAGCCCAATGTTTGGGTGCTGTTAAAAATCCTCCTCACCACTACCCTCGTACAATTGCTCACAGCGCCTTTTATAAAACCTTTTTCTTGGGGCAGGTTGTTGTTTACCTATCTGCTGCCCATTAATTTGATTACGGTTACCTACGATGGCATCATATCGGTGCTAAAATCCAAAAACTTTACAAGCTATAGGGCTTTGGTTGCGGGAATACAAGTGCCGGGCTATACCTTTACCGTAAAAAAACAGCGGCAATTAACAGGTAACATCATTTACATCACCGGTCATCCCAACACATGAAGCAATTGATTACTCTTTGGCAGTTCAGCAGGCCGCATACCATCATCGGTTCTTTTTGCAGCATTACCACGTTGTACCTATTGTCCTTACAGGGGCAGTCCCTTACGGCGCACATCGGTCTTTACGGACTTACTTTATTGGCCGCCCTCGGCTGCAATGTATTCATCGTAGGGCTGAACCAATGGGTGGATGTGGAGCTGGACAAAATCAACAAACCCTACCTGCCCTTGGCCGCTGGCACTTTGCAAAAGCGAACAGCCCTTGTTATTATATACACCGCCTTGGCCATCGCACTGATAGCCGCTGCACTCACCGGTTGGCGTTTGCTGGCATTGATCGGCGTTATTACCATTATTGGTGTACTGTACTCCGTACCACCGGTACAGCTCAAAAAGCACCATGTGCCCGCTGCCATCTGCATCAGTTTGGTAAGGGGGCTGCTAGTGAATATCGGGATGCTTTGGCATTTTACCCAGCTCATGTACGGCCCCGAAGCCGCATTACCCATCGCCACTTGGCCGCTCACCATTTTCATTACCGCTTTTAGTATTGCCATTGCTTGGTTCAAAGATCTGCCCGATACCACGGGCGATGCAGCTTTTCACATCAAAACCTTTCCGATCTTGTACAATAAAGCCGTAGCGCTGCGCTCCGGTGCAGCGATGGTGCTGGCCGCTTATGTTTATACATTGGTTTGGGCTTGGCAGCACAGTGTTTTCCTTTTGGTAGCACATGCCCTGCTGGCGGCGCTCTTTGTTTGGCACTTATTTACCGTTACGGTGAGCGACCAAACTTCCATCAAAAAATTTTACCTACGCTTTTGGATATTCTTTTTTGCGGAGTATATGGTGTTTGCGGTGTGGGCGATGAGTTGATAGTGGATTACGGGTTACGTATAGTGAGGTTGGCTGTTTACAAAGCGTTTTTATTGCATTTTATACCAAAGATGAGAGGGTTAGTCTTTTTAAGTTCTATAATTTCTTGATTAGAAGCGTCTTTTAATGCTTTGCCATATCTTACTTTGCAAATTGCCCTTTGAGCCCTTATATAACCGATAATTAGTTGCGTTAAAAAGGTATCAGCAAATTGCAAGCTATCATTGGGGAAAACAAGATTTACAAATTTTTGCCCATACGCACCTGTATTGGGCTTGTCAAGAAACAACCTCATTACACAACTATTTAAAGAATCAGATGGCATGTGTCCATCAAAATAGAATTCATTTCCTTTGATTAGGGAGATTGAATTTGAATCTGCAATTGAAACTAATAGAAATGAATGGCTTGGGATGAGCGCAGCTTTGCTAACAATCAATCTTTGCATAAATTGTACGCTAAGTTTATTTAAATTGAAGTTACTGCTTCCTAAAAAGTTAAAGCAAATGCAAATTGTTTTGTCCAAATTGAATTGATTCTTAAAATAATTTTGTTTTACACTATCGAATCGTGAGATATAACCCACTGAGTCTAAAACAACGTTCTTATCACAAGCATCTACAGTTAGCATTCTCAATTCGCTACTATCAAAGATAAATTCAAATACTTCTACTTTTTGAACGGCCTTTTGAGCAGTATGATTACAACAGGTGAAAGCCAGCAAAAAAAATATTGATATAAATCGAAAATCTTTCATGAAAATTGCCGCTAACACTTGAGATATTGCACAGATGCAGAATTGACAAAACGCTGCCGGAAACGCTGCTATACTTACTTTCAGGCTAAGATAATAATTAAAGTACTAATTGACTGAAATTTAAAGCCTAAACCTGTCGCAAACCGATTAATTTGGGAAATAAAACTCATGCTTTGGAATAGGTCGGCAGAAAGAAGTTTGATGATAATTACCCGCACTATCAATTATCCATTATCAACTATCCATTAACTACCCTGTTTGAATTTCGTAACCTTTCCTTTGAACTGTGTTAGCCTAAATGAGCGCTAAGGCGTTGTTTTGCACTTATCAAAATGCAAAATAGATGCGCCAATAAGATTGCAATCGTATTCGTAGGCTTACTGACCGCCCAGTCGGTTCTTGCGCAAAAGCAAGACAGTACGCAGCGCCCATATCACTTTTCGGGGGCCATCAGCATTACCAACAAACAGTATATCCTTGGCACCTACTTTTTCTTTGGGCAAGCCCGCTACCCTCTTCAACCTATCATTGGGTGGCGAACGCTTGAATTTATTCTAATTTCAACAGCTCAGTCTCTTTGGGTTTACCACTTCCGTTTATTGGTATTATTTGATAAAGTCTAATGCCTTGTTCATTTTGCCTTTCCCGCTTCTCATAAGCTTCATAAGGCTCAATAAACATAAAGGGCTCTCCCTTAACAGTCCATTTCCTTTTGTTGTCAAGAGAGCTGATGACACTTCCCTTTTGAAGTATATAGTTTTCAGTTCTCAAGAATGCAACAATTCCTATATTAGTAAGCTTGTAAACTCCTAGCACCTCAATGTCCTTTCCTATTTGCCTAGGCGTAACATTTGATGTGCCGTATTCTAAAGCATCCACAATGTACGTCCCTCCAAATCTTAATAAAATGTCTACTGCCGAAAGTTCTTCATACGCTTTATCAGTCTCCTGCTTATAACTGGATAATATGTGCGGGTTGTCTTTGTAATAAATATAAAATTTCAAATTACTCAATTCACAAACTTCCTTGGCTAATTGAAAAGGGATTTCTTCATCCAAAATCAGCCTATCTTGTTTAGCTACTATCGAGCTTATGTCATTAAAGTATATTTCATATTTTCTCCATCTGTCATTACTAAGTACAGACTTTAAATTATCTGTTTCACTTCCGAATGCTGATATAAGTTCCCAAAAATTCATTTGTCATTTTAATTTGTCAGCCTTAACAGCATTGCGAACAACCATCGCCATTGGCGCCAAGTTTCGTGCAAACAAAAACCGAGGCTGCATTATTATATTTTCAAATCACAATTGATTTCTACCGCATCAATTATTGCGCCCCGCATTTTGTAAAACTCAATGGCTTTCTCATTCCAATTGGAGACCTGCCATCTCACTTTTTTACAATTTTCGTTCTTCGCAATGGCGATGACTTCATCCAACAGTTTGCTGCCAATGCCCCTTCCACGATATGGCGCTACCACATACAGGTCGTCCAAATAAACGCTTTTACCTGTCCAAGAATAGTAAGCAAAGAAATAGGTTGCAAAGCCAATGATGGCATCCTTATCAATGGCAACAAGGCAGTTAAAAAAATCCTTATCTTGCATCATTTGAGCAGGTGTAGTAAGCACTTTCTCCGGTGTCTTGATAAACTCCGCAAAGGCTTTGATCAAGGCATAAATTGCCTCAAAATCGGCAGGCTCCGCTTTTCTGATACTTATTGTCATTGGTACAATGTATTACTGCGTACGCAGCTTTATATAACGAGGTGGTAAATTACTCCGTCTTGCCTTTAAAAGTGGCATAAATAGCCATTGCATGCCCATGTCCCAATTCAAATTCTTGCTTCAGCCAATCGGTTATTGCCGTGGCTTTTACGGTGGGCACCAGTTGACCCCCCTTCAAAAAACCTTTCTTTTCAGCCAGCTTTTTAAAATCTTCCGGACTTTTGCCTGTTTTGGCCTTGATGTTGTCGATATACGCTTGAAAGGACATACTGCTTGCTTTTACTTGATTGCCTATTGTGATGATAAATGTAGGCAATTTTTAAAAGCGAAAATGATTTTGCAATGGCTCTTAGCACTGGTTCCCTTAGCCGTGGCTCTTATCCCACGAACCACGGTCGCTTATGGAAGACCGGGCCTTGTGGTTCAAGGCAAGAACTAAAACCCAAATTTGTTAACCCACTTCGCCTTGCAGCAAAGCCAATGCTACCTGCATATCCTTTTCAGGAAGGCTTTGGCTAGTCTAAGTCAAAATAGTCACCTTTATTGTTGTCTAATGGTTCAGCTAACAGCTTGAAATTTGCTGCTGTCGGCTTAAGGCTAATGAACTTGTCAATGATTGTTCTGTTTCTGTAAATAATAAAAGTGTTCTCTACGCTAGGATTAATCTTGCTAAGATTCACTTCGCTTTCTGTGTCGGAAAATGAGGGGACAAAAGTTAAGGCAATATTTTTTAATTGCAATGCAACGCCCATGCTTTCCAATGCTGCTTGCCGGGTGTTTGTACTATAATCATGCTCATTACCATAAACAAAGTAGGCTTTCAAATACTTACTTCTTGCGGCACTTTGCTGCTCTAAAAATGTCAGCCATTTTTTTATGTCCTCCCAATTAGGATTATTGCCTACAAAATAAATGATGCCGTGATAGCGACCATACTTACAAACTGGACATGCCTTGGAACCTTTGTCGGGCCCAAAGGCGTGAAAAGGCGTAAATGATGGTTGATCTTCCCCAATTGGAAGCCCTGATGGCGTTGCTGCTTGTAAGGATTCTGGGTAGTTGGGGATGTTAAGACCTAAAATAATATTGTGCTCTGCAATTTGAAGGTCGCCTTTTTTAAACAACCTTAAAATACCGCTACCGCCACGATTTCCCAGCCTCCTTCTTTTTTCGCCTGTAAGCAATTTGTCATCATCAAACACAAACTCATCAATATAATATTCCTTGTCAATATTGGGTTCTTTTATAGCAGGATGGATATGCGCTTCAAAATTTCTATTTGGATAAGGTATCGGCCTAACTGTATAGATAGCATATTTGCCATTGGGATCTGATTTTACCCAACCCCGAATGTAACCGTGCCTTACTACCCTTCGATCTAATCCTTCTTTGCTAGCATAGACACCATTAACATCTGTATGATAATAATACAAGATGACATTAGGAGCAGGTGTTTTGCCGTCTAACTTGTAAATGGTACCTGTAATTAAGAGTTTTTGTCCATTTTGTGACCAGCCTGCACTCGTATCAATGGACTTGATATTTTCGGGCATACCAATATATAAGAAATCTCCATTTTCAAACGGTCCGCCCACAACACCGCTTTTTTTTGACGGAATGTTTAACTTTGCTGGTGTTTGCCCATTACAACTTATTAAGAAAGCGGTAACCATCACTAAAAAAACTAAATGCTTTTTTGTACTCATTGCGTATATTTTATTGGGCAAAATTCATTACTAAAGCACTGAAAATCAACTTATATGTTGTAAGATGAGGTTATTTTGTTGTCAAGTGATGAGTTTTGCTTAACAGGTTTTTGAAATCAGCCGCAAAGTTTCTGCTTACCCGAAGTTGTACATTATTTTTCATCATTAAGTCGTAATCGCCATTCAACCTTGTGGTGTAAGAATCAACCATTTTAATATTTATAATGGTTGATTTGTGCACCCGCACAAATTGTTCAGGATCTAGCTTGATGGAAATAGCCTTCAATGTTTCATTATACAGGTATTTATTACCTTCAAGATGAATATTGATGTAAGGCGGGTTGGCAGAAAAATATAGGATTTCCGAAACAGCAATACTGACTTTTTTATTCCTGTCAGTTACCAAGCATTTGCTAATAAAATGAGTTGTGCTATTTTCACTTTGGGTTTCAGTAATTGTTGCCGAGGGTTCCCTTTTTTTTATAAAAAACTGAAAAACCAAAATAGGGATGGAGTAAAGCAATACCAAGAGGTAAAAATGCTCGGATAATGTGTATTTGAATGTTCGTTGAAATGTGAAAGTGTGATAATAAAATACTTTGGATATTGCCCAAACCAAAAACGGAAATGCAACCAGATGAATAACAATCGGCAAAACAATTACAAGTACCTGAAAAACTACCTTTTTTTGGATTTTATTCCTAACTACTAGATATTGTGTAAATAGCAATGGTGCAAAAAGCCACCAAAACGAACTAAACATAAATGATTCGGAAATATAAAAAGACGAATTTTTCAATTTCGCCCGTAAAAAGTCTTGCGACAAGGTTAGTATCACAAAAGCCAATACAAGCAGTGTCAAGACAAGCGCAGTTTTTTTGTCTTTTATACTAAATTTGGTTGTTATCATTTTGCTCATACTAGTTGAGTGTACCCGACATCCCGTTTACCCGAATCGCTATCAAAATCTCATTAGGTGAAGTTACTAAAAACAACCTAAAATTGCATTGCACACAAAATCCTGTTGCAGATCGGCGGGTTTGGGAGACGTCTGTTGCGCTGGGGAAAGATGCAGGGATGGCTAAATGCCTGTTGGACAGGCTATACCCCGAAACTCTAAAAAGCGGTCGAACTGAGGGAAATGGAGGATAAAAAGACAATCTGCCTACGGCCAAGCGGTACGCATAGTAGATTGAACAAAGCTCATAGAGGCCGCAGCCCAGGGTGGGTACCCTAACCATCCCTCATACTGCTGCGCAACCCTCAACAGGATCCAAATGTTAGTGGTATTGTTCACCCCGCTAAGAGCAGTCATTTGAAAATAGTGGTTTTATCTGTATCTTTACGAAGGTTTCAGGGAACTGATAACCTAGGTCGGCAATGGTACTTTGCCAAAAAGTACTAATATAAAATATGGTTGTCAATTAAGTAACAATACAATTACAATGCATTTACAAATAATACAGGACAGCACTGGAAAAGAGGCAGGTGTTTTCATCCCGATAGATGACTGGAAATTGATTAAGGGCACCTACCCTGATATTGATAATTTGGACAATGAATTACCACAATGGCAAAAAGATTTGATTGACGAAAGGCTGCAAGTCATTGCTGCTAATCCGCAGCGCATCAAGCCCATTGAAGAACTTTTCCATACCCTTCGTAAAAAAGGCTGACCATGGGTTATTCGCTAGCTTATTTTGACGAAGTTGAATCTGACATCATAGATGCGAAAGCATGGTACAAATCTAAAAAGGAAGGCTTGGAGGAACGTTTTGCCATGGCCGTGGAACAAGCGCTAAGCAATCTGCAAAAAACACCAACCGCTTACGCCATTCGTTATAAAAATGTCCGCATTGCTTATCCCGCAATTTTTCCTTACGCTATCCACTTTTACATTGATAGCCCAACAAATACAATTGTGATAATTGCAATTGTTTATGCTGGCAGGGACCAAAATTTTGTTATAGAGCGATTATAAAAGGCCGCATACTCCACCCTCCTGATATTTTTTATAATAACTTTTAGGCGGAAAAATACCAAGTTCTCATGTAGCCATGTGCAAAAACACCTATCATCCCTTCCTAGTCAGCGCCTTCAAAATCGGCACCCTACCCTGCTGGCTCTACCAGTATAATATCACGGGCATCGGCCAACTGAACAGATTGTTGGCGCAGCACCTAGAAAAAGATTGCCCAGACCCCACAGTTTTTTAAGGCTTACCCTTACTGAGGTAACGAATGGCCAAACGTCTGTATGCCGGGGTGAGGATCCGCAATTACAAAAAGCATCCGAAATAAGGAAAATTGAGCACAGAAAGACAATCTGCCTACGGCCAAGCGGTACGCATGGCTCTTCACTCAACTTCTGAAAATGATAAAATGATCGGCAGTTTTAAATAGTGTAGGATGCAAAATAAAAGGCCCTTCCAAAAATGACTTTGGAAGGGCTTCGAGATTTGTCTTATTTAAAGGGCAAGGCCTCTTGCCCCTCGATTGTATAAGGGTTGTAACGGTTGCGTTGCTTGATGGCCTCACCATCAATGCGCCACCACCAACTTTTCCCGCCCTATCACTTCGCCATTGGCAATCAGCTCAACGGTATAGGTACCGGGCTTCCAATTGGCCGTACTGATTTTTTCCATTCCGTTCAAGATGTTTTTGCGCAGCACGGTTTGGCCGTTCATATCTACCACCAATAAAGTGCCGCCTTGGTTCGTGTCCTCACGAACCAACATATTGCTGCTCAATTGCTGTACCGTGAATACATCCTTCGTTGGATTGGGATACAGGTTCAGTTTGGCTACCGGCACCGGCGCAGCTTCCCGCAAAGTGGTAAGGCGGGTAACTGTTCCCGTAGCCATGGTAACGCTATTGGGGTCGAAACTTACCGTGGAAGGCGCAAAAGGAAGGCTCAGCGAAATAGTATTGCCTGCCACCCCGGCGCCAAGGCCATTGCCTGATAGGTACAGGGAGTCGCCACGATCGTACAGCACAACGGTAGTACTGGCCGTGCCCAAAGCATTGGACAATCGAAGCACTACCGGCATGGGGAAATGCGTAACCGAAGCACCTGTTGTACGACTTTGTACAAGGCGCAGCTTGATGTTGTTGCCTGTTGTGTTCCAACTAACCGCATAAGAGGAATTGCCATAGCCATATATCCACGCATTGAAGAAAGGTGACATATCTTGCCCAAATAAGCTTTGAAAATGCCGCTGTACATCTGCGGTGGCCGCAGCCTTGTAAGTCAGTAAGGGGTCACTCAAGTAATTGCGGCAGGCCCTGAAAAACAGGTCATCGCCCAGCAAAGTGCGCAACATAGAAATTACCATACAACCCCGTTCATAACTGGCCACAAAATTGGCCGATGTCCAAATGGTATTGGAAGTACTGATGTTACTGATAAAAATGGGTGTCGTACTCACTGAACGGGCCGATGATTTGATACCCGCCCGATGGGTAACCGGATTGCCCAGTCCCGTAACCAGTTCGGCCGCCAATATTTCGTTGTACCGTGCAAAGCCTTCATTGATCCATAAATCGCTCCAGGTGGCACAGGTAACCTGGTTGCCAAACCATTGATGCGCTAACTCATGTGCAATGGTGCTCCAACTGGTTAATGTACCAGCGCCCATACCCGCAAAGGTTTGGTGCTCCATACCGCCGCCATAGCCAAACTCATAAAAACCAAATTTTTCCTTTTTAAAAGGATAATCGCCATAGCGGCCGCTGAATGCGGCTATCTCAAGCCTACATTTATCCAGCGCCGTGAGTGCATTGTTAACGGCAGTTCTGGATTTGTTGGCAAAAAGATTGTACACGATCGGTACATTGGTACCACCAATATTTACCGGCGCACGGTGATAGGATTGGTACTTGGCCACACCCAACGATACCAAATACGAAGCAATGGGATAACGGTGTTTGAATTTAAAGATACGGTTGGCCCCCACAATGGCCGAATCTGTCATCTTGCCGTTGGCCGCGACCCAAAAGGCGCTGGGTACGCTTACAATGATATCCATCGAATCAATCTTGTCGTTCATATCATGCTTGCAAGGCCACCAATCCCTATCTTCATAAGATTCCGACAACGTGTAGATGTAATTATTGGTAGAACTACCGCCCCGTTGGTAACCATACTCTTCTCCATTTACGGCAGGTGGCGTACCCTTATAATAGATAGCGATAGAATCTAATTTGTCAGAACTGGTAATGGCAGTGGGCAAATTAAGCTGCAATATCTTGGTCGTATTCCATACAATATTGATACTGGCCAATTTGTTACCGTGGTATTTAACAGAGTCAATGGTATGTACTTTGTTAAAGTCGAAACTAATGCTGCTTACGTTGGGCTGTTTGGTTACAAAATAGGTAGTAACGCTACCCTTTAAAAACTTAGCCGGTGCCGTTGTACTGGGTGAATCGGGGTGGATACGCCATTCAAATCGGTGGTACACCACATCTATATTACTGCCCTGTCCGGAAGCGGCCAACGCATCTCTATTGGCGGTTCCTGTGCGGTGATGGTAATAATGATTTTGTGCTGATAAAGAAAAGGACAATGCTAGTGTTAATACAGCGATGCCCATCAGGTTCTGCAATTGTTTTTTCATACATTTTCAAGTTTGTGTTATTAAAAAGGTTTTTGTGGCGTCTAGGTAAATTCGATAGATTAAAAGTAGGGTGTTTTGTTGTTCGCATTCAAAAAAATAATTGCAACACAGCGGCATCATCTTATATTGATATTCAATAAAAGCAGTAACCTTCCATGTTATAACGTTGTTTTTGTTTGTTTTACAAGCTGTTACATATATTCCCATTTTACGACTGTTATGAATCAGTCTAAAAAAATTCCGTAAAAATGCAGCCATTCCTAGTAAAATTACCGTTGTTATTGGATTGTAGACCTTTTAACCTTTTATAAGGTCAGTTTATTAAACACCAAATTGCCATTTATAAAATCGTCATCCTTATCTTTACCAAAAAGCATTGGCGCCATTACAAACCGATCTTACCATTATTGCATCCATTGCGGAGGAAAAAGAAGAAGAGCATTATCAATTCAGGAATTTTCTCCAAAAAAGGGATGCGGCACAAATTGATCGGTTGGTACACCAATTAAATGATACCATTGCCCCACAAATCGATTGTACCCAATGCGGCAATTGCTGTAAAACCTTGATGATCGGCATTGCCCCCCCAGAGCGGCTTTTTTTTGCAACGCATTTCAACCTGCCGCCGGCCGAGGCCGAAGCAAAATACCTTTCCCAAAGCATCAGTGGCGATACCATCATGGCCAACATGCCCTGTGTGTTTCTTTGCAATAACAAATGCACCGTTTATGAGCAACGCTTTGCCGATTGCCGCAATTTCCCCAACCTGCACCAGCCCGGATTTGTAAACCGTATCTTTAGTATGGTCATGCACTACGGCTCCTGCCCCATTGTACACAATGTGATGGAAGCGTTGAAAAGGGAAACGGGGTTTGTGGGGAGTGAATAGTGGATAGTGGATAATGGATAATGGATAGTTGAGAGTTGAAAGGGGAAAGTGAATAGTGCCTTGACCATGGTCCATCGACCATCGACCATGGACAATCAACCCATAAAACCGCAACCAACCCAATTCCAAATACCAAATTCCCAATTCCTTATTTTTTCAATAGCTTTATCCCAAATTAATTACATGAATCTGGATTTAACAGGAAGGACAGCCATTGTGTGCGGCAGTACCCAAGGACTGGGCTATGCCAGCGCCGTAGAACTGGCCCTGCTCGGCTGCACCGTGGTGCTAATGGCCCGCAACGAAGCCAAGCTGCAGGAAGCCCTAGCCACATTGCCCACCCAAGCGGCACAACAGCACAGCTATTTGGTGGCCGACTTTGCCGATACCGCTGCCGTGGAAGCTGCCATCACTGGTTTTGTAGCCAATGGCCAAACGGCGGAGATTTTGGTCAACAATACAGGTGGCCCGGCAGGCGGCCCTGCTTTGGATGCATCTCCCAGCGCATTCATCAGCGCTTTCAATAACCACCTCATCAACAACCACCAATTGGTAAGGGCCTTGGTACCGGGCATGCGGCAGGCAGGTTTTGGCCGCATCATCAATATCATTTCCACCTCCGTAAAACAACCCATACCCGGCCTCGGTGTAAGCAATACCATACGCGGTGCCGTGGCCAGTTGGGCAAAAACCTTGGCTACCGAACTAGGGCCATGGGGCATAACGGTGAACAATGTACTACCGGGCTTTACCAAAACCGCCCGTTACGACTCGCTGATGGGCAGCCGTGCCGCCGCGGCGGGTAAACAATTTGAAGAAATAGATGCCGAAATTGCCGCTTCCATCCCCGCTGGGCGCATTGGCCAGCCTGAGGAATTTGGCGCAGCCGTTGCCTTTTTGTGCAGTCCCGCTGCGGCTTATATCAATGGCATTAACCTACCGGTAGATGGTGGCAGGTTGGGATGTTTGTAACACAAAAAAATATTTTCGGCGCATACAACTGTTTTAACAAAAAAATAATCTCCCTAAAGTATCTTTTTGTGGAAGATATTTTTTACTTTGTCGTATTATTTCAAAATCAAAAAATCTCAAAAGTGATGAAACTCACAAAATTTTTTTCCGGTGCGCTGCTGATTGCAGCCTTGGCTTTTAGTGTTAGCGCCTGCAAAAGCGGCCCTAAAGATGCGGATATCGAAAAAGCAGTAAAAGAGAAATTGGCTGCGACTCCGGATATGGCCAGCACGGCCGTTAGCGTTAAAGACGGTGTGGTAACCCTTTCTGGCGAATGCAAAGACGATGCCTGCAAAGCGGGTTGCGAAGCCGCCGTTAAAACGGTAGAAGGTGTTAAAAGCGTAACCAACAATTGCACGGTAAAGCCCGTAGTGACTACGCCCCCGCCTGCTTCCTTAACAACTACCTTGGATGCTGCCACCCAACAAAAGGTAAAGGACGGTTTAAAGGACATCAAAGGGGTAACTGTAACTTTTGATGGCGAAAAAGCGGTATTGGCTGGTGAAGTAAGCAAAACCGATAGGATGAAAATCATGCAGATGCTGTCTTCTGCCAAGGTTAAATCCGATGTAAGTAAATTGATGGATAAGAAATAATTAATCACAACCAAAAACAACAATACAATGGCTTTACAAGATAAATATGCCCAATTGATCCAGTCGGCCAACGACATGGGCGTGGCCAACCTAGCTGTAGCTGAACAAGATGGTGTACTGCACGTTAGCGGTACCGCCAAAAGCACGGCCGACTACGATGCCCTTTGGGGCCTTTATGCCCAGCTTGACCCCAATATGGCCAGCGGCGATTTGATGATGAATATCGATATCAAGGCCGATGCCGGTGCACAATTAAGGGTTACTACCGATTCTACCAACCTCAACATAAGGGCTACCCCCAGTACAGAAGGTGAAATTGTAGGCAAAGCAGGCCACAATGAAGTGGTTACATTGGTGGAAAAAACCGATGATAGCTGGTGGAAAATCAGGACAGCCGATGGCGAAGAAGGGTATGCCTATGCGCAATACCTCTCTCCCGAAGCATAATATTAGCTTTTTTAAAATAACGAGCCGCTCCTTTTTAGGAACGGCTTTTTTTTTCGGCCAAACTGTTGCAACTTTATGCAAATTACAAGTGCATGAAAAAATTGAGTTGTTGTTTGCTTATATGGATGTGCTGCATCACTGCGCAGGCACAGTTTTTTGATAAAAGCAATCCCTTTGCCCATACCTTCTCCATCGTGGCCAGGGATCCGATAACCGGCGAAATGGCCGTGGGCGTACAAAGCCATTGGTTCAGCGTGGGTACAGCGGTACCCTGGGGCCAAGCGGGTGTAGGCGTGGTGGCCACCCAATCCTTTGTAAATAAAGCCTATGGCGTAAAGGGCTTGGAACTGATGAAACAGGGCAAAACGGCTAGTGAGGCCCTTCAAATATTAACGGAAGGCGATCAAGCCCGTGAGGTACGCCAAGTGGCCATGATAGATACCAATAGCATCGTGGCAGCGCACACAGGCAACCAATGTATTGACTTTGCCAACCATATTGTGGGCAAAAACTACTCGGTACAAAGCAATATGATGCTGAACAATACCGTATGTGCCGCCATGGCAAAGGCTTACGACAAAAGCGAAGGGTTGCCCTTGGCCGAAAGGGTGCTGGCCGCCCTCAACGCTGCGCAAAAAGCTGGTGGCGACATCCGGGGCAAGCAATCGGCCGCCCTATTGGTGGTGGCGGGCCGTGCAACCGATAAGCCTTGGGACGACCGCTTGATTGACCTACGGGTAGATGACCATGCCCAACCATTGACCGAACTGGAGCGCTTGCTCAAACTGTTCAGGGCTTACGAGCATATGAACAAGGGCGATATTGCCGTAGAGTTGAACGATATGCCCCTCGCCATGGAAGAATATGGCGAAGCCATGAAAATGTTCCCTAGCAATTTGGAAATGCAGTACTGGGCAGCCATTACCCTTGCCAATAACGGGGAAACCAAAAAAGCGGCTACCATGCTGCAAAAAATATATATCGCCGACCCCAATTGGCGGGAACTGACCAAGCGTTTGCCCAAAGTAAAGCTGTTGAACGTAGGTGCGGCGGAATTGAAGGAATTGGTGAAATGAGGGAATTAGGAATTAGGAATTGGGTATTAGGTATTGGGTATTTGAACAGTTAGTACCGGTAGCAACAGTTGAACAACAAAACATTGAACAATCGAACAAACCTCAAACTTTAAACCTCAAACTTTAGACTTCAAACTTTAGACTTTTAGACTTAAAACTCAGAACAATACAACATGAAAAGAATAATCTCCCTGCTGATCGGTATCTGCTTAGCCGCCCAAACCTTTGCCGACGAAGGCATGTGGCTGCCGCAACTGTTGCAAACGCTCAACGAAAAGAGCATGAAGAAGATGGGGCTGAAAATCAGCGCTGCCGATATTTATAATATTAACAAAGCCAGTTTAAAAGATGCCATCGTAAGCTTTGGTGGCTTTTGTACGGCCGAAGTAATCAGTAATGAAGGATTGCTGCTTACCAACCACCACTGCGGCTTTGATGCCATACAAAACCATACCACCTTACAAAACAACTATATCAAAAACGGTTTTTGGGCCTACAACAAAGACCAAGAGTTGCCCAACCCTACCCTCTTTGCCACTTTCATTATCCGCATTGATGATGTAACCACGGCTGTTTTGGATGGGGTAAAGCCAGAAATGAACGAAAGGGAACGCCAATCGCTCATTGACCGCAACATCAGTGCACTGCGACCCAATGTAAAAAAAGAGTCGTACCAAGAAACGCTGATACGCCCCTTCTTTGAGGGCAATAAATATTTTTTGTTTGTAACCGAAACGTATAAAGATGTAAGGTTGGTGGGCGCACCACCCGCTTCCATTGGCAACTTTGGTAAGGATACCGATAACTGGATGTGGCCCCGCCATACGGGCGACTTTAGCATGTTCCGCATTTATGCAGGCAAGGATGGTAAGCCTGCCGCTTATTCGCCCGACAATGTGCCTTACAAACCCAAGAAATCCCTCACCATTTCGCTCAAAGGCGTAAAAGAAGGTGATTTTACCATGGTATTTGGCTTTCCGGGCCGCACCACGCAATACCTCCACTCCAAAGCGGTGCAACAGATACAGGATGTGTTGGATCCTGCCAAAATTAAAATACGTGAAAAGGCACTGCACATAATGGATGGTTATATGCGCAAGGACGAGCAAATCAAAATACAATATGCGGCCAAATATGCCAGCATAGAAAACGCCTATAAAAAATGGAAGGGCGAAGTGCTGGGCCTCCGCTCCAAAGATGCAGTGGGCAAAAAATTACAGATTGAAAACGCTTTTGAAAAAATTGTATTGGCCAAGCCGGAAATGAATGCGGCCTATGTTGACCTACTGAACAACATACAAAAAGCCTACACCGATATTGAATATTATGCTTTGGCCAGGGATTACTACAATGAGATAACGGGCAAGCTGGAATTGCTGGGCTTTGCCAATCTACTAAATGGACTTGGGGCTGCCATTGAAAAAAACGGTGCTAGTGCAACAGCAGCCAAAAGCAAGGTATTGGCTGCCCTGGAGCCTCAATATGGTGAGTTCAGCCCCGTAGTGGACCAGAAAATGATGGAAACCTTGCTGGCACTGTATGTGCAAGACCAAGATGCGGCCAATGTATCGCCCTACTGCAAAGAACTGTTGCAACAATACAATAACGACTATGCAAAATTGGCGGCTGCCGTTTTTGCCAATACCAAGTTGGGCAGCTTTGAATCCCTGCGCAATTGGCTGAACACCACGCCGGATAGCGAACTGGCGACTGCCATTAAAAACGATATGGCCTGCCGCTTGATGGCGGATATGCAAAAAACCTATGCCACGCAAATCACCCCCAAACTCAACGAGTACCAAGCCAATATCAACCGCTTACAACGCACTTATATGCAGGCGCAGATGGATGTATTTACCGATAAAAACTTTTACCCCGATGCCAATAGTACCTTACGCCTTACTTATGGTCAGGTAAAAAAATCAAAACCAAGGGATGGCATGGTGTATGAGTTTTATACCTATTTGGATGGTGTACTGGAAAAATACAAGCCGGGCGATTATGAGTTTGATGTGCCACAGAAATTGATTGACCTGTACAACAAAAAAGATTTTGGTCCTTATGGCAGCAATGGCAAACAAACAGTGTGCTTTATAGCAGCCAACCATACCACGGGCGGCAATAGCGGCAGCCCTGCCTTGGATGCGTATGGCAACCTAATTGGCCTCAACTTCGACAGGGCTTGGGAAGGCACCATGAGCGATATCAATTACGATGCGAGTATTTGCCGTAATATTATGGTAGACATCCGCTATGTACTGTTTATTGTGGACAAATTTGCCGGGGCCAAAAACCTGATTGCGGAAATGAATATTAAGAAGTAATAACTGTCTCACCAATGGGATATCTTACCTATATAAAATGATGTGTATGAAAAAGTATTTATTGATATGGTGTTTGCTTGTATCAGGATATGTATTTGCCCAAAAGCCTGTCTTTAAGCCGTTGGCTGATCCGAGGATGCATGCGGGCTGCTACATAGAATCCCAGAAAAAAACGATTGCCAATCTATCCGAAACGGGGCCCAACGACGAGCAAGGGGCCTTGTTCAATATCAATGGCCAAGATCTTTTTTTCAAAGCCAGTAAAGGCAATGCGCAGTATCCCGACCTATATACCAATGGCGACTACAAAATTTACGTAAAGGATAAGTTCTTGAAAAAAGATCCCAACTCTTGTTTGGAATCACACTCTTACGCAATCAAATTGGTGTACAAAGGTGTAACCTATCTATACCGCTTCAAAGGGTTTTGCGGTTGCTAGGATAGGCAAGCAATGAGCGGACAAATGATATTTCCTAGGCCACTATCTACTACTGGCCTAGGATGTGGCTATAGTTGGGCCAGATCATGATCAATCGCTTTTTGTATTTCCAAAATCAGCATAGCATCGCCTTGGGTATCATCGCCCAAGGTAAAATTGATCGCAACAACCTCCCATTGATTGTTCTTTTTAAACGGGTATTTATCCATGTATAGTTCTTTGCCGCCCGCCCTTACCACCAGCCTGATGCGTTCATCCGTTTGTTGTAATATTTCCACCTGTGCCCGGTACAATTGGGGCTTGGGGCGACGCTGAAATGTAATGGAGAACTGCATGGATATTTTATAAAAATGTATTGATTAATACCGACGCTGCTTATTAAATAGTCAAATCATATCGTAGCTAACACAAAGCAGGTCGGCATTATATCAAGAAAAATTTGACAAATTTATATGTATAATTGATATAAGTTAGGATTGTGCCTTTGATTGCCAAGCGCTATTTGCATAAACAACCCATTACTGCAAAGGCGGCAATTCAGCATATACCGCTTCTAACTCCGGCTCTGCCGATGTTCTAAAATCTTTAGCCACTGGCCAAGCTTTCATGGCATGGCTGTCCACTTGGTAATGCGCCATCTCCTTGATCCGCTCTTCACTCAAATTGCCCAGCAGCCATTCTCTTGCCAATGCTTCGGGCAATATCAGGGGCATCCGTTTTTTGGTATTGTGTATCTGCTGCATCAGTCCATTGGCCGCGGTGGTTACAATAGCAAATGTATCCAGTGTTTCGCCAGTGGATTTATCGGTCCAAGGTTGCCAAACACCCGCCATATAAAAAATAGGGCTGTCCGCCATGCCAATATGATAGGGATAGGTTTCCGCTTTTTTGGCCCCTTCCGGCTTGTAATGCCGCCATTCGTAAAACCCACTGCTCAGTACGAGGCAGCGACGGTGGAGGGCCGCATCTCGGTACAGCTTGCTTTCCACTAAGTTTTCGCCAATGGCATTGAGGGTGGTGTATTTTTTTCGGCCTTCTTCCACGGCTTTCCAATTGCTGCACCAAGGGGCAATGAACTCCCAATGTGCTTCTACCAATTCAAAATCATCGCCGCCGGGCATGGCTTTTAGTATGGGCCATTGGGTGTAGGCAAAGCCGCTCTGCACGGGTCTATCTAATTTGAGTTTCGTTACCTTTTTTTCGATGCGCAGCAGAAGCAAATATTCTTCCCTCGTTACCCGTATGCCATTGTAATAACACATGCTATGCCCTTGCCTTTTAGTATTTGAAATGATGGTGCTATATTACCGATTACAATTATTTAAATTGATAATTTATCAATTTAAAATCGATGTCGTTAACTTAAGAACGATAGCGAAGAAATTGTATCACCCCGCCATAGGCGGGTTCTGCCCTTAATTTGTTGCATCTTCTACAATAGTTGCACCCCGCCGCAGGCGGGTTATAAAACTCCTTAATTCAACGAGATTGAATTTACTATACCCACCTATATGATTAAAGATACAAAATAAATGTCCAAAAAAGAAGGGGCTGCCTGGCGCAGCCCCTAATCCATGTGCAAGTTAGGGTTACAGCTTCACTATTTTGTGCACAGCTTTTGAATCACTGTTGCCCACCTCCAGCAGGTAAACGCCTGCAGGTAAAAAGTTTACTGGTATTTTTGTTTCGGCTTTGCTAATGGTTTGTTTAAGCAGGGGCAGTCCCTGTGCATTGTATAAAGTAACCGTTTTGCCCACCACCAGTGTAGCATCGCTACTGTAAATGGTAATGGAAACCGTAAAAGGATTGGGAAATAATTTGATACTCGCCGCAACGGGGGCCGGCGTTAAATCGGGCAAGGGGCCACCTTGGGCCAACGTGCTATCGCAGCCATACGCATTTAAGAAAAGGTTGCGCATACCACCCGTGGCAAACAAAGCCCTTATGCGCTTTTTCTGCCCATTGGTAAATAGGCCCATGCAAGCATCATCTGTATAATCCATAAAGTTCATGAACATATCGCCATTGCCGTTGGGCGAACAATCGCTGAGCCTTGGAAATGTAGGGCAACCAAAATTGAAGGATTTTTGCCGTGGGGTATCATCCACCCCATCGTCGCCACATTCATTATCACCCCACAAATGTTTTAAGCCCATCCAATGCCCCACTTCATGGGTAGTGGTACGCCCTTTGTTGAAGGGGGCCCGCACATTGCCCACTGTGCCAAACACATCGTGCATAATCACTACCCCGTCTTTGTCGGCAGGTGTGCCCGGCGGTGTGCCATAACCCAACACCCGGCCAAAAATATTGCAGACCCAAATATTGAGGTAGCGCTTGCTATCCCAAGCATCTACCCCACCCCTGGATGTATACTTCATGCCATCATCGGCCAAAAAATAATCGTTGCTGGTGTACTTGCGGTTGATGCCCGTAGTACGGTAGCCCTTGGGATCCACTTGGGCCAAACAAAATTTAATGCGGGCATCGCCCTTGGCGCCCCTAAAGACCAATGGCACCAAGTTGCTGTCGGCATTGGCCATGCGGTAATCTTGGTTCAGTACGGCTATTTGCGACAATACCTGTTGGGTACTGATATTCTGTGCAGTGGTTTTATACAGTACATGTACTACTACCGGTATGCTGATGATTTCGTTGGCCAGGGTATCCCTTGCCGCCCATTGCAGGGCCAGTATGTTTTGTACCTGTTGCTCTACTTGGTTGTACACCTCTTGTAACTGTGGATTGGCCTGTACCTGTTCTTGTATATAACGGGTAGTGCCGCAAGTGCGTTGCGCCTGCGCAGCCGTAGATAACAGTAGTAAAAAAACGATCGTGAGCCGCCCCATGAATGGCCTTCTTGTTTGTGTCTGTTTAAAATGTAGCGTAGAGGCCATGCAAAGCCAATAGCTGTAACCAACAGAGGATAATGAAGGTATACACAGGCTTAACCTGTGCCTGCCTGCCGAAGGCATGGTTCTTGCTTTAAAGAGCGGTATTTGGCCGTTGGGGGGGAGGATAATATCCGGCACAAGAACAGGACAAATATAGGAAGTATATTGAAAGGGCAAAAAATATTTTGTGGGGGGATGCTTGATACTGGATATGGAGGCACAGCCGACACCAAGCCGAAGGCATGGCTGGATACTGGATGTGGAGGCACAGCGGATACCATGCATGGCGTGGCTGGATATGACGATCAAAATATTTGCATCTTTTTAACACATTACAGTGGTGGACTTGCTTATTTTTGCAACTCATAACAATTGATATGATGAAGAAACTATTCCCTATTGCCCTATTGCTACTCGCTTTGGCTGCTTGCAACAATGGCGGCGGCGATGATGAAGATGGCGAAAATCCCGTCCTAACGCCCGGCGTATTACCACCGCAAAACTTGGCTTTTAACATAGTCAATACATTTCCACACGATACTAGCGACTTTACCGAGGGGCTGCAAGTAGTGGATGGCAAAATGTATGAAGGCACAGGTGAAAACGGGCAGTCTGTTTTGAAAGTGTACGACATCAAAACCGGCAAAGTATCTATAGAACAAAAAATTGCCGATAGCTTGTTTGGCGAAGGCATACAGGTCTTCAAAGGGAAATTGTACCAATTGACTTATCAAAACCATTTGGTATTGGTGTATGACCTGAAAGACCTTAGCAAGCCCATCCAAACCTTTACTTGGCCCACCGAAGGCTGGGGCATGACCAACGATGGCACCAACCTAATCGTTAGCGACGGCTCCCCCTACATCTATTATGTAAATCCAGTCGATTTTTCCATCATCAAAAAAGTACAGGTACTGAGCAATACCGGCCCCTTGGGCAATATCAACGAACTGGAATACATTGACGGTTTTATTTATGCCAATGTATTCATGACCGATACCATCGTAAAAATCAATCCGGCCAATGGCCATGTGGTAGGGGTAATGGATTGCAGGGGCCTTTTGCAACAGTATGCTGCCAAAGAAATTGCGGCGGGCTTTAATCCCACGGAAAATGTAATGAACGGTATCGCTTGGGACAGTGCCGCTAAAAAAATGTATATCACTGGTAAGAATTGGCCGAAGTTGTTTGAGGTAGCGTTACAATGATGGGTTGGTTTAGTTACGGGTTGGGGGTGAAGGTTTAAAGTTTAAAGTTTAAAGTTTCGGCCATCGGTCAACGAACAACGGCCAACGGTCAACGGTTTCCCCTATCCGTGGCTAGGAAAAAGATTTCTCTTCCTTATAATATTCCTTTTTAATACCCGCCAACAGGTCATCCTGCTCAATATGGTCATTTTTTCGGGCATAGCATTGCAGGGCGGCATAATGCACGGCATTGAGGATGGAAGCACCGCTCATATCATACCTTTTGGCAAGCATCTCCAAGTCAACCGATTTACCTAGTGCCAGATTGGCCGGCATGGCTTTTTGCCAAAGCTGTAGCCTTTCGCCAGCGCCCGGCATGGGAAAATGCACCAAGGCATGGAAACGGCGGAGGAAGGCATCGTCCAAATTATTTTTAAAGTTGGAAGCCAGTATCAATAAGCCGGGGTAATCCTCTACCCTTTGCAACAGATAACTCACTTCTTGGTTGGCATATTTGTCGTGCGCACTGCCCACATTGGTACGTTTGCCAAACAGGGCATCGGCCTCATCAAAAAACAGTATCCAATCTTTTGTTTCAGCCTTGCGGAAAACCGTTTCGAGGTTCTTTTCTGTTTCGCCGATGAACTTGGATACGATTTGCGACAGGTCGATCCGATATACATCCTTATTAAATTGCTTGCCCAGCAGCGAAGTGGTGAGCGTTTTACCCGTACCAGAGGGCCCGTAGAACAGCACCCGATAACCCGGTTTGATTTTGCGGCCCAAGTTGGTATCTGCTGTTGCCTGCGTATTATATTGTAGCCAAACGCTCAAGTCTTCAATCTGTTGCTGGGTCTGCGGTGCCAACACCACATCGTTCCACTCCATGGTGGTGGCGATTTTTTTGGCCGGAAAGTCCAAGCCAAACCGTGGCGCTGTTTCCTTATCCAGCAAAATTTTGTCCACCCAATCAGGTGCGATAATCATGCGACCGCTCATTTTGGGTTCGCCCTCTTTTACGGGTTCCAACCACAGGATGCCGTATTTGAAAAAGAAGTGCTCCTCCGCAAAGTATTCGTGTACTGTAAGCCGTTTGTCCAATGCCATACCCGCCAATACAAACTGCACGGTTTCGCCAGTGGGCAGTAGGCTACGGTGGTTGCCGCCCCTTACCCCGCCAAACTCGGCAAAGTCGCCGCCCGTGGGCAGGTGCTCGGCAATGATGGCCTCAAAAAAATTGGGCTGCAAATGTGGCACCAACGATATCAGCAATATAACCCACTCCTCATTGGTGGGGGCTTGGGGCAATTGCTCGGCCATATTTGCAGGAACAAAACCATCATTGAACTGTGTGGCCACATAACTGTCCAATGCAAAGGGGAGGCCATTGAAGTGGCCTTGGATACGCTGGGTAACGATTTGGCGCAGTTTGTCGATGACCTGATCGATGGCCGGCACTGCTTTTGTTTTTTTATGAACAGCTTTGAGCAAGAGATATATTTTAAATGATCACAGTAATGATAGGAGTCCAAGTTAACACATAATATGTATCGTTCTATTAGTGCATAAACATTTCTTCGGTAACTGTCAATGTTACGGGTGGCAAATCCAGCTCGCCTATCCATTGATTGTCGGGGCCAGTTTCAAGCCGATTGAATATGGCCTTTATTTTTAGGAAATACTGACCCGTTTTTAGCCGCCAATTCTTTTCCCCGGTTGCCAACAGCACTTCCCTGTGTTCCTTTGTTGGATAACCGACCCCTTGTTGGTCGACCCGAAAACGAATATAGGCACCATTGGGTATTGCGGCCCACTGTTGTATCGGTTTTGTACCGTTACCCACTGTGGCAGCGGTATCCACGGGATTGCCCGATGCATCCAACAGGGCTGCAACCAAGAGCGGTTGATTGGTTATAACAATCGTGTCCGCACCATGATTCTTTAGTTCAAGATATATCGTATAACGTAGCCCCGGTGCAAGGTCTTCAAATTCAACTAGTGCCCGACCCGATAGATTATTCGAAGTTTCGGACCATTTTGCATGTGCGATATTTGTATCCTTTTCCATTTTGTTGCTACTTTAAAAATTACATCAACAGCTTGTACCATTCAAATTTCGGCAAACTGGGCCGGCCCCGGATTTTAGAACAGTAACTTGACATCCAAAACCTGAAATAAAAATTTGATTGGAGGTAAATGCTCCTGCAAAGGGTGTGAAAGCACCGCCGGGTACCCGATACAGCATGGGTATGGCCCACAGGAAGACGCCTGTACCGCAGAACTGAATGCCTAAAAAGTTGCTAGGCGTCAATCCCCTCATCCAAACCCCGTCTGGCCCAACGGTTCCAAGCGGTGTTCCGGTAACGGCATTGCCCGCCAATCCCAAACCGTGCGAATTGGCGCCGTGTGGTGTACCGTTGAACGATGCCAAGAAACCAGTTGCTACTGCTGGTACAGCGCCTTCCTGAAACTCAACACCCCTAAATGACACATTCCTTGGTCCAATAAATTCATTCGCTTGAAAACCCACACCCCAATCACCTGCAGCTAAATTAGCTGCTCCCCAACCACCAAAGTTGGGAGATGTTCCCGGTACGATTACCTGTCTTAAATTGTCTGGCTCTACTACGTCGATGGAACGGGATGCAAGTACCCTGCCTGCCAGCAAGCCTGAAGCAACCCGCAATTCCAGTTGCACAGTAGCCGCAGCACCAGGAGCTGTATATGTTCCCGTACCGGTGCCAGGAGCTGTAACCAGTGAACCGCCACCCGAAACCCGGGTCCATTCCAAGCCCCCAAAATCGGCAGCAGGCCTAGCAGGGAGTGATAAGAAGTCGAGGTCAATCACTTCGCCTACGCCAAATCGAGTAGTACTACGGCCCGCAAAATTGTCCTGTGGCGTTAACGTTCCCATCACCAATGGGAAAAAGCTCCTACCGGTCATGCTCACGGTGGCACGCCGGTTGGGTTCTTGCGCTGCGCCGAAATCCGTTGTTTCGCCATGTGCCACCACCCTGATGCGCACGGGCGGGATACCCAACCTTATCAGCTCGTTCCGCACCGCCTCTGCCCTATTGCAAGAAAGCGCCCAATTGCGTTCATCCGCACCATCCGTACTGGCAAAGCCATGTATAAGGATATTGTTATTGCCGCCCCTTAACATCCATGCTATGGCAAAACCAGTGAGTGAAAGGGTATGGCTACCGGTAATGGTTGTAGTATCATTGGCAAACAAGAGATCGGCATCTCCCGGACTTCCTACACCCAAGCTGGTGGGGCATGACAAACCCCCTGGTATTTTTGTGGGGTCGCCAGCACGTTGAATGAGGTTGGACGAGCCCGTAGCTGCTTGTGGGCCAGCAGCTTTTCGGGTTACCGTATTTTTATCCGCTTTTATCTTACTGGCACTACCCTGTTGCACCACATGGGTCAGTTCATGGGCCATCAGTTTTTTCCCCTCACTCGATTGGGTATCGTACTGCCCTTCATTAAAAACAACATTGTTACCAATCGTATAAGCTTTGGCATTTACCGCTTTTGCCGAATCAGCGGCTTCTTTATCATGGTGGGTCTTTACATGGCTAAAATCATAGCCCATTTTTGAGGAAAAGAACGCATTGGCTTGTGCAGGCAAAGGTTGCCCCTTACCGCTTAAACTGCCTACATAGCTACCGATAGCAGTGGCACTGGGGCTTGCGTTTGCTTCTTTCTTTTGCAGTTTCTCTTCTTCCTTTTTTTCGGGGGCACGCTGTACTTTTTCCTCCTCCTTTACACCCGCCATCCGCTGTACTTTCTCTTCTTCTTTCTTCTCGGGCATCCGTTGTACTTTTTCCTCTTCCTTTTTATCGGGTGCCCGCCGCACCTTCATTTCATCCTTTATGCCAATCATACGCTGCACTTTCTCTTCTTCCTTCTTTTCGGGCATGCGCTGCAGTTTTTCCTCTTCCTTTTTTTCGGGGGCACGTTGTACCTTTTCCTCTTCCTTTGCACCAGCCATGCGCTGCACTTTTTCTTCTTTCTCGCATTCAGCACATTTGCGCTGTATGCCCGCTTGGGGAACGGCTATCGCTGGCTTAAAAAAACTGTCGTGCACGGCATCTCCAAAGAAGGTTTGCTCCTGTTGGTTTTCTTTTTTAAAAGTGGCCGCTTCCCAGCCAGCAGAGCGGCGAATACGGCGACGTGCATATGTTGCTTTCATATCAAAATTTTAAACGTTAACTAAAACAATCACCCGGCGTATCTGCCCCATTGTGCACATGTGCTGCAAAAAAAGCATAGGCATCGGGCGTATTGGCTCTCCGGCTTCTCGAAACCCGACCTCCGCCCCGCCCGCCCACCACTGGATAGCTGGGTTGGCCCCTGTTGGGACTATGCGGCACTTCTACCGGCTGTGCAGGATCGTCCAAATCGATACCGGCATCATGTGCGGCTTCATGGATAATGACCACTGCTTGGCAGGTGGCATCCGCTTGCGCCCAAAAAGTAGGGCAGATATGCAATAGGTCATCGGAAGGGGTCCACATAGCCTGCGTACTTCTGCCGGAGCAAGCCGTTCTGTTGCAAATAAAATTGGGTACAATGAGGTTGCCCAGTATCCTTTGAAATACCGTCCTAAGCCTTTGCCTTGCCGCAGCAGTTAAGGGGGCGCCAAAATGCGTAGCCAATGCCGTCTCATACACCGTACCTGCGGCTGGGGCATTTGCCAATAAGCCAATGGCGGTGTTTACAAAATCCCTGGCCCTGTTCATGGCTGCATTCAGTATAGCATCCGAATCATCCCTACCCGTTACGGAGCGAACACAGTCCCTGAAATGCGGCACAGGTGCGGCGGGTGCAGGTGCGGCTGGTGCAGCCGGTGCTGGCACGGCCTGTCTTTGCAGTTGTGTTGCTGCCCCGCCCTGTTGCACCACATGGGTCAGTTCGTGTGCCAACAAATGTTTGCCTTCGCTTGCCTCCGGTTGGTATTTGCCTTCGTTGAAAACAATATGGTTGCCATACGCATAGGCTTGGGCGTTGATATCTTTCGCCGATGCCGCAGCTTCCGGTCCAGTGTGGATCTTCACTTGGCTAAAGTCGGCCCGCATCCTATTGCCATAAAAAGATTGTTGCCCGGCGCTGAGCGGCTGCCCCTTACCGTTGATGGAGCCGATATAATTGGCCGCGGCATGTGCGGGCCCTGTGGATGCAGTAGCCGATTCTTTCCTTTGCAATTTATCTTCTTCCTTTTTATCGGCTGTCCGCTGCACCTTTTCCTCTTCCTTTTTTTCTGGCACCCTTTGTACTTTTTCCTCGCCCTCGCAGGCGGCGCATTTGCGTTGAATAGTGGGCTGAAAGAAGGGGGTTGGTGCCGCTTGGCCAAAGAACAGGGGTTCCCGCTGGCCACCTTGAAGAGTGGCCATGTCCCGGCTGGCGGGGCGGCGAATGCGGCGGCGTGCAAGTAGATTTGCCATACTGCTATTGTTTTAAAAAATCGGGTTCAAACATGGGAAGTTCCGGCAATTGTTTTTTTATCGTATCCCATGCTACTACAGGTTTTAAATCCCCCCTGTATTGTTTGAATATCTTGGCCCTGGCCGGTATCATAAACTTCGTGGCGCAAATAGTAGATAAGTACGTTTCAAAGTCAGTGAGCAGCGAGTTTTGCCAATCTGCATAATAATCGTCCATCATCATTACTTTATACTCCTTTGTTTCCTCTAACAACAGGAAGGCCATGCATTGGATATCTGAAAAAAGGTCGAATGGCTTCAGCAATTTCCCAAAGGAACTGTAAGTGAATTTTTGGTCACTAAACTCAAACTCCTTATCGCCGCCCGGGTCTGTTTCCTGCGGGCCTTTCCAAGCATTTACCATTACTTTTTCAATGGGCAGTATATGTATGGCGCCCAGTGGTTTACTATAATCGTATCCCGGTTCCAATTCCTGCTCATAAATACGGGTCATTGCGCCCTCATCAAGCCCAGGTTTTATTGACCAAGTACACACTACCCCGTTTGCCTCCTTGTAAAACTCCTTAATGGCTTTGGGTATATCGAATGGCGATTGAAACTTGACAAGATCCAACAAGTCTTTACTAGCCGGGGGACTAATCTGCTCTTCATTGACAACGATGTAGGGATGTTTTTTGATTTCTTCAATTGTTTTTTTTATTAAATCTAGCATGGCTTCTACAATTTTATGTTGTTATTAAATTATGGGGTTCCAGTTCCACCCCTCAATTTGTTTACTTGTTTATCAAATACATTGGTCTTAAAATCTTGTATATCGGGATATTCCAACACACCCGGCCTTGGCACCAAGCCATTGGCCCTGGCAAAATCGCCCCATTTAACATTAGGGTTAAAAGCAGCGCTTTCTACCAAGGCTTTTCTGGCAGCAAAAAACTGGATTCTTAAGTCTATTATCTTTTTATCAAAATCATTCTTCAAGATGCCCCTTGCACCGCTAAACTCAGTGGGTTCGGCGGTACTGGCATCGTATATGGCCCAATTTTTTATAAAGCTTGCCCATGTTTGCATTTCCGGTAAGTTTTCGATGCGTTCGTTTTGTTCTTTTAGCTGTGCGACAAATGTGTAGTAACGCAACAATTCAGCACGTTCTGCTTCTGGCAGATTATCCACACTGCGCTTGTTACTTTCTTTCCCTATAAAAGTAAGCCATAGTTCTTTGGCCGCTACGGCAGCAGTGGCATCAGATTTTAAATCAGTCAGGGACTTGTAGGCTACGGCAGCAGCATCTGACAAGAAATAATCATTGAGGGATGTTTGCGTTACATAGTTCTTATGGTCCAACACTTCCCGCCCTGTGAAATTTATCTTGCTGTCTAGCTTTGAAGCCTCGGTTTCAGGCGTTCCATCATCTTTTAATTGTTTACATGTTGCAAATATTTTACTAGGCAACTTGGCTTCAGCTTCAATGATTTTGTACTTTTCCAATAATACGGGTTTACTCTTCCAATTGGCATCCTCTTTAATCTTGTCTTGCAGGCCGGTTTTCTTTGGCAATGGATAATCAGCCCATACTTTTAATGCAACGGTTTTGTTGCCTAAATTAACAGCCTTTTTAACATCCGACTCAAAGCTGGATTCCATGTAAGTATTGGATGAGTTGGCAATGGGGGTAATATTTTGCCAAGTTGCGCCAGAACCATGTAACTCATTACTTAACAAATGCCCGCCGATATAGTAGGTATTGGGTGATCCCGGTGCCCTTTTCCGCTTCAACAAATCTTGGTAAACATCTGATGATACGCCAACCGTTGAGCCTGGCACGCCATTTTTGGTAAGTATCTTCACTTCCGTTGATTTGCCAAATCCATCCACCAATCCGCCATAAGTAGGTTCTTCTGTCACTTTCAATTGTGCCCCACCCGTCTCAAGGGAGAACAAATACCTTGAAAGGGCGCTCAACCCTTGCAAAGCAGTCACAAAATCGGTGGTTTGCTCAGAAGCACCTGGGGCTTGACTACCGCCTGCCGTTGGAGCCTGTGCTGCAGGGTCAGTACTGATACGTTTACGGCTTGTTACCAGATTATCCAAATGATGGGCTGTTTTCAATGCATTTTCTTTTAAATCTTTTGCTTGTACTTTTCCACTCATGTCAACCGTTCCATCAGTTGTCCCATTACGGGTGAGGTTGAAATTGATGGCCGTTGTAAGGGTTACTTCACCGGCTCCGCTGGCGTCCACAGACAAATTGCTGATCGTATCCACGTATGGGCCAGCAGGTACTGGGTTGACCATCAATTTAACCGTATCGCCTGATTCTCGGAAGAAAACCCTGTGACCTGCTCCATCTGCCGTAGTAAATGGCTGCTCTAACCCCAAAATGCCCCTTGCCCAATCCATTACCGATTGTACCGCACTCCTACCAAAAGCCACCAACCGTTCTACCAAGCCCACCACTTTGTCAATTACCCAAGTTAACCCTTTGTCTACTTTTTCCCGCACGATTTCCAATGCTTCTTTTAACCTGCCGCTGAGGTCGAGCCCTACTTGATTGGCCAAGAAGCCGATCACAATGGGTATACCGTTTGCCAAAGCGCCTTCTAAGAAATCGGCGGCTTTTTTGGTGGCGCCCTGTGCTATCTGCAAAGTGCCTTCCACAAAGGAGTTCACAATCTCCAGCATTTGCCGCAGGTATTTGATAAAGGACTGTATGGCTTTGTACAGGGCGATGGCACTGTTTACCACGGCCATGATACCCGTAGGATCGAGCATACTGAGCAACTTGACAGTTACTTTTTTGATGATCTGATCCATCACAAAGCCTTTTACGGCATCCAATACCATTTCCCATACATTGGACAGTTGCTCTTTCAGTTTGTCTACCATCACGGCCATAAAGCCTCTCTCCTGCACATCTTTGATAAAGGTGTAGGCTTCGCCGGCCGCATCGGCCACCCGCTCGGCCATGGCCACCATCCGTTTGATTTTCTCTACCTTGGGTTTGCCAATGCGGTCTTCCAACTTCTTCCAAATCTTCTCCATGGTTACGTCCAGCACGGCCAGCAACCATTTGATGATGCCCATTACCGTAAAGTCGGTGGGTATCGGTATGCCCGCCGCCTGCACTTCGGAGAGGAACCATGCCTTGAGCCCATTGAAGAGATGCGTCAAGATATTGTCGAAGAACTGCATAAAGCCCTCCTTGATAGCCCTGAGCAAGTTTTTCAAGAAGCCGATCGGATCCCTTTTGATCAGGTCGAAGGCGAGCATGGCCTTGGCGATGATATTGTTGATGAGCGCAAAGGGGAAATTCATGATTTCCAAAATCACTACGATCACAATCTTCACAATCTCTACCACAAAGGCAATCAAGCGGCCGATGGGTTCGCCAAACTTATCAATGATGCGTTGGAAGGCATCAATGGGATGTGCCAAATCGTGGATGCTAAAACTGTTCCACAAATCGACGAACAGTTGGATGATGCTCGCCGGTGTCATGTTGAGCTTGGCCACGGCTGCATTGATGCGTTGCGTGGTACGGGCGATGGCCCCACTTTCCACCATTTGCTGGTACTGCTCTTCCCCACCGTCCATCAGGCTCATAAAGCCGTGGATGATATTGGCCACATTGCGGGGAACCACTGCCCCGGTAAAGGGATCCTTGCCAATGATAACCGTTACCAAGAAGTAACCACGCACCGTTTTGGCCCAAGCGCTCAAGCGTACCATCAGCGCTTCCTTGATCAGGCGCAGTATTTCAATACCTACCCGCCGCATAAAGTCGAGTACCCGGCGCACCGGTGCCGCAAAGGTTTCGTAGATGCGGGTAAAGGTATCAATGGGGTGCATCAACGCATCTATCGACACCACCGACCATATCAGCGCCACGTTATTTTTTACCGTATCTATCAGGTCGCTGAACACGGTGATGCCCTCGTCAATAAAGGCTGCCGCTTTTTGGAAGGTGCCGGTTTCCTGCATCTGCTTACGCTGCTCTATACCTTCTTCGCCGCCCAGTTCCATGATGGCGCTGAGGATGGTGGTACCATTGCGTTCCACCGGTGTTTCTTTAATCGGGTCTTGCCCTAATATTACGCACAGCAATGGATAGGCCGTGGTATGCTCCTGTATAAAGCCCACCACTTGGTCTAGCAACCAACGCTTCACAATCGCCAACAGTTCACTGGCGGCATTTTCGGCAAAGCTGATGATGTCGCGGATGGTATTGTAAATGATACTGCCCGCATCTTCCAACACACTGGAGGGCGAGGCCAAACTATCGAGCGATAGATTGGCGATGAAACGTTCGATGCGTGACACTACACCGGATACCAAGGATGACACATCGGCAATGCGTGCATCTATCCATTGAGCAGCTTCATCCAAAGCGCCCAGCTCTTCCAGTTTTTGGTGCAATAACCTACCGCCCGGCATGATGTCGAATGCGGCTTGGATGAAGTTGCGGCCATTGCGTGCCACGTACTCACCGGTAATGGGGTCGCTTTCCAATACAACCCGCAATGCCAAATAACCGGGGATGTTCATCGCCAAATCCCGTACATTTTCCATCACCCAGCGCTTACCTGCTTCCAAGCCTTCGGCCACCAAGTCGATGGCACCGCTTACCACATCGCCTACGGCATCTACGGCATCGCTGAACCAACCCCGTTGCAGGGTATTGCTACTGCGCTGTACCACCACCGGTGGACCCCGGTCCTGCACTTCGCTTATGGCAGCGGTTCCGCTGCCTTCGTTTGTCAAAGAACTATTGTCGGATATACTTTCAGTTGCTTTGGCTTGCAGCGTTGTAGCGGCCATAGTGGCGCTCTCGGCCGGCTGCTCCATTTGCGCATTGTCCCGCCCATCGCAGCAGGCTTTGGCCTGTAGGTTTACGGGAGCTGCGGCCGTTTTCTCCTCTTGCTGCTCTTCTTCTTTTGTCTGCAGTTCATCGGTGGCTGCTTGGGCCTGTACGATGCCGCTATTGATGGTAGTGTTGGCGTTACTGTTATCAGCAGCAGGCGGACCAGCATCGAGACTGGCGTGGAGTTTGGTATCGCCACCTACTGAGGGGCTTTCTACCTCTGCTTTGGGCTCTTCTTCCCGTGCCTGTTCGGCCCCAGCCTTGGTCTGTATCGTTTTGGTTGGTGCAGCATCGGCATGGTAAGCCGTGATGCTACCTCCTGGATTTATGGCCAAACTGCCGAGCTCGGGCCGTGCCTGCAGCTTAGCTTGTACCTGCTTATCGTCTGTGTCAGTTGCTTCTTGGCGTTGTAGCTTTGTTTCTTCCTTATCGTCGGCGGGCCCTTCCTCCGTTTTGCGGTTCACATTGAACAGTTCTTTGCGCAACTCGGCAAAGGATTTGGGCTTTTCTTCCGCAGCCCTTTCGCCACTGCCCAAGTTGCCCTGCATAATTAACAAGGGGTTGAAGAAGGCCGTCCATTCTGCAAGGGGATGGTCTTTCGTTTGTACCTGTCCGCCCAAGTTGTCCTCCCCAGCCGTATTGCCGTTTACCGTGGTAACGGTACCGCCGTTTACTGAATCTACAATGGCAAAATGGGAGAAGGCATTGCGGTAGGCAATATCGCCCGGCAATGGCATCGTGCCCGGTGCCCTGGCCGCTTCCGGTTTAATCATGCGCTCGCCCAGTTTCCACTTGGGCATGGGTACGCCGCTCTTGTTCAATGCCCAGAACACGAATATGCCGCACCAACTGGGCATGGCATCCCTTTCGCCCATTTTGGCGGTGGGTACCGCATTGCGATCCGTTTGCGAGGTAGTATCTACCACGGCGCCCGCTGCTGTTCTTTTCTTTTTGATGTCTTGCTCGGCTACGGCACCTTTTACGCTGGTACCGCCGCTGCCCGACACTACTTTATCTTCTCCAAATGTGGTTTTGAATATTTCTACTAAATGTTCCCATCCTGTGCGGTTGCCATCGGCAGCGGGTTTGTTGGCATCAATTTTACCTTCTACCGTTTTGGCCTTGGCCACGGCATTGGTCAATTGTTCGGGTACGCCTGCGGCGCTGCGGTGGATGGTGTTTTTGCGGGAAATGATTTTGGGTGCTACGGTATTGGGGGTACTGCCCTTGGTGGAGCTGGCCCCTTGTTGAATGGTGTGGGTAAGCTCATGGGCAAGCAAAGTTCCGCCCGCCTCGGTGTGAGGGGCGTATTTACCTTCATTGAAGTATATATCATTGCCATGGGCAAATGCCTGTGCATGGATACTGCCGCTCATGCTGCGGGCCGTGGCATCGGTATGTATGCGCACGCCACTAAAGTCCGCATTAAAACGGGTTTCCATAAACTGCCGTGTATCGCCGGGCAATGCGCTGCCCCCACCTTTGGAGGAAGCCAATGATTGTTCGAGCGGTATTTGCCCGGTTGGTGGGCCCCTTCCATTGCGTTGGATAATATCGGATGGGAATTGACCCGTATGTTTACAATTGATATAGCCGCTGGTAATGCCCACGGTGCCCGTTCCGGGGTCTTCCGCATGGCCTTCTTCTGCGCTCCTGTACAGTTTGGCGTAGAACTTGGTGCTTACTTGACCCTCCTGCTCCATGCGGCTGATGGTGGGGATGCTGGGTGTTATCCGTGCCTGCGGCTCGGCCTGCGGTTTAGGTTGTACCTTCTCTTCTTCCTCCTTCTTCTGTACTTTTTCTTCGTCCCTATTATCCGCAGCAGCCATTATGGAGGGTTCGGGCATGCGCATCACCTGATCGGCCACGGCATCGGCTTCTTTTTCCTGCGGATCATCGGGACTGCTAACGGTTAGTTTGGCCTGTATGGGCGCACTGAAAAAATTGGGTTGTTCCTTGGCGCCAAAAAACGATTCCTCCCCAGCCTTTCTGAAAAAGGTGGGTTGCTGCTGTGCTTTTTTTTGCACAGCAGTGTTGGAATGATTTGTTTTTTCGGCGGTCGTATGCATATATAATAATATCATCCCTGCCTACGTGCCTTCGGCAGGCAGGCCTTCGGGATTGGACTTCAGCTTTGGCGAACCGAATTTATTAAAAAAACACCTTTACCTACTATTTAATGATGGCCACTTCAAAGTGCATCCCATCCAGCCTTTTAAAATGGCCGCCCCAGTAAAAGCCATTGTCGTTGGCCAGCTTTACCAGTTCCCGCACAGAGCCTTTTTGGCCTACCAAGGCGGGCAGTGCGCCCAATCCATTGAATGCCATATTGATGTCGAAGGCCGAGCCAAAGGCATGGTTGCTCAACGTTGTTCTGCTGCCGCGGACAAAGCGTGGCACATAGGAACCGCCCCAAGTCAGCACATTATGGATCAGGCCAGCTTTTTCCCAATCGCTCCACAGTTTTTTGTACTGGGCTGCCGCCAATTTGTGAAAGAAAGTGGTGGGCGTACCCTTAATGGGCGTTAACTGCGGTATATCTACTTTAATTATGTTCTTTCTGGCCCAATCGTCGGTCACCTCAATATTTTCTGGGTTACCGGGCAGTGGTTTGGAACGGAAGGCAAATTTGCCAAAGACCTGCTCCCTAGCGGCATTGCTTACCAAGGGTTCAAAATTGGGCTTGGCAGGAAAACTGGCACTGGTTTTATCGGTGCCATCATCGGTTAGTACAGAAAAACCCAAAAGCATGGCTGCGCCTACTGTTTTGTCGCCTACCTTACCATCGGGAAACAACCCTTCGGCCATTTGAAAAGCCTCGGAAGCGGCTTTGGTGGCTTCATCAAAACTGCCATTGATAAGGCCTTGGTAAAAACCTTGTCCGGTGAGGAAGGTTTGCCACATCCTTACATCATTACCGGTAGAACCTAATTTGAGGACTTTCATGTTTTTTGGTTTTTGGTGATGTATTAATTTACAATATAAGTATTTTTTTAATTTGTTACAGTCAATCTAATTTATTCCAAAAAGTTGAATTTTCCCACCAAAGGCCAATTTTTTAGGTCTGGAACCTAAAATTTTAGGTAGTACAACGTAAAATTTTAGGTCCAAAGGGTAAAATTTTACCACCGGGACCCAAAATTTTAGGTCTATCACCCTAAACGTTTAGGTTGGCGACCTAAATTTTTAGGTCTTGAACCCAAACTTTTGGGTAGGGCCACCTAAACGTTTGCCCCAGCTACCCAAACTTTTGGGTTGGGTTACCTAAACGTTTGGGTTAATGACCTAATCGTTTGGTTTTGTAACCTAAAATTTTGCCCTTGTATACCTAAAGCTTTGGTTAATCAACCCAATCCTTTGGTTCCAGCGGCTAAAAGTTTGGGTTATGTAGCTCAAGCCATCCATTTTATTATCCTTTGGGCCTATACCCATTCCGTTATCACCACATTTTTCATCCACGGCAATTTTAACCAATTGATATTCCAAGGCAGTTGCTGCAATAGCATGTCAAAGCTTTTTTGCTCTACCTGCAACAGCCACTGATTGTTGGTTAGTACCAACTTGCCCTGGCGTTGTAAAAATGATTGCTGCAAACCCTCCGTGGAGGTATTTTTAAGTATACTCCAATGTGCCACTACCGATGCCAACAGTTCTTGTACTTCTTTCTTTTGTGGGGCCGTAATTTTTTGATCCGTATTCACCAGTTCGTCGGGTGCCAGACCGCATAAAATTTTGGGCAATACCAAATCGGCCTCTCCAAAATCCGTATTGCCGGTTACCATGTACTGTATCAGGCATACGGCTTTATCAGGTTTTAGCAGCAGGCCATTTTTTGCCCATTTTATCGTATTGAAAAGCATGGGCAAGAAGGGTGCAAGAATTACGGCACCGGCGTTTTCGATAAATATCCCCTCCTGCCATTCGGCCTGCACAGCGCTAGCTTTTGCTTTGGGCGTTTCAGGCTTGACCGTTTCGCTTATTGGCACTTTCTTATCCCTTGTTTCGCCAATTGGTTGGTTGGGCAAGGGGCTTGGTTTTGCCTTATGCTCAGCCGCCGCCAACTTGGCTTGGGGAGTAGCTGGTGGTATATTGTCAGGACTGCTTGCCTGTTGCGCTGCTTGTTTTTGCGACATCCATTGCTGCCATTGTTGCGCTATGGGGTTATTGGCCACGATTGTTGGAGGGAGTTCGGTTACCGATACCTTTTCCTTTTGTACTGTAGCGGTTTTTTTATTGGCCTGCGTAGGTTGCATGGCCCGGTACAATGGCTCCATCCAACTGGGGGCGCCTTGCGTAGCGACCGGCCCTATTTTTTCGGCTAACCAATACTGTTGCACCTGCTCCAACACCTTATCTAATTTTGTGCTGTTGGTAGTGAGTATAGGCAAGGCCGATAACAATTGTTGGATATGGCCCAGTTCGGGCAATGCTTCCGGAAAAGCCCATTGCACAAAGGTCTGGTAATGCTGCTGGGGCAGGTGCTGTACCAATCTATCCCTCGCTGTATCTGAACCTAAGGCTTTTACTTGTTGCACCAATTGCTGTACCCTTGTTTGTACCAACTGGGGCTGATAGGTATCCGATGGCAAATTGCCCGTAAGCCATTGGGGTAGCCATTGTGCAAAAGGTTCGGCCAATATGGTATTGCTCCACCAAGGCAGGTATCCATGTTGCAAGAAAAACAATACCAAGCTTGTTTGCTTTTTTAAAATATGTGCACTTGCTGCGGCTATCTGTCTATCTGTTGCTTTTTCTGTATCTGCCGGGCCTATGGTTGATTTATCCCCATCACCGGTATCCGGTTTTGGCATTTGGCTTAAAGGCCCCTTTTCCCATTGGAAGGGTGATTGATCGAGTACTTGCTGTGGGGCAAGTGTTGCAGTAGGGTCGATGGTGGTATCGGCCCACAAACGATCGGAGGCCGCTAGGTTGATGGCCTCTTGTGCCAATTCTGTTTGGAGGGCCGCCATCACCTGTTGCTGTATTTGCTCCTGCCAATTGGCACCGTCGATGGTGGCAGCCAGTTCCAGCTTATCCAATACCATGTGCAAATGGGGCATGCAATAAGGTTCCAACTGCCGCTCCAGTTGTGGTATCAAAGTGTGGGTACACCAATCGCTTACTTCTTTTTGCAGGGCAAAACCATCCACCTCTCCATTGTAGTGAAAATGGACGGTTTGTTTGCGGATGATATTTTTAATCCCTGTCATGGTTATCGCATAAGGGCTATGATGATTTCTACCAAAGCCTGTGTATGGTTGGGTTTGGTAACGAATGTATTGCTCGACCTGGCCCTAGCATCTTTGGTAGCATCACTCAATGGCGTAAGCAATGCGGCCCTCGTGCCTGTAAAATCTTTGGCCAATTGGTTACTTACCTCCAAAATGGCTTTTAAGGGTTCTGCCATTTTTACCTTGGTATTAGCTGCATCAATATCGGTGGCTTGAATACAGGCAATATAATAGGTTAAACGGGCATGCAATTCCAGCATTTTGAGTGCGATGGCCAACTCTGCGGGGTCGGTGCTTACCAAGTTGATTACTTTCTGCAATTCAATGGTCCAAGGGCCTAGTTGAAAGGCAATCTCCTTTTGAACAAAATAATCAATCTGCCTGGTAATTGGCAGCGATGCTATTTTTTGCACTACCATGTCCCTGTACAAGGCCTCGATATCGGGATAAAACGATTTGTAATCCTGCCGGAATTTGTTGGCTGCAGGCGTATCAAGATTACCGATACCGGTTATATAATCGTTGATGATGGCATCCAAAGAGGCACAAGTTTTTTGACCTGTTGCTGCACTGGGTGGATTTACCGTTACTTTCACCATTTTAGAAGCTGGCAAACCATTGTTGTCGGTAGCCGTTAACGTAAGTTCAAAATCGCCATTGGCAATAAAGAGCACTTTTGTTGAAGGCTTGGTGGGCTCAAATATTTCCAGTTGGTGCGGTAGCCCGCCACCGGTAAGTGCCCAATTATAACTGGCAATCGTGCCTTCTGGATCGCTTGAGCCAGCACTGTCCAATATCACATTGGCCAAGTAGCTTTGATCCATCGTTACCGGATTGGGCGTTGCTTTTACCACCAAGTTGGGCGGTTGGTTAACCGTTCTGGTAACCGTTACAGTGGTTTGACCCGCTTTGACACCGCCCCTGTTATCAGTTGCCGTAAGCCTGATTACATAGGTGCCCGGTTGTGTAAAAGTTATCGTTGTATTGGCGGCATTGGCTGCTCCTATAGTAGCGCCGTTGGTGGTACCGCTAATGATGGCCCAAGCCAAGGTAAGCGTATCGCCAACATCCGGGTCGGATGCATTGGCCGTTAATTGGCTGCTAGCCGATCCACCCGATAGCGGCAGTACATGCGAACTAGGGGATGCGGTGGGGTCAACATTGGGTGGCCTATTGGCTGCCAATACCGTAATGGTGGTTTGTGCATTACCCGATGCGCCCTTGGTATCGGTTGCGGTGAGCCTAAAGGTATATACACCGGGCAAGCTAAAGATAACCGTACAGTTTAACGTATTGACGGGCGTTTGTAGGGATGCACCACCTGCCGGACCGCTTACCATCGTCCATACCAAGGTTAAGGGATTGTTACCATCGGGATCATTGGCTGTACCTGTCAGTTGTACATTGGTCGTTCCGCTACCTCCCACTCCCGGTGGTAAGGTAACTTGCGAGGTACTGGCCGTGGCCGTAACCTGTGGAGCCTGATTGGGCGGCTGCACAATCACTTGTACTTCGTCTGACCGACTTTCATTCCTGCTATCGGTGGCCGTTAGTACAAAGAAGTAAGTACCCGCTACCAAACCGTTTACCTGCGTAGTGGTATTGTTAACGGCGGTAAACGTGGCACCCAACGGACTGCCCGGTTTTACCGACCATTGCACCACCGGCATGGGACCATCTGCATCATTGGCGGTACCGCTAAGGGTTAAAAGGGCCGGCAGTTGTATGGTTTGATCTACACCAGCGTTTACCGTAGGCGGTATGTTCAAGGCTTCCAAAATGGTTATCCTTACCTCATCGGTATGGCTCAATCCATCGTAGTCGGTAACGGTGAGGGAGAAGATATAATCGCCCAACTGGGTAAGGCCGCTTACATTGGTAAGGGCGCCCGTAGGATCGGCAATGGTCGTATTTACAGGGCCGCTTACCTGCGACCATGCATAAGATTTTAATCGCTTTTCGGGATCGGTTGAATAGGAGCCATCAAGTACTACTTGGCTGATGGGCTGGCGAATGGACACATCCTCCCCTGCCCTGGCAATGGGTGGCATATTGGCCAGCGGCTCTTGTATGGCAAACTGGATGGGCGCACAATCGCTGCAACAAGTGTAGGGTAAGAAGAAATCGGCAATCACCGTACCATCGGCCACCGTTTCGTAGCCTACTTGTGGCGATACGATGGGCTCTTCTTCCAATTTGAAGACCAGTTCGGCCAGTGCATTGGTAAGGATCTGCTGCTCCAATTTATGTCCGGCAGCTTTTACGCTTACCACGGTGGGTATTTGCTTAAGTGTAATGGTAAAGTTGCCATTTAACGTACTTTGGGCGGTTGCACCGGTATTCTGTTCGGCTATTACGGCATTCAACAAGGGTTGCCCCAAGGTATTGGTCACTTTTCCTTTTACGACAAAATTGCCTTGTTTTACTTTTAAGAGCTGTGCCTGGCTTAATTGCAACGGCACAAACGCAGGTACCGTATGATACACCAAGATAAAAGTGCCGCCCAGCGGTGCCCCAGCCTTGTGCTGTACACCGGGATGGCTTTTGATGTAATTGCCAAAATATTGTTTGGCCGCAATATCAACAACCCGCTTTTGGTATTCTTGCTGAATGGCCCTGAATGGTCCTTTTTGGCAACTTTGCACCACTTCATCCAAGTGGTCAATCAGGTCTTCCAGCAATTGCTGCGCTTCAAAGCTCATTTCCATTTGCATGGCATCCTCCAACATATTGCGCAGGGTTTTGGCCAAGCTGGTGGCGTCGGCTTCTACCTTTTCAAACACGGGCATAAAGCTATCGTAGCTGCTTATAAAAGTGGGCAGGTCGTCCACCATATACGTTTTGGATACGTGCAAAATCGTTTTGTATTGGTTTAGCTTGGTTACGGTGGACGCACCCAGCCATTCTTGCACTTTGCCCAGCACATCATCAATGTATTCAATGGTTTTTCCCACCACGGCTTCCCACTCACGCCGCACAATATCATAACTCAGTTCCAGGTCTTTGGTGTCGCAGTCCATTTCATCGGGGGTAAACCCGCTGGTGTTTATATCGCCTGTTTTAAGTGCCAACACCTGTATGGGCAAGCGGTTATCGTCAATCCGCTTCTTTATCGTATTCAATACATTATGAATGGGCTTGCCCACAATGCCTTCTATCCGCAAAAAATTATGGGGCTCCAAGTCGTACAGCAAAGGGGTTTTGATAAAAAGCAATGGACTGTAGGCGCTGGCGTGATAAGAAAGCACTTGGTCGGTATGGCCACGTTGCCTTTTATCGGCACTCCAAAATGTGTGCAAGGGGAAGGTATTGTTGTTTACCCGATAATAGTAAGGAATGGCTTTATCCGACAAAGGCATGCTGCCCAAACCGCTGGGCGTTACCCGGATATTGTCATCGTTGTTGGCACTATTGGCCACTGCAATGGCGGGTCTTTCAAATGCCTGCACCATCATCTTCATCCTGTAAAACAAAGTGCGGAGGTTGAACACCAAATCCTTGCACTCGAACAAGGGTGAGTAAATAAAATAATGACGGTAAATGGATGATGTATCGGTCGTTAAAGGTTTGGCTTCTCCCAATAACAAGTGCCTTGGAAAGAGCGTTTGGTCGGGACAGCAAGCACGCATGAGGGCTTTACCGGCTTGACAAAACTCGTCGTACGCTTGCAACAGGTCGCTGAAAAAATCGTAATAGTATTGTATGTGCAGCACATTTTCCTTACTCAAGGGCGATTGCAAAAAGGCAAAATTTTCGGAGATGCTTGCAAAGGGGTCGGTAGCCTGTTCGTATTGTATAATGGGTTTAAACTGTTGATAGGCTTTGGTAAGGGCCGTTTCCACGCTTTGTACAAAGGATGGGCTAAGCACTTTGCGGTAGGCATTTAATATATGGGTAGAAGTTACTGGATTGGTATTGGGCACATCCCAACGGGGCATGCGCAAAGCCACCAGATGGTTGTAGTTAAAAGGCGATTTGTCCAGTTCAGCGGCCTTGATGAGGGTGGCCGCATCTGCCGTTCTTACCAACAAGGGGCGGATGTTTACCTGTACATTCACGCCTTTATCGTCGCAACTATTGGGATCGCAGTTTTTGTTGCTGTTTTCCAGCAATTCCACAAAAAGCAGTACCACTTTATCGCTCAGGCCACCGGGTATGGCCGTAAGCAAATCGGTGTTTTCCGCTTCGCTCAACTCCTTTAGCTCCCACATATCAAACTTGTTGATTTGCTTGGTGCCGCCACTGTTGTTGATGGTTTGTAAAAAAGGTGGATAATAGCGGGGCTTAGCGGCATCAAATGCAGCATAGCGGTGATAGGTGGTTTCCTTGATGGTTACCAGATAACCTTCGGAAGTAATGCCGGTGCCCTTGGTAATCACAATGTGGGCATTGTCGCTATCCTTCCGCACTTCCAGCCCACAAACGATGCCAATACCAATGAGGTTGGCACGGGTCATCCGTTCCTGCTCATCTTGATAATTGAACATGTCGTTCAGGTTCTGCGAGGTGAGCACCTGATCGGGCATAAACACCGGATATTGCTGATAGTTGATAGTTGGTATCATACTGCGCTATTTTTATGTTGTTGCCAACAGTTAGTTTATTTTAATTTCAAAGTTTCTTTATCTACAATCACGGTTTGCCCTAGCAGCACCCGGTTCTCGTCGTTGCCATCTACACAATCGTGCAGCTTGGCCACAGGATATACATTTTTAAGTGCCACAAATACTTTCATCAGCTCCACAAAGGCGGCGCTGAGCTGTATGGGGTTGGGACTTTCCTGGGCCAGCAGGGTGAGCCATGCACAATAGCGGGCTTCAAACTGGGCAAACTGATCGGTGGAAATCCAACAGATTTTAACCCCCAAATGGGCAGGCACTTCTTCCCGAATGGTTTTTTCGGCAAAGCGGCGGAAGACCACATCTTCGTTCATCATACCCAATGTGCCATTCAGCACAATCGTCATCCTAAACGAATAGGGATCCTCTTCGCCGCAGGTGGGGCAATTGGGCGGTATGCATACCGGCAGCAAGGGGTCACGGGCCGCAAATAATTTTTCAGCAAATTGCATGAGGAAATCCCTTGCCTCCTCTGCCAGTTTTTTGGTTTTGAAACCTTGCTTGCGGGTAGCTATTACTTCGCCGGTATCGTCCAGCAAGCTGAAGTAAAACTTATTGTCATTGCCTTTAAACAAGTGATAGTTTTCCTTGGTAAGTATGTGCTTACATACTTCGGCTATTTCGGCCAAGGCTTTTTCTTCGCCCAAGTTATAGTCGTTGCTTTGATAATAACGGGTGCTGGCGCTCAGTATTATTTTGTCCTTTTCATCCCGCAAACGCCAGCGCCTTTCATTTTGCCGATTGTCTACATCATGCTCCTCGTACATTTCAAATCCAGAAAAGGTGCTCCTGGGGCGCAGCAAAATGTGTTCTACTACATATATTTTTTCTGCATTGGCTACATCTGTACCAAATGCTTGAATGCTTTGGGCATAGGCATCGGCTTCTGCTTGCGTGGCATAGGTGTAATAGCCTTTTGCCAACAGGTTACCCTCCCCGTCTTTTATTTGCACCTGCCATTTGCCCGCTATTTTCACTACCGTGTAAGCAGCGGGGTCAACAATATAAGGTTGCAGCATTTTGATCGCTTCCTCTGCTTCGTTGATGCTGGACAACAAGGTTCCACTGGTATCGGGCGTGGGCGCCACCAAGTATTTTTTGCCTTGCTGGTTGGTAATTACCCATTGCCTGCTAACGATATTGCCCTCGGTGTCTTTGTTCTCCTCCATGATGTAATAGTTGAGCAATTGCCTAAAGCCCAAGAGCCGTTGTAACCTTTTTTGCAGGCCACCAATGTTCTCGCTATTACAAACATGGGCGGGGTCTTTGTAGTTAAAAGACCGGCCCCTATTGGCACTCATGAAAGGATAATCCTTTAAAAATTCGATTTTGTTTTTGATGAGTTTGTCGCCCGCAATGGTATTGTTGCCCACATGGGCATACAGCATCAAAGCATAGTCGGTAAACTGCTCCGCAAAGCGGGCCATTTGATGGTCTAAAAACCGGTTGCGCCTATCCAGCAGCAGGGTTTCGTTTTCGCTGAGCGCCTGTAACTGCGCATCACCTAGACCATCGTACAAGGTTTCTACTCCGTTGATATAACTGTTGGTAAGGCGTTGGGTAAAATAAGTCCTGTCTACCGATGGGTCGAGTGCAAACAGTTCTTTTACATGCGATAATTGCGACAGATAGTTGACCAACAGTTGCTCGTAAAAAAGCAAATAGGCCTTCAACTGCTTGGCTTGGGCCTTGCGCTCTGCGGTAGCGCTGTCGGGCAATCCATCGTACCCTACCCCGTATGTTAAGGGCAAAGAATATTGCAGTGGATAGTAAGCGGCCAAATCGTAATGGGTGCCTTTCGGCACGGCCACATCCATTTCTATTACCGAAAATTTGGGTTGTGCGTTGCGGCCCCTGATTACTTGCAAGGTATCGTTCAGTTCAAAGCGATCGGGCAAAAAGGGCAGCCCATCTTTGAACACTAAAAACTTGGATCCTGCCACATAGAGGCCGGGCTGCCTGCGGGCAGTTACCTTTAGCGACCATGGATGGCTCTCTACCAAGTTGCCTTCATCATCGTAGCGCACCAAGGTAATGTTGCGTACAGCTTTTACGCCGGGTATGTCCATCAATAGGTTTACCACATCGGAGGTAAACAAAATGGTACGCAGGCCGGTGGTGTTCAACTGTTCATCATCAATAAAGCCATTTTGCAAAGGCGGGCCTTCAAAAATGGTATCCATGGTTTTACCCGTATCCAGCATTTGCTGCAAAGAATAAAACTTGATGTCGGGCCGCATGTATTCGTCTATCTGATAAAAGGCTTCGGCCATGATGGCTTCAATATCCGCAAAGGGTTCCACTTCCACATCGGCGCAGATGGCAAAATCTTCCGTTTGAACGGTACTGATGCTGCAAAAATCTTCGCAGAGGTTGCGGTGGCTGTGGAGGCTCCATTTGGTTTGGGTAAGTACTTTTTGCAGGGTATGCACTTTGCTCAAGTACTTGGGTATGCTGCCGCCCCTGGTAGCATCTTCCATAATGGCAACAATATCGCTCAGGGCAATATTTTTGCGGTCCCTATCGCCATGGAACCAAATCCTAAATGGCACATCGGCCAACAATATTTTTTCTGCTTTTTTAGCGGCGGGGCTGGGCAAATAGCTCACTTCCAAGGTGGCAAACAGTGGTTTGCGCAAGGCATCGCCCAATTTATCGGGGTTGATGTCTTGGTTGTCTTGCTTGTTGCCCGATATAAATTTCACCTTTACCGATTCTATGGAGCTTTCGGGGTTGATGAACTGTTGGTAGTAGGCGATATCGGCCTGCAACTGTTGCCAAGCAGGCAGCCGCATTTCCAGTACACCATTGGCCAAATCACCGTTATCGGTTCTGTTAAAACTGAAATTGTAATTGATTTTACCACTGTTGAGGTTACCACCTTCTTCATCATCCTCGCACTCTATCAGCACATCATAAAACCCTTTGATGATTACTTCATGCTCGGTGTACTCGTACTGCAACTCGCTAGTTTTGCAATTGGCGTAGAGGTACACACCATCACAAGGGCATTGCTTTACTTGCAGCCAAGCGTTCTTTACGCCTTCTACATCAATCAACAGTTTTCTAAAGTCGTTTATCGTCCAAGGGTTTACCGTTAATATTTCCCTTGCGGTAAAAAATCCCTGCCGGTCTTGTTTGGCTTTGTTTTGCTTTTCATCATTTACCGCATCGGCCAAAATATCTTTGATGTCGAATGCGCTGCGGCTGCCTAGGTCGGTAATGGCATAGCTCAACAGTTCCAATAAGGTTATGCCCGGGTCGTGTATATTGTAATCCGTCCATAATTGGCTGCCCAGTTGCTGTACGTATTCCATGCCCTTGGCCCGCAGCAGCGCATAGTTTTGGCTGTCGGCCAAAATGGGATTTTTTTGTATGGTAATCTGTTCAAGCATCTTTTCTCTTTTATTTGGCCATGGCTGTTCTGCAATCGTTGATCGTATTGGGTGTTATCGGGTCGGCCAACGCTATCACATGGGCACTGGCCTGCACCGATACCAAGATGGACCTTGCCGTGGAAGCCGTAATTTCCTCTACATCCAAATTGTTGTTTACTTGGTTGATGATATGGTACATTTTTACATCGGTGATGTACTCCACATAAGGCCTTTCTTCTATAAAGTTGATGAGGCTCGACTTGTACACTTTGCCGCCAAACTGCACTTCTACCTGATTGTTGTAAGCCCAAGGCGTGAGGTAGGAAGTGATTTCTTGTTTGAGTTGGTTGCTGTAGTAGGTAAAATCGGTATAGCCCGCTACCAGTTGCAACTTAAAGGCAATGCGCACTTCTTCAAACTGGGGGTTGGCCACTTCCAATACCACATGGCCCGATATGCGTTGCTGTAAGTATTCTTTTATCTCCAGCAGCAGGCTTTGGTTGGTAAAGGGCTTCAATGGGTTTACATCGTTGCGGTTTACCAAGCTGGGGATGGTGATGATGGTTACATGGCCGGGCTTTACCTCATTATACTTCACGGCTCCCTTTTCGGTCATCTGCGTGTGGTTGAGGCATTTGGCCTTGTGTATCTGCGGAAAGGCTTGCAGTACCAAATGTTCGTAATCCCAAATGGTGATGGCCCTTGCTTTATGGCGCAGGCGTTCGCTTATCCGTACATAAAACTGTTCTTCTGTTTCGGTACCCTTGCCGCCAAAGCTGGGATATGGCTGGGTAACTTTTTTTACAGCGGCTACGGGCGTTTTTAATTTGACGATGCTTTCTGCCGCTATGGCATTGCTCATCAGGTCGGCCACATTGCCGTTGGGCAAAAGGGTTACCGTTGCCGCCTGTGCATGTACATTCAATAAGGCGCAAATGGCCTCTGCTTTTTCGCTTACTGAAGCCCGCAGCCAAATATAGCCGGTGGGCAATATCGTATGTTCGGTGCCTGCATCGGGCGGGAGGGCAAAAGTGATGATGCCCGATTGTACCAATTGGCGGGTATTGTCGGAGATTTCCTGTATTTCAAAATCGTGCCACTGGCTATTGCCCAAATAGCTCCAATATACATGGCTATCGGGTTTGGCTACATTGGGGTCGGCACTGCCTTCCAATACCTGGAACAAGAGACCCACGGACTGCTTGGCTGCCAAGTTTTGCAAACCGATATAGAACTCGCCTTGGTGGCGGATAAGGGTGTTGCCGTTTTTATGTGCAAACTGGGGCAATGCAAAGATGTTGGTATCCGCCTTTTCCGTTTTGGCCAAAAAAGCATGTTGCTCTGCATCGCCAAAGGGATACAGGTGAAAAAATTGCATTTGCCGATTGTTGAAATTCACCGTGTCGGTATCGGCCAAATTGATTTTGGTACTGGCTGTATAACTAAGGTGAACCGATTGTAACATGGGCGAATAGGGTTCGTTGGGTTCAGTTACAGCGGTACCGGTGGGGTTTTGTGCTTTGTAACTTAAGTAGGTAGAAAGCGCTAATATATATGCTTTGTGGCCGAAACTTTTGTTCAACACCAAACGCATAAATCCATTCACACTATTGGCAGTATATAAACCGTCGCCGGTATTATAGGTGCCAATGGCAGTATCGGGTATCGTTTGCCCATTGGCAAACAAGGTTATTGCCGAGGTAATACCGCTGAACATTTCAACGGCATTAGATGTATTGGCCCAAACCCCTCCACTCAAAAAGTCGATTTTTGCGTTGGGAATGGAATTGGTAACACTAGTACCATTTGCAAGAACAATAGTTGATGGATAAATGATTTTTGTTGCAGCATCTGGCAGATCTGCCCATGCTATATGCAATTTTATTTTCGCATTTTTCTTACTAAAGGGTTCGGTATGCCCTATTACAAAAGTGGTATCTTTTTTGGGCTGTGCACCAAAAGGCGCAAATGGCTTGGATGCATCCACCGGTCCGCTATCATTGGATAGTTGCAAGGCCTTGAGACCATCTTGGTTCCAACCGGCGTTTTCCATGCCCACATCTACCTTTATTTCGGTTTCGGTTATTATAACATCCTTCAGCGAATGGTAACGATAGGGACTGGTATCGTCGTTGTTCAACAATACTTTTAATACAGGGGTAGTACAGTTCAATGTACCGCCGTGTACCTTTGCTTGGTAATTGATGATGGCGGGTACACTGCCTGCGAGGGTAAAAGCAATTTCCACATAACTTTTGGCAGGTGCTTGCTGCACTGTTTCCGTTACGGTGATACCTGTTGCTACTTCATGCCATTTTTTATCGATGGTTAAATAACACTTAACATTGCCCAACAGGTTCGTTTTCAACACATTGCTAGCGGTGGTAAACAAACGCAGGGTTATCTTCCTTTTGCCTTCGGTGAGGTATAGATAATGGGAGGCCACGGCAAACCCAACTTGTGCATTGGGCATGGCGATATCGGTAAGGGTGGCTTCCGTGTATAATTTATTTACATAGGGGTGCCACTCTTTGTGTTCGCTTACCAGCTCCGCCCCCAGCCCATCTGCCGAATTGGTAACTGCCGAGGCGAACAAGCGATTGTCATTGTCCACGGTACTGCTCGGTGTTTCGCCAGCATGGTCGTCTAGCTTGTCAGTACGGCCAAAGTACACCGATTTAAAAGCTGCGATGGAGGCTTTGTTAAAGCTCTCTTCTTTATCTAGCGCAAACAATATCTCTTTGCCGCTGCTGTCTTTTCCCGCTTTGAGTTGTTCGCCTTTGGCTAGGCTCAAGGCATTGTTTTTTTGCTTAGCCAGTTCCACCAAAATATGGGCGTGGCCGGGCTGTGCGGTCTGTGGCAACAATTGCAATACTTCTTTAAAGTAGAAGTCCAAATGCTTCTGGGTAAGGGTGTTCAGGCTGTCTTGCGCATGACGGAACAATTTAAGAAAAGCCAAAAACAGGGCGTAATGCGGTGTATGGTTGTTCCAATCTTCCAAGGTTTTCAGCAGCTCTTTTTCGGCCTCGTTGATGGTGCGGCTATAGCCCAACAAAAACTGATCGAATACGGCGGCAAACAGGTTGTGGTTGGCGGCATGGTTGATGCGCTTGAATATGGTGGTAGGCAATAGGCTGTCGATAGTCAAATCGTTGGAAATACCCGGTGCTTTAAAAATACTGTCGTCTTTTTGTACAACCGTATTAAAATAGTAAGCCCAATTTTTATTCGCTTCCAGCGTGTTTTTGGGGAATAGGCACCAATCGTTGCTGAGCCCTTCGCCATTGATGATACTATCGGCAGTTGCTACGGTGCTGTTCAATATCTCCCAACTCTTTACGGCACCACCGGATACATATTGTAGCGGCACAGCCGAAGCGGATTTGTAATACCCCAACAAACGCAGCAATGCGGGGGCCAGTTTGGTTACCACCATATTGCGCATGGTGGATTCCAGACCGATATAATGTTTTAAATCGCCGTCTGTGGTGTTGTTTTTGTTGTAGGCGGCAATTTTTATCAAATAGCCATCCATGGCCTTGGCCAATGTGAGCGAAGCAGCAAACAGCTCGGCAAAATTCCTTTTGAGGGCCGCCGTATCTTGTTGGTTATCGTCGTTTTTTAAATAATCAAAGCGTTTTTTTATTTCGGTTTTGTAAATATTCACCTCTTGCACGGCAATACTGCCCAGCAGGGCGCTGATATCGTTGTTGAAGAACGGCGCCCAATTGCCCACCATATCGCCGGCTAGGTTGCAATATTTGATGTATTGGCCAAACTGTGCGGCAAATACGATCCAATTGTCAAACCCGTTTTCGTCAATCTGTACATAGCCATCGGAAAGCCCCGGCAGCAGGCGCTGCAACTGGCTGGTGCCGCTGCGTTGTAAAGGATTTTTATTTTCGCTGCAATTCGACATGGGATGTGGTTAAATACTGTTTGTTGTTAGGATGTTCAGTTCAGATCCTTCGGTGATATAATACGGGAACACAAAATTGAAACGGCTGTTGGTGGCCCTCACCACGTATTCAATTTCCACCAATACCTGCCCTGTCAATTCGTCTTGCATGTTCAGGTCAATCTTTTTGGCATCGATGCGGGGCTCAAAAAACAGGATAGCCGTCTTTATTTTATCGATCATGATGGTTTTTACACTAGTGTTGAGCGGTTCAAACAACAGGGTATCCATATTACAGCCATACTTGGGCTGCATCACCCTTTCGCCCAAGGTGGTGGTAAGCAAAATGTGTAGGCTCTGCTGAATATCGGTTTCTTTTTCAGCCATGCTTACGGCATAGGTTTCCGTGTTAAAGGTGGGCGGAAAGCTCCATCCTTTTCCCAAAAACTCGTTGCTATTGAATGTTGTGCTCATCTACTAATATTGTAGCCCCTAGGGGTATTATTATAAACTCGTTCTATTTGCTCATTTTTAAGATGGGTGCCCAGCTACCCTATCATCACTGTGGGGCAGCCCAATATAATGCTGCCGCCGTGTGCTGTACTATCGCCCTGCCTGGCTGCGGGCATACCGCCAATCATTACTGTACCAGAGCCAGCCACAATGCTATCCGGCGGCCCCGAGCAGGTGCACATATCGCCCACCCTTGCTGCGGGCATGCCGCCAATCATTACCGTGGGGCAACCCGGTGGCATCACCGGCCCACCTACATGGGGAACCGGCCCCGTCGACATCGGGCAAGTATGCATATCCCCCGCTCTTGCTGCCATTGGCATATTGTTGCGCTTATTTAGTTTATGTTTACCATGGAGCCCTTTACCTTGGTGGTACCACCGCTGCTCAACTCCGCACCACTGCCCCCTTCCACCTTGGTTTGTGCACTACCTTTTAGGGCCATGTTTACACCTTCGGCTTTTATATCACCTGCGGCTTTTAAAATAATGTCCTTGATACTGTCTATCGTTATACCATCTTCGTTCATGGTAATCTTATTGCCGTTCTGATCCTCTAAGTGTATCTTTTTGTCTTCTTCGGTTATCAGCAGTTTGTTGCCACCGGGCGTTTCCAACGAAAAACTTTTTACATCGTCGTTAAAAATCATCTTCATTTCGCTGCGGCTCACATACCCTTTTTCGTGGTTGTCGTCGGTAGCGGTAATGGGTGCTGGTTTGGCACTGCTGTTGAGCATGCCCAGCACCACCGCATGGCGGGGGTCGTTGTTGATAAAACCCACCAAAACCTCATCTTCTATTTCGGGCCTAAAAAAAGTGCCCCGCTTTTCGCCGGCATCCAAGGTGGCTACCCGACACCAAATACCATCTTCGTCGTTGTTGATGATGGGTATTTTTACCAGTATCCGGTCTTCCCCATCGGGGTCTTCGGCCAACTGGGTTACAATGCCGATGTGCAGGCCCTGTATGGCAGGCAATAGGCCGCCGTTAAGGGGTTGCTGTACATCATAGGTTTGCGTAAACCATTCGGGGTTGATGCCAAACTGAAAAGTGGTGAACCACATGCCGCCGGTTATCTCTTGCCGTACACCGGTTACAAACAGCTTTCCTTCAAACCGATCGCCTACCCCTTGCAACTGTATCAGTTGGCCAGGGAGCACATCTGCCGTTCCGTCGGTGGTTACCTTGCCCCTGATTTTTGCCAGCCGATGTTTGAGCAGTGCCGCGTTTACCCAAGCCTGCAACTCGGGGGTTTCCAGTTTGCCGCTGTGGAACAACCGAAACTCCGCTTCTCCCGACACATCGGCCAAGGTATCGGCGCTGAGGTTGCCTGCTTCCGGCACACCGGGGTCTTCCGCCTCTGTATCGCTGCTCAGCTCTTGGTCGGTATAGTTCCAAACGCTGCCCTTTACGGCTTTGTACTGCAACCGGGCGTCTATCTCTGCATCCAGTTCATGTATGGTAGCACCGTACTGAATGGTCAGTGCCGCATCGCCACCAAAGTCGGGTGGCGCAATGGTGAGCTTGCCATCGTTGGCAATGCACAATTGGCCGTTTACTTCGGCACGGCAAAGCACAAAATCCCAATCGGTACAATTGTACTGCACAATTTGCTTGTGCGTAACCGTAGTGGCTTTTACATCTTTTTCAAGCCCATGTGTGTCAATGATCTCTTCAAACATATCACTGTCCTTGGTTTCCAGTGCATATTTGCTTTTGCAGGCATTCGTCATTTTCACCGCCTTGTCCTTGCATTCCACCACCAATACCGAGTTGCCTTTGCGCACTTTAATAGCATGTTTTACCACAATGCCCTTGAACACGGTTTTTTCATCGCTGCGGTAACCGGCTTTTATTTCAATCTCTTTGCCCGGTTCAAAATCGGCCAGACTGCTCAGCTCAAACGTTTGTTTACTGGCCTCGCCATCGGTGTACACCAAGGTGGCCGTAGGTATGCGGTTTACCTCTTTGTTGATCACTACCGACAATAAGTGATACTGATCCGATACGGCCGTGCCCCCACTGAGCACCGTTTGGGTAACCACACTCTTGGGCTGATCGGACGGTATGGTTTCTTCATTGGGCATCAGGCATTCGTTTTGTTAAAAGGTGGGAAAAAAAGTTCTGCACCAGGTTCCAATTGCCGAAAATTGGCCAATCGGTTTGCCTGCGCTACCTGCATATAATATTTAGCGTCGCCATATATTTGATAGCACATCAATGGCAGGGTATCGCCCCTTTTTACAATGCGGAAATGCGTAAGGTCGGGCGAGTGGTTGTTTTGTTCCAGTACCCTTCGTTGCTCTTCCGTTACCTCTTTGATGGTAACCTTGCAAATGGCCCTGATGGGTTTGCCGTTGGGGTTGAACAATTTGTACGTGATGTTGAGGGCCGAACAAACGCCCTTCATCAAAGCGGCACCCCATACAAATTTGAAGAACCGGGTTTGGTGTATGTCACCATCGTAACCCATTAAAAAATCCTTCAGTTGTGCAATGTCGTCCGATATGTCTTCCCTTGGCTTATCGTCAATAATCCCAGTATTGTCGTACAAAAATTCGAGGGCCAATTCGCTGGGCAATTTTTTCTCAAACCGGGGCTGGTTGCCACTGGTACCGCCCGCTTGCCCATTGTTGAACTCGAGTTTTATTTCCTCCGAATAGTTTTCGGGGTTTATCATGGCC
>CALSBI010000023.1:0-57682 GCA_943373145.1 Chitinophaga pinensis
AACGATTTTTCAAAACCGGCGCCGTGTTTGGTAATAAGATGGGCAAGGCCGTATTTTCCATAAAACATCGCCATAATGACAATAAAATGATAATTGCATCGCTATTGCTTCTAAAATGGTCCAGTCAAAAGCCCACGGGTTTCATGACGAAGCGGGTGTTATTTTTTTGGCCTAAGATTGGCTCAATGGGCTATTCTAGGCCAAAATATGCGTAAATTGCAGTCCAGACGGCGAAAAATGGCCAATTTTATTCCCTGCTTCAGATAAAAACCCCTACCTTTGCAGCCCGTTTGCCGGGTTTAGGCTTTGGCAAATGGATATTCAATCATTTTTAAACAAAAAATCAGGGAAATGCAGAATTACGAATTGATGGTGATTTTTACCCCTGTGCTGTCTGACGACGACTTTAAAGCCGCTCAGAAAAAATACGCCGCCCTTGTTACGGACAATGGTGGAGAAGTATTGCACAACAATCCCTGGGGACTAAAATCACTGGCCTACCCCATTGCCAAAAAGACCACGGGTATTTATTGGGTAATGGAGTACAAAGCGCCAACCAACTTCAATGAGAAGCTGAAAACTCAGCTCCTGCGTGACGAATCAGTTATGCGTCACATGTTCACTGCACTCGACAAATACGCCGTTGAGTACAATGCAAAAAAGAGAAGTGGCGTACAGGCAGAACCACAAAAAACGGAGGCTTAAGATGGCAAAGAATGAAATCAAATACCTAACGGTAATCAAAGCAGACAAGCGTCCTAAAAAGTACTGCCGCTTTAAGAAAATGGGGATCCATTATATTGATTATAAGGATGCCGATTTTTTAAAGAAATTTTTGAATGAGCAGGGCAAATTGCTTCCCCGCCGCCTTTCTGGCAACTCTTTGAAGTACCAGCGCAAGGTGAGCGAAGCTGTTAAAAAAGCCCGCCAAATGGCGATATTGCCATACGTAACCGATTTGTTAAAATAGGAGGCAACCATGCAAGTAATATTAATACAAGACGTAAATAACTTAGGCGGTGCCAACGAATTGGTAACAGTAAAAAACGGTTATGGCCGTAACTACCTGATACCACAAAAAATGGCAGTAGAGGCCAATGGCTCCAACCTAAAAATGTTGGAAGAGCGCAAAAAGCAACAAGCTAAGAAAGAAGCCAAATTGTTGGCCGAAATCAATAGCGTAATTGCCGCTTTGCAATCTGGCGCAATCAGCCTTGGTGCCAAAACGGGTACCAGCGGTAAAATCTTCGGTAGCGTTACTTCGGTACAAATTGCCCGTGCAATACGTGAGCAAAAAGGCTACGAAATTGATCGCCGCCGCATCAGCATCATTGATGAAGTAAAAGAACTGGGCACACACCGTGCAAAGATTGATTTTGGTAACGGCAACGAAACCGAAATTGAGTTTGAAGTGGTAGCCGAGTAATCATATTTACGGTAAATACATTCAATCCTCTCCTTTTTGGAGGGGATTTTTTTTGTCACGCCATTAAAGGCCCTAACAACTGGGCATAATTACGATATTTTGTATTTTTTAATAAATAAATAAAATACTACCCGCTTTTTACAGATATATTTAAAAATAACACCATGTTTACTTATATTTTATTTGGAAAATCAGATCAGTGTCATAAAAACTGAGATTTTGTTGCAATTCACATCAAAAACCTTAACTTTACTTTGCTTTAATGTTTTAGTTTTTCTGTTTTGGCTGATAAAGTCCTGTCCAAGTACGTTCAGTTCATTGTAGCAACTAAGTCATTATGGTTTAATTTTATTAATTTTTTAAACAGTTTTTACAATGAACATTTACGTTGGAAACCTTAGCTGGACCATGACTGACGAAGATTTGAACAATATGTTCTCGCCGTTCGGTGAAGTGACCAGTGCCAAAATTCTCAAAGACAAAATGAATGGCCGTAGCAAGGGCTTTGGTTTTGTTGAAATGCCTAATGCCGAAGAGGCACAAGCAGCTATCAGTAACCTTAACGATACTGATGTACAAGGCCGCAAAATCATCGTTAACGAATCTCAACCACGCCCTGAAGGCAGCGGCGGCGGTGGCGGTGGTTACAAAAAACGCAGCTTCGGTGGCGGCAGCGGCGGCGGTGGTGGCTACAAGAAAAGTGGCGGCTATGGCGGCGGCGGCGGTGGTCGTGGCGGCGGTGGTGGTTACGGCGGCGGCGGTGGCCGTGGCGGTTACAACAAAGACTATTAATATCTATTAATGATACGCTATTACAATCCCTGCATTATGTGCAGGGATTTTTTATTGGCTTTATCAAAGCTGTTACATCCGTAGTTGCTAAAAAAATATGATATTGTGCCAAAAAAGATATGGCATTGTCTCCCGTTATAGCCGGTACCATGAAGTGGGGTGCCTGGGGCGCTAAATTCAACACCCAACAATATGCGGCTATCATTTCGGCTGCATTGGATGCAGGTGTTACCTGTTTTGACCATGCGGATATCTATGGCCATTATACTACAGAAGCAGAATTTGGCAAGGCACTCGTTCCCTCGCAGCGGCACCAAATGCAGTTGATAACCAAATGCGGTATTAAAATGGTAACGCCCAATAGGCCGCAGCACACCATTAAACATTACGACACCAGTAAACAACATATATTGCAATCGGTAGACACCTCTTTAAAAAATTTGAATACCGATTATATCGACATACTGCTGTTGCACCGCCCCAGCCCATTACTCCACCCTGATGAAGTGGCCGAAACATTTACCCAATTGCATCAACAAGGCAAGGTTAGGGAATTTGGCGTATCCAATTTTACCGCTTCGCAAATGATGGTGCTGCACCAACGGTATCCATTAGCCTATAATCAACTGGAGCTTTCGGTTACACATTTAGCCCCTTTTGTTGATGGCACATTGGATTACTGCCTAGCCAATAGCATACGCCCCATGGCTTGGGCACCCTTGGGCGGCGGCGATATTTTTTTAGCGGAAAACGATCAGCACCTGCGCATCACAGCCGTGGCCGGGCTACTTGCCGAGAAATACAAAGCCGGGGCTGACCAAATATTATTGGCTTGGTTGCTGCACCACCCAGCAGGGATATTACCGGTATTGGGCACTACCAAGGCGCAGCGCATTCAAACGTCCATGGCGGCCCGGACTATTCATTTGAGCAATGAGGAATGGTTTATGTTGTGGCGGGCAAGCACGGGCGACGAAGTAGCTTAGAGCCTGTTTAAAATTCATTCAATGAATTCCCTATACCACTTTTTGGCTGTCCCGCCATTAGCGGGATTGAATTTTTCGCCTTAGGCGTTTAGACTAGGGCTGCAAAATTCGCCTTGTTTCCCTCAAAAATTGACTATGCCTACGGCCAAGCTGAAAGCATGGGGAAATCTCATCAATAAAATTTAAACAGGCTCTTAGTATTTGAAAAGGAAACGGGCCGGTTGAACCGACATTTCAAAAGTTTGACCACTTATCAATTCTCCATCCAATTGGGCATACAATTGTTTTTCGCACCGAACAGTTACTGCATGGTGTTGCCCGTAGTGGATAAAGGGCAAATCAATATGTTTTCCTTTTTCGATAATGGGCAACACTTTTAACCGCTGCAGTATGGACAGTTTTTTGCACAGCACCATGTCTAGCATGCCATCTACTACACTGGCTTTGGGCGAAACCATAAACCCTCCGCCCGTTCGGCTGGAATTATTTACCGCAACAATCAAATAGCGATCGTTGAAATGCTGTCCATCCGCCTCAATGGCAAAGCGGTATTCCTTAAACGTAAATATCTTTTTGATCACCACCATTAAATAACCCAAATGCCCGCCGAACAAACGCACTGTTGTCATGGAGCGCAGTACTTCGCCATCAAAACCAACACCTGTACTATTGAAGTAAAGCTTGCCATTGCAAATCCCCACATCCACAGGCTTGGGTGTGGCGATCAACACAACATCCAACTGTTGCTCCGTATGGCAATCGCCGTATAGTTTCCAAGCAAAGTCGTTACCCGTTCCTCCCTTAAAAATGGCCAGCGGAACGTTTACCGTAGGATACAGATTGGCAAAATAGTTTAAGCTACCATCGCCGCCAATGATCCAAGCTTCGGTTACTGCTGGAAACTCAGTAGGCCATGCTTCAAAGGATGTAAAAGCCAATTGTTGGGTTTGCAAACGCTGCTTAATGATGGCCGCCGCTTTTAGCGCCTTCCCTTTCCCTGCCGTTGGGTTAATAAAAAGTCCGATTGTTGTTTGCATGGAGAAAAACCATTGTTTTGAAAAATTAAGTTAATACTAATTCCCGAACCGAGGGTAGTTAAGCCATCTAAACACAGGCAAAGGCATCTAATTTTATTACGCTCGAATCGTCGCTGTACTAGCTGTATCGCTGCATTCTATTGGCGGCTTGCTTGTGCTAGCCTCAAGCCGGCGGGCTTCGTTCCGGGTTCACCACTGCATTTAGCCCTTTTTCTGGGTCCCCTTCGCCCCAGAAAATCCGTCTGCGGCGGCCCGGTCTCGTCATTATTGACGAGATGGTTCACCTCGGAACTGGTAGGAGGTTACCCACTTTTAAACTTGTTATATCAAGGCAAAATGGGCACCTTCCCCCAATTTAATTTAGATTCGTTTGCCCTACATCCAAACACTATTTACTACATTGTTTGTAGATTTGTCTTTTGCTATTATGCTGATACACAACCAACATTACCATACCATTTGGATGGCAGACAATGCCCCCACTTCCTTTTTTGTAATTGACCAGCGGCGCTTGCCACATGAATTGATAGTAGAGAAAATTACGAGCAGTGAAAACGCTGCGGTAGCGATTGAGAGCATGATGGTGAGGGGTGCGCCGCTCATCGGCGTTACGGCTGCCTTTGGTCTTTACCTAGCCACGCTGGAAACAGACAGCGACCATTTTGACAGTTACATGCGGCAACAATACCAGCGATTGGCAGGCACCCGTCCCACGGCCGTGAACCTGATATGGGCACTGCAACAAATGATGGCAGCCATTGATGCGGCACAAAGTTTAATAGAAAAGAAATTAGCCGCCTACCAATGTGCCAACCGCATTAAGCAAGAAGATATAGAAATGTGTCGGCAAATCGGTTTGCACGGCCTGCCTTTGATTGCCGCCTTGAGCAAACGCAAAAAAGGACAAACCGTAAACATACTTACCCATTGCAATGCTGGCTGGCTGGCCTGTGTGGACTGGGGCACAGCCACTTCGCCCATTTACCATGCGCAACAGGCAGGCATTGACATCCATGTGTGGGTGGATGAAACAAGGCCCCGCAACCAAGGCGCACAACTCACTGCTTTTGAACTGGGGCAACAGGGCATCAAGCATACATTGATTGCCGATAATACCGGCGGCCATTTGATGCAACATGGCATGGTAGACATGGTGATTACCGGGGCCGACCGGGTAACGGCCCATGGGGATGCGGCCAATAAGATCGGTACCTATTTAAAAGCACTGGCAGCCAAGGATAACAACATACCTTTTTATGTGGCGCTGCCCGGCTCTACCATTGATTGGAATATTGGCGATGGCATTGCGGAAATACCCATTGAGCAGCGTAGCCCCAACGAGGTGAAATATGTAACGGGATGGCACAATGACCAACTTACGGAAGTGCTGATTTGTCCTAATGATACACCGGCCGCCAATTACGGCTTTGATGTAACCCCTGCACGGCTCATCACCGGCATCATTACCGAAAAAGGAATTGCAGCAGCCACTGCTGCCGGACTGCAACAATTATATGCCCATGCAAGATGAAGGCGTTATATTATTTAATTGTCATTGGCAAGAAGGTCCTTTGCCCACTGGGGTGGATATAGGGAGTTTGTTGCTAGTGCGTAACCAGTTGTTCCAATTGGGGTTGATTGGTTTTGACAAAACGGAGCAAGTGGGCTATGGCAATATCAGTATGCGGGCAACCGGTTCCGCCTTTATCATTTCAGGAACACAAACCGGGCATATCCCAATTTTGGACAGCACCCAACTATCGTACGTAACCGATGCCGACATTGTCCATAATACGCTGCATTGTACGGGCCCTGCCAAAGCCTCATCTGAATCGCTGACCCATGCGGCCATTTACAACCAATTTGCCGATGCCCATGCAGTGATCCATGTACATCACCACCAACTGTGGCTGCACTTAATGAACCAAGTGCCCACCACACTTGCCAACATTGGTTACGGTACCACTGCCATGGCAGGCGAAATAGCCCGATTGGCAACCCAATGTCATTTGGGAAAAGAAAAGATATTGGTGATGCGTGGGCACCAGGATGGGATTATCTGCTTTGGCGAAAGCCTAACAGCAGCGTATGATTTGCTATTACAACATTATCACCCATTACTGGCAAAAAAATAGATTTCCTGCCTTGTTTTACTGTATTTTGCAGACCCAAAAATGTTTTGCATATGAAAATAGCAGTATTAGGTGCCGGTATGGTAGGCAGGGCCATCGCCATTGACTTGGCCCATCAATATTCCGTTACTTCTTTTGATGTGAGCGAGCAATCCTTGTCGCTGTTGCAACAAAAAAGCAGTGCTGTTACCACGGTAAAAGCCGACCTTACTGACTATGCGGGTTACCCCGCCCTGTTGGAAGGTTTTGATTTTGCCGTAACGGCCGTACCCGGCTTTATGGGTTATAAAACCTTGGAAGCGGTTATCCATGCAGGCAAAAATGTGGTGGATATTTCTTTTTTTTCTGAAGATGCGCTGGCACTGGATGCATTGGCCAAAAGCAAAAATGTTACGGCCATTGTTGACTGTGGTGTGGCGCCGGGCATGAGCAATTTGGTATTGGGCTACCACAATAGCCGCATGCAGGTTACCGGTTTTGAGTGCATGGTGGGTGGTTTGCCCAAGATAAGGGTAAAGCCTTTTGAATACAAAGCACCCTTTTCCCCTATTGATGTGATTGAAGAATACACAAGGCCCGCTAGGCTGATGGAGAACGGTGAGATTGTTACCAAACCCGCCCTTACAGAAGCCGAATTGTTGCAATTTGACAAAGTAGGCACATTGGAATCATTTAATACCGACGGGCTGCGCAGCATTTTGTTTACCATGGGCCATATACCCAATATGAAGGAAAAGACATTGCGCTACCCCGGCCATATCGACTTGATTAAAAACATGATTGCGGGCGGATTTTTTAGCGAAACACCGGTAATGGTGAACGGCCAACCGGTTACACCACTGCAATTTTCTTCGCAGGTATTGATCAATCAGTGGAAGCTGGGGGCGCAGGAACCCGAGTTTACCATTATGCGCCTTAGCGTAACGGGTACCGAAAACGGCACACCCAAAACCATACAGTACGATTTGTTTGATGAATACGATGCGGCTACCCAAACCAGTAGTATGAGCCGTACCACGGGCTACACTTGCACGGCGGGCCTGAATTTACTGGCCAAGGGCATGTTTACACAAAAAGGCGTATTCCCTCCAGAACTGGTGGGCAGTGATGCCACTTGCTTCGAATTTATCTTGAATTATTTGGCAGAGCGGGGAGTGGTGTATGAACGGACGGAGTGGTGAATGAGGAATGAGGAATGACGAGTGATGAATGACGGGTTGGGTTGGTTACGAGTTGGTTTTGTTACGAGTTGCGAGTTACGGGACTGCCTGCTGTAGGCATGGTTACGGGCCGCAGGCGGCGAGTTTACCTCACTGTTATTTTTGTTACGGGCCTCAGGCTCAGAACGCAGCCTTTGTGTCACCGCTGGAAATGATGCGTTGAAATAGTAAACTAGCTTTGTTCCAGTTTTATAGTGATTGAAGGACAGTTACTTATTCCAAAACAATCCAATGTGTGACATTACTATTGCGCCGCCTTATCAAGGTTTAGCTTTTTGCTGCCCTATCCTGACAGATGTATTCAATCCTTTCCTATCGGTAAGTCACCACATCCAGTATCTAGTATCTAGTATCAAGCATCCCCCATCACCCTTCCACCTTTTTTTTCCTTAACCTATACAGTATCAATACCAAGCCAGCTATTACCAAGCCCGCCGAAATGAGTTCTGCCTGGGTGGGTTGAAAACTAGGGCTAATATCGTAGGTTGTATTCACCCGTATTTTTTCAATCAGGAAACGCTCAACCCCGTTGACCACTAAATAAATGCCAAACAATACACCAGCCGTTTTAATACGTTTGCGCAAAGCCATCAACAATAAAAACAACAGGGTACCCATAATCACTTCGTAAAACGGTGTGGGGAAAACAGGCTGCGGCAATACTTTATTGTGCTCATCATTGTCCCCCGGTATAAACACGCCATCGGCATTTACATTTTTAGGGTAGTTATAAGCCACCATCCACACGGGCAAAAAAGCAGGTGCTGTGAAGGAGGCATGCTTAATTTGTTCTAAGCTGGCAGCTTGCGCACCCGCAACCGAAACCATGGTATCCTTATTGGGCACTTTTACTTTTCCCCGCAAAAAATAGTCGGCATGCTGCTGTAAGTTTTTTTGGTAATCGCCGGGCTTGGCCAATATCACTTTGCCAGTGCTATCGTTTACATAAGCGCTGTTGTGGATACCCCAATCGCCATCGCCCGCTACTTGGCAACCAATGCGGCCCACCGCATACGCAATCATCAACGCAGGGCCAGCAGCATCCAATAGGTGTATCAATTTCACACCTTTTTTTACCGCATACCAGCAAACGCCAATGGCTGCTACAATCAAACCACCATAAAAAGTAAGGCCAGCGGGCGCAAACAAACGGCCAATGGGATCTTTGATAAAATCGTCCCAGTTTTCTAAATTGTCGAATACTTTGGCACCCAAGATGCCGAGCACCAAGGCAATGATGGCAAAATCGCCTACCCGGTCGTGCGGCCAAATGCGCACATTCCTTTGCTCGGGTGTTTTCAATTTTTGCTTCTTTTTTTCGTACCACTTCATGGCCACCAATACCGCAGCCAATAGCAGACCGCTGAGTACATGTCCTTGGGCAGAAAAAATATAGTCCTGCGCAGAAACATCGGCAGGTTTGTCAAAAAACAGACCGCCTATTTTAAACCCAAACAAAAAACCGGCTACTGCATTCAAGATCAAGTCCATGGCAGAAGCGGGCTTACCTACGGTAATGGTTTCTTCCCTGGGCAGCAGCAGGCCCTGTTTTTCTTTTCGTTGCAATTCCTTGCGCAGCACAATGGCCGACACAATGAAAGCAATGGCCACCATGAGGCCAAACATATTCAAAAATTCCAATCCTTTCAACTCTACTCCAAACCAGTCCCTTACCAGATAATATAAATTGGGATACATGCCTTTATTATTAAGAGTGCAATATATTCATTTATATGTTTTAAAGGTTAGCAGAAGTGTATAATCACAGGAATGGGGCAACAATAAAAAGCCCCGCCATTGCTAGCGGGGCCGTATTTAATAACCCATTATAAATTTAGTTGCAGTACTGGTTAAAAGCACCCAACAGGTTGTCGGCTATCATTTGTGCACTGCGGCCTTCAATCATGTGCCTTTCGATAAAATGTACCAATTGGCCATCTTTGAACAAGGCAATCGAAGGGGAAGATGGCGGATAGGGCAACAGGTGCTCCCTGATTTTTTTAACCGCATCTACATCAAAACCTGCAAAACTGGTGGCCAAATGATCGGGCTTTTTAGCTGCATTGGCAACGGCCATCAATACGCCTGGGCGGGCGGTACCGGCGCTGCAACCACATACACTATTGATCACTACTAGGGCCGTACCCTTTTCTGTAACCACTTTTTCAACTTCATCAGCGGTTAACATTTCGGCAAAACCATTCTCTGTTAACTCTTCCTTCATCGGAATTACTATCTCGGCTGGATACATATGTCTTGAATTTTTATTTTCGACTGTAAAATTACACCGCCATGCCTTACAATGCGCAATCTCAAACGGGTTTGCCAAAATTTTACCCATATCGCAACCCTATTTCAGCCATTTTGTCGCTTACAATTACACAATACTGGACATTTTGTCTTAAATTAGTTAATAAACTTGTAAAACTGTCTTGAAAAAGCCACTGGAATGCTATTTGTCTATTGCTTACCAAACGAAAAAAATAACAATTAATAAAAAACTTAAAAACAATTAGCTATGACATTCGTAAAAGTAAACAACCCCGCTGCAAAAAGTTTTGATGGTTTGATCAATGAGCTGTTTAATGAATTGCCAGCCAACTTGGGCAAAACCTTCCGTGAAAATGTGTTGCAGCATCCGCCGGTAAATATCACCGAAAAGGCTGAAGGTTACCATATTGAGGTAGCTGCCCCCGGCATGGAAAAAACTGATTTCAACATCAAGTTGGAAGAAAAACTGTTGACCATCAGTGCCGAGCAAAAGGCCACGGTAAAAGAAGAGAACAGCAAAACCATCCGTCAGGAGTTTACCCAAAAAGGTTTCAAACGCAGCTTTACATTGGACGATAAGATTGATGCTGCTGGTATTACGGCCAAATACGAAAACGGTATTTTGCAAATGTACCTGCCCAAAAAGGCAAATGTACAAGCCCCTACCACTGCCATCCCGGTTCAATAAGGCAAACAGATTTCTGAAGTTTAATTTTCTACATATACAGTTGGTTTTAGGATTAAAGAGTAAGCCCCCCTTTTCCAAGGGGGGCTTTTTTTGTCCGGCGTTACAAACGTCCGAACAGCCGGTAAAGTACAAAAAGGCAGCGCTCATCACGCTGCCCTTATACTTATAACCCTTGTATTTTACGGGAACAATCGAAAGAAAACAGCCGTGGGCCCTGCTGCCAAACAGGTTTCGTTGGTAAATGTGAGCAAATTGCCTTCTTTGTTTTTGCCCGTAATGATAATGCGCTTCATGCCTACATGGAGCAATCCCGAACGAGTGCCGCCGGTAACTTCCACGCCCATCAGGTGCGGCGTGCCAACATAAGTGCCAATGATATTGCCCTTGCCGCCCTGGATTAATGCTACCTGACCAATGGCTGGTGGCGGAAACAATTGTGATACGGTAATATCCGTAAGTGGCCCCATTTTAAAATAGGCAGGTACACTCAAAGGTTGGGCCTCGGCTTCCGCATCGGCACCGGCACCAACGGTAACGGTACGGCCAAATTTGGGCGACTTACCGCCTTCGAGGCAGTACATCCACACCGTGGCAAACCCTGATCCGTTTTCGTACTCGCCTGTGGCAAAGTATTGCCCATGAACTTCGGGCGCACTGGTTTGCTTGCCACCTGTGAGGTTGAGGTTGTAAAAAATGGACAGGCCCAATGTACCCACACTGTAAGTACCGGAAGCCCCCTGGATAATGGGTTCTACTACAGGGCCCACACCGCCGCCGCCAATGTAGGGGAATACTTTTACGTTTTTAACTTTTACAGGAATCGGTTGCATGATCATTTGTTTTTTGTTATGCCTACTCGTAAGGTTTTTGGGCTTCCACCCCGCTTGATGCCTGTGCGGTTCAGGTTGTTTGTAATGTTCGATTATTTATGCATGTAAAGTTGTTGTTTGATGGGCAAGGAATTATGCGCCCTAATGCCTGTTTTTTTGGATGGGTATTTATACGGGGGATAATGTTTTCCGGCTTGCAAGCACTCGAACAGCAGGAAGCCTCCTTTTTCTAAGCGGCGGGGGTATTTTGGATATGCACAACGGACGCTGTTAACAGCGTCCGTTGTTTCACACTGCTACTAAAAGCAGGAGTTGGCTGATGTTATTCAACCATTTGGTTGTCTGCGTTGTAGAAGCCACTGACAAAGCCCACTGCAAAGCCCCCCCAAAAGAACGCACCGCCAACAATGAGGCCGCTTGCAACAAGGCCGCAATATCCAGATGAGGCCACTGCTGCCGCACAAACAGGCGTTGTGCCACCGTCAACGTTCATCATTTCCACATCAGCAAGTTCGGCAACTGTACGTTTATGGAACAACGGAGCAACTTTGCCTAGCGTATTTTGATTTACTATCATTTCTGTATTCATACTTAAAATATTTAAATGTTATGATATAATCCTTTATGTCCTGCCATTCGGCCTTGAACCAATACCAGCACTTACATTGAAGTAAACAAGGCCGATTACAGCATCAATTAGATACAGGCACCTAACCGTTTGCGCCATTTCTGCGCCAACAGTTGATGTTGTCTGCTTACTCAACCATTTGATTGTCTGGATTGAAAAAGCCGCCTGCCCATGCCCCTACCCAATAGCCAAAGTTATACCCTGCAACGGCAAGTCCAACGGCCGTTACTACGGCCGTCATACCAATTCCAAATCCCGGAGTGGCGGCACAAACTGCCGTTGTGCCACCATCAATGTTTACCATTTCAATATCGCTAAGCTCTGCAACCATGCGTTTTTGGAACAAGGGGGCCTCCCCACCTGTTAAGATGTGTGATGTCATAACTGTAAATTTTAAAATTTGTTTAATAAGCCTACTCTGATCCGTATAAGCTTTTCGGCTTCCGCTTATACACCGGTTAGCTGGCCAGATTTACATAGTGTGAATGTGACTTATGAGGAGTTATCTAGGATTTTTACATATTGCGAATAGAAAGATAAGCAAAAAAATAATATGGCAATCACAGTACCGAAATATTATGAATCGTTTAATATAGATCTCGGTTTTGCTTACAAAAATAATACAACATCAAAAATCATTTTCTTTTTTAGCAAAAACGAAATGATGCCCATGTGCGTGCCTGTTGGGAAGAGCATGGCCTTCGGCATGACAAAAGTTTTTTGGCTAATTTTTTTGTCCCATTGTAATTTCCTGTACCACAAAGGTAATCGGCTGGATGCGATAGGCTTTTACTTTTCGTCCATATTGAACAGCAGGTATCCATAAGGGGCTCTTTTTCATTATGCGCATTACTTCTTTTTCCATGCCATAACCATGGTTGGTTAGGGTCTTAATATCAGTAATGGAACCATCTTGGTTAACAATGAACTGCACCTTAACCTTATAAATGCCAGCCGGAGCTTTCATGTATACCGGCACCTGAGGATCGAGGTTTTTTTGCAAGTATACCCGCCAACCATCAAGGCCGCCCGGGAATTCAGCTTCCTGCTCTACTCTGGTAAATAAAGCTTCTTTGGTGATACCGTTTTCCCCGTAAGTGATTATTACTCCCTTGTCGCCCTTGAAATCAACTTGCTGGGTCATTCGTTGCGCTTCATCATAATAAATCATTTGATAGGTATCAGCCAAGCTATCAACAGTTCTTTTATGGCTGATATTGCCCTTTTTGTCGTAACCCCATTCCCTTTTAAATGTCGCTTTATCAACTTTGTAATGTGCCGAGTCCGTTTTATGGCCCAGACTGTCCCATTGCTGCCATACACCCTCCTTTTTACTGGCTTTGTATACGCCCTCTTTTGCCACATCGCCATTGGGGTGGTAAGTGGTAAATAAGCCTTCCAACTCATACAAAGAAGAGTCCGTATAATGGGCTGTCATCAAAAGCAAGTTATCGGCTATAGCATAACAGTCCAATTTCAACAACCCATTTTCCATTAGGCCTTTGCCCAAGATGGTAGCCTCTTCTTTGGGCACACTCTCCAAGCTGTTGTTTAAATAATAGGCAAACCGTTTTTTGTTTTGCGCTATCGTTTGAAGGGCACAAAGCACGGCAATAAGTAGCAATAGTTTTTTCATTGTCAATATGTTTTTGATATAGCTGTGAGACATTCTACGTTGGTACAGTTGTTATGGGTACCATTATTTACACTGTTGTTAAACAAAAATAAATACTTTTTAAATAAGTAGGGAACCGATGGGGTATATTTCAAATTTTCGCTTTTGGATTGGCAGGTACAAACAATACAATTCAGTTGAATACCTCGGCGGCAATTATAATTACCAGCTGTATATACAAAAAACAGGTTTTTTCCCCTTGCAAATCTCCCTAATATGCAAAAAAAGCATTTGCCGATGTTCAAAATATTCCTTTGCCACCGCAGCAGCGATGCAGGTTATGCCGCATCGCATATTTATCAAGAATTGACCGAAGTATTTGGCGAGGAAAATGTGTTTGAGTATAATGATGCCATGCCCGCCGGGGTGGATTTTCGGCAACATGTGATTGCACAACTGCAACAAATGCAGGTATTTGTGCCCTTGATTGGTCCACAGTGGCTGGATTGCCGGGACGATAATGGAGCGCCCCGGCTGATGCAGTTCGATGATCCGGTGCGGGTGGAAATAGAGGCTGCGTTGGACATGCCCACCCTACGCATACTGCCTGTTTTTTTACACGGCATTGCCAGTCTGCCCAAAAGCAAACTGCCCCCTAGCATGGCCAGACTGATGGACATATCGGCTATCCATATCGGTCAGAAACCACAGGAACTGAAGAAAGGGGTTACCCGGCTAATAGAAGCCATCCGAACAGCAGGTATCCATCCACGGCCTGACCCTAATCCGGAAATAAAAAAACTGAAAACCGAATTGTTGCAATTGGAGGCAGTGAAGAAAGAGAAGGAAGGCGGATTGAAAAAGAAAAACATCATGCACATGATTGCCAAAATCGGTATGGCATTAAGCATAATATTGTTATTAGCTGCCGCAGGAAGTGGTGAGGAAAATGGAGAGTCTTTACTCATTTTCGGGATTATTGTATTTATTGTGGCATTCATCGGGTACAGAAGATATCACCCTAAAAAAGCCAAAGCCGAACTTGATACAATTGAAAAACAAATCCTCACCGTCAAAAGCCGATTGATTGCGCTGGAAGGTAAGGCTGGTTAAGAGTCGACCACTCTCGGAGAGTGGTCGACTCCTCCCCAAACAAAAGCGGCCGCTCTACAGCAGCCGCTCTTTTATCATTGTGTCAGTAAGTACCCGTTAATTAGCTGATTAGCTAATGGGCTAATTAGCTAATTGTTTAGCCCCATTTCTTCGGCGATCGCCGCAATCCGGTCGTCGATGGATTTTTCTGCCGCAGCAGCTTCGCCCACATCACCAATACTCGTTTTGGCCGAAAAATAAAACTTGATCTTGGGCTCCGTACCGCTCGGCCTGGCCGATATCTTGGTGCCATCGGCCAACACAAACTGCAGCACATTGCTCTTGGGCAAATCAATCGCCCAGCTTTCGCCGGTTTGCAGGTTCTTGCCCACTTGCAGTTCATAATCCAGCAACTGCGCCACAGCCACGCCCTGCAAAGTAGTGGGCGGGTTTTCCCTAAAGCCCTGCATCATGTCGGCTATCTCAGCAGCACCGTTCATGCCCTTTTTGGTAATGCTCACCAAGCCCTCTTTGTACAATCCATATTGCACATACAAATCCAGCAACTTGGCATACAAGCTACGGCCCTTGTTCTTTTCGTAAGCGGCCATTTCGCAAAGCAAGGCCACGGCGCTGATGGCATCTTTGTCCCTGATTTCATCGCCGATCATCAGGCCAAAACTTTCTTCGCCACCAATGATGTATTTTTCCTTGCCCTCTTTGGCTTTTATCATGGCACTGATCCATTTAAAACCCGTGAGCACATTGTAGCAGGCAACACCGTTGGCCGCCGCAATGGCATCGATCATATCGGTAGTAACAATGGTTTTGATCACCATATCATTCGGCCCCGCAATACCCTTGGTTTTGCGGGCTTCAATCATATAATTAAAAGCCAGCACCGCCGTTTGGTTGCCGTTCATCAGCACCCACTCGCCCTTGTCGTTCTTTACGCCAATGCCTACCCGATCGCTATCGGGGTCGGTACCCAACAAAATATCGGCATCCAGTTCCTGCGCCTTGCGCAGCCCAATACTCATGGCTTCTTTTTCTTCGGGGTTGGGGTACACCACCGTGGGGAAATTACCATCGGGCGTGGCCTGTTCTTCCACTACATGTACATTGGTAAATCCAAAACGTTGCAGCACCTGTGGCACCAGCGTAATGCCCGTGCCGTGGATTGAAGTAAAAACAATTTTCAGGTCGTGCTGAGCAGCGCACACATCAGGGTAAACGCTCAAGCCCTTCACCATGTCCATATAGGCATTGTCCATATCGGCGCCCAGCATGGTAATATTTGCTTCGCCCCCCGTCCATTTTACATCATCAACCGATGCAATCTTATCCACTTCCTTGATTACATTTTTATCGTGTGGCGGCACCATTTGCGCACCATCGTCCCAGTAAGCCTTGTAGCCGTTATACTCCTTGGGGTTATGGCTGGCCGTGCATACTACCCCGCCCTTGCAACCCAAGTGACGGATGGCAAAGCTCAGCTCCGGTGTTGGGCGCAGGGCTTCAAACAGGTACACTTTAATACCATTGGCCGCAAAGATATTGGCCGTGGTTTCGGCAAAAAAGCGGCTGTTGTTGCGGCAGTCGTGCGCCACGGCCACGCTTACGCTATCACCAAAGCATTGCTTGAGGTAATTGGCGTAGCCTTGTGTGGCCATGCCCACGGTATATTTGTTCATGCGGTTGCTGCCGATGCCCATGATACCACGCAGACCGCCCGTACCAAACTCTAGATTTTTATAAAAAGATTCGGCCAGTTCGGTTGGGTTTTCGGCCTGTAGCCGCCTTATTTCGCTTTTGCTCGCCTCGTCGATATTGCTGTTGAGCCAATTGTCCACTTTTTCCTGTATTGCACTGTCCATATAGTATTCTTTATCGTATTGTTTAAAGTGATGAAGTTATTAAAATTTGGTTAACAGTAATGGTTGTATTTTTGTTTTTTATATGAAATTATTGTTTTATCAGCTTGGGAACCTTAAATCGGCTGCATTGGCGTCGCACTCTTGTACAGTGGTATCGCTACGGGGCTTTTTGGCGGCCGTTTTTATACTACTGGCCGTTTTGCCATCCAAAGCGCAGGATAGTTCCAAAGCCAAGGTGGTATATATCAACATACCATTACCCGATACCAGTATACAGTATCCAGTATCCCTTACCCAGTATCCAGTATCCAGTACCCAGCCACGCTTAGGGGGTGGTGTCGGCCAAGCGCCTCCATATCCAGCATCCAGCATCTATCCTTACAACAAAAAGCGGGTACGACTGGTTGCGGCTGGCAATATCGTTGGCTATGGTTCCACGTTGATCGGTTTTTATGGCGCTTGGTACAAAAACTACCCCCAAACCAATTTCCACAGTTTCAACGATAGCCGGGAGTGGCTGCAGGTAGACAAGCTGGGGCATCTCTATGGTGCTTATGTGGGCGGCAATGCCAGTATGGAAATGTGGCGGTGGACAGGCATTGACCGCAAGAAACGTATTTGGCTGGGCGGCCTCAGCGGCGTGGCCTATCAAACCATTATTGAAACACTGGACGGCTTTAGCAAAGGCTGGGGCTGGAGCTGGAGCGATATGGGGGCGAATGTACTGGGCAGCGGCCTGGTCATTGGTCAAGAACTGGCCTGGGTCGAACAACGCATCCGCATCAAATTTTCCGTTCACCGCCGCAGCTATGGCGATGCCAACCTGAACCAGCGGGCCAATAGCCTTTTTGGCAAGGGCAGCGCCGAGCGGTTCATCAAAGATTACAATGCACAAACCTATTGGGCCAGTGTTAACCTGCGTTCCTTCTTCCCCAAAAGCCGCCTGCCCCGTTGGCTCAATGTGGCCGTGGGCTATGGTGCCGAGGGAATGTTTGGCGCCGAAGCCAATGTAGGTAAAGACGATAACGGCAATGTGGTTTTTAACCGCCCCGACATCAAGCGCTACCGCCAATGGTTCATCGCCCCGGATATCGACCTGACCAAAATACCCACCAAAAAGAAAGGGGTACGACTGCTGTTGGGCGTACTCAATGCGTTCAAATTTCCGGCACCCAGTTTGGAATTGAGCAATGGGAAGGTGCGGGTGAATGGGATACACTTCTGATGTGCTGATTAGCTAATGCGACAATGTGCTAATGTGCAAATTTGCAAATGCCTACGGCCGAGCGGAACGCACGGTGCAAAAACTGGGCGAGGTATTTCAAGCTGATAGGATGATGCCTGCTTAATTTAGAAAGCTAGAAAGATGGTTGTGTAGTAAAATGGCCAAAAAGCAACTCAGAAAACCATTTTTTTAGTTGAAAAAATCATTTTATGAGTTAAGAAAACCATTTTCTGAATTAAGAAAATCATTTTATGAGTTAAGAAAACCGTTTTATGAGTTGGAAAAATCGTTTTCCCAGTCAAGAAAGTCATTTTTTGAATCGGAAAAATCACTTTTCGAGTTATGAAAACCGTTTTTCCAATTAGCTAACTGGTTTTTTGAGTTAAAAAAACGGCGGGCTTAGTCAATAAAGTCTCCTTATAAATTAAGAAAATCGTTGCGCAAATAAATTCACAGTAATCGAATGAAGCCCTTCGGTTAGCTAGTTGATATTACGGCAGTCGGGCAGGCTCGGCCGTAGGCATTTGCACCTTCACACAGCATACACCACCCTATTACAAACACAACAACCTGCCACCATTTGCACATCTGCACATCTGCATATTTGCACATTAGCTACTCCACCCAAGCCCCCTCCACTTCACCGCCCACCACTTCCACATAAATATGTTGGTCGGGGGTAGTGCTTACGGAAAGCCCGGTATAATCCACCGCAATGGGAAAGGTTTTGTGGGTACGTTCCACCAAGGCCAGGGTTTCGATTTTTTTGGGATGGAAGGCCAGCAAGGGTTTGAGGGCGTACAGCATGGTACGGCCGCTATTGGCCACATCGTCTATCAACAAAATATTCTTGCCCGTAAAATCCAGATTGGCCGAAAGCTGCACTTCGCCGGGCTGTTTTTTGTCCAGCGACAGTTCCAGCACCTGCACCTGTCCCCCAAATACGTCGGCCAGATGGCCCGCCATTTTTTGCGCAATCACGGAGCCGTTTTCCTTGATACCGATCAGCACCAGTTCCTGTTCATTGTAATTGCCCTCGGCCACTTCCAGCGCCATACGGCGGATTTTGCGGTCGGCGCTTGCTTTGCTGAGTATATCGGTTTTGTTGGCCATGATTGCAGATTTGCAGGCCACGAAATTAAGGTAAATCTGTAACATGAGGGCGGGTACTGGATACTGGATCCTAGATGCTGGATGGCGGAGACTGGATTCTGGATACTGGATGGCGGGGCTGGATACTGGATGGCGGAGACTGGATGCTGGATGTGGGGGCAGGGTCGACATCCCGCAACAGGCGGGGGCGGATGGCGGGGACTGGATACTAGATACTGGATGGTGGACCCTAGATGTTGGGGCCCTTGGCCGACATCAAGGCCGCCCGGCCGAAGCCGTTCGGACGGGCCTGCCCGACTACGTCATTCAGGCGAGCCGTGGGCATGGCTAGATGGCGGATGCCAATATTTCGTATCGAGTATCGAGTATCTAGTATCCAGCATCAAGCATCCAGAATCAAGTCTCCCGCATCAATTATCCAGTAATTTGCCAATCATATCCTAATTTAGCGGCATAAAATCATTTCTATGCTGTTGCTGCAACAAATTGCTTTTGGCCTTTTCGCTGCCTTTGCCATTTGGCTGTTCCGTAAAAATATCCTGCAGATACGCCGCAATATACTGCTGGGCAAGGAGGAAGACCTGAGCGGCAACGGCCCGGCCCGCTGGCGCAACCTGCTGCTACTGGCTTTTGGGCAAAAAAAGATGTTTAAAAATCCGCTGGTGGCCGTGATGCACTTTATCATCTATGCCGGCTTTATCATCATCAATGTAGAAGTGCTGGAAATAGTGCTCGACGGCATACTAGGCAAGCACCGCCTTTTTGCCGATACGCTGGGCGGCTTTTACACTTTCCTCATCAACTTTTTTGAAATATTGGCCGTGGGCGTTATTGCCGTGTGCGTGGTGTTCCTCTGCCGCCGCAATATCATCAAACTGCGCCGCTTCATCAGCAAAGACCTCAATGGCTGGCCCCGCAGCGATGCCAATTATATTTTGATAACGGAAATTGTGTTGATGAGCCTTTTTATCACCATGAATGCAGCGGACAGGGCTTTGCAACTCAACGGCAACGAGCATTACCACAATGTGGGCAGCTTTTTGTTTTCAGGTTCCTTGGCCCCCTACCTGCAAGGCTTGGGCGATGGCACCCTTGTGGCCATCGAAAGGACCTGCTGGTGGCTGCACATCATCGGTATTTTTGCCTTCTTGAACTATCTGCCCTACAGCAAGCACCTGCACATCATGTTGGCCTTTCCCAATGCCTATTATGCTCGATTGGATGCCCAAGGCAAAATGGACAATATGGTGAGTGTGCAGAACGAAGTAAAATACATGATGCAACCTGAGTTGGCTCCGCCTTCAGGCGGAGGCGATGCGGCCCCGATGAAGTTTGGCGCCAAAGATGTGTTTGACCTGAGTTGGAAAAGTTTATTGGATGCCTACAGTTGCACCGAATGCGGTCGCTGTAGTGCCGCCTGTCCGGCCAACCAAACGGGTAAACTGTTGAGCCCCCGCAAAATCATGATGGATACCCGTGACCGCTTGGAAGCCGTGGGCAAAAACATCAATGCCAATGGTAGTTTTGTGGATGATGGCAAAACCTTGCTCAACGACCATATCACCGTGGAAGAGCTGAGGGCCTGCACCACCTGCAATGCCTGCGTGGAAGAATGCCCCGTGAGTATTTCGCCGCTTTCCATCATCAACGAACTGCGCCGCAGCCTGATTATGGAAGACAGCAATGCCCCGCAGGAATGGAACGCCATGTTCAGCAATATCGAAAACAATTTCGCCCCCTGGAAATTCAGTCCCGATGAGCGGGACAATTGGGCGGAGGAAATGCAAGCATCATAAATCAGTGCCATGTTAGTTGCCACCACCACCCGATTGCAAATCCGGCATGCCCTGCCTGATGATGCCCCCTTTATTTTGAAACTGCTGAACACACCCGGCTGGCTGCGCTTTATCGGCAACCGCAACATTGCCACGTTGGACGATGCATTGGGTTACTTACAAGAAAGGGTATTTGCCAGCTACGAACAATTTGGCCATGGTCTCAATACCATCACTTTGCTGGATGGCACGCCCGTAGGACTGAGCGGCATCCTAAAACGTGATAGCCTGCCCCTGCCCGATATTGGTTTTGCTTTTTTGCCACAGTACAACGGCAAGGGTTATGCCTACGAATCGGCAACCGCTATTTTGCAAGATGCCCATACAAGATTGGGCTACAAACAAATGGCCGCTATTACCGATCAAGACAATGTGCATTCTATCAACCTATTGAAAAAGCTAGGCTTTGCATTGGAAAAGCTGATACAACTGCCGGGGGAAAGTATGGAGTTGAATTATTTTGTAAAAAACTTATCCGTTTCTTAAATATTTTTTCTACGCAGCGCCTCAGACAGTAAACACCTTGGCTATGGCAGTTTACTCAACTGAGCACTGCCTTTGTTGGAGCCTCTCAAAGCAAATAGTATAAAATATTTGCTTTGAAAACCCAAAATCCATATCTTTAATCTTATAATCGTGAAGACAATGTTAAGAGAAAACCAGCCAAAACAATTGTGCACCTACGCAGGCTTTTACCCAGCGATGCAGCATATATTACTCCGCCAATACAAAATGCGCCGGGACGAGGAACAGTTTTGTACAGTATCAACATATAAGACAACTAGCAGTATCATCATTTGGCAAAACCATCCTTTGGGTAGTTTATTTCCTAACTAGCAAGGGAGCCTTACGAAGTAACTGGCCAAGAGCGGCCTGTAGGAGGTAACGCAGAAGGAGAGCGAAGAGATGAAGGCTTAGCGGGAGGATACGCTGAAAAAAAGGGGCGAAGGAGGAGAAGGTGAGGAAGATGGCATTATTAATGTTGCAGCATTATAAGCCGATAGATGAAATTGTGCTATTTACGAAGTTATGGATAAGTATTGTGGAGAAGATGAGGCGGGAGATGGGGGCAAAGAGGGATATAGTAAAGTAATTAATAATCAACAAGTTTCAGAATAGGGCTACCGGAAGGGGTACCTTATAATACTGGTGTTGCATTTTATTCAAAATTACCATTTATGACAGATTCAAGAGTTTTAAGACTTTTAATAAAAGAGATTGAACAAAATATCAGAACGACTGATAGCACAACAAAGACCTTTGTTGATAACGGAGGAATTCTAGATAGAATGCAAAATGAGAGAAACCAAATTATTTTCGGAAGAAGAGGTTCGGGCAAAACTCTATTGCTGAATAATTTTTTGAAATCTTACCCCTTTGCCTTTCATGCAAAAGTTAATTTGGAGCAATTTAAAATTGACAGTTTAGCTGACGCAATCATTGGCACATTAATATCTGCACTTGAACAATACAAGTCGCAAATATTAAGCAGTAAGCAGTCATTGTTTTCTAGACTATTTTCCTCTAAAGATTTGCCAATAGGTACAATCAACTCTACCATAGGCTATTTGTATAACTTGCTTTCTGAAATAGAGGACTCAGAACTTTTAACTGAAGATACCAATAGCAGTTCTTCAAGTTCAAGTTTAAATTTAGGAAATAAGATAATTGGGATTAACCTGCAAGATGACGAAGATTCTTCAAAAGCAATAAAAAGAAAATTCAAAATAAATAAACTAAACAGTTTGAATCAAAGCAAAATTCCTATTAAAAACCTGTTGATTGCAATATCAAAACAGTCAGACTCCAGTAAACTGTTCCTCTCTTTAGACGACTTCTACTTTTTAAATAAGCAATATCAGCCTTACTTTATTGATTTTTTTCATAACCTTTCTAAGAATACCGGCCTGTTACTCAAAGTGGCTACGATACGACAACGAAGTCTCTTAAGCATTAAAAAGGATACTTTCATTGGTGTCGATATTGGAGATGATATTCAACCTATTGAATTAGATTATACATTGGACAAGTTCGACACACTTAAAAATTTCATGACTCAAATTATAAATGCCTTTATCAAGTCTTCATACGCAGAATCCGTGAAATTAAGCGAAGTAATTGATGAAAAAGCATTTAATCTACTTTGTGTCGCTTCCGGAGGCGTTCCGAGGGATTTCCTGACCTACTTTATCGATATCTGCGAAATATGTATCAGCAATAACTCATGTGCAAATATTTATGATGTACATGACGTAGCGGCTAAAAATTTAAATAATAAGCTCCAAAATTTCGAGCAAGATGCACAAGAGGACAAGGAAATGCTACTGGACTGTTTAAATTTGATTCGAGAGCAGATAATATCAAATAAGAAAACCAATGTTTTTTTACTACCTAGTAATATTAATTCAATAAACGATAATTGGGAGCAAGCTGTAAGAGAGTTGGTAGATCTTAGGCTTTTACATCAACTCTCAACAAACATAAAGGTAAATGGCAATGAAAGGTATAATGCCTACTTAATTGACATGTCTTTGTATGCTAACAATCTAAAAGAACAATTTAACTATGTCGATATAAATTCAATTAATGTATTGGAAAAGCAGAAATTAAACTCTGCTCCAGTTTTGGAAATATAAAAAAGGTAGTCGGCATCTACTGGCACAACCCCCACTTGGCGCAAGGTTGCCCATCCGGCAAACCACCTCTGCCATGTTCCGCATTAAAAAACTCCACCTTAGCGCAATGAATAAACAAAAAAACACCTTTCACAACAATTTGCCTATCATTGTATGCCATTGTGCTATCCCGCAAAATATATATGCTTATTCTGTCTTTGTTACAGACATGGATATAACAATGTGGTTTTGCTGATTAAACTATCGCAAAAAATATGAGTCGAATGAACAATATTATGAATACAACCATCAAAATAGCTTTTGCTTTTCTATTCCTTTTTGTCTTCGCATGGGGATGTAATAAAAAGGATGACACCCCTATAAGCCCCAATTCAAATATAACATATTCAAATTCACCGTTTGACCTACAGGGCATCAGTGCAAAATTTGCAAAAGACATTGCGTACGACAACAAGGCAAGAACGCAGTTTGACATTTGGCTACCGAATACCAACACACCCACAGGCTTGGTTATATATGTACACGGCGGGGGCTTTACCAGTGGCGATAAGGATTTTGTGTATGCCGTTCAATCGGGCGGGGCTTGGGATTTTCCTACCGACATTAGATTTTTGCTTCAAAACAATATTGCTTTTGCTACCGTTCGCTACACACTGTTAAACCCAGCAGGGGAAACGGAGGGCGTTAAAAAACCCATGGCCGATGTTAGAAGGGCTTTGCAGTACATCAGGAGCCGGGCTAGTGATTTTAATATCGACAAAAATAAAATCATCTTAGCGGGCAATTCGGCGGGGGCTGGCACATCGCTTTGGATTGCCTTTAATAACGACTTTGCAGATACGCAAAACAACGACCCGGTTTTAAGGGAATCAAGCCGGGTAAAAGGTGTGGTAGCAAGGGAAACGCAATCAAGTTATAATATCGAAGACCGCTGGGTGAACAATGTATTTGTTGATTACAATCTTACTTGGTCGGAAATATTGGCCAATGAAACGGGCAATATCCAAAAGATATATGGGGTATCGTCCAATGCCCAATACGAATCGGCCGTTATTGATGCGTATAGGGCATCGGTTGATATGCTGTCATTGATGACTGCCGATGATCCTGAAATTTGGGTCAACAATACCCTTAGGGATGTTGTACACCCATACGCTGCACCAGAAATATCTTCCCATCACGCTTTTCATGCAAGGGAATTAAAAAAGAAAGCAGATGCCATCGGGGTTAAAAACATTACGTACTATGGTAAAAACCCAATCATCTATGCTCACCCAAGCAACGAAAGTTGGATCCAGTTTTGCAAAAGAAAAATTAATGAATAACTGCTTACGGGCCCCACTTACAAGATAAAGAAACGGGAAGCCAATACTCGATAAGGCTTTAAGCGTACAAAGGAAAGTCAAAGCGTTATTCGATAACACTTTAACGATACAAAGAAACGGTAAACCGATACTAGATAAGGCTTTAAGCGTACAAAGGAAAGCCAAAGTGTTACTCGATAACACTTTAACGATACAAAGAAAAGGGAAACCAATACTCGATAAGGCTTTAAGCGTACAAAGGAAAGTCAAAGCATTACTCGATAACACACAAAAAAAAGCCGCTGCCCAGCGGCAACGGCCTGTATATGTCATGTTCAGAAAGCTACAAAGCTTTGCCCGCTTTTAACGTAACAATTGCCTGCTCCACTATTGTCTTGCTTTGCCCATTGGGTGCCTGGGCCAATGCCTTCTCCGCATACTCCAACGCCTTTTTCAAGTCACCCGCAGCAGAATAGCCCCGCATCAAACCCGCATTCGTAGGCCAAGCCCCGTTGAACTTTTTGTGGTTCTTTTCAAATACAGCCACCGCTTCTTTGATACGCTTTTCGGTCAATAACTGCCTAGCATAGCCATGTATTTCATTGACGGTTCCACTTTCCATCGCCGTTTCCATCAACTTATCTGCCTCAGCCTGTTTACCTGTTTTGGCTAAAAGGCCCGCTTTGGTAGCAAGTATCCTAAAGGTTTTTACACCGCCCATTTGAGGGTCGGTTGCCCTGTTTACCCAATCCAATGCTTCTTCATAATTCACATTGTTTTGTAAACACCAAGTAGCACCAGCTTCCAAGCTCGGCGGATCAAAGCCCAAACCGCTGCTCAGTTGGGCACGGATAGAAGCCAAGGTAGTGCCCGTTACATCCACTTCCACCTTAAAGGGGATGCGCCATTTTTCCCACTCCAGCGCCATTTCCACGGAGCGGTCGGTTTGGTTGGCAAAACTAAAGTCCAGCCGCTCTTTACTTACCGGTTGGTCCTTTTGCTGAACCACGGTTACCCGCAGCACATCCATCTCGGGCTTATAAAAATAACTGCCCCAAGCCGTTGTGTTTTTGTTAAAAATCAACGTGCAGGCATCGGCCCCCAGCGCAATGTGAAAGCCGTACTTACCCGCCGCCAAGGTCTTGCCGTTGATGGTTACATCGGTAGAGAATGAAATGGTGGTATTTTCATTGGCTCCGGCCCGCCAAGGCGAAGGCTGGTTGGAACCAAAGCCCAACACTTCAAAACCATAAGGTGCCACAGGAGTGCCCCAAATTTTGCCTTCCCGGCCTTTAACGCCGGGCGCATTCCAATTCACTTCAATATCGGTTACCCCTACCCTTCTACCCGCCATACATTTAAAGTTGGTGCCGCCCTCGGGCAGTTGCAACTGGGCCATGGTAGCCGTTCCCATTAAGGTGAACGCTATAAAAAACAAGTAAGCCTTTCGGCCAATACGTAAACATCTGTTCATACAAGTATTATTTAATTGTGTGACCAAGTTAGGTTTAAAAAGATGGTTTAGGTTACCGCTCAAATAATTATGTAGCGGCAGATGATGACAGGCACGTATAAAGGATGGGAGGTGCGTTCGTTTGCGGCAATCATATATAGTGTAAAACAAAAAGTGTGCATCCCAGATTTTCGTTTTATAGCTACAGCCTACTCCTTTCGGTTGTTTTCTGACTTACTTTTTTTCTTGTCAAAAAAAGTAACCAAAAAAGGACACCGCCGCCGATTACACCCCGGCGGCGGAGGGTTCCCTGATTTGGCTTTTGTACTACTGTAGCTTCGACATCGGTAATTCTACACCGTAGCGGAGATTAGTGCATAAGTTATGTTAGCGAAAATTTGGGATGCACCCCATAAAACCCAAATCAGGTATTTGTACCTATTTTTTTATACACACAGATTGATACCTTAGCATTGTTAAAAAACCAATAAATCAATGAGCGGCCAATAAAGACAGTCAACCACAAGTAGCTAACGCAACGCCTGTAGATACGCAGCTATTCACCTGTTCAATCATGTAAACCAAATTGATATTATATGCCACAAGTATTAACCGACAAACCCACCCGCTGGATGAGGGACTACCTATTTGATGCACTAAAAGAATTGGGTATCCATTACATTTTTGGTGTGCCGGGCACCAACGAAATCCCCTTGATCGACGGCACTTCCTATCCCGACAACGGGGTACGGTACATCGAGTGCCTGCACGAAAACATTGCCATGGGCGCCGCTTCCGGCTCGGCTCGCATGACTGGCAAACCCGGTGTGTTGGTACTGCACGTTACCCCCGGCATTGCCCACGGCATCGGCAACCTGTTTAATGCGGCCCGTTCACAAATGCCCTTGGTAATATTATGTTGCCAACAGCAAAACGAACTGGTAACGCAGGAGCCTTTGCTGGCCTCCAACCTAGTTGATTTGGCCAAGCAGTACACCAAATGGGCGCATGAGGTACGTACCCCCAGCGAAATACCCTTGGTGCTACAGCGGGCCTTTAAAGAAGCAATGGCGCCACCTAACGGGCCTGTGTTTATTTCCATCCCTTGGGAATTTACCATGGTGGCCATTGAAGCGGAAAACAAGTTGCCGGGCATTACCCGTATATCGCCCCATTTTACCGGCGACACCGCCGCCCTGCAACAGGCCGCTGATATTCTGGCCAATGCTAGTAACCCACTGATTGTGGCGGGCGATGCCGTAGGCTATGCCGATGCTTGGCCGGAAATACAGGAACTGGCCGAACTGATCGGAGCCCCCGTGGTGCTGCAAACCTTTAGCAGCGTGGCCAACTACCCCAACAACGATTACCATTGGCAGGGCGAACTGCCGGGCAGTCAAGCGGGCATACAGGGCGTGTTTAAAGACCACGACGTGGCTTTTTTAGTAGGCTTTGGTGCACAGGCGCAACTGGCCGTGTTTAAATATTCCGATGGGCCATTGATTCCCCCTTCGGTGAAGCAGGTGTTCCTGACCAACAACACCTGGGACATCGGCAAGAACAGTTATGGCGAATGCGCCGTGTTTGGCGACATCAAAGCTTCGTTGCCGGTTCTGAACAATTTTATCAAACCGCAACAACCGGCTGCCGCTGCTGAAAGGAACAAAAAACTGCAACAACTGGCCGCCACCCGAACGGTACAATGGACGCAGTACCTGGCCACCGCTATGGAGCAAAAAGATATATGGGCCGTGGTAATCGCCAAAGCCCTGAAGGATGCCATTGAGGCCCGCCAACTGGAAAACGATTTTGTGTATGTACACGAAGCTGTTTCCGATGGCGCACCCTTTCAATATTACCTGCCCTTTGGTACGGGCGGCGCCAAACCCATCAGCTACTATTGTGTGGCAGGTGGTTCGCTGGGCTGGTCGATGCCCGCCTCCTTGGGCATTAAATTGGAAGCCGAAACCGCACAGGGCATCGGCACCAAACTGGTGGTAAATGCCGTGGGCGATGGCTCCTCGTTGTTTTACCCACAAACTTGGTGGACGGCAGCACATCAAAAACTGCCCATCTTGTACATCATTACCAACAACCACGAATACCATACGTTGCAATTGGGTTTGCAACAAGTGGTGGCTGCTTATGGCGAAGCACCCGGCTATGGCTGGCATCCCAAAACCATGGACCCCGAATACTTGCGACTGGAAAGGCCCCGATTGGATTTTGTGAACATGGCCAAGGCCTTTGGCGGCGAAGCGGGTGAAGTGGTGGAAACACCGGGTGCCGTAAAGGATGCCATTGAAAGGGGTATCGATCATGTGCTGAACAACAACACGTCGTATATATTGGATATGCGCATTGCTTCCAATACACCCACCACGCCTGTGGTAAGTGCCGATGGCAGCACCCTACAGGTAGATGAACGCTATACGGCCCAACCGGCGTTGGATATTTTCCATGTGGCCAGTGCCGATGCTGCCAACCAGCGCAAGGCAGGACGTGGCACAGCCGTTCAACAACAAGGGGCAAATATTCCATCCATTTTTTAAAAACCATTAAACCGCAGTAACAACTGCAAGGAGGACCATTTTATGACAAATTCAAAAATCGACATTGCCATTGTAGGCGGTGGTGTATCGGGTGTATACAGCGCCTGGAAATTAAAAACCAAATACCCCGAAAAAAACATTGTAGTGTTTGAAGGCAGCGACCATATTGGCGGCCGCTTGCTGAGTGTGGTACCGCCCGGCATACCCAATATGGTGGCCGAATTGGGCGGCATGCGCATTTTGGAAAATACGCAGCACCTGATTGTAAACCTGATCAAGGAACTAAACGATCAACTTCCAGGAGATGAGCAGATTGAACTGTACGATTTTCCGGTAAACCAACCGCAGAACATTGCTTACCTGCGGGGCGTGTACCTGCGCTTGGCCGATATCAACAACAATTCACCCAAAGTGCCTTATAACCTTTCGTTTTTAGAAAGGGAAAACATGAACAATATTTTGGTAAACGCCATCGAGCAAATCGTGCCCGGCATTACCAATGTAAACCTTACGACCGAAGAGCGTTTGGCTATGACCCATGCTGCGGAGTTTGGCGGCCAACCGCTGTACCAGCAAGGGTTTTGGAATGTACTGTACCGCATCATCAGCAGTGAAGCCTACCAATTTAGTATGGACTCTGGCGGGTATGATTCCATCTTGGTAAACTGGAATGCGGCCGATGCCATTCCTTGGTTTTTGGCCGACTTTGGCATCAGTCCTGAATACAAAGGCTTTAAATACGGCTTTCAGCAGGTACCCATTACCTTGGGCAAGTTTTTTGAAAAACTAGGCGGCACCATTCAACTTAATGCCAAGCTCAGCTCCTTTGATTGGAAGGACGGCAATTTTGAATTGGTGATCAATGACGGCGAACCCATCAGTGCCGGTCAATTGATATTGGCCATGCCCCGCCGCTCATTGGATTTGTTGGCGCCTACCTGCCCGCCCTTGCAGCAGCCCCTTGTACAAAAATTGGTGGGCAGCGTAACACCCCGTCCATTGTTCAAAGTATTTACCACTTATGCCAGTCCGTGGTGGTTGGCAGCCGGTGTGCAATCAGGCCGCACCGTTACCGATTTACCCGTAAGGCAAACTTATTACTGGCCCAATAACGACGGCACACCTGCCACAGAAGGCAAGAGTATGTTATTGGCCAGTTATGATGATGGCTCCAATATTGGTTTTTGGGATGGGCTGCGGCCGCAACGCAAAAGGGCCTGGGCCGAGGGCCGCTCTCATGGCTTGGTAAAAAATCCGTTTAAAGGCATTGATGAGGGTGATGAAAAGGCAGCACCAACCGATGGCTTGAACCAAACCTGGGACCAATATGAAGCACCGGAGGAAATGGTAACCGAAATGGCACGGCAGTTACAAACCATACACGACCTTTCTTATACACCTATTGTACGCAACGCCAGCTTTAGGGATTGGGGCGAAGACCCTTATGGTGGCGGCTGGAACAGTTGGAATATTGGTGTAAACAGTGAAGAAGTGAAATATAAAATTGTAAACCCCATCGATGGCTTACCGCTTTTCATCTGCGGTGAAGCTTACTCCGATGGCCAGGGCTGGGTGGAGGGTGCCCTGCAAACAGCCGATATCATGTTGGCCAAATTGTTGTAAAACAGTTATCAAAACAAACTGTGCAAACGGTGTATGCCTTCGGGTATGCACCGTTTTTTTTAACCGAAGGCTAGTGGCAAATCGTAGGTGTTTTTCAAATTTTCACTTTCAATACAATCGAGTTGTCAGGGTTCTCAACCTTCGCTTCGGTACGGCCTCATAAAAAAGCCGTTTAGAAAATTGGAGCCAAGGGCGCAAAAGAAAAACGGTTGTTACTGAAGCTAGGCAATGTTATTAGCCTGTAAGTCGCACTAAAGCTAGGTATTGTACAACAGATTGAGCTTGTTTTTCTTTAGCCCGAGGCTTCAATTTTTAGGCTTTTTTATGCAGCCTTGATTTTTTGCTCCACTTTTGTATCAAGACAAAAGTGGAAAAAGCCGCCGCAAAAGGCAACTTCAAATTGGGACAAAAGCGAAAACTTAAATACACACCCAATCCTTGCCCATCAGGTCATCTGCAATAAAACATTACCTTTGCCGCTTTCATCAAATACAGCGTTATGAAACTGGAAGAAATTTTACTGCAAAGAAGTGGCCAACAATGTGAGCTTTGTGAATCAAAGGACGGTCTTTCCGTATACGAAGTACCGCCATCGAAAGGAGCTTATGAAGAAACCTGCGTACTCGTATGCAGCAAGTGTTTGTCGCAAATTGAAAAAAAGGCAGAACTAGAAAGTGCGCATTGGAATTGCCTGAGTACTTCTATGTGGAGCGAGGTACCGGCCGTACAAGTGTTGGCTTGGCGCATGTTGAACCGTTTGCGTCATGAAAGTTGGGCTGCCGAAAGTTTGGATATGTTGTATTTGGATGACGACAATCTGGCTTGGGCCAAAGCTACTGGCGACCATGAAAGCGATGGCAGTGTGGACCTGCACCGAGATAGCAACGGTAATATATTACAGGATGGCGATACCGTGGTACTTACTAAATCGTTAGATGTAAAAGGCAGTACCCTCAATGCCAAAATGGGCACTGTGGTAAAAAATATTCGTACTGTAAAAGAAAATACCGAACAAATTGAAGGGAGGATTGAGGGCCAGTTGATAGTGATACTGACCAAATATGTAAGGAAACAAAACGCTGCGCCCATGGGTACATAAGCAGCGTTATCATAAGTAAAATGGCTGCAAATAACAAAAGGGCTGCTGGAAAATCCCAATGAAATTAACCAGCAGCCCTTTATCATTTTATACCAATTATACATATGAATTAGTCCAACTGTTTGTGGTATAATGTCGGAGGTTTCACTCTGACCAAGAGCAAAGCCTCTTGGCCGACCCGCTTTGGGTTAGCTCCGAAATGATTGGACTAATTAATAAGTGGCGTCGGTATTACAAATCGAGAAATCCCTTTATTAAAGAATTTCAGCTTCTCCAATAGGATCGCTAACAGGGAAAAAGGGCGTGTCACTGCAACCCATATCCGATAGTCCGGTAGAAGCATTCGTGCAATAGCAAGCTCCCTTAGGGCCGCTGCCACAAGTACCTCCTAAAACTTGGCAATTGGGGGCAATAAATATGCAAGGCCCAGTGGGGCAACCAGCAGTATCGGCACCACCAATAATTTGTTTCATTTCTCCACTTTTCAAACTGCGAAAATCTTGTTTGTTTACATTCAACATATCTATATTAGTTTGTGCCGTACATTGCCCTGCACAGCGGTTACAATAAAAGCAGCCCTAGGCAATGGATTTGAACAATAGGAGCATGTTCAAACAAAGGCCGCATAAAGATGGCTTTGGTAGCTGAGGCGAAAACTACCGTTACCAGATGATCAATAAAAGTAATTTTTAAATGGTTACCAAACAAAAAAACGTCCTTTTGCGAAATATCGGGTGTCGGAAGTCCAGCCTTGAGGTGGCATCTGTTCAATGCTTACTGGAGAGGGTCATTGCCCAATGTCCGTTTACAAAAACTTTAATCTGGTTGCAAAAATCTACTAAACGATTGCCCTCCTTTTTTACAATCTGTCACTGGAAAGGAAAGTCGGTAAGGGCATCCACAAAGGCGGCGCCGATGGGCGGGTAATTTTATGAAGGTTTTTGATAAATAAGTAGGAAGGGGGCTGTTTTTTTAAAACAGCCCCCTTCTTTTTTTAAAAGCCTATGCTAGCAACATTGGCATTTTCTTCCACACAAACCGCCGAAAGGCCACCGGGGCCGTTTAGTGTGGCGCTGCAACCGGCAGAACTTTCAATTTTGGAACCCGTGCCGCCCGTGCAACGGCAATCGCCAGCGGTACCACTGCAAGTGCCAGTTACAATTTGGCAATAACTGCCCCGGAACACACAGGCCCCGGTTGGGCAACCGCCACTAACGCCGGCACCACCCATTAATTTTTTCATTTCTTCGCTTTTCAAACTGCGAAAACCTTGTTTGTTTACATTCAGCATGTTTATGTTAGTTTGTGCCATGCATTGCCCTGCACAGCGGTTATAATAAAGGCAGCCCTAGGCAATGGGTTTGAACAATAGGAGCATGTCCAAACAAAGGCCGCATAAAGATGGGTGTGGTAGCTGAGGCGAAAACCACCGTTAACAGATGATGAATAAAATTAATTTTAAAATGGTTACCAAACAAAAAAATGTCATTTTGCGAAACAGAATACCCTATACCGTTCACTTACCTTCAACAAACTAGGCGCAGCGAGGGCTGCAGCGCCTAGTTTAATAATAAAAACTTAACAAGCCCTTAATATACCCTTTACATGGCCACTGTAATTTGCGACCTAATTAATCAACTGTAGTAAAAGATATGCGCAGTTATCTCCGCAGCCATAAGCATTATTTCATTGGCTTACTGCTATTTTTCAGTGCAGGCATTTTACTTTTAGTACTTTATGGTAAGGGTGCCAGTTTTAAAGCGCTCAACAGTTTCCACCCAGGCATACTCAATGAGTTTTTCATCAACTTTACTTTTATGGGCGACGGGATATTTGCATTATGCCTTACAGCCCTCTTTCTTTTTTATTACAAGCGCAAAGCACAGGGGTTATCGTTGTTGTATGCTTTCTTGGTTTCGGGACTGATAGTGCAAATCATTAAAAACCTCACCAATTCACCCCGACCCAGGTTGTTTTTTGAAGCGGGTCAATACCTACATTTTATAGAGGGCGTAAGTTTGGCCAATTACTCGAGTTTTCCATCTGGCCATACTACTACCGCTTTTGCAATCGCCACAGTAATGGTGTTGTTTACAAAGAAAAAAGCTTGGCAGTGGTTTTACCTATTATCGGCGGTGTTGATTGGTTATTCCCGTATTTATTTGGCACAGCACTTTTTGTTAGATGTAATGATAGGTGCAGCTATCGGAACTGTGTCGGGCCTAGTTATGGTGTACTATGTGCAGCATAGTAAAGCCATCAAATATTGGTGGATAAAAAAATGGCAATCCCGTACCGCTGATGCCAGTCCTTCTCAACCCACAATGCAGCCTGCATGAACATAGGTGGTATCACGATAGATGAACGAATGTTCAAATTTGGCATTGTGGGCCTCAGTGGTATGGCACTTGATTTTGCCATTACCTGGTTGTGTAAGGAAAAATGGGGTTTCAACAAGTTCTTAGCAAATTCATTAGGGTTTTCCATTGCCGTAATCAACAATTTTATTTGGAACCGGTATTGGACTTTTGCAACAGCCACACCACAACCTTTGGGGGAGCAATTTGCAAAATTTGCCTTGGTGTCGCTCAGCGGTCTCGCAATCAATAACCTACTCTTATACCTGCTGTTGAAAAAAACAAGGGTAAATTTTTATCTTTTGAAATTGGTTGTGATCGGCTTGGTTTTTTGCTGGAATTACTTGGCTAATTTTCTTTTCACTTTCCACTAACGTTACTTGCCGCATCACAAAAAAACGATACTACTTATTGCGATTGCTACGCTAGTAAGGTGTATCATTGCCGTTTGTACGGATTTGGGTAACGACGAAGTGTATTACCGTATGTATGCCCAACAACTCCAGTGGAACTATTTTGATCATCCGCCCATGGTGGGTTGGTTAATCCGGTTGACTACTGTAAACCTCTGGCTGGACAACGAATTCTTCATTCGGCTAAGCGCCATTTGCGCAGCGGCCATTACCACATGGCTCTTGTATTTGTGCGGTAAAAAAATCAATACCCCCTATACGGGCTTTTTAGCCGCTTCACTTTACACAGCCACCGTATATGGAAGTATTATCGCCGGCACATTTATCTTACCCGATTCACCACAAATGGTATGCTGGTCGGCAGGCCTCTATTTATTGCTGGGCATCACAGAATACACACATATCAATCAAACAAAAAAACGAAAGCTGCTGATATTTGGCCTCGTAGCTGGATTAGGTATGTTATGCAAAATACATACTGTCTTTTTATGGCTTGGGTTCTTTCTTTACCTACTACTCCATAATAGGCAGTGGTTAAAAGAGCCAGTATTATATGTATCGGCATTTATTTCACTGGCCCTGTTCTACCCTGTAATACAATGGAATATTGACCACCATTTTGTAACCTACCTGTATCATGGCAAGCGAGTAAGCATTGCCGATACGGGGCTCAACATTACTACTTTTGTTACATTCACCGCAGGGCAAGTACTGTATACTAACCCGTTGCTATTCCCCTTTCTAGTAATCGCCATTGCTGCAGCTTGCAAAAACAGGTTGCCGATGCTGGCTTCCCAAAAAAGGGTACTGCTGTTTTGTAGTTTACCACTGCTGGGTGTTGCGGTGGTTATTTCTTTTTTCAAAGAAGTATTGCCCCATTGGACGGGCCCTGCTTATTTAGGTTTGGTACTACTCGCAGCCTGTTGGTTCAGCAAACAAACCTTTACCCGTGCAAAACAATCGCTGCCCATGGCTATACGGTTGTCTTCTATTTTGTTAGTACTTATCGTGGCACTGGCTTTGCCGCTTATCCAATACCTACCAGGTACACTGGGCAAGAAGACCGGCGCAAATATTAGCGATGGCGATTTTAGCTTGGACATGTATCGATGGGAAAACCTGCGCAAGGAGTTTTCGTCAGTTATTGCTGCCGATATCAAGGCAGGGCGTATGCAACCGAACCCTCACTTGGTAACCAACAAATGGTTCCCAGCCGCACACCTCGATTACTATGTGGCTATGCCGCTTGGGCTCAATCTATTGGCCATTGGCGATACCAATGACATCCATCAATATGTTTGGCTTAACCAGCTAAGGCGTGCCATAAAACTAGGCGACGATGCCTATACCATTGTGCCGTCTAACAACTACATAGATGTGCATTTGGTGTATGGCCGCTATTTTAACAGCATGGAGCCAATGCCAGCCATGGTGCAATACCGCAACGGGGCTGTTTGTAGACGGTTTTATCTTTGGCGCTTAAAGTCTTACAAAGGAGATGGGGTAAAACTGATAAGTAGTATTTAGAAAAGATTCAGTTCCGGTTGTAAAAATTGGCTAAACCATTGCCCTGATTTTTTTACAATCCGCCGCTGGGAAGCAAAATCAACATACACCAAACCAAACCGGGGATAAAAACCTTCGGCCCATTCAAAATTATCCATTAGGGTCCAGATAAAATAGCCATTGACGTTTACACCTGCCTGCTTGGCCAGCAACACCTGCCCAATATAATCCTGCAAAAATTGTAGGCGCTGCTGGTCTTCCACCCCTTGCTCGGTGAGGGCATCCGCAAAGGCAGCACCATTTTCCGTAACGATGATTTGTTTAATGCCGGGATATTGAGACAGTCTGGTTAATGCTTGGTAAATAGCCGGTGGGTGAATTTCCCAATTCATCAAAGTATGCGGGGCATTGCGTTTGCTGGCTTTTACGATCCTGGCCTTTACAAAAGGCATTAGCGGCGCATGACATACCAGCTCCCTCGTATAGTTTTGCAAACCGATAAAATCCATATCGAAAGCCAATAGTTTTTCATCGCCGGGATACATAAAGCGTTCAATCCGCTGCAAAATTTTCAAATCATCCATCGGGTAACCCATACCCAGCAAGGGTTCCAAAAAAAGTCGGTTCAGCAGGGCATCTGTTTTTTTAGCTGCCGCAAAGTCTTTATCATGGTTGGGCCGATAGGGGTCGATATGCGAATAGGAAAAAGTGGTGCCCACTTGGCAATCGCTCCGAAGTGCCTTGATGATCCGTCCACCCGCTGCTTGGCAAAGTGCTGCATGGTGAACAGCCGACAAAAAATTGCTTAACCCTTTTTTGCCCGGCGCATGTACACCCAAAAAGTATCCGGCACCCGTGAATACCATCGGCTCATTCAGTACCATCCAATGTTTTACCCTGTCGCCAAAATGCTTTACACAACGCTCCACATAACTGCCAAACCAATCCACTACATGCCGGTTTGTCCAACCACCCAATCGCTGTAAGGAATCCGGTAAATCCCAGTGGTACAAGGTTACCCAAGGCTCAATGCCGAGCTCCAGACAAAAATCAATCACCCGGTTGTAAAAATCAATACCCTTGGTATTTATAGCGCCCATCCCTGTTGGCATAATACGGCTCCACGACAAAGAAAAACGGTAATTGGCAATATTGAGCTTATACATCAGCGCAATATCATCAGCATAGTGATGGTAAAAATTGCAGGCGGTGTTCCCGTTTTGGTTCAGGTATATTTTCCGTTTCTTTTGCACAAAGGTATCCCAAATGGAAAGTCCCTTGCCATCCACATTGTGCGCCCCTTCTATCTGATAGGCCGCTGTAGCAACGCCCCATATAAACGAGTCTCCAAAATCCGCTCTAGTATAATCCATTGTGCTCAATCTGTCAACTGGGCAATGATATTACCCAAACTTGCTGCTTTTAATTTTTTTATGGATGCAATGCCCTCTCCCAATTGGGCCGTACTAACAGTGCTCTTTATGCCATGCTTTTTGATAATCATATTGATGATACGCTCTGTACTATTGGGGTAGTTTACTTGTATTTGTTGCTTGTTGTTTACCCATTTTTTTATGGCCTCCACATGCTTGAGCTTGAGGCTTTTGATGATGGGTACACCCATTTCTTTTAATGCCGCTGCATTGCATTGCTGCTCATACTGTCCCTTCATGGGGATAGCCATCAATTTCTTTTTTAAAAACAGGGCTTCGGCGGGTGTTTCAAAACCGGCACCGCACAAAATACCGGTACAGCCCAGCAAACTGTTTACAAAGGCATCGTTGTTAATGGGCATAATGGCCACATTGCCCACTTGGTAAGCCTTAGAAGTATGTTTGCTAAAAACCTGCCATTGTACCTGCTTGATTTCGCCCAACACTTTTAACAAACGCTTATCGCCGTAGGCAGGTAAATAAACAGTATAATGCCCCTTGTTGTCCGGCTGGGCATTTCGAACTTGATCCCTGATGACCGGCGTAAAAATATTTTTGTCGTAAGCGCCAAAATGAAAACCATAAGCATCGGTTACCGGTGCATAATTGTGCAATACAGCTTTGCCTACCAAATCTTTCTTTTTGGGTTTGGGCGATTTTTTGTTGATAACAGCAACCTGATGGCCCATGCCAATACAGGGTTTACGTTTCATTTTACAGGCCCATGCACTTACCGGTTCAAAATCGTTGATTACCAAATCGTAATCTTCAATCGGCAAACTTTTGATTTCCTTGTACAATTGTTTCAAATGGCTTTTCCGATAAGTGGCAATCAAATCAATACCGCCTTTCTTGCCAAAAACAAAACTCAATCCTTTGAATTGGTATTTAATCGGATAGGGCAATGACACATCGGCCTGTGTGCCGCTTACCAAAATATCCAACTCCCCTTTTTGTTGCAATAGGGGGATAATATCCCTTGCCCTACTCAAATGCCCATTACCCGTGCCTTGTATGGCGTACAATATCTTCATACTTGTTTTAAAAGGTTAAATTCCTCTACTAGGTTATCAAATAATTGGTTGTTGTTCAATTCTTCCTCAGTGCTATTATACGCTATCATATCCAACCTGTCGTTATCATCAAAGCGATAAATTTTCCACTCCTGATTCATATATTCCAAAGCGGTTAAATTTTCGATCCAATCGCCGCTGTTCAGGTAAACGATTTTGCCTTTAGCGGTTTCGATTGCCTTCATCTCTGGCTGGTGAATATGTCCACACACCACATAATCATACTGGTTGTCAATAGCGATTTCAGCGGCCGTTTGTTCAAAATTATTAACAAACTTCACCGCAGATTTAACGCTGTTTTTTATTTTTTTAGAGAGGGAGAGTTTGCCCTTTTTAAATACTTTTTCCGAAACAAAATTGGCTACCCGGTTGATGAGGATAAGGGTATCGTATCCAACAGCCCCTAGCTTGGCCAACCACTTGCTATGCTGCATGGTTACATCAAATACATCACCATGAAAGAACCAGGCTTTTTGGTTGTTGTCCAGTTCTAGCACCAATTTGTTCACGATGGTAAGGGAGCCCAGTTTAAAGCCCACAAATTTGCGGAGCATCTCATCGTGGTTGCCCGTGATGTAGTAAATTTTTACGCCCTTGCTCATCCATTGCATCAAATGCTTAACCACTTTCATGTGCGATTTTGGCCAATAGCGCTTGCTAAACTGCCATATATCTATAATATCGCCATTGAGGATTACCGTTTTCGGCTTGATGGTTTTCAAGTAGTACAGTAGTTCCTTGGCATGGCAGCCATAGGTACCCAAATGCACGTCGGACAGCACCAGTATGTCTATTTTGCGCTTCTTTACTTTTTCCATTAATGGATTTTGTAAAATTTGAGCGCAGGATAAAAGGCAGACAACACGGGCAATAAGAGCCGTACCGAGCATTTCAGCAAGAAGTATTGTATATTTTTCACGACACAGAATTTGGGTTAATAATAACTACAAATTTCAGTGGCCTATATCAACAAATGGTTACCACAAGGTTACGGGAATGTTAATAAATCAATGTGCTGATTTGCTAATATGCCAATTAGCTGATGGATGGAAGCAGTGGTTTGCAAGTATAGCCTATTGGATAAGCTCGGGATTTTTATTCAGTTGTAAACCGATACCCTCTTAAAAAATCACCCAGTGGCATCCGCTTTTTGCCCTCCAATTGCAGTTCATCTACTTGGATATAACCATCGGCACAAGCGAATCGCAGGTAGGTTTTGCCATCGGTTTGGTACTGTCCAGCGGGTATGGTAGGTTTTCCATCGACGATGGTTGCTTTGAATATCTTGAGTGTTTTACCGTCCAACTGTGTAAATGCCGCCGGAAAGGGCGATAGGCCTCGGATGAGGTTATAAATGGCCATGGCAGGCTCCTCCCAATTAATCCGACAGGTATCGGTAAACAGTTTGGGCGCATGCCGCAATTCCTTGCCTCCCGCTACGGTAGACTGCGGCAATTCCTGCAAAGAGCCATCGGCCAAGCCTTTTACGGTTTTTACCAATAGCGCCGCCCCTACTTCCTTCATTACGTCGTGCAGTTCACCCGCAGTCATGGAGGCAGGGATGGCTATTTTTTCGGCCAACAAAATATCGCCGGTATCTATTTCGTGCTTGAGTTTAAAAGTGGTAACACCGGTTTCGGTTTCTCCATTGATAACGGCCCAATTGATGGGTGCTGCGCCCCGATATTGCGGCAATAAGGAGCCGTGTAAGTTAACGGTGCCCATGGGCGGCATGTTCCAAACCAGTTCGGGCAACATACGGAAAGCCACTACAATTTGCAAATCGGCATTTAGCGCTTTCAATGCGTTTAGGAAATCGGGATTTTTCAATTTCTCCGGCTGTAGCACGGGCAACCCTTGTTCAACCGCATACTTTTTTACGGCACTCTGTTGCAGTTGCATTCCCCGCCCGGCGGGCTTATCTGGGGCCGTGATAACGCCTACAATCTGGCAGCCGGCTTGTACCAATGCAGCCAGCGAGGCCACGGCAAACTCGGGCGTGCCCATAAAAACAATACGTAATTCCGAAAAATCTTTCATGGCTGCGAAGGTAATACCAATTATACATATTATACTGTGCGGACTCTTTTAGCATTAAACCGATCTGTATAGCCGAGATCAAACGGGCTTTGCGATGTAGATGATTGTTGGGGCGTGGTAATAGCGGATTATAGGGAAGCGATATTGGCCCTAAGCCAAGCCACGATATCGTCATATTTTTTTTCTCCGGTGGAAACGGCAATAACAAATGGATAAATATCCATATCCGCTAATGCTATCTTTAAATTTCCCGCTAACAAAATAGCCTCCATCAAGATATAACCAGTCCGTTTATTGCCATCAATAAATGGATGATTGATAATAATACTCTCCGCAATAGCCGCAGCCTTCTCAATATACCCTGGGTACAAATCTTCTCCGCCAAATGTTTGAAAAGGCCTAGCCAATGCAGCTTCCAATCCGCCCAAATCCCTTACGCCATCGGCTCCCCCAAACTGCTCAATTGCCTTCCTGTGTATGGCAAGCACTTGCTGTACACTGATCATTTGGCCAACTCATTTAAAAGTACACGCCGCTCTTTGATTACTTTTTCGGCCAACCCGGTTAAGTCCCACTCTTTTGCATGGGCCTCACTCAGCCTTTCGATAAACAACTCGACCTCTTTTAACTCGGCCTCACTCATTGTCTCCAATTGTCCTTTAATGGTTTCTTTAATTTCCGCAACACTCATAATAACCTGTTTTATATACCAAATTTACGGATATTTTACCTGCCGCCAAGGGATTTCAACAGGGGTATGCCGCAAAATCAAACAGGGGCAGTAAACCGCCCCTGTCAAAATATTTTTTTCTATTATCCCCAATCCTTTAATTCGCCTTCTTCCCTGGCTTTAACAGTTCCGGCACTTGCTTCAATGTGCGGGCCAAACGTGGCAAAGATTCGTTTTGCACATACGAATTTTCGGGATGCAATACTACATAGTTTTGGTGATAGTCTTCCGCAGGCCAAAACTTTACAAAAGATTTTACCTCGGCGGCAATGGGCGCATCAAATTTACCCGATGCGTTGAGCATGGCTATATAATCGGTGAGGGTTTTTTGCTCTCGGGCATTATCGTAAAAAGCAATGGAACGATAAGCCGTACCATGATCGGGGCCTTGTCCGTTTACTTGAGTGGGGTCTTGACAGGCAAAATATACTTTTACCAAATCGGCAAAACTCACTTGGGTACTGTCATAAATCACTTCTACCGCTTCGGCGTGGCCCGTATTGCCATGGCCCACTTCCTCATAAGTAGGGTTGTCTTTGTTGCCCCCTGCATAACCGGAAACCACTTCTTTCACCCCTTTGATGCTTTCAAAAACGGCTTCCACACACCAAAAACAGCCTGCGGCAAAATAGGCCTTGCTCAACTGAGTGTTCAGGCTTTCTTTCTGAAACACCAATGCTACCCCATCCATGCAATAACGAAGCCCGGTAGGCGCTGGGCCATCATTGAACACATGGCCCAAATGTGCGGCGCAGCGTTGGCAACTGATTTCGTCCCTTTGCATGCCCTCGGAATTATCACCCGATACATTAACACTCTTACTCGAATACGGCGCATAGTAACTAGGCCAGCCCGTACCGCTGTTGAATTTGGTAGCGGAACTGAACAATGGGTTTTTGCAACTTACACAGTAATAGATCCCTGTTTCATGATTATCGTTATACTCACTGGAAAAAGGCTTTTCCGTACCCTGCTCACGGGTGATATAATATTGCTCGGGGCTAAGGATGGTTTTCCATTCCGCATTGGTCTTTACCACTTTGTCCGTCCAACTGGTATCTGGCAATAAAGCATTGGTCATTTCGTTTTTTTGCCCCGACATAGCTGTCGATTGCTTGGTTGGCTGCGCACAACTCAACATTACATTGGCCAACAAAGCCAGCAGTACAATCTGTTTCATCTGTTTATATTTTATCGTAAGAGCAACCTCTTGGCCGCCGTGCTACTATCTACGCAACAAGCAGGAATAGGGTTTGGTTCGAATGCGGAATAATAATGCGCTGATTAAGTGCCAACCGGCTGACCCTAATCATTCGTCAGGTATGAGTACCGCCAATAATTATTAATTACTCACTAGCTCCCTCGCCCCAAACAACATACTCCCAATCCGTACCATATTGCTTCCTTGCGCAATGGCCAATTGATAGTCGGCACTCATGCCCATGCTCAACGTATTAAACTCCGTAAGTGCTGGGTGCTGGATTTTAATAGCATTGTATAATTGTTTCAAGCCGGCAAATTCGCTTGCCACCAATTGTTTGTCCTCACTAAACGAAGCCATTCCCATCAGGCCGCAGATACTTACTTGCGGATAGGCTTGCTGTAATACTTGCCCTAGTTCTTGGGCATCGAAGCCAAACTTGGTTTCCTCTTGTGCAATGTGCACTTGTAGCAAGCATTGAAGGGTGCGGTTGCATTTTATGGCCTGCTTGCTGATTTCTTTGAGCAAATTTGCGCTGTCCACCCCATGTATCAAATGTACAAAAGGGGCAATGTATTTTACTTTGTTGCTTTGTAGGTGGCCGATAAAATGCCAACGGATATCGGTAGGCAGTTGCGCTTGCTTATCAACCAATTCCTGCACATAGTTTTCGCCAAAATCACGCTGCCCCAAATCGTAGAGTGCTTGTATATCGGCTACAGGCTTGGTTTTTGATACCGCTACCAAAGTAACCTGTTGTGGATCCAGTTCCGCTTTGAGGGCTGTGTATTGTGCAATATTGATGGCCATGGTTTCTTATTGGGTACAAAGGTAAACTACTGCGGGCTAATTTGTTGTGATGCTTTGAACGGGCGGCAACGCTATTTTTTTTTGCCTATTTAATTTTTCCTATTTATCTTTATTAAAATTTATTAAACACTAACGGCAACCCATTAATCTAAACGTAACATGAAAACGGTTAAACTAACAACCCTAATACTGATTGTATTTTGTACATCCGTCACTGCACAAAACCCTAGCAATTGTCCCACCAATATTGATTTTGAACAGGGTACTTTTACCAATTGGGAATGCTTCACGGGTAATACCAATGCGATAGGGGGTGTAAATAATATCAATCTAACGGCTTCTGCGCCTACATTCAACCGCCATGAAGTGATTTCTTCCGCAACCGCTTTGGACCCATTTGGGGGCTTCTTACAGCGTTGCCCTTATGGTGGGAATTACTCGGTAAAATTGGGTAATAGCCTGTCTGGTTCACAGGCCGAGGGCATTTCCTACACTTTTCAGGTGCCGGCTTTGGCCGATACATTTAGCCTCACCTATTATTATGCCGTGGTATTTCAAGATCCTGAGCATTTGGTGCACCAACAACCGCGGTTTTTTGTAACGGCTTACGATGTACTTACGGGCAATGTTATTAATTGCGCTTCGTATAATTATGTATCCAATGGCAGCATTCCCGGTTTTCAAGTATCACAGGTAGATACTTCTGTGTTGTTCAAAGATTGGACGCCTGTATCTATTGACTTTGCGGGCCTGAGCGGCCGTACCGTAAGGCTGGAATTTAAAACAGCGGATTGCACTTTGGGCGGCCACTTTGGTTATGCGTATTTGGATGTGGGCACAGGCTGCCAAAGCACGTTGGCCACAGCCCCCTATTGTGTAGAAACGAATTTGGTGCAATTGAATGCCCCCTACGGCTTTCAAAGCTATACTTGGTACAACAGCAATTATACCGCCGTACTGGGCAACCAACAAAACATCAATCTTTCGCCACCACCAGCCGTTAATACTATTTTTCACGTAGCGATGGTGCCTTATCCGGGTTTTGGTTGTAGCGACACGGCCGACGCCATTGTAAAACCCTTGCCGGTGCCGGATACACCGGTTGCCGTTAGTGCCTACAGCTATTGCCAAAATGCCAATGCGCAAAGACTTACCGCCACTGCGGAGCCCGACAATATCCTGCTATGGTACAACTCGGCCACGGGAGGCATTCCTTCCAGCATAGCACCTATCCCTTCAACGGCTGTGGCAGGTACATTTTATTACTATGTAGCACAAAAGAAATTGTTTGGCTGCGAAAGCAATAGAAAACGCATACAGGTTACGATAATACCTAGGCCCACGCTTAATTTTACCGTAAACAATGCCCGACAATGCCAAACGAATAACCAGTTTGCATGGAGCAATATCACCACAGATACATTGAACAGTACTTGGACCTGGAATTTTGGTGATGGACAAACGGCCAGTACTTGGAATGCAACGCATAGCTATGCCAACCCCGGTAATTACGCCGTTTCATTAACCGTAACCAACAATACCAGTTGTGTAGTGAATAGGATTTTGCCCGTTACGGTTGTGCCAAAACCCGTTGCCAATTTTAGCCACCCTACTACTATTTGCGCCAACCAAACACCGATTACCATTACAGATAATTCCAGCGTACCGGGTGGCTTAGGTACTATAAACAGTTGGGCTTGGTGGTTGAATGGCAGCCCTTTTACCGGACAAACACCCCCTGTTACAACGGCTGCCCCCGGCAATTTAACCATCCAGCTATTGGTAAAAACAGCCGAAGGTTGTGTATCCGATACCACCAGTAAAACCCTTACGGTGCATTACCTGCCTACTGCCGCTTTCCAATACAGCCGACCGCTTTGCAACAATGAAGTAATACAGTTTACCGACAGGTCTAGCTTGCCCGCTGCGGCAGCCCCCGATGTGGTGGCCAATTGGGGTTGGCAGTTTAGCGATGGTGCCAACGCGGCTACACAAAACACGGCCCATCTGTTTATACAAGGCAATTACCATGCGGTATTAACGGTGGTGAGCAATGTAGGTTGTAAAAGTAACGCTGCCGATAGTGTGTTTACCATCAATCCCAAGCCTAGTCCACAACTGTCCATCACTGATTCTTGCATCAGGCATAATATCTTGTACAAAGCCAGTAGCCCCGCTAACGATGTAGTGCAATGGCTGTGGGATTTTGGTAACGGTTTTGTAGCTGGGCCATCACCGGTAAGTAAAATCTATTTTACTGAAGGTGACCGCACCCTACGATTGATAGGCCAAACAGTACATGGCTGTAAGGATACGATTGTTAGGCCTTATACCATTTACAGTTTATCTACTTTTTTACCGGCCGATACCGTTGCCGCCAAGGGCGAGCCCGTGCTGCTTGATCCCAGGGCTTCGGGTGATACCAGTGGTGCCGCCTACACATGGACGCCCCCCATTGGCCTAAATGATGCTTTTATAAAAACACCTACTGCCATTTGGGAAACCGATCAGTTGTATAACTTGAAAGCGGTTTCAATACATGGTTGTGATAGCTACAGTAAAATATTGGTGCGGCGTTATAAAGGGCCCGACCTGTACATACCCACTGCCTTTAGCCCTAATGGTGATGGGCTGAATGATGTGGCCCGTGTGTTCCCTGCGGGCATCAAAAGCTTTTTATTCTTTTCGGTTTACAACCGAAACGGGCAACTTATTTTCAGTACCACGGATTATACAAAGGGTTGGGACGGCACTTACAAAGGCATGGGTGTTGACCCTGGTAATTTTGTGGTGATTGCCAAAGCCATTGATTATAAAGGCAATGTATTGTTTAAGAAACAGAATTTGTTGCTATTGAGATAAGGAGAGATGGATACTGGATATGGAGGGCCTAGCCCGACACCAAGCCTGCCCGACTGCGCCATTCAGGCGGGCCGTAGGCATGGCTGGGTGCTGGATACTGGATGTGGAGGCAGGGCCAACACCGCGCTTTCCACATTAGCCAATTAGCACCGTGCCTATGGCTCGGCCTGCGGCATCAGCTAATCAGCTAATTATCACTCCTCATTCTTCTTTTTCTTCTTCCCCTTCTTATAAATTTTACTGGCCTTATCCACCAATTGCAAAAACTGGTTTTGGAGGTAATTATTGGTATCCACGGCTGCGGTGGCCAATATTTCGATATCGCTCCAATCGGCCTCCTGCATGTGTTTCGACTGACGGAGTTTTAAGGCAAACATGGCAATGGCAGTGGCAAATTGCAGTTGCGTATCTATTTGCTTAAAGTCGGCGTAATTATCAATGCAGGTATAATTTATTTTTTTACGGGTGCTATCATTGCACATGCGGTAACCCATGGTAACGGTGGCCAACACTTCATTGGGGCTATCGGCATCGGGTCTGGCCTCGCCCTTTGGCAGTATTTCAAAAATGGCCATAACACTGCTGCCACTGCCAATTTCGCCACCTTCCAGCTCGCCAGTACTGTCGGCAATGGCGTCCTTTTTATTATCAAACCCAATCAAGCGGTAGCGCTCTACCTTATCAGCGTTGAACTCAATGTTCAAAGCCACGTCATCGGCTACGGCGTAAAAAGTTTGGGTCAACTCTTTCACCAATACTTTCTCGGCCTCATGTATATCATCCAAATAGGCAAAATTACCATTGCCCTTTTTGGCCAAGGTTTCCAGCTTTGAATCTTTGTAATTGCCCATACCCACACCCAAACAGGTGAGGTAAACACCCGATTGCCGTTCTTTCACAATCATTTCCTCCAAGGCTTTCTCTGAGATATTGCCCACGTTAAAATCACCATCCGTAGCCAATATCACCCGGTTATTGCCGCCCTTTACAAAGGAGCGTTTGGCTATTTGGTAAGCCATCATTATTGCCGATTCGCCGGGCGTATCGCCGGATGCCGTCAACTCCTCAATAGAAGTAATGATTTTTTCTTTTTCCGCCCCACTGGTAGGTTGCAGCCACACACCTACCGTGCCACCATACATTACAATGGAAACGGTATCAATCGGTCGCAGGTTTTTAACCAACATTTGAAAGGCTGCTTTTAATAAGGGCAAGCGGTTGGGCATATCCATACTGCCCGATACATCAATCAAAAAAACAAAATTGCTGGGCGGTATCAAATCGGTAGCCACCTTTTTGGCATTGATATTCAAAAAAAGCAGTTGCTGGGCATCGTTCCAAGGGCAACTGGTTAACTGCGATTCGATTTTAAATACTTCGTTCTTTGCTGGTTCGTGGTAGTTGAGGTTAAAGTAATTCAACAATTCCTCTGTGCGGATGGCATCGGGCGGCACCGTGCTGTTCATGTTCAAAAAACGGCGGATATTGCTGTACGAGGCCTTGTTTACATTGAGGGCAAAACCGGTATTGGGAAATTTATCGGCATTTACATATTCATTCTCTACCACTTGAAAATAGGATTCATCACCAGAAAACCAATGGTAGCGGTTGCTTTGCTTAAGGTCTTTGGTAATCGATATCATTTTGGGCTTGCCCTTGCTGGCATTGGAAGGCAACAGTTTTAATTGTAGATCTTGGTACAAATCGGCCTTGATGGCAAAGGTTTTCGACTCATATCCATCCATGGAAAGGGTAAGCGAATCGTACAGTTGCCTGGTTTCTATACCAAAACCGCCGCTCGTACCACTGTAGTAGAGCAGTTGATTGGAATGCAGCAGCAACTTTACATTTTGAAGGGGTTGTTTTTTTTCATCGGTAACCTCTCCACGGAGATAGTATTGCCCCTTGGCCGTAATGGCCAACAAAACAAGCAACACATAACAAATTGTCCGTTTCAAGAAAAGGTATATTAATATTCGAAATATAATGAATATCTATGATAGGACACAATTTTACCGATAAATGTTGCCTTAAGCGTCTTCTACCAACTGATATATTGCCGGTAGGTTACGCCCCAACCCATCGTAATCGAGGCCAAAACCCAACAAAAACTTATTGGGTACACTAAAGCCTAGATAATCCACGGTAAGTGGATGCGTTAATGCTGCGGGTTTATGCAGCAGTGCGGCAATTTTTAAAGAGGCGGGCTGCTGGTTTACCAACTGCGGCAAAAATTCGGATAGGGTTTTACCCGTGTCCACTATGTCTTCAACAATGATCACATGCCTATTTTGCAAAGGCTCATCCAGCCCAATAGAGGTAATGACGTTGCCGGTTGATTTGGTCCCTTTATACGAAGCCAATTTGATAAAGCATATTTCGGCTTCTATTTGGATGTATTTGAACAAATCGCTGGCAAACATAAAAGAGCCATTTAGGATGGCTATAAACAAGGGCTTTTTATCTGCATAATCGGTATTGATCTGCTGGGCCAATTTTTGAATTTGCACATCAATTTCAGCAGCACTGATATAAGGCTGAAATTTTTTATCGTGAACTTGTATAATCGACATGACTGCCTTTTAACGTGAAATATGATGAAATATTGTTTTATTTAGCTACCACCAACACTTGGCCAATGTTCAAACTATCGCTTGTCAATTGGTTCCAATCCTTTATTTCCTGCACGGATACCCCATATTTTTTCGCAATGCCATACAAACCTTCTTTGGGTTGTACGGTATGTGTTAGTTGCTTTTTTGCTACCGGTGCCGTTTGGGGTCTTTCTTCCAGATAAACCACTTGGTCTTGCTGTAGCAAACCATCGGGCAAATCATTGTACTCTAGTAACTTTACCAAGCGGATATTATTGGCTTCGGCAATCTTTAGCAATGATGTGCCTTTGCGGGCATCCACCACTTTTTTGCCATCCTTCTTGTACGGCTGCGAAAAAGTTTCGCCTCCAGACACTGCCATTACATTATTATCATCCTTCATTTCCTGGCCGTTGGTTACAGGTGTTGCTACCAATATCTCTTCTTTATCATCCTCGTATTCACCCGCATTAAATTGGGGCACTTCTTCAGCCGCAGCCAATGTATATTGCTGCAAGTTGTACTTTTCAATGTTCCTGATCAATATTTGCGGATAGGCAGGGTTGGTGGCGTATCCGGCTTTTTTTAAGCCATGCGCCCAGCCACTGTAATCTTTTACATTCAATTTGAATAAGAATCCGTAACGGCTGTTGCCCCTTAAAAAATTACTATGGTCGCGGTAGCTGTCTTCGGCCGACGTATATTGCCTAAAACATTCGCCCTGTGCATCATCATCGTGGCTAACACCGCCGCCCGTCCAACTGCTTTTACATTTAATGCCAAAATGGTTATTGGATTTTTTAACCAACACACTATTGCCACTCTCTGTTTCCAAAATGCCCTGTGCCAGTGTAATGGCCGCCGGTACACCCATCCGCTTCATCTCACGGATGGCAATATCTTTATAGGTATTAATGTACTCTTCGGGCGTAATTTGCTGTGCCAAGGTTGGCAAGCCCGTTAATAAAAGAAACATGCCTATCAGTTGCTTCATGCTTTATAATTTTTTAATCAACAATAATCCGTCCCGCACGGTTAGCATTACCTGTTGCACCCGCTCATCTGCTGCCACATGCCGGTTAAAGGCATCAATGGCTTTTGCATTTTTTCCGCTGAGGGGCTGCACCAATACTTCTCCATGAAAAAGTACATTGTCGGCTATGATATAGCCCCCTTGCTTCAGCTTTGGCAAAATTAATTCGTAATATTCAATATATCCCGTTTTATCTGCATCGATAAAGGCAAGGTCCCAACTTTCATCCATTTGCGGAATCAAGGTTTTGGCATCGCCCACATGCAGTTGTATGCAATGTGCCATGCCGGCTGCGTTGATATGTGCTTGGGCGGTATCCGCATCTGCTTGCCTGCATTCAATGGTGTGCAATTGCCCGCCGGGCTGCAAACCAGCCGCTAGGCAAATGGCACTGTAGCCGGTAAAGGTACCCACTTCCAATATGCGCTGGGGGCGCAACATGCCACTGATAAACTGTAGCAACATGCCTTGCACCGGCCCACTGATCATATGCGCCAACGGATGGTTGGCCAGCGTTTGCGCATGCACTTGTTCCAACACAGGCCCAAGCACCGTTGTCAACTCCGTTGCGTAAGCTTCTGCGGTATGGTTGATGAGTTCCATTAAAAATTGGGGGCCAACGAATGGGTTTTGTAAAAGTCCAATAAAAAGCTCACCACTTCCTCCGCCGTATCAAATATTTTTATCAGGTCCAAATCTTGTGGATTGATGTTGTGCTCCTGATCGCCCATCACTTCCTTCATCCACTTAAACAAACCGCCCCAATATTGCGAGCCCACCAATATCATGGGGGTTTGTTTGAACTTGTTGGTTTGTATCAGTGTGGCCACTTCAAAAAATTCGTCCATGGTGCCAAAGCCGCCCGGCATCATGATAAAGCCCTGGGCATATTTTACAAACATTACTTTGCGCACAAAAAAGAAATCGAATTGCAGCGACTTATCACGGTCGATAAAGGGGTTGGGGTGCTGCTCAAAGGGCAGGTCGATATTAAGCCCCACCGATTTGCCACCAGCAATGCTAGCCCCTTTGTTGGCGGCTTCCATAATGCCGGGACCACCGCCCGTGATAATACCAAAACCTTCTTCCGATAGGCGGCGGGCAATTTCTACAGCCAGTTCGTAATACTGATGGCCGGGCTGTGTACGGGCCGAACCAAAGATGGAGATACAGGGACCGATACGGCTTAACGCTTCAAAGCCGTCCACAAACTCGGCCATGATTTTAAATATCTGCCAACTACTGTGCGCTTGACTCTCCTTCCAGCTCCGTTGTTTGGCCACATTTATCTGTTCATTCATGCTACATATCCTTTTATTCGATTAAAAACAATGCCATTCACCCCTTTGAACGAAAAGGCTGAATGGCACTTACTAAATGCAAAATTACGGTGATTTGTTGTGTAAATAATACTTTTTTACAGTTTATTAACAGTTTCGGCCACCATTACATTGGAGCTACCCCTTTTACCCGAAATGAGAAACAGTCCCAAAAAGGTAAGCAATCCGTTCAGTATCAATATCTCAATGCCGATTTTAAAGCCGTGGAAAATGGACTCCGACATGGATTTGAGGCTGGTGGCCGTAGCTTCCGAAAGATTGAACCGTTTGATGAACCAATCAGGGTTATTGATCATGTCGATACTCAAGATGAGCAAGGGCGACAGCAAACATACCATTAATGCATACTTGTCTTTGATGCTGCGCTTGGTTAAAATGCCAAAAGCAAAGAGACCCAACAACGGCCCATACGTGTAACCGGCCACTTTTAATATTACATCAATAATCGATTTGTCGTTTATCCATTTGAACAACATCACCAATAAAAAGAAAATAACGGCAAAGGTTAAATGTACGGCCAACCGGGTGCGCCTCCGCTGGCCTTCGCTGAGGTCGCCACGTTTTTTGAGCCCCAAAATATCGATGCAGAAAGAAGAAGTAAGCGCCGTTAACGCCCCGTCGGCACTAGGGAAGAGCGCCGAGATGAGGCCAATGATAAAGATAACCGAAATACCTGCCGACAAGTATTTGCCCAATGCAATGGCGGGGAACAGGTCATCACCCTTAACGTCAAGCCCATTTTGCCCAGCGAACAGGTAAAGGAGACCGCCCATGAGCAAAAACAAAAAGTTTACCAACAGTAGCACCACACTGAGGGTCATGATGTTCTTTTGCGAATCTTTCAACGTACGCACACTGATGTTTTTTTGCATCATCTCTTGGTCCAGCCCCGTCATGGCAATGGTGATAAAAGCGCCGCCCAATATCTGCTTTACAAAAAAGCCCGGCGCATTCGCATCGGTATTAAAGAGCTTGGTATAGCCACCCTCCGATAATGCTTTTAGGGTGGAGCCAAAACCCAAATCCAGTTTGCCCATTACGGCCACAATGCATGCCACCAAACCCAGCAACATAAAAGTGGTTTGCAGGGTATCGGTATATACAATGGTTTTTACGCCGCCTTCAAAAGTATAGAGCAAAATCAGCAACAATATAACTAAAGCCGTGGCCCAAAAAGGTACTTTCATATCGTTGAGGATGAAGATCTGCAAAATATTTACCACCAAATACATACGGGCAGTGGCACCCAAGGCCCTGGATACGATAAAGAACATGGCACCGGTTTTATAGGAAACGGGGCCAAACCTTTTTTCTAAGTAATTATAAATGGACGTAAGGTTGAGTTTATAATATAGCGGCAACAGCACAAAGGCAATCACTAAGTAGCCCAAGAAATAACCGATCACTACCTGATAGTACTGAAACCCTGCACTGCCCACTGTACCGGGCACACTTACAAAAGTTACGCCGCTAAGGCTGGTGCCAATCATGCCAAAAGCTACCAACATCCAATTGCTGCTTTTGTTACCGATAAAAAAAGAATCGTTGTTGGAATTTTTGGAGGTAAAATAGGCTACTACCAGTAATAAAAGGAAGTAACCGATTACAAAAGAAAACAATAATGTAGCCGACATATCAATCGTTTATGGGTTATACTATATGAGGGGCTCTTTTCGATTTTTCGCTCTTATTTATTTTTGTACTCCCTTCTATTGGTTGATTTTTCCACTTTTGTCTTGAAACAAAAGTGGAGCAAAAATTCAAGGCTGCATAAAAAAGCCTAAAAATTGAACCCTCGGGCTAAAGAAAAACAAGCTCAAGCATTAGTACAAAGCCCAGATTCCGTGCGACTTACAGGCTAACTGCATCGCCAATCCTCAGCACCTCTGTTTTTCTTTTGCGCCCTCCGTTTCAATTTTCTTAACGGCTTTTTTATGAGGCCGTATCAGACCGGAGGGTGAAAAGTCTATTACTTGATTTTGTCCAAAGCGAAAATTTCAAATACACCCTTTTGATGCGACAAGATAACTAAATATTAATAAAAGGTAGCCAACTATTCAGTAGTATTGTGCCCTGAAAATGTTAAAAAAAGTATATGGTACAATCACTGGCTGTTTTTTGTGGCAGCAAGAGCGGTAACAACCCTTTGTTTGAGGCACATGCCACGGTGCTGGGCCACTTGATGGCGGCGCATGGCATCCAATTGATTTATGGTGGCGGTAATAAGGGCATTATGGGCGCTGTGGCCAATGCAGTGTTGGAAAGGGGCGGCAAGGTAATCGGCATCATTCCGCAGATGCTTACAGAGTGGGAAGCACAGCACGAGGGCATTACCGAACTGATTGTTACCGAAGACATGCACACCCGCAAAAAACTGCTGTACAGCAAATGTGATGCGGCTATTATTTTGCCGGGCGGTTTTGGCACTTTGGACGAACTGTACGAAATGCTCACCTGGAACCAACTAAACATCCACAGCAAACAAATTTTCATTTTGAACACCGCCGGATTTTACGATGGGTTGCTCCAACACATGCACACCATGCAGGAGGAGGCTTTTTTGTACGACCGGATTGAAGACCGTATTACGGTGATACAGGAACCTGCGGCCCTGGTTGATTATTTAAAGGGATAAACTATTACCCGAGCATTCATTCAAGGGGTCTATCAAATACAAAGGGTGCGCCTAATAGTAGACGCACCCTTTATAATATCTATTCCTTATTAGCGGCTAACAATAGAAATAGGACGTGTAAAATCGGTAGCACAGCCCACTGATACATAAATGGGCCTAGTAAAATCGCTACCACAGGCACCCGTAGCTACAATAACGCTACAAAAGCCTGTTCCGCCCTGTATTTGGCGCATTTCACCATTGGAGAGATTGCTCACTTTTTGCTTGTTGAGCGTAAGCTTGCGAGAAGTTTTTTGTTTCATTCTTTCTTTTTTTAAAGTGTAATAAATATTCAACCAAAGGCAGTTGTCGCACTTTGCCTCTAGTCAAAATTATATCAGTTTATTCTATAATACAATACCATAATAGTAGTATGGCGGCTTACACACCGGTGTTTCCAAAAAAATGAAAAGCAATACAGGCGAACCTAGTTCAGCCCAGGAACAACGGCACTCCATTTTCGCAATTTAATAGTGCGCTAAACCGCCATATTTATACCTGACTTCAATTAAACCTAATGGCAAATACAACATCTTTTGGTCAACAAGAATTGTGCCTAGGTGCCTCCTACGTTTACAAAGCATGCTGCCTAGCAGGCGATCCTAGTGGCAAAATTACAGGTGAGCGCCAATGAATTACAGCCTTGCGTTAATGGGATACAGGTTACGGTAGCGGTAAACCAGCATAGCTGCGTGGGGATGTTGGGGATAATTAAGGCACCCCCATTTACTTGGCGCATTTGGGCAGCACTGAGGTTACTAATGGCTTTTTTGCGAAGACTCAACTTCTTGGGATGATTTTGTTTCATAAATAAATGTTTACTGTTAACAAAGCGGTAATTCCGCTTATGCTGCCCATGCATCAGAAATTGGGCCAATACCTGCTGAAAGGGCCACCCAGCTTACAAAATCCCCCCTTTTGCGTTAGATGGGCCCACAAAAAAAGCAGGCCCTTTTGAAGCCTGCTTTACCAATACTTTACTGTTGCTTATTTCAAGTTAATACCCCTCCCTGCACCATACGATAAGGGTATGATGTCATTGTTTATGCATATTGCAAAACCCTGTCAGGGTGGTAAATAACTACCGCCGGTAACATAGAAGTACCCCGCAGGCATAAAGGGTAAAACAATACCCTCAACAAACACCCCTTACATTATACTACAACTGGGCAAGCATAAGTTGCTGGGCAAAAGATTACGCTATAGCTCATGGGGCTGTAAGTAGGCACTGGGCAAGCTTGTGAAGCGGGAACATAAGGACATGCGATTGTTTCCGAATATGTTATCGGGTAAGTACCAACACCACCATTTATCTGGTTCATTTCCGCAGCATTGAGTTTGCTGATGGCTTTTTTGTTCAGGCTGAGCTTTTTTGCATGTTTTTGTCTCATAAAATGTAATTAAATGTTTAAAATAGAAAAAAATTAGCGCTGGTTGGTCTTTATTAGGTCACCTATTGGAATGGCGCTTTTCGTCAAAACACGTACTGGGTTATTAGAAAATGGCGATTCCGCAAGATGCATACAAGCTTAAAGATAGCGCAATTTTATAAAAAAAAATCCGGCTGAGAAAAATCAGCTTTTCGGGTATCCCTAACACAAAAAAGCAGGCCCTTTGGAAGCCTGCTTTACCAATACTTTACTATTGCTTATTTCAAGTTGTGATATACTTTCTGCACATCATCGTCCTGCTCCAACTTGTCCACCAGCTTCAACACCTCATTGGCAGCCTCTTCATCCAATTCCACCAAATTGGCGGGGATACGGGTCAATTCGGCACTGATCACCTCAATACCCTTGTCTTCCAAGGCCTTGGCCATGTGGCCAAATTCAGCAAAACCCGCCCGGATGATGATATTGCCCTCACTGTCCTCCCCTACTTCTTCCAAACCATAATCAATCAGGTCCAGTTCCAAGTCTTCCAAGTTTTGGCCCGTGTTCTTCACCTTAAACTCGCCCATGCGGGTAAAGGTAAAAGCCACGCTGCCGCTGGTACCCAGTGCACCATGCCCTTTGGTAAAGTGCATACGCACATTGGCCACCGTACGGGTGGGGTTGTCGGTAGCTGTTTCTACCAATACGGCCACCCCATGCGGTGCATAGCCTTCATATACAATCTCTTCGTAATCGGTTTTGTCTTTACCCGTTGCCCTTTTAATAGCAGCTTCTACCCTATCCTTGGGCATATTGCAGGCCTTGGCATTGAGGTAGCACCTGCGCAACGCCGGGTTGTTGTCGGGGTCGGGGCCCGCGCTTTTAACCGCTATAGCAATCTCTTTACCGATGCGGGTAAAGTCCTTGGCCATTTTATCCCAACGGGCAAACATGGCACCTTTTCTTACTTCAAATATCCTTCCCATGATTTAACTGTACATTAAAATGATAGCTTTTGAAAAAGTAGCAGCCCTTGGCTGGCTGCAACGATTTCCCTTTTTAAAGGGGCTGCAAATGTAAAACTTTTCATTGGCACAATGATAAATTTGCTGGTTTGCTTGTTACTTTTACCAAATGGAGCATATTTTTTCTTATCAACGGTTAATGGAATTTGCAAAAGCGGTTTTTTTGGCCATCGGATGCCCGGCCCAAGATGCAGCTACAGCGGCACAATCGCTGCTGGCGGCAGATTTGCGGGGGGTCGACAGTCATGGCGTGGCCCGGCTCAGCGGCTATGTACGCCTGTGGAAGGTGCAGCGGGCAAATGCCACGCCCACGGTGCGCATCCTACACGAAACCCCTTCTACCGCTACCGTTGATGGAGATGGCGGTTTGGGATTGGTGGTAGCGCCTGCTGCCATGCAGATAGCCATCGACAAGGCCCGTAATGTGGGCAGTGGCTGGGTAAGTGTGCAGCACAGCAACCATTTTGGCATTGCGGGCCACCACGCCATGATGGCCCTGCCCCACGATATGATCGGTATTGCCATGACGAATGCCAGCCCCTTGGTGGCACCCACTTTTGCCGCAGAGCGCTTGCTGGGCACCAACCCCATTGCGGTGGCCATCCCTGCAGGTGAATACCCACCCTTTGTGGCCGATTTTGCCACCACCACGGCGGCCAACGGTAAACTGGAAATTTTGCAGCGCAAACAACAGGCTACGCCTACCGGCTGGGTACAGACCAAGGATGGACAGCCCAGCACCGATGCCAACGAAGTAAAAAACGGCGGCGCCCTCCTGCCCCTCGGTGGCGATCGGGAACACGGCAGCCACAAGGGTTATATGCTGGGCGCTATTGTAGATATTTTTTCGGCCATCCTTAGTGGGGCCAATTACGGGCCTTGGGTACCGCCCTTTCCTGCCTATGTGCCCATGCCGGAAAACATGCCCGGTAACGGTATCGGCCATTTCTTTGGCGCCATGCGCATTGACGCTTTTCGCCCGGCGGCAGATTTTAAGCAGCACATGGACCAATGGATTGCCCGCTTTGGTAGCGCCCAAACGGTGGCTGGCGAACAAAAAGTAATCATTCCCGGCGAGCCGGAAAGGGCAATGGAAGCCGAAAGGATGCAAAATGGCATCCCCTTGCTACAGCCCGTGGTGGAGGATTTGGAGGCGTTGGCGGCGGTGTTGGGGGTGGAGTTTTGAATAATGAATAATTGATAATGGATAATGAATCAATGCCGTTTAGTTAAGAAATAGCTTAACCCCGAAGGGGTGCAACTATTCTAGAAGATGCAACAAATTGAGGGCAGAACCCCGAAGGGGTGACACAATTCAGCCGCCATAAAACGTTAACTAAACGACATTGAATAATGCGGAGAAGGATTGGCGGGAAATGGAGTCTTACTAGTAGAACAATACCTAAGCGTGCTATCCGAACTTAATAAAGGGTCCATTATTTATATTAAATTTGTAATAAAAAATGCTCATGTCAATGACTGAACTAAAGCAAATACTCATCAGCAAGATACAGTCAAGCGATGATGAAAACCTCATCAAAGAAGCCATCCGCTTATTTGAAATAGACCACGATGAAACGCCTGTTTACATGGTTTCTGAAAGCGAAAGGGAGGCAATCAATCAAGCAAGGCAAGAAATTGACCGTGCAGCATATTTTACCGATGAACAGGCAAATAGGCTAATAGAAGAATGGCTAAAAAAGCAAGCTGGTCAACACTAGTAAAAAACCTTAGGCCAGTAGCTTTTATTTTAAGGAATCCGAATATGCCCCCCTATACCCAAA
>CALSBI010000024.1:0-54816 GCA_943373145.1 Chitinophaga pinensis
TTTTGTTAAAATTAGGGCAAATATATTTTTGAACAAATATTTATTTCAAAATCAGTCCACTTTTGCACAAATCCGGTAAAATCCTGTTGATAATCAGTTAATCCAATCTGCAATAAAAATGTTCGTATCCCTAGTGCCGCCATTGTTGCGGTTGCTACAAAAAACAATTTTTTTACCGTCGGGGCTAAACATCGGAAAGGCGTCAAAACCCTTGTCGCGGCTCACTTTTTCCATATTGCTGCCATCTGTATCGCAGGTGTACATGTTAAAAGGGAAACCTCTGGTATACTCGTGGTTGCTGCAGAATATCACCCGGCCATCGGGCAAAAAATTGGGGGCCCAATTGGCTTGTCCCAAGGTGGTAACAGCGTGTGCATCCGATCCATCTACATTGGCAATCCACACTTCCATATTGGTAGGGGCCACCAAGCCCTGCGCCAGCAGTTCTTGGTAATCTTTTATCTCCGCCTCTGTTTTAGGTCGGCTGGCCCGCCAAATTATTTTTTTACCATCGGGGCTAAAGTTGGGGCCACCATCATAGCCCAGTGTGCGGGTAATACGTTTTACATTACGTCCATTCAGGTTCATGGTATAAATTTCCAAATCCCCATCACGCATGCTCGTAAACACAATCTGCTTGCCATCGGGCGAAATGGTAGCTTCGGCATCGTAACCCTTGGTTTTTGTCAATTGCTTTACTATACGGCCATTGGTATCGGCCTTAAAAATGTCATAATCAGGGTAGATGGGCCAGATATAGCGCTTCATCTTTTGCCTATCGGGCACCGGTGGGCAGGCTTGATTGCCCAAATGGGTGGAGGCAAACAAAACGTGCTTGCCATTGGGGTAAAAAAAGGCACAAGTGGTGCGGCCGGTACCCGTACTTACCAGTTTGGGTTCAAATTTTTCGCCCGGTTGTTGGGGTACTTTGCCCATCCATATTTGGTCGCACTCGATACCATCCTTTGTATTGGTTTTTTGAAAAACAAGGTACTTGCCATCATAGCTCCAATAAGCTTCGGCATTATCGCCGCCAAAAGTAAGCTGCTGTATATTGGCCAAATGCGTTTCGCCGGGAAAAATGAGTGTATCGGCCACTACAATGTTGCCCACGGGTTGTTTGGGGCGGTTTACGGTAAATGCCATTACGGCTAGGGCCAACAACAAAACGGGGACTATAAATACCTTTTTCTGCATATCTGGATTTTTGCGCAAAGGTACTTTTTTACCGATGGATGGATTGTAAAAAAAATGTCAGGTTGCTGTTAGCCGCATTGCACTTATTTTTGCAGCATGAAACTAAGATGGTTAGCAGCAGTGCTGCTTGTAACAGCAGGGGCTTGTAACGATACGGAAAAAACGGACGTTGCAAAAGATACGGCGGCCACGCCGGATGAGGTGTTGAAGAAAAATATTGCCCTATATCCTGATTCGTTGAAGTTGCGTGACAGCCTGATTAACTATTATGCCAGCAACGCCAATTACGAAGCGGCATTGGCAGCCACGGATGCCGTTTTGAAAAAAGACAGCACCATTGCCTATTTCTGGGATATGAAGGCCAAACTGCACGGCATGGTGGACGATACGGCACAGGCCATCCATGCTTTGGAAAGGGCTGCCGATCTCGACCCCCTGCCCGAATACCTGATGTCGCTGGGGTATTTGTATGCCGATACCAAAAACGAAAAAGCCTTGGTTATTGGCGATGCCCTACTGATAGCCAATAAGGCAAATGCACAAAAAGAGGCACTTTTGATAAAAGGGATTTATTATAGCAAAACGGGCAACAAGCAAAAAGCGGTTAGCCTTTTTAGCGATGCCATAAAATTGGATTACACTTTTATGTTTGCCTACCGTGAAAAAGCCATCGCCCTATACGATTTGGGACAGTATAATGAAGCGATAACGGTGTTGGAAAAAGCCACCACCCTGCACAACAGCTTTGATGAAGGCTATTATTGGCTGGGCAAGTGCAGCGAAAAATTGGGCAAGGTTACTGAAGCAGTAGAATACTATCAACTGGCAATGACTTATGCAAATGGCGACTATCTGGAAGCGAAAGATGCCCTTGAACGGTTGGGTGTGAAATAATGGGTGGTATTACCCCATCACAATGAGGTACAAAATAGCCAAAGCCATTACAATAACGATGGCAACCAGTGCAATTTTACCAATATTTAGCGTAGGGGCCTGTATGTCCTCGCTCCTGCCGCCAAATGTTACGGCCGGGTAACGCAGTCGTTTTTGTTGTTTGAAAACAGAACTGAGATCTTCTGGTTTGCTGCTTTCTTGGTGTACATGCAGCAAAGTTTCAGACATTTTGTCCCTTACCTCAGGCGGAATTTCATCCACGCTGTAGTACTCGTTGCCGTCCACATATATTTTTGTTACGGCATTATCGCCAAAAGCATCGGGCATCCCATCGTTTTCATCAAAAATGCCCTTTCGCTTCCACTCCGGATTTGTATTTTCGTTTTCTTGAGCCATAGTATAATTAATACAAAAGTAATATATAACTTTTTTTTGACGTAAAATAATTCTCAACAAATTTAATAGGCTGTTTGGCCATTTTTAACATAATTTTATGACTTATGGCCCGTACCTCTTTGCCCCCATTTCCCCTATCTTTGTTGAAATTATGAAAAAAAGTACGGTATTTTTTTTGATTTTGCTCATTTTGGCTGCCGATCAGGCGCTAAAGTACTATATCAAAACCCATTTTTTGCTCAATGAAACCAAACCCGTACTGGGCAATTGGTTCAATTTCACTTTTGTAGAAAACCCTGGAATGGCCTATGGGCTTAAATTTGGCGGTAATGCGGGTAAAATGGCCCTCACCATATTCCGCTTTGGGGCGGTTATATTCGGCACTTGGTACATTGGCCGCATCATTCAAAAAAAATACCACAAAGGATTCATTATCTGTGCCTCCCTTATCTATGCCGGGGCCTTGGGCAACCTGATCGATTCTGCATTTTACGGTATGATTTTCGACAAGGGCACCACTTTTGACCCCAATACCAATATGTATTTCGACTACGCAGGGCTGGCCAAGCTTTCGAGCAAAGGATATAGCGGCTTTTTGCATGGCAATGTGGTAGATATGTTCCATTTCCCCATCATCAACACCAAATTCCCTGAGTGGTTCCCCTTTTGGGGGGGCGAGCCGCTTCAGTTTTTCCGACCCGTGTTCAACTTGGCCGATGCGGCCATATCCGTGGGTGTTATCACTATTTTACTTTTCCAGAAACGGTTTTTTAGGCAGCAAAATGGCGCTTCCAACCATCCTGTAGTAGAAACCGGAGCTGTGGTAAATGATGATGTGCAGGTGCAATAAGCCTTTTCCAATTTTTGTATTAAACTATACAACATGAAATTTTTTAAATACTTGCTGGTTGCTTCGGTTGCCATTGTAGGTGTATTCGCTTGTCAAAAACAACTCGATTTTGAGGGTGCCAATGGTGTTTCGGACGGTACGCTGAAAGCCGATGGAGGTGGCAATTGCCTGCCCAGCACGGTTTATGGCAGCTATAAGGTAGATTCTACTTTAACCAATGCCAACTATATTGATGTGCAGGTAAATGCCAGTTTTACCGGCACTTACTCCATCAGCTCCGATACCGTGAACGGTTATTCGTTTAAAGGTACCGGCAGCATTGCCAACCCCGGTCTTAACACCGTTAGGCTCTTTGGCAGCGGCAAGCCCATTGCGCAGGGCATTAATACCTTTATTGTTCGGTACGGCACCAGCACTTGCGCCATCGGCGTAACGGTGGTTGGCCCCGGCGGTAGTGGCGGCACTTCGGTATTTACCTTGGCCGGGGCGCCAGGTGGCTGCACCAACTTTTCAGTAACAGGCACCACTACGGTGGGTGTCCCCCTCAATGCCAGCAATACCGTTACCATTACGGTTGATGTAACCACCATTGGTACTTTTAGCGTGGCTACATTGCCCATCAACGGTATTACTTATAGTGCCACGGGCACTTATACGGCCACCGGGCCGCAAACCATAACGCTCAACGGTAGTGGCACCCCCATTGCAGCGGGCATCAACGCCCTGATTGTTACAGCAGGTACCAGTACTTGCGTAACTACGGTTACCACGCTGCCTGCGGGCACACCAGCGGTGTTTACCATGGGTGGCACACCGGGCAACTGTACCGGCTTTACCGTAAATGGTACCTATGCTGTGGCCACACCGCTTACGGCTGCCAATACGGTAACCATGGATGTAAACGTGTCGGCTACTGGCACTTATGCCATTACCAGCAACCTGCAAAACGGTATTATCTTTTCGGCAACCGGTACTTTTACTACCACAGGACCACAAACCGTAACCCTTGTGGGCAACGGCATTCCCTTGGTAGGCGGCTCCTTTAACTATACGGCCACTGGGGCGGGCAATAGTTGCATTTTTTCTATTACCGCCACGGGCGGGGCCGGAACGGCAGTATTTTTGCTCAACGGTGCGCCTGCCAATTGCACAGGAGCAGTAACCAACGGTACTTATACGGCTGGTGCGGCCCTCACCGCAACGAATACGGTTACGCTGAATGTTACCGTAGCTACGCCCGGCAGCTATTCCCTTAGTACCAATACCCAAAACGGTATTAGCTTTGCTGCCGCAGGCGTTTTTACAGCAGCGGGCCCACAAACCATTACGCTTAGCGGTACGGGTACGCCCACTGCTGCCGGAGCCTTCAATTATTCGGTAAGTGGTAGCGGTATTGCCTGTACGTTTTCCGTTAATGCGGTAAGTGGTGTTGGCCGAGCAGTATATACCCTTAATGGTTCACCCAGTGCCTGTACGGGCATCGTTATCAACGGTACTTATACCCAAGGCGTGGCGCTCACAGCAGCCAATACGGTGACGGTAAATGTTACAGTTACCACAATAGGTACATATGACATGGCTGTGCCCTCTATCAATGGTATTAACTTTTCAACTACCAGTACCGGTACTTTTACTACCACAGGGCCACAAACCGTAACCCTTGTCGGTACGGGTACACCCACCATTTCAGGGGTTTTTAACTATACAGTCGTAACAGCGTCACCTGTATTTAGCAGTTGCAGCTTTACCATCAATTGCCTGCCAGGCGCCCAGTCCAACACCGACTATTTCCCACTTACGCAGCACTCTTTTTGGAGCTATGATTTACTTTCCTTGGGCACGCCCGTAGTGGATTCCATCTCCAAGCGCAGCGATGTGCAGTCAACCATTGGTGGCAATACCTACCGCAATTTCAAATACGGGGCCAATACCAACTTCAATGAACTGGCCTTCTACCGCAAACAGGGCAACGATTATTATCAGTATATTAATGTAGATACGTTTTCGTTGATCGCATTTGATACGCCCCAGTTTGGCGAAATCCTGTTTTTGAAGGAGAATGCGGCTGTAAATACCACTTGGGAGTCGGCTGAGTTTACGGGCAATATCGGCGGCGTGCCGGGCAAAATAAAGTACACCTTTAAAATTGAATTGGTAAATACCAATTTAACGGTTAATGGCGTTAACTATACCAATGTGATAAAAGTGGCTTGGAAAACCTTGGTGGACGACGGAACGGGTGGCGGTTATGTGGATGACACCATTCATGAAAGTTATTATGCCAAAGGTATTGGATTGATAAAATACAGGAGATGGGACGCAACCGGCCCTTCTTCGGATGATTTGGTTGACAACTTGCGTTATTACCAGGTACTATAACCCAATTGCTGGGGTGGCTTAGTTTTTGTATATCAAAACACGCAAATTGAATGGTTGTTTAAAATGAAAATTATGTTGATGAAAAAGATATTTATTCCTGCGCTTGCAATTGCAGTGCTCGTTGTATCCTGCGCCAAAGAGGTAAGTTTGGAAAATGGCGGCACGGCCAATCCCAATATCATTGGCAACGACTGCCGCATTAGCAGCATTACTTACAGCGATGTGGCTTCGGGTGTAGGTCTGGGCTCGGTAGCCGCTACCATCAACGCCAGCGATCGGGCAGTGGATATCACCGACTTTGACAGCCTCAATTTGACCATCAACAAAAATATTGTACCGGTATACAATAATGACACGGTGCACATCAACGCCAATGAATATTATTTGTTGAGCCCCACTACCCTGCGGGTCAGCCAATTCCATTCATTGTTGGATCCTACCGATCCCAGTTCGCTTCAAATTGATATTGTTTACACCTACGATGCCGCTGGTGCCTTGGTTAAGAAAGAATCCTTTTATAGTGCCTCGGGTATTTCATATGCAGAGGTAAACTATACTTATACGGGCGGCAACCTTACCCATATGGAAGAAATTGATTTGACCAGTGGTCTTACCGTAAACGATGCCGACATTGAATATACAAGCTTGCAACCCAAAAATTATTTGTACATCTTTCCAGATGAATTAAAGAATCCGATTGTTACCCAATTTTTAAACTTTGGTACAAGGCCGGTTAATGCTGTTTCAAAAATGAATGTTCGGTATTACGATTTGTTGGGCGGTACGGTGTTGGATTCTGCCGTTTCTACCTTTAGCAACTACGAACTGTCTGCCGACAAATACGTACTCCGCTGTACCATGGCTGGCGACGATCAACCTTCGCTGCCTGCACAAGCGGGTAGGCTGAGTTTTAAGTACAAGTGCAAGTAAGGGGAGTTGAAAGGTGAAAATTGAAAGGTGAAAGTTTGTGGACCGAGAATTGTTGGCCGATTAGCGTTGACCGGAAGCCGGTGATTTTTGACAAAATGTAACCACTTGTAAGAGAGTACAGATGACGTTTGACAGAAGGACAGAAGCCGACGATATTTAAAACCATACGCTCCCTTTCCCTTATCCGCTATTATTCTCCACTACAGCAGAATGGCGCAATGCATATCCAGTATAGTAGCGCCGCAGCCATTATTCACTATTCCCTATTAACTTTCAACTCTCACCTTTCCACTAATTCACAAACCCCCACCGAATCCCGAACCTAAAAATAAAGCCTTGGGTAGGTTGGTGCAGGGCTGCAAAATTGTTATTGCTAAAACCAAATCCGTTTTTAAAGCTGATGGTATTGAGGTTTTCGGCACGGATATACCCGGTAAAAGATTTGATGCGGAAATGGAAGAACAGGTTCAGATCGGGCAAATTGCTGATGGTAGCCGTATCCTGTGGTACAAACTGGCCCACCACCGGTGAAAAATTATACCCCTCATAAGGTGTGTAATACCGTATTTCCAGCCCCGTACTCAAGTTGAGGTTTTTGTAAAACACCCCTTCAAACGCAATTTTATTGCGGGTTAACAACAAGGGCACTTTAACAGGGGCACTCCCATCCGTTTGTTGCAAAATGGCCGATACGTACCAATTCCAGCGTTTGGTGAGTTTGATTTTTTTAGACGCATATACCTGCAAGAGGTTCATCACTTTGCTGTACTGCGCCCGCTGGTACAGGTTGCTAAAATAAGTAAGGTTGGTTACCAAATGATTGGTTACACCGCCCGAAAACAGCGGGTTATTGGTTTCTGCCCCAAAAGAAATGATGTTTTCTTTGTTAAAACTATTATTCGCATTTTTATAATTAAAGGAAGACAGGTTGTTGAACACAAAAGAAGGTGTGCGGTTCACATTGGTAAAAAACAATTTTACATCCCCCCACTTTTTGCCAAAAAACCGGGCCAGTGTGGCATACACACTGTAGTCTCCCGCATTGTTACCAGCCGAATAAAATTCGCCTTTGGCCAAAATATCCCACAGCTTATTGCGGGTTTTGTTGCGGTACTCGGCATGCAGCACGGCATTATAAAAGTTAACGTTGGTGGTACGTAAAGTGCCCTGTATATTTTCCAACCGAATGCCCAACAACAGAAACTGCCCAGGGTTTTTGGTATCCGGAAATTGCAACAGCGAAAAATCGTTGTGCATCACTTTCCACTTCTCTATTAATTGCAACGTATCCGTGGCCTTGCGAAAAACCGTATCATAGGCGTTTCTATAATATGCGGAGTCGCCAACCAAATCCTTGAACGTATAACTGTAAGTACTGTACGTAAAACTGTGCTGCAACCGCAACTTGGGGTAAAACAAAAACTCGGTGGTACTATCGTTGATGATGAGTGAATCTTTCTTCCCAATGTCATAACTATGGCGGTAAAAAAAGGTAAGGTCTTTGTACACATTGCCCGCTGCAATGGCCGTGCTAAAAGGATTGAACTGCGAAGAAGAAGTATTGCCCATATTTACGGGAATGCTAAACCGCTTCTTTTTGTTGATATCGCCCAGCAACGTATCATTTATTATGCCCCCGTTTTCGCCCGCCCGGATGGTATTGTTGATGAGTGCCAAATAAGCCGCATACCGCTTGCGCTTACCACTGTAATTACCAAACAGGCGGTAATTGTTGTGGCTGGTATTTTGCGATAGGAAAAAGCCCGGTGCATTGATCAAGCGGTAATCGAACCCAAAATGGATATTGGGCCGGGGACTTTGTATGTGCAGCACTTTTATTAACTGTTCCTTACCCGATGCCAGTTGGTAATTGAGTTGGGTAAAGGGGCGATTGGTGCGGTAAAACTTGGTCCCCTCCAATGTAAAGCGGCTGATATCATAGGCATGAAAACCTGCATCCCAGCCGGTTTTGGTATTGGGCGTATAGCGCATGTTAAAAGCTGCATTGCCATTGTTGCCTAAGTTTTGCCAATACCAAGGAACGGTGTAATAGTTGTCGTAATCGTTGATGGAAGAATCTAAGTAATTGCTGCGCAAGGAATCCAACAACCGATATGTTACCGAAATGGAGTCCTTACGGTCGTCCCTACGTTCAAAGCGCATGGTATCCCTACCGCCCGTTCTGCTGCTGGTGGTACCGCTAAGCGTAGGCAAAGTACCGGCACCGATGGTCCGCCTGCTGCCGGGGCCTAGGTCTTGCGCAAGGGCAGTATCGCCCCATCCCATCAACATCAATGCTACTGCTATGCCAATCCGCTTTATGCCCATGGTTACAGTTGCGCTGCCAGTGTTTTAAAAATATGCGTCAGCTTGGGCTCCGCATCTTTAGCGGCCTGCAATACCTCTTGGTGGGTAATGGTATTTTCTTCTTCCCTTATGCCGATGTCGGTAATAACGCTTATCGCAAATACGGGCAAACCAACGTGAACGGCTGCAATCACTTCCTGCACGGTGCTCATGCCTACCGCATCGCCGCCCAATATTTGCAACATTTTGTACTCGGCACGGGTTTCAAAAGTAGGACCCGTAACGCCGCAATACACGCCTTCTTTCAGATCGATACCGGCTTCGGCGGCAATGGCCTTGGCCTTATGGATCAATGGTTTGGAGTAGGGTTCGCTCATATCCGGAAAGCGGGTGCCCAAGCGGTCTTCGTTCTTGCCCAACAAGGGGTTTACCGTTAGCATGCTGATATGATCTTTGATCATCATCAGGTCGCCCACTTTATAATCGGCATTGATACCACCCGCTGCATTGCTGAGGAGCAGGGTTTCAACACCCAAAAATTTCATTACCCGTATGGGGAAAACCACTTCGCTGGTGGTATAGCCTTCGTAATAGTGAAAGCGGCCGGCCATGGCCACTACCCTTTTGCCGCCCAGTTCGCCAAAGATGAGTTTGCCGCTATGGCCTTCTACCGTGCTAACGGGGAAATGGGGGATTTTGCTGTAAGGTATTTCCGCGGCCACGCTAATCTCGCCCGTAAAGCTGCCCAGGCCGCTGCCCAAAACAATGCCTACGGCTGGGGTTTCGGCATATTGTGTACGGATATAATTAACTGCCTCGTTGATTTTACTAATTACATGCTCCATATATTCTTTCGTCTTTTTGCAAAGAAAAGAAACTAAACCGATAGGAAGTCTTAAAATATAGTTAAAAACAGGGCAAACGCATCTAATTTTATAATGTTCGAATTGTTGCTGTGCTAACTGTATCGCTGCATTCTATTGGCCAACTGCTTGTGATTGCCCCCAAACTAATTGGGGGGCGGCGGGCCATGCCTTCGGCTTGATATGCTACTTCAGCCCGGGTTCACCACTGCATTTAGCCCTTTTTCTGGGGGCCGTCGCCTATGTCATCAAGTTTAGGACTTGTGCCAGCGGCACAACTGGTGGGTTGCCACCAACTGGTTGGGGCAAGTGTTCCAGCGGAACACTTCGTGCTTGCAAAACGTAAGCACCAAACGTTCCTATGGAACGTAACGACCACTTTTCAATCCAATACTACCAACCAGATACCCCGCTGGGGTATGTGGAGCCCCTTAACTTAACAGCATTTGGCCCCTTCGCCCAAGAAAATTCGCCTATGGCGGACCAGACTAAATGAGGTGGCTCACCTCGGAACTGGTGGGAGGTTACCCACTTTTTGCATTGTTACATTAAGGCAAATGGGGTGGTATCTCATAAATTCATTTAGATGCACTTGCACTGTAGTTAAAAAAAGCAAGGCCGGACAAATTGCCCGGCCTTGTAATATACCTTATGAGCGGTTTACAGTTTGTTAAACTTGCGTACCACTACATCACTTTCCATGATCAATTTAACCACGTAGCTGCCTTTTTGCCATGCGGCGGCGGCCACGGGTACGATATTGCTGCCTTGGGCCAGGTTTACCGTACGGCTGTATATCAGCTTCCCGCTTACGTCGGTTACCAATAGCTGACCGTTGATGGCCCTATCGGCCTGTACCTCTACGGTAAGCTTGTCGGTAACAGGATTGGGGTAAATCGCTACATCGGCCAAGCCTTCGTTACGCACTTTGCGCACCAAGCTAAACTGGAAGCCGTTGTCTTTATCTACCATACGCAAACGGTAATGGTTGATGCCCTTGATAGGCGCATTGTCGGTAAAGGCATAGTTTTTAAGCGTACTACTGTTGCCCATAGCCGCTACTTGGCCAATGGCCGTATAGCTGCTGCCATCGGTGCTGCGCTCTACAATAAACCAGCGGCTGTTCAGCTCCTGAGCGGTTGTCCACTGCAGTTCGTTTACGCTGCCCTTGCGTTGAGCGGTAAAGCTTACCAGTTCAACAGGGATGGGGTTAGACGCATCTGTTAATATCAATGCCGTGCTGGCACCCAAAGCATAGGTTACATTATTACTAGTGGATGTGGCGGGGTTGGTAGCCGTAATGGCTGTGGAGCCGGGTCCCAAAAATGTCCAACCAGACCCGTTAAAGAAAGATTGCTTAACGGTAGCATCGCTAAATACAACCGTACCACGCTCAGAAGAACTGAAGTTGATGGTGGGCGAATAAGTATAACCGCTACCATTGGTGGCTGTTACATCCCAATAACTGGCCGAATAACTTGTGCCGGGTACTACGGGACTAAAGTTTTTGCCCGAATTATATTTTACGCAAACGGACGAAGGCACTGTACCCGTATTGCCCCAAGCAATGTTCATCAAATTCCTACCCGCAAAGGAATAAGTAGTGGTACCGCCCAGGCTAGGGGCTGCACTTTCAAAACTACAAGGAGGAGCCACATCGGGTGTAAACTCCGAAGCTCCAATACAAGTAGGGAAAGCCGAATTGGTACCCCTGTTGAACTGTGCACTGATGGTGCTCACGGCCCTGCCCTTGCCAGCCACCAGCCAACACTCTGGTTTTAAGGTATCGATGCTCAAGTTGCCATTGGTTTCGTAGGTGGCATTATAAAACAAATTATTGAGGTTTACCTGTGCCAGGCTTGTACTGAGGCTTGAGGTTGCATTGCTCTGTGCATAATAAGAATAGGTATCACCATTCACCGAGGTTTTCCAGTTGGCGAAGGTTTGAGCTGCGGCACCCCACTGCCCAGCTTGCGCAGTATTGGCAGAAACCAGCGTATTAAAATCGCTGGTGAAACTAGTGCCAGTTGTGTTTTGGCTGTATATGGCCGAGTGTATGCCAGTGCCACCACTGCGTTTGTTGATGCACAAGTTGTTTTGTACCAAAAACGGCGTTACAATGGGCACCACTGCGGTAGGTGTATCTGACCCACGGTAAATGGCCGACGAATTGGTTGCGCCAGATGCTGGATTGCCTGAGATAAGGATGGTATTGTAAAGTGCCCGCAACTGATTGGCAGCAGAAAAATTGTTGATGATACCGTACACTTGCAAGTTACTGTTTTGTCCACTGCCAATGCTGATTTGGTTGTTGTGTACATTGGAAACCGCATTGATGCCCCTGATGTTGACACCAAATATACTGGCCCGTTGGGCAGCTCCCGTGGCACCATTCCTAAGGTCGTAGATGCGGTTGCGGCTGATATCCCACGAAGCATTGGTGCCTGCGATACCACAAACGGCATTGCTGATATCCGATGTAGTGGTATTGGCAATATTGGAAATATCGCATTGTTGGATCAACATGGTATCAATCAAGCCAGCATTGATGAAAATGCCTGTGGCTGAGCCCGGCGAAACCGCTGTAGAAGTACTGTTGGTTGACAGCCCTGCAATGGTATCCCGGATGATTTCGTTGTAATTGCCCAGGGCTGCCGAGCTGCCGGTACCTTGGGTATTGAAGCAGTTGACCCCCCTCACTAGGGTACCGGTATTGGCTGCAGTAGCGGTTAATTGGGTCATTTTATTATCGTAGATGTAAAACTCGCCGATTGAAGTTCCGCCAAGCAAACTATTAGCCGAAGCACTCTCACATGCAAAACCTGTTACTTCGGCATTGCCGGTAGCACCGCTACCCGTTGCGGTAATATTGTTCAAGATATTGTTGAAAGCAAACAAAATGGGCTGAGCCGTACCAAATGTACCGGTGGTAGCTGTCACCACACTGCGGAGGTAAATGGTACGAAATCGTACAAACCCGTTGGTATTACTAAAGCTCAGGTTGCTGATGTTGTTGTTGCCAATATTGGTTTGGCCGGAACTATACTGCATATTAACAAATATGGCCGCATTGCCAAAAGAGCCTGCTGAAGCAGCATAACTTAAGGTAATATTGCGGATGGTATTGCGGAGGATAAGCGTACCCTCACCATGTTGGCAACTGATGGCATTGTATCCCACGGCATTGGTGGCACCCCCCTGCAAGGTCATCGTACCATTGGCTCCTGCCGCATTACCACCAATAAAATTATCTCTAATAGTATGCGCCTCTCCGGTAAAGCTCAATACCGTATTGATACCAAAGTGCAAGGCTTGCACCGTATAAGTCCTTGCTACCGTTTGATAGATACTGCAACTGTCAACAACCCATTCGTCATTGCCCTGATGCAAGTTCAGGGCAATATTGCCCGCTAGATTGGAGAAATTGTCAAAGAAATTACAGCTTCGGATGGTATCCCTAAAATTGGCTACACTTGGACTGGCGGTAGCGCCACGGGATACCAGCAATTGGAGGGCCTGGCTATTGCCATTGATATCGCAGCGATATAACTTGTTGAAATTGTTACCCGCATTGGTTGTGCCAGCATCGCCAAACTGCACCACGCCATTGCCAAACACAGTAGAAGATGTGGCTAACGCCGCATTCCCTATAAAAGTACAGTACTGAAAAATATTGTTCTTGCAACTGCTAATCAGTTTTAGCGCACCCGTAAAACTGGTACCGCTGGTAGAAGTGTTGGTAAAAGTGAGCCGCTTAACCGTACCCAAACCGCCTGCACGCCCATCAAAAGTTACAAAGTTTACCTGTTGCAGGTTAAGGGTACCATTGCCTGCTACATCCAAGCTCACCGTTATATTGGTGCTAGGTGCTGGCCTAAATACCACACGGCGGTTGGCTGCCGTGCCGGGAATAGAATCCAGCACAATACCTGTAGCAGGCTCTGAGAAGGAAGTATAGCCAGATGTAATCTCGAAAATCACGTCGCCCGTGCCCGTAACACCGTTGGCGGCCAAATAAGTGGCAGCCTCTTGAATGGTTGCAAAAGAAGTGGGCGCATTGCTCACCCCATCAATTGGGTAAATAGACCCGCCCGGTAATTGAGCGGCTGCAAACATAGGCAGCAGTACAATAGCAAGTATAAATTTTTTCATGCTTGTAAAAAGTTTTATGTGTTTTCAAATATACTGAAAAAGCAAAACAAATCACGCTTTTTCGGTTTAAATCTTGGCTCTTGGCATTGGGTGCTTTTCTTTGCGCTCCCTTCCTTATCTTCGCCAAAATTTTTTTAGTATGAACCTTCACGAATTTCAAGCCAAAGAACTGCTTAAAAGATACAATGTACCCGTGCAGGAAGGTATTGCCTGCAATACCCCCGGCGAGGCCGAAGAGGCTTACAAACAGATACATACCCAATACGGCAGCAAATTTGCCGTGGTAAAGGCCCAAATACATGCGGGTGGCCGTGGCAAGGGCAAAATTGCCGGTACCGAGCAACGTGGTGTGGCCGTGGGCAAAAATGCCGAAGACGTGAAGCAAATAGCCCAAAATCTGCTGGGCGGTACATTGGTTACCATCCAAACCGGTCCAGCGGGCAAAGTGGTGAACAAGGTACTGGTGGCGCAAGATGTGTACTACGAAGGCCCCAACCCCGTAAAGGAATTCTATCTTTCTATACTGATGGACAGGGCCAAGGGCCAAAACGTGATCATGTACAGCACCGAGGGCGGTATGAACATTGAAGACGTGGCCCATGATACCCCCGAAAAAATATTCAAAGAGTGGGTACACCCTGCAGGTGGACTGCAAGGCTTTCAGGCACGTAAAATTGCCTTTAACCTAGGTCTGAGCGGCGAAGCCTTTAAAAGCTGCGTTAAATTTGTTACCAACCTGTACAGCGCTTTTGCGGCATTGGATTGCAGTATGTTGGAAATCAACCCCATGTTCAAAACCAGCGATGACAAGATCATTGCGGTGGACTGCAAAATGGGACTGGACGAAAACTCGCTGATGCGCCATGCCGACTTGGCCGCTATGCGGGATGTAACGGAAGAAGACCCTACCGAAGTGGAAGCGGGCCAATACAACCTGAACTTTGTAAAACTGGATGGTAATGTGGGCTGTATGGTAAACGGTGCCGGATTGGCCATGGCCACTATGGACATGATTAAATTGAGCGGTGGTGAGCCTGCCAACTTCTTGGATGTGGGCGGTAGTGCCAATGCACAAACCGTAGAAGCCGGTTTCCGCATTATTTTAAAAGACCCCAAGGTAAAAGCCATCCTCATCAATATTTTCGGTGGCATCGTAAGGTGCGACAGGGTTGCCCAAGGGGTGATTGATGCTTACCAAAGCATCGGCAATATCGATATCCCCATCATTGTGCGCCTGCAAGGTACCAATGCCGATGTGGCCAAAAAACTGATTGACGAAAGCGGCCTGAAAGTACAAAGCGCCATCTTGCTGAGCGAGGCGGCTGCGTTGGTGAACAAGGCGGTGGCGTAGTTTTATTATTGATTGATTGATTTATTATAGATTATTCCCGGTGCGTAGTTGCCGGGAATTTTTTTGTCCATACCAAGGCAGATGAAATGTAAAAATGATTATTTTTGAAAGACAATATTTATCAGTACCAAGCAGTGCACCGCCTGCCCTAAAAGAAAAAAGATGGCAAAAAGCAAGCTACTCACCGTTGAGAATCTGGCAATAACCGTTTACGAACAAAATAGCCGGGATTATATTTCATTGACCGATATGGCCAGGTATCGGGATGCGGAACGGACTAACTATATCATACAAAACTGGTTGCGTACTAGAGGTGCCATAGAGTTCTGTGGATTATGGGAGCAATTGAACAACCCGTCTTTTAAACGCATCGAATTCGATGCGTTTAAAAATGAAGCTGGTTCCAATAGCTTTTCGCTTACACCCCAAAAATGGATAGAAACAACCCATGCCATTGGGATTGTTTCCAAATCAGGGCGCTATGGTGGCACATTTGCCCACAAAGACATTGCTTTTGAGTTTGCCTCATGGTTATCGGCTTCCTTTAAGCTTTATTTGATAACCGAGTTTCAGCGGTTGAAAGAAGAGGAAAACAACCGCCTGCAACTGGGCTGGAACCTGCAGCGCACTTTGGCCAAGGTAAATTACCGCATCCATACCGATGCCATCAAGGCCAATTTGGTGCCCCGGCTATTGACTGGTACAGATGCCGCCGCCCTTTACGCCAACGAGGCAGACTTGCTGAATATGGCGCTGTTTGGCAAAACCGCTGCCCAATGGCGGCAAGAAAACCCGGAAGCGGAGGGCAATATCAGGGATCATGCCACGCTCGAGCAACTAGTGGTGCTCAGCAACCTAGAAAGCATCAATGCCTTGCTCATTCACCAAGCACTACCACCAAACGAGCGGTTGTTGCAACTGAATGCCACGGCCATCGCACAAATGCAATCCCTGGTGAACAATGCGAGTATAAAAAAATTGAAATAAGCGTTTCTCATTTACCCAAATGACTGGGGTTTCGGATGTTCCCGAAAGGTCCTCGGTTTGATGGACAAGGTTTCGGGTATTCCCGAAAGATCCTCGGCCGGACGGAGAAGCCAGCCAGACGGCAGTCAGGGTTTCGGGTCTTCCCGAAAGGTCCTCGGTTTGGCGGAGAAGCAATTGGGTGTTCCCGAAAGACCCACGGCCGGATGGAGAGGGTTTCGGGAACATCCAGTTAGCTGAAAAGGTATGCCTACCCTTATCAACCCAATCAACCCATTTCGGGAAACCAATACTGGCCATTGGGCAAAAAAAAGCCCCGGCTGTAACAACCGGGGCCAAAAGAGCTGTACGGGATATATATCCTTATAAAGTAGCCATATCTATCACAAAACGATACCGCACATCGCCCTTGAGCATGCGCTCATAAGACTCGTTGATGTCTTTGATATTGATCAGTTCAATGTCGCTAACAATATTGTGCTCGGCACAGAAGTCCAACATTTCCTGCGTTTCGGGGATGCCGCCGATAAGTGAGCCGGCCAATGTTTTCCTACCAAAAATCAGGTTGAAGGCAGGAACGACAGCAGGCGTTGGCGGTGCGCCCACACAAACCATCACCCCATTGGTGCGCAACAGTGTGAGGTAAAAATTATAGTCGTGTTCGGCCGATACCGTGTCCAATATAAAGTCGAAATAACCGGTTACGGCCTTTACCTGCTCGGTATCGCTGGTGAGCACAAATTTATGCGCACCCAAGCGGCTGGCATCTGCCTGCTTGGAAGCCGTATGGCTCAGCATGGTTACTTCGGCGCCCATCGCTACGGCCAACTTTACGCCCATATGGCCCAAGCCACCCAGGCCCAGCACACCTACCCTGGTACCCTTGCCCACTTTCCAGTGGCGCAGCGGCGAGTAAGTGGTAATACCGGCGCAAAGCAGGGGTGCCACGCCTTCCAAGGGCAGTTTATCCGACACCCGCAAAATAAAATCTTCATGTGCCACAATGGATTTGCTGTAGCCGCCATAAGTATAGCCGCTACCGTCTTTTTCCATGCCATTGTAGGTGCCCACCATACCATTGGTACAGTATTGCTCCAATCCTTCCTTGCAATTGTCGCAGGTGCGGCAGCTATCCACCAAGCAACCAACGCCCGCCAATTGCCCCACGGCAAATTTGGTAACATGGCTGCCCACGGCCGTGATACGGCCCACAATTTCATGGCCCGGCACACAGGGGTACATGGTACCGCCCCACTCGTTGCGGGCCGTATGTAAGTCGCTATGGCAAATGCCGCAGTATAAAATCTCCAGTTGCACATCGTGCGGTTTGCATTCCCTTCTGTCGATAGAATGGGGAACCACCGGCGTATCGGCGCTCAGGGCCGCGTAAGCTTTAGTAACAGGCATATGTAAAATTGATTTTTTTGAATGTTAAAGGTAGGTCAATTGCAGGAAGGAATGAAAAGGTTTGTGGGCATGATGATATAAGTATCAACCAAAGCTTGGCCTTATGCTGACCTCGTTACACCCAGCCAATCCAACAGTACTTACCAATGAATCAATTTGGATGCGATAAACTCACAAATAATCAGCTCTGTTTCCGACTCAATAAATACGATGGTATATTTTTTACGGTAGGGTATGCATTTGTAACCAAGTTTGGCCCGTTCGGGGTCACGGCAAATTGAGTGTACTGTTAGGGTGTTGCCCAGTTTTTCTATGAAGTCATAGACCCTCTCGGCAAATGCTTCGGCAGTAGCTACCATGCCTTTAGATTCGATGAACCAAGCAATGGCAGCAATATGGTTGGCTGCCCGTTCTTGCACCCTTATTTTTCTTTGGCCCATTGATGAATTAGCTTTTTACTGTAGGCCCTGGCAGCCGCAACTGTCATGGGCTTTTCTGTAGGGGTTTTAAGGACGGCCTTTTTTTGCAGGTTAAAATACTCCTGCTGGGGCAATAATACGTATTTCTTTTTCTCAATTTCTATGGTTGTCATATCGTTTCAATCAATGCTTAAAGATAGCTTTTTTTCGGGTTATTCCCTATTGCATCTTCCCCCCAAGGGCCTGATCATATAGCAGCCCCCAAATCCGCCACCCTATCGAATAATCCCTAACAAGTTGGATTTTGCACCCGTCCGAACGGCTTCAGCCGGGCGGGCATTTGCAAATTTGCATATTAGCACATCATCCCATCAGCTTAATTAACAAAACCCGCTTCGTCTTCCCCGTCACCTTCACCCTGTCATCAATCCGCCTACCCACCACCCACACAATCCTCTTGTCCATCTCCAACACCCAAGTATTTTCCTTTTCCAGCAGACTCATTTTCAGGTCGCCGAAAAAGCGGCTGAGTTTCTTTTTCTTGGCCATACCCAGAGGATAGAAATAGTCGCCCGTTTTCCATTTGCGCAGCAGCAGCGGAAATTGGATCAGATCGGCATCCAGTTTCGCAAGATGGTTATCGGTACTTAGTTCCAATGCCCCGGCATCCATGGTTGATAATTGCAAACTGCCACCTGCAAATGCGATGGTGCTATCTTGGGCTTCTATCAAAATGTTTTGCGCCTCCATGCTTTGCAGCGGCGCAATGATAAGCCATTGGCGGTTGCGGATGATGCGGTGCGTGGCACTGGCCACATATTTGCCCGATTGGCTCTCCAACAAGGCCAGCACTTCTCCGGTTTGATGAGCGGTAAAGCCATAGGGATGGATGATTTCAAATAACAGGGTGGGCATGGCAGGCATTTGTTGCAACTTCAATACGGGTATGTGCAGTTCGTTGCCCTTGGGTTCCACCAATTTCTTTTTGTATTGCTCAATGGCCAAATGATAAATCGTTTCCACACCCACCATGCGTTCGGTATTGTGCAGCACATTGTCTACCACCTGCGGGAAAACTTTTTGCAGCCCCGGTATCAATTGATTGCGAAAATAGTTGCGGGTATAATCGTCTTCAAAATTCGTTTGGTCGGTTACATGCGCCAACCCGTGTTCGGCCAAAAATGCTTCCAACTCCGCCCGGCGGGCAAAGAGCAGCGGCCTTACGATATGCCCCTGCTTGGACAGCATGCCCCGAAGCCCACGGATACCCGTACCCCTAAAAAAATGCATCATCGCCGTTTCCGCATTGTCGTCGGCATGATGCGCCGTTACGGTCCACTGAAAACCATGTTGCAACCGCAGCCCCTCAAACCAATCATACCGCAGGTGCCGGGCCGTGGTTTCGATGGATTGCTTGCGGTTGGCCGCTTCTGTAACCGTATCAAATCGGGTAACATAAAAAGGCACCCGATAATGTTGCGCCAATTGCTGCACAAATGCCTCATCCCGGTCACTATCTCCGCCCCGCAGTTGAAAATTGCAATGCGCCAGGGCAAACTGATAACCCGCTTGGTGACAGAGTTCGCACAGCACCACCGAATCCAATCCCCCACTCACGGCAAGGAGCAATACATCAGCTTTGTTAAAAAGATGATGCGTTTGTATATAATCTTTATACTTTTCTGTTAGATTCAAGTTAGTTATGAGTTATGAATGATGAGTTATGAGTTGTATTTGTTGCGAGTTGACTTTGTTGCGAGTTACGAGTTGATTTTGTTGCGAGTTATGAGTTGATTTTGTTATGGTTTACGAGTTATGTTTGTTACGGGTTATTTTTGTTACGAGTTAGGAGTTGTGTTTCTTGCGAGTTGTGTTTGAAAAAGTGAGCAGTCCGAACAACCCGTAACTCGTAACCATCTCAAAAACCGCTACCTATTAAGTAATCCCTAACAATTTAAACAACACGTAACCCGTAACTCGTAACGGCTCGAAAAAAACATTCCCAATCAAGCAAGCACTACCAACCCAAACACTCATAACTCATAACCCATAACTCATAACTATACAATGGCCCTAACAATCTAAATTTTGCACATTTGCACATTTGCATATTTGCATATTTGCACATTAGTCCGTCAAATCCTCAAGCGCCCCCTGCAGCTCATTATACGCATGGTTATCCCCCACTTTCTTGCACTCCGCCATACCCGTTTCATATACCTGGATGGCAGCTTCCGTTTCGCCTTGCCGCTCCAGCAATTTGCCCAAGTGGTAATAGCTGCCCACATAGCCCGGCTGTGCCGCCAAAATGGCCTCAAACAAGGCCCGGGCCGCCGTATCATCCCCTACCTTACTATACTCCAGCGCCAGCGCATGCTGCAAAAAAGCATCCCCCGGCTGCGCCACTAAAAACTCCTTCAACTTAGCAATTCTGTCCACAATGCGTCAATTTTTTGTACAAATAATTATTATATCCCATCTTCGCCCTATATTTGCATTTAGTTGCATAAACAACTTTTTTAAACGATTAGTATGAAGATATTAGTTTGTATCAGCAAAACGCCGGATACCACGGCAAAAATAGCCTTCGCCGATAACAACACCAAGTTTGCATCGGACGGCGTACAATGGATCATCAATCCTTACGACGAATGGTATGCCTTGGTAAGGGCCATCGAGCTGAAAGAAGCCGATGCCGCCACCATCATCCACTTGGTTACCGTGGGAGCTGCCGACGCCGAGCCCATTATCCGCAAAGCATTGGCCCTGGGCGGCGACGAAGCCATCCGCATCAACGCCGATAGCCACGACAGCTTTTACATCGCTTCTCAAATTGCCCAAGTGGCCAGGGAAGGCGGTTACGACCTGGTATTTACCGGTAAGGAAACCATCGACTACAATGGCTCTTCCATTGGCGGTATGGTAGCCGAACTGTTGGACATGCCGTATGTGTCATTGGCCACCAAATTTACCTTGGAAGGCGGCAATGCCACCATCAACCGCGAAATTGAGGGCGGCGAAGAAACCTGCAGCGTGGCACTGCCCCTAGTGGTAAGTTGCCAAAAAGGCATGGCCGAGCAACGCATCCCCAATATGAAAGGTATCATGGGTGCCCGCAGCAAACCGCTGAAAGTGGTAGAACCCGCAGCGGTAGACGCTTTGACCAGCGTGGTATCGTTTGAACTGCCCCCTGCCAAGGCAGGTGTGAAGCTGGTTCCAGCGGACAACCCTGCCGAACTGGTAAGGTTGCTGCATGAGGAAGCCAAGGTTTTCTAATGGCTTTGGGACCAACAGTCGTTTTTAATGGCAGCATCGTTGTGTCACTCACTTGTACCGACGGTTCACTGCGCAACAATAACCATATCATTCAACATATAAACGTAAAACCATGAGTGTTTTAGTTTTTTTAGACCAGGCCGATGGCCATATCAAAAAAGCCTCTTTGGAAGCCGCCAGCTACGGTGCCGCCGTGGCCGCCCAACTGGGCACCAGCGCCGAAGGCATTGTATTGGGTAATGTATCCGATGACTTGGCTACTTTGGGCCAGTATGGATTGAAAAAAGTACATACCGTAAAAAATGAAGGGCTCAACCATTTGGATGCCCAGCTATACACCCAAGTGTTGGCCCAGGCCGTTGCGGCTGCCGGTGCCACCGTAGTGGTGTTCAGCAACAACCTTTCCGGTAAGGCCATCGCCCCCCGCCTCAGCGCCAAGCTGAAAGCCGGTTTGGTAAGCGGTGCCATCGCCCTTCCCGATACGAGCAACGGTTTTACCGTAAAAAAGAACGTGTTCAGCGGCAAGGCTTATGCCAACATCGGCATTGCCACCGATATCAAAATCATTGCCCTTAGCCCCAACTCTTATACCATTGCTACAACAGACGGTACCGCCGAAGCGGCCGAACTAGCCGTTACCGTGGGTACGCCCAAGGTAACCGTAACCGGTGTAAGTAAAGTGGAAGGCGAAGTGCCCCTGAGCGAGGCCGAACTGGTAGTAAGCGGTGGCCGTGGATTAAAAGGCCCCGAAAACTGGGGCTTGGTAACCGACCTGGCCAAACTGATCGGTGCTTCTACGGCTTGTAGCCGTGCCGTGGCCGATGCGCACTGGCGCCCCCACCACGAGCATGTGGGCCAAACCGGCTTGGCCATTGCGCCCAACCTGTATTTTGCCATCGGCATCAGTGGTGCCATCCAGCATTTGGCCGGGGTAAACCGCAGCAAAGTGATTGTGGTGATCAACAAAGATCCCGAAGCACCTTTCTTTAAGGCGGCCGACTACGGTATTGTAGGCGATGCTTTTGAAGTAATGCCGAAGATTATTGAGGCGGTTAGGGCCTTGAAAGCATAATGTGCTGATTAGCTGATAAGCCAATTAGCTAATTCCTTCAACTTGTTAGTGGTCTTCGCTGAGTCGACCACTTTCGAAAAGTGGTCGACTCAGCGAAGGTTGAATAGGTAGCAGTTTGATACAAATATTTGATTATAAACGGAAGCCGTGGCTGTAAATGCTGCGGCTTTTTTGTTTGCCCCCAAATTACCTAACCATAAGTTTTGTATATTTGTACCACCTACCAGTAATTAAACAATCAAAACTATCTTGGGGCTTAAGCTGCCTACACCCTTATCGCTTATACCACTCCATAGCGTTGATTATCAACCACAACCAAACTCATTTGTATGAAGAGAATTGTACTTTTTTCAGCAACCCTACTGCTTTTCGCCGCTGCACAGGCACAGGATTTCAGCAAGGTAGTGTTCAGTACTTACCGGAGCGATTTGGCTTTCAACTGTATCACCGTCGACTCTGCCAACACCATTTGGGCAGGCACCAATGGCAAGGGCCTTTGGCGTTTTCAGTATTTCATCAACAATTATGTAAGCTATAACTATTCCGGCTATAGCAACGGTTTTGACAAGGTAAACATCACGGGTGTTGCCGCCAACAAAAACCTAGGTGTATGGGTGGCCCAAGCGGGTTACAACGGCAGTACGGCCACGTATGGCGGTATCGACTTTGTAGCTACCAACAACGGCGGCCGCACACATTACAATTCCATTTCCAATATTGTGGCCAATAACAACAAGGGCTGTCCTTCCCGCAGGGCCAACGGTATTACCATGGATAAAAATGGTACCGTATGGACATCGCACAATTACCACGACCTAACGGTAACGGGTCCGCCCAGTGGCACTTATCGGGTAACCCCTGGCGGTGTGGGCTATAAAAAAACGGGCATGGGCGTGTTTGATACCATTGTGGCACTTACCCCCTATGCCGATTACACCATCGACCCACCCATTACCGTTACTGCCGGTACCCGGATTTGCACTGGTATTGGGGTGGACAATAAAAACAACGAAGTATGGTCGGGTGTGGCCAGCTACAACGGGGGCGGTACTTTTCAAACCTCCCGCATTGTGCGCTGCGACCTCAATGGCAATGTGCTCGGCTACCTCAACGAATCGGTGGGCCTGCCCATGGGTACGCCCAATAGCAATGCCCGTGCTACTTCCATTGCCTTTGATACGGCCCGTAACCTGGTGTGGGTAGGCTTTAACCTCGGCAAGGGTATTGCCGTAAGGAGCGGTGGTACTTGGACGGTGAAATACCCCAGCGTATTGCCCGCCGGTGCCTTGGTAAACAACAATGCCATTGCCATCAGCCCTGCCGGACAAGTGTATATTGGCACTTCGGCAGGTTTGTTGATTTATAGGGGCGTGGGTGCTTTTAGTTCCGACACTTCCTATGTATTGCTCAATACACAAAACGGTTTGCCTTCCAATAGCATCACCGGCGTAACGATTGACAAGGACGGCAATGTATGGGTATCCACTCCCGTGGGCATCAGTCGCATGATGCGGGCCGCCTTTGCCGTATACAACCTCAGCAACCCCAAGCGGGGCGAAGAACTGAAAGCTTCCCGCTATTCAATTATATGCGCCAATACGCTCGACCGCCAATGCAATGGCGACTTTATTGAACTGAACGTAGCGGCCGATAGCAGCGCCACTACCATGATTGTATATACCGGTGCCAACCCCGAAAGCAAGGTAATCCGCATGACAGGTGCTTCAGTGGCCAATGCCTATTACACACCGGAATATGGTTATTTTAAGGAAATCAAACGTAGTACAGACAGCTTGGTGTACGTATATCACCATCCTGCTTTTGTATATAATGGCAGCACGGAAAAATTTGTGAGCTATAACTTCTCTATTAAAGATTCCATTACACTCAACAATGCCATCGAGGGCAAAATAAGGATTTACCATCCGCCCGTATTGATGGTACACGGTATTTGGAGCAGTACCAAATCCTTTGAAGACATGGACAATGCCATTTTTAACAATTCGGGCAACTACGAAAGGTACCAATTACTGCGCCGCTGGTTTGATAGCGACCGGCACGATGAATTTGACAACCCTTCGTTTGTGTACCGCGACAGGATACCGTTGAGCATTGACATGCTGCTGCAAAAATGCCGCGAAAACAAACTATCGGCCGGTAAAGTGAACTATGTTGGCCATAGCCGTGGCGGTCTCTTTGGCAGGTATTACTTGCAAAGTACCTTCCCCGGTTACGAATACCGTAACGATATCAACAAGCTCATCACTGTCAATACACCGCACTCGGGCTCTCAAACCGCCAACTTCATTTTGGACAGGCGGCAGTTGCTGGGCCAAATGGAAGTGGGCACTACCTTGGGCAGTGCTGCACTGGAAACATGGGACGATAAAAGGGGCGCCAAGGAGTTGAAGGTGAACGACCCGGCCATTGTAAGCCTACTGAACGGGGCCGGCAATTTGAACAAGAACATTGTGCCCACGCATGCCATCGGCACCCGCTTTTTGTTTGGCAACTTTTCTAAAGCCGATGTACTGAAAGTATTGCTGGTAAACGGTGCCACCCGCATTCCATATGTGGGCAACCTGATCGCCTACTTGCGCATCTACGCCCTATCGTTGGGTACCCTTTGCGTAGAAGGCCCCATTGATAATTGTTTAAAAGAAATTTACAATGGCGAGCAAAGTGATATAGTAGTACCGCTCACCAGCCAACGGGCCGGTTTACCCAACAACGCCTATACTTTTTATGGCGACAGCTTGGCGCACAGCGATAAAAAAGTAGCCATCTTGGGCAGCCCCATCATTGATGCCAAGGGCGTATTGCGCTTTGCACAGGTACACCAGCGGGTAATTGACCTGCTGCGGGAAAACCCCGATGCAGGCTCCGGTTCCTTTACAAGAGCTGGCTATGCACCGCCCACATTGCAATATACTTTCTTGCCCGGTTTGGCTGGCAACCCCAACGGTAGGCCAACGTTGGCCACGCTGAGCATCAACCCCGCTTTGGCTGGCAGCACTTACCAATACGGCGATACGGTACAGGTAACCGTTACCGGATCAACCGATGTGAAATCGTTGATGGCCCTGTACAAAAGCGCTTCTTTGGCCAATGCCGGCAGTGATGTGGAATTGAATGCCAACAGCTTTACCTTCCCTTACCCCATCCCTAGGGAAGCAACAGGCCGCATCAGTATTTGGGTGTACGGCTTCAACGAAACGGGCTTGATTGCCGCCGACTCTACTTTTATCAATATCGGCATACCCGCTACCGTAACGCTCGACAGCATTCGGGTGGTGGGCCGTGAGAATACATTTATTGTACCCAAAAACGATAGCATCCAATTGCGGGTACTCGGCTACTATAGCGATACTGTAAGGGAAATCACTTACATGCCCGGCTTTACCTATACCTTCTTAGAAAACTTTGTGGCCCGCTCGCAGTACGGCCTTAAAGGTGTAACTACGGGTTATGATGTGGTATCGCTCACCTTTGGTGGCAAAACGGATACCATCTATGTACAGGTGCCCTATTCCTTTGGCCCCGGCGGTGTGATACCTGTTCGTTGGGTATCGTTTAGGGGATTGCGCACACCCGTGGGCAACCAACTTACTTGGGTAACGGCCACAGAAGAAAATACCAGTTATTTTGATGTGGAATACAGTACCAATGGCAGCACGTTTACAACGGTGGCCAAAATAAATGCAGCAGGTCAATCGGCTTTGTTAAAAACATACGAATACCTGCACGACATGAAGGCCACGGGGCTGCATTATTACCGCATCAAGCAGGTGGACAAAGATGGCAACTACACCTATACGCCCGTAGTGCTGATTAAGATACTGGACAAAAACAGCAATAGCATCACAGTGTATCCCAACCCTGCCAAAAACACGGTGTTCATCAATTTTGAAAACAGTCCGGCCCTGCCCTATACCATCAAAATGGTATCGCCGCTGGGGCAGGTAGTGCTGACCAAAACGGTAACACAGGCGGGCAACCAAGAAGATTTGGACATCCGCAAATTAGCCAAGGGCCTGTATTACTTGCATATTGAAGATGCGGGCAAGCAGCAGTTATTCAATCAGAAGATTATTGTGCAATAGCTTTTATAGCAGCGCATTGAAACACAAAAGCCCCTTTTTGGAGGGGCTTTTGTATACACGATAAATTATCAAATCATTATCTTTAACCCTTTCAAACCGCTCAAAACGCATCAGTCAATGGATACCCAAAACGAGTACATCATCCCGGCCAGGTTCCGCAAAATGGAAAATACCCATATTTTGTTTTGGTTATTGAAGGACATCAGTTGGTGCCTCACCCTCAAATGGCTGGGCATTGCCATGATAGTGCCCACGTTGGCCATCGCAGGGGTAATTGCTTGGCGCACCCGCAAATACGTGTCGGAACTTGCGCACAACCTCGCCATCTTTTTTTGGATCTGCGCCAACTCCTTTTGGATGGTAACCGAGTTTTTTGGAGTAGATGAGCATTTGAAACCCTATGCCCTCATCCCCTTCTTTTTGGGGCTGGTGCCGTTGATTTATTATTATGGTGTTTATTCGGTGCGGGGGTATTTGAAGCGGAAGGCAGAGTTGGCAAAAGCGGACAACGGCGCGTAGCACAACCCTTAATTATAAAGCATATTATGATACCGAATTATACATACACGCCTTCACCAGCATTTATCAACAACTTGACATTTGCTTATGTAGAAACCTACTCATTTCAACGTGGGGCAGCCTATGAACAACAGCAAGAAAAGTATGAAGAAGCGCACGACCAACTCAAATCCCGAAAGCTAAAAGCCAATGACTTGACAGTGGATGAGGAAGCGGCATTTACCCAATTGGACAAGCTTTGTGGCTTTACACAATATTTGATTGACGACGACAATAAATTTCATTATTCAAGCCAAAAAACAAACACTTATATTGCAACAGATCCCAAAATGGCGTTATTAAAAACCATTTTGAACACTGAAGTAAAAGAAGTGCTCGCATTGTTATGTGCGCCCATGTATCGAGATGCTTTTGTTTTTTACAACAACGAACAGCATATTGTGGCGGTGCTTAATGTTTGTTTAAGTTGCTTCTTTATGGAAACAACAAAGTTCAACCACCTCAGGGCTGACTTTAAAACCTATGATGCGCTAAAGCGTTTTTTCATTGAGATTGGGCACGAGGTGGAAGACCCCACATATTTTATTGGGGAGGACATTGCAAAAAAGGTGCACAGAAAATAAATTCACTGAGCAAGTCTTCCGTAGGATGAATTGCGCCCTGCAATTCTGCCGGTGCCCCGCCTTGCGCTATAGGAGCGACACGATATTAGCTTATAAATACTGGATTGAACGCAACTCTTCCCTACCAAAGATGATGGAATCAAAGTAATGAAAAGGGGTGTTTTCACGGTAGGGTTATTTACATTGTCAAGATAAATTTGCTTGAATATTAAAACGGTTTGGAAGCCTTTGCAAAAGAATTCTCGCTGGTAAAAGTTTCGCAGGATTTCGATTGTCAGTTAAATCTGCCGGTCTGTGATTGTAATTTTGTTTGCAACCGCTGAATAGAAAGCATTCCATTTCCTGCAGTCCAATAATCGCTCAAGAAAACCTACTACCCACAATAACACTTAACTAAGGCTTTAGATACTAATGCCAATTTTTTATATACAACTATAAAACGAATGAACAACGACACAATAGCTATTCTTGGGTGGGCAGCAACACTTATTTCCCCCGTCATAACAATTTATGTACAGAAATATCTTACAGAAAAAAATCGTTATAAATCGATCGAACCTGATAAAAGAAATGCCGTAGATGGTTTATGGGAAGGAAATTTTACACAAACATTACACGGTAAAGAAATTTCACCTGAGTTAGTAATGGATATTAATGTAGCCCATACAGGTGCAATAACCGGCACTGCTAAGTTTACCCATAACGAAAAACTTGTAAGAGTAAAAATTAAGGGCGGGTTTCATAATGAAAACTTTTTAAAGATGAATTATTGGAACCCCAAGAAACACATTACGCAATTTGGTGCTTTTATCTTTGAGATAGATTATTTTAAAAGTCAAATAAAAGGATACTTCGTTGGATATGGCCCAGAGGGTCAAATGGTTATTGCCGGGCCCGCAGAACTAAAAAAAGCCGGTTAGTAACCCCAAATATCGCAAATCTCCTCTGATGTATTCTTCCTAAGTACCTCTTGTGCCTTCCAAATCTGTCGGTCTCCCGCCATGCGGGACAAGTTGTGTCCGGATAATGCTGGATAGGAGCCCGATTATCAATGGTGTAAGTAGCTTGCTCAGCCGCCATGGTAACTTTTGCTAAACTCCTCTAAATTCTTTTTTAACATCACCATTGCTTCGGGGCCAGCTAGGGATGCACCTGGATCTTGCAAATAGTTATCCAACCGGTCTTCCAACAAATTTTGCAGAGCCTCGTTTTCTTCCAACCCCTCACCTGCTTGCTGTACAGCGATATTGTTGAGCAATACGCCCACAATCCGCTCCTGCTCGGCCAGTGGCAATTGCTTTAAATCCTGCAAATCGTAAGGCATGAAAGTTTTTATTTAAAAGTACGGTTTTTTGTGCAAATCTTTAGCTGCGAATCCCGATACAATCGGGCAGATTTCGGAGGTACCTGAGACGGCGGTCAGATTGCGTTGCGCCAAACTTGAACCAGATTGGAGAATACACTCGGTAAATTAAATAGGAAGTTAGGGACTACAATCCGGTCGCAGACCGGGGGATTTCCTAGACACAAGTTACGCTTCGCAAAACTTGCGCCAGATAGCGGGCATCATTCATTATTCGTTCTTCACTATTCCCTATTAACTATTCATTATTCCCTATTTAACTATCTTTGCCCCTCAATTTCTAAAAATATGTACAGAACCCATACCTGCGGGCAGTTAAGGATAGAAAACATAGGCCAAACCACCACCCTGGCCGGCTGGGTGCAGACCATCCGCAAATTCGGCAGCATCACGTTTGTGGACCTGCGTGACCGCTATGGCATTACCCAACTGCTGTTTGGCGAAAGCCTCAACAAAGAGTTGGACAATAACCCCCTTGGCCGGGAATTTGTGCTGCAAGCGAGCGGCACCGTGGTGGAGCGTACCAGCAAAAACCCCGACTTGCCCACTGGCGATATTGAAATTGACGTTACCGGCTTTACGGTACTGAACAAATCGGCCGTGCCGCCCTTTACCATACAGGACGATACCGATGGCGGCGACGACCTGCGCATGAAGTACCGCTACCTCGACCTGCGCCGCAATGCCGTAAAGCGCAACATCGAACTGCGCTATGCCGTAAACCGCAGCGCCCGCAACTACCTGCACACACAGGGTTTTATGGACATTGAAACGCCCTTCCTCATCAAATCTACCCCGGAAGGGGCCCGGGATTTTGTGGTGCCCAGCCGCATGAACCCCGGCCAGTTTTATGCCCTACCCCAAAGTCCGCAAACCTTTAAGCAACTGCTGATGATCAGCGGCTACGACCGCTATTACCAAGTGGTGAAATGCTTTAGGGACGAAGATCTGCGGGCCGACCGCCAGCCGGAGTTTACGCAAATCGACTGCGAAATGGCTTTTGTGGAGCAGGAAGATATTTTGCAGATGTTCGAGGGCATGGTGAAGCATATTTTTAAAGATGTAAAAGGCATTGACTATACCGAAATTGTAGAACGGACTACTTGGCAGGAAGCCATGTGGACCTATGGCAACGACAAGCCCGATATCCGCTTTGGCATGCAACTCTGCAACCTAAAATTTCCGCAGCATACTTACCCCGAAAAGGAAAGCCTGGCGGATTTGATTGGCGGTGTGGATTTTAAAGTGTTCGACGAGGCGGAAACCGTAATCGCCATTGCCGTACCGGGCTGCGCCGAATACAGCCGTAAGCAAACCGACGAACTAACGGAATGGGTAAAACGTCCGCAGATTGGCATGAAGGGCATGGTGTTTATCAAGTGCCTGCCCGGCGACCCGGCGACGGGCAATGCAGACGGCACTTTTAAAAGCAGTGTTGACAAATTTTACAACGAAGACAAACTAAAAGCCATCGCCGCAGCGGCCAATGCTGGGCCCGGCGACCTGATATTGATATTGGCCGGTGCCGAAGAACGCACCCGCAAGGCCACCAGCGAACTGCGCATGCACATGGCCACCACGCTGGGCCTGCGCAAATCGGATGAGTTCAAACTGTTGTGGGTGCTCGACTTTCCGTTGTTTGAGTATGATGAGGAAGGTAACCGCTGGGTAGCCCGTCACCACCCCTTTACCTCGCCCAAGCCCAGCCAGATAGATACGATGATCAACAACAATCCGGCCATTGACAATGCGGCGGAATATTTGAAGCATCCCTACGCTTCCATCAAGGCCAATGCCTACGATATGGTGCTGAACGGCAACGAAATCGGCGGCGGCTCCATCCGCATCTTCCAGCGGGAACTGCAGCAAAAGATGTTTGCCGCCTTGGGCATGGACGAAACGGAGCAGCAGCATAAGTTTGGCTTTTTGCTGGGCGCTTTTGAATATGGCGCTCCCCCGCACGGCGGCATAGCTTTTGGCTTCGACCGCCTCTGCGCCATCCTCAGCGGTAGCGAAACCATCCGCGACTTTATCGCCTTCCCCAAAAACAATAGTGGCAGGGACGTGATGTTGGATGCCCCATCTGCCATTGATGATAAGCAGTTTGAGGAATTGCAGATCAAGCTGGATTTAAAAGCGTAGGAAATTCGTGGGTCGTTGACCGTTAACCGATGACCGATAGCGTAGTATTGATTCAACATAATTGATTAATTCATGCGTTTGCCCTTTCAATTCAAGATGTACAGGTTTACGTGCATTGCCAGCCTATTGGTAATGGGCGGCATATTGTTGAATATGGTATGGTTGATAACAGAGAAAGGGGTACGTCCCGAATTTCAACTGGGCTTTTTTTTAATCGGCTTTTTTTTCTTCATCAACTATAAAAACGCCATGGCTGGCCTCCATTTGCACAACCAATTGGCAGGACGACGGGCGATCCCACCCAAACAAAGGCGCAACCTAAAGTTATACTGGGTACTGCAATTGCTGCTACAGTTATATGTAGGAATGCAAATGATGGGCAGCCTGTCGAGGTTGTTTTTTAGGTTTAAAACAGGTTTAATAGGCAACTATACCAGTGCTACAATACTGTCCGACATTTTGGGTCTTCTTTATTTTTTAACTGCCACAATATGCCTTATCCTACTTTGGCCCTTTGTACGCTATGTGCGACTGCAGTACCACGCAAAGCAACAAGCTAAACGCAACAACAACGAGCATGTATTGACAGGATTTGAATAATTTGCATCGTCATTATCAAAACAGCAGGAGCAAAAATTTTTAATCATATTGAATATGAAACCCTTTCCCTACAAAAGATTCAAGGCATTGCTTGTTGTCCAAATAACAATGCTACTATGCCTGTTTTTGCTGTTTATCATAAAAATTTTAGTGTCAAGAGCTAATACCATTTCTTCTGATTTGCTAATGTTCGGGGTTTTCTTCCTGTTTATTGGGGCTCATGTCAGCAACCTATTGTACAATTTTAAGCTACTGAAAGTTTACAAAAATGAAGACGGTACTGCCACGTTTAATAGATCATTCAGCATTTTATTACTCATCCTTTACATATTAGGATTTGCCTCCAGCTTTTTCATTATCACCAGCACATTGTATGACCTATTAAGCAATGATGGATATGCTGCCCGAGTGGACATATGGCTTTATGTAATGCTATTTTATATGAGCGTATTGGCTTTTTTGAGTATTTGGATCATCATCCTACAAATAAAACTCTTACGCTTATTGAAACGCTTGCAAAACGCCCGGGCCGAGGAGTTAGTGGCAAACTTAGGTGCTGAAACCGAGAATCGAAGGCCGATGACCGATGATCATTGACTGTTGGCCGTGGTTCGTTGGCCGCAGACCGACACCGGCATCTACTGCTTGGTCGCATACCCGCATAAGCCAACAAATTGAAAACATCAGCACATCAGCAAATTGGCTAATTAGCAAATCTCTGCACGCATACTGCCTCCTATCCAATCAAACTACTCCGCCCTACCATTTGCACCGTGCGTTCCGCTCGGCCGTAGGCATCTGCACATTTTCTCATTTGCACATTCATCAGCACATCAGCACATTATCAAATTAGCACATTAACTTTGCCCCATGGCAACTCCCCCACTCGCAGAACGTTTGCGGCCGGTTACATTGGCGCAACTGGCCGGTCAGCAGCACCTTACCGGCCAGGGCAGTATTTTGCGTACCGCCATCGAGCAGGGCAAGGTACCCAGCATGATACTATGGGGACCGCCCGGCGTAGGCAAAACCACCATGGCCAATATCATTGCCAACACCCTCCATGTTCCTTTTTACACCCTCAGCGCCATCAGCAGCGGGGTAAAAGAAGTGCGGGAAGTGATCGACTTGGCCAAGAAGCAGCAAAACGTCATTCTTTTTATAGATGAGATCCACCGCTTTAACAAGGGCCAGCAAGATGCCCTATTGAACGCCGTGGAAAAAGGCATCATCACCCTCATTGGGGCCACCACCGAAAACCCTTCTTTTGAAGTAAACAGTGCCTTGCTCAGCCGCTGTCAGGTATATGTGCTGCGGGCGTTGGACAAAAACGATTTGGAACAACTGTTGCAGGATGCCTTGGCCAATGACACCATTTTAAAAGACAAGCAACTGCAATTGCAAGAAACCGAAGCCCTGCTGAACATCAGTGGCGGCGATGCCCGCAAACTGTTGAACCTGCTGGAGCTGGTGGCCACTACCCTGTCCAAGGGTGCCACCATTACCAACCAAAATGTGATGGAAACGGCCCAGCAACGCATTGCCATCTACGACAAACAGGGCGAGCAGCATTACGATATTATTTCGGCCTTTATCAAATCCATGCGGGGCAGCGACCCCAATGGGGCCGTGTATTGGTTGGCCCGTATGATTGAGGGCGGCGAAGATGTAAAATTTATTGCCCGCCGCATGGTGATATTGGCCAGCGAAGACATTGGCAATGCCAACCCCAATGCCCTGCTATTGGCCAATGCCTGCTTTGATGCGGTGAGTAAAATCGGCCACCCCGAGGCCCGTATCATCCTGTCGCAATGCGCCACTTACTTGGCCAGTAGCGCCAAAAGCAATGCCGCCTACATGGCCATCAACAATGCCATGGCTGCCGTAAAGCAACAGGGTGATTTGCCCGTGCCCCTGCACCTGCGCAATGCCCCTACGCAATTGATGAAGCAAATGGATTACGGAAAAAACTATCAGTACTCCCATGACTACGACAATAATTTTGCCGCACAAGAATACCTACCCGATGCCCTCAGCGGTACCGCTTTTTATCAGCCCGGCAACAACGTCAGGGAAGAAGAACTGCGTAAGTTTTTGAAAGCAAGGTGGCAAGAGAAATATGGATATTAATTATTCATTATGGATTATTGATTACTAGAACACTTCAGCTTACTGTGCAAATCCTACCTATAACTTACCTTATGTGAATCCCTCAACGTTCCCGCTTTATACCGCTTTTAAAAATGTCGGTTTTCTTCAATTCCGGAAGCATTGCTTATTAGAAATTGCATACTGAAAAAGTGCAACAAATAAAACATATATATTATGAAGCAAACAAAGCAAATGAGCCAAGGGTCGCCTCTTTTTTTTCAAAAGCGCACCATTGCTAAACTAACCAAAGAAGACATGATGCGCATCAAAGGAGGCAATATACATTGTTTTGGGATCCTCATCCCATCGGGCAATTGTACAAGAACAACCGCTACGCCACCAGTTACGAAATAGCCGTTTCATAAACACTATCTGTTTTTAGTAAAACATTTACACCTATATGCGGAAGCCGAAAAGCTGTAGAAAAGAGTAGGCAACATTGTTAATAATAAATTTCACTATCATGATGGGAGTCAATCTCGTTATTTGGTCTGTACAAGCGTATGTTGAAGTAGTCAGTGCCATTAACTTCATCAAAGACCATGTATCGGTGCATTAATCAAATGTAGCATACCGCCCTAAGTGTGGGTATGCTCAAAAGCGGAAGCCGAAAAGCTATAATAGAGTAGGCAATTTTTAAACTTAAATTTTAACAGTTATGACATTGGAAATGGAAAAAGCCACGCCTTTATCTCAAAGCCCATTGCTTTTTGAAAAGCGAATTGTGGCAGAACTTTCTGAAAATGAATTAATGGCTATTGATGGCGGAAGCGGGTTACCCTGTGTTGCAGCCACTATCGCCTTGGTAAAAGCTGGTTATGAATTTGGGCAATGGTTAGCACAGCAAAACGCTTGTTGATACTATCATCATCCATAGCAAGGCCAATAGTTTGTGATGGGATTGTAGTTACTATTATCCTACAAACTTACAACTAACAAAACAAGTTCTAAAATCGCTGCCGACAGATGCTATACAAGGTATAGCATTCATGTGGCAGTATTGGTAAACATTAAAAAAGAATACAAATGCAACTCACTCCCTTATTTGAAAAGCGCACCGTTTGCGAACTAACGGAAGCGCAATTAACAGTTATTGACGGCGGCTCTACCGGTGCCTGTGCTATTACAATCACGGTTGGTGCTGTAGCATTTACCGTGGGCATGTTGGCAGGCGCTTATATAGGTTCTCAAAATCCGCAATGCCCCATCCCCAACGTGGAGCGATAGGCGGCCATACAGCATTAAAAAAGACATGATTGAGTAAGTACAAAAGGGCTGCTGTTTTCAGTAGCCTTTTTGCTGGGCACTGGTCAAGCCCTCGAGCTCAAACCATGATTCACCCCAACTATTTAGCCCACCATAATGCAATTTTTCTTACCTTTTCACTCAAAAAGAAAAATATGCGTTCCATCAAAAGTTTTATGGCCTTGCTACTGATAACCGTTGTTGCGGCCTGCAGCAAAAGCAACCCTACCGAAGAAACGCCCCTTCCGGTTACTTATCTCAATGTAGCCTATGGTACCGACGCCAAGCAAAAGATGGATGTTTACCTGCCTGCGGTGCGCAGTACCGCCAATACGAAGGTGGTTGTAATGATACATGGCGGGGCCTGGATAAGCGGCGATAAAACCGATGCGGATTTTGCCCGGTTCATCGATACCATCAAACGTAGGTTGCCCGATTATGCCATTTTCAATATCAACTATCGGCTATCGGCTGCACCCAGCAATATCTTCCCCACACAGGAAAATGATGTAAAGTCGGCCTTGGATTTTATTGTTAGCAAATCGACCGAATATGGTATTTCCAATAAATATGTATTGATTGGTGCCAGTGCCGGTGCCCATTTGGCCATGCTACAGGCTTATAAATACAGCACCCCGGTTAAGCCCAAAGTGGTGGTTTCTTTTTTTGGCCCCAGCGATTTAACCGATATGTACAACAATCCGGTAGGCAGCAACCCCGTGCTAGCGGCAGGCGTGGCGCAGGCTGTTGGTAAAACACCTACCCAAGACCCGGCCATCTACACCAATTCCAGCCCCGTTAGTTATATCAGTCTTGCTAATGCGGTACCTACCATTTTACTGCACGGCGGTGCCGACCCCTTGGTCAAGCCTTCCCAGTCTACCAATGTACGTGACAAACTGATGATTGCGGGTGTGCCCACCCAGTATGTGTTCTACCCCACTGGCGGCCATGGCGACTGGAACAATGCCACCTATTCGGATGCGTTTATCAACATAGAAAATTTTATCAAAACGCATGTGAATTAGGGAGCAGTTGACGGTTGACAGGGGACGGTTGACAGGGGACGGTTGACAGGGTGTTGCGGGTTACGGGTTACGGGTTACGGGTTATTTTGGTTGCGGGTTGGGGCTTGAGGATACTGGAAGCTAGATACTAGATACTGGATACTAGATACTGGGTACTGGGTACTAGATACTGGTTGCAGGTTTCACTTTCAACTCTCAACTTTCCACTATCAATTATCCATTATCAATTATCCATTATCAATTATCCATTTTCCCCTTTCAACTCTCACCTTTTGGCGCAGAGCGCCACCGAGCCTGCCCGACTGCGTCATTCAGGCGGGCCAAAGGCACGGCAACTATCAATTATCCATTTTCAATTATCCATTATTCACTATTCATTATTAACTATTCACTAGAAAGAAAGCGGCCATCTCAACAGACGCCGCTTTTTTTTATAATCGGTTTAATGGTTATTACTTGGAAAAAGGAGGGGTCGGCAAAAGCCAACCCCTGTGCACATCACATTATTAACCACTATTGAGCTATGCCTAGTAAATTGCATACTTTTTCATAACTCATCGTAGTGAGGTCGTAGGTTGTTGTATGTCCGGGAAGTTTTACGTTGTGCAGGTCAACCTGGGGGTTGCCGCCATTGGCCATCCTACCACCACTGATCAAACCAGGAATCAACACATATCGATATTCCAAACTTTGTGGCAGGTTAATCATCACCGGTTGACCGGGATAAGATTCGACAACAGCACTGCTGAAACGGCAGGTATTGAAGGTATGGCGATAAACTAAAATCCTTTGCAGACCGTAAATACAGTTAACCATATTGGTTGCACCGCCGGCATCGCTGGTATAAGGCAATTGGTAAGGCCCTATTGAACCAACGCGGAAATAGGTAATCATCACGCCCTGATTGAGGATGGTTGTACTCAAAGAAGGTGCATCGATATGGCGCATCCTTAGGCAAGTGCCATCTACCGTAGTATCACGGCTATTGTAGGGCGATGTAATCCAAGGGGAATAGATAACCTGTGCCGGTGTGCCGGGGTTACCTTGGATGCCTTGGATACCCTGAATACCTTGAATGCCCTGGATGCCTTGAATACCCTGTATCCCCTGCGGACCGGTTGCACCCGTAGCGCCAGTGGGGCCAACTAAAGAGGTGGGGGCACCCCAACCTGCTAAGGTTTTAGGGCCATAAATGCTTTTAACGGTTACGTTGATATAAAAATCGCCTACTGTTCCCAAAGCTGCAGCCGGGGCACCCGCTCCGTTCAAAATGCTTTTGCCGGGCAAACCCTGCGGACCTACCAGCGCCATGCCAGCGCCCCAGTTGGTGGCGTTTTTAGGACCCCACAGTACTTTGCCAATGGTGTCCACAAAAAAATCGCCCACCTTACCAACGGATGTTGAGGGAATACCTGCGCCGCTAAGTATACCAGTGCCATCTTTACCGGCATCGCCTGGATCACCCTTTTTGCAATACGTAAGGGTTAAGGCCAGTCCCGCCAATAGCATGACTGTTGAAAAAACATTTCTTTTCATCTTAAAAATTTGTTAAAAGTGGTTAATAATGAGGCAAAAGTATATCGTACATTATCCTCATACAATACCACAATTTGGTGATACCACATAGTGGTATCACATATTGGGGGCAAATCGTATCCGTTCTAAAACATACTACAGTAAAGGATTTGAGAAAAGCTAACTGGTCGGCATAAAGCAAAAAGCCGTGCAAAAACTGCCTAAAAAAGTTAAAAAAAATCTTTTTACCGATAAAGTTTGCCCCTTTTATGCAGCATTTAGCAGTTAATCGTTATCTTTAAATCTCTGAACAATTGGTACAAAAGATGAAAAAATCATTATTCATATCGGTTTTTGTGCTTTTAGGCTGTCTTGCCAAAGCACAGGATCCTCATTTTTCGCAATTTTTCGCATCCCCCCTTACCCTTAATCCAGCGTTTACGGGCAAGTTTGACGGTAGCTTTAGGTTGGCTGCCAACCATCGGGATCAATGGCCTTCCATACCCAAGGCCTATGTTACTTCCAGCGCCTCCATCGATTTTAACATATTAAAAAGCCGTATCCCCGCCAATGACACATGGGGTATCGGTATTTCTGGCGTAACAGATGCCAGTGCCAACAACATTTTAAAACTGAATTATGGTTCCATTTCCATGAGCTACCACAAGGCTTTGGATGAAGATGGTTACCACCAAATCGGTGCCGGTTTTCAGGGTACCTATAGCAGTATTGGTGTAGATGTTACCAAATTGACTTTTGAAGACATGCTTACCCAAAATGGTTTTACGGGTGTTACTTCTGATATTTTGACCAATGGCAACAACCAAAGCTATTTCGATATCAATGCGGGTTTGTTGTATTCTGGTTCAACTACGGGCCGCAACAATTTTTATCTGGGCGCCAGTATGTACCATATCAACCGCCCCAAAGTGGGTTTTAAAGACAAAAACTGGTATTTAACCGGACGTATTACCGCACATGGTGGTGGTTACTTTCCCTTGAACGATGTGCTGACGGTTCATGCTTCGGTAATCCACCAAATACAGAACAAGGCCAGTGAAACTACGTTGGGTGGCTCTTTGGCCTACAACCTCAATGGCGACTTGGACAACCCCACCAGTATTTACTTAGGTTCTTGGATGCGGCTGAATGATGCCCTGATCCCTTATGTGGGCTTGGAAGTGGGCGGACTGCGCATCGGTGCCACTTACGACTTAAACATCAGCAACTTAAAAACGGCTACGCAAAGTCGCGGCGGCATGGAAATTTCCATTATCTATATTAAAAAGCCAGCCGAAAACAGGGGTATTCCTTGTCCGAAGTTTTAAAGCAACAGCAACAACGCATTATATAAAAAAGAGCCTCTACGGGGCTCTTTTTTATATTCGTTTCTTTTATAAATGATATGTTTAGCCATTACCCAATTGGGCTTTGGGGGCCAGTATAGTTAATCAAACAATCATCCACTGTTTGAAATGAGTGTTAGATGTTTTTGCGTGAATAAGTTGCTTTGTAAAGGATGAGTGAAAACTAAGCTCCTACAGCATACATCTACAAGTAATCGCTAGCACCCACAACTATCCATTATCAACTTTCAATTATCAATTACCGCTTCCCAAACGGCCTAAACGCAGCCGTTAGCAGCAGCCCCGTGCTTTGCAGTTTTACCTTGCCCGCCCCTACCCCATTTAAGGGCAATTGTAAGTAAGGTTCGGCCAATAAAGAAAAACGTTTGCCTACTTGATACTGATAACCGGCAGACAAAGAGAGAATGGCCAGATAGTGTTTGTTTTCATTGCGTACGCCATAGCTGCGGGTATAATTGATACCAGTGGCAGATTTATATTGGTAATCGTATTGCTCGGTTTTCATCAGTATGCTGGCGATACCCGCCCCGGCAAACCAACGGTGGTTCTTTTGCCCAGCGAATGAATAGGTAATGCCTACCGGAATTTCCAATACCCGGCAACGGGCATCAATTTGATACAAATAAGGATTGTTGGCGGTTTGTGGCGGCAAACTATAATCGGTTTTGGAAGCTGCATAGATTTTTTCTACGCTGTACACACCCGCCCTTACCATCCACCGTTTGCCAATGGTATAGCCCAAGCCCGCCCCGTACAAGAGGGTGGTTTTGCCTTGGTTGCTCAACCGTACATAGCTCATATCCGCACCGGCAGAAAGGAGCAATACCAAATGGCTGGCCAACCCTTTTTTATCCTTGGGCTTGCTCAAAGCTGTTTTGCCCGCAGCGGTAGTATCCGAACTCCTTTTTCCACCCGCCAATAAAGGCAGAAAGCGGATGGTATCTGTTGTAATTATCGTTGTTACCTTTTCGTCATTCGTAGTTAAATCGGCTGGGTTTAAAGGTGTATCATTTACACCCTTCGATTCAGTGGCATTAACAGTTTCCACCGGCGTAATTGCTACATCCTCGTTTTTCGGTATGTCACTGGCTTCGGCAACCCCATCTTCCGCCACAGCAGGCGCAATCGTTGTGCGTTGCCCCCCTTTGCGGTATTGCTTTTTAACCGTTGTAACGGGACCTAAGCCAGTATTGCTTGTCTTTTTATGTACAGTAGGCTTATCCGAACCCGCTGTAAGGGGGTTGTTGGAGGGCTGTACATCGTCCGTTGCCACTTTATTGCTCAACGGTTCAGACGGGTTAGGTGCAGTAGGCAACGAAGCCGTTACTGTTTCATCGGTATTGGTATTGGCCGGTTCTACGCCATTGGCTTGCGTTACTGCTGCTGCGGCTGGGTTATCCTTGCTGCCACGGCTGGGTTGTAATAGCCAATAAGCGGTTGTTCCGCCCACTACCAATAGTAAAAGCAGCAGAAAATAACGGCCTTTGCGGTTTTTTTGCGGTAGGTGCACGTTGAGCTTTTGGCTCATGGCTGCCCATGCCTTTTCATCAAATGGCGGTTGATAGCCATCGGCAGCTTCGCGGATAATATCATCTATTGGTTCATCCAGCATGCTGTATAGGAAGGGTTTGATGATCGTTGTTCGATAATAATTTCTGTAATTGCTTTCTTGCCTTGGCCAAGTTCGACTTGGAAGTGCCAGAAGATATACCCAAATGCTGCGCAATTTCCTCGTGGCTCATACCCTCTACAATAAAAAGGTTGAGCACTGTGCGGTAACCGGGCGTAAGTTGCTGGATGGAAGCGATGATTTCTTTGTAAGAAAGCCTGTCGGGGGCCGTTTCGGTAGTGGCAACCATATTAAAAACCCCTTCGTGCAGCTCACCCACCAGCTTTTGCTTTTGGTATTTGCGGTAATGATCGATGGCCGTGTACACCATGATTTTGCGCAGCCAGCCCCTAAAAGAGGCAGCCGTATCGGTGTAGGCAGGCTTGTAATGGTGGATTTCCCTGAAAATCTTTAAAAACCCATCGTTCAGAATTTCTGTCGCATCCTCCTGATTATTGGTATAACGCAAGCATATAGACATGGCAAAGCCGTAAAAAGACCGGTAGATCTTTTCCTGACTGTCGCGGTTGTTGATGGAACAGCCCCTGATATGTATGCGCAGGTCCTCGGCAGAAAGCAATGCGAATATTTTAATTTATTATCGATACTATACAAAAAAGGGTTGCCTTGAGCGCTTGGTTGAGCCCTTTTTATTATATGTTGTAAAGATACAATTTTGCCATTAGGAAGCCTATCCCCAAAAATGGGGGCAAAGCAGCAATTTGAAATACTACCAAAGAGGGATTTTCTCCGTACAAAATGTATTATAAAAATTTATTGTTCGTTAAACCCCGTAAATTATTCGTACTTTCCCTATAGGAATAAATAGGTAGAATCACTATTTTGCAGTTGTAAAATTAGTTGCATCTTGCATGCTTGTATTATAAACCAACAATCGGCTTAGCAAGGCCATCTATCGTAAAACAACCCAATAAAATCTAAAATGTATAACTTTGGAACCAATTAAAGTTGTAATATGTGATGACCATGTGCTGTATAGGGCCGGCGTAAAAACCGCCCTCAGTGCCAAAAAAGATGTAAAAATAGTAGCAGAAGCCGACAACGGCATGCACTTACTGAATCTCCTCAAAATGATTCAGGCAGATGTAATTCTACTAGACATCCAAATGCCCATTATGGACGGCATCGCCACATTACCTGAACTCAAAAAGCATTTCCCGGATGTAAAAACCATCATGCTCACCATGATGGACGACCACAGTATGATTACCAAGTTGATGGAATTGGGGGCGAACAGTTACCTCACCAAAACCAGCGACAGCGAAATCATATACGAAGCCATTAAAACCTGCTTCGACCAAGAGTATTACTTCAATACCCTTACCAACAAAGCGTTGCTTTCCAATCTCAAACAACGGAACATGCCCGTTCCGCAAAAAATGGCTTTGGAAGAAGCGAGGCTGAACGATAAGGAAATAACCATACTCAAGCTGATGTGCGAAGAAAAAAGCACCAAGGAGATTGCAGAAATGGTAGAGCTGAGCCCCCGCACAGTAGAAGCCATTCGTGATAAGCTGAAAGTAAAGACCGGTGCCAAAAGCACGGCCGGATTGATTATGTACGCCGTTAAGAATAAACTGATTGACGAAGAGCAAGCATAAACGAGATTATCCAACACATTTATATACATTTGTCCCGCACACAACATGCGGGACATTTTTATAAACCATAACGGCAAAATTATTAAAGCGGGCACACCCATCATTGAGGCCCAAAGCCGGGGCCTGCGCTATGGCGATGGGCTTTTTGAAACCATTAAGGTAAAAGAAGGTCGATTGGTTAACGCAGATGAGCATTTTGCCCGGCTATGGCAAGGCCTGCAACTATTGCAGTTTGCGGTACCCCGCCAATTTTCGCCCAATCAGTTGGAAGAACAAATAGTGGCCTTGGTACAAAAAAACAAAGTCCCCAGTGCCCGTGTGCGGCTTACCGTGTACAGGGGCAACGGTGGCCTGTACGATCCGCAAAACCATACGCCCCAATACATCATTGAAGCCACGGAACTGCCGCAGGGCAATGGCGAATGGAACAGCAACGGGCTGGTATTGGGCATTTACCCCGATGTGCGAAAGTGCTGCGACTTGGTGGCCAATATCAAGCACAACAACTACCTGCCCTACCTGATGGCGGCACTTAGGGCCAAAACCGAAAAATGGAACGATGCCATTGTGCTAAACATGCATGGCCGTATATGCGATACCACCATTGCCAATATTTTTATGGTAAAAAACGAAACGGTTTATACCCCCGCCTTGGCCGAGGGTTGCGTGGCAGGTGTGATGCGCAAACAAGTACTGTCCCTGCTGCGGCAAGCGCAAATACCCGTTGCAGAGCAGGCCATTGAACAAGCCGAATTATTACAGGCCGACGAAGTATTTGTAACCAATGCCATTTACGGGTTGCGCTGGGTACAGCAGGTAAATGATGCCAGTTACGGCAATGCCCTTACACAAAAAATTTATTCCCTGCTACAATCAACCATTTAGGCATGGTTTTGTAGTTAGGTAAACCAAAGTAGCAATATGCAATCCCTTTCGATTATGTGGTTTAGGCGTGATTTGCGCCTTACGGACAATGCGGCCCTTTACCATGCCCTGCAGTCGGGTAGCCCCGTGCTGCCCATCTTTGTTTTTGATGTGAATATATTGGACAAGTTGGAAGATAAGGCGGATAAACGGGTGCAGTTTATCCATACCGCTTTGTTACAGATGCAGGAAAAACTGGTGGCCATGAGCAGTTCCTTGCAGGTGTTTTATGGTACGCCTGCCGAGGCATTTGCCCAATTGCTGCAACAATACAAAATTGAAAAAGTATTTACCAACCAAGATTACGAGCCTTATGCAGCCGAACGGGACTCGGCCATTGCGCAAGTTTTGGAAAAATCCGGGGCGGCTTTACATACGTTTAAAGACCAAGTGATATTTGAAAAGCTGGAAGTAACCAAGGATGACGGCAAGCCCTACACGGTATTTACGCCATACAGCAGAAAATGGAAAGCCAAATTGGCACTCACAAACGTTACATCTTATGATACGGAAAAATGGTTTGCCCACTTTTACCGCCAAAGCCCACAGCCCCTCCCCAGTTTGGAGCAGATGGGTTTTGTAGCTACGGCAGACAGTTTTCCGCCAGCGCAACTGGATGAGGAATTGGTAAAAAAATACAGCCAGCAACGGGATTTTCCTGCCATTGCGGGCACTTCCAAAATGGGGGTACACCTACGCTTTGGCACGGTGAGCATCCGGCAACTGGTGCAAAAGGCCCTTGCACTCAACGAACCCTATTTGAACGAACTGATATGGCGGGATTTTTACCACATGATATTGTGGAACTTTCCGCAAGTGGGCAAGGGCCTGGCCTTTAAACCCGAATACGACCGTATTGAATGGCGCAATGATGCGGAGGCTTTTGAGCGCTGGTGCCAGGGCCAAACGGGCTATCCCATTGTGGATGCGGGCATGCGGGAACTGAATGCCACCGGCTTTATGCACAACCGGGTGCGGATGGTAGTGGCCAGTTTTTTAACCAAACACCTCCTACTCGATTGGCGGCTGGGCGAAGCCTATTTTGCCGAAAAATTATTGGACTTTGATTTGGCGGCCAATAATGGCGGTTGGCAATGGGCGGCCGGCAGCGGTTGCGATGCGGCGCCCTACTTTAGGGTGTTTAACCCCAGGCTGCAAACCGAAAAATTCGACAAAGACCTACGCTATATCCGCCATTGGGTACCGGAACTGGACAGCTTTAACTACCCTCGCCCCATGGTAGATCATGATTTTGCCCGTAAAAGGGCGTTGGAGGTTTATGGTAAGGGATTGGCGAAGTAGGTGATTATTGATTATTTTTTTATTGATTATTAGAGGAACGGAATACTGGTGGAGGGACCTAGGTATGCAGTATGGTTTTTCCGCATTGAAATATATACAAAGTCCTTTTAGCGCCAAGCCTACAGTTTAGGCTTACCCGGTGGCCAAACACCACAATCCCTCTTAGTATGCTGCCCTTTACTACTGCTTTGCTGCAGAGCTTTTTGACTTTGCTGTATTCCTGATCGGGTGCTTGTTGCAAATAGCAGGGCATTACTTTATCACCGATGGTTATGGCACCCCACTCATGGGCTTTGCTGCGCTTGCATTCCAAATTGCTTTAACGCTTTTCCAAAATGCTTTGCTGTTTTTCCAAAATGCTTAACTGCTGATGGTCTTTGCTGTATTGTCAATGGTCTTTGCGGCGTTGTCAATGGCATTTGCGGTGTTGTAAATGGCGTTTGCGGCGTTGTAAATGGTCTTTGCGGCGTTGTCAATGGTCTTTGCGGCATTGTCAATGGCGTTTGCGGCGTTGTAAATGGTCTTTGCGACGTTGTCAATCGTGTTTGCGACGTTGTAAATGGTGTTTGCGACGTTGTAAATGGTCTTTGTGGCGTTGTAAATGGTCTTTGCGGCATTGTAAATGGTGTTTGCGGGCCTTGCGATATGCTATGCTATGTTGTTTCTTCTGTTTTTTCATCCTAGCATTTCGTTATGCTGTATTTTTTGTTCAATTTTTCGTTAAAATATTGCTTATTATTGATATTATTTGCTGCAATAGGGCTTAGGCCGGGTTTTGAAGCTTCTGGGTATGCTAATGGGGCAAATTCAAAGGCTGGTCTCAACGCAGCAGTATCTTTTTAAGGCGTGAAAGCATTGAAAGCTCTTAGCAGGTTTGGGCTTATAAGGGTGCAAAAAGTGGAAGAAATAAAACTTGGGGACTTTTGGAAATCACCTTAGATTTGGGAAAAAGCGAAAGTTTTGGCAAGGAAGGATCGGTTTAAGCGGCAAGAACAACTTCCGAAAATCAAAATGAGTTGGGCGCAATTTTAACGGCATTCCATTACCGTCAGACAATTTAAGAGTGACAAACATTTTCAAGAACGAAAACTTTAACAAATTGAAAAAATTATATTTTATTGCCGCTATACTCACTGCGCTGTTAGCAACTATCAATTCAGACGCTCAAACCGTTTCTGATAGTATAAAGATCATTCTAAAAAAGTATCAAGCGAAGGCTCCGCCGACACAAGCCTTTGGCAAGGAAGCTTTTGGTAAATCAAAAAAAACAACCCTCCGTTGGTTGGGAATGGCAGGATTTTTAATCAATAGTCGTGGTACAACTTTTATGGTTGACCCATTACTTGAAGGCTTCGATATGCCACTTTTAATTGACTTCCCCATTTTGGCTAAGGACGTTCCTCGTTTGGATGCAGTCTTCGTAACGCATGCCGACAACGACCATTTTAGTGTTCCAACAAATGTAGCTATGTCAAAAGTTACAAATGTTTACCACTCGACAGTGTATGTTGATTCATTAATGAAAAACTTACATCTCAAATCTGTTGGACACGAAATTGGAGAGACTTTCAAAGTAAAAAACATTTCTGTAAAGTTGACGCCCGCCGACCATGCCTATCAAAATGCTTATCCAGGCATGAGTAACCGTTGGTTTAAAAATGAGGATGCTTGTGGCTTTTGGTTTGATACACCAGACGGCACTATTTGGGCGACGGGTGATTCAAGACTAATACCAGCACATCTTACAATGACAGCACCTGATGCCATTTTATTTGACTTCTCAGACAGTGAATGGCATTTTACTTTTGAAGGAGCAGTGAAAATTGCAAACGCATATCCTAACGCCTTGCTGCTACTTTGCCATTGGGGTTCAGTAGATTCGCCAGACTTTGCCCCCTTTAATGGCGACCCGAAAAAACTTTATGATGTGGTTGTTAATCCTGAACGTATCAAAGTATTAGCACCCGGGGAGCCATTTGTTCTTAAACGCTTTAAAAAGTAGTTAATTTTCAAAATTTAATTTACATGAAATATCTGTTAGCTTTTTTGATTTTCGCATTTAATAACGTTGCTGCACAAACAAAAGATATGATGATTCGTATTTCAGAAATCGAGGTTGATTCCAACTATCTCAAAGAGTACAATGCTATACTGCAAGAAGAATCAAGAGCATCAGTTCGATTAGAGGCAGGGGTTATCGCAATTTATCCTTTATATCAAAAAGAAAACCCGACACAAATTCGCATTTTAGAAATTTATGCCAATCGAAAAGCTTATGAAGCACATTTAAAAACACCTCATTTTCAAAAGTATAAAACAACTACGCTTAAAATGGTTAAATCATTGAAACTCATCGATATGGACAATATTGATTCGCAGACAATGGCTGAAATATTTCGTAAGATGGGCAAATGACCAAGCAGAAGAACTAGGCCCAACAAAAGGTTTTGCTGCAAGTGCGGCAGGGCAAACCAAACTTCAGCATCTTGTAAATGCCAAGCCTTGGTTCTGCTCTTAACAAACAAATTTGGGTATTAATTCTTAATTTCGACTTAATAAAATAATCGACAGCAGTAGTGGGCGGACGGAAGACCTAATATCCCAATCAGAAGCAATAGCCGCCCGTTATCTGCAACCGTTACGACACAACAACTTAACAACCAGAAACAAATTTATGGACGAAGAAATGCTTAAAGTAATTGCAGGACAACTCAGACAACCGACAGGTGAATATGCAGTTCAGGTTGGAGAAAAAATGAATGAAGGTAATCTGCATATAAACCTAAACACTTTTGAAGCGCTTAATTTGTCTTCGGGTGACAAAATCCTTGAAATTGGAATGGGAAACGGATTTTTTGTTAAAAACATTCTATCGGCAGATAGTTCAATAAAATATACAGGTTGTGACTTTTCCGAAATAATGGTTGCCGAAGCCCGAAGGCAAAATGAAAATTTCATCGCAAGTGGGCAAGCTCAGTTTTACAATGCAGACGCAAATGAACTTCCGTTTGAAACATCGATTTTTGACAAAGTATTTTCAATTAATACCCTGTATTTTTGGGACAATCCACAAATAGTTCTAGCTGAAATATGGAGAGTTTTAAAACCAAAAGGACAAATTACTATATCAGTTAGACCAAAATCCATTATGGAGCATTACCCATTTGTGAAATACGGTTTTAAAACCTTTACAAGGAAAGACTTGACTGAATTAATATCGAAAAATAACTTTAAGGTAGTTGACATTTTAGAAAAAGACGAACCCGAAATAGAAATAAACGGAGAACTAACAAAAACAGCGACCTTACTAGTAACGGCCAAAAAGTAATAAACAGAAAAACGGCAGCAGCTAGCGGTTTGGTAAAAGGGGGGCATATAGTAACAATCGTCAGTGTACCAATATCAGCTAATATCGGGCTTAACAAAATTCTATTTGGCTTTTAGTTGTTAACTTTAACTTCAGTTTTTCAATCAGCTTCAGTTGCCAGACGGACACAGCAACAATTCCAGCCCTGCGCCATGTATGGCAATTTGACAGTATTAGCTAGCGAAAATTCGTTCAGAAAATAAACAAAAATGGACTATTCGACTTACTGGTCAATTCTTGACACACCATCAAAAACGATACCATCTAATTCAGTTTTCCTCTGCATTGCAATTGGAGCTGCTGTTCTTTGGTGCTTAGCTAAGAAATTTAAACGGAAAAAGGGTGATGGTGACAGGAAAATTATACTTTGGGCAACAGCAGCACTTGCATTGCTTGGGATAGCAGGTTATGCTTTGTTAACATTTATCTACCATGACAATTCAAACGAAAAGACTTTGGAAATGTTAAATGCAGCGGGAACCCCAAGAGTTGAAGGAGTTGTTTCAAATTTCAAGAGAACACTCCGAAATGCAAAATTGGGTGACGAAACAATTGAAATGTTTACAGTGGACAGTGTTGCATTTGCATATGGGGATGCGGCATTAGGCAAATTCAATTCGTTCACCCACACAAAAAACAATATTATATTCAATGGGCAAAAAGTTCGTATCACCTACAGTTCTGGCTCTAATTACGGCGATAATTACAATTCAATTTTAAAACTTGAAATCGCTAAGTAAGTCGTAAAATATTTTTGTGTGCCTGCTATATACTGGCAATAAGAGGTGTTGCTGCAAGTGTGGCAGAGCAAACCAAACTGCAACATCTTGCCAATACCAAGCCTTGGTTCCGCTCTTAACAAACAAATTTGGGTATTAATTCCTAACTTCGACTTAATAAAATAATCGGCAGCAGTTCCGGCGGACGAATATAAAATCCTCCATCGGCAATACCTGCTCGTTGTGCTTCACATTAACCAGTTTTCCCTTAATAGACAAAAGCAAATGGAGGTATTATTTCACTTTTTATTTGAACTGGTTAAGATTGCTATTTTAGCAGCCATTTATGCCGCTTTGATAACGCTGCTTTTGGGGGCTTTGGGAAAATACAAGCCTGGTTCTTGGTTTGACCGCATTGCAAAGAAGAAAATGCGGCTTTGGTTTATGAGTGGTCTGACTATTTCATGTGTGCTGTTTGTATTTATGTTTTCCTATTGGGGCAACCATGGGCTTGGCGACAGTGCAAAAATTCCAATCGGAAACGGAAAGACGGTTGACCAAATAAATGGCATGACATTTATCACTCCGGCAGGTTATGAAATGGAAACTTTAGACATTCATGAGTTTACAACCACTGATGGTTTTTTATTTGCTAAAATTTCAAGTAACAGACCGGCTGCGGTTAATAAAGAAATAGCCATTTGGAATTTGAAAACAAATCAAGTTGAATTTTTAGATCATTATTCAGACTTGGAAATACTTAAAACTAAAAATAACATGCAAGCCGAACTAACATTTCAAGATTTCCAAGGGCATTATAGCAAATATTGGAATGGTTGGCGTTTTTGGTTGCTACCTTGATAAAACAGCATGCAAAAAGCGAACGCAGAACAAAAGCAGGGCTGAACAACATAACATCAATCCCATACCAAGGCTAGGACAAATCCCAGCTTCAACCCAATCCCGAAAATGTAAGCTTTAATACTTATCTTCGGCTAACAAATTCATGGTCAGCCGCTCTGGGCCGGATAATACAAAACCGCCGCCTGTAGCAAGCCTGGCCATCATACCAAATCACAAATAAGTATTATGATAGCATACTCCATTCGGGACGAAATCATTGAGATAGTCAACAAACTATTTATTTATACAGACAATCAAGATTGGGAGAAATTACAAATGGAAATTTTTTCCAATGATGTTTTTTTCGACATGTCTTCCATTGGTGGCAAAAAGGAAGAAATGTCTTCCACCGCTATATGTGCGCTATGGCAAGATGGCTTTAAGGAGATTGACGCCATTAACCACCTTGCCGGTAATTATGTGGTTACAATTAATGACCATTTGGCCGAAGTGTTTGCCTATGCTACCGCCACGCATTATAAAGAATCGGCCACAAAAGGCAAGACCAGAGAATTTGTTGGCACCTATCAAATAGGTTTGCTGAAACACGGCTTTGGTTGGAGGATATACCAATTCAAATACGACTTGAAGTATATGTCGGGCAATATTGATTTGACTTAAAATGATCTTTAGTAGCATATTCTCATTATTGTATCAATAGACCATTATGCTATGATTTCTAATACCCTGGTCGGTGAGACCTGCCTGCCGGTAGGCTGGCACCGATCAGCGCTCTAATAAATAACTTGAAACGATGAAGCGATACAGATGGGTACTTGTGATTATTATTGTAGTAATTATAGGCTTTACTGGCGTGTATTTAAATGGCGTATTCCGGGATGCCAAAGAGAAAATAGCACAACTAAAAGCCTTAAAGCAATTACATAAGCTAGAGATAAAAACATTCGCTTTAGATTCCCTAAAAGAGGGTGATATCATTTTTCACAAATCGCTTTCGGCCCAAAGCCAAGCTATTCAGTTGGCTACCCATTCTGTATATACGCATTGTGGCATCATTTATAAAGACGAGAACGGATATTTTGTATATGAGGCCATTGGCCCCGTGAAACGCACCAATTTAACCGAGTGGATGGGAAGGGGTGAAAAAGGGGCTTATGTGGTTAAAAGATTAAAAAACGCCCAGCAAATTCTTACGCCCCCAACTTTGCAAAAGCTAAAGCAAGCGGGATATCAATACCAAGGAAAGCCATATGATAACTGTTTTGAATGGTCCAATGATAAAATGTACTGCTCGGAGTTGGTTTGGAAAATGTACAAAGCAGCAACAGGGCTGGAAATAGGGAAATTGCAGCGGCTGGCATCGTTTGACTTACAAAGTGATGTGGTGCGAAAATTGATGACCGAGCGCTATGGCAAAAAAATCCCACTCGATGAACCTGTCATTTCACCAGCCAGCATATTTGACAGTGAGCTATTGATACCCGTTGAGCAGCTTTAAGTAGCGCTTCTTGAAAAGAGGCGATTGGCAAAGGTTATTGTAGGTTATAGCACTAACAGGCTCCCATTCAAATCCTCTCGTAAAATCAACCATTATCCGTATATTGCCATTATTGCTTAATACCATCACAACATGATTTCAAGAAGAAAATTTATCCAACAATCCGGTATGGGGCTTGGCTATGCAGCCCTGCCTTCGGGTCTACGTTTTTTAGCGGCCGATGATTTTGTATCGCAGCGCCCCGAACTTTCCAAAAGAAAATTCAGCTCCGTAGCGGTAGAAAACAAAATAAAGCAGGTAAAGGCTGCTATTGCAGATAAAGAGCTGGCATGGATGTTTGAGAACTGTTTTCCGAACACCTTGGATACGACCGTTAATTTTTATACCAAAAATAATAAGCCTTATACCTATGTAATTACGGGCGATATTGATGCCATGTGGCTGCGTGATTCATCGGCACAGGTTTTCCCTTATCTGCATTTGGCAACAGCAGATGCGCCTTTGCAAAACTTATTAAAGGGCGTTATCAATAAGCAAGTGGAATTTGTGCTGCTGGATCCTTATGCCAATGCTTTTTATGACGATAAAAACAAAGTAAGCGAATGGAAAGATGATTACACGGTGATGAAGCCCGGCGTGCATGAGCGGAAATGGGAAGTAGATTCGCTCTGTTATGTGATTCGTTTGTCTTACCACTACTGGAAAGTAACGGGCGACAGCAGTATTTTTGACGAGGACTGGAAAAAAGCCATGTTGTTGATTTTGCAAACTTTTAAAGAACAACAACGGAAAGACAACAAGGGTCCCTACAAATTTCAAAGGGGCAATGGTAATCCGTTGGATACGCAGTTTGGCGGCGGCTACGGCAACCCTACCCATAAAATTGGGCTTATCCATTCCATGTTCCGCCCATCGGATGATGCCACATTTTATCCTTTCTTGGTTTCATCCAATATGTTTGCCGTGGTTTCATTGCGCCAAGTTGCCGAAGTTTTTTCAATACCATTACAGGACAAAAAACAGGGCAGTCAATTTAGCGCCTTGGCCAATGAAATAGACAGGGCCATTTATCAACATGCGGTTTTTCAAAAGGAGGGTTTTGGTAAAATCTACGCCTTGGAAATTGATGGGTTTGGCAATGCGTTGTTTATGGACGATGCCAATGTGCCCAATTTACTGTCCATTCCTTATTTGGGTTATACTTCGTATCAAGATGCCGTTTATAAAAACACCCGTAGGTTTTCGCTCAGCCATAGTAACCCTTGGTTCAGCGCCGGCAAATATGCCAAGGGCATCGGTGGGCCGCATGTGGGCGAAAACAAGGTTTGGCCCTTGGGCTTTATCATGCAGGCATTAACAACCGATGATGCGCAGGAAATCATCTATTGTTTAAAAACGTTGAAAAGCACCCATGCGGGAACGGGTTTTATCCATGAATCCTTTGATGTGAACAACCCCAAGGATTTTTCCAGAAGCTGGTTTGCTTGGGCGAATACGCTTTTTGGCGAACTCATGTTGCATTTGCATGAAAAGAAGCCGGGGATTTTAAAGGGGTTGTGAAGAGAAGCCGCCCCATTTGGCTTAATGTAACAAGGCAAAAAGTGGTTCACCTCCCACCAGTTCCGAGGTGAACCACCTCATTTAGGCCGGTCCCCAACTTGTTGGGGATTTTCTGGGGCGAAGGGGACCCAGAAAAAGGGCTAAATGCAGTGGTGAACCCGGAACGAAGCCCGCCGGCTTGAGGCAAGCACAAGCAATCGTCCAATAGTATGCAACAATACAGTTAGTAACGCGATAAATCAACCCTTATAAAATTAGATGCGTTTGCGCTGCTCACTTCACTCCCATTCCCCCATAGTCTTCCAAAAAACTTACCTTGCAACAAATGCTCATATAGATGAGGCGGACCATCAAATATTATCGGATTATTTGGCTGCGGCACGATTTACCTGCCGGGCTGGCTGTTTTTTTTGTGGCACTCCCGCTCTGCTTGGGTATTGCCTTGGCATCGGGGGCACCCTTGTACGCAGGGCTTTTATCGGGTATCATTGGTGGGCTTGTTGTCGCGTTGGTCAGCGGCTCGCAACTGGCCGTTTCAGGGCCGGCAGCTGGTTTAACAACCTTGGTAGCGGCTTCCATCATTTCGTTGGGCGACTACAAAGTGTTCTTATTGGCTGTTATCATTGCGGGCGCTTTTCAACTGTTATTGGGGCTATTAAAACTGGGGACCATTGCCAATTATTTTCCTTCTGCCGTCATCAAAGGCATGTTGGCGGCCATCGGCATCATCCTCATCTCCAAACAAATTCCGTTGGCGCTCGGTTATAACCAGCCTGACTTTTGGGAAAGCGGTTTTTTAAAACTGTTTGCAAGTAGAAATTTCTTGGGAAATCTTGGCGAATTTGCCCATCATATCACCAAAGGGGCTATTATTATTACCGTTGTTTCCGTGGCACTGCTGATAGTGCTTCAGCTTCCATCGGCCAAAAAACTAAAGGTAATCCCTGCCCCACTGTTGGTTGTGCTCGTCGGTATCCTCATCAATTGGATCTATACTTATTTGGGGGGCGGTTTTTCGCTCCAGCAAGCCCAACTGGTCAATATCCCCGCCAATGCGCTTGCCGACATTTCATTTCCCGACTTTTCCAAATTCCTCTCTTCAACAGCCATTTGGAAAGATGGCATCATTATCGGCCTCTTGGCAACCTTGGAAACCTTGCTTTGTATTGAAGCGGTTGACAAGCTAGACAAGCGGAACCGCATTACGCCTGTAAATCGTGAACTGGTAGCACAGGGCATTGGCAATATCGCCTGCGGCCTACTGGGTGCCATACCATTAACGGCAGTGGTGGTAAGGGGCGCAGCTAATGTGGACGCAGGCGCCAAAACAAAACTGGCCGCTTTTACGCATGGGCTGTTCCTTTTAATTGCCGTGCTATTCCTTTCTTTCCTGCTAAATAAAATTCCGTACGCATCGCTTTCCGCTATCCTTTTGATTACGGGCTACAACCTCACCAAACCAAAACTGTACCGCAATATGTGGAGCTTGGGTTGGAAACAATTCATCCCCTTTATACTTACCATCCTGGTAATCCTGTTAACCGATTTACTGATTGGCGTGGGTATTGGGTTGTTGATTGCTATTTACTTCATTGTACGCAACAACTTTCAGGCACAATATAAAATCAGCAAGAAAGTATTAAACGGTATTGAAACGGAATACATCAAGCTGAACAGCAATGTTACTTTTTTAAACAAAGTAAACCTGCGAAAAGTGCTGGACGAAGTGCCCGAATACACGGTACTGACGATTGATGGGAGCGAATGTAATTTTATCGACTATGATATTTTAGAAATCATTAGTGAATACGAAAACAAAGCCCACGACAAACACATTGAGTTGCATTTGATTGGGATTGAAAAGGTAAATATAACGGCGGTGCATTAGGGTTAAAAGCCCTTTAACGTTGTTGGTATTGCCAATAGCACTAGTGGATATAGTTACGTTTATGGCAAAGAGGTGAAAGAAGGCCACTTTTAGCAAACTATTTTATTCTGTATTAACGTGTTGTGCTATTAGACCATCTACCGAAGGGTATATTTTATTAGAAGCACTTCAAACTTTTACTATGTTCCTTTTTGTTTGCCCAAAAAGGAACCAAAAAGGGCCCCGCCAACGATTACATCGCGTTGGCGGAGGGTACCCTGATTAAGCTTTCGTACTACTGTAAACTCAGATTCGGTTCCCTGACATTGTGTTTTGATGGCTAACATTTGT
>CALSBI010000025.1:0-47363 GCA_943373145.1 Chitinophaga pinensis
CAACTTGGATGAGGGGGTTGTAATACCGATACCCACATTGCCATTGGAAATATTCATCCTTTCGGCCCCTTCCTGAAAGAAACTGATATCATCATTACCTTCATTGGTATTGCCAATCTGAAGTTTGGTATTTTCCCCTGTCTCCACAAAATACCGTATCCAAGCAGAATCACCCGTGCCACCACCAGGATTAGCCGCCCATAAAATGCCATGATTGACCGTTTTACCAGCGGTGGGTTGTATTTTACCTGTAGCCACGCCGGTACCAAGATTGTCGCCTATGCTGGTGTTTCTTTTTCTGAGGCTGCCTGATCCATCCATTACCAGCACCATGTCTGATGCGGCTGAAGTTGCTTGCAGGCCCGAGAACCGAACCCCCCGGTTGGTATGCAGTCCCCCACCCAATATGGTAAGCATACTATCCGGATTAGTAGTACCCATACCTACCTTATTACCGGTTACAAAAATTTCGCTGCTGCCAATAGTGCCACCGTCCGTAAATTTGCTCAGGTAATCAGTTGTTCCTCCTCCGGCGATGCCGCCGCCGCTTGTAAAGTATTGCCAGCTCGCATATCCATCCGCATCCGAAGTAAGTACTTTATTAGACCCCTGCGAACCATCTGCAATGCGCACATTACCGCTTATATCCAATTTGGCTGCAGGCTGCATATTGCCGATACCTACATTGCCATTAAAAATACTCATCCGCTCAGCATCGCCTTGAAAAAAAGTGATCATGTCATCTGCATCATTGGTAGTACCTATTTGAAGTTTGGTGTTTTCATCTCCGCTATACACAAAATAGCGCAACCAAGCAGAATCACCACCACCACCGCCGGGATCGGCAGGCCATAAAATACCATTGGTGGGCAGGTAGCCCGCTGAAGGCTGAATCAAGCCGGTAAACACAAAGGGTTGCCAGCTCGCATATCCATCCGCATCCGAAGTAAGCACTTTATTGATTCCCTGAGAACCATCAGCAATTCTTACATTACCCGATATATCCAGTTTGGCTGTCGGCTGTGTATTGCCGATGCCTATATTGCCATTGAAAATACTCATCCTTTCATCCCCGGCCTGCACAAAACTGATCATGTCATCTGCATCATTGGAAGTGCCAATTTGTAACTTGGTACTTTCGAAATTGTCATACACAAAATAGCGCAACCAAGCAGAGTCTGAATCACCACCGCCGGGATCGGCAGGCCATAAAATGCCTGTTGTTGGCAAATAGCCTGCAACAGGTTGTATGCGGTTAGTAGCCACACCATCGCCAAGATTATCTCCTGTATTGATGGAAGCGATGGTGCGCTTTTTCAATTGCCCCGATGCTGCGTCCATCATTACCACCAGGTCGGCACCGTTGGTACTTGTGTTAAGTCCCGAAAACCTTACACCCCTGTTGGCATGCAGGCCTCCGCCCGTAATGGTTAAAGCACTGTCGGGTGTGCTGGTACCAATACCTACCCGCCCTGCTGTACCACTATTGTTCCAGTATAACGCAGCTTTTTGCCCGCCGGAAGTAGTACCCAGTATACCACTGTTAAAACCGTACAATACAGGCCCGTCAATGGTATGACCGGCAAAAGTATTGCGGTACTGTAAACCATGATTGGTATCCGCTACTGCACGTAGGAGCAATTTATTGCCACCAAGCCCCAGTACATTTGTATTGTAGCTAATGGTTTGTGCCTTGCTGCTGTTCGTGTATAAAAAAAGCAACAGGCAGAGGGTAGGCATGGCTTTTACATGTAAAAACCTGAAACATAGTTTTTTTTTCATCTTACAGTTATTTTAGTGAGTAGTACAGTGTTTTGGCTATTTAATTGTTGTTTATTTTTTCGTAACCGGTATTGCTGGTTTTGTTTGGTTTCGCATTTGACTGATTGGCCAATTACGGTTCAAAATAACAGCTTCCGTTTAAAAAAAATAAGCGCAGTATTACCTTTTGTAAAGAGGGGTACTAGTACCTGCTCCGTTTAATCTGTTAAAATGTTTTGGCAATGGATATTTTAAAAGTAGATTAAACAAAAGAGTAAGCGGTGCAGCAAAACCGGGCAGTAAATGCTGCAACAGTAAGCTTATTAAAAGCGTGTTGTTTTATTTTTAGCAACGCAGCATCCGGAGATGCATCTATCAGTAAGCAATGAAATTTATTGACAGGTAATATAAGCTCAAGTTAATTTATTGGGGAGAAACTGGTGTAATTTAAACCTTTGCAGGTTTCCCAAAAGCGAAGCGGAACATAAAACATTAAGGAATTAAGGTTCCGTAAGTTATGCTCGATGAGCTTCACGCTTTACTGTTAGCCCAAAAAAACCGTTGGGTTGGGCATCCCAAGGCTTTCTTAATGTATCTTAATCCCGTAATGTTTCAAAGTAGAGCGAAGCGGAACATAAAACATTAAGGAATTAAGGTTCCGTAAGTTATGTTCGATGAGCTTCACGCTTTACTGTTGGCCCAAAAAAACCGTTGGGTTGGGCATACCAAGGCTTTCTTACTGTATCTTAATTCCTTAATGTTTCAAAGTAGAGCGAAGCGTAAGCGGGGTTGGTTATACAATGATAAAAAGGCTGGCGTATTGCCAATCCCCAGGAAAACAATGTGTACCGTAATATACGCTTAAACAACCCATATCAAATGCAATACAATCCGCCATTACCCGTAAAAAAAATATTGCTAGCCAAGAAATTTAATACCCGGCAACAGTATGCATTGTTATTTCCTATATAGCACATATTTCAGCGGCTCATAATCGCTATCGGTTAATATAAGCAGGTAACCTCCTTTGATAGCTTCCAATTGGCCCCAGAACTTTTTGGTTTTGCCGCCCACCCGGTTCGTAGCCAGCAGTTCCCAATCGCTTACGGTAACCCGGCCCTTGTAATCCATGCCGCCAAATTGGGTGCCGCCATTGTTGGTATTGGCAGATCGGTGGGTGCTTTGGTAGGTACCGTTGCTATTAAACACAAACTCGTCGGTAGTGCTGATGGCGCTCAGGCCTGTATAGTTGCCGGTGTAAGCATTGTAATATTCCACACCATTGCCGCCATTTTTTACCCAGGTACCGGGCAGATCAGCTAGCGTTAGCGCAAATTTATTGTACGCCAGCATCCGGTTCAAATCGTTGGGGTGCGGGTATTGCTGCTGATAAGCCGCTTTGTTTTTTGCAATGGCTACCACTACCCTCGCCCCGCCTTCGTAAATTACTTTCATCGCCACATACACCTGTTTACCGGTTGCCTTATCGGTGGCATCGCCTTCATAAAAATAAATGACGGGATAAGTTACCTGTACCCATTTTTGTGGAGCGGGGGCCATAAAAGCAGGTGCTACTATTTTATCCCAGTACCATGCTTCCGGCTCCACGGTATTGGGGCGTTGCTTTTCCAGTGCCTCATTTACATAGTACAAACGGACTTCTGTTCCCGTTTTAGTAACCTGCACATAATCAGTTTTTGGCGTGGCCGTCCATCCATCGTTAAAATGGGTCGTGTATTTGGTCATCAGCATACCGCCCGCTGGCATGGCAGGCTGTTGAACAGGATTGTTGATGGTATTGGTATGGGCGGCCAATGCGGCAATCTTGTTTTCATCGGGTACGATGGAAGCGGTAAACGCCGCTATGTCGTTGCTGAACGATTCGTTGTTGAAATAATGTACCACGCACCAAGTGATGCCCTTACCGGTAAATGTACTGATGAGGATATAAAACGGCTGGTTTTTAAAAGTAGCCGTGCCATAACCACCCGTTACGGTCCAGCCATTTTGGTTGCCGGTACTGCTGTTCGCAGGCTTGGCAGCGCCTTGTTTGGCGGCATGGCTTTGCCAGTCGGTCTCAAAATCGGTCTTTGCATTACCAGACGATAGCCGGGCTTTCATTACAAAGCTGTTGCAGTATTGTGCGCCATTGTCCTTTTTTACCACGGCATAGTCGACGGTTTTTTCGATGGTAAAGCCTTTAGGGGCCATAAAGGAAAAAAGGTCGAAACTGCCCTTTTGTTGCGCATTGGCACCTGCCAGTATGGTAAACATGCCGCAAACAATCAATATACTTTTTTTCATTCCGCTTTCAATTGAAGATTGGTTATATAAAATTCATCGGCCGGATCGGCATTGGGTGCGTTGCCCAGCCCACATCCAAAAAAGTTCCAACGTATATGGGGTGGCATGGCATCGGGCAGGTCCCATACCTGATCGCCATTAAAGTAAACCGTAAGCCTTGCACCCTGTCTTACCATTTTAACGGCTACTTGGTTTTTATCTTTAAAGAATTGGGTGGCTTTGTTGCTTTTATCAAAGAGAAAGCCGCCGCGGTTATCGAATACCTGCATACCGCTTCTGCCATTATTGTTCCAGTGCGGATCCATCCACAGACAGATCCGGTTCATGTGCGCCGAAGTATAGGCATTTACGTTTACCTGCTGCCTGTCGTATCGCTTCAGTGTGTTATCGTACACGGCAGCCCCGATGTGAAACATAAAATCGGGGCTGTAATAAGAGATACCGGGGTTCCAGCTTATATCAAATGAAAGTGAAAAGTTTTGCGGTAATTGCAGCACGGCATAATCAGGGAAGAACAGGCCCGTATTTTTAATGGCCAGCCAGTGCTTACCATTTACCTCTTTTACAATGGCGCTGCTGTTACTAACGGTCCATTTGGTAGGCGGTTTACCGGTTACGGCAGTTGAAAAATCTTCGAGGTAGTTATTACCACTGCCTGTAGTTGGCGTATTAGCTGGCGGTAAAGCTCCGGAAGTATAGCCACCCGGCGAGCTGCCCATTTCCGAAATGGTAAGCGGTTGCGAAGTGGCGGCGGCACCCACCATTTTGCGCACTACATTCCAATTGAATGCATCTTCTATCTTTTTGATAAAGGCTGTTTTGGCTGGGGTAATGTCTTGGCGCCTCAACGATGCTACAATAAACTGGGGTTGGGCTTTGGGCAGGGTTTTAGAAAAATAGGTTTCATCTTCCACATATACAAAGCGGCCCTTGCCATTTTTTGCCATCAGGTCTTCCGGCTCGTACATCAAGTCGTTGATATTGGTTACAAAGGCCGGGTCGTTGGCATCAGCAGCCTGCATCATCGCTTCAGTGCGTTGGCGGCAGTCTTGCATTTGTGTGTTGTTTCGTGCCATGATTTCCACTATTTGCTTATCCCCATCAATAAAGGACTGCAATACCTTTTCTTTTTCTGCGGCGGTTTTATAACTGTTATCGGCCTGCACCCTTTTGTACCCTGCTTTGGAAGCGGTTAATGTTTTCTGCAGCGATTCATTTTTTTCCGTATGCCTTTTAACCCAGTAATTGCGGTACGCTACCGCCAGTTCTTTTTTACTCAGTTTACGTACGGGCAGGGCTTTACGGGCCGAAAAAAACCAGCCTGCAAAAGTTTGTTCTTGGTTTTGGTTGAATGCATACACACTCATCATGCCCTTATCGTTTTCCTCTAGGCGCAAATCGCCCACAAAGAGCGGAAACTCCGTATTGCCAAGGTACAGGCTGGTACCCGACAGGAAATTGGTCATTAGGTTGCGGAAATCGTTGGGCCTTACATAGAACCAGCAGCCGGTTTCCCCTTCGGGTAAAATTTTACGTTCGCCATTGCTTTGTTTTTCGCACACAATGTCTTTGATCATTAAAAAGCCTTCGTAAAAATTAGTGCCATTGCTAAAGCGCTTGCCCGACCCCATGGCATCATAAATACCATAGGTAACCTGCAAACCCGGCGGCGGCTGCGGAAAGAGCCGCTGCATTTCGGTTATCACCGGCTTCATATACTTGGCCCATTCGCCGTTTGCGGTTTCGGGGCGCATTTGCCAAGGGATGGTTTTGGTAGCGGCTTCAGCGCAATGGTACTGGGCGGCCAAAGATTGACAGCATAAGGCCAGGAGTATTAATATGGAATATTTTTTTATCACGAATTTTAAATGATTACACTGATTACACGAATTATTTGTATCACGAATTATGGAGGATTGCACTGATTACACAAATTATTTTTATGACGAATTATGAAGGATTACACTGACCTGCCTGACGGTAGTCAGGTTACACGAATTATTGCCGATAGACCATAGTCCATGGACCATTGACCATGGACTATCACCCCTCACTATCAATTATCAACTATCAATTATCCATTATTAGTTCGGATAAATCTGCCAGGTAAAAATCCCTTCCTGTTGCCTAGCATATACGGTAGCGGCTCCATATATAGAAGGTCCAATTGATAATTTGTAGGAATAGGTGCCGGCAGGCAGCTCCACCACAATGGGGCCCGATACGCCATCGGCAACTTCTTGATTGGGGGTATAAACAGTGGTAGTGGCAATATCGGTGGTACCACCTACCACATTTTGTACAAGGTAGATAAAGGTCCGCCGCTCGCCACAAGCCACACAGCCCCTGTTGGCAATGGACAACTTATATTGAAAAACCACCTGCGAGGGGACACTTAACGTAAAATTTGCCACCATATCCGGGACATCTACCCTGCTACCGCCATTGAAAAGATCGGGTGAGTTGGCACTTGACCTTGCCACAAAATATTTGCCACCCCCTGCCCCGCCCTGCCATGTGGGTGCCGCTCCCGTTCCATTGCTGGTGAGCACTTGCCCCGGCTGGCCTGTATTACCACCAACGCTGATGGCGCCAGTTTGGGTATTCATCAAAAAACCCCAACCTGCTGAACCAAACCCGAAAAAGCCAACTTGATTATCCGCTTGCATACCTACAAATGAAGCGAGTGCAGTATTGGCTTCATTGTTGAGCCAAATGCCGGCAGTAAAGCCGGTTGTACCACGAATGCGCATACGTTCACCTATATCAAGCAGGTAAGCAGGGTCACTCACGCCAATGCCTATCTTTCCATCCGCTTTTATGTCCAGCGCTGTTTTATAAGCACCCGCCACATTGGTATTGTTGCTTTGGGAAGATACCAGCAACTGCATGCCGCCCGACTGTGGGTTCACACCAATGTAGCCGCTGTAGCCCGTAGCGATTGTTTTTCTACCGCCATTGTAATAAGAGTTGAAACCAATTCCCGGAAAACTGGATTCAATGGCTACCCCCGTGGTATTGCCGCCAAAGATGGCATGTGTGGCCCCTATCTTTTTGTCAACGGTAAGGCCTGCCAAGCTTGTATTCACAGTGCCGATGGCTAGGCTGCCCGTACCCGTCATGCGTATATTTTCGGTAAAATTGCTGCTTTTGCCATAGCCGAACAAAATATTGCTACTACTGCTGGGCGTTATTACCTGCATAGCTGCATTACCAATGCCAAAACCATAATAATTGTCATTGCCCTCCCGGTACAGCGAAATTTTATCGCCGCCTTGGTCATCAAATGAAAGCGGGTATTTGGGGGCCCTGTTGCGGATGCCCAGCCTACCATCTTTGGCATTGGCCACCAAGAACCAGCCATTGGTGCCGAGTTCGCTGTAAAAACCAGCCGTGCTGTCGCTTTCCATGCCCCAAAACATTTTGTTGGTAGTTGTATCATTAACAATACCGGTAAACCACATGCCAGCGGTAAAATTTGAGTTGATACCGCCACGGAGACGCATCCGTCCGCTTAGGTCGAGCATATAGGCCGGGTTGGTATTGCCGATGCCCACGTTTTGTGCAGCTATTTCAGCCCCAAAGAGCATGGCCGTCAATAAGCATATTACGGTTTTCATTTTTGTATTTGTTTCATTTTGCTTCTTGTAAAGTTGGCAAGACTGGGGGGATTGTACAATATAACCTTGGTTAGGGGGAATGTGCAGATGTGCAAATGTGCAGATGTGCAAAATTAGGCTTGTTAGTGTTTGCGGGATGGGAATGTGCTGATTAGCTAATTGGCTAATATGCTAATTCCTTCACATTGTTAGAGCAATGTGTAAATGTAAGCCTTAGCAAGTCGAGGCCTGTTAACGGCCCAGGGTCAACGGTACACTTTCACCTTTCAACTTTCAACTTTCAACTCTTTTTGAACACCTTATTAATCGCTTCCGTTTTATTGTTTACGTGCAATTTTTCGTAAATGCGATGGATATGCTGCTTTACGGTACCGGTAGTAATGCCGAGGCGGTCGGCAATCTCTTTGTACAAAAGGCCGGTGGAGAGTAATTGGATGATTTCTTTTTCCCGACTGCTCAGGCCTTCTTCTTCTTGGGTAGGGTTACTGTCTTTTTGATAGCGCTGTACCAAACGCCGGGCTATTTGGGCGCTCATGGGCGAGCCGCCATTGTTGAGTTCCTTTAGCGCTTCGGCTATCTGTGGCATGGAAGATTTTTTTAGCAAATATCCGCTGGCACCCGCTTCCAAGGCATTGAAGATGTTTTCGTCGTTTTCATAAATGGTAAATATCATAAACTGCGTACCGGGACATTGGGGCTTTACCTGTTTGATGCAATCAATGCCGTTCATACCGGGCAGGTTGATGTCCATGATCACAATATCGGGCTGTAGGGCGGGGATGGTGTCCACAGCTTCTTCGGCCCGGCCAAGGGTAAACACCAGTTCAAAATCGGCATCCCATATCAGCAATGCCGCTATTGCATTCCTGATATCCTCAATATCTTCCACAATGCCGACCCTGATTTTTGCCATAACTTCAAAAATAATATTTCTTGGGGGATGTTGATTATAACTTTGGTTAGAGGGGTATATTGGGGCACATTAATTTTCTGGAGACTGGCATACGCTTCGCTCTTCTTTGAGACATTAAGAAATTAAGATACATTAAGAAAGCCTTTATTGGCTGTTGCCCAACCTGCTTTGTTTGCTACAGATAAACCCTAGAGTTCACCAAGCATAACTTAATGTCCCTTAATTTCTTAATGGTTTCATTTCTCCGCTTCGCTACGTTTTTGTTTTGAACCATTAAGAAGATAAGATACATTAAGAAAGCCTTTATGTTCTAATTTTCATGCTTTAACCATTGGTAGCAAGCCCTATCCATCTAAACTTAATGTCCCTTAATTTCTTAATGGTTTCATTTTTCCGCTTCGCTACGTTTTTCTTTTGAACCATTAAGAAGATAAGATACATTAAGAAAGCCTTTATGTTCCAATTTTCATGCTTTAACCATTGGTAGCAAGCCCTATCCATCTAAACTTAATGCCCCTTAATTTCTTAATGGTTATGTTTCACTTCGCTTTTGGTTAGAGCGGCACCGAAAAATGCAGGCTGGTTCCGTTTGCGCTGTCTATTTCAAAACTACCTTTTAACTGCTGTATCCTTTTTTGCATGTTGTGCAGACCATTACCAAGTTTTACTTTTTGTCTATCAAAGCCCCGCCCATTATCACTCACCACCATATCCAATTGATTGTCCTTTAGTGAAAACTCTAGTTGGATAGCGGTGGCTTGGGCATGTTTGATGCTGTTGTGCACCGCTTCCTTGATGCACAGGAATACATGCTGCCTCACATCGCCACGCACGGTTTGAACCGGGATTTTTTCGGGCATGGTAATGGAAACGGGCAGTTGGTGCGCATCGCAAAACGTTAGCACCCATGCTTTACAATAATAGAGTAGATTGTCCAGCGTATCGTTGTTTTCGTTCATGGCCCATATGATATCGTTCATCTTGTCCACCAGTTCATCTGCCTGTGCCGCTATCTTTAAATTGTTTTCTTTTTGCACGGCGGGGGCAATAAAGGGTGCCGATTGGCTGAGGTATTTGATGGTGGAAATGCCTGCGCCCAATTCGTCGTGCATATCGGTGGCAATACGGGTACGCTCACCGGCTACGGCTTTTTCTTTTTCGAGTTGAATGCGCTGCCGCAATAGCCGACGGCGCAAAACACTCCTAAAAACGACGATGGCCAATACGATCAACAAGGCTGCCATTCCTGCAATAAAACCAATGGTTTGCCAAAAGGGCTTGGCGATGGTAAAGCGGTAATGCAAGGGCCGAACGGGCATTTGATAACCGGGTATATAGGCAGTTACCTGCAACTGATAGTTTCCGGGGGGCAGGTTGGCTATGTCGAAGTTGGGCAAAAGGCCCAGTTGCTCATGTTCCCGTTCTCCACCCAATAGCCGGAAACGGAAACGGATGTTTTTTTCGTCGATAAAGCTGGGGGCGCTTACCGAAAAATGCAGGTTGTTCTGGTGATAGGCAAAGGCCGCCGCTTGCAAAGTATCCACGAGTTGGCCGTTGGCCTTAATCTGGTACCAAAACAAGCGGGGCAGAAAACCGGCCCTGCTGCGGGGCCGCACATCCACTTGGCTCAGGGTGTTATCTTCATTCAGGGCCAGCACGGTACTATCGTTTAAGCGGGCGAGTTGCCGCACCCCGTTGAATACATTGATGCGGCCATACAATTGCTCCACGGTCGTGTCGCCGGGGTAAAAGTGCAGCAGGTCAAGTCCCGTTACCGTAGCGGCCAATAAAGTGTTGGGGCCTATTTTTTGCATATCGGTAATAAAGTCGTTGCTGAGGCCCTGGTTTTTGCCTACTGTACTGATGTATCGGTAGCCAGCGGCGCCCAGTTTTGCAAACACCAGGCTCGAGCTGCGGGTTCCGATGCAAAATGTATCGCCGCCCCAATGCAGCACATCCCTTGCCGAATAATTTTTGTCGCTGTAGGTAGCCATTTTGTTAAGTTTGTCAGCTTGCAAACGGTACTGCGCTATATCGCCGCTCCGGGCAAAGCACCAGTAATCGTTGTTGTTGTCAACTGCTACCTCATCGGAAAAGTAAGGTAGCTTACAACTCCATTGCCGGTATTTTTTATCTATTACATTCAAGTAATTACCAGCCACCAACAGCCTGTTGTCCCGGTCAAATGCTATTTTGCGGGAAATGGAAGCCGTACCTTCCAGCACCCTATCCAATATGATCCGCCTGCCACTGGCACTCACCAGCGCCCCATCTTGCAACAGGTGCCATATTTCGCCATTCCAAAAAAAAGCTTGGATGCTTCCTTGCGGGGTTTGCTTGCCAATGAGTTGCTGCCAACCCTGTACAATATGGCATAGGGTATCGGTTTTTCCCAACACCAATCCTTCAGGACTTTCACTCAACGAAATAGCTTTTTGCATGTTGCCATCCACAAAGGGCACTACCCTGCCCTGCACTATTTTATACATGCCCTTGCCCGGTGCCATTAGCCAAACATTGCCTTCCGCATCGCAAAAAATACTACCGATGCCGGTTGGCAAGCCGTTGGCTTGGTTGTAAAACAAAGGGCTGGTCAATCCGGGCCTAATACGGCACAAGCTTTGGTTATTGCCCATGAGCCAAATATTGTTGCTCGGGTCGATGTAAAAGTTATGGTAACTGAAACCCATAGGTATCCATTGGGCGAAATACAGGGGCTTGAGCGACAGCTTTCCCTGCTGCCATGCGGCGGCATCCAATTGTTGCCAACCCTTGCTGGCATGTACAAATACGTTGCCGTGGTAACTTACCAAATTATCAAAAGCGGTTTTCTCCCATTGATCTACCACTTGTTGGGTTTGCCAATTGTACAGCAGCAGACGGTTGCCCAAAGCGCCCTCATTGATGATTGCGGCCAAAAAATTACCGGTGGCTACGGCCGCATCTAACCCTACATTACCACTACCGTTATTGATGGACTTGGTATCGAGTTGGCGCAGGGTTTGCCCGTTCCATAAAAAAAGGCCTGTGTTGGCAGGCAACAAAAACTGGCCATTGTGGAGCGGTAACCAATCGCCGGGCTCGAGCACCGTTTTCGAAAGCACACTGTCCTTACTAAACCGGTTGCCCTGCAATACGTAAATACCCGAAATAGCCGATACCAGTATGCGACCATCCGCCAGTTGCACCATATTGTTGGTAACAGAAACGGGTTGGTTGCCCACTGCGGTGAAATTATCGAAACGTTGCCCATCAAAACTGCTAAAGCCATCTCGTGTAAGAAAGTACAACACACCCTTAGCGTCTTGATACATGCCTTGTACCCTTGCATCCACCAGCCCATTGGCGGGTGTATATGCCTGAAAGCTGTACTGGGCAAAAGATGCCATATACAGCATTACAGCAAGGATGGTGGGGAGGAAACGCATGGTTAAATATACACTCAATAAGCAAATGTGCAAATATGCAAATGTGCAAATATGCAGATGCCCGCCCGGACGACCCGGTCGGACGGGTGCTGATTAGCTAATTTTTTTAAGCTGTAGGTGTTTGTTGAATCGTACCCGGTATAAGGTTGGGTTACCCCTTTGGCCTAAAATCACCCACTAGTCGGGGGCAAAGCATGCTTTTATAGCGGATCGGGGAAACAGCAATGAAATTTTTAAGAAAAGATAATTTTATATAACTTTAACGTATCGTAAATGTGAGAACTCAATCCGTATTGGCCTTGCGGGTTTTTAGCAAAGCCAAGATTTACTTTTAAAGGATATGAGTGTGTTGCCTCCAAAGGCTTGTTGCTCGCTTTTAAGCACCAATGGGCATTGTGGCAGATAGCTATTTTTATAAATGTTGGCTTATCGCATGCGCTAAAGTGATTTGATCATTTTGCGAAAGCGAATTTGTAGAAATGTGTGAGCTATCCCACAAAAACAACATAGTATGGAATGGATACAACTAGGATTTTTTAACTAAACCCGGCCAATAGCAGCATAAAAAAACCGGATTCGTGCAACGGTTATTTTGCATGACGCTGAACAAACAATATGCTATCCCACGGCGATAAATAGGGATAGTGGTTTAAACTATTTTTATGAAACAGTTAGGAATGAAAGAAATGAAAGCAATCAAAGGGGGACGCCCATTTTTTGGCTCGGTTGATACTTGTGTAGCGAGTGGCAGCTACTTCAACCCAGAAACAGGCCAAAGCATTACCTCTTACACGGTATGCCATCATACGTACCAATTTGGCATCAATTTTAGTCCCAACAACGATTGCTATGTAGCATACGCTTGCCCTGCAACGGTATAGGGTATTTTTTGCAACAGGGGAAAGCATTTTGCAATACTTTCCCCTGTTTTATATATTCATTAATCAAGCCCCAATGCGGCCAAGCAAGGCAATTATCCTTCTCCTGCCATCTCCAATACAATCTGCCACTCTTCTTCCTTAACCGTTTGTACAGATAAGCGGCCGAGTCGCACTAAGTCCATATTGGCAAGGCGTTTATCGGCTTTGATTTGTGTAAGGCTTACCGGGTTTTTCAGTTTGCGTACCGGTTTAAAATCCACCACCACCCAGTTGGGGTCTTCGGTGGTAGGATCTTGGTAAGCGGTTTTGGCCACTTTTACGATACCTACAACTTCCACGCCCTCGTTGCTGTGGTAAAAAAAGGCTTCATCACCCTTTTGCATGGCCCTGAGGTTGTTGCGGGCCGCATAGTTGCGTACCCCATCCCAAAAAGTCTGTTTGTCTTTTACCAGTTGATCCCAACTGTATTTGAACGGTTCTGATTTGATGAGCCAGTGGGCCATGGGAATGATGAATTTTGAATGTTGAATGACGAAGGTAAGAAAATGTGCAAATATGCAAATGTGCAGATATGCAAAATTAGGTTGGGCGTGTCTATGTTTTTGGATGTATTATAAATTGTTGGTGCTTCGTTTATTTTTTAACAGTCTATGGCCTTGGCGCTTGTTATATACTTGGAGGTCTTGTATTGCCTATTTGCAGATGTGCAAAATCAGGTTGGGTGTGCCTATGTTTTTGGATGTATTATTAATTGTTGGCGCTTCGTTGATCTTTAACGATCTATAGCCTTGGCGCTTGTTATATACTTGGAGCCTTGTACTGCCTATTTGCTGATGTGCAAAATTAGGTTGAGCGGCCCCATGTTTTTGGACTATAAATTGTTTGGCGATTCGTTGACATTTAGCGGCCCATGGCGTTTGCACTTGATATTTGCGTTTGAAATACGCACCTTAAAATTCATTGAAGTTGGCGAAATAAAGCAGAGGTCTTGTACTGCCTATTTGCACATTTGCAAAATTTGCACATCTGCACATTACCTCACTCCTCCCACCCACTCGCCAACACATCGGCAATATGCATGGTGCTGAGGGGCAGTTGCTTTTCTTTGATGTAACCATCCAAGTGCATGAGGCAGCTCAGGTCGGTGGAGATGATGCAGTCGGCGCCAACGCTGAGGGCGTTGTTGGCTTTTTGGTCGGCCATACCGATGGAAATGGCTTCAAACTTTACCGCAAAAGTGCCACCGAAGCCGCAGCAGGTTTCATTGTCGGGCATATCTACCAACTCCAGCCCTTTTACATGCTGTAGCAGCTTGCGGGGGGCCTCTTTTATTTTGCATTCCCGCAGGGCGGCACAACTATCGTGGTAAGTGGCTTTCATGGCCAATTGGGCACCGTAGTTTTCAATTTTGAGCACATCCACCAAAAACTCGGTGAACTCAAAAGTGCGTTTGCCCAAATCCTTTACTTGGTTATGGGCGGCCGAATTTTCGAACAGTTTGGGATAGTAATTGCGGATAAAGCCCACGCAACTGGCGCTGGGTGCCACAATATAATCGGCATTGTCGAAGTCCTTTAAAAACTTGGTGCATACCGTGCGTGACTCATCCCAAAAACCGGCATTAAAGGCGGGTTGGCCGCAGCAGGTTTGGTTGGCATTATATTGTACATCGCAGCAGGCTTTTTCCAGCACTTTCACCATATTAAAGGCTGTTTGCGGATAAAGCTGGTCAACAAAACACGGTATAAACAACTGTACTCTCAATTACAATCCTCCTTTATTGCCTTACGGCCTTGCGGTTATTTGGAAAAAGATTCTTTTAGGCTCATCATTTTAATGGCGGTAATCGCGGCTTCTTCACCTTTATGGCCATGTACCCCACCCGTTCTTTCATCGGCCTGCTGCTGGTTATCTACCGTCAATATGCCAAATATGGTGGGTACGGGCAAGCTTAGGTTCAATTGTACTACCCCATCCGTGGCTGCTTTGCACACATAATCAAAATGGGGGGTATCGCCCCGCAACACACAGCCCAAGGCGATAAAGGCATGGGGCCGATCGTCTTTGTACTTATGTGCATCCCAATAGCTTTTGATAGCAAAGGGCAACTCAAAGGCACCGGGCACGGTAATCACTTTATAAACCACACCGTTTGCCTCCAATTGCTCCCGGCAACCGGCTTCCAACTTATCTACTGTTAGCGAATTCCACTCGGTACGTACCAATACTACACAGGCACCCCTCGGAATGGGAGTGCCTGTAATATTGTATAACGCATTGTCTGTTAGGGCCATGCGGCTATTGTTTATTATTTATTATCAGTAACACCTAGGCGGGCCAGGTATTTATCCACCGTTTGTGCTTGTGCGCTTTGGGGATAGTTGTCTTTTATCTTTTGGTACATCTCAATGGCGTCTTTGGGCTTGTTGTTCACCTCGCAGTACATAGCTGCCTTCATCAAAGCATCGGGTGTAACAAACTCATCCTTTTCGTTTACGGTAGCTGCTTTTTTGTAGTACGACATGGCGTCGTCATTCTTTTTCAGTTCTGCATAAGCGTCGCCAATCATAGCGTAAGCCATGCTTTGCAGTTGGCTGGCGCCGTTGCCGTCGTACTCCTTCAATTGCTTGATGGCTTTGTCGAACTCTTTGCTGTGCAGGTAGCAAGCACCGGCCAAATAATGGGCCCTGTTGGCTGCTGAGGTTCCGCCGTGCTTGCTGATGGTGCTCAGTACACCCTTAACAATGTTGCCATCGGCCAATGTACCACCGTTCAACACCAGGTTGATGGTATCTTTGTTAAAGCCTTTCTCCGACATTTTATCAAACAATTGCTCAGCTTGGAAAAGTGCTTCCTCGCCCTTGGCTTCCTTCGGATGCTTGTACAAATTTTTATAAGCGAACCATCCGCCGATAAGCAAGATGATGGCGCTTCCTACATAGATGATAGGTTTGCTAAACTTAGCCCAAAAGCCTTTCGCTTTCTGGATAATCGCTTCACTCTGATCCGCTGCCCCAGATGTTTTCACATCCTGTACTTTATTGTCTGCCATTTTATTTTTTATTGCTGTATTGAAAATTGCTTTTTTGTTAATTAATCTACGATAAAGGGATAATCTTGCTGTACATATACATCCTTCAGTATCTCATCATCGTTGGGCCAAGGGCTTTCCTCGGCAAAGGTTACCGAATCTTCTACCTCGTTTTTTACCCTTTCTACAATCACTTCTATTTCTTCTGCCGATACGCCAAATTCGCTGGTAAGCATCTTAAGGCAATGCTCTATCGGGTCTTTTATCTTGTATTCTTCTACTTCTTCCTTGGTGCGGTATTTGGCAGGGTCGCTCATGCTATGCCCTTTGTAACGGTAGGTTTTCAGCTCCAGCAACGTAGGTCCGCCGTTTTCACGGGCCCTGTTCACTGCCCGCAATACGGCATTGTGCACGTCTTCGGGGCTCATGCCATCCACACTGTCGCCCGGCATATCATAGGCATCGGCCAATTTATAAATGTCCATCACATTGCTGGTACGTCCTACTGAAGTACCCATGGCATAATGGTTGTTTTCGCAAATGAACACCACGGGCAGCTTCCACAGCATGGCCATGTTGAAGGTTTCGTGCAAGATACCCTGACGGGCGGCACCATCGCCAAAAAAGCAAAGGGCCACATTTTTGGTACCCTTGTATTTTTCGGCAAATGCCAAGCCGGCTCCGGTTCCTATTTGTGCGCCCACAATACCATGGCCGCCAAAAAAGTTTTCCTTCACCCCAAAAAAGTGCATACTGCCGCCTTTACCCTTGCTACAGCCTGTGGCCTTGCCATACAGTTCGGCCATACAGCTCTTAGCGGTAACACCCTTGGCAATGGCCAAAGCATGGTCGCGGTAAGAAGTTACAAATTTGTCATCGGGATTGGTAGCTGTCATACATCCTGCGGCCAAAGCTTCCTGACCGATGTACAAGTGACAAAATCCCCTGATTTTTTGCATACCGTATAACTGACCCACCCTTTCTTCAAAGCGGCGGAGCAACAGCATCAGTTCGTACCAATACAGATAAGTTTCTTTTGAAAATTTTGTAGCCAATGGGTTCTTATTTTGGCGGCAAAGATAAGGGGTTATTGGCAAATTTGAAACTCCGTTTAACGGGGGCTTTTTTGGACGGAAAAGGCAGTTTGTGGGGAGGATTGGGTTTGCTGGGGATAATTATTGGTTATTTATTATTGATTATTGCGTGGCAGCTACTGTTTTTGGGGTGGTTTATGTGTTTCGGGGAGATAGTACACGGTAATTACTAATTATGGATTATTTATTATTGGGCGGGGGCTAGCATTTTGGGATTGATTTATTTGTTTCGTGGAGATAGGAACCCTAGCCTTGGTTGGTAAGGGGATTCGCAAAATGAAATTCCCCCAATAATTATTAATTACTAATCAATAATTATTGAGGGAACATCCTATAAAAAGATACTATTCTGCCTTTTGGAATACTTGCTGATAAACGTTGCCAGCAGCCGTAACCCTTACAATATATTGGCCAGTGCTGAACTGAGCTGTATTGATCGTAGGGGTATTGGTTGATACCCGCTGTTCCAACAGCTTGATACCGTTTACATGGTAAATTTGTACAATGGCTTGGTCGTTGCCCAGTACACCGGGTATACTCAAGCGCAATTGGTCTCTAACTGGATTGGGGTACAATACCAATTGCTTGCTTTGACCGCCCTTGATAAATACCACTTCTGAATAACTGAAACGGCCATTCCTATCAAATTGCTTTAAGCGGTAGTAGGCATCATTTTTTTCAGGATGGGCTTCGGTATAAGTTGCTGTTAAGCCGCTACTGCTTTGTAGTTTGCTTTGTGCCACAATGGTTTTAACCGTATTGTACTGTACGCCGTTGGGGCTGTACTCCAATTCGTAGCTATCGGTATTGGCATCTTCTTCGGCCTTCCAAGTAAGTTGGTTGCCGTTGTTGATGCGCTTACCGGTAAAGCTAACCCAGCGAACGGGAATGGGGCTATTAGTATTCAAATCGGTTTCCCACACACCACGGCCATAAGTGCCCACCCGTATTTTCCTAGCGCTTTGCTGAATGTCCAATTCATTTACCGCTACCAAGGGTAGACCGGTTAAGAAAGGCACCCAATCGCTCATGGTATTATCCCTAAAATACACACCGGTATTCATACCCACATACATACCTTCCTTCAGATCGTCTTTGTCCATTACAATACTGCGGGCCGACACGGCGGGCAAGCTACCTGCAATGGAGGTAAAATTGTCGCCGCCATCGATAGAAGCGTATACCCTGGTGCCACCGGTAGTGGTAATCCAAATTTTTAGTGGAATGCGGGGATGTACTTCAATAGAAGTGATGGTAGAAGGTGCCGGAATGGTGGTCCAACTGGTACCGCCATTGACTGACCTGTATAAGGTAGATCCGGCAGAAGTATAAATATAATTGGTATCGGAGGCCGATAGTGTCATGCAATCCAGTGCGCCGGGAATGGTGCTGCCCGAAATTTTGGTCCAACTGCTGCCCCTGTTGCGGCTCATGTAAACGCCCGTCCAACCTACATATACCACACTGTCTTTGCTATGCCGAACGGCAAAGGGCGTAACCCAGTTGCCCGAAGCGGATTGTGGCAAACTGCTGTAGCTGGTACCACCGTTGGTACTGCGGTACATTTGGCCATTTTGCGACGTACCATACACCACACTGGCATTGCTATAGCTAAACTCCATTTCCATACCATCGGCACCCAGCCAATCAATCCATCCCGTACTCCTGTGGATGCTGGACCCATTGTCCTGCGCCCCACCGCCATAAGCGGCCGGGTCGGTTTGCGAACAGTCGATGCGGTAAAATTGACGGATATCCAAGCCAACGCTCAAATCAATCCAGTCGCCGCCTTGGTTGATGCTTTTGTAAATACCGCCATCGGAACTGGAATAAATGGTATTGTTTACCCAATCCAATGTATGCACATCGGCATGGTTGTACCCTATGCCATTGGGCAGGCTCCAAGCGGTTTCTGGCAGAAAGTTGATACCACCATTATAAGATACAAAAAGGATAATACCTGCTATATGTACTTCGTTGGCATTGGTAGGCGAAACGCACATGGCCATATCGTAAGTAGCTTGGCCGCTACCGCCGCTACCATCGGTATTATAGCCAAAAAAGTTATTGGTGCCCACACCACCGCTTACAGAACCTATAACTGTGGTAGTAAAAGATGTGCCACCATCAACGGAGCGGTACATCCTGCCAAAAACGCTGCCACTGGCCTGCACCACATATACCACGTTGGGGTCGGCCGGGGTAACGGACACCAAGGTCCGGCCACTGTTGGTAATGCCCGCTGCGGCACCCATTACCGTCCAGGTTGCGCCATTATCGGTAGAGCGCCTGAAATGGCCAGAAGAACTGCTGCCGGTAGCATACATGGTATTTACCTCGTTGGGGCGAAATTCGATATCTTCCGTAGAAATATTGTTTACCAAGGTCCAGCTACTACCCGCATTCAGGCTGCGGTAGATACCGGAGGTGCTAGCTGCAAATACAGTGTTGCTGGTACCGGGCTGTATCAAAAATTTGCGGATGGTACCACCAATGGTGGGTATTACGGTCCAAGTAGCACCGCCATCGATTGATTTAAAGTTACCGCCGGTGGTTGAGGTATATACCACATTTACGTTCAAAGGGTCAACCGCAATGGCGTTTACCGTCATGCGGGCACTTGAGTTGTCGGACAGGGGCGTCCAGCTAGTACCGCTATTGATCGATTTCCAGATGCCGCCACCGGGAGAGCCAACATAAATAACTGTTGTATCAAAGGGGGATATCCCAATGCAGGTAATACGGCCTACGCCGGGGTTCCAGCCGGTGGTGCGGTTCCAGCTAGAAGGGCCGGTTGCCACCCAAGTACCAGCTACCGAAGGGGTACGCATTACTTGCATGGCCTGCTCAAAAGCAGCCGTTTCTTCGGCCTGTGGCCTAAGATATCCTTGCTCATTTACATGGAAACGTTGTTCGTAAAACCAGCGTTGGTACTGGTTGTAGCCACTGCCCTTGCCCGTGCCCACTGCGGCAAAATACTGCTTGGCAATGGAATCAATTTGCGACAGTTTCAAATCCGTTCGCTGCATCAGTTGATGGATGTCGATCTGCGCATTGGCAGTTGTTGCGCCCATCACAAACACAGTTAATAACAAGTATATTTTTTTCATGCAAAAGGTTTTTTTAGACATAAAGAAACGTAAAGATAAGGGGGCTATTGCATTTTTGAGCAACACATCAACGAAAATGATGATTTTACCCAATTGTGACGTTGTTTTTACAAAAAGCTGTATGCGCCTATATAAAAGTTAAACAAAAGTGTTACAATAATTAGTATTGTTTGAAAGCGATGCGGCGAGGACCCATAACTGATTGGCACTGTATCCATTTTTGCCCTCCTATTGGTTGTGTACATAAAACCTTCAATTAACGGCAACAGCGGGGAACGGATGAGAGGGTGTTTGCGATGGGCCATGGGCCAGCATTATTCATTATTAATTATTCACTCCACATCAAACCAAACCTTCTTCCCATCATTCCAATCGCCATTGTAATTGATAGTCAGTTCTTCGCCATTGGCAATTACCCGTACGGTTTTTACGAAAATGGTATCGTCCTCAAAATCCATAAAATACTCACAATTGCTGGTGTAGCTATGGTTGTACATGGGTATATAGCCCAGTGCCATGCAGCATTTATCCTTGGCCTTGCCCCATTCAAAAATATAGTCGTGCAACAGCGTTTTGTCCAAATGCTCCCGGTCGGCCGCTTCCATTACAATCACTGGCGCCACTTCTACTATGGTGCCCGCCGGTATCCGTTCACGGGTAAAAACGCCCCTCCCCCTTTGTTGGGTAGTATCGATAAATAAATATGGTTTTAGCATATGGGCTACAATATATATAATAAAGTATTACCTCTTGAACTTTAAAAGATGATGGTACTTAAATAGTAGTGGTATTGCCAATTACTTCCCTGGTCGGTGTCCCACCGAACGGAATCATGATATAACCGCATAAGCCAATGTAATTTTTTGAAAAAATGTACCTGTAAATGCAAGGGAAGGTCATCGCCTCAACATTCCGTTCGGTGGGACACCATAACTGTTCGAAACATAAATACTGAATAATAATATCACCCCTTCGGGGTTCCTCTGAATTGGTCGATTCGCCTGAATCATACTACAATAATAACATCCCTTCGGGATTAATGGACAGCTTATTAAGGTTTCGAACACTTGTGGTGTCCTACCCACCAAGGCATTAACAAACCTGATAATATTGTTATCAAATCGAATTGGTATAATTTGCAAAATAAATCAATACGGCAATAAAATAAGGATATGGAGATGGCCGAAATTTCTTTGCAACAACAATTTGAGGAAGTCATCATTACCGATGACAAGCTGGCCATACAGGACTTCCTGAACAACCAAAACATCAGCGACGTGGCCACGCTGATATACGACAATCCCGATTATGAAGTGCCCATCATCGGCCACCTGTCCATGCACCGGGCCGCCAGCGTGTTTAAGATATTGGAGCCCGCCGAACAGCAACGCATCATCAACAGTCTACCCCCTTTTAAAACAGCCGAACTGCTGAATGAACTGCCGGCGGATGACCGGACGGCTTTTTTGGAGGAGCTGCCCAAGGCGGCCGTGCGGGACTTGATCAAACTATTGGACCCCGATGAGCGGAAGATTACCCTGGAGCTGCTGGGTTACCCCGAAAACAGCGTGGGCCGGCTGATGACCCCCGATTATGTGTATGTGCACGAACACAATACCGTAACGGAAGTGCTGGATATCATCCGCAACGTGGGCAAAAACAGCGAAACGATTGATGTAATATATGTCATCGACAAGGATGGCGAACTGCTGGACGATATCCGTATCCGGGAATTCATTTTGGCCAAGCCGGATACGCTGGTGAGCGAACTGATGGATGGCCGCTACATCAAATTGGGGGTAACCGACGACCAAGAGCAGGCGGCCGAGGCTTTTAAAATGAACAACCGGGTGGCTTTGCCGGTTACCGATAACAACAATGTACTATTGGGCATCGTAACCATTGATGATGTGTTGTGGATTGCGGAAGAAGAATTTAGCGAGGACATTCAGAAAATCGGTGGTACCGAGGCGCTGGACGAACCTTATTTGGACATGCCTTTTTGGAAGCTGATCCGCAAACGGGCGCCCTGGCTGGTGATTTTGTTTGTGGGCGAACTGCTAACGGCCAGCGCCATGAGCTTTTTTGAGGGCATCATTGCCAAAGTGGCTGTGTTGACCATGCTGATACCCCTCATCATTTCCAGCGGCGGCAACAGTGGCTCGCAAGCCTCCACCCTAGTGATACAGGCCATGGCCAAGGGCGAAATTACCGTGGCGGAATGGCTGCGCATCTTTCGGCGGGAGCTAAAAACCGGACTGGTGCTGGGCGGGATACTGGGGCTGGTGGGCTTTTTGCGCACCTATTTGTGGAGCTTTATCGAACCGCACCTCTATGGCGTGTATACCCTGCGGCTGGCCTTGGTTACGGCTTTTGCGGTGCTGGGTGTGGTATTGTGGGGCACCCTCAGCGGCTCGATGTTGCCCATATTCCTCAAAAGGATGAAACTTGACCCTGCCACTTCTTCGGCCCCCTTTGTGGCCACGCTGGTGGATGTAACCGGCATCATCATCTATTTTTCGGTGGCGTATTTGTTTTTGAAGGGAACGCTGTTGTAGAATGACGAGTTATGAGTGACGAATGACGAATTGTGGAGTGAATAATTAATAATGAATAATGAGGAATGCTGGTCCATAGTCGATGGTCGATGGTCCATAGTCGATGTAGCCTGATGAGTTATGCCGTGCCTTCGGCCACCGCTGTTGGCGGGATTTGCAATTGTATAGCCCTCTATACCAAATAATGAACAACTCCTAACTTGCCTTCCTGTCAACCGTCATCTTCTTTCGGTCAACGGCCAACGACCCACGGCCAACGGTCAATTATCCGTTACATTCCAACGGCTTGGAATTACTACCCCCGTGATTGGTTCCTTCGTCGTACCGCAGCTCATCCACACCCTATACTATTGATTATTCTTTATTCATTATTGATTATTTGGCACAGATCACCCGCAACACCGACCAACCTTTAATGCAGGCGGGCAAGCACGGCCTCACTCATAACTCATAACCCATAACTCATCATTCTATCCTACGTCATTTTTTTTGGCTAATATTGCATCTTGAATTTTTAACAGTTATAATAACGAATTGATATATGTGTGGAATCGTTGGCTATACAGGCCCAAGAGAAGCTTATCCCATCATCATCACCGGTCTTAAAAGGTTGGAATACAGGGGCTATGACAGTACCGGTGTGGCCCTGCTCAACGGCGGACTGAAAGTATATAAAAAGAAAGGCCGGGTATCGGAACTGGAGGAATCCATTATTGGCAAAGACCTGCACTCGCATACCGGCATCGGCCATACCCGTTGGGCCACCCATGGCGAACCCAGCGACCGCAATGCCCACCCCCACAGTTCTGCCAGCGGCCAATTGGCCATGATACACAATGGCATCATCGAAAACTATGCGCAGCTTAAAAAAGAACTGCAAAGCAAGGGCTATACGTTTACCAGCGATACGGATACGGAAGTGTTGTTGAATTTCATTGAGGAAATCAAAAAAAACAACCAGTGCAGCTTGGAAGAAGCGGTACGGGTGGCCCTCAAAAGGGTTACCGGTGCTTATGTGATATTGCTGATGGATGAGGCCAACCCCGATACCATCATCGCCGCCCGTAAGGGCAGTCCCTTGGTAATCGGCGTGGGCAAGGGCGAACATTTTTTGGGCTCCGATGCCTCCCCCATGTTGGAGTACACCAAAGAAGTGGTGTATGTAAACGATTATGAACTGGCCATTATCAGGCCCGATGAACTGATTTTAAAAAACCTGGGCAACGAAAACCTTACCCCCTACGTACAAAAGCTCGATCTGGAACTGGCGGCCATTGAAAAAGGCGGCTACGACCATTTTATGCTTAAGGAAATATTTGAACAGCCCAGCACCATTTACGATTGCCTCCGCGGCAGGTTGGATGCCACGGCCGGTACCATTACCATGGCCGGCGTAGAAAACAATTTGGAGCAACTGAAAAATGCCAACCGCATCATGATTGTGGCCTGTGGCACCAGTTGGCATGCCGGGCTGATAGCCGAATATGTAATAGAAGAACTTTGCCGCATACCGGTAGAGGTTGAATATGCCAGTGAATTTAGGTACCGCAACCCCATCGTAAACAAGGGCGATGTAATCATTGCCATATCGCAAAGCGGCGAAACGGCGGATACCCTGGTGGCGCTAGAAAGGGCCAAGGAGCAGGGCGCCTTTATTTTTGGTGTGGTAAATGCCGTGGGGTCCTCCATTGCCCGCCTCTCCCATGCGGGTGCCTATACCCATAGCGGTCCCGAAATTGGGGTGGCCAGCACCAAGGCGTTTACCGGTCAGTTGGCCGTGCTGAACATGATGGCCCTGAAAATTGCCAAAGCCAAGGGCACGGTGAGCGATGAATATTATAACAAGCTGCTGCTAGAGCTGCAAGATGTGCCGGAGAAAGTGGAAGCCATCTTGAAAAATGCCGATGAATTAAAAGCCATTGCCGCCAAATACAAGGATGCCTCCGACTTTTTGTTCTTGGGTAGGGGCTACAATTTCCCCGTGGCTTTGGAAGGTGCTTTGAAACTGAAAGAAATCTCTTATATACATGCCGAAGGCTATCCCGCCGCGGAAATGAAGCATGGCCCCATCGCTTTGGTGGATGAAAACCTGCCCGTGGTATTTGTGGCTACCAAAGACAGCTACCACGAAAAGATTGTGAGCAATATGCAGGAAATCAAGGCCAGGAAGGGCAAGGTCATTTCCATCATTACCGATGGTGATACGGTAAGCACCGGCCTCAGCGACGATGTATTTGCCATACCCGCCGCCGACGAACTGATTGCCCCTATTTTGAGTGTGATACCTTTGCAACTCCTTTCCTACTACGTCGGTACGCTTAAAGGGATTAATGTGGATATGCCCAGGAATTTGGCGAAGAGTGTAACGGTGGAATAATTAGCTGATTAGCTGATGTGATAATGTGCTGATTCCTTTGGCGGTGAGTTGCTGCTGCTTATCAAGCAACCCAAATGGGTGGGGTTGATGTGATATTTAGCTGATGTGATAATGTGCTAATTTCTTTGGCGGTGAATGTTTACTGTGTAGGATAGGGTTTGTTTGGAACCGAATAATTTGCACATTAAAAATTAGCATCCAATCATTTTACTCCTTACATTAGCTAATCAGCACAATAGCTAATTAGCACATTAACAAAATGAATATCATAAAAAAATTCCCGGTACAAAGCCTTGGCTACAATTTTGTAGAGGAGCGCTATATCCCCGCCGGGCAAGACGAATACTATCTGCGGAATGTACAAAACCGCAACGGCATTGAATACCGCAAACTCAATGCCCTAGAGATAGAGGTACTGGTGCGCAACCGCAATACCTCTGACGATTGGAACATGATACTGGTATCGCAATCCTTCAACCCCGAACTGGTAAAGAACTGCAAGTTTTACGGACTGGTACGCATTGGTAAGCTGGAACCCTTCTACCTCGAATTTCACAACCTGCGGCTGCCCGTGGGCCTGTACAACAGCACCATCATCAGTTGCGATTTTGGCCACAATGTGTGCGTGGACAATGTGAACTACCTGAGCCATTATATCATTGGCGATGAAGTGATGATTGCCAATACCAACGAACTGTCTTGTACCGACCATGCCAAATTTGGCAACGGCGTATTAAAAGAGGGCGAAGATGAAAAAGTGCGGATATGGATGGAGCTCTGCAACGAAAACGGCGGCCGCAGCGTAATCCCCTTTAATGGCATGTTGCCCGGTGATGCTTGGCTGTGGAGCAAGTACAGGGCCGATACAGAACTGCTGCAAAAGTTCAAGGAGTTTGCGGAAAAGAAATTCGACAAACGGCGGGGCTACTATGGTAAAATCGGCGACCGTACCGTTATCAAAAACTGTAAAATTCTTAAAGACGTTTGGGTGGGCAGCGATGCCTATCTTAAGGGTGCCAATAAAATAAAGAACGTAACCATCAATAGCGATGCAGACCGCAAATCGCAGGTGGGCGAAGGCTGCGAAATTGTAAACGGTATCGTGGGCTACGGCTGCCGCATTTTTTATGGGGTGAAAGCCGTACGCTTCATCATGTCGTCGCACTCGCAACTGAAGTATGGTGCCCGGCTCATCAACTCCTATTTGGGCAACAATTCCACCATTTCCTGTTGCGAAGTGCTCAACTCCCTGATTTTTCCGGCGCATGAACAGCACCACAACAATTCGTTTTTGTGCGCTGCCACCGTAATGGGGCAAAGCAATATTGCGGCGGGTGCCACCATTGGCAGCAACCACAACAGCCGCAGCCCGGATGGCGAAATAGTGGCGGGTAGGGGTTTTTGGCCGGGGCTTTGCGTGAGCCTGAAACACAACTCGCAATTTGCCGCTTTTACCATTATCGCCAAGGGTGATTTTCCAGCAGAGCTGAATATCCCCATCCCCTTTAGCTTGATCAGCAATGATGTGAGCCACGACCGGCTGGTGGTGATGCCGGGCTATTGGTTTATGTACAATATGTATGCGCTGGCCCGCAATGCTTGGAAGTATGTAGACAGGGACAGGCGCACAGAAAGAATACAGCATATTGAATACGATTATTTGGCACCCGATACGGTAAACGAAATATTCAACGGGCTGAGCTTGATGGAAAAACTTACGGTAGATGCAGACGGTAACGCCACGGTAAAGGGCTGGGAAAATACCAGCCGCACTACCCTGTTGGTAAAAGTGCCACAGGCCATACAAGTGTTTAAGGAATTGGTGCAATACTATGGCATCATGGAAATATTTAACCATTACCGCCAAATACGGCCCGCCAGTTTTGAAGCCTTGAAGAAAACCCTATCCGCCAAAATCAAAAGAAGCGAATGGCTCAATGTGGGCGGGCAATTGATACAAACCGAAGAAGTGGAAAAAGTAAAACGGGGCATCAAAGAGGGTAAGCTTACCAGTTGGGACGAACTGCATGATTTTTATCGCAAGCAGGGCGATAATTACCCCAAGGAAAAACTGTACCATGCCTATACTTCCATGCTGGAGGTACTGGGCATTACACCCAAGCAATTTACCCCAGCGCTGTTTAAAACCTTATTGGTGCAAGCAGTTGCCACAAGGGAATGGATGGCCAAGGGTATCTACAATGCCAGGGCCAAGGATTACAGCAACCCCTTCCGTAAAATGGTGTACGAAAGCAATGCCGAAATGGATCAGGTAATTGGCAAGTTGGAAGACAACAGTTTTATCCAGCAAAAAATGGCTGAGTTGGACTTGTTTAAAAAGGAAGTAAAAGCCATGATACGCAAACTGCAATTGAGTTGATAGCTACATGAACCCCGTAGATATATTTATTGATGAACTGCCGGTTAATAAAAAGGCAATAGCCGACCAGTTGCGCCAGCTCATACATGCCATGGTGCCGGGTGTGCAAGAAAAGTTCAGTTTTAAAATCCCTTTTTACCATTACTTTGGCATGTACTGTTATATCAATCCGGTAAAGGATGGCATTGACTTGGGTATATGCAACGGCAAAAAGATAGCGGATGATTTTGAGCATTTGGAGGTGAAAGGCCGGGCCCTCATCGCAACTGTTAGGCTACACTCACTGCACGACATTGAAGCCAAGCAGGTGGCCGAAATACTGGCCACGGCGGCGATAGACAAGGAATCGGTAGCCAAGGAGAAAAAGCGGAAAAAATAACGGTCGTCCGTTTTATGGCCGATTTCCATGGTCAGTTTCCCACTCCGTGGTCGGTGTCCCACCGACCACAACGGAAAGCAAGCATTGAAATGCATCCAGTATTTGGCAATGGCAAAAAATAAAGTTACCTTAGCTAAACCTAAAACGATGAACGCAACGCAACCAATAAAACAACAACAGCCGCTTAGATAAACCCAAAAACCTCACTGTATTTAAAGAACCGATGAAATGTATATCGGCTGTCCCGTGGTCGGTGTCCCAAAGACCGCAACAGAGATTACAACCGATCGGTTGGTTGCCTTTAAACAACAAACTTAACTGTGCAGTGAGCAACGGCTGCGCAAAACATTAAAATGGTTGATTATGAAAAAGTTATCAAAAGAAGAAATGAAAAACTTAAAAGGCGCTTGGGGATGGTACAATCTTTACCAAGCATGTTGGAGCGATGAAGGTTGCCCCTTTGTTTGTGACGGCATTGAAGGGGCAGCCTTTTATTGCGATGGCAGTTTTGCCAACCCCGGCCATTGCGTGTATGCTGTATGCACCATTTAATCTTTAACCGCTTAGACTGCATGGTTACAGCTATTTTTTATAAACACTAAAATTGTAGGTTATGAAAAAATTATCAAAAAATGAAATGAAGGAAGTGTTGGGAGGATATTTACTTCCGCCACCTTATGGATGTTACGGAGCAGGGGTCATTTGCACATATCCTTACCCTAGCGAGGATCAAGTTTGTTGTCCCGGTCTGATTTGTAGATTGGCTACCCAGTACGGACCTATGCTTTGTAAAGTTGACATAAGTACCCCTGGCTCTTAAGTTTTATTTTCCAGTAGGCCTTCTATCAACAATGCCTGCCGAGTATTTTATCATGATACTTTAAAAGTTTCCTATACCGGGGTTTGCATCCAATCAGCATTCCCCGGTATTATGATATAAACCTATGTACCTAAAAGCTTTTAAACTTCACTCTCATTCGTCATTCGACATTCCTCCTTCAACATTCTTCCTTTCCACCGAAGGATTCCTTACTTTGCTGCGTCAAACTATACAGTGTTATCTGAACAGGAACTAATTGTACAACTCCGGCTAAAGAACGAGGAGGCTTTCCGCCTATTGGTGGACGGCTACGGTGCCCGTGTGTACAATACGGTGCTGAACATTTTACAGGATGCCACGGAAGCCGAAGATACGGCACAGGAGGTATTCATTACGGTGTACCAATCCATCGGCAGCTTTCGGCAAGAAGCCAGCCTTTCCACTTGGATATACCAAATCGCTACCCGCAAAGCCATCGACAAGCTGCGGCGCAAAAAAACGCGGCAACGCTTGCACAGCCTACTGCCTTGGTGGATGCCCGCTGAAAAAAAGCCTGAATTTGACCATCCGGGGGTGCTGTTGGACAAAAAGGAAAAAGCGGCTACCCTTTTTAAGGCCATCGCCCGCCTGCCTGAAAAGCAGCAACTGGCTTTTACCCTCATCAAAGTGCAGGGCATGAGTTACGAAGAAGCGGGGGCCATTATGCAGCAGGGCATTAAAGCCATCGAATCGTTGGTGAGCAGGGCCAAACAAAACCTGCAGCAACAATTACAATCATTAAAAGAGCAATGATATGAACAAAACAAACCCACATTCCATCACAGATGCCTACCTGCAAAGCTTGGAAGGTATGCAGCCCAGCGAACTGCCGCCCTTCTTTTACACCCGGTTAAAAGCCCGGATGGAGCAAGCAGTGGAGGCAAGGCCCACTTACATGGCAAAGCCCGCACTGGCCATTGCCCTATTGGCCTTGGTACTGGTGTTGAATACAGTGGCCTTGGTGCAACAGCGCTCCGCCAAACCAGCAGCAGCCAGCGGCACTGGTAAAACGTCATTTGACAGCTTTGCAAGCGATTTCAATCTTTCAACAGGATCCAATTATTAAGGGATAACAATGGCAACAAAAAACAAAATATTGTGGCTGATAATCCTATTGCTCTTGGCGGCCAATACGGTTACCTTGGTGTTGTTCTGGACAGGCCGCAACCAGCCCCCCCAGCAAGGGCAAGGACCCCGATTACTGGCCGAATTCCTCACCAAGGAATTACAGTTGGACAGTGGGCAGCAACGGCAGTACCAGCAATTGATACAGGCCCACCGCTCGGCCGCGGCCCCTTTGCGTCAACGCATAACCGATTTGAAGGACTCGCTCTTTTTATTGCTCAAGCAGGGGAATCCCAGCGATACGGCCAAAGCGGCCGCCACCGCTAAAATTGCCGCTACCACACAGCAATTGGAGCGGCTGCACATCGACCATTTTCAGCAAGTGAGGGCGATATGCACACCGGCACAGCAACAAAAGTTCGATAATCTATTGCACGATATTGTACGGAGGCTTTCGATGCCGCCACCCGGCAGGCCCGGTAGAAACGGCAGGCCGCCCATGGGCCCACCACCGGGAGAAAGACCACCCGGCGAAGGCCCCGATGACGGACCGCCGCCCGGAGGACCGCCACCCAATCATTAAGGCAGCGAAGGATTTGTTAATGGCAAACGTCAAATACATCGGTACGGGTATAACAATAAACTCATCATTAATTAAACCAATCAACCAAGGAACAGTCAAACCGGCTATTCCCAAAAATCAAAAACCGCAATATGTCTAAACTACAATTCACGATTGCTTTCATTTTCAGCTTACTCATTGTGGCCGCAAGTTGTTCCAAGTCGGATACGGCGGATACCATTACCGATCCTTACACTGCCATCAAAGCCGCATTTGGCACCAATGTCGACCCCAACAGTTTGGCCAATTATGCCAACCAAACCAAACCTGCCTACATCGGGGCTAAAGACAATACCGGTGCCAACCCCATTACCAACTCCAAGGCTACGGTGGGCAGGGTACTGTTTTACGACAAGAACCTAAGCATCGACAATACCATTTCCTGCGGCAGTTGCCACAAGCAGCAATTTGCTTTTAGCGATATTGCGGTGGCCAGCAATGGTGTGGCCGGCGGCACTACAGCCCGCCATAGCATGCGGTTGATCAATTCCCGTTATGCCGTGGAAACGAAGTTTTTCTGGGATGAACGTGCGGCTACACTCGAACAGCAAACCACCAAACCCATACAAGACCATGCCGAAATGGGTTTCAGTGGTCAAAGCGGTAGGCCCGCCATCGCTACCCTACTCACCAAGTTGCAGGGCATTGGTTATTACAAAGAGCTTTTCAAATTTGCCTATGGCGACGAATCTATTAGCGAAGCCCGTATGCAAGAATGCTTGGCGCAGTTTGTAAGGAGTATCCAATCTTTCGATTCCAAATATGATGTGGGCAGGGCGCAGGTGGCCAACGATGGTCAGCCGTTCCCCAATTTTACGGCACAGGAAAATGCGGGCAAGCAAACCTTTTTGGCCCCGCCTGTTTTTAATGCGGCTGGCGTACGTACAGGCGGCGGTGCGGGTTGCAACGGTTGCCACAATGCCCCTGAATTCGACATCGACCCCAATACCCGCAACAACGGTATCATTGGTTCCATTGCAGGTACCGGTATCGACATCAATGTTACCCGTGCACCTAGCTTAAGGGATGTAGCCAATGGAGCGGGTGTAGAGAACGGCCCTTTGATGCACTCGGGCAACTTGGCCACGTTGCAAAATGCAGTAGGCCATTACAATACCATCAACTTGGCGCCGGGCAATACCAACCTCGATCCCAGGTTACGGCCCAATGGTGTGGGGCAACAACTGAATTTAAGTGGTGCAGAAATGGCCGGACTGGTGGCCTTTTTAAAAACCTTGTCGGGCACCAATGTGTATATAGATAAAAAATGGAGTAATCCGTTTTTGTAGACCAGTATCTCTAATAAAACCATTCAACAGGTTCATACAAAAAGGGCTGACGACCAATTAGGTCTGAAGCCCTTTTTTCATAGTGGTTATATCAGACCGCTTGTATAAATGTAGTTAAAGGATTATTGCTTTGGTGGGCGCATTTCAAATTTTCGCTTTCAATACAATCGAATTAGTAGGATTCTCATCCTCCGCTTCGATACGGCCTCATAAAAAAGCCGTTAAGAAAATTGAAGCTGAGGGCGCAAAAGAAAAACGAATGTTACCAAAGCTTGGCAGTATTATTGGCCCGTAAGTCCTACTGAGGCTTGGTTTTGCACTATAGATTGAGCTTGTTTTTCTTTAGCCCGAGGGTTCAATTTTTAGGCTTTTTTATGCAGCCTTGATTTTTTGCTCCACTTTTGTATCAAGACAAAAGTGGAAAAAGCCGCCCCAAAAGGCAACTGCAAATTGGGACAAAAGCCAAAAATTGAAATATACCTTCGGTCTGATCGGCAACAAACGGGCGTTCAGGCAATAGAAAGTGAATTATTTTGGAGTACCATTACTTGTAATGCAGTACGAGATGCTGCAAGCCTTATATCATCTCTTTTATTTTAGCTATTACCTCGTCCACTTCCGCACGGGTATTGTGGCGGCTAAAGCTGAACCTAACAGCCACTTGGTTGGGGTTGTTGTTGATGGCCCTGATAACATGGCTACCTGCATCGGCACCGGATGTACAGGCGCTGCCACCGCTGGCGCAGATATTGGCAATGTCCAAATTGAACAGCATCATTTCGCTTTTTTCCGTTTTGGGAAAGCTTACGTTTAAAACCGTGTACAGACTGCGGCCGAGTGGGTCGCCGTTGAAAGCCACACCGGGGATATGTTTCTTCAGTTCATCGTACATATAATATTTGAGCGTACCAATATAGGCACTGTCTTCTTCATATCGCTCGGTAGCTATTTCCAAGGCCTTGGCAAAACCGACGATGCCGTACAGATTTTCCGTGCCTGCCCGCATGTTGCGCTCTTGCCCACCTCCGTTGATATATGGTTTGATGCGTACATTTTCGTTGATGTACAAAATGCCTACCCCCTTGGGTCCATGGAACTTGTGCCCTGCCCCAGTAACAAAATGTACGGGTGTATTGCGCAGATCGAATGGGAAATGACCTACCGTTTGCACCGTATCGCTGTGGAAAACGGCATTGTACAAGCGGCAAAGCTCACCCACCGCATGTATATCGAGTATATTGCCAATTTCGTTGTTGGCATGCATAAGGGTAACCAAACACTTCTCTTCGCTTTGGGCCAGTATCTTTTCCAAATCATCAGTATCCACATGGCCATTGGGCAGGAGTTTTACATAACTCAGTTCCACCAAGTCACGGTGCTTCAACGCTTCTACCGTATGTAAAGTGGCATGGTGCTCAATGGGCGATGTAATGATGCGTTTACAACCCAAATCATTCACGGCTGCATGAATGGCCGTGTTGCTGCTTTCCGTGCCGCCGCTGGTGAAAAATATTTCCGCCGGATGGGCATTGAGTATCTTGGCCACCGACTTGCGGGCATTTTCTATCGCCATGCGGGTTTCCCTGCCATAACTGTATATAGAAGAAGGATTACCGAATTTTTCGGTCAAATAGGGCATCATGGCATCTAACACCGTGGGGTCAAGTGCTGTAGTAGCCGCATTGTCGAAGTAGATCCTGTTCATTTTTAGAGCCTTTAGTTTTTACTTACTGCGGTGATTTGTTAGGTTTAGCTGATTTGAATATGCAAATGTGCAGATGTGCAAATATGCAAAAAAGAGCAACCATTTCTAAGTTTCAACCTATTCAAAAAGCTACATCCTCTAAAGAAATTTGCACATTTGCCAATTTGCATATTTGCACATTATTACTTTATCACATTACTTCCCTTATATCCTGCATCAACTTCTGCGCAATATTATTCGCTGTGGTTTCAAAATTGCTTTCGGCATAAATGCGGATGATGGGTTCTGTATTGCTGGTGCGCAGATGTACCCAGTCCGTATCATATTCAATCTTCAACCCATCTTCCCTACTGCTGGGGTTGTTTTTGTATTTCGCTTGGATATTGGAAAACAACCCATCAATATATGCCTTGCGTTCTGCCTCTGTTGCAAATTGCCTATCGAAACTGATTTTATTTTTGCTCATGAAATAATCGGGGTAGCTATTGCGCAATTGGCGGATGCTCTTTTTGCTTTTGGCCAAATGGCTCAAAAACAGGGCAATACCAATCAACGCATCCCTACCATAATGCAAATCCGGTACAATGATACCGCCGTTGCCCTCGCCACCGATCACCGCATTAACGGCCTTCATCTTTTCCACCACGTTTACCTCGCCCACGGCACTGGCAAAATATTCGCCGCCATGCTTGAGCGTGATGTCTTTTAAGGCACGGGTACTGCTCATATTGCTCACCGTGTTACCCTTGCGCTGGCCCAAAATATAATCCGCCACGGCCACTAATGTATATTCTTCACCAAACATAGTACCATCTTCACAAACAAAGCAAAGCCTGTCCACATCAGGATCTACGGCGATGCCCAAGTGCGCATTCTCCTTCACCACTTCATTGCTCAGTTGCGTTAAATGCTCGGGCAAGGGTTCGGGGTTGTGGGCAAATTTACCGTTCACTTCCTCATTCAATACAATCACATCTTTTACGCCCAAGGCTTTCAACATGGCCGGCACTGCAATGGCACCGGTGCTGTTCACCGCATCTACCACCACTTTGAACTTGGCTTTTTTGATAGCCGCCACATCCACCAATGGATAATTGACGATGGCATCAATGTGCTTTTTCAATGAGCCATTGTCGGGAACGCAAGTGCCCAATTTATCCACCGCCACAAATTCAAATGCTTCTTTCGCTGCCAGTTCCAATATCTGCTCCCCTGCCGCACCGCTGATGAACTCGCCCTTGTGGTTGAGCAGTTTGAGTGCATTCCATTCTTTGGGGTTGTGGCTGGCCGTTAAAATGATGCCGCCTGCCGCTGCTTCAAATTGTACCGCCATTTCCACCGTGGGCGTTGTACTGTAATCGAGGTCTATCACATCCAAGCCGAGGCCGTTCAATGTGCTGATCACCAATTGCTTTACCATGGCACCGCTGATACGTCCATCCCTACCGATGACTACTTTTTTATTGTCGCCCTGCTGCATCAGCCAAGTGCCGTAAGCCGCTGTAAATTTTACCACATCCAAGGGTGTAAGGTTATGATTGGTAGCCCCACCAATGGTACCCCGTATGCCGGAGATACTTTTTATCAATGCCATTCGCTGCGTTGTTTTTTAAGGTGGCAAAGATACTGAAAAAGGCCATAGGATGATGGCAATGAGGTTATAAAAGGGGTATTTCAAATTTTCGCTCTTGTCCAAATTTGCAATTACCTTTTGCGGCGGCTTTTTCCACTTTTGTCTTGATACAAAAGTGGAGCAAAAAATCAAGGCTGCATAAAAAAGCCTAAAAATTGAACCCTCGGGCTAAAGGAAAACAAGCTCAATCGGTAGTGCAAAACCCAGCTTCAGTAGGACTTACGGGCCAATAATACTGCTAAGCTCCCGTAACAACTGTTTTTCTTTTGCGCCCTCAGCTTCAATTTTCTTAACGGCTTTTTTATGAGGCCGTACCGAAGCGGAGGTTGAAAACCCTAGTAACTCGACTCTATTATGAGCGAAAATCTGAAATACGTTCGAGTATAAATACGCTTGGGCATTGTCATTTCACCGCTATATTTGCAATATGCAAGAGCAATGGTTCAAAGACTGGTTTAACACGCCTTATTATCATCAACTATATTTTAAAAGGGATGAAAAGGAAGCGGCAGCCTTCATTGATGGGCTGATTGCCTATTTGCAACCACCGTTGGGTGCCCGTATGCTGGATGTGGCCTGTGGCAAGGGCCGCCACTCCATACAATTGGCGCAAAAAGGTTTTGATGTAACGGGTATCGATTTGAGCGAAGACAGCATTGCCGAAGCCCTACAAAGCGAACAGGAAAACCTGCACTTTTTTCAGCATGATATGCGCCTACCCTTTTGGATGAATTATTTTGATTACGCTTTTAATTTCTTTACCAGTTTTGGTTATTTCCGCACCCGGCGGGAGCACGACAATGCCATCCGCACCATTGCCCAAAGCATGAAGCCCGGCGGTACCTTGGTAATGGATTACCTCAACGTACATTATGCCGAAGACCATTTGGTACACCAGTTTGAAAAAGAGATTGACGGCGTGAACTACTACATCACCAAATGGTTTGACGAAACCCATTTTTACAAAAAGATTGTGGTGGAAGATGAAGCCTTGGATGCCCCACTGGAATACACCGAAAAAGTAGCTAAATTTTCGCTGGGCGATTTTACCGAAATGTTTGCCTACCAAGGTTTGCAGTTGCAAGAAGTATTTGGCGATTATGCTTTTGGCCATTACGATGTAAAGAAGTCGGCGAGAATGGTGATGATAGCCAAGAAGATTAGCTGATTAGCTAATTTGCTGATTCCTTCGGGATGTTGCTGTAGGATGGTTGGGATGGGGCATAAATCTTTTTAATACCAGCAAATAAATAATATTTTATGCGATTTTCTGTTGCTCTTTTACTTTTAGGGTGCATGTTATACAGTTGTGCAACGAAACAGAAAGCAACTCCCTTCCCCTTTTACAAACAAGCCTCCCCACAGGGGTGTGGCCCAGCTTGTTTGAAAATGATTCTTGCATATTATAAAGAAGAACATTCAATAAGCGAGCTAAACCGTATTACCAAAATGGATACCCTTAATGGAACTAATCTATACGATTTGAGTGAAGCGGCTAAATCATTTGGGTATCAGACCCAGGCAGTGGCTATGTCTTACGAAGTATTTAAAGAGAATTTGATTGCACCTTGCATTGTACATTGGCAAGACAATCATTTTATAGTTGTTTATAAAATAAAAAACAGAAAAATATTCGTGGCCGACCCTGCGGTTGGTTTGCTTGAATATGATAAAGCTACTTTTTGTAATGGTTGGATAAAAGATGATGAGGAGTATAAAAAAGAAGGTATTGTATTGCTTATCGAAAAACAACCAATTTCATAGTAATACATTTATACTGAAATTAATAGTAACCCTAATGAATCAACCTATTTGGCTTAATCTGACAGGTCGAATTTTGTACCCGTCCGAACGGCTTCAGCCGGGCAGGCCCTACTGAATGACGCAGTCGGGCAGGCATTTGCACATTTTCTCATTTGCAAATTATTACCCAACCTAAAGGAATTAGCTAATCAGCACATCAGCGAATCATCACATTATTGCTTATTATTCACCAACATCCATTTCGCCGTTTCATAAATGGCCGAAGTGAGTTCGGAGAGATGGCGCTTCACCGAATCGGTTTGTTGAGCGGTGAGCGGCGGCAGGTTGGGCTGTATCGGCTCTAGGGTTTCTTTATTGAACCAAAGGTGTTTGGCAAAATAATAGTTGTCTGTCACAACACCAATCTTGCCCTCGTCGTGGTGGATGATGAAAGCCGCATTTTCCTTGCCCTTTTGGTTGACCAAATCACGGCCCAGCGTGGTATTGGTATAGGGTTGGTGTATCATGCCGGCAATGGTGGGCAGTACATCAATTTGCGATACCACTTCGCTGCGGCGTTGCGGGTTGATGATGGCCGGCGCATAAAACAACAGCGGCACATGCTCGTCGGTCAGGCGTTGCTCCGTCCAAGCACTGGGGTACATGGCCGTGGCATTGCCGCTCACCCCATGGTCGCCGATGAACACAAAAATGGTATTGTTGAACCAAGGCGATTTTTTGGCCGTTTCCATAAACTGTTGGAAGCAATAATCGCTATAAGCAAAAGCATTGTATTCCTTCAGCGATTCAAAGCCATTGGCCTTTAGTTCCTCATCGGAAATGGTGCGCTGTACAAAGTCATTGTCTTCGGCCGGAATGGTAAAAGGCCGATGGTTGTCGGCCGTTTGGATGATGGCGAAAAAAGGTTTTTTCTCTTTGCTCAGCTCGGCATGGGCCTCCAAAAACAAGTTTTTATCACTGATGCCCCACACGTTCAGTTCCTTGCTTTTGTATTGACCTTGCTCAAAAATATGTACCCCGTTGATGTTATCCAGCAAACCTTTGAAATTGTTGAAGTCGCTACTGCCACCGAGGAAATAATATTTTTCGTAGCCCTCAAAATTGTTGATGATGGTATGTTGGTTCAGCGATTGCTGGTTGCGGGTACTAAACTTGTACAACTGCACATCGGGGATACCGGTAAGGGTGGCAAAAACGCCCCTGGCCGTACCAAAGGTAGCCGAAAAGCAGCGGTCGAAAAATAGCCCTTCCTTGGCCAAATTATTAAAATAGGGCGTGGCATCCAATTTATTACCGCTCATGCTGCTCTTGTACATACTAAAGCTTTCGCACACCACCAGCACCACATTGGGCTGGCTTTCCAGCGATTGGCTACCGGGGTAAACCGTACGTTTGTAATTGTATGCACCGTTGGTTTGCGGATTCAGTTGCAAAAAATTGGCCGTTATGGGATAGTATTCCTTGGTTTTGCTAAAGTCGAACACCGGGGTGCGCATTTTAAGTGTACTAAAAAAGCTCTGCATGGGGTTAAGGGCCAGCGAGGTTTTAAACTGGTCGTTCAGGCGGTAAGCATCTTTCCAGCGCAGGGGCTGGAGGCAAAAAAAGCCATAGGTAAACCATGCCAACAGCACGATGGCCGCAGCATGCCACCTTCTCCGGTAGGCAAACTTATGGATGCTCAGGTTTTTGCCCTCGATGCGCACCTGTGTTTTACGGGCCATCCACATCATCATCATAACGGCGGCCAACAGCCCCACGGTAATCCATACGATGGGATAGCTTTCCCGTATCATGCGGAAAGAAATGGCGGGGTCCTCGGCAAAATTGAGCGAACTGGCGGCCAAGCGGGTTTGGTTGTAAGCAAAATTGCCCATATCGGCCCCAAAAAAGAAGAATAGTAATAAAGTAATCAACGCTACGTACCAAGTCCAGATTTTTTTGGCCCGATTGGAGGAAAATGGCGATAGCCCCGGTACGATCGATAAGCAGGCGATGGGCAATAGTACAATAGCTATCCAGCGCAAGTCGAATTTGAGCCCCAGCCAAAAAGAACGGACCAAACTATGCATGGGTACATAATCAGGTTTAAAAAATACCATGGTAGCCACCCTGAAAGCAAAGAAAATGCCTAGGTAGATAAAGAAAAGCTGTACGATCCACTGAATGGTTTTGGGCACCCGTAACCGCCTTAGCATAATGGTTTACAACTGGTTTTTTGTGAAAAGGATGCTAAGTTAAGGTTATTTTGGTTAGGAGTTGTTTTTGTTGCGGGTTATATTAGTTACGAGTTATATTAGTTACGGGTTATTTTGGTTGCGAGTTGTTTTTGTTACGGGTTGCAGGCGGCGGGTTTACCTCGCTGTTGGTTTTGTTGCGAGTTGATTTAGTTACGAGTTTTTTTAGTTAGGGATTGGTTGACTGCTAACCATATAAGTTGGTCTTCCCATTCGCTGTGGTTGACTGCTAACCATACAAGTTGGTCTTCCCCTTAGCAATGGTTGACTGCTAACCATATAAGTTTGTCTTCCCCTTAGCTATGATTGACTGCTAACCATATAAGTTTGTCTTGCCTACAGCTATAGTTGACTGCTAAACATACAAGTTTGTCTTGCCCTTGGCTATGGTTGACTGCTAACTATACAAGTTTGTCTTGCCCATAGCTATGGTTGACTGCAAATCATATATCTGCGGCTTCCATTATGACGTACGATTCTTCAAAAAAGAACAATTAGTCTTCGAAAATGGATATTTTATCTTTAAATCAACACTTTTTATACCCAATAAGTTACCAAACGGGTTTAGGGTTGCTTTGGTTACGAGTTGGGTTAGTTATGAGTGATGGGTTCTCCGGTCAACTGTCATACTGTCAACCGTAAACTGTTCATTAATTAAGGGCCATAGGCATCAGCTAATCAACTAATCCCGCTTACACTAACAATCCAAATTTTGCACCCGTCCGAACGGCTTCAGCCGGGCGGGCATTTGCACATTTGCATATCTGCACATTAGCACATCAGCCAATTAGCTAATCAGCACATTACCCCCCCTTCTTATTATTCACCAACATCCACTTGGCCGTTTCGTAATAGGCTTCGGTAAGGCGGCGCAAATGCCGGGCAATACTGTCGGTTTGGGCATTGGCGGGTATTGGGTCATTGTTGGTCAACGATACCAGTTCGTGTAAACCCGTGGCCATTTTTTGGCGATAGCAGTATTGATTGGTCAACATGCCGATGGTTTTATCATCGTGGTCGATAATAAAAGCCTGTGGGGTTTTGGTGTTCGCTGTATCAAATAGGTTGCGGCCCATGGCGGCATTGCGGTAAGGCATTTTTATCAATCCGGCAATGGAAGGCAATATGTCCACTTGCGAACAAACATCCGTTATTTTTTTGGGTGTCAGCCTTTGCGGTGCATAAAACAGCAGCGGCACATGCTCGCAGGTAAGTCCCTGCTCGGTATAGCTTTTGGGCAACATACTGCCCGCATTGCCCCTGATGCCGTGGTCACCTACAAATACAAACACGGTGTTGGCAAAATATTTTTCCTTTTTGGCAGCCTCCATAAACTGCTGAAAGCCAAAGTCGGTATAACGGAAGGCATTCATCTCGGCATTGTTTTCAAAACCATATTTGGCCAAGCTATCCTGCGGCAACTCCAATTTTTTAAAACTGCCCAAATCCTCTGCAGGTATGGTATAGGGCCGGTGGTTGTCGGCCGTTTGGATGATGGCAAAAAAAGGTTTACCCGTTTGGGATGCTAAAATGCCGTTGGCCTCCAGCAACAGGTTTTTATCGCTGATGCCCCATACATCTATCTTTTTGGCCTTAAAATTATCTTGGCTGTAAATATGTAAACCGCCGATATTATTGGCCAACAGTCCTTGGATATTGGCCCAAGTAGGGTCGCCGCCCAAGAAATAGTATTTGTCGTAGCCCTTAAAATCGTTGATGATGGTATGCTGGTCAACAGCCGATGGGTTGCGGCTGGCCGTTTGCGGGCTCTGCACATCGGGTATGCCGGTAATGGTGGCCCAAACGCCCCTGGCCGTACCATAGGCAGGGGTAAAACAGCGGGAAAAGAACACGCCATTGTTGCACAGTTCATTAAAATAAGGCGTGGTATTAAGGGGATTGCCCCACATGCTGCTTTTATAGGCACTAAAACTTTCGCAAACCACCAATACAATATTGGGGCGGGCCGCCGAATCGGTAAAAGCATAGTTCCGCTCAAAGCGCAGGGCCGTGATGTCGGGCTGGGTTACGCCCAAATAAGCCGCCATTTCGGGATAATGCGCCCTTACCTTTTCAATATCCGGCTTGGTATTGCGAAAACTGAGGGTGCTAAAAAAACTTTGTACCGGGTTGAGCGCCAATTGGGCCTTAAAATCATCGCTGAGGGTAAATGCATCGCTCCAGCGCAAGGGAAACTGTCCCAATTTGCCATAAGCCGCAGCGCCCAACAGCAACACGGTAAACAGGTAGGCAAAAGGGAATTTTTTGCCCGCCCCACCCTGTTGTTGCTGATAACGGCGCAGCAACCACCCAAAAATCAAACGGAACAGGATGGTGCCTACAACCAACATGATAAAAATGCTCACCATCGGATAGCTCTGCCACATCATCTGCGCCGAAATGGCCGCATCGCCGGTATAAGTAAGCACACTGGCGTTGAGGCGCTGGTGCAGGTAATCGTAGTGATAATAATCGGCAATGTAAAAAACCAATAAGGCGAACAACAGGATGGTAAGGAGGATATTCCAAAATTTGGCAGCGGCATACCGTACAAAGGGGTTCAGCGGCCGGATGGTGCATAATAACAGCATGCTCAGCCCCAGTGCAGCGGCAATGCGGGCATCAAACCGCAGCCCCATGATAAAGGCCGAGCCCGAAAATGGCTTGCCCACTGGGTTGTAGGCCAGGTAAAATATCCCCCGCAACAACAGCATCAACACCAAAAAACAAAGTGCCACAGCCAGCACCCAACGCAAGAGGCGGGGCGGTTTTTGCATTATTCCCATCAAATAAAATTAAATCAAGGGGCAAAATTAGTTTTTTTATTTTTGGGCCGCCACAAATTAACATGGCCACACAATGATGCAATCGCTGCTGCAATTAGACCGATCCTTATTTACCCTTGTCAACGGGCAGTGGAGCAATGCTTTTTTCGATTGGCTGATGCCTTGGCTGCGCAATTCAGCCGTATGGACACCCCTTTACCTATTTTTATTCTTATATGCCGCCATCAACTACAAGGCCAATGGCTGGCGTTTTATCGTTATCGGCGCTGTGGCTGTCGTTATAGGCGACATGCTGAGCAGCAGCATCATCAAAGAGCACATCATAAGGGTAAGGCCCTGCAATGAACCTTCCTTGGCCGACTCCATCCGGGTATTGGTCGCTTACCGGCCCCAAAGTTCCAGTTTCACCTCCTCCCACGCCGTAAACCATTTTGCACTGGCCACTTATCTGTTCCAAACCCTTAAAAAACCCATCGGTAACTGGATGTGGATTTGGTTTGTTTGGGCCTTTAGCATCATCTATGCACAGGTGTACGTAGGGGTGCATTACCCGCTGGATGTGGTGGGCGGGGCCATAATTGGAATTTTAATCGGATATTTGCACGGCCAGCTATTTAACAAAAGGTATCAGTTGGCATAGAATTATGGTAGAAGTCGTCATATTGTTGCTCTTGATAGTCATTAATGGACTGTTTTCAATGAGCGAAATTGCATTGGTAAGTGCCCGTAAAAGCCGGTTGGAATCCATGGCTGCCAAGGGCGACCTGAAAGCCCAAAAAGCCCTCGATCTTTCCGAAAATCCAGAAGTTTTCTTGTCAGCTACGCAAATAGGCATCACCCTCATCTCCATCTTAACGGGTTTGTATTCAGGCGAAAAGTTCAGCGATGACCTACAGCCCTATGTTGAAAAAGTAACGCTTTTTAAACCCTATGCTAGTGGTATCGCTACCACGCTCATCGTTATTTTGGTTACTTTTTTATCCATCATTTTTGGCGAATTGATGCCCAAGCGTTTGGGTATGCTCAAAGCCGAAAAGATTGCCCGGCAAGTGGCTGGGCCGATGGCCATCTTTTCAAAAATTACCCATCCTTTTGTATGGTTGTTGATGCAGGTAAGCGGTTTTCTGTTCCGCTTGTTCAACATCAAGCAAACGGGCGATAACCTGGTTACAGAGGAAGAAATCAAAGCGATCATTACAGAAGGTAGCGAACATGGCGCCATTGAGGAGGAAGAAAAAGAAATCATCGAAAGGTTATTCCATTTAGGCGACCGCAATATTACTTCGCTGATGACGCACCGCACCGATATTGTGTGGGTGGATATCCGTGATACCGTAAAAGCCGTTAAAGTAAAAATAAACAGCCAACCCTATTCTTCTTATCCGGTATGTGATGAAACGGTGGACAATATCAAGGGTTTGGTTTTTATGAAGGACCTTTTTTTGGCTGCGGATGAAAACATTACGATGGACAAACTGATGCGCAAAGCGATGTTTGTGCCCGAGAACAATAGTGCCTATCAACTGCTAGAAAAAATTAAGCAAACCAGGATACACAGTTGCTTTATTGTAAATGAGTACGGTACGCTGGAAGGCTTGATAACACTGAACGATATAATGGAAGCGATTGTGGGCGATGTGCCCCAAACCGGACAGGAAGAGTACCAGATTATTGAGCGAAAAGATGGCAGCTATTTAATGGATGCACAACTCCCCTTTTACGACTTTTTGAGCCGTTTTGAGAAAACGGAATGGATGAACGAAGGCGAGCAAGAGTTTGATACCCTCGCCGGCTTTGTGCTGCACCAATTAGAACGCATCCCCCAAACGGGCGATTCGTTTGAATGGAAGGGTTTTGGATTCGAAATTATTGACATGGATGGCCAACGTATCGACAAAATCCTACTCACCCTCAGCGAATCGCTCCGTGAAGACTTGGATGATGCATAACTGTGTAGCCACGTTTATGTAACGAGGCTATTAAAACTTAGTTGTTGGTTTTTAAGTAGAAGTGTCTACAGAACGTGTGTTTGCTACCGAATACTTGGTTTTTCATTTTAGCATTAAAGGTGGTTTTTCATATCAAACGTTCCGTTTGATTGCCTCTAGTAACTCTGCATCGGCACCTTTGCGCCATTTAAGAGTGTAGGGCTTTGGTGTTTTTTTCAGCTCGGGAAACAACTCAAATTCACTGATGTTGTAAACACTTGCAATCGCTCGTTTCTCCGCAATGGAAAGCAATAGGTCAGGATCCTTTATTTTGCGGTAAAAAGCTGATTGCGAAACACCAAGCACTCTTTCAATTTCTGCTTTGCAACGCTTTGCTATGCTGTCTTCCAGTTTAGCATGAAAGCGTTTCCAGCGATTGTTGTACGCTTTGTTCGCCATGGTTTTAATTTTTCCAAAAATAAGGTATTTTTTAAAAAAATTGCAATGCCTTACACAAAGCATCAAAATAAACGTTTAACCTTAACCGACATAGGTTTTGAAACCCTTTACCGTAAAGCATTATATCGATTTAATCCCCCTAATAGGGGGATTTTTTAACAACATGAAATATTCATGATTTTAACAGCTTTATTTAGTGCAAGACAGTAAAATTCCGTAAATTAATAATATTTAAAAGGGCTTTTATTCTTCAAAATTTATATATAAAACTCATCCCATCATTTGGTTAGCCCAATCCATTGCACCCACGCACACTGCATCAGCCACCCAACCCTAAGCCCCACTGGATCAAAACCCTGGGCCTAATTGTTTTGCCTTCCGCCATAATTGCTTTGTTTGGCAGGTACAAAAGCACTAATTTGCCCGTTACAATTATTACCATTAGCCAAAACGAAATTGAACATGAAGTATGTACTGCTTGTAGCCCTTTTAGCCATCGTGTTTCCAGTGGCAGCCCAAAAAAAAGTGTTGGACCATAGTGTGTACGATGGCTGGCAAAGTATTGGAGAACGGCTCATCAGCAATAATGGCCAATTTGTAGTGTACACGGTTACCCCACAGGATGGCGATGCCGAACTGGTGGTACACAATACGGCTAACAACGGAAAAACCAACATAGCAAGGGGCTACAATGCGGTAATAACCGAAGACAGCCGTTATGTGATCTGCCGCATCAAACCGCGCTTTGCTGATACCCGTCAGGCAAAAATCAAAAAGAAGAAACCCGATGAGATGCCGAAAGATTCGTTGGCAATCATCGCATTGGGCCAAGACAGTGTATGGCGGGGTGCTAGGGTAAAATCGTATAAAACACCCGAGGAAGGGGCCGGTTGGGTAGCTTATCTTAAGGATAAATCTTTTGAAGATAATTTGGCGGCGGCCTTAAATAATAAGAAAAAGACCGGTGCCGTTGATTCCAACAAGCTCAAAATTGATATGCTGGTAAAATTGGCCGATTCGGTGATCCGCCAGTCGGTTGATTCCATAAAAGGTAAAATAAGCAAGGAAGAAGTATTGGCGGCAGCCCAAAAAGCGGCCCAAACCATCATAAAAAAGGCGGTTGATGAAGCGGACGCCCTCCCTACCGATGCTGATGGCGACGAAACTCCTGCCAGCACCGCCACCGAAGGTACCGACTTGGTGGTAACCAATTTGGCCAATGGACAAAGCAAAACTTTTAAATATGTAAGCGAATACCTTTTTGATAAAAAAGGTACGCAACTGCTGATTGAAACCACTAAAATAGCCAAGGACAGCAATAGCAAAGCCTTGGTACTGGTGTATCACCTTGTGAGCAATAAAGTAGATACCGTATTAAAGGGCTGCAACGATTGCAAAAACTATGCATTTGACGAAAACGGCAACCAACTAGCCTTTGTGGCCGAGCGGGACAGCAGCAGCAAAGCCCTGCAAAAGTTTTACAAACTTTGGCATTATACCAATGGGGCAGATTCGGCTACGATAGTAGTGGATAAGCATACCGTGGGTCAAAAACTGGGTAGCACGGTGAGCGAAAACGGCAACCCGGTTTTCAGTAAGGATGGCACCAAACTCTTTTTTGGTACGGCAGCCATCAAACCCGCCAAAGACACCACCTTGGTGGATTTTGAACTGGCCAAGGTAGATGTGTGGCATTACAACGATGACTATCTGCAAACCCAACAGTTAAAACGGCTGGACAATGAATTGAAGCGCAGCTATATGGCCGTAACAAAGCCCGGCAGCGGCCGCATGGTGCAATTGGGCGATGAAAATGCCGAAACGGTTTCGTTGGTAAACGAGGGTGATGCCGATTGGGTATTGGGCGAAACGAACAAGGGCAATCGGGTGCAAAGCCAATGGCAAGGTGGTAACGTTAGTTCGGCCTATGTTATCAATACCAATACGGGGCAAAAAACCTTGGTAGCCAAAAACCTGCATGCCAACTTCAATCCCTCCATTGGTGGCAAGTATGTATATTGGTACGACGATGAAAAAAAGCACTACTTTACTTATAACGTGGCCAATGGGCAAACCAAAAATATTTCCGCTACTATAAAAGCGCCCTTGTACGATGAAGAAAACGATGTGCCCGACTACCCCAACCCCTACGGTGTAATGGGCTGGGATGAAAACGATGCACACTTATATGTGTACGATCGGTATTCGGTATGGCAACTGCAACCCGACAATACGGTTGTACCGCTGAATATTTTGGATCCGAAAGCACAATACCGCAAGCAAAAGCTCAGCCTCCGCTATATCAAAACCGATAAAAAACTGCGTTACATCAATACCATGGTGCCTGTTTACTTTAGGTTGTTCAGCGACGTTAGCAAGGAATCGGGTTATGCCAAAGCAGTAATTGGCAATGATGCCCCTACCGTGACGGACCAGATGCTGGTAAAATACAGTTGCAATGGTTTTGCCAAAGCGCAGGGTGCCGATGCTTTTATTTATACCAAAGAAACCTATGTGCAAAGCCCCAATATTGTATTTAGCAAAAACATTGGGCAAGATACCTACCTCAGCAATATCAATCCGCAGCAAGCTGGGTACAATTGGGGTACGGCAGAACTGTTTAAGTGGAAAGCGTATAATGGCAAAGAAACCGAAGGCATCGTATACAAGCCGGAAAACTTTGACCCTTCCAAAAAGTATCCGCTCATCTGCTATTTTTACGAAACCCTCAGCGATGGTTTGTACAGTTACAGTGCCCCTGCCCCTACCCCCAGCCGTTTGAACAGTCCGTTTTTTGTGAGCCGCGGCTATGTGGTATTGGCGCCCGATATTCATTATACCACGGGCCACCCCGGCACCGATGCCTACAACCATATTGTAAGCGGGGCCAGGGCTTTGATCAAGCAAGGGTATATCGACAGTAACCGCACCGGCATCCAAGGACAGAGCTGGGGCGGCTACCAAGTAGCGCATTTGATTACCCGTACCAACCTGTTCAAAGCAGCATGGGCGGGCGCACCTGTGGTGAACATGACGAGTGCCTATGGCGGTATCCGCTGGGAAAGTGGTGTAAACCGTCAGTTCCAGTACGAGCACGGCCAAAGCCGCATTGGCAGTAACTTATGGGAGAAGCGGGATTTGTACATCGAAAACTCGCCCCTGTTCCATTTTAACAAAGTGAAT
>CALSBI010000026.1:0-43727 GCA_943373145.1 Chitinophaga pinensis
CATTTACCACAGCCGCTACCTATCCGGGTGGCGCCGTACAGGGCATTACCCTCGACCCCGATGACGCTCAATCGGCTTATGTAATTGATAATGACCAAGTATTTGAAACTACCAATTCGGGTGGCGGTTGGGCGGATCGCACCGGTAACCTCATTACAGATTTTAACCCCGGCCCATTCCGTTCCATTGCCTATATCCCTACTTCTACTGATGATATATTGGCCGTGGGTACCGACTTGGGCGTATTTATTGCCCCCGGCCCTACCTTTAATGTATGGGCAAGGCTGGGAGCCAATTTTCCCAATGTTGGCGTATACGATTTGGAATACGACAGAAGGGACAGTTTATTGGTGGCAGGCACCATGGGCCGCGGTGCTTGGACCATCAGCTTTGCCGAGCGTGGTCCGGTGGATGTAGCCTTGGTGCTGGATTATTCGGGCAGTATGCTCAGCCCCGCCTGTCCTACCTGTGCCCCTAAAGTGGAGGTGCTAAAAGATGCCGTGGAGATTTTTATGCGTCTTTGGAAAGAGTTGGCCGTTAGCAATGATAGGATTGGGGCTGTTTATTTCCGCACCAATGTTAACCAGTATGAAGAAGGCGGTACCATGCTCTTGCCAGTGATCGATAAAACCGATGCCATCATCAATGATGTAAGGGCCCAAGCGGCCAACAATGCTACAGCCATGGGCGGTGGCCTACAATCGGCCATCAATCAGCTTACCACGGTTGCCCGGCCAAGGAATATCATCCTGTTTACCGATGGTATGCAAAATGTAAACCCGGGCATTGTTTACCCCGCCCTTAGTATCCAAAATAGCGTGTACAGCTCCAATTCCAATATTACCGCTACAACGCCTGCCACGGTGCTCAACCCAGCGTTGGGGATTAAAATAAATACGATTGGGGTAGGGGCCACCAGTGCCTTCGAAAGCCAATTGGCCGATATCGCTGCCGGCACCAATGGCCTTACCAAAATTACCACTGCACCCGATGAAGAACTGCGCCGGTTTTTTGTGGAGGAACTGGTGGATGTGTTGCGCAATTACAGTCCGCAATTGGTTGATTACCGCAAAGGATCTACCAAGGTGGGAACTTCCATTGCCAGTTTTTCGCCTGCTGTAGCAACGGAAGATTTTTCAATCAACCGCACACCGAAGAAAGTGATTTTGAAAGTGAGCTATCAGCGTGGCGACGATATGTCCATTAGTGTTTATAAGGGAAGCACCGATGTAACCAGATTGGCTACTATCGTTAATGGCAGCTTTTACAAAATATTTACCTTTTCTTTTGCACGCCTCGCCTTGTTCCAAGGCCCGGCCTATGATGGACCTTGGCAGGTAAGGATGAACAGTGGTAAAAAACCAGTGGCGTATGAAATTGCGGCTATCGCCGATGAGTCAACCTTAAAGTACAACCTTTCATTGGGCAATGGGCCGCATAAAGTGGGCCAACCCATCCATATCAAGGCAAAAACTTTGATTGATGGTAGCCCCGTTACAGACGATGTTACCATCACCGCTACCATCGACCGGCCGGTACAGGGCATGGGTACTTTGCTCAGCAAGACCAATATGCCATCGGCAGTCGGAACTGTATTTGAGCCCAACCTCAGCTTGGGCGCTCAAAAATTTGCATTACTTACCAAGGGTAATCAGGCATTTGTTAATAGCATACGGCCATCGGCTTCCAGCATGCCGCTAACGGTAGGCGACGACCACTCTTTTCAGGGTGATTTTACCAACACTACGGTTCCGGGTACTTACACGGTCACCTATCGCATCAAGGGAAAACATCCCAGCACCGGCAACTTTGAAAGAATTGAACAACGGGCTGTGGTGTTGCGCTTTACTGATTTTAGCCTCAATGCATCTGCGGTAAAAATTACCCGCAACAGGGACAAAGATGGTTTTGTTTATACCTGGACTTTTACGCCCAAGGATAAATACGGTAATTATTTGGGCCCCGATTATGGCAGCTTGTTGCAAGTGGCTTCGCCAGATGGCACAATTCAGCAGGTGAAAGACTTGGGCAATGGCAGCTACGAAATTCAAATACTGGCTACGGGCAGCAGTAGGCCCCGCCTGCAATTGGGCCTGTATGATGAGAACTGGTTTAATGGCATCATACCTGCCGCATCCGGCAACAAACGCTTCAACCTGAGTTTGCACACCGGTGCCGGCATACCAACGGGCAATTTTGCCAATGCCTATACAACCAGCATATATGGAAAACTGGATCTGGAGTACAGGTTACGCAATGATCTTTCTATACAGGCAATAGGCGGTTTGTATCATTTCAACAAGGGGTTGAATGTGGGCTTTGGCGCTTTGCAGTTGAAAAAATATTTTCCCATGAGCAGCAGTAGCAACTTCTATGCAGAAGCAGGGCCAGGGTTGTTCTTTTTCCCTGCTAAGCAATATGCGGGTGTAGATGCCGGTATTGGGGTTGATTTTAAATTGGGCAGTAAGCACAGGCTTTCGATTGGCGGCAACTATGTAAGCCTTTTCAACCATCCGCTTCAGTACAAATGGCTGGGAGCAGGTGTGGGGCTGCATATCGGGTTTTAAACTGCTTCATATCTAACTAATAATAAATACAGTTATGGCAAAGCAAACCGTTTTTTTGGGCAAAATAGTGAAGCCTGCACAAGCCAAGGCGGCTGCGGAACTTGGGCCGGATATCATCACCATTCAGTTTGAAGGAGGGCAATCGGGCCTGCTCGATCTGAGTTACCGGCCGGCTGTTGTTTGGCAGCAGATGCTGGATTATCTACAGCAAAACAATCGCCCCGTATATGTAGAAATTGACCCTGACACCCGTTTCATCACGGCCGTACAGGTGCCGCAGGCCGCACGGGTTTGGCAGATAATACCCGCCGGGGAAAATGTGGTGGAAGTTATTTTTCACACTTCTTCCGCCCGTCATTACCTAAGGCGCAACCATCCCCATTTTCAGCAAATGCTGGATGCTTTGCAAGCGGCGTTGGACAATGATAAGCTGATACTGGTTACATCGGTACAGCAGGATTTTGAAATCATCCGTGTGGAACCGATGCCGGGCTCGTTTGGCAATGGCGATATGCCTTTGCCTGCCGCCCCCGTTCCGGCCCCAGCGCCGGGCGACATGCCTGAGCCGCCGCCTCCTCCCGGGATGCCGGTTAGCCTGGCTAGGGCAACCGATCTGTTCAATTTGATGAAGGCGCAAAGCTGTACCCCTTGTGCGGCAACGGGTGCCAACTGCATCCCTTTTAAATTTCCGCCCGACGGCTGTTGGATCAGGGCACATCTCATGTGCTACCTGATGATAGCAGAAGGGGAAACACCCGAAAAAATTTGGATCGAAGGGGGCTTGCTGGTGGCAACGGCCAATGTGCATAGTTGCCAAGTAGGATGGGGTTGGCATGTGGCCCCCACGCTAATGGTAACCCCCGATGGTGGCGGTGCCCCAATTAAAATGGTGATTGACCCTTCGCTGTTTGATGCACCCGTAACGGTGGACCAATGGAGTGGCGTACAGGGCGACCCCAGCCCCAACTTGTACGCAACATCATGGCTTACCTACTGGCATGGCGGCAACGATAGTGACAATGTGAGTCAACCGGCGGCCAATAACTATATGAATGAGTATCGGATTGAATTGGACACTATTTGCAATACCTACGGCCCTTCTCCATACGCTTGCCCCATCGTAAAAAGATGCTTCTTCATTGTTGACCGTAACACCATTGCTAAAGACGAGGTGGATGCGATGTTGGCATTGGGTAATCCGGCCAATATTGATGCTGCCTTTTATGTGATTGTGGATGGCTTTACACCGCAGGAACTGGGCATTACAGCGGCTACTTTATCCGGTGTGCCCAATATTGTACCCACGGTAAGCCTTGCGCCGGGTGTAGCACAAATGTCAGTTGCGCCCATGGCCACGCTTGGCTTGGAATATCCCACGCACCTGAACCGTAGGCAACGCATTACTTGGAAATATAAAATCAGCTTTACGGGCTCCAGCGGTTTTGTAAACGAACTGGAAACAATCACCTTGTCTGCCGGTATTGCTACCGTTTCCGGTACGGCCAACCTGTATTTGATCAAACAACCCAACCCTTATGAAATTGATGGCCCAACCAGTTGGCTCAGCACCGATGTAAGGGTGTTTCAGATAAATGCCAACCAAACCCGGTTTAACGAAACCATGGGCACCAATGCCAATACCTTTATTACCAATGTTATTGCTAAACTCAACAACAATACGGCTGGCGCTGATACTTTTGAGGGTATTTCCACCGACCAGCAAACAGCAAGGCTGGAACTTTCTGAAAGTGTGGGCGGCACTAGGGTATATAATTTTGCCATCGCCAAAGTACGCTATCGGGCGCTGAGTGTATCCGCCACCGATGTAAGGGTTTTCTTCCGGCTTTTCCCGGCGGCTTCTACTTCGCTGGAATACCAGCAGGCCACTACTTACCGCCGGGCTGTGCAGGGCGGAACCACCAAACCTTTGCTGGGCATCATCGGCGGAGAGGTGGTGACCATCCCCTGTTTTGCCACGCCCCGTGTGGATACATTGACGCAGTCCATGACCATACAAACCGATTCGCCCAATGTGCAAACCCTGCCACCTAACCCCAGCGGTAATGAAGTGGTGCGCTATTTTGGTTGTTGGCTCGATTTTAACCAAACGGCACCGCATTTCCCCCTTACCCCTGGTGCTGCGCTGGATGGGCCTTATGCCGCCGCCGACCGCCAATCGGTAATGGACCATATACGCAACGAACATCAATGCTTGGTTGCAGAAATCGCTTTTGATCCGGTAACGATACAGCCCGGCGCCTCGCCTGCCGTATCCGATAAACTGGCGCAGCGCAACTTGGCCATTGTAGAATCGGATAACCCAGGTGGGCCGGCATCGCACCGCATACCACATACATTTGAAATAAAACCCAGCCATAGCAAGGCCTTGTTGGCCGATGAGCTAATGATTGACTGGGGCAATATACCCGCAGGCACTACGGCTACCCTCTATTTGCCCGGTACCCGTACCAACGATATCATGGATATGGTGGCGCAAATGTACCAGTGGACAGGTTTGGTACGCATAGATGCACACACACTGCAATGTGTAACGGGTGGCGTTACCTATATGCCCGTACCGCCGGGCGAAGGGGCCAACTATGCTGCTTTGATGACGGTGGACCTGCCGGACAATGTTAAAAAAGGACAGCATTTTACCATTGTGGTACATCAGGTTACCAATATCACCAGCCGTCCTATCATTACCCACGAAATAGGTGCAGCAGCGGGTGCCGAGATATCAAAGGGCAGGCGAATATTGGGCTCTTTCCAAATTTCCATTCCGGTAACTGTAAAAGAGCGGATGCTGGTACATGAGCAACGTTTGCTGGCCAACCTGCGTTGGATCCAAAGGGCCATACCGGCGCACAACCGATGGTACCCCGTGTTTAACCGATATGTACAACAAATTGGTCAACGGGTGGATGCCTTGGGCGGCGATGCCAGTCAAATTTCGCCTTCCCCTTCAGATAATTGGCAGCAAAGCAGCAAATGGTGTGGCCGCTTGGGTTGGTTAATCATCATTTTATTGGCTTTGTTGGTGGTGGCATGCATCGTGCTTAAGGGTAATGTACTTCTGTGGGCAGTGATACTATTGGCCATTGCATTGGTAGCATCGGGTTATTATTGGCTTACCCATTGTAGAAAGAAATAGGTAGCTAATCAACACATTAGCCAATTAGCTAATTATCAAAACCTCGCCACCAACTTAAAGTTCACCAACCTAGGTGTTAAGCGGTTGGGGATGCTAAACGTATTGTTGGCAAAATCTTTGACCAATTGATAGCTGATGGTATTGGGCCGGTCGATGAGGTTGAACACTTCAAAGCTGGCCCAAATATTTTCAAAATCCTTAAAGGGGCTATGGCTGCGGCGTTTGTTTTTGTCACCCAACAATAAAGCGCTAAAGCCAATGTCTACCCGAATATACGGGTCCACTATCAGGGCATTGCGGTACTTAACACTATTGGGTATGTTATAAGACATGTTGCTGCCATAAATCATATTCAGGTGTACCTTAAAGTTTTTGTTGGTAGCCAAATAATCTTCCAAGTAAAGGCCCACGGTAATCAGGCGATCGGTAGGGCGGCGCAGCCAACCCACATCAGTGCGTACACTATCTGTTACCACCCGGTCTTGCGTTTGGGCCGTGATGAACTCTCCGGCGGCATTCTTATACCGGTAATAAAAATCATTGTCCAAGTTTTCCCTAGTGCGCATCAGCCCTACGCTCAGCCAGCTTTCGGCATCTTTTACCAATTCACCAAACAGCCTAAACTCAAAGCCGGTGGCATAGGCCTTGGCACTATTACTGCCAAAATAGCGTACCCGTACATTGTCAATATCATACGGCACTACATCGCTCATGCTTTTGTAGTAGGCTTCGGTGGTAATGCGGAAAGGCCGTCCGCCCAAGCCCGCAAAATTATAATCCATACCAGCCACCACTTGATAGCTTTTTTGGGCCATCACATCCGTATTAACAGTGCCGTTGTAGCGCCTCAACTCCCTATAAAAAGGCGGTTGGTTGTAAATGCCCGCTGCCAATTTAAACAGCATGTTCTTTTTCCAGTTGGGCTTAAAACTCATTTGCGCCCTAGGGCTGATGAGCAATTCTTTGTTCAATGAATTATAATTGTAGCGGACACCCACTTGCAGCGTGATGTTGCGGGCCGTATCGCCCAAGCGGATATTGTCTTGCACATAACCGCTGAACTTTTGAATATCTAATGTGGCGGTTGATTTGATTACTTTATTCAATGTAAGGATGCCGGGGCTGTAGGGCAAGGAATAACCAGCACTGTCTTGGTATTCCCACTCATTCAGTTTATCGGTAATCCGTGTTTGCTCAATGGTATTGCCCCATTGCAAAAAATGCTTGCCTTTTTCCAAACTGCCCTTGTGGCTAGCATTCCATACTTCAATTTTCAATTCGTTACGGGCATAGTTTTGATAATAACCGGCCCCTAGTGGGTTTACAATTTGGCCAAATGTGCTGCTGGCATTGTCAAAATCACGGTCGCCAAACAGGTAGGCACCCGCAATATCAAAATTTTCGTTTTCCTTATTGGTAAAACGGCTCAGCATCCATTTCAAGCGCAGCCTTTTATTAGGCTGGTGCACCATGCTCAACCCAATCAAATTGGTATTGTATCCATCTTTTTCCTGTCCTTCAAAAAATATGTCTAGCCCTAAATTGGCGGTAAACAAAGGCGAAAAAACTGAAGAAGTTTTTTGTGCCGATTGGGGGATGAGGGTAAACTTGGTGGTGGAAATATTGCCCAGTAATTCAAACTGTAGTTTTTCGTTCAGTTTGTAAGTGATAAATGTTTGTAAATCGTTGCTGCTGGGCGTATAAGCACCTTGTATTTCCTGACTGCTCAGCAGATTGCGGTTGCTGCGGTTGCGTACCCCCAGTAAATAGGTAACCCGGTTGTTTTTGGAACCGCCTTCGATATGAAAACCCTGCTCCAACAAACTGATATAGGCCGAGCCGCCAAAGGCTTTGGGTTTTTTGTACTGCACATCCAGCACACTGCTCATCTTATCGCCATACTTGGCCTGGAAACCACCGTTGTAAAAATTCACGTTGCGGGCCAGTTCGGGATTGATGAAACTGAGGCCCTCCTGTTGACCGCTGCGTACCAAATAAGGGCGGAATATTTCAAAATCGTTGAGGTATATCAGGTTCTCATCATAGTTGCCACCCCTTACGCTATACTGCGAAGAAAGTTCATTGTTGGAGCCCACCAATATTTTTATCAGGCCTTCCACCCCACCAATGGTACTGGGGAGGGTGAGGGCATTTTTGGGATTGATACGGGTGAGCCCGGTTTCTTGGCGGTCACGCTCATCCTGCACCACCACGGTTTGTAAAACCTTGCCGCCCCTTTCCAAGCGAACGGTTGTTTTTTCTTCCTCATCTGTACTTAGAAAAAATACTTTTTTGCTTTCGGCATAGCCAGCAGAACTGAAAACCAAGGCAAAGGTTTTGCCCGCAGGCACTTTGATGCGGAAACTGCCACTGTCGGAGCTAACCACGCCACTGGTTTTACCCAATATCATTACCGATACGCCAGTGATGGGCCTTTCATTTTCGTCAATTACCCGGCCGCTTACCCAGGCCGTGTTTTTTTGGGCTTGGGATACAAGGGCAAAGCAACAGAGGAGTATGCCTACTAAAATTCTCATGGCATGAAGGTAATTATTTATCCCAAATTATAACATTTGTACTTGCCAGACCGCAGGGCAAGAGCATCTAAATTAAATTCAGGAGAACCAACCCAATTGCATTAATGTAACTAGGCAAGAAGTGGGTAACCTCCCACCAGTTCCGAGGTGAACCACCTCATTTAGGCCGGTGGCGCCAAGGGCGACATTTTCTGGGGCGAAGGGGCCCCAGAAAAAGGGCTAAATGCAGTGGTGAACCCGGAACGAAGCCCGCCGGCTTGAGGCAAGCACAAGCAATCTGCCTATAAAATGCAGCGGAATAGCCAAAAGAGCAGCGATTCAAAGCTTCCAAAAAAATTAGATACGTTTGCCCTGCCAGACGGCTGTATTGCAAATTTTCGCTCTTGCTTTTACTTGTAGTTGCCTTTGGTGGTGGCTTTTCCACTTTTGTCTTGAAACAAAAGTGGAGCAAAAATTCAAGGCTGCATAAAAAAGCCTAAAAAATGAACCCTCGGGCTAAAGAAAAAGAAGCTCAATCCGTAATGCTAAGCCAAGCTTTAGTACGACTTACAGGCCAATTGCATTGCCAAGCTTTAGTAACAACTATTTTTCTTTTGCGCCCTCAGTTTCATTTTTCTTAACGGCTTTTTTATGAGGCCGTACCGAAGCGAAGGGTGAGAATCCTAATAACTCGATTGGAATAAGAGCGGTAATTTAAAATACACCTAAAATGGCATCGCATATGGCCAATTTCTTTTCTACTTTTGTCAAAATATCTGCGATGAAAAGAACAGTGCTGCCCTTATTGTTATTGGTGTTTTGTTTTGGCTATTGTTCCGATAACCCCAATCCTACTTCCAGCAAGGAAGATAGTATTGACCCCAATGCCGATCCCAGTGCCTTTGCAAAAGCCTACATCGATTCCTTACGGCCGCAAACGGTCAGCTTGGCTACTGTTACAGATATCAAAGCCCTGCTTTGCCAACAGTGGGAGCACAAAGAAGACAAAGATGAAGTGGCAACCTATGGCGGTTCGGCCAATTTTGTTACGGTATACCGGGGGATGGCTTTTTTTAATGACGGGTCGGTGGTGCGTAATCCACGCAGTTATATCAGCTTGGGCACTTGGCAATACGACGATGATAAGAAAATTATTTCCATCAACCTCAAAGCAGGCGATAATTATCGGTATAAAATAATGGCGGTATCTGCCAACGAATTAAAATGGATTGATTTGGATGAGGCACGGCCCAAAGTAGAAACTTATGTGGCCCAATCCTTTAGCTACAAGCAAAATGAGTTGGATCCTTTTTATGGCGCCAATAACCAATGGCGCATCAAACCGGGCAAACCTGAAACACCGGAACAAATCAACAAGCGGGTGAAAGATTGTGTACGGTTTTACAGTTTGTTTTACAACGATAATTTATTGCGGGATACTTCCATTATTTCCTTTGTGGGATTGCCCAGTTGTTTCAATTGGTACAGCAGTGGTATTGGCGTACAAGCGGCCGATAAGTTGGGCGATGAATGGAAAGACTGTTTTTACGATAAAGCGCAAGCCCTAAAAGCCCATGCCTTACTGGAAAATTTGATTATGCAAAAATACCATTGGACGAAGGGTAGGTTTGATTGGCGGGTAAAAACGGCCAAAGTATTACAGCAAATGATTGTAAAATCGGAAACGCTTTTACAATAGGGATAGGCACTGCATCATAAACCGTTGCCACAATGCTTGTATAAATTTATCCTAACAACCATGCGATATCATATTTACATCAGTGCGCTTTGTTTGCTGCTTGCGTCAGCGGCGCATGCGCAATTGACCAGCCATCTCAACACGGCAGCACATTGTACTTATATGAAGCCTACCGAACGGGAAATGATTGCAGAAATCAACCTGCTGCGGCATAACCCTTCCGCTTACGTTAAATTTTTGCAGCCATTATTGGCAGCGGCGCAATCGGCTTTGCGCAAAACTGGCAGGGGCCGAAAAAACTACGCACTTACCTATACCACTACCGAAGTGAACGGTAAAAAAAACATACAGATTGACACCACTTGGAATTTTATAAACGAGGAGGAAGTAAAAGCCTTGCAATCGCTGATAAAGGATTTGAAGCGGTGCAAAAAACTTTCGATACTACAGCCCGACAGCGGTATTTATTTAGCGGTAAAACATTTTGCGGCCGATCAAGACCAACATGAATGGAACCTATCGCACACGGGCAGCGACGGTTCGCAGCCATGGGACCGGATACGCAAGTACTCGCCCCGTATGCGTACGGGCAACGAAAATATTGCCGGGAAATTTCCGCTACCTTCGCCCCGGGAGGTGGTGCTATTGTTGCTGATTGATAGCGGCATACCGGGTTATGGGCACCGCTACAACCTACTAAATCCGCAATGGACACATGTGGCCTGCTTTGATGGCGGCTTGCAAGGCAGTATGTACAGATGGCTGCAAAACTTTGGGGCCATAGAACGTTAAGGGTTGTTGTGGCTGGGATTTCCCTTGTTGTTAGAATAATGAACCCTGTACGCTTTTCACTGCAATAGGTCTTGGCGATAACGGTGTGCCCCCGCCTTGAATATGGTACACCGCCGAAGCAACATACCTCGATGCTACGGTGATTTGGGTGGCACCAGCTTTCTCCTTAAAAATAGTTTCGGCCAATTGGGGCGTATTGTTGTTTTTGGATAAATGCGATAATAGTAAGTGGCTCAGGTGCGGCCCCCTGTGCGATAGGAACAGTTGCATGGCCTGTGCATTGGAAAGGTGGCCATGCTTACCGCTGATGCGTTGTTTTAAAAAAATGGGGTAATGACTTTTGGACAGCATGTCTTCACAATAATTGGCCTCTAAAAAAACGGCATTGCATTGTGCAAAATAACGGGTCACATGGCTGCAGGGCTGACCAATATCGGTAAAGATGCCAATGGTAACCTGTCCATCGCTCACTACAAAGCTATGCGGGTCGGCAGCATCATGCAACTTAGGGAAGGCTGTTACTTGTAAACCGGCTATAGCAATGGCTTGGTGGGCCGCAAATGGCTGCACCAGTTCGCTGTTGAGCGGTAGCTTGGCAGCGGCTAGGGTAGGTGCGGTAATGTAAATGGGCAAGGGATATTTTTTGGTGAGGCTGGGTAGGCCGGTAACATGGTCGGCATGCTCATGCGAAATGAAAATGGCCTTTACCTTGTTGATGTTCAAGTTCAGCTGCTGCATACGGCGCTCGGTTTCCCGGCAGGAGAGCCCCGCATCTATCAGCACGGCGCTTTCGTCATCGCCCACATAGTAACAATTGCCGTTACTGCCAGAATTTAAAGAAGCGATGTATAAGGACATGGGGCAAAAATACGGTAATTAGCTAATTAGCTGATATGCTAATGTGCTGATGATGGTAGGGGGTAGTTGGCTGGGATAGGTTGTTGTATGCTGAGGGAATGTGCAAATGGGCAAATGTGCAGATGTGCAAATGGTTAATTCGTTGATGCATGCCTATAGGGAATGGGCAAATGTGCAGATGCCTACGGCCGAGCGGCACGCACGGTGCAGATGTGCAAATGATAAACTTGTTGGGGTTCGCCTAAATGGAATCTGCCACCGAGTTGAAAGAACTATCAACTATCAATTATCCATTCTCAAGTACAAAGTCGTTAGTATCTAGTCATGCCTACGGCTTGATGTCGGCCGGGCCTCCATATCCAGCATCCAGTATCTCCTCACTTTCCCCTTTCAACTCTCAACTTTCAACTTATTTTCAATCCTTTTATCCGGCACCAACCATATGCCTGTTACCAAAGCGTACAAGGCCAAACTTATTTTGGGGCTTAGCCAACAAAGGGCTACGGCAATGGCATATACCAAAACGGATAGGAGCCCTTTTCTGTCTTTGCCAATGGCCAATGCCAAGGTAGATTTTTTGCCGTGTAATTTTATGAGGCTAAGCGAAAGTATGTAATAGGCAAGGCCAGCCATGAACAGTATAAATCCGTAAAGGGCTACCGGCAAAAGGGTGAAATGGTTTTTGCCCATCCAACCTGTTACAAAGGGCAGTAAGGATAACCAAAAAAGTAGGTGTACATTGGCCCAAAGCACGGCACCGTTTACGTTTTTGCTGGCGTGCAGCATGTGGTGGTGGTTGTTCCAATAAATACCGATGGTAATAAAACTGAGTATGTAGCTGAAAAAAACGGAGGATACCTCTTTCAGTGCCTCCCAAGTATCGCCCTGCGGCACTTTCATCTCCAGTACCATGATAGTAATGATGATGGCCAATACCCCATCACTAAATGCCTCCAGCCTTCCTTTGCTCATATTAGTGGTTTTGGTTGTAAATTATATCAAATAATGGTAAAAAACACCTTGTGGGATGATGTCAATCATATTTAAGGTGTTGTTGAAGCTGCAAATAGTTTGTACTTTTCCAATAAAAAAGATATGCCAACATCTAAGAAGCGTCAGCATCACCACGCACATACAGCGCATCACTCACATCAAGAAAGTCATGTAGCTAAGAAGCATACCAAGCTCTTGGCGGCCAGTATTGTATTTTTTGCCCTCATTGGCTTAGGCATCGCCTTTTTTGCAACAGGCACCGACATTGTTTGGTTGTTGGTAGGTGCTGCGGCGGGTGCGGCTATCGGCTATCTCGTAGGCGGACAGGCAGAAAAAGCTTTGTTGAAAAAATAGTAAAGTCAATTAGCTAATTAGCTAATGTGATAATGTGCTAGTGGTCAACTTGTGGAAGCTTACTTATAGCAGATGTGTTATAAAAGCGCACGACGGTCAACCGTTATCAGTCAGTCTGTCGTGGTTTCGCAGCGGCTACAGTCAACATTTTACAGTTATTCAATATCATAATCCAGTATGCGGCGGAGGTATTTTTTGTCTTGTATCACAAAAGTAACTTCGTAGCTGGCATTGGCGTAAGTGGTATCCTTGCTGTACAGGTACAAATAGATGGTACGCTTATCTTTTGAAAAATATACACTGTTGAGGGAGCGTTCTTTACCGCCCTTGTCTCTGTACGTTAGGTTGAGGTTATACAAATCGCCATAAGCAGCGGCCGGTATCGCTACCGTATCCTTTCCGATGATGAAGGAAACACTGCTCAGTTTTGTTTTAGGCACATTGGGGTAACCGCCATAGTAAGTTTTCTTATTAATTTTAACCAAGTATTTTTCGTCGTATTCCAATTTGTACTTAGATGCATCAAAAGCCTCTGTAGTAACGGCGACCTTAACCGCTTCATTTTCAAAACGCATAAAATTGGGGCCTTGGGCAGTATAAGGCATTTTGTCCAGCGGCAACTTACCTACGCTTTCTTCTATGCCCGACATGGTAAACCCGGCCAATTCCTGCCTGATGCCGGTTTTGGGCAATCTGGCATAGCCTTCCCTTTTGTTGCGGGTGTCGGTAATGTCTTCGTTCAATTGGGCCATCGCCGCCATACTGCACAACATATATATCGCTAAGAGCCTTATTTTCATGACTAAACAAGTTTTGTATAGCTCAAAAATAGGCTATCAAATGTTAATTAAAACATAAAAATAGCCGCAAAATCATGGATGTAAGTATTTGCAATAATTGAAATATGTTTGCAGCGATACCAAACCATTAAACTGATTGTATGAACGATAGCATCGCAACGGCCTTGCGCAACTGGATACCTTATAAATTTACTACCGATGCCGGTCAGCATATTTGCCGCTGGCTGTACTTGGGCGATAAGCCTTTTGCCGAGCCTTTTTTCGACGAAACCATTTCGGCTTGCCAGCAGTTGCCGGAAAACTCCGCTTGGCAAAAAGCGGCCAGCAGCCTAGACGTATTGCCCGATTGGGCTGCGCAAGTGGAGGCAATACCGCCCACGGCCATCATCTTCCATGTATCCCGCTGTGGTTCAACCTTGGTAACCCAATTGCTCAGCCAGCAACTGAGCAACATTGTACTTTCAGAAGTGCCCCTTTTTGACGCTTTGCTGCGGCAAGGGAAAACGCAAAATACGATGGCCGATCATTTGCCGTTGTTACATGCTGCCGTGGCTTTGTATGGGGCCAAACGGAATGCCGAGCAACAATACCTGTTTATCAAAACCGACAGTTGGCATATCCAATTTTATGAGGAGCTACGACAGTTGTACCCGCAAACGCCTTTTGTATTGCTGTACCGTCGGCCAGACGAAGTATTGTATTCGCAACAAAAGAAAAAGGGGATGCATGCCGTTCCGGGCGTGGTAGAACCGGAAGTTTTTGGCTTTGGTGCCGATAGCTTGCTGGAAACCGATTTGGATAGGCATATGGGTAAGGTGCTTTCAGTGTATTTTCAACGGTTTGCGGAGGTACTGGGCTCCGATAGAAATACCTTGGCGGTCAATTATAGCGAAGGCATCCTGCCCATTGTGAATAAAATAGCGGCTGTTACGGGTATGCCCATCAGCGCTACAGCCTATCAGGCCATGGAAGAAAGGGCCGGATACCATGCCAAATTCCCCGGACAGGTTTTTGCTGAACCACCTGTGCAAGTGCCGCCACCAGCCTGCTTGGATGAAGCGATGTATTGGTACAACCAAGTAGAGGCAATGCGTCTTAGCCGCGTTGCGCCATAATAAAACGGAATAGTTTTTCGGCAGATACATCAGGCTGCTCCGATGCTGTATTGATTATCAAAGGGGCATCTGTTGGTGGTTCGTACACATCATTTACCCCCGTAAGATTATTGATTTTTTGGGGATGGCCATCGGGTAGGGCGGCCCGCTTGTACAAGCCCTTGGTATCCCGCTGGGCCAATACATCGATGTGGCATTGTATCCAAACAGTTTGGGCCTGGTATTGTGCTTCCAACTCTTTTCTGATGGCTTGGTAGGGATTGATGGCGGCAATAATGACCACGTTAGCTGCCGTAGCAGCTTCGTAGGCTACCTTGCCCAAACGGCGGATGTTTTCGCAGCGGTCTGCTTTGGAGAAGCCCAAGTCTTTGCAGAGGGTGTTGCGGTACACATCGCCGTCGATGATTACCACTTCAATCTGTTGTTGCTGTAGCAATTGTTGTATGGCCTGCGCCAATGTGGTTTTGCCAGCACCCGATAAGCCGGTAAATTGAAGTATCATGGTGCAAAGTTAGTGGATAGTGGATAATTGATAATTGATAGTTGAGCGATTGAAAGTGAATAATGAATAGTGAATAGTTGAAAGGTTGAAAAGTTGATTGGTTGAAAAGGATGAACCCGCAACCAAATCAACAGCGAGGCTCCGCTCGCCGCCTTCGGCCCGCAACCAAATCAACCCGCAACCAAATCAACCCGTAACTAAAATAACCCGTAACCAAAATAACATCGACGTCCCGCTCGTAGCCCAATACCCAATACCCAATACCCAATACCTAATTCCTAATTCCCAATTCCATTCCTACAGCTTCTTCACCACTATTTTCTCATTGAACTCAGCCAACACTTCATCAAAGAATTTTTTAGCCGCAGCATATTTAGCAGCAGGGATGATCCTTTCTTTTACTTCAAGCCGGGCAGTGGAGGTAAGCGTTTTTTTAGTGGCATCCCAGATATAAGTCGTAGTAAAACTGCCATAATCGAAGCTCAGTTTTTTGGGCTGCGGCAGGTTATCTACCCCATAACCGTCGGGCAATTGATATACGGTAGTGTCTGATTTGATAAAGGGGGTGCCCAGGAAAAAATCGGTTATCCTTTTATTGGTGGTCGGCAATTCGTTGCTCCATATTTTATAAATACGGGGACTTAAAAACATTTTGCTACCGGCGGTAAACGAAGGGATTTTTTCGATGCTCATATTCAGTTGGGCACTGGCCAAGGGCACTTGCTTATCAAAACTGATTTCAAAATCATCGGGCTGTAAAAAGCCTTGGTATTCTATGAGGTACCTTTTTTGGTCATCTTTTTTTTCCTCGCCGATGGTTGATAAAAACTCCTGTATGTACTCACCCGTGAGGCTGAATTTTGTTTTGGAACTACCCGAACCATCATCCGTTAACGCAATGGTACTGCTGGCTGCAAAAAGATTGTCGGTAGACTTGCTTTTTGGCGTAGGTACCAATTTGCCGCCCTGTTCGGTTAACAATAAAGCATAGCGGTTTTCGGTAAAAGCGCCGAGTTTGCCCACTTCGCTGGTATTGCTGGTGCACTCCAGCCAAGTAGTATCACCATCGGGTATCGCACATAAAATAACATGGTTGAACACATTGGCCGGAAAATTGGGGTCGGCAGGCTCTTCTGTTCGGCCGGCATTTACCAACGCAGGCCAAGAAGGGATGCCCGCTACCTCCAACAGGTTGTGCATATAATTGGCCAAGGCCTTACAATCGCCATACTTTTTATTATCTACAAAACTCACCGTAAAGGGCCTAAAGCCGCCAATGCCCAACTGGATGCTCACATAGCGCATATTTTGCTGCACATATTTGTACAGGCGGGCAATTTTTTCCTTTTGATTGGCGGCACCTTGCAAAAGGGCGGCTATTTGTGCCTTGCGTGGCTCTTCAAAACTGGCGGCCTCTTTAAAAAGGCCGTGGCTCCAGGCGCCAAAATCGGCCCAAGTTGTTTGTTTGCCCGCATAATCATCGTAGGAAAATTCGTTGGGGGCCAATTCAATGGACGGAAACTGGGCATAATGGGTGAAAGCCCTTGGCTCGGCCCGCTTGGCCAGTATATTACGCATTTCCCAAAAGTATTGTTTGGTGTCGCCATTGGTCGTAATCGCCGGTGGCAGGTTGATACCTTTGCTCCGGTAGCGTATGTCCATTGCTGCGGGAACCTGCACGGTATACCTCGATACCTCCACCGATTGATCGGGCCCGGAAAAACTCCAATCGGGTAGGTTGATATAGCTATTAAAAGTTTGCTCATAGCTGGTTTCAATCGTACAGGGGTAGCCCGGTGATGGGGTTTGTAGGTACATGATTTTATTATCGGTAAGCAAATCATTGTCGCTATAAGCCGCCCTGGTAGTAAAATCTTTCCGGTTGTAGCTTTTAACAGAAGCGCCATCTTGGTTGTACACGGTTATCTTTACCTCATCCACCTTAATGAACTTGTCAAAAAACAGTTTGTGAAAAAAGCGATATTCAGCATTCTCATCCAACAAGGTAACCACTTGGTGTACTTGGTACTTGTATTTGGAAGGGGAAATGATTTTTAGCACAGCTTCATCAACCCGGTAAACAGCGTGGGCATTCTTCTTCAACGAATCGGGAATAGTGCTTACTGCATAATTGAATTGGGCATGGGCAAAGCTGCTAATTACAAGCAATAATAGTAACGTACAATGTTTCATGAGTTTATTTTTTTCGGATTACGATTGGCTCATTTAGTTTCGCAAATATTTTTTTAAAAAAATCCTGCAAGGCAGGGTAATTGGATGCAAGATAATAAGAATGTTTAAATTGTACACTCATCCGCACCCGCAAAAGATTATCTTCTACCTGTCGGTTGATGCTAAAAATGATGCTGGTATCGGGCATTATCAACTGAAAATTACTAGATGGGGTCTCAAAAGCATGGTTTTCGGGTATGGTAAAGCTTCCATGCAGGGTATAGGCTTGCCTACAGCCAAAATCGATATCACTTTTTCTTTCATCGCTGGTAAAGGGGTTTTCATCTAGCCCAAAGAAAAGATTGGGCGAAAAATAAGTGTACCCACCGCTGCTGTTCAAGGGCAGGCTAAAGCGTATTTTTTGCTCCAGCGGAAGGCTATCGTTGTCGGCATTGAGCACCTGCAATTGGTTGATGGTGATATTGGGGATATTTCCTATGATATAGGTGCTCAAAAAATCGGCCTCATCCTGTAACCAGGTTTTGCTGCGTGGGGTTTTGGCGTAATGATAACTATTAATGGTGGCATCGCCTTGCATCAGCCCGGCCGCATCCATCGTGGCTTGTATTACAGTTACCTCGCGGTGTTCTTTGTGGGGCAACAGTTCTACCCATTGGTGATTGTTTTCGCTACGCAGCCGCAGGCCCCATGCGTTACAAGCTGTATAAGGAATCAATTGCCAAGCGGTATATTTATCCGTAGCATCCAATACATAAAAATTTTCGCCAATCGGTACAAATGCCATTACTGTATTAAACTGTCTTTCCGATGGGTAGTTGATATTTACCGTGCCATTGTTGCGGGTACTTACCAGCATGGGCTCGGCCATTACGCCCGCTTGCCGCAATAAATTGACAAGTATAATATTGATATCGCCCGAACTGCCGATTTTGTTTTCCCAAGCGGTACGCACACCGCTAAGGGCATAGGGACTGAGGCTGCCATTCCAGTCCATACTGTTGCGTACCACATTAAAAATTTTCACCATCCTACTCAGCGTGTCGGGGTGTTGGGCCGCATCAGCAATCACGGCTGCCGCAGCGGGGATGTTTTTGCGGAGTTCTTCGCCAAAGTCTTCGTCTTGGTTCAATCGGGTCACCACATCTTCCCAAGTGGTACGTATGTCTTTGGTTACACCGTTGCCCTCCTCCGTTTGGGCTAACTGCAAAGAAATGCGCTGGCGGTAATCGTTCTTAGAGGTAATAAAGGGTTCGTCTTGGATGCCCGGCAGGTTGCGCATCACATATTTTTTCTGTAGGGTTTTGATGCGGCGCATCGTTCCGTCAACTTGGAGTAGGTCATCTTCCAACGCTTCCTTTTTTTCCACTTTTGCATAAATAAAAGCGTCTTCCCTAAACTTAAAAAGCAGCGGCGCCCTTAGTTCAAACTCTGAGTAAAGCACCGGGATTTCGTCTTGAAAATACCAATCTTCAATGAAGCCGATATTGTTCCTTTCAAGCGTATAACTGTATTCGATCACACTGCCCGCCTTGGCCCTGGGAAAAGCAATGACGATTTCGTTGATGTTTTTGTTGACCTTTTTTACAAAAATAGATTTCTTGTCAACCTTGGTAGCCGTAACGGTTCCATTGGGCCCTAGGTTATAGGTGTAAGCTTTGATATTGTTGATTTTTTCATTGTCGCTAGCAATGATGTAGGGGATGCGTACATTGGCATAGCCCAGCCCTTCATTGTTGAATATTTTAATACGGGTTTGGCGATCGGCCACCATCTTTAGCACATGCTCCCCCTTGGTATAAAAGATATGACGCCTATCCACCAGCTTTAATGCGGCCGCACCCTTGTCGAATGCACAGTCGGTCAGTTCCAGTTCGGCTTTATCTATTTTGCCCATTGCCTGCACCGGCGGCTGCGCCAGTAAAGGCGTTGCGCTTAGTAGGGTTATCAATAAAGCAAACCAACATTGCATTAGCATTCTTTTATTGTAGCAAACAGGCCTATTGTATGCAGGCCCTTGCATTTATTTTTTAACAATTACTATCTGTTCGTCTAGTTTTGCAAATAGTTTTTTATAAAAATCCTGCACAGCCGGATAGTCGTCGGCAAGATAATATGGCCGTTTGAATTGTATCGAAATGCGGAGTTTGAGCAAATTGTCCTCCGGCATAAAATTACTGTTGAAAATGATTCCGGTATCTGGGGTTATAATCATCGCATCTTTGGGCAAGGCCTCCCATGCAAAGTTTTCTGGTATAGCATAGCTACCATACAGGGTATATTCTTGAAGGTAGCCAAAGTCGATATCGCTGATGCGCTTGCTATCTGTAAAAGGATTAACATGCAGGCCCGCAAACAGGTTGATGGTAAAATACTGGTAATTGCCGCTGCTGCTGAGGGGCTTTGTAAATTGCAATGCTTCTTCTAGGCCCAAGCTGTCGTTGGTGGCATTTTTCACCGTAGCTTTTTCGATGGTAATTTTGTTGTGGGGTTTGATAAAGTAGTTGCTGATATGCCCGCTTTTATCCTCCATCCAGCCTTTGCAGCGGTCCATTTTGGCATATCCGCGGCTTGTAATGGTAGCAGCTCCCTTCATTGTCCCATCGGCGCCAATCGTAGCCTGTACTACCGTTGTGTGGCTGCTGCTATGTCGGGGAAAAACATCCAACCACCCAGTTGTTCCGTCGGGCCCCAGTACCCATGTTTTGGTATTGGTAATTTCGTGGGGCATCAATTGGTAGGGGGTATATTTATCCGCAGCGTTCAGTACATATTCCCTTTGCCCAATGTACACATAGGCCATTAAAGTATTGAATTGTTTTTCGGAAGCATAAGCGGTGCTGATCAGCCCGTTGCTGCGGGTGCTGGCCAGCAATGGTTTTGCGGTGATGCCAGCTTGGTTGAGCAAGTTGATGAGGAGGGCGTTTATATCACCGGTACTGCCCGTCTTTTTGTCCCACACGGTACGGAGCCCACTGAAGGCGTAGATGCTATGTGTGCCGTTCCAGTTTATGTTGTTACGCAGTTCGTTGTATATTTTCAGCATGCGTTCCAAGGGGTCGGCAATCAATTTTGCACTGGTTACCAGCGGTAGCGCAGCAGGTATTTCCTTGGCCAACTCCTCGCCAAAATCTTCATCGCTCATTAGTTTGGCGGCTACATGTTGCCAAGTGGTCCTTATGTCTTTTACATTGCCTTCGCCATAATCTATTTGGGCCAATTGAAACGAAATGCGTTGCATGTAATCGTTTGGCGAGGGCATATAGGGTTCTTGCTTAATGCCCGGCAGATTTTGCATGGTATAAATTTGTTGCAGCGTTTGCACTTTGGTAAGGTCGCCATTCAATACCATATAGTCACTAAAAGTATCTTCCTTTTTATCTATGGCCGAATAAATAAAAGGCGATTCCACAAATTTAAACAACAGCGGGGCCTTCAATTCATGCGACGAATAGCGCACGGGTATTTCATCTTGAAAGTACCAATCTTCCACATACAAAAAATTCTCCCTTTCTAATGTGTATTTGTATTCAATCACACTGCCAACCTTGGCTTCTGGAAATGCAATGATGGTTTCCGAAAAGTTTTTGGTGATTTTCTTACTAAAAAAAGAGGCTTTGTCCAATTGGGTAACGGCTACCGACCCATCCGGTGCCAAATTATAAGTATACGCTTCTATTTTGGTAATCTTCTCCTCATTGTTGCGGCTATAGTAGGGTATATGCACATTGGCATACGAAAGGCCTTTGTCTTTTAATATCTTAATACGGGTTTGGCGCTCTACTACCATTTTAAATAGGTTGGTACCCCTATCGTAAAACACTTTCCGCCGGTCTATCAATTTATACGCTTCTGCGCCGGGGTCAAAGGGGCAATCGGACAATACTAGGTCGGCCTTATCAATCTTGCCGGGCGCCTCCACTTTACTTTGTGCAGTTGCTGATTGTAATGCCAACAGGGTAACAAACAGAAAAAAAAGATATTTCATTAGCGTAAACTTGTTTGAGTGCTGGGTTGTACTTTTTTTACCGAACAAAACAATTATTGCAGGGCTTTTGGGCCAGGCATACCACTTATCACTTTAACCGTCCTTTTGTATGCGCTTTTAAAGTTGAATTGGCATAAATTGCAGCTAAATTATAGTAAAAACATGAAGCATACTACAAAACTATGGGCATTGATGGCAGTGGTTATGTCCTGCGTGGCTTGCAAAGCCCAGCCAAAAGCGCCCAAATTGGCCGTTAACGCCGACGAGAATACCCTTTTTTGGGAGGTAAGCGGCAACGGACTCAAAGCACCCAGCTACATATATGGTACTTTTCACATGCTTTGCCCCGATGATATTGTTTTTAGCGATGCGGTAAAAAAGGCCGCAAAATATAGCAAGGAGCTGTACTTGGAACTGCCATTGGACGATGCGGCTGGTATGCTGGCTGTTATGGATAAGATGATGATGAAGAATGGCAAGCAATTGAAAGATTTTTATACACCCGAACAGTACGACCGGGTTAAAAAATTCTTTAAAGATTCGTTGAATACCGGTATTGGCATGATGGAGCGGATGATACCTGCCATGGCCGGCGTAATGATCTACCCCAAAATGCTGGGCTGCAAAATAAGCGGGGGTACCGAAACGGGGCTGGCCAAGCTGATGAAAGCAGACAAAAAGCCTGTGAAAGGGCTGGAGACTTTTGAGTTTCAGCTTTCTATGTTCAATAGCATCCCTTATGAGGAACAAGCCAAGGAACTGCTGAAAAACGTAGAGGAGTTTGCCAAATCCAAATGGCAGGCCGATTCTTTGTTGAAGGCTTATAAATCGCAACGGATTACCGAAATGGAAAAGGGCTTTACCAATACAGAATTTGGCATGGCGGAGAACCTGGAAACGTTTTTGTACAAGCGCAACGAAAACTGGGCGGTACAACTACCCCCGCTGATGAAGCAACAATCGCTGTTCATCGCCGTGGGTACGGGCCACTTGGTGGGCAATCGTGGCCTCATCAACCTGTTGCGCAAAGCGGGTTACAAGTTGAAGCCCTTGGTGAATGATGTGTATAAGTAAATCAGTGATTGCCCTTGGGCAGTCGGGCTTTTATAAGTTCGCTATTTTACTTTGACTTGGGCAATAAGTGTTTGCCCAACATATAAAATTGATCTAGCCGTCCATTTTGGGCGGCTTTTTCTATGGGTTAGGGACAGGCTGTTTGCTGGATGCCGGGCATAAAAAAACCGCCCAACGGGCGGCTTTGTATCATCAGTTGAAATGGATTAAGCGATATGCATTTGTTCGGTTTTGGCCGTTTTTTGCGCAATGAACAAACGGTAAACACCAAATAATACGGCGCTGAACACAACGGTAGCAGCCAAGGAAGCGTAATAGAAGGGCAAAGCGTCAACGTAACATTGCACCAACCCTGCCATATCTTTGCTGCGGCCCAAACCACCGCCACCGGCCCATACCACCAAATTAGAGGCGATAAAGTAAAAACTAGGGGCTGCCAAGGAAGCGGCCAAAATATTGCCGGGTTTTAGGTTTTTGGCCCAGAAGCCAAACACCGTTAGTGAACCAATCAGCAGGTAATTCACCCATTGGCCTTCGTAAAAGCCGGGGGTATTGCTGTAGCCGAGGGCGTACAGGCCTTGGAACAAAAGGTCCGACAGGAACATGGAACTCAGGGGCATCAAAAAAGAGAATCTTTTGTCTTTGATGATGGCACCGGCAAAAACGGCCATCGCCAATTGGGGCGGAAAGCCATAAGTACCATGCGGCATAATCCTATACAGTGACGCTACTGCCACCAATAATACAAAACTCCAAAATGTTGTATTGTTAAATTTCATAATTGCTCGTTGTTTATCCGTGGGGCAAAAATAGGCAATAATCGTTCTCCTTCCATATTTTCTGTAGCGCATTTATCCTCATGGTGTTATTAAGCGGCGAAAAGCAAAAAATCAGCAACTTTGCTACATGGCAACCCATAATCAAACCGGGCAAGAAGGCGAGGCAGTGGCAGCGGCATGGCTACAGCAGGAAGGCTATGTGCTCTTGCACCAAAATTGGCGCTTTAAGCACTGGGAATTGGATATTGTGGCCGAAAAGGGTGGGGTACTGCATTTGGTAGAAGTGAAAACCCTGCGCAGCAACCGCTTTGGCTACCCCGAGCAGCAGGTGGGCCACAAAAAACGACAATCGCTGGCCAAGGCCGCCGAGCAATATTTGTTGCAGTATCCGCAATGGCAGCGCATACAGTTTGATGTGCTGTCCATCACTTTGGTAGCGGGGCAAGCACCACAATGCTATTTATTGGAAGACATATCTTAGATAAGCGAAAGGGCCTTCATTTTTTCCACCATTTTATAGGTAGCAGGGCAGTACTCTATATTTTGGCGGTGTACGTGCATGTAATCAGTCATTTTTTTGCGGGTGAGGTGCGGAAACCCAGCACAGTCGGCGGGCCGTATTTCGTAAATGGAACACTTGTTGTCGTTCAGGTTCAAAAATTGGCAGGGTTGTTTTTTGTTCTGCCAATCCCCTTCCTTTTTTTCAAACATCAGCCATTTGTCTTTAAATGCTTGGGGCGTCATATCAAAATGGGCAGCAATGCGTTTGATGTCGACCGTGGTAAAAGTGGGTGTCATCACCTTGCAGCAATTGGCACAGCTCAGGCAGTCCACTTCTTGCCAAACTTGCGGCTCCAAAGCTTCGGGCACTTTGTCCAGCCCACGGGGCGGGTTATTTTCCAACCGGGTTAAAAAACCCCTGAAGGCTCTTTTGTTGGCACGCATTTTTTGTCGGAAGGATCTGAGATTTACGGGTTGCATCAGTTTTTATTGTTGCTTTGTGTATATTTTTTGCACAGCGAAAATAAGGTATTTCATCAAAAAGAGCGGTCGATAAAAACTAGCCATCCATGTGGGAACCGTATAAGAAGGGGTTTAAAGCGTATTTACAGTTGGAAAAGTCGCTGGCCGATAATTCGGTACAGGCTTATCTGCATGACATAGAACTGCTAACCAGCTATCTACAGCAAAAGAGCCTGATGGTAACGCCCACGGATATTACCCTGCCGCATCTGGAAAAATTTGTACAATGGATTGCCGAGCTGGGCATGGTGCCGGGCTCGCAGGCCAGGGTGATATCGGGCCTAAAGGGGTTTTACAAATATTGCCTTACGGAGCAGATCGTAACCATCGACCCCACAGCCCTGCTGGAAGCGCCCCGGCTGAAAAGGGCCCTGCCCGATGTGCTGAGCTTTGGCGAAATAGAAAGCATTATACAACAGATAGATTTGAGCAAACCCGAGGGTGGCCGCAACAAAGCCATATTGGAAACCATGTACAGTTGCGGGCTGCGGGTAAGCGAAGTGGTAGGCTTGCGCATCAGTTGCCTATACCTGCAAGATGGTTTTATTAGGGTGATTGGCAAGGGTGATAAGGAACGGCTGGTGCCCATTGGCGACGAAGCAATCAAATACATTAGCTTGTACCGGGAAACACAACGGGTGCATATCCCCCTAAAGCCGGGCAAGGAAGATATTTTGTTCCTCAACCGCCGGGGCAGCCAACTCACTAGGGTAATGATATTTTTGATTATTAAAGAGTTGGCCAAAAAAGCGGGCATTACCAAAAAAGTGTCGCCGCATACCTTTCGCCATTCATTTGCCACGCATTTGGTGGAGGGCGGTGCCGACCTGCGGGCCGTACAGGAAATGCTGGGCCATGAAAGCATAACTACCACCGAAATTTATACGCACTTAGACAGGGAGTTTCTGCGCAATACCTTGCAGCAGTTCCATCCGGGGTTTAGTTAGTGAATAGTTAATAGGGAATAGTGAATAGGTGAAAGGTGAAAGGTGAAAGGTGAAAGTGGATGAGCTGTTGTGTGTATTGTCCATCGACCATCGTCCATGGACCATCGGCCAACGACCCTCGGCCAACGAAACACGGCATAAAAAAACCGGTCGGCAGTTCCTTATTTTGCAATTAGTCAAGGTAACATGGCACGACCGGCATAAGAACTAAAAAGCACAAGTATGAAACAATCTTTATAGCACCGTCATTTTTCCGTTGTGAATAATTTTACCCTTGGCATCCATTACATTGATGATATAATGGCCCGCTACCACTTGGCTGCCCAAATCCCATTGAAAATTAAAATCTTCGGCTGGTACGGTAATGAGCTCCTGTTGTACCAAGCTGCCCGATGCGCTAAATAACTGCAAATGGTATTGCCCCCTTTTCACTTTTTTCATATTGAGTTGGATGGCATTGCCACGGACAACGGGGTTGGGGTAGATGCTGATATTATTATTGCCAGTGAGGGTATCGGCGATACGTTTTATTAGCGGTACGGTTTTTCGTATGCTATCGGCTGTAACGGTAAACGTGCCAACTGCTGTGCAATTAATCTTACGCATGTTCCCGTAAGCCATCACCACCACTTCAGCTAATTCCTTTTTGGCAGGGCTTAGCATGATATTGACTGGTTTGCCCAAGTCTTTTATAACTAATTCTTTGCTGGTGTAATCAATGCTGCTCACTACAAGGGTTACCTGTTTGGGTTGTACTTGGAAGGAAATGGTAAATTGGCCATCACTATCTGTTCGTGCGCCTGTTTGGGTGCCTTTTATTTGAACGCTGGCAAAGGCAAGTGGTTCACCGCTAACACTATCGGTTACCTTACACCTAAGTGGTAGTAATTGTTGGTGCGGTATTGGCTTTGTATGGGGTACCGTTGCTACGGGCGGTTGTATTTTTATCACACTTATAAAGCCCTGTGCCCTAGCTTTTTGGGTAAATACAAATGCCGGAAACAGGAACTGAAAAACCAGCTTGGCCCAAAATCGTTTGCGCTGCGGTGCTTGCGGGGTCAAGGGACGGTTGAGTTGATCGGGAGCAAACCGGCCACAGGTATTGCTCTGTGTCTGTTGCAGGTATTGCAGCACTTGTTGGTCGGTCATGGTGCTAAAGTCCACCACGGTTTTTTGACAGCTTAGGCAAAAACGGCCTTTTTCGGCTGCTTGCATTGCCTCCCAATTTTCGTGGCACGGTTCAGGGATTTGTAGTTGTACTTGTTGCATGGTTGTACTTTTTTTGATCATCTGTAAGGGTTATTGCGCTATGATTATTTGACCGTTGTAAAAAGGTTTCCCTTCAGCATCGGTAACGCTTACCACATAGCTGCCTGCTGCCACTTGGCTGCCCAAGGCCCATTGAAAGTGGAATGCGGCTGCCGGCACCGTTATCTGCTGCTGCTGTACAATACTGCCCATGGCATTGATCAACTGCAACCGGTAGCTACCCTTGGGCGCTTTTTCAAATGCAATCACAATGGGACTGTTGATTTTTGCTGGGTTAGGGTAAATACTTATGGGGGTGAGTGTGTTGGTGGGCTTTGTTGTACCTACCTTGTTGTTTGCTCCCTGCTTGGAGAATATTTTTTTGAGAAAACTAGTTTTGCTTTTTGGGGAAACTGACTGAACAACTATACCGCCAACTTTACCATGTACACTATATCCTACATCAGTCAGTATTTCCTGTGCTTTCGGTTGTAATTTTTGTGTTGGCTCTTTGGGTATTTCTTTCCAAATCTTCGGCCCCGATACCAATCCACTGGTCATATTGATATTAGATGATGTTCGGTCATTGTCATTATCATTATCAGGAGGCGTAACGCAGTTAACTATTACTTCGTCCAATGTCTGTACCACCGGTTCTTTTTCCAGCAAGATGGTTTTGGGGTTATTACCACTTTTCAAATCACTGCCATTGATGAGCAGGTTTTTTGTTTGATAGCCCTTGGCGGTAACGATGATTGTATAAGATTCGTTGGCTTTTATTTTGCGCAGTAGGTATTCGCCCTGACTGTTGGTTTGGGCTTCCTGCTGTTTGCTTTGGCCGGTTTGCACAATCCTAATGGATGCTTTTGCCAAGGGGCCATTATTGGTTTTGTCTTTCACCTGCAGCAAGGCCTTATGACGGGGCACATCATAATCAATGGCATCTTCGTTGTTCCAAGAGAGGCCGCCCACCACCACTATCTCGCCTGCCAATATTGTGCGGTTACTTTTGAGCATCGTTTCGATGGACAATTTTTTGTCGTTGGTAACTATAGTTTGGCTTTCATACCCAACGGCCGAAATGACGAGGATATCATTACGCTTGATACGCAATTGGTAATGCCCTTCTTCATCCGCCATCACGCCACGGGCGGCACCTTTAATAACAACCGATGCGTTGGCAATCGGGGCGCCGTTTTCATCAACTACGGTACCCTTGAGCAGCAAATTGGTCTGTTCCACCGGCTGTACATACGCTACGGTGCCCATCCTGATGGGTGTTGCCGGGGTTACGGTAACGGGTGGCTTTACCTGTGCCTTGGCACCACCGGGTTTGGTAAACAGGAGCAACAAGCTAGCGGCATATTGCAAATACCAAAACTTTTTCTTTTTGTGTACCACGTGTTTGGTAATGGGCGTTTCCAATTGGCCCACATGGGTTCTACCACAAACACTGCCTTGGTTTTTTTGGGCAAAAAAGGCAAATAGCTCGTCGTCCGTCATGCCAGTAAAATCAATCACTTCTTTTTGGCAGCTACTACAAAACCTACCTTTTTCAGATGGCGTCATATTGTCCCAACCTTGGTGGCAGGGCTCGGGGATGGAGAGTTTGATTTGCTGCATAAGCGTTGTTTTGCCTGTATGATGCAGTTGTTGGAAAGATTACATAAAAGGGTGGTGAATTTAGAATGTGGAATGATGAATGTGGAATTAGGAGTGACGAATGATGAATTGGGAATGATGAATTAGGAATCGGGTATTAGGAAGAAAGAATCCGTGTAATCCGTGCAATTAGCCTTCATCCGTGGTCAAGAATTGGGAATTTGGTATTAGGAATTTGGAATTGGGTATTAGGGACGAAGAATCCGTGTAATTCGTGCAATTAGTCTTCATCCGTGGTCAAAAGAATCCGTGTAACCTGACTGCCGTCTAGGCAGGTCCGTGCAATTCGTCTTTATCCGTGGTTAAGAATTAGGAGATTCGTCACTCGTCATTCATAACTCGTAATTATTCATTACTTGCCTTCCAACAGTACTTCCTGCTGGGTAAAAGCGTGGTTATCTTGAGAGAGGTTGTTTTTGAGTTTTTTGCGGTAGTTTTTGAACATGCTGAGCCAGCGCAGCTTGAGCACGCCCAAGATGCCTTCTTTTACAATGCCCTTGTTCATTTTGCTATTGCCCAGTTTGCGGTCGATAAAAGTGATGGGCACTTCTGCAATGGTAAAGCCGAGCTTCCAAGCGGCAAACTTCATTTCTATTTGAAAAGCATAGCCCACAAAGCTGATGGCATCCAAGTTCATGGCTTCTAGCACTTGGCGGCGGTAGCAAACAAAACCTGCGGTGGGGTCGTTGATGGGCATCCACGTAATGATGCGGGTATAAAGCGAGGCACCTTTAGACAGGGCGATGCGGTTGGTGGGCCAATTTTCTACGGCACCCCCCTTTACATAGCGGGAGCCCACGGCAATCCCTGCTCCATTTTTGCAAGCCTCATACAGGCGCATCAAATCGGCAGGGTTGTGCGAAAAATCGGCATCCATCTCAAATATATATTGATAACCTTTGGCGAGGGCCCATTTAAAACCGTGGATATAGGCGGTACCCAGCCCCAATTTGCCCTGGCGTTCTTCTAAAAAAAGTTGCTGCGCATAGCTGCCCATTTTGCTTTTTACAATAGCGGCGGTACCATCGGGCGAACCATCGTCGATGATTAAAATGTGGAAGTCTTGGTTCAACGCAAAAACCGCATCAATGATGGCACTGATGTTTTCTTTTTCGTTGTAAGTTGGTATAATAACTAATTTCTCCAAATTCGGTTGGATGGTTTACCTGTCATCAAATGTACGCAAAAATAGCAAAAGCTGGGTCCGCTATTATCCACAGGTCAATTTTAGCTATTTTTTAACATTACCCGGTTGAGGATTTCGGTGAGTTTCTGCTTGGTATGCAAGGGGAAATCGCCCTTCATCATCCAATCGTAGTACTGTGGCTCCGATTTTAGTACTTCGGCCACCGACCTGCCCTTGTACTTTCCAAAGTTAAACACTTCTACTCCTTTATCGTCGAAGGCCAGCCTGCGGGCATAGTCAACTATTTTTTCTTCTCCAATGGTGTTCAAAATGGAGTCTACCGAATTGCCCAAGTGTTCGTAGCGTTGCAATTGTGCCAACAGTACATCAATGGTGGCATTGATATCGGCTTCGGCACCGTGGGCCCCTTCCAGTTCCTTGTTGCAGTAAAATTTTACGGCCGCGGTAAGGGTACGGGGTTCCATTTGGTAAAAGATGTGTTGTACATCTATCATGCGCCGTTTGCTCAGGTCCACATCAATGCCCGACCTTAAAAATTCTTCCATCAAAAGCGGTATGTCAAAGCGGTTGCTGTTGTAGCCACCCAGGTCGCATCCCTCAATATATTGCTTCATTTCGTTGGCCACCGCTTTAAAAGTGGGGGCATCCTTTACCATTTCGTTGGTAATGCCGTGTATTTCGGTCGATTCGGCGGGGATGGGCATATCGGGATTGATCAGTTTGCGCTTGGTTTGGCGGCTGCCGTCGGGCATCATTTTTACGATGGCAATTTCCACAATACGGTCATTGGCGAGGTTAACCCCGGTGGTTTCAAGGTCGATAAATGCGATGGGCCTGGCTAATTGTAACATTAAACAATTGATTATAAAGTGATTATGGTCTAAATTTTGCAATCGAAATAAGCAAAAGGTTATTTATCTTTGCAAAAGAAAGTGCAAAGTACTTTAAAAAATTAAACGCTCTGGTATGAAAAAGTATTTTTTTGTGTGTCTGTTGTTGGCAGCTTTGGTTGTAACGGTTAGTTCTTGTGGAGCTTCCCGCAGAACCTCATGCCCCATGGCGGAAGGCATCATCCATTAACAGGCCTTTGGGCACTACTTAACAAACATATTTTATGAAATGGAACCATCTTACCAACGAAACGCAGTTGGCAACCATTAAAGAACGGTCTGCAACCGTTCCGCAAGTGATATTCAAACATAGTACCCGTTGCTCAGTGAGCATGGTGGCGCTGGGCCGCTTGGGCCGTGGCCAAGAGCCCGATGGCGTAGAGTTTTACTTGCTAGACCTGTTGCAACACCGTGACCTATCGGGCAAAGTGGCCGAAACTTTTGCCGTACAGCACCAATCTCCCCAAGTATTATTGATTCAAAATGGCACTTGCACCTATAACGAAAGTCATTTTGGTATTGAGATGCCGGTTATTTTGGAAAAAGCCAAGGTAGCGGTTTAATAGCTGGCTTTTGTAAAGATTTTTTAGATAATTTCTTGTATTGAAGCGCAAGGGTGTATTTCATAGTTTTCGCTCTTGTCTCTACTTGTAGTTGCCTTTGATGGCGGCTTTTTCCACTTTTGCCTTGATGCAAAAGTGGAGCAAAAAATCAAGGCTGCATAAAAAAGCCTAAAAATTGAACCATCGGACTAAAGAAAAACAAGTTCCATCTTTTGTTAAAAACCCTGCTCTAGTGCGACTTACGGGCTATGAAAACGGCCAAGCTTTGGTAACATTCGTTTTTCTTTTGCGTCCTCAGCTTCAATTTTCTTAACGGCTTTTTTATGAGGCCGCACCGAAGCGGAGGTTGAAAACTCTAATAACTTGATTATAATGTTAGCGAAAATTTGAAATGTACCCAAGTGTAACGGATTTGTGGCAATGTGTCTACGTGATATCGTTCGCACAGATGAAACAGTAGCAGCTACTTTTCGCATCGCTGTGTATGGTTCATGCTACAAAATCGTTGGCAATGGCCCTACAAATCTTGACTGTCGAGCAGGTCGTTTACCTTGCCCACAAAATACTTCATATCAAATGGCTTGTGTACAAAAGCGGAAGCCCCCGCATCGAGGCAGGACGCTTCGGCATCGGGATGGGCCGACATCATCAGCACTTTGATGTCTTTTGTTTTTTCGGCGGCCTTCAGCTCTTTACATATTTCACGCCCATCGGCCCCTGATAGCAGCATGTCTGTTATGATCAATTGTGGGATGTTTTGCTCCAAGTGGCCCCAAAAGTCCTCAATTTGCAAAAAAGGAAGCACGCTATGGCCCTTCATGCTCAGCATCATTACCACCATTTGGCCCAAGTCTTCATCATCTTCCAGCAAAACGATCGGATATGCTTGCATATTATTTGTGTATTATGTTGCCCCAGTTTATGATTTATCTTTTTGTACGAGTGGTAGGCGTACCCGAAAGATAGACCCTTTGTTTTTTTCGCTTTCTACTTCAATCTTGCCACCATGGTGGGTTACGATTTCCTTCACGATAAAGAGGCCTATCCCAAATCCGGGGTATGTTTGTTCGTCTTTTCCGCTCACCCGATAAAAGTTTTCAAATATACGCTTTTGTTCTGCCTTATCAATTCCAATACCAGCATCTTCCACCGACAATACCGCTTCGTCTTTTTGTTTTGCCAAACTAACGGTGATTGGTGTTTTGGGTGGTGAGTATTTAATGGCATTGGTAATAAGATTGATCAACACTTGTGTGATCCTTTCCTTGTCTGCCACAATTTCAATGCTGTCGCTTTCTTCAAAAGAAAGGCGGTGGTTTTTGGCAATGGTTTGCAAGTCGCTAACGGTTTCTTTTACCAACTCATTCAGCGAAAAGGAATCCGACATCACCACCATGCCGCCCGATTCAATCCTTGTTACATCCAACAAATCGGATATGAGTTTGGTTAGTTTGCTCACTTGCCTGTCGAGCGTGGTCAATATTTGCTGGCACACCAGGTCCTTCTCTTCCTGCATCTTTTGCTGCAATATCTGCAAATAGCCTTTGATGGAGGTAATGGGCGTTTTTAGCTCATGACTGGCCATTTTTATAAATTCATCTTTCCGTTTTTCATGCATTTTAAGTTCATGGATATCAGTAGAACTGCCATACCATTTGTTGATGGCCCCATCTTTGTCGCGGTTGGCATAACAGATGGTTAGCATCCAGCGGTAGTCGCCGTTTTGCATTTTAAGGCGGTGCTCCTTTACAAAATCTTCGCCCGTTTGCAGGCATTTTTTCCATCCCAGTGCAAAATCTTCGCTCTCATCGGGATGTACAACGGCATCCCAAGTCCAAGAGCCATCGGGTAACTGAGTGGCACCGCTGTACACATTTACCCGGTCGTTGTAAAAAATGATCTTGCCATCAGGCGCTGTGCTCCATACCAGTTGCGGCATGGAGTTGGCCATGGTGCGGAGGTCCGTTTCACTCTCCATCAGTTGTTGCTCTGCCAATCTTTCTTTGGTTATGTCGATGCTTACGCCCGTTAAAATGATCGGCTCCCCCTTGTCGTTATAATAGTATTGGCCCAATGATTTAATCCAGCGGATGACTTGGTCGTTGGGGCGCTGTATCCGGTAAACCGATTCATATAGAGTGCGGTTTTCCAATGCTTCCTTTACTTTTTCAAAGGCTTTTTCTTTATCACCGGGTAATATAATTTTATGCCAATCTTCATAGGTAAGGTTATCCGAATCGGATGAATAACCCCACATTTTCTTGTGCAGGCCCGACCACTCCAAATCCATATTGTGCATGTGTAAGGTCCAAGTGCCCACTTCTGCCGATTCGGTGGCCAATTTGAGGTATTGGGCCATTTTTAAAGAATCTTCCTGCGATTTTTTGACGGCCGTAATGTCCCTGGATACGGCTATTACTTGATTGATAGCCCCATTAATGTTGATAAGGGGCGAAACAGATACATCCCACCATTTGGGGGTGCCTTTGGGCGTGATGCAAAAATCTTGCAGGCTGGTTCTTTCGCCTTGGAGTGCTTTTTCAAAAGCGGCTTTGATGGTGGCTTTTGCAGTGGTGCCCCACAAGTCCCACCAGTATTTTCCTTTTATATCTTCAATGTGATCAATCTCCTTTATGTGCAATCCATTTTTATTGATATAGGTTACAATGCCCTTGTCGTTCAATACTTTTAGGCAATCGGGGTTGCTTTCCAGTACACTGTGGCTGAATTGTTCATTTTGCTCAATGGCTTTGCGGGTAAGTACCGAGCGGGTAACATCTGTAAATACGGCCATTACGCCTGTAGTTTGGCCCTCCTCTTCTATGGGCCGAAAAACCAAGTCGAAATAAGCGGTAACCAACTCACCGGCTTTTTGGTATGGCACTTCCAATTCGTTGATAGTAAGGGGTTCCCCGTTTTGCATTACCTGGGCAAGCAGGGGTTCAATCTGTTGATTGATTTCGGGGGATACTTCAAAAAGGGGTTTGCCTATCAAATCGGCTTCTTGTTTGCCCCAGATTTCCAAAGCGGTACTGTTGATCAATTCGATGATGGAGCTAGGGCCTTTGTACACGATAATACCCACAGGCGTTTGGGAAAAAAGATTTTTGAGGTTTTCCCCGGTTAATGCTAGCTTTTTTTGCGTGAATACTTTTTGGGTGGTTTCTGTAACGGTTACAAATACACCGTGGGGCTTTCCGCTTTCATTGTAAACCGGGCTATAGCTAAAGGTCCAATATACATCTTCCAACTGTCCGTTGCGGTAAATGGGTACCAGTTCATCTTCGTGCCATGTGGCGACTTCTTCTGTCAGCACTTTATCTATCAGCGGCTTGATAATATGCCATATTTCGTGCCAGGCTTCTTGGCCGGGCATGCCAAGGATGCTGGGATGTTTGCCATTATTGCCCAAACTAGGCCGGTAACCATCATTGTAAAAGCCAACCAGTTCGGGCCCCCAAAAGAGGAACATGGGGAATTTGGATTTGACGATGATGCCCAATACGGTTAATAAACTGTTGGGCCAGCTTTCAATGGGGCCGAGGGAAGTGGCGGCCCAGTCCTTTTCACGGATCAGGCGGGCCATTTCTTCATTGCCCTGCAAAAAGGCGGGTAAAGATGTTTTGCTTTGAATCATCCACTTTTTGCTGGAAAATTACGCCAATTGATTGGATTTGGGGGAAATGAATTGGGGGTTAAGCAATACAGCACTGCTTTTCGCCGCCGCCTGGTCTTTGACCAGCGGCGATTTTTTCATTCGTCATGGTTCGTTTCCTCACCACAGGTGTTCGAGACCCATTTGTATTTGCTCTTTTTTCGCCATGGTCCGTGTCCTCACGGACCATTTGTATTTGCCATGGCCCGGTCCTCACGAACCATCGGCCAACATGTTTATATAAATTTCCAAAACCAAAAATCGGTTTGTGGGGTGCTGCCAATGGGGAAGTCATGTGTATGGCCAGAGTTGGCAAAGCCATATTTTTCATAAAATTTTTGTGCCCTAAGGTTGTGTTCCCACACGCCGAGCCAGAGGGCTTTGTAGCCATTGGCTTGGGCATACGCTTGGTAAAAGTCCATCAGTTGTTGGGCGATGCCCTTGCCTTGGTATTCCTTGCTTAAGTAAATCCTTTTCAGCTCCAGCGCCTTCCATTGCTGCATCAGCGGAAAACTACTGTAATCTTCCATAAAACGGATATACCCAGCGGGTTGGCCATCTAATAGGGCAAAAAAGCAATGGTCATTGGGGTTGGCCAGTTCTTGGGCCAGGGCGGCCTCGCCAAAAACGGTATCCAAAAACTGTTGCATATCCGCCTCGGTACAGGTACCGTTAAAGGTATCGTAAAAAGTTTGCTGGGCTATAGCGCTCAACATGGCCACTTGATCGGGCGCCACGGGGGTAATGGTCACTTGCATGGGGCAAATGTATAAAAACGGAATGAATAATAGGGGCGAGGAGGGATGAATGGATGCTGGATACTTGATACTGGATGCTGAATAGTGGAGTTGAAAGGTGAAAGGTGAGAGGTGAGAGTTGAAAGTGAGGAGGGGATACTGGATACTAGGGTTTGGATACTGGATATGGAGGCTTTGCCGACACCACGCCTTAAGCGTGGCTAACGACTTCGGACTTTAAACTTTGGACTTTAGACTTTACCCGGCAGCTTTGGTACCCAACTTTCAATTATCAACTATCCACTATCAATTCTAAACTTTCTGGGCATGGAATTTGTTTTGTAGTTTACATTAAAATCAACGTCTATGCAAATTCTGCTACGCCGGGCCATGCCATACTGCCTCTTTTTGCTGGCCACCTCCTTATTTTTCGGTTATACCAAGGCTCAGCCCTTGATCAGTTATGCGGCTGTTATCAATACCGGCCTCAGTTCGCCTATTGATGTGGTGAATGCGGGGGATGGCACCAACCGCATTTTTGTGGTGCAACGGGGCGGTACCATCAGGGTGTACAACGGCACCAATTTTTCCTTTTTGGGTACTTTTTTAACCCTTTCGGGCAATTTTACCACGGGTGGCGAAAGGGGCTTGCTCAGCTTGGCCTTTCACCCCAACTACGAAACCAACCGCTATTTTTATGTGTATTATACCAATGGGGCAGGGGGTGTAAATGTGGACCGGTTTCAAACCTCCGCTGCCGACCCCAATGTGGCGGATGCGGCTACCCGTACCAATATCATGAGTTTTACCAAACCGGTTGTATATGGCAACCACAATGGGGGCAAACTCAATTTTGGTACGGATGGTAACCTGTACTTTGCCTTGGGCGATAGTGGCAGCAGTGGCGATCCGGGTAATTTGGCGCAAAATGGCAATAGCTACTGGGGCAAAATGATGCGCATCAATGTAGATAATTTTACCACAGCGCCTTACTATACGGTACCTGCCGATAACCCTTATGTAAGCGATCCGGGTGTATTGGACGAAATATGGTCCATTGGCCTCCGCAACCCTTGGCGCTGGAGCTTTGATAGGCAAACGGGCGATATGTGGATAGCCGATGTGGGGCAAAACGTTTTGGAAGAAGTAAATTTTAGGCCCGCTGCCAGCACAGGTGGTCGAAACTATGGCTGGCGTTGCTATGAAGGCAATTCGGTTTACAATACAAGCGGTTGCCTTGCACAAAGCAATTACGAAACGGCCATTTTTGAATATCCGCATAATAATACAACGGGGGGCTTTTCCATCACGGGCGGTTATGTGTACCGGGGTGCTGAGTATGCTTTTTTAAATGGTTATTATCTCTGTGCCGATTATGTATCGGGCAATAGTTGGTTGATATGGAGCAATGGTGTCGGCGGCTGGAATTCCGCTATCCAAACAGGCCTGCCGGGCAGTATCGTTAGCTTTGGCGAATCGGAAAATGGTACGCTCTATGCCCTTTCTTTGAGCGGTGCGCTTTACAAAGTAAATGCCACCAACCCCATACCGGTTACCCTCACCAAATTTACAGGGTTGTACCTCAACGGCAAGTCGGTATTGAACTGGCAAACCAGTTTTGAGCAACAGGCCAACCGCTTTGAGGTGGAGTATAGTCCCGATGGTACCAGTTGGCAAAATGCCGGTACCGTGGCTGCTTTGGGCAATGCCAATGGTAGTAGCTATGGCTATGTACACCAGATAGCCCTTGCACAAAAAACATTTTACCGCTTAAAAATAGTAGACGATAATGGCCGCTTTGCCTATTCCGCTACCATTGCGGTTACACCTAAAAACAAGCAGGGTGTATTGGTGTATCCTACCGTGGTGGAAAATGGGGTGCTGCAATTGGCTTTGGCACAACCGTTTAGCAGCTTACAAGTATTGGATGCCAACGGAAGAAGGGTATATGCTACCAGCTTATCACAGCAGCTTGGCACCGTAAGGATAACGCTACCGTCCCTGTCGGCCGGTATTTATTCGGTGGTGCTGCGCAGTGCAGATGCCGTAGCGGTAGAAAAGATAGTGGTACAATGATAGTAGCCTAATGGCGGGTTGTTTGACCATTGTATAAACAAACGTGTTGTACTATCAAAGTCAAATGCGGGCCATCAAAACACAATGTCAGGGTGCAAAAGCTGAGTTTAATACCTTGGTCGGTGTCCCACCGACCGTAATATTGAGGCGATGACTTACTATTGTGCTTACAAGTAAAATTTTGAAAAAACGCTATTGGGCTTATGCGATCATATCATGATTCCGTTCGGTGGGACACCGACCAGGGAGGTAAAGATAGTGGTACAATGATAGTAGCCTAATGGGTGGTTGTTGGGCGATTATATAAATAAAAAAGGCGGCCGTCCAATTGGGCAGCCGCCTTTTTATTATGCATGCGATTGTTTACCTATCTAAGTCTGAATTACCAGCGTTCCACCTCGCCCAAATCGATATTGCCTACTTGGGGCAGTGGTTTGGTGGCAGGTGTGGGTTGCCATTGGCTTTGGGCGGGTGCCGGTTGTTGCTCCCTGGTGCGTACAGGATGGGTCGGCTGTCCGCTATTAGGGCGGCCCTGCCTTTGTGGCCCATTGTTAGAGAAACGGTTTTGCGCCGGACGGTTACCTTGCGAACGGTTGGGCCGTTGTTGGTCCCCACCTCGTTGCGAACGGTTGCCTTGGCTGTTGCCCCCAACTCGTTGTGGGCGGTTTTGCTGACCATTACCACGTTGCACAAAGGGCCTTTGCGCACCAGCGCTTACGGGTGGTGCAGGCACATGCGATCCTGCCGGGAAGGGGTGGCTATCTATCACGGGGATCGTTTTGGCAATCAGGCGTTGGATATCCCGCAGCTCAATCCTTTCTTCTGCATCGCAAAAAGTAAGGGCGATACCTGTGGCCCCGGCCCTGCCGGTACGGCCAATGCGGTGAACATATGTTTCGGGCACATCGGGTAGTTCGTAGTTTACTACATAACCCAATGCATCGATATCAATACCACGTGCAGCAATATCAGTTGCTACCAATACCCGCAGTTCGCCGGTTTTAAAACCCAGCAAAGCGCTTTGGCGATTGTTTTGCGATTTGTTGCCATGGATAGCCGCAGCGTTGATACGTTCCCTTTGCAATATTTTTACCAGTTTGTCTGCACCATGTTTGGTACGGGTAAATACCAGTGCCGATTTAATGCTGGTATCCTCCAGCATGTGCAGCAATAGGCTGGGCTTATTGCCTTTGTCAACATAGTACAAACGTTGCTCAATGGCATCCACTGTAGAAGAAACGGGGGTCACTTCTACCTTGCTGGGGTTATGCAATAGGGCATTGGCCAACTGCTGAATTTCGGGCGGCATGGTAGCCGAGAAAAACAGGGTTTGCCTTTTGGCGGGCAATTTGGTAATTACTTTTTTTACATCGTGTATGAAGCCCATGTCCAACATACGGTCGGCTTCATCCAACACAAAAATTTCCAAATAGCGCAGGTCTACATAGCCTTGGCTGATCAAATCCAGCAAGCGGCCGGGCGTGGCAATCAGTACATCGATGCCCCTACGGAGCGCTTGTACCTGACTGTGTTGCGATACACCGCCAAAGATAACGGTGTGGCTTACCTTACAAAATTTGCCGTAGGCGGCAAAGCTTTCATCTATCTGAATGGCCAGTTCCCTTGTGGGCGTCAGTATCAACGATTTTACCGTGCCGGGCCCACGGGAAGTAGGGGGCTGTTGTTGCAAAATTTGCAAAATGGGAATGGCAAAGGCCGCGGTTTTACCCGTGCCTGTTTGCGCACAGCCCAGTAAGTCTTTGCGTTCCAATAAGATGGGGATGGCTTGTGCTTGTATGGGTGTGGGATGGGTGTATCCTTCAGCATCTAATGCCTTAAGGATGGGCTCTATTAAAGCCAATTGACTAAATTCCATTAACGTTTTATATTGTTATTTATGGGGCTGGCTAAGACGTTGCATTTTCTGAATCAGCGGTTATTATTGTACTACAGCGGCTTACAACTTGCCGGGTGCTTCTGTAGTTTGAGGTACAAAGGTAGGGGTTTTTGGCGAGTTGGAGTTTTTTATTTTGTTAATGAATTGTTAATGTTGAAGAAGGACGCGCTCAAATGATGAGGATTTGGCAAAGGGAAAGATTATTTATTTAATTTTATCACCTTACTTTTTTAAACTAAATATGCCTTGATGAAACTTTGTTGGCTTGGCCTTTGTTTGTTTTTTGCCCACCCTTTGTGGGCTAATACCGTCGATTCGCTAAAAACGGACAGCGAGGTACTTCGTTTTATAACAAAGCTGTATCAAATAAAGTATAATGATAATTCTTACACTTTCTTTTTCAAGGAGAAAGACACGGCCAATGCTTATTGGGTATGTGATAGTATCGTGGCAAGTTGGCCCACAAAGAATTGGGAGAAAATGGATTTTAACCAAGATGGACTGACAGACTTATTTGTAATCGTGTTCAAGAAAGCAAAGTATAGTGCCGAGGGATATTCTATGTATACTATTTTGGATAACGGAGATAACCTGTTTGATTTGCGGGAGTTGCCCGAGGCCTTTATGCCTTATTGCCATGCAGCGATGCCTATTTACATAAATGAAAGGCCCCTTTTGCTTTATAGACATTATGAGCAGAAATATGTAATGGATACTGCCGTAAATGAAAATATCGTTGGCAGTCACGATGTGCATTATTATCAAGTAGGCTTTACTGACACTTTGATTTATAAATATGGCGGCTTTATCGAAATGAATACAACGCCTACAAGCAACAAGGCCATCGCCTCTATCTTTTACGAGTCGAAAATTTGCTATGGTAATTGCCCAGTCTTTAAAATGAATATATTCAGTGATGGCCGTGCGGGATATTGGGCAGAAATGTTCAATGATAGGGAGGGGTTTTTTGGTGGGACCATTTTGCCCGCACAGTTAAAAGAAATTTGGGGTTTGATGGAATACATCAATATCCCTTCCCTCATTGATAATTATGAAGTGGTGGGATTACATCGAAGAAGGTGTGCATTGAGTGTTTGTTTTACGGATGGCACTATCAAGCAAATTGATGATTATGGTATGCAAGGCACTTTGGGTTTGGCACGATTGTATGATTTAATTACTGATTTACGGAATAGCCAAACATGGAAATAACTGGGATAACATGGTTTTTGATAGATAACTGGGAACTTTTATTGCGTACTGAAAAATACGCTGTGCATGATTTACGATGGTGATACAAACCAATAAAGATGGATTATTGCTGCGCCGTTTGCAGCTCTCAGATTGCGGAAAGCTGGCCTGCTACTGGCAGCAACTCAGCGATGCCACCCGCAGCCGTTATGCGCCACACCCTTTTGATATACATATTTTGCAACGTCTTTATGCCAATGGGCAAGGCTATCGTGGCTATATCGCCATTGATAACCATTCACAAAATATAGTAGCTTATGCCGGGGTAAAGATCGGCGGTTGGGAGCCCGATGCACCTCGCTTGCAAGGCTATGACCTAACGCTCAATCCTGCTGCAGATGCCAGTTTTGCGCCTTCGGTGGCGGATGCTTGGCAGGGGCAGGGCATTGGAAAACAATTGTTGCAATACATAAAAACCGACTTGATGGATACCGAAATAACCCGTTTGATTTTATGGGGTGGGGTACAATCCACAAACCAACAAGCCGCACGCTATTATCGGCGGCAGGGTTTTGTAACGGTGGGCCGCTTTGAATACCATGGACAAAATGAAGATATGGTGTTGGATATTTGATTGCCTGCCTGACGGCAGTCAGCTTCAATGTTGGATTGTTCAACTGTACCATTGTTCGGTTGCAGCAGGGCTTTGCAAGTAGTAGCGTATATGACCTTTGAGGGTTAAAAAAACTGAATACCGCCCCACCCATTACCAACTAAATATTTCTCTATCTTTGAAACACATGCAATGCCATTCTTATATAGCCAATAATCGCACAGATGTCTGACGTAACCGCCTTTTACATACTTGCCCATATCTTCATTTCCTTGGTGGGGGCCGTATTGTTATTGGCAATATGGTACAATATCAGCAAACGCTTCAAGCAGGTGTTAAAAGAAGATGGGGTACAAAAACGTATAGACAAGGGCCTGCTGTATTTTAGCCTTGCCGTATTTGTATGGGTGCTCTCGGGCTGCTGGGCCTATCTGGGCCATGTATCATCCTTTGCGGCCACCATCGCCTTTAAAGTGGGCAACAGTTTGTTCTCCATTGCCAACGACCTTTTTTTGCTATTGGCCCTTTTCTATTCCGATTATGCACCCGCCTTTATTCAAAAAAATCCTACCAATACCAAAAAAGCCATCGTTGCGGTACTGGTAGCAGCCGCTGCCACCGCTTTACTGCCTGTTTTACTGCAAGATAAAAACGAAAGCCTCGGCATGGTAATAAGCGCCTTGCCCGATATCCTCGTATCCGGCTGCTTGGCCATGCTATTGATCATTTCCTTCTACCGCACTTTTTACAACCGGGGCCTAAAAGTGGTGGCCGTTATATCCGTTATCATCATCGTATTGATATTCTCCTCTGTAGTGCCCGATATGTTCCCCAGCCTGTCTGTAGGCTATGCCAAGGACCTTATAAAGATTGTAGCCAAAACCTCCTTTATCGCCATTACCTTGGTACTGGCCACCAGTTGGGTAATAGAGCTGGCCAACACGCCCAAGCCCAACGAAATGACCATTAAATTCAGGGATTGGTCGCTCATAAAAATATCCATCCCCTCCAAAGGGGTATATGATGCCACCATTGACTTTGGCTCCAAGACCACCCAGTACAAAAACCTGCTCAAATTTGCCATCCGCCGCAAATGGGCGGGCGAGGCACAGCAAAGCATGCTGGTGGGCCTCGGCGGCGAAATAAACAACCAAAGTTATTTGAGCCGCATTATCGATAATATGAACGAAATACTCAACCTGAACGACAACCAAAAACTGGAAAGAAAGGACCTTTTTACCTTTATTGGCCTAGGCCAGTACCGCTTGCGCATCATACCCGAAAACATCGCCATTGACGATAACCTGCTAAGGGAATTTGTAAATGCACCTGAAAATCAAGCATATAAAGCCCTGTGTAATTAACTGTAACTGCCGTTACAGATACTTTCAGATTGCGATTTTTTACAATAGTTTACTACAACACTTGGAGGGGGTACCCTATAGGGATAGATTTGTTGCCAATAACATTGCCCCCACATGCTGCATTCCATCGCCTCATTTATTGATTGCCCCGCCTCGCCTTCCAAGCGGCCATAGCCCTTGATGCTTGGCCTGCCATGGGGGCGGCAAAACATTTTCACTCCATGTAACAACTAACATACAAACCAACTAAAACTACAGTTATGGCAAATCTTTGGGTTAAAAAAAGTATTTCCCAACTTACGCAGGAAACGGAAGGCGGTGCGCATGCACTAAAACGTACCTTGGGCCCGGCGGGCTTAATCGCCTTGGGCATTGGGGCCATTATCGGCGCAGGGCTTTTTACCGACACGGCAGATGCAGCCGCCAACTATGCAGGCCCCGCCGTTACCATCAGCTTCATCATTGCAGGCATCGGATGCGCTCTGGCTGGCCTCTGCTATGCCGAGTTTGCCTCCATGATACCCATTGCCGGCAGCGCCTACACCTATTCCTACGCCACCATGGGAGAGTTTATTGCTTGGATCATTGGGTGGGACCTGATATTGGAATACGGCGTAGCATCTGCAAAAATCGCCATCGCCTGGTCGGAATACTTCAATAAATTATTGAACACCCTTTTTCACACAGCCATCCCTTATCAATGGTGCCATTCCCCCTTTCAATCATCTGCCGAAGGCGTAAGCGGTATTATGAACATACCCGCCCTCTGCATCATCGTACTGCTATCGGTGGTGTTGATGCGTGGGGTAAAAGGCTCCTCCTTTGTAAACAGTATCATCGTCATCGTTAAAATATTCATCGTGCTGCTCTTTATCGGCTTCGGTTGGCACTACATACAATCCGGTAACCACCGGCCATACATCCCCGAAAACACCAGCCATGTTTTTGGACAGTATGGGTGGACAGGCATATTAAAAGGGGCCAGTATCGTATTCTTTGCCTTTATCGGTTTCGATGCCGTTTCCACCGCCGCACAGGAAGCCAAGCACCCCAAAAAAGACATGCCCAAGGGCATACTGCTATCGCTGCTCATTTGCGTGGTATTGTACATTCTTTTTGCGCATGTGCTTACCGGTGTGGCCCATTATACCGAGTTTAAAACTGTTGGCAAAGAAACATCGGTAACCTATGTGGTAGATACCTATATGAAAGGGCAGGGCTGGCTATCCACCTTAATTACGGTAGCCATACTCGCCGGGTTTTCCTCCGTCATGTTGGTAATGCTCATGGGGCAGTCTCGGATATTTTTCTCCATGTCAAAAGATGGGCTGGT
>CALSBI010000027.1:0-39484 GCA_943373145.1 Chitinophaga pinensis
TACGTGGTAGCTTGGATACTGCCGGTGTAAAAGATCGCAAGCAAAGCCGCAGTAAATACGGTACCAAGAAGGAAAAAGCCAAAAAATAAATAAACAAAGTAAAAATATTTTTCGATGAGGAAAGCTCAAGCCAAAAAGCTCCCGTTAGCCCCCGATCCAAAGTTTAACGATAAACTCGTTACACGTTTTGTTAACAACCTGATGTGGGAAGGAAAGAAAAGTGGTGCTTTCACCATTTTTTATGATGCCCTAGAAAAGGTGAGCAAACAAACAGGCGATAATGGTTATGAAATTTGGAGGAAAGCCTTGGCCAATGTTACCCCTTCTGTAGAAGTGCGCAGCCGTCGTATAGGTGGTGCTACTTTCCAGATCCCTGCTGAGGTACGTGCCGATAGGAAAGTTTCTTTGAGCATCAAATGGCTGATCCGCTATAGCCGCGACCGGAACGGACGTAGCATGGCTGATAAATTGGCCAACGAAATCGTAGCTGCCAGCAAAGGTGAAGGCGCTGCATTCAAAAAGAAAGAAGACGTACACCGTATGGCTGATGCCAACAAAGCATTTGCCCACTTTAGGGTATAAGCCGGTACGGATAAAGATAATAGAAGAGCCATTTACGTGAGTAGATGGCTTTTTTCGTTGACAGATGACGGTTGACGGGTGTGGGCGTTGGCCGTTGATCGTTGACCGTTGGCCGCAAAGCGGTGGCCGTTAACCGTTTGTAGATTCAGCCCACACGATGCCTGCCCGACTAGCTGGTCAGGCGGGCTTGCCCAGCACGGCGGGACAGCAGGCGTGGACCCATAAACGACCCTTAGATTGTTGCTTATTGCCAATGCAGCAACGCCCATTCATTTGCACATTTTCACATTTGCATATTTGCACATTATCTTTGTCCTATGCACAAACAATTCATTGCCATTGCTGCCGTGTTAGGCGCCCTTACGGTTGGGTTGGGGGCTTTTGGGGCGCATGGCTTAAAAAATATACTGGAGCCGGCGCAACTGGTTACCTACGAAACGGCCGTGCGGTATCAATTTTACCATGTGTTTGCCCTATTGGCCGTGGGCATCTTGTTTCAGCAATATGGCAATAAGACCCTGCTATGGGCTGGCCGTCTTTTTATCATTGGCATCACGGTGTTCAGTGGGTCGTTGTACCTGCTCTGCCTGTTGCCACAGTATCCTTGGTTGGGCGCTATTACACCCATCGGGGGCGTATGCTTTATAGCAGGTTGGTTGTGCGTGGCAGCAGCGGTATTGAAAAAACAAGGTTAAAGTGTACAATTAAGGGTAACCAACGTACCCCCATTGTTTTCCACTTCAAAGTGGCAACCGCTGCTTTCCATGCGTTTTTTCATGTTTTTGAGGCCGTTGCCAAACTCCCGCAGCTTGTCTTTATCAATACCAATGCCATTGTCGTGTATCAATAGCAACATACCCTGTGGCACCAACTTAAATTCGATATGAACCTTGGTGGCTTTGGCATGTTTCATAATATTGTTCAGGGTTTCTTTTACGGTTAAAAATATATTCCGCCTTTTTTCGCCGGGCACTTCTATTGGTGTTACTTGCTCGGGCATGGTAACACGGCAATCAATCCCCGAACCCTCAAAATATTCCAATGCATAGCTACGGATATAGGCAATGAGGTTGCCCAAACTGTCGTTGCTACTGCTCATCGTCCATATAATGGCATTCATCTTGTTCAGCAGCTCATTGGAAAAGGAAGATATTTTTTCTATCTCCGGTACTTGGGACGCATCGATTTTTTTCTTGGCCAATTCGCTGTACAAGCGGATGGCCGTCATGCCCGAACCTAGGTCGTCGTGCATATCGGCGCTGATGCGGTTGCGCTCCTCTTGCTGCGCTTTGATGACGGCCAAGCGAGCCTCGAATTCCTTTTTCTCCGCTTCCCTTTTTAGGGCTTCCCGTTGCTCGGTGGTGGCAATCAATTCCTTTCTGTTTTTATAAATCAGGCCCAGCATAAAAAATACGATTTCCAGTACAATGCCAACGCTGTAATAAAAATAGGCCGAGGTAAAGATGCCGGGCTGTCTGCTACTGTCTAAAATCATAAAGTAGGATGCAGAGCTGAGCACAATCAATACGGCATTACCTAGGGCGAGGTAGTTCATCAAGCGGTCACGCTGCTTGAGCGCAATGACAATGTATACCAAGCCCAACAGCAATGCCACTCGCTTCATGCTATTTTCTAGCCAATCTTCCAGCCAAAAATAGTCGGTAAAAAAATGAACGTACGAAAATACCAACAACAAGAAAAACAAGCCCCATTCCTCTAGCCTAAACAACTTGTGCAGCAACGGGTAATTGCTTTTGGTATCCAAAAACTTGCGGGTAAAAGCGATATAAAAAATGGTGCCTACCACCAACAGGAAAAAGTCGAAATAGCTGATATAAAAAACGTAAAAAGCCGTGTGGGTATTTTTGTACAAAGGGAAAAGGAACATGAGGCCAAACATACAAACCGAGTAAAGACAGTTGTATAAAAACTCCTTTTTTTTGCTCAACACAAAGTTGGCAGCCATAAACATAATCATCATCAACAATACACCACTGAGTACAAAACCGGTAATGCGCAATGTGATTTCTTGTTGGTAGCTGGCTTTTTCAAAAGTGTCCAAGTAGCGCTGGCTGATGATTTGCGCTGCAATGGCATTCTCGGGTTTTTTGCAAAAGTAGAGTTCCTGTATGATGGTAGCTGTTTCCCTTGGCTGTAAGGTAACTGCTGTGTAGCCTTTGCCGGAACAACTGTCGGGCAAGGGTTGCAATGTCTGCGCCGCGGTAACCCGATAGGCATTGATCTTTCTGAACAAATTGCCCGGCAGTGTATATACAGTGTGGATGGTATCGCTGTTGTTGACAAAAAAGTATTGTAAATAGGCCTTTTTATTAACCAAGTGAACCGGTATTTTTTTCCGGATGGTAAAACTGGATAAGGGGACAAAATGCTGTTGCAGTAGGTTTTCGGGTGTGGCGACTTTGTTGCTATCGAGGAAAAGCAAGGCTTTTTTAACCACCCAAGTGGTGTCGTACACCGCAGCGATATCAATCAGGTTGCTATTGGGTATTGTCTGGCCCTGCACATTAACATAGGCCAATAGCAAGGCCAAGCATGTATAAATTGTTTTCACAATAAGCAGTTTTTGCCAAACCTACATAAAATTGCTGATAATAGGTAGTATAAATGCTTGCCAGTGGCCAATATGGCCAGCTTCGGGCTTTTAAAAGATGCCCTGCACTTGCACAAATGGTTTTCTATATCTTTGTTACACATGGCCAATAAACTCAAGGCCGCCAAACCCAAAGCGGCCGCAAAAGAAGTGATGAAAACGGAGAAGGAAGAATCCGTGGAAGTACAGCAATTGCTGAAGGACGAACGTACGCATAAAATTGCGGGCAGTGTATTGCTATTGATAGCGGTGCTGTTGTTTACTGCCTTTACCTCCTACCTATTTACTTGGAACGAAGATCAAGACAAGGTTTTTTCGCATGGCTATCGGTTGCTGTGGGGGGGCGATGGCGCCAAGGTAAGCAACCTGTTGGGCACATCGGGAGCCTTTATGGCGCATTTCTTTTTTTACAAGGGATTTGGTATTGCCTCTTATTTGATATGCACTTTCTTTTTCATCATCGGTATCAACCTGATGTTTGGCAAAAAGGTTTTTTCGGTGAGCAGAAATCTTAAATATGTAATAGCCGGCTTATTGATACTGAGCGTTGCCGCCAGTGTGGTAATGGGTAACCATGCTTTTCCCTGGGGTGGTGCGGTTGGCGATATGGTGCGCAATTGGATGTACCTGCACATTGGTAAAACGGGTACCTTGGGCGTACTGGCAGTAGCGGTACTAGGTTATGTTATTTGGCGGTTCAATCCTGTATTTGCCCTACCCGCCCGAAAGCCAAGCATCGAAACGGCACCTAGCGAAACTGAAACAGTAACTGAAGATAATATTACCGAAACGGCAACCGTTGCCAATGCGGCCCACACCCATACCGCCACTGAAAAAGAGCAGGACAAAACGGTTGCTGCCATTCCCGCTACCAAGGGCAATACGCTTACTGGTGAACCGGTTGCCTTGGTGGTGCCACCTCAGGACAATCCCCTGCTGAACCACGACTTACAAATAGTGGAGAAAGAGGTTACGGATACGCCTACCATACATATCGAAAGGCCCAGTCAACCCACAGTGCCGCCAACGCCTACACCGGTAGTGGAGCCGCTGGTAATACCTGAACCCGAACCAATGGTAGAACCGGAACCAATCGTAATTAAACCGACCAAGAAGGAAGCGCCCGTGGCATTGGAACTGGAAATAAAAACGGTGCCCGAAGTGCCGGAGGAAGAAGAAGTGATTGTAACCCCAGCCAAAGTAGCCGCATCGGCACCTTATGACCCGATATTGGACTTAAGGGATTACAAATACCCCGTGCTGGATTTGTTGGAAAACCACGGCAGCGAAAAGATTGTGCAAGACCCTGCTGAACTGGAGGCCAACAAAAACCAGATCATCAACACACTGAAGAACTACGACATCAACATACAAAAAATTTCGGCTACGGTAGGGCCCACCGTTACCCTTTACGAAATTGTACCGGCAGCGGGTGTACGCATCAGCCGCATCAAAAACCTAGAGGATGATATTGCCCTTAGCTTGGCGGCCTTGGGCATCCGCATCATTGCGCCCATACCCGGCAAGGGTACCATCGGTATTGAAGTACCCAATGTGCGCAAAACCGTGGTGAGCATGAAGACCTTGCTGGCTTCGGAAAAATTTCAGCACAACAGTTTTGCCCTGCCCATAGCCATTGGTAAAAAGATTGACAACGATAACTTTATTGTGGACCTGGCCAGTATGCCGCACTTGCTGATGGCGGGCGCCACAGGCCAAGGTAAATCGGTGGGATTGAATGCCATACTGGTTTCGCTGTTGTACAAAAAGCATCCCTCGCAACTGAAGTTTGTATTGGTGGATCCCAAGAAGGTGGAGCTGAGTATTTACCGCACCATCGAAAAACATTTCTTGGCCAAGCTGCCTGGCGAGGAAGAAGCCATTATTACCGATACCAAAAAAGTGGTACACACCCTCAATGCCTTATGTATTGAAATGGACAACCGCTACGACCTGCTGAAAGAAGCGGGTTGCCGCAACATACGGGAGTACAACGAAAAATTTGTAAGCCGCAAACTAAACCCCGAAAAGGGCCACCAATACCTGCCCTTTATTGTGCTGGTGGTGGATGAATTTGCCGACTTGATTATGACGGCGGGCAAGGAAGTGGAAATGCCCATTGCCCGCTTGGCGCAGTTGGCCCGTGCCATCGGTATCCACCTCATCATTGCCACGCAACGCCCCAGTGTAAACATCATCACGGGTACCATTAAGGCCAACTTCCCGGCACGCATAGCCTTTAAAGTGAGCAGTAAAATAGATAGCCGTACCATTTTGGATGTGGGTGGCGCTGAGCAATTGATTGGCAAGGGCGATATGCTCATCAGCTACAATGGCGAGCTGGTGCGCTTGCAATGTGCTTTTGTGGATACGCCGGAGGTAGATAAGATTACCGACTTTATCGGCGACCAACGGGGCTATCCGCAGGCCTTTTTGCTACCGGAATATGTTGACGAAAAAGAGATGGAAGGCAGGGACTTTGACCTGAACGATAAAGACAGCCTGTTTGAAGATGCTGCCCGCCTGATCGTAGCCAGCCAGATAGGCAGTACCTCGCTGATACAGCGCCGCATGAAGCTGGGCTACAACCGTGCTGGCCGCTTGATGGATCAACTGGAAGCCGCTGGGGTGGTAGGTCCCGGCCAGGGTAGCAAACCCAGGGATGTGTTGATTAAAACTGATGCGGATTTGCAGGAGTTGTTAAATGGAATGGGTGGTTAATGTGCTGATTAGCTAATTTGCTAATCTGCTAATGAATGGGCGATGGTGTAAGGGCGATAGGTAGCAGTTTAAAAATCGGCCAACGGTCATCGACCAACGGCCAACGGTTCTAGCTTTCCTGTCACCCGTCATCTGTCCGCTGTCAATCCGAACCTAATTAATATACCTTCCCATTAAACTTTTCATACCAATCATTGTCTATATCCCGTTATATTGCTAAAAAATCCAAACAATGAATAAATTAAGACTGCTTTTATTGTTGGCATTGCCCATTTGGGGTTGCAGCAAAAGCGACGGCACCATTGAGCCACTTCTCGTTGAAACCATGTACTTCCCCTCCAATACCGACCCCGCTTGGGAAACCAAATCCATTGCTAGCTTGGGATGGAACCAAGCCGCGGTACAACCCCTAAAAGATTTTCTCATCCAAAAACATTCCAAGTCATTTATGATACTGGTAAATGGTAGGATTGTGATGGAAGAGTATTTTAATGGCCATACCGCCAGCGCTACTTGGCCATGGAACAGCGCCGGCAAAACATTGGTGGCTACCACCACCGGCATTGCGCAACAAGAGGGCCTGCTGAACATCAACAACAGGGCGTCGCAGTACTTGGGTTTTGGCTGGACCAGCGCACCACTTGCCAAAGAAAATCTAATCACTTCCCGCCACCTCCTTACCATGACATCCGGTCTTAATGACTCTAGTGAATTGGTGATAAAGCCCAATTTAACCTATATGGCAGATGCGGGCACCCGATGGTCGTACCACAATGTTTTTCAGAAGTTGATGGATGTAGTGGCAGCGGCCAGCAGTCAGGGTTTTGAAACTTATTTCAATGCCAAGTTGAAAGATAAAATGGGCATGGACGGCTTTTGGAACAATGGATTGATCTTTAAAATTTATCATAGCAATACCCGCAGCATGGCCCGGTTTGGCTTGGTGGCATTGAACAAGGGCAAATGGAAAACCGAAACCATCATCAACGAACCTTTCTTTAACGAGAGCATCAATACCTCACAATCCATCAATCCTTCATACGGATATTTGTGGTGGTTAAATGGTAAAAGCAATTATATGGTACCCGGTGGGCAAACCGTTTACCCCGGTACCTTGGTGCCCAATGCCCCTTCGGATATGTACGCCGCCATGGGTGCCGAGGATCAGCGGATTTATGTGGTGCCCAGCAAAAACATGGTTGTTATCCGAATGGGCGATGCTTCCGATCCGGCCAATCCCAGCTTTGCCGTTTCTGGTTTCGACAATGCCCTTTGGGAAAAAATAAATGCGTTGATTAATTAAGGGTATTGCTGGCAAAATCAGCCTTGCATTGATACAAATCAAAAGGGGGTGTTCGTAAGAGCACCCCCTTTTTATATAAAATATCACTCGTATTGTTATTACCCGCCAAAACTATCATCGGCAGTTGGCCCGTACATGCCCGGTACCTTATTGCCCGTGGCCCTTAAGTACACCACCAATTCACCACGGTGATGGTACAGGTGATTGAATAAAAAACTCCGCACTACTGCGGCCCGGGGCATGGCCGGAAAATTGGGCACGGGCTGTCCATTGAAGTGCATGGCCCATAACTCCGTCATGTTTTCTTCTTTGGTATTGGCCAATATCTCACGGGCCCGCTTTACATTTTCTTCAAATTTGGCCACGATATTGGCTGCTTGGCTGATATCGCCCTTGTCGTATTTGTATGTCGACATTTCCATCACATCCAAGTTAAAAGTGCCGTCGAACCAATTGTACACTTCGGCAATATGGGAGGCCAATTGACCTGTTGTCCAATTCTTTTCGCTGGGCTTGTAACCCAATGCGCTATCGGGAATGGCGTTTAGCAATTTACGTGTGCTTTCGGCCTCGTGGTCAAATTCGTCTAACAATGCTTTTATAATCATATTAAAAATGTTTAGGCTTTAAAAATAAACAAAACGGTTATACGTAGGTAACCGTTCATATAATGTGTGGGGCAATAATTGATTATTCGCAACCTTTTTGCCGCCGTGTATCGATGATGTATTGTATTTTCCATGCACCGTTTATCCGCACCACTTGAAAGGAGTTAACCCCGCAAGAATAAAATTTGCCATTGAGGTATAACTTAAATGGGGTCCATACAGCGGCAACAGATCCATCAATTTTGATGGTTTCAAACTCAATGCGTTCGTCGATGGCATCTTTGGGAAACCCGCTTACCTGTTTGGCAAATTCGGCCACCGATTCGGTACGTATAATTGTGGCACCCTCTTTATTGCGGACGATTGTTTGCATGATGGCGGTTTCATGAAAAGCGTTTTTCAGCATTACGGTATCAGCGGCTTTCATGGCAGCAAACATCCCATTTATCGCAGCTTTAACACTATCGGTGGCTGTTTGTGCTTGTGCAGTAATACCCAAGGCAGCGAGTGTTAAAAAAATCATAAAATGTTTCATAAATATAGTTTTTGACAATTTTTGGTGAAATAATTGAATGATAAAGATAAAACGAAAGAACATGCAGCATCAAAAATTATACAAGTGGTTATTGGCCGTGTTGGCGGTAGGCTTTTTGGCTAGCTGTGCCCGCACCAATTACCCCGACAGCAGGCCCTATCCACAGGATAATGGGGTATATTATCCCAATAACCGTAATATGCCGCCCGGCCAAGCCAAAAAAGTATATGGGCATCAATCGGCAAGGGTGTTTGCCCCAGGGCATCAAAAGCACCGGCAACCGCCTTATGGGTATCGGCCACCGGTGGTAATCGTTATATCCGACCGGCTGGCTTATCGGGGAAGTAATGGCCAATGGTACTACGATAATGAGTATGGCTACCGTTACTGTCGCAACCGTGATGGTAAATATTACTTAGATAACCAAAATGGGCAATACAATGATAGGCGTTACGAAAAGAAACGCAAAAAAAGTAAACGGTATCACAACGAAAGAGATGATGATTAATAGGTTGATTGGGTTGATTGGTTGATTAGTTGAAAGGTTGACTGGGTATTCACCAATCAACCTTTCAACCATTAAACTTAGTACCCTAATATCTTCAACATGCTCTGTGCCGTTTGTTCCTTGGCATATAACCAATCCACCAGTTTGCCATTTTTATCATGCCCTACAATAACATGCTTGGGCGATGGGATGAGGCAATGTTTGATGCCGCCATAACCACTGATTTGATCTTGATAAGCACCGGTATGGAAGAAGCCCACATAGAGCGGCTCACCATTTTCACCGGTTTTGGGCAAAAATACTTCATTGATATGCTCTTCGCTATCGTAGTAGTCGTGGCTATCGCAGGTGATACCGCCCAGTACTACCCGTTGATACTCTTGGTCCCATTTGTTGATGGGCAGCATCAAAAACTTTTCGCCAATGCCCCAAGTATCGGGCAGGGTGGTAATGAAGGATGAATCGATCATATACCAAATCTCCCGGTCGTTCTGCTCTTTCTCCCCAATTACGCTATAAATATGCGCCATGCTTTCGCCCACGGTATAGCTACCAAATTCCGTAAAAATATTGGGCATGGGAACCTTGCTCCGCTTGCAGGCATCTTTGATGTTGCGTACAATTTCGTTGATCATAAACTGATAATCGTACTCAAAGCCCAATGAATGCTTGATAGGGAAACCGCCGCCGATATTGATGGAGTCCAGTTCGGGGCAAATCTTTTTCAATTGGCAATACAGGTTGATCACCTTGTTTAATTCGCTCCAATAATAAATATCGTCTTTGATGCCCTTGTTTAAAAAGATGTGCAGCATCTTCAATTGAAAGCGGTGCTCGTTGCCCTCAATCTTATCTACATAAAATTCCAAAATGTCTTTTACCCTGATGCCCAAGCGGGAAGTGTAAAAGGGAAAGTTGGGCTCCTCTTCCGCAGCTACCCTAATGCCGAGGTTGAAAGGTACTTTTACCGATTTGATGTAGGCCCGCAGTTCATCCTTATTGTCTAAAATGGGGATCACGTTTTTGAACCCATTGTTCAGCAAGTTGGCAATGCGGCTGGTATAACTTTTTTGCTTATAACCGTTACAAATGATAAAGGTATCCTTGGTAATCTTCTTTTTGGCGTATAGTTTTTTGATGATTTCAATATCATAAGCAAACGAAGTTTCCAAATGGATATCATGCTTCAGCGCCTCTTCTACAATAAAAGAAAAATGCGAACTTTTGGTGCAGTAGCAATAATGGTACTTCCCTTCGTACTTGTGCTTTTTAAAAGCATTGGCAAACATGGCCTGTGCTTTTTTGATTTGCTTGCCAATTTTGGGCAGGTAGGTCAATTTAAGCGGTGTACCGTACTTGTCAATCAAGGCTTTGATATCAAGGCCATTGTATTGCAGGTAATCGTCTTTGATATTGAAATCTTCCTGCGGAAAATTAAAGGTTTGATGAACAAGGTCAGTATAACTGTTGTTCATCAGCGATTGGGTTCTTTGCATGTACTTTTAAAATATGTGCAAATGTAAGGAATAGTGAATAATGAATAGGGAATAGTGAATAGTTGTACAGATGCAGGATACTGGATGCTTGATGCTGGTGGCTGGAAGCTAGATCCTAGATGCTGGTGGCTAGATGCTAGATCCTTGATCCTAGAACCTGGCTCTGCTGGTTGGCAGCGTCTCGATATCCAGAATCTAGTATCCAGCATCCAGTATCGAGTCCCCGCACAAAAAAACCGGACTGAAAAACTCCAGTCCGGCTCAATATTGTTAAACGGTACCTTATTTAACCGAATTCACCAGGTTTTTGAAAGTTTCTGGTTCGTTCATGGCCAAATCGGCCAGTACCTTACGGTTCAAATCAATATTTTTGGCAGCCAGTTTGTTGATGAACACACTGTAGGTCATACCCTCGGCCCTAACGGCGGCATTGATACGGGCAATCCACAAGCTGCGGTAATCACGTTTTTTAAGTTTGCGGCCAACGTAGGCATACGTTAAACCTTTTTCCATTACGTTTTTGGCAACGGTATATACATTTTTACGTTTGCCGTAGTATCCTTTGGCGGCTTTTAAAACCCTTTTTCTGCGTGCCCTAGAGGCAACTGCGTTTACTGAACGTGGCATATCTTAATTTTTTTAATGTTAATTGAATAAAAGCGGGGGAAACCCGGAAAAAACAACCTTATTTAAGGCGCAACAGCCGTTTTACAAAATCCACCTGAGAAGGGTGAACCATACCGTCTTTGGCCATAAAGCGCTTGCGTTTGGTTGATTTTTTGGTTAAGATGTGACGTTTGAAGGGTTTTTGATACGTAATCAAACCGGTGCCGGTTACTTTAAACCTTTTTTTGGCACTTGAGTTGGTTTTTACCTTTGGCATTATATAACTTATTATCAGTTACTCCCTGCTGGCGCCCCGCTCAGGCGGAGACTTATCGAGCCGTGTGGGAAATGTGCCCTGAACGGTTGCCCGTTTTGGGGCTGCAAAAGTAGTGCTTTTTTGGTTAAAAAACCCATTTAATGGCAAAAATAGGCCATTTGCCCTGCTTTTGGGCTACTACTAAAATAGTATTGGGTGGCTCATTTGGGTGTTTTACCTTTATACCGCATAAAAAACCACTATTATGAAACAAGTTTTTTCCGCTTTAGCGCTTTTACTGTGTGCCAATATGGCTTCGGCCCAGTTTGGTAACCTATTGGACAGGGCCAAAAACAAGGTGAACCAAAAGGTAAACCAAAAAATTGATCAAAAAATGGACAAAGCCGTGGATGAAGCGGTGGAGGGGGCTGATAAGGAAGTAACCGGAAAAAACAAGGGTAAAACCAAATCGGGCACCAATACCGGTGGCAACGAGGCCGAAACCAACAGCGGTGGCAAAAGTGGCGGCACGGGTTTTAAAAGCTATAGCAAGTTCGATTTTGTGCCCGGCGAAAAAATAATTGCGCAGGAAGATTTTAGTCAAGATAATGTGGGCGATTTCCCCGATAAATGGAATACCAATGCCGCTGGCGAAATTGTTACCATAGATGGCCAACCCGGCAAATGGCTGGCCCTCACCAAACCCGGTGTATATTACCCCGAGTTCCTCAACAACCTGCCCGAAAATTTTACTATCGAATACGATGTGGCCGCCCACGAAAAATACAGCTTTTATTCCGGCTGGTTGATGATGGGTATCGCCAAAGCCAGCAATGCCACAAACACGTTCAATGCTTGGAAGGCTTTTGGCGGTGGCCGCGACGGCATCGCCATCAGGGTGCATCCGCAAGCTGCGGGCGGTGGTACGGGCATGTATAGCTATACGGTTTATGAAAAAGGAGAGGAAGTAATGAAGTCGGATGGCGAGCAGTCGAATTTTACCAATAAAAACTTTGTGGCCCATATTTCCATCTGGCGCCAAAAATCAAGGATTCGGGTATACATCAACCAAGAAAAAGTGATCGATCTGCCCAAGGCTCTCAATGGTACCTACAGCAAAATTGTTTTTACCCCCGATTACTCTTATCATACCGGTGCCGATATTTTGCACATTGCCAACCTACGGGTGGCCGTGGGTGCGCCCGATACCCGCAACAAACTGATTACCGAAGGTAAGTTTGTTACGCATGGTATTTTGTTTGACGTAAACAGCGCCACCATCAAAGCCACCAGCTATGGTGCTTTAAAAGATATTGCGAATGTGTTGAAAGAAAATGCTGATGTAAAAGTGAAGATCATCGGCCATACCGATGCCGATGGCGATGATAAGACCAATATGGAACTATCTAAAAAGCGGGCCGAAGCGGTTAAAACCATCCTCACCAAAGAGTTTGGTATTGAGGGCGACCGCATGGAAACCGATGGCAAGGGCGAAAGTCAACCCATTGATAAAAATACCAGCAGCGAAGGCAAGGCGAATAATCGGAGGGTGGAGTTTATAAAACAGTAATGTGCTAATTAGCTAATCCACGCCTTTGGCGGGACAAGTTGTGCTGATTAGCTGATTTTTAACTTGTTACGTTATATCATATAGCCTGTTCTGTTAAAGAACAGGTTTTTTTGTTTTTACAAAGGCGAGTACAAAGCCCTTTCCGTTATCAATAGCATACATTTTATTGGCTTGGTCGTTTTCGGCAATATGATCGTTGATGGCTAATGCGCACAAATAGGCCGCTCAACAGCAGCCTGTTTGTGTGTTAGGAAAGATGAGGTGTCTACTTGGAGCAAGGGCCGCATGACATAAGGGATGCCCCTCTATCGCAATTTGCGGTACTGTACGAATACACGCACATGCTGCAAACGGTAGGGGAATTGTCCCAACAACATTTGAAGCAACCTTCGTAGTACCCATCTCCGCCGCCTGATGGACCGTTGGGTGCGTCTGTTGGGCCAACACCTATTGCCGTACCTCCCACACGAGCCCCGCCCATAATGGTTTTCATCTCCGACTTGGCAATTTTCTTTTCTTGGCTTGCCAAACCCATGTTTGTTCTTTTCATTGCTGAATTATTGATGGTTAAAAAATACGAGTCCATACCGCAGGCAAAAGCCATGCGCTAAAGCGGGAAAATGTAATGCGCCTGAGTCTTCAACCAATGTTCTGTAGTTGGTGTAAAACTTGCACCGATTAGTTAGTTAGCGACCGAAATCCCAAATGCCAGGTTAATGCCTTTAGCGTTTTGTTGTCTATAAACAATATGCGATAATTAACAAAGCCCTATCGATTTGCATCCGGCTGCGGAGTGGTTTTTAACGGGATTTAATTGGATGGACAGCAAGTTGTGGAGTTGCGTAATGGGAGTTTTGGAAGGATGATGGAACATGATATTAACGGTCATCTTAGTTTGTATATTGTAAGAAGACTAACTCTATTTAACAAACGTTGGATTTTGCTTAACAAACGTATGTGGTACCCAAAGAAGATCTTTTCCCAGGATGCTTTTGCCGCCAAATGGTTTAAATGGGCATAAGATTTACTTGAAGTAAATAGGGTAACCGCTTGAAAAAATTAGCACCGTGCCTACGGCTCGGCCTGGGGCATTATCCAATCAGCTAATCAGCACATTAAAACATTCTTCCCCCTCATCCGTCTACCTATATGTAAACAATAATGTTTCACATTTAAAACAAACAAAGATGTATTGTCATCAAACAAGCGCCGCAAAAGGCGAACACGGAAGCAGGAACCGGCACCTGCTTTACCGCTCCATGCAAAGGGCTGCCGTTAACGTGTACAAAACGGACAGCAGCTACGAAATGCTGGTTTTTGCCCCCGGGCGCATCAAGGAACATTTTAGCTTGGCAGTAAATGGCCAACAGCTAACGGTTTCTTACACGCCACCGCAGGATTTTCCCAAACACGATTGGGTAATGCGGGAGTACAGCCGAGGGGGCTTTGTACGGAGCTTTGCACTAGATGAAACGGTGGATACCGCCGCCATCAGTGCCAAGTACACCGATGGAGTGTTACAGGTAAGCCTGCCGCTAAAGGCAGATGCACAACCTGTGGCGCACAACATTGCGGTACAGTAAAACCTAAAAAGGGCAGTTCATCTAGAACTGCCCTTTATCTACAATATTATTTATCAACATCAATGCATGACGGTAAGGGTAACGCCGCTATTGATAATAAGACTTGCTTCTTTGTAAATGGTAAGGGTTCTAACGGCGGTATTGTTGCCCAGTATGCTGCTGCCAGTTGGAATGATTACATCAGTAAATGCATCGGGCACCGTGCCGCAGCTCCAGTTGCCGGGGTTGTGCCAATCCGTATTAACTGTACCCGTCCAACGGTTTACAAACTTGATGATGGTTGGTAGGCTGTTTTGGCCATCTACCACACAACGGAACATGCGGCCATACCAAGCAGAGGGGATATTGATCAGTTGTAAATTGGCCGTAGCCGCGCCGTTGAAATTGACGCCATCAGTAATTGCCATATAATTGATACTGTCGGTACTCATCTGCCATTGATAACTGCTGCCTGTAATTGGCGAGATGAGCGTGGTATTGCCCAACGGGGGGCACAGTAGTTGTGTAAAGGGTTGTCCTTGACGGTTTCTGAAAATAGATAAAACGGGCGGGCCATTCCAAAAATCATTGAGGCTTGCCACGGCAATATCTGGTAATCCATCCATATCCACATCAACAATCTGGATCTCTTTTGGCAAATGGGGTGTTTTGTACACCAACCGTGGTGCAAACGAAAAGGTGCCGGGCACGGATGTATTGCGGAATATACTGATCGAGCTATCGGATGTGCAGCCCATGACCACATCGGGTTTTCCATCACCATTCAAATCGCCAACGGCTAACCACACCGGACTATAGCTGGCAATAAAATTTACTGGTGCGGCAAAAGAAATATTGCCGGGGGTGCTTATATTTCTATGTGCCGAAAAATTATTGAAACCACCATTTACAATCAGTACATCTGTTTTGCCATCCCCGTCTATATCGCCAATACCAATGTCGCGACTAGAAACAGCAGAGGAAAAGTATTGATGCGGTGCCAAAGCAATGCCTGCCGCAGTAGAAAGATTTCTATAAGTTACAAAACCATTGTAGTTGCTTGCTTGCACACCTATAACATCTTCCAATCCATCACCATCCAAATCGGTAGCCTTTATCCTGCCTAAATAGTTGCGGGCAGGATAATAATTGGCCAGTTCATATTTGATCAAATAATCGCTGGTCGTATTTTTTAGTACTGAAATGTTAGCCGTTCCTGCATTCAGGTCATTCAGTCCTGTAATCACATCTGGCTTACCATCCATGTCCAAATCGGTTAGAAAGGGTTTGTCAAAATAATATTGGAAACTTGGCAATAGCAAATACAGGCTTTGGTTAATGGTCCTGTCAAATAAGATACCCGCAGCATTGCTTATATTGCGTCCAACCGTAACAGCGCCTGCACCCGCAAGTATCTTATCAATCCGGCCATCCCCATCGGCATCGCCGTCAACATTAGCGCGGGAATCTTCATTGATGCCCGATTTGCCAGCGAGTAGCACCGTGGCACTATCGCTTTTGTTGGTAAAAATCGTAATGGGAGAACCTCGCATGATAAAATCTGTCCTGCCGTCATAGTCAAAATCTCCACTTACGAAATCCTCCGCTTGAATATTATTGATGAAATCTTGTCTTGCATCAAATGAACGGGCATTGAGTGCCGTGTCGCCCCCTGCGAAAGTGAGTATAAAGGGCTTGGCGGCCTTAGCAGTCAACTTGTTGGTAGTAACCGTAAGTGGGGTATAGGTAGCGCCACGTGGCACAACAACCATTATGGTGGTATCTGTTGCTGCCGTAACTGTTCCACGCACGGCTCCAAAATGAACAGTATTGTCTGTTGCAATAGGGCCGAAGTTGTTACCGCGGATGGTAACAATGGTTCCAGCAGGGCCTACAAGCGGGTTCACCGATGTGATTTTGGGAGGAGGGTACTGGCCTGTGAGAATGCCCGTTCCCAATATATTGGTCACCGATACTTCACCGGCAGGGTTATTGGCCGAAGTGGCGGTGATAACGCTGTCTGACAATACCGAGAAACTGCTGACGTTGATGCCGTTGAAACTTACTGCGGTAGTGCCCGTAAATGAATTGCCTTTGATGGTAACGATGGTGCCAGGCCCTCCCGTAATGGGGGAGTAACTGTTTATACCGGGGCTGCCCGTTACGTTGCGTACCACAGTAATCAATTTGTTGGCCAAAACGATATCGTTGCCACCATCGCCATCCACATCGCTTATCTCCATACGGGTCATGTTGTATTCGCACCAATTTTTTACACTGGGGGCCAACACAAAATTACCAACCGTGCTGCTATTCTTAAAAATACTGAAGTTGTTGCTGAAGTTGACAAAGCAAATTTCCGGTAATCCATCGCCATCCAAATCGCAAGTATTTAGGTTCCTGATATATTCTGGGTTAGTGAAGTCGGTTTTTGTAGGAAAGGATACACTGCCTGCACTGCTGGCATTGCGATAGATACCAAAGAAGCGCAATTCATAGTATGTTACAATGTCAAGCTTTCCATCATTGTCCATATCGGCTATATCTATTTCGGTAATGGCCCTCCCTGCAGAAATGGGGGTGGTTACACTAAAGCTGATATTACCGGGGCTACTGGTATTGCGGCCCACCAATACCCGGCCGAGGGAGGGATCGCTTTGATAAATAAAGTCGGGTTTGCCATCACCATCCACGTCTGCAACTTGGGCATTGTAAGCACCGTTATTGGGTAAGGAGATGAGCGTGGGCGAGGCAAAGCTCATGTTGCCATTAACGGTTGTATTTCTAAAAACAAATGCAATTTCATAGTCGTTGCTATTATAGAACGCAATGATATCCGGTTTGCCATCTAAATCAAAATCGCTTATACTAGGAGAGTATAGTTCAGTGCCAGCTGATGAATATAGGGTGGTAATGTTAAAATCAATATTGCCTAAAGTACTGTTATTTTTGCAGATTACTAATGAAGGGTTACTTGTGAACTGTCTCTTGGTTAAAACCAAATCAATTTTCCCGTCTCCATCAAGATCCCCTGTTCCAACCCTTGAGAAGAATGGGCGCATTTGGCTGAAGATCTTGGGCGTTTGCAACTGTACATTTCCAGGAGTACTTATGTTGCGAAAAATCCTGAGCGAGTCGTCGGAGCTGATGGCATCTGGCTTGCCATCCCCGTCAAGGTCTTGCATTAACAAGTTGTCGGCCGAAGCGTTGTTCTTAAAATGATTTCTGCCCGTAAAACTATTATCGGTGAGGGCCCCTTTGCCTCCAAAGATGCTAAAATTTCTGGACGAATAGGCGGTAAGCCCATTGGTGGTAACAGTAAGGGGTCCATAACTCGCACTTGGTGGCACCGTAACGGTAAGTGAGGTGGGGGAAGCCGCAGTGACAATGGCTTGCACCGACCCAAAATGAACGGTGTTTTGTGTATTGTTAGCTCCGAAATTGCTGCCAGTAATGGTTACAATGGCACCTACAGGCCCACTGATAGGGCTAAAACCATTAATAACCGGTATTTGCGCAATGCACGGGTAGGCAAGGCTGTACGACAATAACATAACTGCTACTTTGGTATGCCATTTTTTTTGGTAAACGAGGGTATGAAAAAACATAGTTAAACATGTATTATATATCACAAAACTAAGATAAAGTACCAGTCAAACCTAGTTTGAGCAATCAATATTTTGAATACGGGTTAGCTTACCCTATTTCTTAATAGGACCCTTGCGTATCCTTTTTTGCAGCGCCCCTACATGCGTAAATCATCACCCGCCAACTAGTTGCTAGCAAGCATCATCACATCAGCACATTATCCCATTAGCTAATCAGCACATCATTCCTTCCACTCCACCACCACTTTGGCATTTTTTTGCTCGGAGGAGGAAATAAAAACCTCGTAGCGTTTGTTTTGTGCGGTTACCACCATCAACGAAGTATTGGGCGGGATGCTGCCCAGGTTTTCTGCCACCATGGTTAGCTCATGGCGTGGATGGTTTTTATCAACCACAATGGTAAGGTGTACGGGTTTTGCCGAAAGCCCCGCTCGGTGCACCACCAATTGACCGTTGTGGTAAATGCTGATGGTATCTCCGTCAATATCGCCATTATCGTACAGGTCGATGGTCATTTCGCAAGCAGGGGTTTCAATGGTTTTAACCAAAGGATTGGCCCTGGTGGCGATTGCCGCAGGGATTGGGCCAGCCACCTTGGGCTGAACGTTGGTTGGTGTAATGGGCTTTGGCGAAGGGGGTAGTACCACTTCCTTTGCTATGGGTTGCTTTACTGGACTCGTTAAAGTGGGAGCAGGCTTTGGCGGAGCAGGCTTTGGGACAGTTCTTGTTACAAGGGGCGGGGCTGGTTTTACCACCGGCTTTTCAACAGGTGGTGGGGGCGGTATCCATATACATTCCCGCAGGGTGATATCATCCACTGCAAAATCGTTGCCGCAACCGCCCTGTGCCAAATCTTCCATCACCAAGGTGATGGCGGTGGCATTGGCTGGCATGGTAAACTGCCCATTGTACCATTGCCATTTGGGGGCGAGGGTGGGCTGTAGTGCCCCTGTTTCAAAATCGCCTACCAACGTACCGTCATCGGTGCGCAACCGCATGCGTATATGCGGCGGCGTGGGACGGCAACCATCGGTGCTAAGGCAAACATTCAACAACCAAAGGGCCAGTTCCATTTTGGCACCCGGTTTTAACCCTTCTACCCGAAAAGAAAAAAAAGGCCCCGGCCGTACTGACGCATTTACCAGCAGCATACCGCCCTTGGTATCGCCCGGCGTATGGTCTTCGGTTAAATTGTGCCATTTGTGACCAAAGCATCCATACGTGTACGACCGAATGGCGCAGTTGCCATCATTGGGACAGTCGCTGCTTTGATAATTGTAGTTTTTGTGATTTTGTAGTGCAGGCGGCGGCGTACTGGCATTGCCAAAATCAATGTTTAACCTCGTTTCTGTACATTGGTATTGTTGCGAAAAAGATAACATGGGCCATAGCAGCGCCAAGAAACAAATCGGTTTGCGGGCAATAAAACGCAATGGGCTGTACATCTGATAAATTTTATGTTTACAATCCTTGGTACAACAATACTTAAAGTTAGGCCAATCAGCGTGAATGAATGAGGTCTGTTGCTTTTTAACAAATATTTAACTAAATAATCCGTTGATCGTTGGCCGATGACCGGGGTGGGTTGACGGTTGACGGATGGCAGTTGACAGGAAAACCCGCAACCCGCAACAAAAACAACTCGTAACCAAAACAACCCGTAACCAAATCAACCCACAACTGGATAAAAACCAATAATTTAGCAGCTCAATAATAAACAATGATCAAAATTCCACCATACCTAAAAAAGGGCGATACCATTGGCATTACTTGTCCCGCTGGCTATATGGCTGCCGATAAAGCGCAAACCTGTATTGATACGCTGCAACAGTGGGGCTACCAAGTAATGGTGGGCAAAACCTTGGGCAGTGCTTCGGCCAACTATTTCAGCGGTACCGACGAAGACCGGGCGGATGAGTTGCAGGCCATGTTGGATGATGATAGTATCAACGCTATTTTGTGCGGCCGCGGCGGCTATGGGGTGGGCCGCATTATTGATCGGTTGGATTTTACCCGGTTTAAACGCAAACCCAAGTGGATCATTGGCTACAGCGATATTACGGTACTGCACAGCCATATTTTTACCCATTGCAAAATCGCCACCCTGCACTCGCCCATGGCGGCTGCGTTTAATGATGGTGTAGCCGACAATCCTTTTATCCAATCGCTGAAAAATGTACTGGCAGGTAAAAAGGCCCAGTACAAGGCACCGGTTCATGCTTTTAACCAAGCGGGTACGGCTACGGGTACCCTTGTAGGCGGCAATCTTTCCCTGTTGGCCCATTTGGTAGGTACGCCCAGCGATATCAATACTAAGGGAAAAATTTTATTTATGGAGGACATTGGTGAATATATTTATAGTTCCGACCGGATGCTGCACCAACTGAAACGCAGCGGTAAACTGGATGGTTTGGCGGGCTTGATAATAGGAGGCTTTACGGATGTGAAGGATACCGACAGGCCTTTTGGTAAAACCATTTACGAAGCGATACAGGAACTGGTTAGCGGGTACAAGTATCCCATCTGTTTCGATTTTCCCGTTAGCCATGGCAAGGAAAACTATGCGCTGAAAGTGGGCGGTACGTACACCTTGCAGGTAACGAACCGCTCGGTTAAATTGGCTGAGTAAGGTGAGTAAGGTTCGTGGGGACACGAACCTTGGCGGCACGAACCTTGGCGACCCGAACCATGGCGAGCCAAGTTGCATGAAAACCAAGACCGTAACTACTCATATTACGACAATCTGAGTCCATTTTATCGCAATCTGAATTCAGGTTACGGCAAACCGAATTCATTTCGTCGCAAGTTGAACTCATATTACGGCAATCTGAGTCCATTTTATCGCAATCCGGATTCAGGTTGCGGCAAACCGAATTCATTTTGTGGCAAATTGAATTCATTTCGTCGCAAGTTGAACTCAGATTACGGCAACCTGAGTCCATTTTATCGCAATCTGAACTCATTTTACGACAATCTGAGTCGCTTTTTTGCCAAAACGGAGACTATAAAGAGCTATTACCAAAGTTGATTGCCCCACCCAGGCTGGGCAAGTGGCGGCCAAAGATGGGCTAACCAAGGCATTAGCGCTTCAATAATGAATCTATTTTTTGTTGATACAGGGGATAGCCCGCCAAATCATGGTGACTGCCCCCATCAATGGTAATAAATTCATCGGTGGGCTTTAGCACTTTTTTTAGCCGGGAAGCACAGCGGTAAGGGATTACCCAATCGCTGGTGCCATGAAAGATGGTAATGGGCATGGTGGTGCCCGCCAAATAATCGTCGGTAGGTATTTTGTAGGTACTCATGGTGCTTACCGGATAAATGGGCGCATAACAACCAAACAGCATCGGAATGCTGCTGTAAGGCGTTTCCAATATCAGCCGATGGGCTTTGGCATTGATGCCCACATAAGCGGCGATGCCCGTACCAAAGGATTTGCCATACAATACAATGCTATCGGTGCCAAATCGGCTCTTGGCCATATTGTACAATTGCATGGCCTGGTAATTGAGGTTGGCCTCGGTTCTTTCGCCCACACTTTTGCCAAAGCCGGGATAATCTTCCATCCACACTTCGTAGCCTTGGTTGGTAAATATGGCAGCAAACTTGGCGTAGCGGTTGATGTTTTGGCGGTTGCCATGAAAGTAGAGTACCACGCCCCGCCGTACACTGTCTTTGGGAAAAAACTGTACCACACTCATGGTATCGGTTTTGTTGAGGGCTAGCTCAGTTTCTTTAAAAGGCACATCAAATTGGTATTGGTAAGTTCTCGGCAGGGCTTCGGGATGAAACAAAAATTTTTCTTGCAAGTAGTATAGAGCAATGCCAATGATTGCATACAGCAACACGGCTATTTTTATCCAACGGAATATCTTTTTTTTGTTCAGCTTCATTGTTTAATTGTTCGATTGTTCAATGTTTGGTTGTTCTGTTGTTCAATGCTGCGAGGCTTTGCTCGCAGTGGCGAGCGAGGCCTCGCCATTTGATTGTTCAAGCATTACGAAAGGTGCAAAATTAGCTCATTGGCATCTTTGCTCAGTATTTTAAAATATCCCTTAAAAAGTTGTGGTACTCCGGAAAGGAAGGCAGGTTGTTGTGTCCACCGCCTTCTATTCTAATAAGGGTAATCTTGTTGGGGGCAATGGCCTGTAGCTTACGGCTATTCTTAATGGGGATGAGCCAGTCTTTGGTGCCATGCAATATATAGGTATGGCAGTTTACATGGCGTATCCACTTATCGGTACGCAGGTGAAAGCGCAGCACGTATTTAACGGGCAACATGGGCAGGAAACGCTCCACGGTTTTTTTAAAACTGAAATAGGGGGCATCCAAAATAAGGTAGCGGGGTTTGTTGTCGCTGGCCACTTTGGCGGCAAAGCCACTGCCCATGCTACGGCCATACACAATCATGTGGTGTTCGGGGTATTGTTGGGTGAGGGAGCTGTATACAAACTGCATATCTTTTAGCATGTCGTGTTCGCTGCGTTTGCCGGTGCTTTTGCCAAAGCCCCGGTAATCTACCAGTACCACATCGTATTGATATCGGAAAAAATCTTTGGCGTATTTGGCCCAACCCTTGATGCTGCGGGTATTGCCATGGAAGTAGAGGATCAGCCCCAGCGGCTCTTTTACCTTAAAATGCAGGCCGTTGATGCGAACGCCGGGTTCTACATCAAAAAACAATTCTTCAAAAGGGGCATCGTATTTATATACAAAGTCTTGGCGCAGCTTTTCGGGCTTGAAAATCAGTTTCTCTTGCACAAAATAGGCAATTACCGAAAGGGCTACGATGCCGATGATGATATAAACAACAATATTGAACAATATTAAAAGTTTTGACGGCTGTTAAGATAAGTTATATCTCGCAGCCGTGCAAACCTACTTGCTTGGTTTATTCATCGTCGAATATCCTGCGCAGTTTCAACTTGCCAGTTTTGGCCACCACCAATGGAAACTTTTCTACCGTAACATAACTCTGCTCTAACCCAAAATTGCGTTCTTCGCTCAGGCTGAGTTCTTTTAGCCAAAAATACAACTTCATTACAAGCCGCTCATGGAAGGGCAGTTCGTTGTCCTGACTGAGGAATTTCTCCATTACGATGAACTTAAAATCGCCTTTTATTGTATTCCCCGGTTCACTTTCATAACGGCTGGTAACATTTACTTCCTTATTGGCCACCAAGTCTTCTACTACTTTTTTAAACATGAGGTTGATACGGGGCGCTACCCTAAAACCCAGCCTAAACTCAACCCGAATGATATCGTTGGGTATGATATGCGTAATGGAATAATCGCAAGTATAAGGCTCGTCCAAAGTGTCTACATGTATCAGCCAGTAAATATCGGCCCGCTTGGGCATGCCGTTCAAGATACTGTGCATGATTTTGTGCTCAATTTCACGGGGATTGTTGGCACTGCTCATATACACCAAATGCGTGGCATACTTGGTTACGCTGGTATCGTTGCTCAATTCCTGCAACTGGGATACGTAATCTTCTAGCTTTACAAACTCCACATAACGGTTCTTGATTTTACGGCTTTTGAACCAGATGTACATAACGGCAAACAAAAGTCCGCCCACGATAACCGTAACAAAACCACCATGGGAAAATTTATCTAAGTTGGCTATTAAAAAGGCCGTTTCCAAACCTATGTATAGCAGCAAAAACCCATAAATGATGTATTTGCTAACCCGGTGCAGCACCAGATAATTGGAAAATAGGATGGTGGTGGCAAGCATACACAGCGTAATGGCCAAGCCATAGGCTGCCTCCATAGCCCCCGAGTTTCTAAAGTAGAGCACAATACTGATGCAACCCACAAGCAAGAGGGTGTTGATGCCGGGTATGTACAATTGGCCTTTGGCTACCGATGGATATACAATTTTCATTTTGGGCCATAGGTTCAGGCGGATGGCTTCACCGATAAGGGTAAAAGAACCACTGATGAGTGCCTGGCTGGCGATGATAGCAGAAAATGTGGCTATGATGATACCGGCCAATAAGAACCAATGGGGCATAAGTCCGTAAATCGGCTTCACAATCTCCGCAAAATGGGCTTTTTGCATGGCGATATCCGGGTTGGCCAAAGCTGCTTTTTGTACAGCGGTCAGCATATCTTTATCCGCAAAGATGGTGCCTTTGTAATTGTGCAATAGCCAAGCGGCCTGGCCCATGTACTGCAAAATGAGACAGACTTTTACAAACAACCAGGAAAAGCGGATATTGCCTTTGCCGCAATGCCCCAAATCGCTATAGAGTGCCTCGGCACCCGTGGTACACAAAAATACGGCACCCAATAACCAAAAGCCTTTGGGATAGGTAATGAGCAGCTTAATGCCATAATAAGGGTTGAATGCCTTGAATATGCTCAAGTCGTCGCCGATATGTGCCAGCCCCAGCACGGCTATCATCGTAAACCAAACAAGCATAACGGGGCCGAACATTTTGCCGATAGAACCCGTACCAAATTGCTGCATAAAAAAGAGCAGGACCAGTATACCGATTACAATGAGGATGATGGTGTTTTCGCTGATATTACTTAACGCAGGTAATATTCTAAGCCCTTCGATAGAGGCAGAAACGGTAATGGGCGGGGTAATCATGCCATCGGCTAGTAATGCCGCACCGCCTACAATGGCAGGAAACACCAGCCATTTTTTTCTGCGCCTTACCAATGTGTATAATGAAAAAATACCGCCTTCCCCACGGTTATCCGCTTTTAGCGTTAGCAGCACATACTTGATGGTAGTTTGTAGCGTAAGCGTCCATATTATACAAGACAGCCCACCAATAACCAACAGTTCGTTGAGCGGCATTTTTAAGTCGTTCGGCTTGCTTTTGATAATGGCTTCAAAAACATACAAGGGGGAAGTGCCGATGTCGCCGTAGATAATCCCCAATGCTACCAACAACCCTGCGGCTGTAACTTTATTAATGTGTTTGGACATATCGATATGATATTTGAACTGGGTAACGATGGTTGATATGGATATCGCCCATCGCTTCTATATAAATACTATTTCTTTAGCTAATACATTTACTGTTCGCCCATACAAACTACGGATGTTTGATTATTCATCATCATCTTTTACAATTCGTTTTAGTTTCAGCTTGGTAGTGGGCGCCACAACAAGCGGAAATTTCTCCACCTTTACATAGCTTTGCTCCAGCCCAAAACCCCTTTCCTCACTCAGGCTCAGTTCTTTCAGCCAAAAATAGAGCTTCATGATGATGCGCTCAAAAAACGGCAGTTCATTGTCTTGACTCAAGAATTTTTCCATTACAATAAACTTAAAGTCGCCCCGCACATTGTTGCGCTGTTGACTTTCATATCGGCTGGTAACGTTTACCTCTTTATTGGTCACTAGGTCTTCCACCACTTTTTTAAACATGAGGTTGATGCGGGGAGCTATCCTAAAGCCTAACCTGAATTCTACCCGAATGATATCATTGGGTATGATATGGGTAACTTCATACTCGCAGGTATAGGGTTCGTCCAATGTATCCACATGTACAAACCAATAAATATCGGCCCTTTTGGGCATGCCGCTCAAAATAGAATAGATGATTTTATGCTCAATCTCCTTAGGGTTATTGGCACTGCTCATATATACCAAATGCGTGGCATATTTGGGCACGGTGTTATCGTTGCTCAATTCTTCCAGCTTGGGTACATAATCTTCCAACCTCACAAATTCCACATACCGGTTCTTTATTTTTCGGCTGCGGTACCATACGTACATTACTGCAAACATCATAAAGGCGAGTAACAAGGTAATATAACCGCCATCCAAAAATTTATGCGACAGGGCCACTAAAAACGCTAATTCCACAAGAAGGTAGAAAACGAGGAAAATATAAATGAGCAATGGCTTTACCCGATGCAAAACCATATAATTGGCAAACAGGATGGTGGTGGCTATCATGGTAATGATAATGGCCAAGCCATAGGCCGCTTCCATTTTGGATGACTCTTTAAAATATAGTACTACGCCTACGCATCCAGCAAACATCATTGTATTGAGGCCGGGGATGAAAAGTTGGCCCTTGGCTTCGCTGGGAAAATTGATCCTCATTTTAGGCCAAATGTTCAAGCGTAGGGCTTCGCCAATGAGTGTAAACGAGCCGGCAATCATGGCTTGGCTGGCAATGATGGCGGCGGCAGTAGCTATTACTACACCTATCAATACAAACCAGTCGGGCATTATATCATAAAAGGTATTGAGGTTGCTTTGCTCTTTAAAGGCTTTTGTAATTACTTGCCCTTTTAAGTTGGCCAATATATAGGCCCCTTGGCCCAAGTAGTTGAGTAGTAAACATATTTTTACATACATCCAACTAATGCGGATATTGCTGCGGCCGCAATGGCCCAAATCGCTATAGAGTGCCTCAGCCCCGGTTGTACATAAAAAAACAGCACCCAATAGGCCAAAGGCGCCAGGATGCTCTTTTAAAAAGGCAAAGGCATAGTAGGGGTTAAAAGCTTTTACAATATCAGGTGTGTCTGCCAAGTGGATAACACCCAATAAGGCAATCATAGTAAACCAAATGAACATCACAGGGCCAAACAGTTTACCAATAGAACCGGTACCAAACTGCTGCATGAAAAAGAAGGCAACCAATATGCCCAATACAATGTACATAATGGTATTGACCGAGATGTCGTGCAGTATTGGAATGTTTTTGAGGCCCTCGATTGCCGCAGTAATGGAGATGGGTGGGGTTATGATACCGTCCGAAAGTAGGGCTGCTCCACCAATCATGGCGGGGATTACCAGCCATTTTCGCCGCCGCCTTACCAAGGCAAATAGGGCAAAAGTGCCGCCTTCGCCCTTGTTGTCGGCCCGTAAAACCAATATTACGTACTTGATGGTGGTTTGTAGGGTAATTGTCCAAATTACGCAGGACAAACTGCCCAATATCAATTGTTCGGTGATTAGCCTTTCATTTATGATGGAATTAAAAACGTAAAGCGGGGATGTGCCAATGTCGCCATAAATAATACCCAGTGCGATAAGTAAACCTGCCCCGGTTACTTTATTGATATGCTTGCCCACAAAAAATATTTTTAATAAGATGCCATTTTGCTGGGTAGGGTTGTGTGTACAAGACTGCCCTAAAATGCGGCTACAAATGTAGGGGTTAATTGGATATGTCTAATTTTTAGGGGGTAAAACTCTTTAACACGAATTGGCTATGAATTGCACTGATTACACGGATTAGGGTGGGTTACGGGTTGCTTTGGTTGCGGGTTGTTTTAGTTACGGGTTATGAGTTATGGGTTATGAGTTATGGGTTTTCCTGTCAACTGTCACCCGTCAACTGTCAACCCTCTCAGGCCCTTCGGCCAACGGCCAACGACCCACGGCCAACGGTTATCTGCCAACGCCTCACCCTGTCAACCGTCACCTGTCAACCCTCTCCGACCCCCGGTCCCACGCCTGCTGCGTGGTGTCGGCTACGCCTCCAAACGGTCATCGGCCAACGACCCACGGTCAACGGTCCACGGCATTAAAAAACCCCGCTTACAACGGGGCCTTAATTATCAACAAGCATAAAAGTTACTTGGCTGTTTTTTTCAGCAGCATCACATAACCGCAGAGGTTTTTTTTCTTTTTGTTCACCTGCACGGGTTTCATCATATGATACTCCGAAAATTTGGGGATATACGAATAGGAAATGATATTACCGTCTACATCACCCCACATCTTTTTCTGATAAACGACCTGCTTTTCGTCCCAATCGAACATGCGTACTTCGTATAACTTAGACGTAATGTCGCCTATAAATATAAATTGGTACCAGCTTCCTTCTGTTAAAGGCACAATTACAGGCATTTCATATTCGCTTTCCATGGTCATGGAGGCTTCTTTGAGCACTACAAAACCTTGTTTGGCAAATACATCCTTTAAACTGTCAACCTGATTTTTGATAAATGTGTCAGAGCAGGCCTTCTGCCGAATAACGTCTTGTGCGCTGGCAGAGCTGCCCAAGAGCAGCAAGAGGAGAGATAATGTAAGCAAAATACGGCTTTTCATTGCTTGTGTGATTTGTTTCAGGATATTGAAAACCGATTTATTGTTAATAGTTAATGTTGCGTATCAAACCATAATACGCCGCAAAAGCCATTATGTTCGATACTTAACGTGATAAATATACTAAATATTGTGCCAAATTACCCTGAACAAAAAAGTTTGTGCCCAACAGCCGATTATTTATGGATGTTAAAACTGTTGGCCTGCTGTAAACAGGTGATTACCAAGTCGTTAATACATACATGGGGTGGAAGGGAGGCGCAGTAGTAAACCGTTTCCGCTACGTCGGCCGCAGTAAGGGGGATAAAACCATCGTACACCGCAGCGGCCTTTTGAGCGTCGCCCTTAAAGCGCACTACCGAAAATTCCGTTTCCACGGCCCCGGGGTGTACAGCCGTAACTTTGATGCCGTGGCGCAGCAGATCGATGCGCATGGCCTTGCTGATGGCATCCACCGCATGCTTGGAGGCACAATACACATTGCCTTTTTCATATACTTCTTTGCCCGCTGTAGAGCCGATATTGATGATATGGCCTTGCTTACGGGCGGTCATAAGGGGCAAAACGGCCTTGGTGGCGTAAAGCAGTCCATTTACATTGGTCTGAAGCATGGTTTCCCAGTCGTCCATGTCCGCTTCGTCAAACAAATCACGGCCCAGTGCCAGGCCTGCATTGTTCAGCAAAATATCCACTTGTTGCCACTCGGGCGGTAGGGAGGCAAAGGCGGCAAATACAGCAGCTTTGTCTTGCACATCAAAGCAAAGCGGCCAAAGTTCGGTACCATAATCCTTTTGCAGGGTGGCCTGCAGTTCGGCCAAGCGGTCTTGCCTACGGCCCGTAATTATGAGCCGATAGCCTTGGGCCGCGAATTTTTCAGCGCAGGCCCTGCCAATGCCCGATGTAGCGCCGGTAATGATGATGGTGGGGGTCATGGTGCAAGTTAAGTTGATAGGTTGATAAGTTGAATAGTTTGTAAGCTGAAAAGTTAATAAAGATGCTTTGTTCCATTTCCCTAATCAACTTAATCAACCCAATCAACCGTTACCGAATCAACACCGCATAGCCTTTTTTGCGGATCACTTCGTTTTTGAAAGTTATGCCAATGGCTTCCCACACATAGGTATCCGCATGTTGCGGGCGGCCACCAAAATTGCCGTCCCAGCCCTTGCCTTTTTCTACAGTGCTGTACATCATCTGCCCCCAACGGTTAAATACTTTAAAATAAACCAGTTCTTTCATGCCCAGCAAAATAGGCCGCAGCACATCATTCAGCCTATCGCCATCGGGCGTAAAGGCGGTGGGCACATACATGCTGGCTTCCAGGTTATATACTTTTATCCGGATGGTATCCCTGCCCTCGCAACCGGCCAAGGTTCTTACCAACAGATTATAGGTAATGTCGCTTTGCGGCTGGGAAACCACATTGGCCGATGCAGGGTTGCTCAACCAAGTGGGGGGATCCCACAAATAAATATCGCCCCCGGTACCGGTTAGCAGCAAAGGCTCACCTACCACCACCGTGGTGTCGCTGGGGCCTGCATTGGCAATCACCCTGGGATACACCCTTACCCATACCGTATCCTTGCTGGGCTTGGGGCAACCGATGGTATCCGATACTGTAACAATGTAGCGGATAGTGGCCGGTACATTCACGGCTTGTGGGTTGGGAATGCTGGTGCCCGTTAAGAAAGTAGCGGGGCTCCAAAAATAAGTACTACCGCCCGATGCCTGCAATTGAGCCGTAGCGCTAAAGCAGATGGTGGTATCGTTGCCCGCATTGGCCCTGGGGTAAGGCACTACCCTGATGCTCACCGAATCAATACTTTGGCATTTGCCGATATTGCCGGTTACATAATATTTTATATTGGTTAATGGCCTTGTTATTGGTTGCTTGATATCGTCCCTGTTCAAGTAAGTAGCGGGGGTCCATTTATAACTGAGGGCATCGCTGATAGTGTTCAGCCTAAAGCTATCTGTTAGGCAAATGGTGGTATCGTTACCTGCATCCAAGGTTACAAACTGTTTCACGTCCACCATCACACTGTCACGGCTCTGGCAACCAAAAGCGTCTGTAAGGGTGGTGTAGTATTTGGTAGGCACATCGGGGCTTACCAAGGGACTGGGGCCAGATAAACTACTGATATTGTAATTGGGGCTCCAAGTAAAATTGCCATTGCCGCTACTGGTCAATTGCAACGTATCTATGGAGCAAATCAGCGTGTCGTTGATAAGGGTAATAACAGGTAAGGGCCGCAGGGTAACTACGATACTGTCTACCCTCGTTCTGCTACAACCGTTTACACCCACAGCCACGGTATAAGTAGTGGTGGCAGTAGGATTGGCCAATGGGTTGGGTGTATTGGTATTACTTAGCCCTTGCGCTGGCGACCAACTATAGGTATTGCCGCCACCGGCTGAAAGGATCACCCCGCCAGCGCCTACGCAGAATGCCGTATCCGGCCCTGCATTGGGGGTGGCCAAGGGAATTACCGTAATGGGTTTGTTGGCCGAAGCCACGCAGTTATTGCCCCAGCGGGCGGTTAATGTATAAGTGGTGCTACTGCCCGGATATACCCTGGTAATACGTGCATTGGGCGACTCTACCGATAATACATTGTTCCACTGCCACAGCACGGGACTGCGGTTGGCCGTTCCGGTAAGCGTGGTGGTATCTTCTTGGCAAATGCTATTCACACCTTGTATGTTCACAGCTAAATCGTTTGCCGGGTTTACCCGTACCGAATCCCTAGATATACAGCCATTGGCATCGAGGGTAAGGTAATAAGTGGTGGGCAATGGCGGAAATACCAATGGGTTGGCGGTATTGTTGCCGATCATAAAACTGTTGGGCGTCCAAGTAAAATTACCGGTGCCAGCAGCACCCAGTTGTAGCGTATCCAATCCGCAGTAAGTACTGTCTTTAAACAGCATGTTGATAGGCGGCGGCGGCAATACGTTGATTTGTTTGACGACGGTATCGATACAGCCCAAATTACTGGCCACTACCAAGGTAACATCGTAAGTGCCGGCCGTATTGTAAGTGTACTGCGGGCTTTTGATATGGCTGGTATCGGCCAAGGTGGCGGTATTGCCAAAATCCCAACTCCAGCTATTGGTAGGGGTATAAACGGATAAGGTGGTATCGTTGAACTGCACTGGCACGCCAATACATATGGGTGCCGAAGTAGTAAACCCGGAGAAAAAGCCGGGATAAACGCCCACTTTTCGGGTTACCGAATCGGAGCAGGCCTGGCCGCGGTTGATGACAAATTTGATGGTATAAGTGCCGGTATCGGGAAATACAAATACAGGGTTGTCCAAATTAGATGTGTCGTTGGTCATACTTGCCACGCCAAAATCCCAAAAAACGCTGTTGGCACCAGTACTGGTATGGTTAAATTGTACATTAAAACCATCGCAGGTAACAAAGCTGGGCATGGGGTTGGCCCGCAGTGGCACACAATCGGCCACCCGCAAATGCAGCTCTTTTCTCGACTGGGCGATTGCAATGCCGTTTCGGTATTCCACTGCGCATACGGCTACCACATATTCGCCAGAAGCTGGGGCGATACCACTTACCACACCGGTGCGTGGGTCGATGGTTACGCTGTTGCCCAAAGGGGTAGAACCCGTGAAGACACCCGTATAGGGGATGGTACCATACGGCGGGTTGGAGGCCGTGGTAACTACTGGGGATGCCTGACTGCCCCCGTTCCAAGCACCGCAAAAACTATACACAAGCGAATCGCCAAGGTTGGGGTCTACTGCTCCGAAATCTACAGAAAAAGCACTGTTTTCGCATACAATGGCCGTATCGTTCAAGTTGTATTTGGGGCTACTATTTTGAGTGGCGTTTTGGCCAATATTAGTGCCCGGTATACTGATGCTGTAAGTTACCCCTACATTGTTGGAAGGCGCTTGTATGTTGGACAAGCCCGTTATGCGGCAGCAACGTTGCCAAGAAATGGTATAACCAAAAGCGGTGGGGCTCAATTCTTTAATCAGTTCGTAAGTAATGATTTTATAACAAATGGAAGGAATATTGGCAATACAGGGATTGCAACTTGCGAGGGTACAGTTTTGAACGTTTATATTGGAAGAGATTGATACCGATACATTCTCGATAAAAGCATTGGTGCCGGCATTGAAAAAGGAAAAATTAATGGGGTCGTCTATTTGCCCAGTGGAGGGGTTACAAATGATGTAGAGTTTTAAAACAATTTTATAACGCAGTTTGGTGGGATCGGTAATGCCAGGGCCTAAGTATTCATAGTACATCCAGCCGCCCTTGGTATGGGAGGCAAATGTATTGACCAACGAAAAAAAGAGTACGAGCGTAAGCAGCGCTTTTTTCATGCAACTGATTTATTGTTCTAAAAAGACTTAAAAATACGTAAAAATGCTGTCTGGTCACCAACAAAAACCACACCATAGGCTATCTACCGATTGGTTTATGCAGCGTTGTAACAGTTATACGGACCCATGACATTCGATTTTGGGAAAAAACCGCAGGTTTAACAAAATTTTTACAAAAAAAATCTCCAAAAATTTGTTGCCAATAAACCTTTATGTATCTTTACGTCAGTTTTCATAGGGTACGGATTAAAAACGGGCCGAGGTTTCCACCTCTGGCCTTTTTTCTTTTATAGCCTTACCACCTCAAATTTCCTCAATATCTTTAGGCATGAGCTTGCTAGTTTTCATTACTTACATGGGTACGTTTGTGTTTGCCGTTACCGGTGCGCTAAAAGCACGGACCAGTAAAATGGATGTGTTTGGCGGTATTGTGCTTGCCTTTGCCACAGCCTATGGTGGCGGCACTTTGCGGGATTTATTGATTGGGGTGCGCCCGGTTAATTGGGTGAATGATAATATTGCCTTAGGGCTGGTGTTGGGGGCAACGGTGCTTACTTTTCTGCTGCGGCAAAACCTAAACCGCTTTAAGCGGACCATCTTTTTTACCGATGCGGTGGGGCTGGGACTTTTTACGGCAGCGGGTATCGAACGGAGTTTGCAATATGGCATTAATGGGGAGTACGCTTTGATCATGGGTGTAATCAGTGCTACTTTTGGCGGACTGATTGCTGATATTTTGTGCAATGCCGTGCCCAACCTGCTCAAGCGTGGCGAGCTGTATGCCACGGCCTGTGCCATTGGCGGCGTGGTGTATTTGCTGCTGAAAAGAATTCCCTTGGCGAGTGATGTGAATCTGTTTGTGTGCGTGGCAATTGTAGTAGGGGTTCGGATTTACAGTAAGCGGAAGAGATTGAGTTTGCCGGAGATTTGATGTGCAAATATGCAGATATGCAAATATGCAAAATTCAATTTGGTGGCATTTGCTTGATAGGGCAGTACCCTTAGCTCCTTAGTCTATTCAACTCTTCAACTAATCAACTAATCAACGAATCAACCCTTTAGCCAATCAACTCACCCCCAATAATCTTTCATCAATTCCACCGCCCATTGAGGCTGCTCTACGGGCCCTAGGGGCAAAAACGCTTGCATGATGGGTTTGATGTCTATCACCGGTGTGCCGTCGATAGCATCTAGGGCTTGTACAAACAGGCTCCTGCCTTCGATTTTGAGTACAGGGCAAATAGTGGCACCCAACCAGTTGGGGCGGTTCTTTTTGCGCTGCGCAAAGATGCCTACTTTGGGCCAGGCTGGGTTTTCCCTGGGGTGCTCGCTGCCCGTTACCACCGGTGCGCCCATGGCTTTATCAAAAAGATAAATGATTTCTACATGCGAAAAGGTGTCGATGCCTTCTAGTGCATCGGGCGTAAACCTGTCGTGCAGTTTTATTTCCGAAACAATATCGCCCCAAAAATCGTCGCTTATGGCAGGGCGGCTGTTGTGTACTGTACCGATGGATTCAATGGTATATACAGCCATACATTAAAAATTGCGGTGTTGTTTTACCCACTCTTTGATATAATCGGCTATTTCGCTCGTAGGTGTGCCGGGGGCGAACAGACGGCCCACGCCCAATTCGTTCAGCGCCTTCATGTCATCTTCGGGTATGATGCCGCCGCCGGTGAGCAGTACATCGCCCATGTCTTTCTCCTTCATCAACTGTATCACTTTGGGAAACACCGTATTGTGTGCCCCACTTAAAATGCTGATGCCAATGGCGTCCACATCTTCTTGCAGGGCCGCATTCACCACCATTTCGGGCGTTTGGCGCAGCCCGGTGTAAATCACTTCCATACCGGCATCCCGCAAGGCAGTTGCAATCACTTTGGCGCCGCGGTCGTGCCCGTCCAGCCCTACTTTGGCCACTAAAACTCTGATGGGTCTGCTCATACAGCATTTATTTGGCGTAAAAATAAAGCATCTTGTTAACTTTAGCCCATAAGCAATGTGATGCAGTACAGAAAATTTGGACAAACGGACTTACTAGTGAGCGAAACGGGTTTTGGCGCTTGGGCCATCGGCGGCGGTGCCATGGTGGGTACAACCCCCATTGGTTGGGGCGATGCGGATGATGCGGTGTCTGAAAAGGCCATTACTACGGCCTTGGATGTGGGTATCAACTTTTTTGATACGGCGGATATTTATGGGTTGGGCCATTCGGAAAGCCTGATAGGGAAGACGATTGGAAATCGCCCGGATGTGCTGGTGGCGACCAAGGTGGGTAATGTGGCCCGTGATGGACAGTTTACCGTAGATTACTCCAACAATTATATCATGGCTGCTTGCGAAGAAAGCCTGCGGCGCTTGAAAAGGGAATCGATTGATTATTACCAATTGCATACGGCCCGCATGGCGCATTTGCAGCAGGGTGATTGCCTAGAAGCTATGGAACGCTTGCAGCAGCAAGGCAAAATCCGCTATTGGGGCATTTCGCTTAATACCTTTTATCCCGATGCGGAAGCCAGCTTTTTTATGGATAACCAAATAGGCCATGGCTTTCAATTGGTATGGAACCTGATGAACCAGCGGGCGGCGGGTGTTATTGAGCGGGCAGCGGCCAAGGGCTATGGGTTGATTGCCCGGATGCCCCTCCAATTTGGGTTGCTCACGGGCAAAATTTCCCGAACTACACATTTTGCAGACAATGATCACCGCAATGGACGATTAACGCCTACTATCATTGATACCACATTATCGGTATTGGAAAACAAAGTTTGGCCCTTGTGCGAAAGGTACGATTGCAGCCCAATGGCATTGGCCATGGCTTTTGTAATGGGCACGCCGGGCATCAGCGTACAGATACCGGGCATCCGCACCCCACAGCAGACAATCGATAACAGTGCCGCCCTTCCTATTTTGCAAAAGGAGGATTGGCAGTACCTGTGCAGCTTGGCGAGTGCCGATTGGACCAAAGTAATGGAGATGATTGAAAAGCAAGGGTAGGGGAGTGAATAGTTAATAGTGAAGAATGAATAGTTGATAGTGGATAATTGATAATGGATAGTTGATAATGCCATGCCTGCGGCCCGCCTGAATGACTAGTCGGGCAGGCTTGGTGGCGCTCTGCGCCAGATAGTTGAAAGGTGAAAGTTGAGAGTTGAAAGTGGGAGCCAAGGGAGAATAATGAATAGTGAATAATGAACAATGGAGAAGGAAAATTCATACAATCTCCTTCAATCCGTATTAAAAGAAATCCGTGTAATTAGTGCAATCTTTTACAATCTGTGGTAAAAGAAATCCGTGTAACCTGCCTGCCGTTAGGCTGGTCATTGCAATCTTCTATAATTAGTGTAAAAAATATCCGTGTAATCCGTGCAATCCTTTACAATCCGTGGTAAAAGAAATCCGTGTAATCTGTGTAATATGGTCGCCCTAATCCGTGGTCCATACATTTTACAAAGCACCCATAAAGGCTTGTATACGCTGTATGGTACCTGTGCGCCCAATCATGGCAGCAATTTCAAATACGGCTGGGCCAAATTTATCGCCTACCAACATTACCCGCATGGGCAATTGCAGTTCGCCGGGCTTGATATTTTTAGCTGTTGCCAAATCTTTAAATGTTTGCTCTATCGAAGCTACATCCCAGTTGGGCAAACTATTGTATTGTTCCATCAATGCTTCAAAAAACGCTTTTTTATCCTCGTTCCATTTGGGTTTTACAGCCTCCATATCCCATTGGGTGGGTGCCATAAAAAAGAACCCGGCCTGTGTGGCAAAATCGTTGAGCAAAGTGCAGCGCTCTTTTACCAAATCAATCACTTGTATAAGATAAGCGTCGTCTGTTACCGCAATTTGTTGTGCTGCCAACACTGCTTTTACATCATTGGCCAAATCGCCCCCAGACGTTCGTTTGATCCATTCGGCATTGTACCATTTGGCTTTTTCAAAATCAAATTTGGCACCGCCTTTATGTACCCTGTCGATGCTAAATTTATCGCAAAGTTCTTCCAGCGTAAATATTTCTTGTCCGGTACCATCGTTCCAGCCCAGTGCGGCCAATAGGTTTACAAAAGCGGCCGGCAAAAAGCCCAACTCTTTAAATCCCTTGGTCAGTTCGCCGTTCTTAGGATCTTTCCAATCCATGGCATATACCGGAAAGCCAAGCCGGTCGCCATCCCGTTTGCTCAGTTTGCCATTGCCATCCGGCTTTAATATCAGCGGCAGATGCGCCCATTTGGGCATGTTTTCCAAACCAAACAAATATTTCCACAACAAAATGTGTACGGGTGCACTTGGCAACCATTCTTCCCCACGAAAGGCATGGCTGATTTCCATCAAATAATCATCTACCACCACCGCCAAATGGTAGGTGGGCATACCATCGGCTTTTAGCAACACTTTATCATCTACGGTATTGGTATCAAAACTGATTTCGTCCCGTATCATATCCGTAAAACTTACCGTTTCGTTGGCCGGCACCTTGATGCGGATTACATACGGTGTGCCTGCATCCAACAACTGTTGGGTTTCTTCGGGCAATAGGCGCAGGCTGTTGTGCATACCCATGCGCACCGTTTGGTCGTATTGCAAACTGCTGCTGCCCTTGGCTTTCAGCTCTTCCCGCATGGCTTCCAGTTCGGCGGGTGTATCAAAAGCATAATAAGCATGGCCATCTGCTACCAATTGCTCGGCATATTTGCGATACATATCCTTGCGTTCGCTTTGGCGGTAAGGGGCATAGGGGCCGCCATGCACTGGACTTTCGTCGGGCTCCAAGCCGCACCATTGCAGGCAATCCATGATGTATTGTTCGGCACCCTCTACATAGCGGGTTTGGTCGGTATCTTCAATACGTAGGATAAATTTGCCGCCATGTTTTTTGGCAAATAAATAATTGAATAGCACGGTGCGCACACCGCCCAAATGAAGCCCACCCGTGGGGGATGGCGCAAAACGGACCCTGATTGTACTCATGGTGCAAAGATAAGTTGATAGTTGAAAGTGGAGAATTGAAAGTTGAAAGTGGTGTATAGTCCATGGTCGATGGTCCATGGTCCATGGACTGGCTCCGCTCTTCGGCACATCGCTCACGATTTAAAAAACTGTGTTGCTGGAGACGCCTGTCGACTGTCACACTGTCAACCGTCATCTTGTTCTCGGTCCACGGCCAACGTTCCCACGCCTGCTGCCCCGCCTTGCTGGGCAAGCGTGGTGTCGGCTGCGCCTCCAAACGGCCAACGGTCAACGAACCACGGTCAACGATTCAAAAAAAAAGCCGCAGGCTTTCACCTGCGGCCATATCAAAAATTGCTGCTATGTTAACGTAGTAAAATGGTACGTGCTGGGCGGCCATCAATTGAAATGGTAGCCAATCGATCGCAAGTGCCGTCGCCAAAATCGATGATGGCAAAATGGTTGGGCCCGTCAATTTTGATGCGGCCTTTGTCCACATTTTCGCAAGCGGTTTTCTTTTGCAAGGCATCCAAAATATTGCCTGCCCGGGTTCTGCCAGCGGCATTGGTTACGGTATGGTTACCCGTGATAGAAAACACATCATCCAACAGTTGAGCTGTGCCCACACCGGCTGTTTGGGTAACATTCTTAAGGCCACTGTGCAACCAGTAAGCGCCACCGGGTGCCGTGATTTTGCCATTTTCTACCTTGCGCTGCCAGCTACGTGTGCCGGGCGTGCTGGTATTGGTCCAAGTAATGGTTCCTTCTTTCTTAAATCCGTTTACAAAATAATTGGTAAAAGTCATTACCGAAGTGCTGCCGGGGCGGCGAAGCGAATCCGACATTACCACGGTGATTTTACCGCTGCGGGTAACGCCGTTGGCTGATGTACAGCCGATGCCAAAGTCGATGGTAAGGGTTTTGGGAAAGCCTGTTAAAGGGGTAACAGTAAGGGTAGCACAGCTTAAAATGCCTGTGGTGCCAGCCACCGTGGTCACATCTTCGGCGGTTCTGCCACCCATCAAGTTGCGGTCCATGGCTGCTTCGTTGAGCACATCGTTGGCATCTTCTGTTAAATTATCGGCGATCGCTTGGTCGCTACTGAGTTCAAATGTGGTTTCAAATTCTTCTGCTACAGTATCGCTACTTTCTTTTTTACAGGCAGAGAGGAACATAACGGCTGCTGCTGCGGCCAGGGTTGCATACTTTTTTACTTTCATAACAATTGATTTTTAATTCAGACCCATTCTTTGGGGTAAAGTTTAAAGCGGAAACAATTAATTATTTTGCACCATGTTTTATGCCGTTAAAACGCCCTGGTGGCTCAAAAAATTGTACAGGCGCTGTATTTGGCACCTGCCCACGGGCGGGGAAAAAGTGCTGTACCTGAGCTTCGACGACGGCCCGCATCCGAGTATTACCCCTTTTGTATTGGACCAATTGGCCCAATACGGTGCCAAAGCCAGTTTTTTTTGTATCGGTAAAAATGTGGAGGCCCATGGTGATATGTATCGGCGTATTTTGGCCGAAGGGCACCAAGTGGGCAATCATACCTACCACCATTTGAACGGCTGGAAAACCCCCAATCCTACGTATTTGGCCGATGTGGCTGCGGCCGCCGAGCATATTGATTCGCCCTTGTTCCGGCCACCGTATGGACGTATCCGCTTTAGCCAAATCAAACAGTTGCAGGCCCACCGTATCATCATGTGGTCGGTGCTGAGTGGTGATTTTGATACGGCTATTTCGCCTGAAAAATGTCTCCGCAACGTTACCCGAAATGCTTCGAGCGGCGATATCGTTGTATTCCACGATAGTGAAAAAGCCTTTGAGCGGCTGCGGGTGGCTTTGCCCGGCGTACTGCAATATTTTAGCGAAAAGGGTTTTGTTTTTAAAGCGATAACATAGGTACAATAAAAACACCCGGGTTCATTATTGGGTAGTAACTATGGCGTGGGTGCTTTACCAAAGCGAAATATTAACCATTAAGAAATTAAGGAACATTAAGCCTGCCCTCCGGGAGCCTGCCTGCGGTAGCTATCCCTTACCCAAATTTTGCCAGGCCCAAAAGTTTGCAGTTCTTTGGCATAAACATTTGATATGCACAAAGTTACGGTCAAGGATATCCCCGGACTTGATCTTGGCGATGTCCGCCGGGATGAGCGTTTGG
>CALSBI010000028.1:0-39362 GCA_943373145.1 Chitinophaga pinensis
TATGTGTTTGCCAAAGATTATAAGCTGTTGCCCCTTGCCCAAGTGGAGCAGTACATCAAAACGAATAACCATTTACCCAATGTGCCTAGTGCCGCAGATATGGTAAAGCAAGGGAACGACTTGGGAAAAACTGATGCTAAACTATTGGAAAAGATTGAAGAACTGACCTTGTACATGATTGAGATGAAAAAAGAAAACGAAACGGTAAAAAGGGAAAATCAATTACAGCAAAAAGAAATAAAACTACTTAAAAGGAAGTTGGATTTTATTATAACAAAAAAGTAAAAATAATGAGAAAAATTACAATGGTCCAAATATGCCTGGCTGCTTGTTTAGCTATCGCATCTTCAGGCAAAGCGCAGGTGGTTACCGGCTCAGAAGTATATTCCAACGGTTGGTTCAGGAATAACGTTATTGGTACTGGATTATTTAACATGGTTACAGGCACGGGTATTTATTCCCCATCAGTAGGTATGATGGCCACTTATAATAACGGAAATTTCACCGCCAACGCTATATATTCCAATGATTGGTACAGGAACCACAAAATTGGAACCGGAATGTTTAACATGGCAACTGCCACCGGTATTTACTCTCCGGCTGTGGGCATGATGGCCACATATAATAACGGAAATTTTTCTGCCAACGGTATATATTCTAATGACTGGTTCAGGAACAACAACATGGGCACCGGAATGTTTAATATGGCAACTGCCACCGGTATTTACTCTCCGGCTGTGGGCATGATGGCCACCTACAATAATGGGGGCTTAATTGTTGGCAGTGTGAGCAGCACACCTGCCGGCTATAAATTGTATGTGTCCCAAGGCATCCTTACCGAAAAAATAAAAGTAGCCGTTAACGGCAGCGCCCAATGGGCCGATTATGTGTTTGCCAAAGATTATAAGCTGTTACCGCTTGCTCAAGTGGAGCAGTACATCAAAGCGAATAACCATTTGCCCAACGTGCCCAGCGCCGCTGAAATGGTAAAGGAAGGGAACGATTTAGGCAAAACAACGGCCAAACTGTTGGAGAAGATCGAGGAACTGACATTGTATTTGATTGAAGTAAAAAAAGAGAATACGGTTGCTAAAAAGCAGATTGAGTTACAGCAGCAGGAAATTGAAAGCCTGAAAAATACCGTTAAATCAATTGCCAAATTATAATTTTTAAAAGGTTATTATGATAAAGATAAAGACAAGAAGCGCCTTTCTTGCGGCAACAATTACACTTGTCGCAATGAGCGCAAATGCGCAATGGACACAAACTGGAGCAGGTGCAACAGGCAAAATGACCACACTAGGTAGCGTTGATATAGGTAGCGAAGTTTATTCAAATGGTTGGTTCAGAAATAAATTGTCTAATACAGGACTATATAACGAAGCAACAGGTACTGGGATATTTTCTCCTTCCGCAGGCATGATGCAGACGTATAGAAATGGTAATTTTCGTGCAAATGAAACGTATGCTGATGGCTGGTTTAGAAATACTACAGCTAACACGGGACTATATAACGAAGCAACACTTACAGGAATATTTTCTCCATACGTAGGCATGATGCAGACGTATAGAAATGGTAATTTTCGTGCAAATGAAACGTATGCTGATGGCTGGTTTAGAAATACTACAGCTAATACAGGATTATATAACGAAGCAACACTTACAGGCATATTTTCTCCATACGCAGGCATGATGCAGATTTATAGAAATGGCAGTTTGATGATTGGTAGTACAACTGCCCCTGCGGGATACAAACTCTATGTGCAAACAGGCATCCTTACAGAAAAAATCAAAGTGGCTGTATATGGCAGCGCCCAATGGGCCGACTATGTGTTTGCCAAAGATTATAAGCTGTTGCCCCTTGCCCAAGTGGAGCAGTACATCAAAGCGAATAATCATTTGCCCAATGTGCCCAGCGCAGCAGAAATGGTAAAGGAAGGTAACGATTTAGGCAAAACAACGGCCAAACTGTTGGAGAAGATCGAGGAACTGACATTATACCTTATTCAGCAACAAAAGGAGATTGAAACATTAAAACGTGGATTAAATAACACAAGCAAGTAACTACTATTATTCACTGCCGAATATTTTGGCAAAAAACAAAAATCATGAAAAGGATAAAAATTATTTTATTGGCAGCCCTTATTGTGAATGTGCATATTGTTGATGCACAAAATGCTTATCCTGCAACTGGTGTAGCTACTATCACCGGTTTAAGCATGCCGGCAAGTGCTACCATTACCGGGGCGGGCAGGCTGCATGTTACCGGTACTGAATACCTGTATGTTTTAAACAAATCGGGTTTGATGATTGGGAAGGAGTGGGGCGGCAACGGTAGTCTTACAGTTCAAGGGGGTATCACATTGGCCGGATCGCAAACGATCAGCGGGCTAGGGCGGCTGCATATCGCCGGGCCTGAATACCTGTATTTATTAAACCAAGGCGGAGTTATTGTTGGGAAAGAATTTGGCGGAACCGGCAACTTGATGGTAGAAGGAACCATCCTTGCCTCCAGGGTTAAAGTGGCCGCTTTGGGCAGTGGTAATTGGACCTGGGCAGATTATGTGTTTGACAAGGGGTATAAACTGAAATCGCTGCCAGAAGTGGAAGCTTATATAAAAGCCAATAAGCATTTGGAAGGGATGCCTACCACCGAAGAGGTAACAAAAGATGGTTTGGATATAGCACCAGTAACTGCTAAACTACTGGAAAAGATAGAAGAACTGACCTTGTATATGATAGAGATGAAAAAGGAGAATGCGGCATTGAAAAAAGATGTGCAAGTTTTGAAATCAAAACTCCAGTAAATAAATAATTAAAACTAAAAATTTCGATATGAGAAATAAATTATTGATTTTGTTTATGCTGTCCGGTTTACTTGTTTCAAAACAAAGTACTGCCCAATGGTGCCGCAGTGCCGGAGATTTTGACGGGCTGGTCCCATTCCAGTCATTTATTCCAGCGGCTAGCAGCATTACACTCAGGTGGGCCGGGCAGGCAGAGTATTCCAATGAACGTTACACAATATACAAAAAACACTTGCTGGGCGACCCTTGGGGGTTGGTGGTCAGTAATGTATATGGAAATTCCTATCAAGTGCAAGGATTGAGCAGTAATACAAATTATTATTTTAAAATAGAGCGTTGGTGTACTTCGGGTGCCTATATAGATGATATTCCTGGCATCCCATCTATAACAACAAAAGATGCCGCTTACGTATTGCCCAATCAAGCCTATTGCTTCGGTTCTATATTCGGCATCACTTCTTATTCTCCGGCCACAAGTGCCATTACCGTGTATTGGTCGGGGGATGTGTTCCAAGGGTCTTTGTACAAGGTGTTTACCCGTATCAACGACCGTGTATATGGAACAGCCAATGTTTGGGGGGTGTCGAATTTAACCTCAGCAACAAGCTATACATTAACAGGCCTTAACCCAAGTGCCACCTATGAGTTTTATGTAGAAAAATATTGCAACAATCTATTAGTGGGCAACAGCGGATATAGAAAATTTGCCACATTGGCAGGAGGTACCAACGGAAGCACTTTTCTTGGCCCGGTGGCCACTATAACATCAGCCACTTACAACAGTGCAAGCCTTACTTTTTGGAACCACCTTTTTGCATTCCCCGGAACCAGGCTCGATGGGTTTACTGTTTACGTTTATTCACAGGCCACTGGCTGGGTTCCCAAAGCAACTATCCCGGCAGTAGCCAATGTAACAACACAGTATAACTATGTAATTCCAGGGCTGGCCCCCAGTACAAAATATGATTGCATCGTTGCACAAAATTACACATTGAATCCTGGGCAAAGCTTCGAATCCCATCACTCGGTATTCAGCAATACCTATGTGTTTAAAACAGCCCCGCAACCCATTGGCCCCTGCGGTGGGATTGCCGGTAATTTTAACGCACCGGCTATCAACAATACCGGTGGGGTCAACTTTTATGAGGGCATCATCACCAGTGCCGCTCCGGTTACCTTAAGTACCGTACAACGTAGGTTTACCGCTTCGGGGGTACTGTTTAACCCAGGTTTTACAACTACGGTCAGCGGAAATGGCAACTTTATCGCCAATGCCTTCAACCCTGCCAACTGTGCGCAGTCGAGGGTGGCAGGAGGGGCCGAAACCGGTGAGGTATTGCCAAGCGATACCATAGTAAAGGGCATTCAACCTGACTTGGTGCTCAATGAGCGTGTACTTCAGTCGCAAAATGGTTTTGCTGTATATCCCAACCCCACAGCAGGCGTATTTACCATTCAAACAGATGGACTAGGTGAAACAATCAAACAGGTGGTAATTACCGATGCACTTGGGAAGCAGGTTTTTTCAAACAGAAGCGGTAACCATAGGGTTGATATCAGTCATTTGGCCAATGGGTTGTACCTATATAAGGTTTACACGAGTGCAAAAACAGTAACAGGTAAATTGATAAAGCAATAAGGCTTTGGTTAAATGCTCAAATTTCTTATTTCAATTTTTCACATTAGTAAAACAAAGCGAATGAAAATTATTCTCACTACAATTTTAGCTACAGTATTGGCAGTAAGCATACAGGCCCAAGCGCCGCATTTGTATATCAACGGGCCCGCACTGGGTACGGCCGCAGGAAGCAATGTAGAAGTGGCCAGGTTTCAAAGCTCCACCAATAATAGCTCCCGGTTGGTTATACACTTTTGGAGGCATACCACAGGGTTGGGTTGGCCCAATGCAGCCACCCGTATAACTGCGCAAACAGACGCTACCAACCAAGGCTATATTGATTTTAACCCTATTGGAGGGAACCACGGCATCACCTTGGGCACATGGCTGGGCGGTAGTGCCATTAATATCAATGCATCGGCCGCAGTGGGCATCGGCACATGGGATACCCGTGGTTATAAATTGGCAGTTGTGGGAGGTGTACTGGCCGACAGGATAAAGGTTGCTGTGCCAGGCTCAGCCCAATGGGCCGATTATGTGTTTGCCAAAGACTACAAATTGATGCCGCTTGCCAAGGTGGAGCAATATATTAAGGCTAATAAACACTTGCCCAATGTGCCCAGCGCAGCCGAAATGGTAAAAGAGGGCAATGATTTGGTAAAGACAGATGCAAAACTGTTGGAGAAAATAGAAGAGCTGACGCTGTATTTAATTGAAACCAGAAAACTCATGGAGGCACAGGCCCAAAAGATAGCAGCGCAGCAAAAAGAAATTGACATTTTAAAACAAAATAAAATAAACTGATTATGAGAAAGATAAATTCAGTGGGAATTTATTTGTTGGCTGCTTTTATGATGGGCAGCTCCAATTTGCAGGCACAATGGGTACAGGGGGCCGGGCAAATGTCAACTTCTAAAGTGGTCATTGGGTCAAACGAAACAGGCGAGGGAAAAACAACCATAAGATTGGGCGCCATGAATGAGCCTGGCATTGCCATGAAGTATGCCAATTTATTTACCAAGGTATTTGCGGGCAATTTGTCTGCCGGTGGATGGGGCACCCTTGCACAAACCTATGATGGCGGTATCATATTTGGAAATGAAGTGCCCCCATATAATGCGGTGGGTTTTGTAATTGGCCCTTATGCCAGCCCTCACCAAGGTTTAAGGATAAATTATGATGGTAGGGTCATAATCGGGCAATGCAATAATCTGTTACCGGCCGGTTACAATCTTTTTGTAAAGAATGGTATTCTTACCGAAAAAATAAAAGTAGCGGTTAATGGTACAGGCCAATGGGCCGATTATGTATTTGCCAAAGATTATAAGTTAATGCCACTTGCCCAAGTGGAGCAGTACATTAAAACGAATAACCATTTGCCCAATGTACCCAGTGCCGCCGAAATGGTAAAGGAAGGCAATGATTTGGGTAAAACGGATGCCAAGCTGTTAGAAAAAATTGAGGAACTAACCTTATATATGATTGACCTAAAGAAACAAAACGATATGCAGCAAAAGGAAATCGAAAGTTTAAAGGCGGAACTGCATGGGGCAAAAAAATAGCCTAACAAACATTTACCAAAGCAAGGGCCATATTTTTTAATACATAATAAACAAAAATGAAAAGAAGGGTAACAAAAACTGTAGCATGCTTAGTAATAGCACTGGCAGGCTTTGTAGCTACAACAAACGGACAAACGTCAGACTACATTCTGAACGGCACCAATTCATGGATATTGCATACGCCAGATGATGGCAGGGCTACCATGTATTTTGCGCCGGGTACCAATGGCGGTAATTGGAACTGGCAAAAGAACACCCAGTTTCGAAATGATGGAAGCGTACATTTTACCGGCGATCCGGTAATGGGGGGACAAAATTCTTGGACATTACATACACCGGATGATGGTAGAACAACGCTTTGGCTGGCCCCTGGGTCTTATAACGACAACTGGAACTGGGCCAACGCTACCCGTTTTAATAACGACGGAAGTGTTGTGATTGGAAATATCACCAACCCCGCAGGCTATAAACTCTGTGTGCAACAGGGGATTTTGACCGAAAGAATAAAGGTGTCCGTGTATGGCAGTGCCCAATGGGCCGATTATGTATTTGCCAAAGACTACAAACTGATGCCCCTTGCCAAAGTGGAGCAGTACATAAAGGCCAATCAGCACCTGCCCAACGTGCCCAGTGCCGCCGAAATGGTAAAAGAAGGCAACGATTTAGGCAAAACAACCGCCAAGCTACTGGAGAAGATAGAGGAACTGACTTTGTATATGATTGAAATGGAAAAAAAGCAAGCAGAAACGAACAAGCAAAATGAATGGCAGCAAAAGGAAATTGAGCTTTTAAAAAAACAGCTTAAAAAACTAGGTAAGCCAACAGTATAACCACTGTATTGCTTGCGGCATTACATATTATCAATTGGATATCTATTTTTCACGCATACCATCCAAAGACGGTACAAAAAATAAAAAATGAAACAAAAAAAAATGGGTACACGGTGTAGATTTTCATTGTTATTTCTCCTTTTCTTAATTGGTGCTACGGCTATGGAGGCACAGAATGTCAATTACGATAACGTTTCCATAGGGAATAGCGGCCCTGCGTATGGGGTAAAAATTAAAAATAATTTCCCTGGCTTTACCGGTGGCTTTGCCCGGGAATTTGCATTAACAGATGGAACGGGCAGCACTCCCTATATCGCTTTAGGTAGTTATGGTTCCACAACCAACGGGGTTAATACACTCAACTATAGTTATATCGGGAAAGACTATGCCGCCCCCTATATGTCATTTGCCACCAATGGCGATATTAATATAAGGTACAGGCTCACGGTGTATGGCACTATCCTTACCTCTCGGGTTAAGGTTGCAGTGCCCAGTAGTGCTAACTGGAACTGGGCCGATTATGTGTTTGACAAGGGGTATAAACTGAAATCGCTGCCAGAGGTGGAGGCTTATATAAAAGCCAATAAACATTTGGAAGGGATGCCCACAACCGAAGACGTAAAAAGGGATGGGTTGGATATAGCACCGGTAACCGCCAAGTTGTTGGAAAAGATTGAGGAATTGACGTTGCACATGATTGAAATGAAAAAGGTTACCGACCGTCTTCAAGAAGAAAATTCAGGTATGAAAGCCAAAATCTTAAAACTGGAAGGCAATAAAAAAAAATAACCATAAACAAAAAATGATCATTATGAAAAAAGGCAACAAAAATGTAATCATTGCCGCAATGCTCTCCATAATGCTTGCGATATTTTGCAAATCGAGTTATGCACAAAACACTTTTCCGGCCAATGGCAATGTTGGCATAGGGATAACTACCCCGCAGGCACCTGTGCATGTAAGGGGCAACCAAGTATTTATACAAAACTCGGGAGAAGCAAGGTTTCGTTTGTATAACAATGGGGGCCAGGCGGAATGGATTTTAGGCCAAAAAAGCGCTGCTGAGCATAACTTTCTCCTGTCAAGGAAAATCGGTGCTAGCGAGGTGGATTTTTTAAATATTACTGCTGGCGGCAGGATGCATATAGCTGGGCCTGAACTCCTCTATCTGTTAAACCAAAGCGGTGTAATAGTAAGCAAGTCTTGGGGCGGCAATGGCAACCTTACAATTGAGGGCACATTATCAATGAGTGGCCCCTCGCAAATTATTGGCGGTACTGGCAGGCTGCATGTTGATGGCCCCGAATACTTATATATATTGAACCGGGCGGGAGTAGTCATTGGAAAAGATTGGGGCGGCACGGGAAACCTGCAGGTGCATGGCACTATACTTACTTCCAAGGTTAAAGTGGCTGTATTTGGAGGTGCCAACTGGAACTGGGCCGACTATGTGTTTGACAAGGGATATAAACTGAAATCGCTGCCAGAAGTGGAGGCTTATATAAAAGCCAATAAACATTTGGAAGGTATGCCTACCACCGAAGAGGTAACAAAAGAGGGGTTGGATATAGCACCGGTAACCGCCAAGCTGTTGGAGAAAATAGAAGAGCTAACCCTTTATGTTATTGACTTGAAAAAAGAAATTGATTTATTAAAGCAAAAACAATAAACAATGCGAAAAATAAAATTGTGTATGAGTGCTGCTTGTATTTTATTACAAATGGCAGTTTTGCAAGCACAACCGGTTTTAGGTACAACCGTAGGGAGTGGTTTAGAATCAACCCGGTTTACCCACACCAATATAAACCGGTCGAGCTTGATCATCCATTCTTGGCGAAATGCCGCTGGCAATAATTGGTTCACTGCCAGTACTTCTATTACACAGCAAACAGATGTTACCAACCAAGGTTTTATCACGTTCAACCCGCCGAACGGCCTTGGTGGTTTATCGTTGGGTACCTGGGCCGCTGGTAGTGCCATCAATATCAATGCCTCATCTGCTGTGGGCATGGGTACTTGGGATACCCGTGGCTACCGGTTGGCAGTAGTAGGTGGTGTACTGGCCGACAGGATAAAAGTTGCAGTGCCGGGCAGTGCCCAATGGGCCGACTATGTGTTTGCCAAAGACTATAAACTGATGCCGCTTGCCCAAGTGGAGCAGTACATTAAAAAGAACAATCATTTACCCAATATACCCAGTGCCGCTGAAATGGTAAAGGAGGGTAATGATTTGGGCAAAACAACCGCCAAACTGTTGGAAAAAATTGAGGAACTGACACTGTATATGATAGAGATGCAGCAAACCATTGCAACACAAGATAAAATGATAAAGCAATTACAAAAACGGGTACGATAAAATTTATTCAAAAAAAAACAAACAATATGAACAAAGTAATAACTACAACACTGGCACTATTGCTGCTGGTAACCACTGCCACTGCGGCAGAATATGGTAATATCCTCAGAAGGGATGGTACAGCCGGTATCCCGGCGGGTGGGTATCCAGGAGGCTCCACTTTTACGTCTGCAAATGGCAGGTTTCAATTGCGGATGCAAGGCGATGGCTATTTGACGCTCTCCGAACTGACCGCTTATGGCCCCATCAAAAGATGGCAGTACCCTGCCGATGGTAATGGCAAACCCGGAGAAAAAGTGATCCTTTACACCTGCTATAATGGCGACTGTGTGGGCGATAAATATGATTTGCAAATTGGGGATTTTGCAGCAGGCAAGCATATCGTTTACAGACAACCAGGCAGGGCCGGTTGGCTTACCGTGGGCGATGATGGCAACCTATTGTTGTACAAAGAAGGCGGTGTGCTTGCATGGGCATCCAATACAACGGATGCACAAGTACTTGGCACCCCCACCTACCACGGTTATGCTGCACAGGGCAGAAATATCTATTTCCCAAGGGCTTTCAGAGATGAGCACCATACCGTGTATTTTTCATCTGGCTTTATTTCTATGCGGGATCAGTGTACCATTACGCAAACTGCGGCACCGGTAACTTTTTCGGCATTGCAGTATGTGGAAATGTTGCCAGGGTTTTCAACCTCCGTTGCGGGCACGGGGGTCATCATTATCACACCAACACCATTAACAAATACATTGGCAAGGAGTGCACCAGCAGAAGAACAGTTGCCATTACCCATGCCCTCAAAATTCAGCGTATATCCCAACCCTACCAAGTCGGTCATCAATATTACGCTCGACCCTGGGGACAAATTAAGACTGGTAACCCTATTTGACAATACGGGCAAGCAAGCGGCATCATTTATCGGGTTGTTGAACCTTAACATAAAGCATTTGCCAAGTGGCTTGTATGTGTACAAGGTAGAAACGGAAAAAACAACCTACACGGGCAAAATCATCAAAGACTAAACGGTGGGCATATACCACTCATTTATTTATATAGTAAAATCAATAGTATGAAACAGATTGTATTTAATATGGCAAAAAAAGCAGGCAAGACCTGTTTGCTGATAGGTGTTGTTTTGCTTTGCACCTATCATTGTAGCGCACAGGTTAAAACCAAGTTCCGGCAAGTTAAAACGGTTAAATTTACCCCATTGGTTACCGAATCTGCCTTTACCATTCAGGCGGCCACACCGGCGGAAGCATTGGGCGGCGGCCAAAATGCGGGCGGCAAAATTGTAGTATCCAAAAACCCTGCAACCGGGTTCAAGGAAATTGTGGAGCATGGGTTTGTGCGGGGCGTAGGGGCTGATGTACAGTTTACTGGTGCGAGCCGGGGCGAAAACGGTTCATTGCCCGGCAGTATAAAGGGTACTTTTAAGCTGGGCAGTAATAAAATTGTAATAGAAGGGAATGTGAATGGCGAATGGAAAAATGCCACCTATACATACGATGGCACGAATGTGAATGTGAAAATTATTGGCAATGCCAATGGAACGGTACAAACAGGCACTACCATCAAGTATTCAACGGCGGTTACCAACAGCTCGTCTTACAGCGGCGGTATTACCCTAAATACAGATGGGGCAACCATTACGTCTTTAACGGCCGCTGCCAACTATAATTACCAACCCCTCCCTGCTGGCGGGTATGGTTTTACATTTACGGCTTCGGATACGTACAGCTTTGCCGGGGGCGACCAAACCTTTTGGCTCATATTCGGGTTTGCTTTTTAGAGGGCCTTTTTTCTCCATCGCACACGGCTTTTATAACTCCGTGTGCGATGGAGTCATTTTTTAGTTAACTAATTTATAATAGGATTATTCCGGCAAAGGGATTGGCCTTACCGATGGCAAGGCGGAAGCCATTGGTATTCAATTTAAGGCCACCGGGTTCAACTTTTTTTAAGCGACCCAACACATAGCCGTTGATGTGAAAGCGGGAATAAAACGGCTGCCTGTTTTAGAATGAGTGAATACGAGCGTGTTGCAGGCTGATAATTTGATGTTTAAATATTTTTATTAACTACCCTGTACAAGCAGGTAAAAACAACGATTATGAAAAAAATACAAGCAAACCATTTGATGTTGTTATTGGCACTTGTCTTTAGCTTAACATTTAGTTCTTGCAAAAAAAACCTTGCTGAAACCCCCATTGAAGCAATGGAAACGGAGAAGGAAATTACATTTAGTAGCTATGCTGAATTTCAGCGGCTAGTGCGTACCGACTCCAGCCTTGTGTTGAAAATAAAAACTGTTGATGCCGATAGGATTAATGAAAGCACCAGCGAGGCGGATTTTTGCAAAATGGTAAAATTGGTGAGCATGCCAAGCGTAACAATCCCCAGGCGAGGGTTTGTGAACGCTGAAGCGGATGTGATGGTAACTCTGCCAACCATTAACGTGTACGGTGCATGGCCTGGCATCAATTTTTTGAATTGGTTTTATCCCGCAAGCTTTTTTAACTCGGCAGGGGTACCAGGCTGGGCCAGCCAACCATCTTATATTGCGTTTGTATATAATTTATTACGTAATAATGACCCGCTGATTAAAAAAACCACTACCAAGAACCTGCTGCCAGACTTTAAATTTGATGATCAAGGTGGGCTTTTCAAAATGGCCTTTGAAAAATTAAACGAAAACCAAGTGAAAGTAGTATTGGGTATTACCACTGCCGATTTTTGGTCTAACCCACCTAACCTGGGAAACCGTTTGACCCCTTCTGCGGAAGGCCAAGTAGGTTTTGTGCTCAACAAAGGTGCGGGCGGGGCTTTTACGGGGGCTACTTTTACAACCGGTACTGGCTCTTACACGCTCAATGCAGGGGGCTCTTCAATCAAAATCAATTCATCCAACTTTTCATTTACACTAAATCCACAGGGCCATTTGTCCAATGTACAGTTTAAAACAACTATGGGCAATTATACCATGTGGGCAGGCGGCTCTGCACTTGCCAACTCTGTAAATGTTGGATTTTCCAATGCCATTACCAAAACCTTTACCACCACTTTTCAGGGTGGTTACAACAATGGTAACATTTCCGCTGGTTTTGCCACTAGTTACGGCCCTTTAAGCGGACAAATCAATTTTGCACCCAATTTTGATGCGGGAATACAGCTTAAGATTAAGTTTTAAAAGCAGGGGCTCAGCCCAAGGTGATACGTTTAAGGCAAGGTGGTGGCTTTGGATATGTCATACACCTAACCAAATAGATCTATTTTCTAAGCACGGGGTATACAGCCCCGTGCTTCATCTTGGCACTTGTAGTTACGAGATGTTTTGTATAAGCCTTGCAATAGACAGTGGCAGCAGATAGGGCAGCTTCCAACAACCATAATCTTTGCAACTTGATAACCTGTGTACAGAAACCCCATTTTTTGCTTGATGTAGTAATGATGCAGTATATATCTATTGAAAATCAACGGGATAGCATAACATGATGAGGTTAAAATGTAGTGCAAAAATGGAAGAACTTGATAGTGTGGATTAATTTTGGCATAGTTGATCAACAATGAATGAGAATAAGTGTAGGCTGCCGGTTAGATGATCAAACCCGCATGGTGATTGAAAATGGCGGGAATGGTTTTGTAAACTGCACTTAGCTGCAATCCCTTTTCCAGTTTGTTTTTGCTTAAGGAATATTTTAAAAAATGCTTTATACATAAGGCCTAGCTACTGCTTTGCCTCATGGATAATAGACAAGGTATTTTTATTTAATAATCGCCCTCCGCTAAAGAGGGTAAAAACAAACGAACATGAAAAAAAAATTTGAAAGAAACACGTTGATGGCCATGCTTGCCTTTGTATTATTGGGGCTGATGGCTTGCCAAAAACAATTGGTAACAGAACCCCTTGAAGCAACACCCACAGCTAAGTACTTGGATGAATCTGACCCATCGAAAATCTGGGATTTAAAAGCCACCCGACCTTATGAATTTATTGGCGAACCCATGCAGCAATGGGCCTTGGACGAACTGGAAAAGGATGCACAAAACAGGGGCCGCAATGCAGGGCGCTTTGGCGTAAGTTTTGAGTGGAGCGGAACCGGATTCAGCAACTGGGCTACGCAACAGTCTTTGTTTGGCCATACATGGGATGCGTATGATTATGGTCCCCAAACGATTGGAACGGTGAATTATGGCAAAGTTTTTGACCTTGGCCAAGTGTCACCTTACCCGAGCTGGAACGCTACACCCGGTTTTAATATCCCTGCCCATACATTTGGTAATATCATAGCTACCAACACCAGTGTTACACCTTTTTCGCTGTTGCTTACCGATGCCCCCGGTGTTACCGGCATTGGACCCGACCTCGATTTTGGGTTCAACAAAGTGGGTAATCCATTTTTGCGTTTTGAGTCGGTGATAAGAGATGTGTATAAGCAAGACAATATTGTGAACTACGAAATTTTGGGAAACAATATTTGGAACACGTTCCGGTTGAATTTTAACGGACAGTACGATAAAGTGTATAAAGAGTGGTCGTCGTTTTCGCTATCAAGTGGCTCTGGTTGGGGCGGCGGCATTATTCTAGATGGTAACGGGTTGCCCAGTCAAGTGGTGTTGAACGCTGGCCATATCATGATGAAAGTGGGCGTTAATGGCGATATACAGGAAATCAAGTTCAACTATGCAGGCAAAATAACGGAGGTTTATAGCAATGTAAAACTCAATGCAGGCATGGTTACCAACGTAGATGGCGGCGTAAAACTGATGACTTGGAAGATGGATGCTATCGGTGGTGTAATGGGCAATATCGGTACTTCTGCCGATAAGATAACGGTTTCTGTGCTTGGCGGTTACAACAGGGACAATACCACCTACTTTGGCACCGGCGGGCTCGAGTTAGTACACGGTCCTATCACCGGCGTGGGCTCCATTGGGTATAATACCAACTTGGGCGTTGTAATCGGCGCAAATATCAATATCAAGTTTTAACACAAACGAATATACAACAACAAGTCAGGCAGTGTACAATTGCCTGGCTTGTTTTAATCAATCATAATTTTTAAAAATCAAAAACAATGAAGAATAGTAAAACAATTTTACGCCAAGCTCTTTTACTACTGGTTGTATTTTTTGTTTCTGCTGCGGCAATGGCACAGCCCACCCCCACAACCCCCATAACATCTATTGTTGATATAGATGGTAATGGCAGCCGCGACTATGTGTATGTTATTGGGGCGGATGTGTGGGTAGATAAATTGCACAATGGTACCTATTCCCATTTTCCAGGATTGGGGGTGAGCAAAATTTACAATGGTATTCACCAAATGGATGCAACGCCCAGGAGCGAAGTGCTATTTATTCAGGAAAAGTTGGCGGGCACTACCTATACGTACACGATAAGCGTGCTTTATAGTGCGGTGGTAAATGGGCCGGTACTAAAAAAAGCGGTCGCTTTGTCCAACGTGGGCAAGTATGGCATTCAATTGAGGGATATGGATGCCAGCGCTGGCGCCGAGCTGCTTTTTTATGATAACAACAGCGCACAGATATATACTTTTACACCCAATACCGTTTGGAAAGTGGTGCCCACTTATGGTGGTAGCCCTTTAACAGGTGTAACCATCAAACCCATCTTTACTACCCTTGAATTAGCGCCCGGTAATGGCGTGGCCCTGGTATTCATCTATCATTATCTCGAGATTGTTTACTTCAATGGGTATGTAGATGCAACCTACACTTCTAATAGGGTATATAAAGCTAAAACTAAAACCTTGTCCACCTTAGGCCAAAATCATTTGGCTGCTGCAGGTTGGTACTGCAATACACTCACACCTTACTTAAAAGCCTACGATCACACAAGTGCCACTTCGCAAGCCCGATTGGTTTTCTATCAACAAAAGGGCAACTGCCCCGGCTTGGGCAATTACAATGTGCAAAGGTTCAATGTGGAAACTGCTGCTATAACTGAAATGGAAAATGTTGCTTTGGCAACCGTAAATGCGGCCCGCCCAACACCCACTGGCGAAGCTATTATCACCATCGCAGCACCAGCAGCATCCCCCAATAGCATCCAATCGGAGATGCCGACTATTACAGGTTCAACCCAGCTTACAACCGAACCCAAAATTGATGTTGAACCTACCATTGAGCAAAATGGCCTAGCGGGTGAAACTGCTGTGGGTGTTATTGAAAAAGAGCAATTGGTAGGCGATGGCTTTGCATTGTACCCCAATGTAACAACCGGCATCATTAAAGTCAATACCACGACTGGCGAATCCATCGAAACGCTAACCATTGCCGATGGACAGGGTAGGATAGTGTATGCCAGCAGCGGTAACTACAAACAGTTTGACATAAGCAAGCTTGCCAAGGGCGTTTATTTTTATCAGGTAAAAACCAGTTACAACAAATACACTGGTAAATTGGTGAAGCAGTAGTAGGGATAAATAGATATATGCAAACGCACGGGACCAATAATCCCGTGCGTTGCTTTTGCGACCCCGGCAAGCGTGCATTCCAAAATGACTTATGACAATGCCAAAATGTTCCGTTACAGCCAATCAACAACCTATGGCGGTCAATCATCAACCCTTGGCGGTAAATCAATAGCTTGACACTGCCTATGTTTTCTCCCGCAGAGGGCAGTATATAGCTTGATACTGCCTATGTTTTCCCACGCACAGGGTAGTATATAGCTTAACACTGCCTATGTTTTCCCACGCACAGGGCAATATATAGCTTGATACTGCCTACGTTTTCCCACGCACAGGGCTACTTAGCATCAAAACTGCCCATGTTCTGGGATGCACAGGCTTACTTAGCATCGAAACTGTTCATGTTGTGGGGCGCACAAGCCTACTTAGCATCGAAACTACCTATGTTGTGGAAAACATAAACCTCCTTAGCCTCGAAACTGCTTACGTTGGGTGCTGCAATGGATACCAGTGATGTCCTGCTAGGCCCGCTCGATTACTATACTTACCCTTACCCAATCAACAGACCATCCAGCCCGCTACCTGTTCAAATACCATAATACCATATTACCCAATTACCAAATACCTAAAAATTCCTATCTTTAATCCACTATCAAACTATGAGCATAAAACTAACAGCCCAGCAAAAAGCCAAACCGATTTACACAATCCAAGGCATTTATGCCATCACTCAGCCTATTTTACTGCGTGCAACCGGATGCGCCGCAAACCGGAATACATTTGGATGTATGCTTGAGGCTCAGTAAGCTTCTGTGGCCAAGGCAACGGGGTTGGGGTAGAAGGGAGTAGAGGGGTTGAGTAAAGTTAGTTCGTGAGACAGGAAATAAGGCGTAAATAGGGTGTTTTAACGGTGGGGTACTAAAGAGAATTTGTGTAGTTTTATATTTAGAAAACTGTTTACAAACTGATATTGGCGTTATAGGTTTTAAATTGATAATTAGCTATTTAATAATAAAAAGGTTTGCGTATTTATGAATTAACGGTAACACCGATACACAAAAACATTAAAGCTTAAAATATGAGAAAGAAAATTCTAATTACATTAATTGTTACCATTTTTATTCTGGCAAGTAACTTACGAGCCCAAGAAAAAATCAACATTGACGACATTAAACTTGACAGGTCTGTATATATTTTTTATGGTAGTCCACCAGTTACAAAAAGTGATCAAGCGGGAACAGCTTTAACAGCTGATGACATAACTAGTGCAATAGCACCTATGTATTCTACATTCACAATACATAAAAAGAAAGGTGCAAATACTTATGTGATTAGATTCCAGTCTTGGTCCACAAAAAAAAACCTATTTGAAAGCGAAAGTAGCCATACTAAAAATCTAACAAAGGCATTAACCTATAACTATCTAGCACCGTCAGGGACACAAGCGACATTTCAAGGAAAATCAAAAATTGGTGAGAAAACTACTCTAATTACTGGTTTACGAGAGGAAGCGTTCTTTACTATTTCGGCACAAGATTTAAAGGACTATGCCTATGTTTATAATCCAAAACCCAAGTACGAATTTAACTATGGGACAATTTCATATTTAGCAAGAATGCGACCTCAAATTGGGACTGTTGCTGGAAGGTGGTCTACTGACTTAAACTTGGGATTAACTGCTGGTATTAAAAGAAATTATGGCAAGAATGTCGGGTTGTCGTTATTGGCAGGACTTGCAGTTACAAAGGTAAATCTTGACTCTGTTTCAACTAATGGCGTCGTAAAAACTACAAGTGAAAAACCAGCGCTTACGCCAAGTCTAAATCTATTATTTTCCTTCCAAAATTTTTCTATAGGTTTTGGAATTGGTATGGATTGGGTTAACGAAGATTCAAAAGAAACATCGTCTTGGATTTACAACAAAAAAGTATTTTATGCTATAGGCTTTGGAATAAATATATTTAGAAGTTCTTCTAACGAAAATACAACAGCAAGACAAGACCAATAAAAACAAAAAAAGCTAACGCTGAGAGTGCATTGGCAATATGGCGGGTTGACGAATATATTTTCAGCCTTTCTAGATGTTACTTAGGCATCGAATCATGGGGCCGTAGCAGTTGCACAAGGTTAGACAGGTAGCAGCAAACTTATTGTTGGTTTAGTGACATGGGGCATCAGGACGCAGTCCTGCGCCAGAGAGGCAGGTAGCATCTTATATCATATATATCTGTCTTGCCTGCAATAATTGGACTCTTTCAAAGATATAACAGTCTAAGAATTTAAAATACAAATCGTTAGACGAGATTTTTAATTTATTGGTAAAAAAAGTTGTTATGGAACTATTTACATTAATAACATCTAGTCTTGGAGGAGTAATCGGAGTCGTTAAAAATTTGCTCGAACTTCGGTTGTCTATAAAAGACCTATTTAGAGAAACCGTCAAGCTTAATAAGGCATTTTCGGAACTAGATAAAAAGGACTCAACCCCTTTAATTAAGATTTATGAAGCAGTAGAGATGGGAAAGGAGCAGAGTAAAAGAATTTATCAAAAAATCTGTATTCGATATATTACCCTTCTATTGATTGTTTTTTTACTGATAATCTCTGTTGTATACCTTGTTGACTTTTCACTTTTCAGAAACAAAACTATTTTGTATGCAGGATTGTTTTTAGCGAACTACTTATTATTTGGACGGGTATTTGGAATACCAATACAGACGAGTGGCAATAATTTTCTATTTGACATAGGAGAAAAGATAAAAAATCAGGCGAAAGAAATTGACCAAAAACTATATAGAATAAAGAGACTTTTTGGAACCAACTTATTTCTGACACCCTCAGAAAAGAACTACTTAAATAGATATTTTGAGTTATGTGCCTTGCGAAATTCTTTGGAAATTTACTGGATTTCAAAGAAAATTGAAGACGCTAAAACATATCTTAATGAAACTCCTGTTTACATTAATACAATTGAGGAGACATTGATTGACATTCTTGAAAATTATCTTAGACAAGGGAAGAGCGTTAATGAGTATCGAAATGAAATCAGTAAGAAAATCGAAGAATCCGGATTAGGGAGGTTTTTAGAGATATTTCAAGATAGGTTTTTCAACGATGACTTTGATGTTCAGTATAAAAATACTGGCAGACATGGGATTAAAAACGTGATAAACAGATATTGGCCTGTGTAAAGTTACTTCAGGCAACAAGAGTATTGCTGGCAAGTGGGGCTGGACAAGCCTCCATTGGTGCAAGATTGCCTTTCTCGCAGACTGCCGCCGCCACGTAACGCATTGAAAAGCTGTTGCGTCAGTAAAAGTTCAATGGCCGTACCGTGCACAACCCCTGCTAGGATAGGCATCCTGTGGCAGCTAAAAGCCCCGGTTTGTGTCTCCACAAACCGGAGCTGCAAAATGTTAATGTCTAACTACTCCTCAAACAACTGCTTCGTAAAAGGACTGAAAAACAAACCATGCGCATCGTACCGCTTCATGGTATCCACTTGCCAGGCCCAGTTATCATCCGCATTACGGCCTTGGGTAAACCCATTGCGCACAATTTGCATAAACGCATCGGACGACCAAGGGCCGTTCTGTGGCGTATAGGCCCAGCCCTTCGACCATTCGGGTACCACTTTGGCATAAGGCGCTTGAAAATGCTGTAACATCCAAGCTTCTAAGTCGGTATAAAATGCCTCGGCATGTGCCGTGCCCGGCAGGGTGAGCACATCCAACCACAACGCCACATCCCAGCCCTTGGTTTCAGTATCGGCATCGGTAGCCAAGCTGGAAATAACGGGCCTGCCTGCCATGCCCGGTGATTCGTTGGGTGCATCTAGTCCGGTAATCCTAATCTCCAACGGTGCATTTACGGGATATTGACCAAAAAGGCCTTTGTTGCGGTACTCATCCAGCAAGGTGCTGAACTGGGTGGTAAAGTCGGCGATACCCTGCTGTACATCGGCCCGCTTCATCAACACGGCATAGCCATTGGCGGTTACCCGCAGCGTGGTGTCTTTTACATAAAACAAAGTATTCTTACTGGCCCCCCAAAGATCGCTGGTGCCGGTTACTTCCAAACCAAAACGGGTTATTTTTTCCATGGCCTTGCCAAACTCAACCGTTAGGCCAGGAATGGTGGTAAGTCCTTTGATGAGCGCAGTTACCCAATCGGGCAGGTTATCGCTAAAAGTGTAATTATTGGGGCCCGTTACCAGTTTGGAACCTTCGGGTTGGGTGGGGGATACCGTCCACACTTTCAACCAAGGGAAATCGGTAAAGGGAAACCAAATCACTTCCACCCGGCCGCTCTTGTTCAAAAAATCGGTGCAACTGTTGGGCGTAGGCTCAGTGCCGGTTGGTGCGGCAAAAAGTACGCTCTTGTCAATGTTCATAAAGCTTTGGCAGCGCAGGTTGTAATTGTCCACCACCTGCAAAGTTGCTTCCACGATAAAGGCCCTGCCCAATTGGGTTAAAAAAGCATCCGTATCTATTTCGCCACGGGCAAAGGTTTTAAGACTGTACTGATTGGCGCTAGTGCCATTCGGGTCCGTCACCACAGCCGTAAGGGAGATGATGCGATTGCTCATGGAGCCGTAACTGGCGGCCATGTCTTCAATGGGTGCGGTACGTATGGCCGTGCCATGGCCGTTGATGGCCAGTACACCGCCTACGGTTAAATGGTCGGGGGCGGGTATATGCGGAAAGCTATAGCCGGATGCGGCACCCTTGCCGCCGGATTGCTTTTCCAAAAAGTCCATCAGTTGGCCCATGGTGGCACCGGTACCAACGGTTACGGCTGGCCCGTTGTTGCCACTGGCGGGCACAAAACGCAGTTGGTTGAGCGATACGGTGGTATCTACCAACATCGTGTTTTTATAACTGCCCTGAACAGGGTCAATGGTAAGTGGCGACCAGTTGTGGGCAATGCCCTTTGGCCTTACGGTAAAATTATTTTGCGCCGCCCAATTGCATACGCTTACCACATCATCTGCATGGCGTGGTTCGCAGGTCCAGATGTCCGTAGCGGTGATGGTGCCGTCCCAGTTGGTGTACGATTGTTGGCTCACGGGTATGCCTGTGGGGAAATTAGTGGGTGTGTTGTTTGCTGTGTTCATTTTTTATTAGTTGAGAGTTGAGAGTTGAAAGTTGCCGTGCCTTTGGCTCGGTGGCGCTCTGCGCCAAAAGTGGGGGAAGGGGATAATTGATAATTGATAGTGGATAATGGATAGTTAGTAGTTAGTACCGAGTACAAAGTACTTAGTACTAACTACTTTGTACTAACTAATACCCAATACCCAATACCTAATTCCCAATTCCTTACTTCCCTCCGCATCCATCAATCGTATCCTGTATGCCGTCCCAAATTTGGTTGGCCGATACCAAGAAGGGTTTTTTGATGATGTTATAACTAACGGTATCTTTTACAGAATCGTAGTCGAAACCCAGTTCAATGGTGCCTATTACCGGCACATTGGTAGTGGCCGTGCCCTTGTTGGCCCCATCGGGTGCATACACCGTGCCGTGGTCTTTTAAGCTAGTTGCTTTAACACATTCCCAAAGGGCCGCCGTAATGCCGCCGTAAATTTTTGTAGTTGCCATGATTTAAAAAGTTTAAAGTTGAAAGGGGCAGCATACTTGCGATAGGCCCCTTTCAACTGATGATTTGTTTACTTAAATGGGCCTGATTTGAATGGAAGCGGGGCTACCAGTTTTGGTGCCTTTGGGGCCTATGCCGCCATCACCGCCTTTGCCACCGTCGCCGCCTTTGGAGCCGTCGGGGTTAGAGGGGCCGCCTGAGCCGCCCGTGCCGCCCGTACCGCCACCGCCACCTGTGCCGCCAGCACCGCCATCACCAAAGTTGGCCGTATCGGAAGCATTGCTTACAATGCCAATGAATGCTGCCGGCACATACACCAGTACGTTATCTTCGGCAGGTACACCGTTACCGCCTTGGCCGCCATCGCCACCAACACCGCCTGCACCACCAGCGCCGCCATTGCCGCCAGCACTGCCCGTGGCACTGCAATGGGCCCCACGGCCGCCATCGCCGCCATTGCCGCCCTTGCCGCCGTTGCCTCCTTTGCCGCCTACACCGCCTGCGCCCGACCTTGTGTAAAACACAATATTGCCATTGGTTTTAATAGATGTGGTGATGGTAAAAGAAGCCGCTTTGCTGGGCAGCCCATCAAAACCAGGGTTGCCGGGTTTTGCATTGCCGCCTGTTGCACCGGGATCGCCGGTCTTGCCCGAAGTACTGGCAATGCCGCAACTAGAGCAGGTGCCGTTGGTGCCATTGGTGGCCTTGCCTTGGCTGGTGCCATCGGGACCCGGTTTGCCCGGTGCACCATCTACACCAAATACGTTAAAATCGCCAAAACCCTTGGGGGGATTGCCATTCCTGATCAAATTGTCCATGGTAAATTGCAACTTGGAATTGTGTACGTTTACACAGGCCCCATCATTGATGGTAACAGTACCATAATTTTTAATGATCAAAGGGAGGGAGGTGCCCAAGTCGGTAGGTACATCGTACTTAAAGTCGGGGGCCGAACTCACTTCCACCGATATTGGAAACGAGCCCTGTATCATGTTCCTGTCCGATTCCGCCAAATCGGCATTGCCGTACAAAAAAGCATGTACCCGGCGCATGATGGCCGCATCGGATACATCGGATATATCCTGTATGGGCACATTGCCAAACAGTTGCAGTTCCCTTTCAGCCCTTTCTTCGGGCAGGGCACCATCGTCCAACAGTTTGCGCAACTCATCCACATTAAATACCCGAATGGTAGTGGTGATGCTATTGCCTGCTTTGAGCGATTCTACCGAATGGCCCAGCTTGGCAGCCCGCTCATAAAAATTTAGTCTTGCCATGATGAAAATTTTGGTTAAAAATGATTGATTCGATTTGTATGGTGTCAAAAAAACTAGTTTAATGCTGATTGACTGTAGGATAGGCTGCAGGTGCTGCTGCCAATGCATCGGCGGTGCCTGTACGGGGCTTTTCGTTTACAAACATCCAAGCAGCGGCCCTTGAACGGCCATCTTTACCCGCTTTGCCTGCCGTGCCCGCAACGCCGTTTTGTCCTGCAATACCGGGTGTTGGCCCTTGCCCGGCATTGCCGCCCATGCCTGCTGCCCCGCCACGGCCGCCCGGTGCGCCCTTGCCGCCATCGGTGCCAAAACTTAAACAATGCACTTGTGCTTCTGCGTTAGGGGGTACATTGATGTAAATATTGGATACCAGGCCGCCATTTCCCCCTTTGCCGCCATTACCGCCGTGGCCGCCATGGCCCGCATGACCACCGTTGCCACCAGGCAATATGGTTTTGATGAGTCGATAGCCCATTGCCCCATGTCCGCCATGTCCACCGTCGCCGCCATCGCCGCCCTTACCACCATCGCCGCCATTGCCTGCGGTAGCCAATACCGTTAGCTCGCCCTCCAACTGGCGGATGATGATTTCCGCAATTTTGAGCATGCCGCCATTGCCCCCGTTGCTGCCATGTTCGCCATGACCTGCATCGGTGCCATTGGTGCCGCACATGGCTTCGTGGGTAATGGGATGTGTAAGGGTGTGCCCAATAAGCTGTGGGCTTATCTGTGCAGGTTGGCCATCATAACCATCGAGGCCCGATTTGCCCGCAGCGCCCGGTTGCCCATTGATTTGTCCAGCTATTTTAATATCGTAAGAGAAGGGCGTGGGCAAAAGACCGATATGAAAATCATCGCCGCTTACCGGTGCTTGGCATACCAAGCGCTGGCAGAGCAGGGAAAACACATTGCCTTGCACGATGAGTTTGGCGCCGGGTTCCAATACCAGTTCGCCAATATTAACGGTAGTGGATACATCCACGGCTTCATGGGTGCCCCAGGCCGAAGCCAGTACGGTGAGGTCCCAGGTTTCGCCAGCACGAACGGTTTTGTGCAAGATGCTTACCGCTTTGATACGGGCAGGCATGCAATTGCCGGGCCCATCATGGTCGCTGGCAATAAAAGGGCTGTCGGCAAAAAGGATGGATTCGGCAAAGTCGTGCCGGCCTTGGTACAACCGTTGCCGGGCCACCAAGGGCGGGGTTAAAAAGGTTGCTTGCCGGGCCTTGCGTTGTTCGGGGGTTGCCACCGACAGTAAGGGCCTGCCTTCGCCCAAATTGGCAAAAGTGCCCAAGGTTTCTATCGTTTCGCCTGCGGCCAGCTTTTCCGTGTCGTGACCCAATTGGGCGGCCCGTTCGTAGAATGCTTTTGTTGATTGCATTGTCAAGTTGATAGGTTGATAAGTTGATGGGGTTTTAGTAGGGCCTGATAAATACTTTAGCGGCAATGCCCGTGTGGCCACCTGATGGACCATCTTGGCCTTTGGGCCCCTTGTCCCCCGCTTGGCCACTTCCCGAACCTGGGGCACCCCCTGCGCCACCAATGCCACCTGAACCGGGCGGTGTGTTTACCGCAACACTTCTTATATTGTTGAGATAGGCACTGTTTACATACACCATTACATTGCCTTTGGCATCGGGGCTAGTGCCACCTCTACCTCCGTTGCCGCCATTGCCGCCATCGCCACCCCGGGTAGGTATGGGGCTAGCGCTGCCACCATTGCCGCCGTTGCCGCCTGCGCCACCGTTGCCGCCAGTACCGCCTGCGCCCGAGCTGGTGTATACCACAATGGGACTGCTGCATTGAATGGATTGTACAATATTGATGGTGGCTTCTTGGCTTGGTAATCCATCCCTTGCATCGCTGCCATAGCCACCATAACCGCCATTGCCGCCATTGCAGTTGGGCATCCCGTTTGGCCCCGTAGGGCCCTGTCCGCCCAACATGCCATCAATACCCCTTATGCCCAAAATATTGATATCGCCCATGGTAGTTGGTGCATTGCCCATGCGTACAAAACTGTCCATGGTGATGGTAGTGGGCACACCCTGTATGTTGATAACGCCTGTATCTTGCAAGGTGACGGTACCATAATTAAGTAAGATGGGCTGCGATGCAACGCCCCATGTAGTTGGACTATTGATGGTGGCCGACTGGGCCGAAACGGCCATTACTTTCATCGGGAAGAAGCTGCTGAGTGCCGCTCTGTCTGCCTGCGAAAGCGATCCATTGTTGTGCACATATTGCTGCATTTTTTGTGTGATGGATATCGGCTCGTCGGTGCTGCTATCGGGCATTACCGTTACTGCAGTCTGCGCCGTGGTACTTTCTTCCGGTGGCTGTTCATTGCCCACGCCATTATGTATCAATGCTTTAAAACTATCGATATCGGGTACGCTTATTTCTGAATATTGCTCCTGCCCGGCCTGTAGGGCTGCTGTATCATGACCCAAAAGGGCCGCTCTCTCTAAAAAATTCAATTTGTTCATATACTCGTTTCTTTTGTAAAATGTATACTACTATCGTTTGCACTTAACCGATATCTTTCACCAACCTAACCGAAATAAAATTACTGGCCGGCATGATGTTATCGCCTTTTACATATACCGCCGTTTTGGAGCGGCTGCTAAAGGATACGTAGTCAACATTGCCGCTGTTGTTTTCGGCACTCCAATAATACCCGTAAGTGCCAAAATCGCCATTGGTACTGCCATTGCTGCTCAGCGAGCCATTGAGCAAGGCATTGAACCCAGTACTGCCGCCCTTGTACAATTGATCGTAATTGTACGTATTCAACAGGTCCGTCCAATCATTTTTGGTGGGCAAGCGCCAACCGTTCAAGGTTTGGGTAGGCAGTGCCGCTTGCCATGTGTACAGGCGGCCAAAATCGGCTTCGGGGCCATAAATACCCGAACCTTGCGGGGGCTGAAAATCCAAATTCATCGTCATCCAAAAGCGTTTGCCAATTTGGATGGCGGGATACACCCTGCCATCCCTTGGATCTACAAACATATTGGCCTGTAAAAAGGCGGTAAACTGCATGCTGTTCAAAAAACCATCCATCGCATTAAAGGCTTGTAAGGTGATGCTCACCACAGCACTTTGTGTAATACCGGGGATGGTTATTTGGGCGTTGTCGTATGCAATGGTACTGGGGTTGGGGTAGGGTATAGGCACCGGCGCTATACCAGGGTAACTGCAAATAAGGGTTGCCTTGGCTACATCAAACATGGCCCAGCGCAAAGGGATATTGATGGGCGCATTGGGATTACTCACCTGGAAAATGGGCGTGGGGCTAAAGAAGTTGATGAGGCCACGGGTGGGCGGTGCATTTTGTTTGGCAATATCCAGTACAAATACCGCATCATCATAGGGCGTGTTATCGTCCTTCATAAAGCCCGTGAGGTACACCATCATTTGCGTATGACCGGGAGGGGTAAACGAAATGATATTGCTGAAGTTAAAAGTGATATTGGCATTTTCGCCAATACCAATGATGCCTTTGTTGAGGTTGGTGGGGTTCAGTATCCAGAAAGGGGTTTGTGCCGTACTGGTTTTATCGGGGTTGATGGTATGCCAAATATTTTGTGGCGGTGCGTAGGGGATGCTGGCCACAATGTTCCAAGCGGATCCGCTGCCCGGTCCGGTATTGCTTTTATCGGCAGGGGCCAAACTGCCAATGGAGGTGCCGTATACAAAGGATACGGTAACCGTAGGGCTGCCCTTCCACATATTGGTGCCGCTATACAAAGGCTTGTCGCCCGTATTTTTAATATTGAGGAAGATGGTATTTTGCAAGGGATCACCAGTGGGCGATACCAATACACCACCTTGGCTATCAAGGGTCAATTGCAATGTTTTGGTAAGATCGCCATTGCCGGGAACGGGCTTGTTCATTACGTTCAGCGGTGCCGACACCTGCATTTGCACACCACCCGGAAAATTGATGGCATTTACCTGTGCATTGCCCTTGCCCTGTGATGGCTGGACATTGGTTTGTACGCCGGTTACGTCAAACTTAAAAGATTGGCCATCGGCCCAAGTGAAATTGGCGCCACCGCTGTAGGTAAGCATCAGCACCACATCATCTTCATCCACGCTAAAAGTCCAGCCCGCCAAGGAGATTTTCATCTTTTTCAAATCGTCCAATGTAAAATAATTGGGCATAAAAACCGCAAAGGCGCTGGAAGTATCGGTGCTGGTAAACACAATATCCTGACCCGTTAGATTGCTAAGGGTAAACGTGATGGTGTTGGCCGCTGCACCGGAATACACAACGGGCTTGCCGTCGGAGTTCAGTACCGTGATGGTGAAGCCGTTATTTACAGCCACCTGTGTACGTGCTGTAAAAGAGGCGATGTTATTGAGGGATGATAGTTCTTGCATAATCAATGTTGAATGACGAATGTTGAATAGTGAATAGTTAATAGTGAATAATGAATAACGAATTACGAATAACTATTCATTATTCACTATTCATTATTAATTAACTGCCGCTCGGAGCCGGATTCGGATCTGGTACCAAGTTGAGCCAGCCCTCCAGCAGGGTTTGTGGCGAGTAGTCCCAATTGGCATCGCTGTTGGCCGCCTTGGAAGCCAATGGTATCTGCGGTTGGTTACCGGGATTTATCCAGCGCCACACATAACCACTTTGCGAGGGCAGGGGCACTACAAAACGGTTCCGCATTTGCAATACGGGCATGGTAAAGAAGGTCATTTGCAAATTGTTGAGCGTATTGCTGTACTGGCTTTCTGGTATCGTTAGTTCCGCTACGGGCAACACGCCTGTTGTGGCATGTATGGACGCCCTAGGGTCCATCAAAAAAGTAAATACCGTGAGCGCTTCGTTGAGCGTTAACTGCACATTGTTGGCGGGCGGTGGCGTTACACCATGGCCATCTGTTGCGTTGGCAGCGGGTGCAAAAAAATCATTGGTGCCATAAGGATCTGCCGCCTCTTGCTCAATCAAATAGCCAATCAGCCCATCATCAATATTAGACAGGTCGCCCAAGCGCAGTGGGAACCGTACATTACCGATATTGGCCGAGCCGGTTGCCTGCCGATCGGTATAGTTAACCGTGCCTGCATTTACGCTGGTGGGCCAAGGATCTGTTGCCGCCACATCGGCTTGGTTCAGGGGTAGCAGGTTGCCAGCCGTTTCCATGTTCACCACGGCACGGGTAATGGCCAAGGGCCTACCCATCAGCACTGCCAAAGAAGCGTCTTGTGCAAAGTTGCTGGGGCTGATGAACTGCTCCGAGTTGAGGATGGCCTGCATCATATCCCTTAAAAAATCACCATTGGTTTTGCCCTGTCCACTTTTGTTGTAGATGTACCACATAAAATTCGCCAAATGCTCGTTTACAGGCGGGTTGGGGGCCAAGTGGTCGCCAATATCCTTTGCCAACGAATCATTTATATTCAACAGATTGCCTGCACGGGTGCGGTATTGCAGGTTGTTGTGTTCTACCCCAAAGGAACCCACCGGCGTACCATCGGCATTGTAAAAGAAAAGACTGTTATCCAAATGATTGGGCAGTATCCAACCGCAAACGGGCGAAGTGGCAGGGTGACTGTTCATTTCCACAAAATCGCTGCTGATGCCACTTACGGCATTGTTGTGCATGGCGCTCAACCAACGGAACCAAAGCCGGGAAGGCGTTAATATCCGTGGCGGCAAATACAGTTTGCCCGCATTGGCTTTATCGTCGGGCATGGGTGCCATCGTCATCGCTGGTATAATTTGCATCGAGCCATCGGGGTTGTTCTGCTTGGTAAGCAATTGCATCCGCTGACCAAATACATCCACTACTTCCATACTTTGTACGGCTACAAAACCGCTGCGCAAGGGACCATAATTGGCCAATGCCTGTGTGCCCGTGGGGATGGGGGCCTGTGCATTGAAGCCATTGTTATACCAATTGTCGCTTACATTGGCCTTGGTAGCGGCATTCCTGATGGCCGTTGTCACCGAATCCCTTAAGTCGGAGGATGTAAGGTTTTGAACAGGGATTTGGGGGATATAATAATTCAATAGCTGCTCTACATTGAGACCGCTCATGGTTTGCGCCAAAATTTTGCGGTTACCATAGTTGGTGGCAATATCCGAAAGCGCCCCATCCGCTTCATCAGAAGGGTAGTTGGTGATAAAATTGTTGATCTGTGCTACGATACTGTAAGTGGCTTTTTTCGACATTACCACGGCGCTGTTGTAGGCCAAGGGATTTTGGGTAGTGATGGGCAATTGTGCCGTTTCGTACGCATAATCTATCGCATCATCGTTCAGTTGAAAATGACCCGTTATATTACCTGTATTGTAATTGCGGGGATTTAGGTCTTTTACCAAGGGATCCAACGTAAGGTCCCATACCAGGTTTACCGGTAAGAAGGGATCGTAGCGGTTGGTGGAAAACTCCGGCAATTGCAATTGGGTAGTCCATTGTACGGCATTGGGTGCCCAGCCATTGGTATTGGCATTGCTAAAACTAACGCTCATGGCCAGTGGCGTAGCAGATTCTTGCACCGGATTGGCAGTAGGCTTATAACCCGTTAATCGGATGGCATTGTACAGCCCGGAGTAAGGCGCTTGGGGATTACCTGTTTCCAGTCCGCTTTGGCCGCCCTGCAAATTGGTAAGCGTGGGTAAAAAATTGGTATTGCCAGCAGGGTTGCCCGTGCCACCTACTTTTTGCAAAGCATTGGCCAATGCCGGTGCCAGTGATGGCATCAGCAAGCAAGCTTCTCCCGCCAAGGCGGTAAAGTCTGCCGCACTGGGCAGTTGCGCATTGACGGGTGCAATGGCCGGAATGGCCGCTGCCTGTACCGTAAAATTATTGCCGTTATAGCCTACCGTTAGTTGGGTAAGCAATTCGCTACTAACCCTGATGGGCAGTAGGTCGCTGGAGCCATTGCGGCGGGCGGGTTCCAACCGGGTGCCTTCCATTACGGCTACGGGGTCGGCGGGCATCCAAAAAGCAGGGGCCGATACGGCTACCACTTCCCAATCGGGATGGTCGGCCATGGTTTTTTGAAACTGCTCAAATTGGTTCCACAGTTGCCAAGCCGCCGAAGTATTGGCGCTGGTAGGGGTGTTGATGCCCGTAATAGAACCTGATCCACCGGTGTCCACCGTGTACGTTACGATGCCCACATCATTGCCTTTTTTTACCACGGTAGCCAATTCGTTTTGCCCACCAGTGGTTAAAAAGCCCGTAAGGGTATTGGTGGTTACATTGGCCGATGTTTCGTTGCCTGCATACATTTTGATGTAGCGGTACCAATCCATGTACAATTGGCTGCGCATCTGTTGCAGGGCGCTACGGCCCATATCGTAATCTTTTTGCGCTTGGTTTAATAGATGCAACTGCTCGGCTAGGGTAAGCGGCAGGTTTATTTCGTTGTTGGGGTTTACCGGTAAGTTGCGCTGCGAAGGTTCGGTGGGCTTTTGCTGCACCACCCACAATAAACCGCCCTGCTCACGGGAGAAGCCACTGGAGTGCATGGTCTCTTCCAATGCGATGATATTGTTGCCCTGCGTTTCCAAATCTTTCAAGATGCCCAGTTGCAATGCATCTAACAGGTACTCATAATTTTTCAGTAAATCGGGGTCGGTATCTTCGTTGCTATTGTCAACTTTCAGCAGGGCCGATAGGGCTTCTGCAGATGTGTTGCCCACAGCAATTTTTACCTCGGGATCCTTCCATACACCGGGGGCCGTGGGCGTTTCGGGACTACCCAAAAATCCAGAGGAACCCGGACTCACCAGCATATCCCACACCACTTCCTGCATCATACCGCTGCACAGAGTTTTGCCCGGCAGGCTAAGGCTTACCAGCGTGTCGCCATTCATCTTGCAATCAACGGCGGCATCGCTAAACATCCATTTAAATTGTTGCTTGGCCAGTGCTTGGAAAAAATCGGTGGGCGTTTTGTCCACCTTGGTCTTTTGTTCTTGGCTTTGTGCAACATATGCATTGTACTGGTCGGTTACTTTTTGCACCAGCCCATCCATGGGGTCGTTGCCATTGGCTATCCAACCCGTTATTTGATAACAAGCTTTGAACTTGATAGGGGTATTGGCCGACAGCGCATTGAAAACCGTGCTGTTGTCCAAAAAACGATCCAGAAAGCCAAACACGCTGCAACAGTCGGGATAGTAAGCAGCAAAGCCGGGGCCCAAAAATCCGATTGAATTGAGGTAGCAGGGCTTTCCTGTTTCGTCGTTGAAATCGGGCAGGTATTTATCGTCTGCCGAAGTTTGCGGCCATTTGGCGGCATCCACCACCCGGCCCATGAAGCGGTAGGGCTGGTTTTTACTGCCGTAAGCGGGGTTAACGGGCAAGGGAACGGGAACGGATGGCCGAATGGTACCATCGCTATCGGTCAGTTGCTCCATGGAGATATAATCGCTTTCCACTACCCAGCTATGGTTGGTAACGGCCCCCCAGGTTTTACTGTTGGTATCGTAAATGCTCAGGTAGCGTACTACCAGCCAACGGTTGGGTGCCTGCGGAAACACGATTTGATTGCTGCCGGGTGTTTGTACGCCCTTGCGGAAATAATCGGGCAACTCCCAATGTAGGTGGATACCCGTGTACAGCGGTGCCAAAGGGCTGTTATTACTTTCCAACAATTGTACAATGGTATCGCCGGTGCTGGTATTATTTTTACCAGCGGGATTGGTAGTGGGGTTGCCAGCGTATGGCATATTGTCAAAATGCGCCACCCTGCCTTTAAAAGCTTTTACCACATTGGAGTTATCGGTAGGGCTCACCCGAAGGGCGGCTATATTTAGTGGAACGATTGCATTCATACTTGCGAGTTGAAAATTGAAAGTTGAAAATTGAAAGTCAACACAGCGAATAATTAATAATAATTAATCAATCATCAGTCCTTATTACGTTTTGGTTTTATTTAAAAAACTCACCATCCCCACGCCTTCAATCATTTCAAAACCCATTTCGGAGGCATCGATCGAATCCAGCGGTTTCACCTGACTTTTGGCTATCAGGGTGGCAAGTGTTTGCATCTTGATGGTGCGCACATCGTTGTTTACCCTAAAGCAATTGCCCACTGGGTTATTGCTCAGGTTGAGTATCCGGGGATTATCCATGTCCATATTAACCGAGGCATTGCCGGGCTCGCCGCTTTGGGTAAATGTGTAAATGGTTTTTTGGCTGGTTACCTTAGCATTGTTTACCGAAAAACTGTCGATGCCGTAGTGGAGCGCTTCGGGTGCTTCGTGTATATCTACCCGATAGGCATCACCTTCCACCAAGCAAATCAAGGTGTCCGATTTGGGGCCCAGCCTTTCCATGCGTAAAATATTCAGCGGCGTGGTTTTGGGGTCGTTGGGTGTGCCACCGAGGGGGTAGGGGTTAACGCCCAAACCGGGATAGGCCAGTACCACCGAGGAACGGAGCAAAAAGCCCGATACCGTGGAAAAGCTAACCTTTGGCAGCGTAACGCCCAGTGCGTTGGCCCTGATATTGGCCGATTGGGTAGCGGCCCCACTGCGCATCATCGGCGTAGCGGCCCTGTCCAGTGCAAAACTGGGACTATCGTCTGCCGGCGTAAGGTTACGGCCAATGCTAAAAGCACCGTCCAGTAAGGCATCTATCCAATTGAAGTCCAAGTAAAAAAAACGAACAGACTCCATCGGAAGCATGCCTTCGTCGGGCACCAAATAGTTGATGGGCACCCCGTACAACAATTTCAGCCGGGCCATCCATTTGGTAACGATATCCGGGCAGTCGCCAGTATCTTCTACCTGTTGCTGCAGCGTGGGCTGGTCGGCGTACAGCGTGGCCAATCGGTTTTGTATATGATTGCGTGATAACATAACGCTTATGATTCTTGTTTTTGTAATGAAAGGATGAGTTGCCTTGCCAAGCTGCCCTTGGGCATCTTTTTTCTAGTGCGCTCTTTGTCCACCGTGCCTTCGGGCAACAGTGTATCGGGTGTTTGCGCAGTTTTGAGTTGTTGGCCCGATGCGGCTAGCACGTCGCTGAACTGGGCTGCGAGTATCGATTGTTCCATGTTGTTCACCAGCTCTTGGTTCACGCCTCTTTTCCAATTGTACAGCGCCACGCTAAAAGAACTGTCCTGCAAAGCCAATTGACGGCCCAGCGTCCAAGCGGCAGCGTAAGAGGTGTCCAGCATACCCGTGCTGGGGTCAAATATCGTTGCCTTGTCGGGCGAAGAAATGGGCAACTGTATGGCGGCCTTGGTTACTTGATAGGGCGTTAAAGGCCCACGGTACCAAGAAACCGTATGGTCAATTTTTATTTCACTGCCAGCGGTTTCGCCGGTACGCAACAAATGGTTCAATGGCACATAGCCCATGTTGAGGGCGTTTTTAACAATGTCAATGGCACCGGGACCGGGCACCAAACGCAGGTTGGTATTGGCGCTTAGGTCTTCGTTTACAATAACGGGGTCGCTTGAAAAATTGGGTTGTGCGGGCGGCGGCGGCGGTGGAGGCACTACTGCTTTAGCATTGTTGAGCGCATCCAATTGGGTTACAAACGTAGCGCTTTGGCCTACCGAGAAAAACGACCAGCTTTGCAATACCGCCAACCGAACAGTTTTGGTGGGGTCGGGCGAAGTGCCGTCTTTATAAACGGGTAATCCGCCTTCTGCGCTGGTGGGCAAAAAGTCTTGCATCTGTTCCAGCGATACCAAATAGGCGTATGTTTTTTTATGGGTATTGGGCAAGCGGTTGCCAAACACGATAGAAAAACTGCCCAGCGGCTCGCCCACATCCGAAATGCCCGGCATGGTAGCTTTGTCCAGCAAACTCACTTTGCGCACATGCGCCATTATTTTTAAATCCTCAATGGTAGGGGCTATTTTGGCAAACAATACCATGGGCACATCCAGCACCCTGATGGTATCGGTTATGGTATCGCCCGGATCCATATAAGTGCTCAATGGCTTACCCGCCGTGGTTACATGATTGAAATAGGAATAGTTGTTGCCAAGGCTGCTATTGGGATTGGCGGCTGTTAAAAACAAATCGCCAATGGTAACAGTTGCCGGTGGTAGGGCAAATTTGGGAAACTGTGTTGTATAATTGGTGATATCGTCCTCGTCCAACAATATAATGGTGAGCCAGGTGGGTATATCGAAATCGGTATCTTTTCCAGGCTCCGGTTTGTTGCCTTGGTACATTTCCTCGACGGTATTGGTAGGGATGCGGCTCCAAGGAAAACTGGTTTTGGTAAATACCACGCTGGGCAGCACCGTATCAAATTCGCCGGTGGCTTCACTGGCCGGAAAAACAGAATACACCATGGAGCTGGGGTCGCTCAGGCGGAAACGGTCGCCGGCAATGCCAAATGTATAAGTGGCCGCTAGCGATCCATCCGATACCGTATTCTTATCGGCATCGATTATCTGCTGCGCAACCTGTAATTGGTAACGGCCATCATCCAGCCCCGGTATGTCGTGTTGGATAAAGGAGACCAGTTGGTCGAGTTGTGGATTCCCTGTCTGACCTGTAGGCAGGTTGCCTGTCTGATTAGTCATATTTCTTTTTTTGGCCTCGCTTGATGCTCAAGATGAACAAAGGCGGGGCATGATTTTTAACATTTGCTTTGATGTGTTATCATCCTTAATACATCCTATGCTACCAAACTGTCGGCCAATAACATGGCTTCCGGCCAATCCGTTAGTATGGTTTGGGTGGCAAAATTGTTCAGCGCCACATCCTTACTGGTTGAAAAGCCCAAGTTGCTCAAATTGGCCAAGATGGTGGAACGTTGATTGCTCACCCAAGGATCTACCAATGCATTCAACACATACCCTTGGTTGGGCAGCGTGGCCAATACATTGCCTTTACTATCTTTTACCGTTATATCCAAATGGCTCACATTATTGGTATCGGTTTCCTCACTGCTCACTTGATAGTTGGGGTTTACGGCCAATGCCTGATAATTAAAGTAATACCTGTTGGCTTGTTGGTACAGCAGCAATATCAGTTTTACGCCATTAACGACATTGGGTACCCTAGGCAATGGTGTAATATTGAAACCTGTGAGACAGCTTTTTTGAAACTGGGGATCGTTGAGCTGTACCTTGTCGCTGGTATGTTCGCCCCACAATGCCCCGGCCGATGCCAGTACGTTAGGCGTAAGCGTTAGGGCCATGACGTAGCTGGTATAATTGCCATCGTTGTCGGCTTTTAGCAAAGTCATCTGGAGCGTTGAAGTCACACCATTCAGCTTCATCGGCTTGATATTCACAAGCGGGTTCCAAATATGCTTGTCATCCATTTGGTTCACCGTATCGGAAAATTGCAGGTAAGGCCATTTGGCGGGGTCAACCGGCGGTGGCACTTTATTGTAATCGTCAGGGTTGTAGGAGATGTCCAACCAAGCATTGGCGCCCTTGCCCCATTGGGGTTGGTTGGCCGGTAAATTACTGGCAACCGAAATACTAAAGTGATCGGGGTCCAATATCCAGTTAAAGCCATCTACGTTGGTGCCCAGTAAACCCTTAGCTGCCGTTGCTTTTATCACATTGGTTGTGCTGTCATCATTGGTGTCCATTGCCATGGCAGCTCGCATCATCCTTTGCTGTGGTGCAGGCGTGGCCTTGGTATCGCCCGGCAGGAATTTGGTTTTGAAATCGCTCCAGCCCAAAGGTTTGGCCGCTTCCTGGTCGGCACCAAATGAGATGGTAAAGGAAATGATGTCGAGGTCCACATCGGCCCTGCCGCCAAAGGGTGGTCCCCAAATGTACAGGTCCGCACCGATGGAGAGGTTGATGGTAAACAGGCCCAGGTTAACAGAGCAGCCCAAGTTCACGTAGGCATCCGCTTCGTAGTGGAAGGGTGCCCAAGCAATCAAAAAGTCGGCCCCCGCTTTGAACCAAACTTTTACAATAGAGATATCAAAAGTGGCGTCCCATGCAAAACCGGCCATGAACATACCGGGCGTAAGGGCAAAGTAGCAACCACCGGTTACATGCAAGGGCCCCATACTCAGGTTGATGCCCAACCGAGGCACAACGGGATAGTATTTAGGCGGTGTAAACGAGGGGTGATAGCCGCCAAGCGTTACCACAAAATCACCTCTTTTGGGTGCGTTAGGGTCCGACAGGGCTGGCGGGTTGATCCATACATAAAAAGCAAAGCCGCCCGTTATTTGGCAAGAGCTGATGAATATAAACGAAGCAGGGGAAATGATGCCCTCGATGGCCAGCAAACCCGTAGCCGTGCTGTAAGAAGCCATGAGATCAATTTCCACATAGGCGATGGGGCTAGTGGCGGCCGTAGGAAAACTCATGGAGCAAGTGCCCAATACCGCAATTTGAAAATCAACACCAAAGGAAACGGTTACCAGTGCAAAAGCATTGATCATTTCAAAAGAAGAAACGGCAATACCTGCTGCGGCCCAGTATTCGCCGGGCGTGGGCAAAAAGTATTTTTGCATTTGCGGCAGCACTTTGGCAATGGTATCCTTTGGCGAACTGCCCTGTACCGGTGCCTTGCTGGTGGGGCCGGGCAACAAAATGTAGCCGGGCAAATTTTCCAGTGTGGGCAGTTTGAGTGTATTGTTGATGCCGAAGCCGCCTGCAAATCCGTTGAGGTATAAGTAGGGTGGGCCGCCCAAGGGCGCATTTACATTGGCATATACGAAGAACGAAGCCGGAATGGTTATTTTTTTACCGGGATTGTTGGGGTCGTCTGCTTGGTGCTCAGGTATATCGCCGCCCAATACCTTGATGCCGATGGTGCCAAACTTGGCAATTAACTGACCATAGTAGGCCGTGGCGCCGTCGGGGGTTTTGTCTTTGAGGAAGGCGCCGCCCAGTTCCAAACTGGGTGTTTGAAGGCTCATAGCAAATCCTTGCAAACCAAATACGGGTTCAAATTTATTGAGTGGGCTGCCAAAGCTCAGGCCCATCATGGATAGACTGGCCGGGCCGAGCGTAAGAGATGCATCCAAGGCAAAGGATAGCACGCCGTTGGTATATTCTACGCCAATGCGTTCAAAGCTCAATGGCCCCAATTGTTTGTTTACATTAAACCAAGTAATGGGCGATGGTGCCGCTCCTGCGCTGGCGGGGGCTGCCGTGCCGGTAAAGGTAGTAGTGGTAGTACTTTGCGGTGCAGGTTTGTTGCCGGTATTGATAGGCAGATGAAAACCCGCAATCACCAGTTCGCCTTCAATCATCAAGCCTTGTGATACCCCTGCCGCATTGAGCGCTAAAATGCCCGAGGGCAGTAATGGATTGATGATGCCTACCTGATCTTTGGTAAAAGCTTTGGAGGCATAGAGTATTTGTAAATTGTTGATGTCAACCTCCAAACCGCTGGGCAACTTGCTGCCCACAACAGGTAGGTCGTTTAGGTTGATAGCCACATCCACTTCCAGCCCAAAGGCAAACTGCTTGGCTTTGTCTTGCTCAAAAAAGATAAATTTCACTTCCCGCAAATCAATTTTCAAACCGGTGGGAATGAATTGCGCCATATCAGTGGAAACACCCGCCACCAAGTCGTGTAGCGATACGCTGCCTGTAGATTTGTTGCGGAAACTGGCGATGAATACATTGGTGGATGTACTGCTGGTGTTGAACACAATATCGAACACCAAATTGTTGATGGTGACATTGCCGCTAAAGAAAGCGTTGTAACCCTTGCTGCCATTTACTTGTCCTTCTTGAACCGGGTCGCTACTTTGGCCTTTTTGCAGTTTCACCACTACTTTCATATCCACTTCGGTATCATCTACCATGAAATTACCGGCGCAGGTAAATTCAAAACTGCTAGTGCCCGTGGTATAAGAAATCCACAGTTCGGTAATTTCCAGCGACTTGATGGGTTCGGGCACACTGGCGATGCCAAATTTGTCGGCCAGCATTGCAATTACATCACCAATTTTAAGGGTGGTGGTGGGGTCGAGCCCGCCAGCAAATTCCCAACCGGTTGTGCCGCCACTGTATCCGGCCTGTACCAATATCGTAGCCGTTTGTCCAATGGTAAACTGGCAGCTAAACCTACCCGTTAGTCCATCGGGTTTATTATAGCCCAAAGCGAGGGTTACTTTATCAAAATCGATGGGCCCTACCGACCATAGATTATCCACTTCCGTATCAATGGAGTAAACGCTGTTGCGCAAATCGGCACTGAAATCGGCTTTGGCCAGCGTAAGGTTTTGCGGAACGGCATCGGTGGGCAAACTTAGCGAAGCCAATAGGTCGCTTATTTTGAGTCCCACACCATCGTGTAGGCCGCCACTGATGATGAGGTTAGGCAGTTGCACCAGCACATCAAGCTTTAAGGCACCAATGGTGAGCAGGCTGGTAATATTGAGGTAGTTGAGCGAAAATTTTTGCACATTGATGCCCGCAGTAATATCGGATATGGCGGCATCAAAGCCGTTGGTGCTTACTTGTACATTGGTAAAACCGCTGCTTACATCGGTACCCAAAGTGGCACCACCGATCCATTTGGCCAAGTCGGCCAGGCCGGGGAAAGTTTTGGCGGGCGGGGTAGGGCGTACAAACACTTCCCAATCGGGGCTGCCGGTCATAGAAACACCAGCGTCGATACCCACGCTGCCCACCTTTATATGGCCTACGATGGTAACGCCCACCGAGTTGGTTTTTATCATGGCCAAAATATCCAGCCCGTTAAAGGCAAAAATATCGGGCACTGGCGTCCATGTAGCGTTTTTGGCGCTAAGGGTAAACTGGTTGTAGGCCTCATGCTTGCTGTTGGGATAAAAAACAATGCTATAAGCCGATTTATCAACCGTAAGCCCAACATCCAAAAAATCCATACCTGTGGGTATGTCAAATGGTAAGCCACTGCCATTGTTGCCCAACAAAATCACTTCCATTGGGGTTACATTATCGGCATTTTGGGCCAGCCCAATTTGCCATGGGTTGGCGGCTTGTGCGAGGGCTGTAACGGTAACGGGCACCTTTACCGTTTTGGAAAAAGGCATCTGGCCTTGCAGTACACCGGTAAACACGGCAGGGCTGCTGGCCGCATTGATGGTAATGGTGATGGAAGCGGGCGTAACCGATACATTGGTAAGACCCTGTACCGGCCAAGCATCGGTAGTGGCGGCCTCGATGGTAAGCACATTGTTCTGCAGGGTAATACCGTCTTTGGCAGGCGTAATATTGATTTGCTTGCCCGGCATCGTGGCGATAAAAGCCTGAAAATCGGACTGTAACTTATCGTCGGTGCTGCGCAAGGTAAATGTGGGGCCAAGGCTGCTTAAGTATTGTTGTAGTGCCGTTAAATCCATCATAAAATTCATTTTAGAATATGGTGTTTTCATTGCGAAAGCCTGCTGCGGGTGCCAAGTCAAAGTCGTAGTACTGCACCCTAAATTGCCTCAAAGCTGCATCGCCGGGGTTAAGTGGAAACATGGTGGAGTTTGACTCAGACTGTGCTTGGTTGATATAGAGAAATATATGCCCAGGTGGCACTGCAATACCGCCCGCCACACGGGACTTGTTGCCCACGGTGGTAAGCTGGTTGCCCGGCGGGTTGGTACTGGCCGGTATATGATTGCGTACGTAGGCACAGGCAGTGAGATAAAAAAAGTCAATGTCGGCAGCAGCCTGTAATTCGTCTATTACACTTTGGAAAGGATGCCCGTACATGGCTCCACAAGAAATCATACCCACCCTTTGCAGCCCAGTGGCTAAAAAGTGTTGGCTGGTACAGGTATCGGCGCCATGATGCCCCACTTTAAATGCGGCAATACAGTGCGGTATGGGAAAAGTGCCCCCCATGCCATTGGGGTCGGGCAGGCCATGGGCCATTACTGCATCGGCAATCAGATCCTCGCCGGCCGAAATCAAATCGCCGCCGGTATAATATACAAAATTGTTAAAGCGCAATATCA
>CALSBI010000029.1:0-35207 GCA_943373145.1 Chitinophaga pinensis
TTTATATTCAATTACTTTATTACCCGCCTCATCAATGGTTACGCTTTTATATAGTTCACCGGGATTATAAGTGGTACCGCTAGTAGGTATATTGCTGGTATTACCAATGACATCATAGCCCACTTGCCAAACCCTTACCACATCGTTTACATCGTTTACCAAGTATTGCATCTGCACGGCTTTTTCATTGGCAGCACCTTCGCTACCCATCCAGCTATTACCGGCAGCCAATGTTTTTATAGGCCGATTAAGTGGTGAGGGTTCGATGATAGTTTTTCCGTAATAGTATTGCTCGTTATTAAAAGCGGGCTGCTCTGCAGGGTATTGACTGCTGTAAAAGTTTTGTTGTTCAACAAAAGGGTTGGCTTTAAAAGTTCCAGTATTCGTAGCCGCAGCATAGGGCAGGAAACTATGCACCTGCCTACCCAAAGCATCATATACCATTGGAGCTACCATGTCTGCTTTATTCGGGCTGGCTTGCCAACCCACCGATTGTACGCCCCTACCTAAGCCATCAAAATATTCAGTGCCTTGCTGCACCTGTTCTGGTGTACGGGTTGCATTATTTACATCAGCTTCATTGGCAAAAGGTTGCTGTGCTGTACGGCTGCGTACAAAATTCACCAGTGTACCATTAGCATAGGCTGCCGGGGTATAGACCGGCACGGCAGTTGTTGGCAGCGGCACTTTGGTGTCCAAAGTAGGCTTGTTTTGGGCTCTTGCATGTATAGTACCTAGCAAAGCGAGGCCCACAAATATTTTAAATGTTGTACGCATATATTGTACAGCTTTTATAAGTTAATCGGTTTTGATATCTACCTTTCAGTTTTCCGTTATATACCAGATTACATATCCCATTTACAAATGGCAATAGCAAACTAATCGAGCAATAAAATGCTATTGGGCTTTGATAGTTCCATGTTTTTTTAATATTGCTACTTCTTCTTGCAACGTCTTAATCAATTGCATTTGTTGTGCTGCTTTTTTATTGGCCTCTATAGCATATAAGGTCAGTTCCTCTACTTTTTTCAACAAAATTGCTTGGTTATCGCCCAAATCGATACCCTTGTCGGCCACTTCTACAGCAGAAGGAACGCCTGGCAAATGTTTATTGGCAAGCAAATAGCTTTCTACTTCACTGAGGTTAAGTAAGGGATAAGAAGGTTCAAAAACATAATCGGGCCAATTGGTATTGAGTTTTACCAATGCTTTTGTAAATATGGCCGAACCGTTAACAGCCAATGAATGAGTGCCAGCTTTTGTTAAATCGGTAGTACCCACAAGTATTTTACCATTACTAAAAATATTTCCATTTACATCTAGTTTGGCGTTGGGCGTATTGGTACCTACCCCCAAATTGCCCAAATTATCAATCACCATTCGGCTCTGGGGGCCATTGGCGTAGCTATTGGTTGTTGCAAAAAACATTTTTGTTCCGTAAGCGTTGCTAAACTGGGTGTATATGCCTGCTTCTGGAGTACTTTCATAACCAGCGGCACTTGAACCGAAAGTTATTCCCGTAGCATACCCTTCTGTTACATCTGCAGGCTGCAAGTGCATTGTAGCATGCCCAGTGGTAATATTGCTGGGATCGAATGGAATGCTCTTAATAAAAGCAGCGGCAGGATTATAAATGTTAAGAGCGGGTGAGTTATTATGTGCTTTTACTACAAACGGCGTAGCTACAAAACCCCCTCCGCTGGGGTAACCACTTCCGCCTACAAAGAGAGTACCGTTCTGCACATCAGCCACCTTAAAATTATCTACCGAAAGAAGGCTGTTTAATTTTATATAATCAGACTTAAAGCCAGCGAGTGTTCCTGTGTTTTTATTAATGAACTGCATTTCATAAAAATAGGGTACCTGCGCCAAGGCCATATAATAGTTATCGGCGGTTCTAAAACGAAGCTCAGAACTTGTAAGTGCAGCACCCACAGTTCCATTCACATCGGGAGTGCCAATTGTCAACTTCTCTGTTCCAACAATATGTAAGGCAGAAGTTGGACTAGCAACACCAATACCTACATTACCCGTGGCAGGAAATGTATTCTGCGCTTGCAAGTTATAGGCAAAAGCTAAAGCTAAGAGGGACAGTTTTATTTTTTTCATAATCATCTTTTTGATAGCGTGTACTAATATTATTCCTACTGCGGTTGTTTGTATTGATAATCAAAAGTTTTTACAATATTGCCTTGTGTGTTTCGTATAAGCTTGAGCCTCCATAAGTTGTCAAATTCGTACGATATTGTTTTCCCGTTGGCATCCGTTTCCGTAACCATTCCTTGCAGGGGTGCATAAGAATAGGTATTGAGCAAGGCCCCACTAAGTGATGGGTGAAGACGAAGTTGTACTAAATTGCCACTCACCGCATCGTAGGCCGCTTTTAAGGTTGCGTAATCAACGCCCACCGCTTTAACAATAGGCAATGTATTATTATAGCCCCATACATAAGAGGATGTAACACCACTTCGCAATTTAACTTCGGAAGGATTACCATTTGCAAATTTCATAGCTGATTCGATGGCATAACGGCTGTCTCTTGTAATCGTATTACTGTTTATCGTAGCTGCCGAAAAACTCAAGGCAGGTGATGCCAAATTGGTAGATAGTAATGTAGCTGGGTAGATATTGGTGCTATTTGCCGCATTATAATCAAATTGGCTGTAAGTGGCACTTAGTAATTTTCCATTTTTCCAACTAGTACTTTCGATAGGAAAATTCATATACTTATCCTGCATTTCCAACACAGGCTTTAGCACCGCATCGGCTGCAGTCTTAGCATTATCATGTGTAGTAGCAAATAGATTTACAGGATCAGTAAAATTAGTGCGCCTGCAACTTACATAATTGCTACGGGCAATACTTAAGTCCCTACGGTATTGTTGATACAAAACAAATTTACAATTCCACGAACCAGATGCGCAAGGTAACTGGCCTGTAAAAGTGGAATAAGCGGAAGTTGCTGCCGTTTGGTAAGTTGGCAAACAAGTAGCTATAGCCTCACAGGCTGGCACCCTGAAATCAAAGGAATATTTTTGTTTAGACTCGATAGTCTCTCCTTTCGAGTTGGTTGTGGTAGTACGTACTGCCTGATTGTGATAAGGGCTTTCAAAATAAGTAGTAGAAACATTTTGCAAATAATTACCAGTACCGGGCACCAAATTGGTTTCCGTTACTTGGACCTGCGTTTTCCGCTTAGTTCTAAGTTCATAAGCCGTATATATGTACACATTATTGGCAGAACCATACTTTATAGCTGGAGTGGTGGTTGGATTGTCGGTAAATGATGGCACGTATAAAGTGCTCTTTAAAAGTTGACCATTTTGATTATAATGCTCTTCCTCTTTTAGTTCACCCCGCATATATTCAAATGACTCGGGGATGTAGGGATAACTAGGGTTAGCAGCACTAGATGGCGGGGTTACCTTGGCCTTACGAATACAAACATCTGTGTGATTAATATCCCAAATATTTGAACCATAAAAACGATAAACACTTTTCCCGTTTCCCACCTGTGTTACTTTCACTTCATTGTAGCCGATATGATTTCCTTGTGTGGTTTCCATTGGACGTATTGGGTTGGGGGATACTTGATAAAAAAGTGTTATTCCTGTGACGCCTGCATTCTCTGGTGTAACACAACCATTGGGCGCATATATGTTATTACCAATAGTTGCTGTTCCTATATCTCTCAGTACATCATTTCTAATCACTTGAACATAGGTGGGCCTGCTGTAAAGAATGCCAGATGAATTTCCTGTTGCATCAGCATACTCATAGTTTTTTACAATATTATTTGCAATATCAATGCCATCAAAATTTATGATTTTTTTTATGCGTAAGCCGCCCACAATTTCATTCTTTTGAACATTGGTTGGGACTAATTCGGTAAAGTCTGCTTGCGCACCACCAAAAGAACTATTGGCATTTGTTTTGGTCATAATTATTTGATGAATACCCGGTGTGGTAGTAAAATAAGTTTTTACCGTTTCCCCTCCGTTACAAGAAGCGCCACCAGTGCTATTTTGCACAGAAACTGCAGCGCTACAATTGGTTTGCCCCACTTGACAAGCTGAATTGCTAAGTTTTATTTGGTATGGGTTTGCTGAGAAAACCTTATCATTATATATCATCTGCGAACTACCATCATAGCCAACCGAAGTGCTAAATCTGAAAGTAGGAATATTATCAGTGTAGCTCAACCATGTTGTATTTGCCTCATACTCAAAGCTAGTACTACCTCCGGTTGGATAAGTAATTTGCTGTAAAGTACCGCCCCTCATTTCAGGCCATTTAGCATCCCTGTCTGCCCCTACTTTCACATCATAATCGTTAATAGTGTAAGTAGGAATTAATCTATAATTGCTGGTAGCTCCATTATAAAATCCCCAATGATCCCTTGCAAAGGTTAATTGGCGTGGTGCTTTTTCTGTATAGTAAGTAAATGTATGTGGCGGTATTTTTTGCTGTTCATCACAAGTCATTTCTTGAACTTCATCAAGTTTCAGCCTTTTTTTATCGGATTCTATACCCCCCGGAATGCTTAAGCCTGATGGCAATGGTGTTGTATTATCCACAAAATAGCTTTGTGTGAATTTGATTTTTTTACAAATCTGCCCATTGTCTGTAATTTTGATTTCCCCTAAGGCCTTGGCCTCCGTATTTGCTAAATCTTCAATGGTGTTGTATGCCGGATTGAAATTACTCAAATCCTCTCTTAACGCTCCTGGCAGCAATTCTACCTTACCATTAGAGAAATTAATTTTCTTAAGCCTTACCCCTTTCATGAAATTTTTAACCAAGCTGTACTCTTTCCCATCTGCATTGGTGTAGGGCAACGGAAAGGATGCTATCGTGTAACTGCCATATTTTTCAGCCTCGTACTCTAGATTTATAGAAAATTGATTATCGGCAGAACTTATTTTGGTCAGATGCCAAGCGGAAGCCGCAGGTGCATATTGTACCCCACTTGGTGAAGATGGATTGTAAGAGCTGGTAAACTCCACTGCATCTATGCTACCGTTTTCAGGTGTTTGATTTTTTCCGAAATAGTATTTTGTACCATCAGGTATGGTAACTATAAACCCCGTAAGGGAGTTGTCATTGGGTGCAATAGGCTCAATCTTGATATCTTGTTGCGGCACGATAATTATTGACCTATCGTCATGAAAATAAAACTTACCTGCATACCCTCCTAAATTAAAAAAGAACAAGTCGGGTTCCCCATCTTTTCTTCCATCTGTAAAAGCCAAATCATCTGGATACATATTGTCGTTGGTTAAGGGAATTCCATTGCCATTGCTACCCGTTGCCTGAACAAAGAGATACTTATTGTATCCATAATGACTAAAATGACCGTGCGTTTGGTTGCTGGTACCGCCTGTGCCTATTTCATCTACACCACCTATAACAGTCCTTGTAATAACCCCGCCCGCATTTAAGCTCCATCCAGCCCCCACCCAACTGGCGGACTCCATTACTTTAAGGCCACTTGCATGATAGCTAAGGCTTATGGGCAATGACAACATGCCTTCATTAACCGTGTAAACAGGAATGCTAATTTGCGGTATCCCTGTGTGGTAACTTACCGGTATATCGCCATACTTGGCAAGGGAGGCTGCTGTAGGCGAAACAATATTCACATCTTTATAGGGATTGTTTTGAGATATTGCATGACTTGTACAAACAAACAAATTCAAAAGCAATAAGCTAACTGCACAACCAAATCTCATTAATCTAATTGGAACCATATTTAATGCGTTCATATTACTAATAGTATTTATCATTAATGTAAACTGATATTTATTTTAAACAGTAAGCCAGCCTAAATACAATAGGTTGTGTTGCGGGCACCTGCTGATAGCTCAAAAAATCCCACAAAATTTGAACTTTTGTTTTAGTTAGCCGCTTACTTTTCAATGCTATTACCTTACTTAGCCCCATTAGGCCGCTCCTTTGCCATGCGCTGTATTTTTTTAATGCTTCTATTGAGTTAAAGCTACTACGATAGTTCATCTCATACCCTCCGGCTAGCCATAGACTCTTTGCTATACGGTATTCCACAAAAGATCTAAGGCCAACACCTTCGCTGCTAAGTTGTATATGCCTAAAACTAGTACCGAAACCGAGTTTGTAAGAAGCGCCAACACCTAACATGGATATATTATTGAGTTTGTATCCAAGTGATACTCCGATATCGCCTATTGCTGGAAAAAAATTTTTGCTCTTGGATGTCTGAAAATTCACAGCCATTTCAAGGCGTTGCAAAAAACGCTTTGTTTTCTGTTGATTGGGTTTAAAATCAGGCATTGTCATTTCCTCCTGCCCCTGCATTATCCTATCTTTCATCGCATTTAGTTGTGCCTGAGCGTTCTGTACATTTTCCTTGAGTGTTGCTATGCTACTGGTATTGTTCCCAAATTGTTGCTGAATCATATTTTGCAACCCTGTACGTGTCTGAAGCCCTGAGGTAAGTTCCGTTGAAGTCCCATTTTCTGGCAAACGAAACAAACTGGCCAAAAATGAATGCTTGGCAAAAAAATTGCGGAATAATGGCGTTTGGGTAAGCTTGGCGATTACTTTCTTCTCAAGGTGTCCTGGATTTTTAAGTATTGTTTTGCATTCATTTATATATGCCTGATAATAAGATGCTTTCTTATTAAGGCGTAAGATTTGTTTACCCAATCCTAACTCTCCCAATTTCGTTTGCAAAATCTGCCTTCGTTGCTGCAAGATGTGCTTGACACCTTCCATTTTTGAAAATCGTCCTTGAAGTTGGGTGATTTTTTGGGAAATAGTTTGTATTTTATCATCCATAGCAGGATCCAACACACTATTGCCCCGTAAAAATGAAAGGGCTGTTTTAAGGCTATCAATATAGCCGTCATAGGTATTTGGGATCAATGCATCAAGCTTATTATTACTGTCTATTAAATTACGCAATTGCGGCAATGAATCTGTGTTAAGAATTTGATTGATGTTAGTTGTACTAGGGGATTTAGCGATTTTTTTCAACAATTTCTCCTCTTGTCGTTGAATTTTCTTCAACATTTTATGGGTCTGTTTCTCAAGCCGGTGCGTTGTTTGATTTAGTTTAGTATCAATTTCCGCTATAAATTTGCTTACCAAAGATACATCAATACTAGGGGCATCAAGTACTTGAGCAGATACCTTAATGATACTAAAAACAAAAATGGACAGGCAGATTAAGTAAGTTTTTTTCATTTCCTAACGTTTTCTGGGCCCAACAAGATTGAAGTATTATTTCAAATTCAGTAATTGTTAAAGCATGGTAAAAGTAGGAGAAATGAAAATACGAGAAAAAAAAATCTTATAGGTGTGTCAAAATAACCAATAATCGTGTTGATTTTGCGGATAAGTGTGCAGATGGAATTGTTTGTTAATCCAGATTTTGGTCGCTGCTTGTTTTCTTAAGCGGTATCACACGGGTACCCCATGGCCGATATAGGTAAATTAGTCGCTAGTGTATAATTTAATTCTTAGACACAGTAGCATAGGTTAATTAGCTATATAAAAAATTATACGCACAAATAATAAAAACAACAAAAGTGTGGCAAGCTTTAAAATAAAAAAGAGGCCGTAAAAACGGCCTCTTATACTTAAATATTAAAAATCAAAAAGTACTCAATTAGTAACCTGGGTTTTGGCTCAGGTTAGGGTTGGCCGCCAATTGTGCAGCAGGAATAGGGAACAACAAACGCTCGTCGCCTGAAGTACCGGGCTTGAGTGAATTAGGGGCCAAGAACTTACCAAAACGGATCAAGTCTTGCCTGCGCCATCCTTCCCAATAGAACTCACGGCCACGTTCATCCAATAACTGGTCCAAGGTAACAGAACCCAAAGCAGCTACACCGGCCCTAGCCCTAACTTGGTTTACCAATTGTACAGCCGTAGCACCAGAAGCAGAACCACCGCGCAACAAAGCTTCGGCACGCATCAGCAATACGTCGGCATAACGGAACATTACGTAGTCGTTATTCACGTTGTCGCCATTGTTCAAATCGGGTGGATATTTTACTACACGTACACCGGTAACTTCCAATGTATTTTGGTCGGTTTCTTTTAATGAAACAGTTTTGGTAAAGGACAGCGGGCCGCCCTTCCTATCTTTCAAAGCCACACCATTTTGGTCGAACTGTTGACCGAACAGGAAACCTACCCTCAAACCGGTAACATTCGTTACACCGGGATAAGCAGCGCCTTTACGTTGGTCGGCAGCATCAAACTTGTCGTAAAACTCAGACAGTGTGGTAAAGCCGTTCCAACCACCGGGGTTGTTGTTGTAGTGCAAAGAGCAGAAATACCTTGACCTGGCTCCACCGCTGCTGCTACCACCAACATTCTCTTGTGCAAAGATATTCTCTGTAGAAATAGCTGCGTTGCTGGGAGAAAAGTTATCGTAGTAGTTGCTGTTGAGGGTATAACCAGAAGCAGTGATTTCATCTGCCAAGGTTACTACTTTGTTCATATCGGCAGCAGCATAAGTTGGGGTTTTGCGATTGGCAATTACACCCTTTGTCAAATATGCTTTCATCAACAAGGCGCGACATGCGTCTTTGTTGGCTGCAATTACATTGGCACTTGCAGGACCAGCATTGGGCAAGGCAGCCTTAATGGCTTCCAATTCTGAAATGATATAGTCCATCGCAGCAGCACCTTTGCGCACTTCTGGCACAGCTAAAGGATTACCACCTGGCTCACGATAAGGCACTTGATCCCAACCTTCCAACATATGGAACATGGCGAAAGCCCTCAAAAACCGGGCTTCTGCAGCCTGCGTTGCGGTAGGCGAGAACGCCAATACTTCAGTTGAACTATAAATGATACGTCCCAAATTGTTGAAAGCGCCACCTACCATCGGGTGGTTCGCATCCCAGCTTTGAGCGTGTATGATACGCCAAACGCCGTTATCATCCCAGTCGCCACCACGAGTTGGGCCTACGCACTCGTCTGTGCTGTGTTCTTGAATGGCCCAGAAGTTATCTTGGTTTTGCAGGGCACGCATATCGCCCCTGTAAATATTACGTAACAGATCCGATACGTTAACCGTACCGCTACTGGAAGTAGTAATACTGTCGTTGAACTTCTCTTCCAGTTTGTTGCAACCCATCAGCGTTACTGCTGCGAGGGCTGCGAGGGTGAATATTTTATTGTACTTCATACCTATTAAATTTTATGTATTACAAAGATAAATTTATGCCAAACGTGAAAGTACGAGCTGTGGGATAACCGATATAATCGATACCTACAGAAGGCACGCCATTGGTTTGTTTGTTGGTATTCACCTCAGGATCAAATCCAGTATATTTGGTGATGATGAACAGGTTTTGACCAGTTACAAACACATTCATGCTGCGTATTGCTTTAACGATCGAACCAACATTGTAGCTCAAAGTCATATTGGCCATTTTCAAGTAGTTACCACTTTCGAGGTACCTAGCAGAAGAAGTAACTGGGTTGGTAATAGACTCGCCGTTTTGGAAGATGGCGGCGGCTATATTCCTTGAACCGAGGTTACCGATGGGCAATACAGAGTTGGCTGTATTGTTGTAAATTTTATAACCCATAGCACCATTCATGTTGGCAGACAGCGTGAGTTTCTTGTAACCCAAAGTGGTATTGATGCCCAACAAAGTCCGTGGGTTGGGATCACCTTGGTAAGAGAAACTGTTACCACCGTTTTCCAAAATAGCTTGGCCGCTTGCGTCGATTCCGCTGTAAGCCCTTGTGTAGAACACGTTCAGGGGATGATCATTAGCAATCAATTGTACAAAAGTACCGCTCATACCCTGTCCGTTCAATTCACCGGTCAAGATGGGGGCAGGCAGACCAGTTACGTTGTTCTTAACGAACGTAGCGTTCACGCCCAAATCCCAATAGAAATCTTTTTTCTTGATCACATTAGCATTAACAGTAAATTCTACGCCTTTGTTCTGAATATTACCGGCCAAATTTTTCCAAATGGTTGTACCGGGTGAGGGTTGTGCTGATACAGATGGGAAAAGCAGGTCTTTGGTAGTTTTGCTGAAATAGTCAATAGTACCTGTGATTCTGTTGTCCCAAATAGCGAAGTCAAGACCAATATTAGACTGAACGTCTTGTTGCCATTTCAAATCTGGATTGGGCAATTGGTTTTCTGAAGTAGCACCATTTTCATTATACACAATACGCTTTTGAGAGGCACCGGCTGGGAACTCTTGGTTACCGGTAATACCCCAACCACCACGCAATTTCAAACTATTGATAAAGCTTACGTTAAAGAAGGATTCCTTGTGGATATTCCAAGCAGCAGAAAAAGATGGGAAATAACCAAAGCGGTTGTTTTCACCAAATTTGCTAGAACCATCACGACGAATAGTAGCAGTGAGCAAATACTTGTCTTGGATATTCACACCAGCCCTAGCAAAATAAGAGCGAATGGTAATATTGGGATCGTTGAAAGAACGGAAGCGCTTGGTATTGTTATCAGCAAACTGCATGATATCGGTATAGTCAATCGGTTGGTTGCCAAACCTTTTGCCCTCTAAGCTACTGCCTTTCAATGTTTTGTTCAAATATTCATAACCCAACAAGGCATCCAACCTTACTTTACCAGTCAATTGCTTACCGTAGTTCAAAGTTTGGGTAACCTGTTGTGTTACATATTGGTTGTTGGCTACAGCCGCCCAACCGTTACCACCGTCAGGACGTGTTCCACGGCCAAAGTTTTCTAAGTTCACCCAATCCCTAACAGAGCTGCGGCGTTCGCCACTGCCAATGTTAAAGCCATATACAATCTTGTATTCCAAATCGTTGTTGAATTTGTAAGAAGGAGCTACGCTACCCAAGATGTTGGTTACATTGCTGCGATCGCTAAAACCTTCCAACAGTTCCAATGGGTTTACAGTTGAAGAACCGATAAACTGCTTGATAGTGCCGTTGGCATTACGCAGGTTTTCAGTGGGGTTCCACTGCAATGCGGTAGAAAGTAAGTTACCAGTAAAGCCAGCGTTATCACTAATAGCACCGATATCTTCCTTGGTATTGGCAGCAGTTAAATTGATGTCGATACCCAACCTTTTGCTTTCCAAAAATTTCAATGAAGTATTCAAATTGGCGGTAATTTTTTTAAGGCCTGTGCCTTTCAAAATACCTTGCTGGTCCATATAGTTGGTAGAAAAACGGATACGTGCATTTTCGTTACCACCGCTAACTGTTACGTTTTGGTTGTTGGTAATGGCACTACGCATAATCGCACCATAAGTATCGGCACTGCCGCCAGCATCACCCGTAACACCATAAGCAGTAAGCTCTTGGCGGTATTGGGCTGCATCCAAAATCTCAACCTTGCGCAACAACTTGCTCACACCTACAGAAGAATTCACTTCTACTTGTGCTTGACCGGGACGGCCTTTTTTGGTAGTGATGATCACCACACCATTGGCACCCCTAGAACCGTAGATAGCCGTGGCAGACGCATCTTTCAATACATCCATGCTGGCGATATCGGCAGGGTTCAAAAAGTTCAGCGGGCTAGCATCTGGCGTACGGCCGATACCAGCACCATCCAAACCCGGACGGGCTGAAGTACCATCCACAATCACACCGTCAATTACGAACAGCGGTTGGTTGCCAGAGCGGATAGATGAGTTACCCCTAATTTTGAAGGTAGTAGCGCCACCAGGCTGACCACTGTTGTTAATTACCTGTACACCGGCAATCTTACCTTGGATCAACTGGTCGGGCGATGTATTGATGCCCTTGTTGAAATCCTTGGCCTGTACCGAGCCGATGGCACCGGTAAGGTCCTTCTTACGGGCAGTACCATAACCGATTACCACTACCTCGCCAATTGTAGCGTTAGACCTTTTAAGGGTAACGTTGGCTGTAGTAGTACCAGAAACATTCACTTCTTCGGTTTCAAAACCTACACCAGAAAACACCAGCGTAGAGGCCGAATTGGGAATGTTGAGTTTAAAAGAACCGTCAGTGCCCGTTTGGGTACCCGTACGGCCTCCTTTTACTGTAACAGATACACCAGATGCAGGCTTGCCATCGGGGTCGGTAACCTTACCAGTTACCTCCTTTGTTTGTGCCTTGGCAGTAAACGACATTGCCATCAGCAACAATGCCCCCAATAAGGGCCTGAAGCGCAATTGTAATAGAGCAGTCATACTTGTTTGGTTTTTTACTTTTTTAGAAATTCAGAATTTATAGCAAAAGAGATTCAATCGTTTATAGCAGCCTCAAATCGTATTGTGTAAATTTGACACAAATTTAACAAATTATTCAAATTTATCTACGCAAGTCGTTCATTTTCAGTAAAATTACCTAACAAAAACGTAACAATACTTTAACAAATCTAATGAATACATACAAATTGAACATATTTTTGTAGATATAGCTGCACAAGCTTGTAAGCAACCGATTGCGCAAACGTTTGCTGTTAGTAAATTTAAAATTTCAATTATTTACTTTATTACCTCCATACTATGCCAAGGATAACAATTAAGGACTTAGCCAAACGGTTGAATATCAATCCATCCACCGTGTCGCGGGCATTGCGCAACAGGCCAGATGTGAGTGCCGAGTTAAAAGAGAAAATCAAGGTACTGGCCGAAAAACTGGGCTATAAACCCAATTATATGGCCATCAACCTGCGCAGCGGTAAAAGCCACACCATCGGGCTCATTATCCCCGAAATTTCCATGTTTTTTTTCCCTTCGGTAATCAAAGCCATTGAGGAAGAGGCCCATAACCGGGGCTATAACCTGCTGATGCTGCACAGTAACGACAATTTGGACAGGGAGATCGAAAATGCCGAAATTTGTGCCCACGCTGGTGTTGACGGCATCTTGGTATCCCTCACCCGCCAAAGCAAGGATATTGAGCATTTTCAGGAGTTGGCCTATGCCGGGGTGCCCATCGTGTACTTCGACAAAGTGCTGCACAACACGGAAAGCCATAAAGTGGTGATCCCAGGGCTGGAAGTGGCCGAATTGGCAGTGCGGCAACTGCTGCAATTGGTTAAAGCCCCTAAAAGGGTATGTGGCATTTTTGGCGATAGCCGCCTTTCCATCACCCAAGAACGGGTGCTCGGGTTTACCCAAGCCCTGGCCCAAGCGGGCATGGAAGCCGAGCCAGCCAATATTTGCTATGGGCTCAGTGCCGATGATGCCGAAAAGCAGTTTTTAACGCTTTGGGCCCAAAAAAAGAAGCCCGATGCCCTTTTTGTGATGAGTGATGAAATATTGAGTGGTGTACTGCAAGCCGTTAACCGGTTGGAGATAAAAATACCCAAACAATTGCAGTTGGTAGCGCTGAGCGATGGCATGTTGCCCCAATTGGTGCCTTTCAATATCCCCTACGTGGAAACCTCGGGTTATACATTGGGCAAAACCGCTTCTTTATTATTGTTCAATCTGATCGCTTCCATGCCGATATTGCCGGATACACATTATATTGAGACGGGGTTTGTGGCGGGAAGAGGTTAATGTGATGATGTGCTAATGTGCTGATGAGCTAATTTGCAAATGTGCAGATGCCCGCCCGGACGACCCGGTCGGACGGGTGCAAATATGCAAATGAATACAAGATGGTGTATAAGTAATAGGTAACAATTTAAAAACGGTTAACGGTTAGCGGTCAACGACCAACGGTTAGCGGCCAACGACCAACGATCCTCGGTCCACTTTCAACTCTCAACTTTCAACTTTCAACTAATTTGATCTACAGAAGCAAAGCTCCCTTACGTATTGGTCTGGCCGGTGGCGGCACAGATGTTAGCCCCTACAGCGACTTGTACGGCGGTGCCATTTTAAATGCCAGTATCTCCTTATCGGCCTATGCCAGCATTGAGCCCCTGCAAGAGAATGCCATTGTATTGCAAGCACTCGACTTAAAAGAAGAACAGCGTTTTCCTTGGAGCCATCAGTTGCCCATTAACGGTAGTTTGGATTTGTTGAAAGGCGTGTACAACCGCATCCACAGCGATTATGGCGTGCCACTCACGGGTTTCCGGCTGGCTACTTTTTCGGATGTTCCCACTGGATCGGGGCTGGGTACTTCCTCTACCTTGGTGGTGGCCATCATCGGGGCTTTTGTACAAATGCTCAACTTACCGCTGGGCGATTATGATATTGCCCACTATGCGTATCAAATTGAGCGGGAAGATTTGCAGTTGGCAGGCGGCAGGCAGGACCAATATGCTGCCACTTTTGGCGGTGTGAATTATATGGAGTTTTATGGCGGCGACAAAGTGATTGTAAACCCCTTGCGCATCCGCCCCGAATACCTGCACGAATTGGAAAACAATTTGCTGTTGTACTTTACCGATACCAGCCGCGAAAGCGCCAATATCATTACCGAACAAGTGGCCAATGTGCAGAACAACAATCAAAAAAGTATTGAAGCCATGCACCAGTTGAAAGAACAGGCCAAGCTGATGAAGGAAGCCCTACTCAAAGGCCGCCTGCATGAAATTGGCGAAATCCTCGATTTTGGTTTTACCCAAAAAAAGCAAATGGCCAACAGCATCAGCAATAGCCACATTGAAGCCATTTATACGGCAGCCAAACAAGCCGGGGCCACAGGCGGTAAAATAAGCGGCGCCGGGGGTGGTGGCTTTATTACTTTTTACTGCCCCGATAATAAACGACATGCCGTAGCCGAAGCCCTGCTGCGTTTTGGCGGCGAGATAAGGCAATATAGTTTTGCGCAAAACGGCCTTACCACTTGGGTGGCCCCTTAATGCATATTGCGTACCTTTGCCCATCAAATGCCGGTTGCCGGCGTGAACCCATTTATTGAACATGGAAAAAATAAAAAATATCATCCAAGCATCCATTGCGGTGAAGCAACAATTATTGCAAGACGAGGCAATGTTGGCGCTAGTAAACCAGTGTGCGGATATCATGGTACAGGCATTTAAAAATGGCAACAAACTGCTTTTTTGCGGCAATGGCGGCAGTGCGGCCGATGCCCAGCATTTGGCTGCGGAATTTAGTGGCCGTTTTTATACCGACCGCGATGCGTTGCCCGCCGATGCGCTGCACTGCAACACCTCTTACCTTACGGCGGTGGCCAACGATTATAGCTACGATATTATATATAGCCGCTTGGTAAAAGGCATGGGCGTTAAAGGGGATATACTGGTGGGCTTGAGCACATCGGGCAATAGCAGCAATATTGTAAAAGCTTTTGAAACCGCTGCCGAAAAAGGCATGATTACCATCGGTTTTACCGGAGCTAGCGGCGGCAAGCTGAAGGACTTGAGCAACTATTTGATCAACGTACCCAGCAACGACACGCCCCGCATACAAGAAAGCCATATCATGTTGGGCCATATCATTTGCCAGTTGGTAGAAGAACGTTATTTCAATACCACTGCCTAACCCCATGGCCAATTCAATAACAGAAGCCATCATACTTGCAGGCGGTCTTGGTACAAGATTGCAGGGCGTTGTGCCCAACTTGCCCAAGTGCATGGCACCCGTGGCCGGCCAACCGTTCATCAATCACGTTATCGGTTACCTGCAACAAGCCGGCATCCAACGTTTTATTTTTTCATTGGGTTATATGGGGACCCAAATAGAAAAACATGTACGGGAAACCTATCCACATGTAGAAACGGTTTTTGTTACAGAAGTTATGCCATTGGGTACGGGAGGAGCCATACAATGGGCGGGCAAACAAGCAAGCAATACGGATGTAGCCATTGTAAATGGTGATACGCTTTTTAAAGTGGATTTCGCCAGCCTCGCCAGCCTGCATCACAGCAAAGAAGCGGCTTGCACCCTGGCACTCAAGCCCATCCAGCAATTTGACCGATATGGTTGTGTAACAGTGGATGCGACAGGGCGTATTACCCAGTTTATTGAAAAAAAAGGACAGGAACCTGCGTTGATAAACGGCGGTATTTACATCTTGAACATGCCGCTCTTTTTGCAAACGCCATTGGTAGCACCCTTTTCTTTTGAAAAAAATTATTTGGAAGCCTTTTATTTGCAGCACAAAATATATGGACAGGTTCAGGATGCGTATTTTATCGACATTGGTGTGCCGGAAGATTATGCAAGAGCGGAGGAGGAATTGAATGACGAATGATGAATAATGAATGACGAATGACGAATCCGTGTAATTAGTGTAATCATTACAAATTCGTGTTCCAAAAAAAATCGCAACAAAATAATGATCAATCTCCAACACATAAACAAAACCTACACCCTTTTTCTCGACCGGGATGGGGTGATTAACCATGAGAAGCATTTGGATTATATCCATACTTGGGATGAGTTTAGGTTTTATGATGGCGTAAAAGAAGCTTTGTCCATTTTTAACCACCTGTTTGGGCCGATTGTAGTGGTAACCAATCAAAAAGGGGTAGGCAAAGGCGTTACCCGCTTGCAAGACTTGGAACTGATTCACCACAACATGGTGAATGAGGTGTATGCGGCGGGCGGCAGGATAGACCGGGTGTACTTTTGCCCCGATTTGGAAGACGAAAGCCCCAACCGAAAACCCAATCCCGGCATGGGGCTACAGGCCCAGCAGGATTTTCCGGCAATTGCATGGGATAAAGCGATTATGGTGGGCAATACCCTCAGCGATATGGCTTTTGGCCGCAACTTGGGTATGTACACGGTTTTTTTAACCACCACCCGTCCAGAAGTGGATATAACCGATAACCGCATCGACTTGGTTTGCCCTTCGTTAATCGGTTTTGCCCAAATGCTGCATGGCAAATCATAAAACTTTGTTAATTTTTGGTTAGGGGCCGGTTCCGTGCAACCAAATTATCCTTATAATGTACTAAATTCACGACATGAAGTTTATTATCAGCTTGGTGATTTTTTGTATGGTAGGCGCTATTGGCGTAAATGCCCAGCGTATTGCACCGCAAGACCTTAAAGGATTGCGCCTGCGGGAAGATTCCATGAAAAAATATGCGCTGAAGATTATCCGGGATTCCCTGTCGGTTGACCGGTTAAAAGCCGACAGCATTTTTACCCGCATGTTTGTAAGGGCGCTCAAAACGCCCCATTCCATGCAATACCCCTTCGATTCGCTCATCACCATATCCAAACTTTGCCCACCCGATAGCAGTTTCCGCATTTATACTTGGCAATTGGTCATCAACGAGGGCGTAACCCGTCAGCATGGGGCCATACAAATGCGCACCGATGATGGTTCGCTCAAATTGTTTCCGTTAATTGACAAATCTGACATTACGAAAAATATGGGCGATACCATTGGCAACAACAAAGGCTGGATGGGTGCCGTGTACTACAAAATCATCCCTAAAAAAGCGGGGCTCGCTACATATTATACTTTATTGGGCTACGACGAAAACCGTTCGCTCAGTACCAAAAAGATGATTGAAGTGCTTAGTTTTAGTAATGATGAACCTGTATTTGGTAACCGCATTTTTAGCTTTGAGGAAGACTCTGTTTTTAAATCGGCCCGCAGCCGTTATATCATGGAGTTTAAAAAAGGTTCAGGTGCCCGGCTTCAGTACGATCCCGAAATGGACATGATTATCGTAGAACACTTGGTATCCGAAACCAATGAACCAGAAAAGAAATGGACCTATATACCCGATGGTGATTATGAAGCTTTTAAATGGAAAAGCGGCAAATGGATACATGTTGAAAAAGTGTTCAATTATCAAACACCCCTTGGCCAAGAACCTGTGCCCAGTCCGGTACGTGGCGAAAATGGCACAGTGGACGAGAACAAACTGAAAGTTACCGAAATGGAAGAAGTAGAGACGCCAGCCCCGCCGCCGGCCAAACCAGCGCCGAAGAAGAAGGGAAAGGGGTGAGAATGGGCAAATGAGAAAATGTGCAGATGTGCAAAAATCAATTCGCTACCACTTTTAGGATGCGCAAAACACATTTTACTGGTGTAAACTGGATATATAAATCAACGGCCGCCACTAAACATGGTAACGCAAAATAAAATCCTAACTCGACCTTTCATTTGCACATTTGCATATTTGCACATCAGCACATTAATCCCTAACATTCACTCAAACTAATCGGAATATTCACCGCCAAGCCGCCATCGGCTGTTTCCTTGTATTTGCTGCTCATGTCCAAAGCCGTATCCCACATGGTTTTGATAACCCCATCCAAACTCACTTTGGCATAATCGGGGGTGCTTTGCAGGGCCAACTGGCTGGCCGTAATGGCTTTGATGGCCCCCATGGTATTACGTTCGATACAGGGCACTTGCACCAGCCCGCCAATGGGGTCGCAAGTAAGGCCCAAGTGGTGTTCCATGGCAATTTCTGCTGCCATCAACGTTTGCTGTTGGGTGCCGCCCATACACTCGGTTAAAGCCGCGGCCGCCATGGCACTGCTCACGCCAATTTCTGCTTGGCAACCGCCCATGGCTGCCGAAATGGTAGCCCCTTTTTTAAAAATACTGCCCAATTCGGAGGCGCAAAGTAAAAACTGGATAATCTTGTCCTCGGTATTGCCGTCGCAAAAGCTGATATAGTATTGCAGCACCGCTGGAATTACCCCCGCAGCACCATTGGTAGGGGCCGTAACCACCCGCCCAAACGAAGCATTTTCTTCATTCACCGAAAGGGCAAAACAACTCACCCAATCCAAGGTATATTTAAAGCTATTGCCGCCCTGCCGTATGGTGGCCACCCAACCGTCATAGTCGCTGTACTGGCGGCCCGCAATCAATTTTTTATTCAGATCAAAGGCCCGCCTTTTTACGTTCAGGCCGCCCGGCAGCATACCCTGTGCATGGCAGCCCCGGTAGATGCATTCCTTCATCACCCGCCAAATATTCAGTACCCCGGCACGGGTTTCGGCCTCGGTACGCCAGGCATTTTCATTTTCCATTACCACCTCGCTCACCGACAAACCGGTGGTACGGCACCAGTGGAGCAAATCTTTGGCCGTATTAATCGGAAAGGGCAACCGTACACCATCGGCAGCACCGTCCCCCTCGCCTTCCTTCACCACAAAACCGCCGCCAATGGAATAATAGGTTTCCGCAATGGCATCGCCGTTTTGCAAGTCGACTAAAAAACTCAACCCATTGGGGTGAAAGGGCAAACTTTCATTAAAGAGGAACTCAATATCCCCCGCAGGGTCAAAAGCCACCGCATGTGCGCCATGCAGCATGATTTGCTTTTCGGAGGCGTAGCTGGCGATGGCATCGTCAATGCTGTTCACATCAAAAGTTACGGGATCTTGCCCGGCCAAGCCCAATTGCACCGCCACATCGGTACCATGGCCCTTGCCCGTTTTGGCCAATGAGCCGTACAGCATTACCCGTACATGCGTTACTTGCGCCAGCAAGCCCTGCTTTACCAGCGACTGGGTAAAGCGCTGCGCAGCCCGCCAAGGGCCCAAGGTATGGCTACTGGAAGGCCCTACCCCAATTTTGAACATGTCAAAAACCGAAATTGCTTCGTGGCTCATAGTGCTGTTTTTGTAAATGATCGGCCCTAAAGTTAAACAGGCTTTGATAAATGATTACCAAAGCCTGTAAAGAATATTATACTTTCCAATTATTGTACGTCTAACAAATCCATATCAAATATCAAAGTAGAATTGCCGGGGATAACCACCACACCTGCGCCATTCCTTATATCTTGTGAACCATAACCCAGAGAAGGGGGAATGTACAGCTTGATGGACCCTCCTTTTTTGATAAAGGGGATCCCTTTTTGCCAGCCGGCAATCAATTGGCCGAGTAAAAATTGAGCAGGTACTACATTGCCATTATTGTCGTCGAACACGGTACCATTTAAAAGGCGGCCGACATATTTAACCGTGATGGACGAGCAGACGGCGGGGGTTGTAGTGCCCGTGCCAGCCGAAACAATATTATAAAATATCCCTGAACTATGCTGGGTGGCCGTAAGTCCATTGTTTGATAAATAGGTTTGAATGGTGGCAATTTCACTGGCAGAAGCCGTTACCTGTGCTTCGGTTAACCCGCAACCATCACTACCCGACTTGGAACAGCCAGCGGAAAAGAGCACAATAGCCAAAATGGCAAAAAAACATTTATTCATATTATCCTGATTGATTTGTGCAAAGTTAGGCAAACGCAGCCTTTGTAGCTTTAATCCGCTTGCTTTTGTTTATGTTTTAACATTTTGTACAGTTCTTCATTTTCTTCCCAGCGGTGGTGCATCCTAAAATAGGCATAGAAAAGGGTAATACCGATTACGGCGAGTACCACTACCACATAGGTACTGGCAGGCACTTTTGAAATACGGGTTTCGAAATCGGGCAGGTACATTTTTACCACCAATATCAATAGCAGTACGGGCAGGGCAAAAATGAGGGCCATGGGCAAGCCACTCAGCAGTTTGCGCATAAACCCAGCTTCCCGCAGCCGCACCTGCTCCCAATGCACCAAGAATGCCTTGTCTTTATCTGTAAGCATGGTGCAAAGCTACGGCAAACCCCAACAATTGCTTTGTTATGTTGGTAATTTCCTGTAGGTTTGTTTCTGTTCAGCATGGAGGCCCAAAGGAGTACAAAAACGGTGGCAAATTTGCCCATACAACGGTTTTTGTAGCAAAGCCATTACCAAAATAAATAAATAGTACAATATTTTACATGAAAATCGAACAACTGCTGGTTCAGCAATTATACAACCACAAAGAAGTTTCTTTACAGGGCATTGGTACTTTTAGGCTGTCCGAAAGCGTAGTATTGCCCTCCGATGGCGACAAAGATTATAATATCCCCGCTGATGGCATAACCTTTACCTACGACCCCAAAACAACGGAAGACAATGCGCTGATTGATTATATCGTTCAACAGACCCGTAAAATAAAGCCCTTGGCATCGGCCGACCTGGATTCGTACATCATGCTGAGCAAGCAATTTTTGAATATTGGCAAGCCACTGAAGATAGAAGGGATAGGCACTTTGCTCAAAACCCAAGTCGGTCATTACGAATATATCCCCGGTCAGTACATTACCCCAAAAATGGAGCCTGCCACCAAGCCGCTGAAAGAGAAATTGGAAGAGGATGTATCATTTAGGACGGCTGCCCAAAGCAAACCCGTCAATGTAAAAAAATTGGTGCTGATAATAGGCCTTATATTGCTTTTGGGGGGCGGAGCTTTTGCTACTTGGTGGTATTTTACCCATAAAAACAATAATACAGCCAATACATCCGAAGTTGAAATACCAAAGCCTGAAAAAGAAACGGCCGCAATGCCCGATACCACCAAACCGGTAAGTGTGAAACCGGCTGATAGTACACTGGCCACCACCGCTGCCCCAGCAAATGATGGCAGTACCTTTAAAATAGTGTTCAAGGTAACTACCAATAAGGCAGAAGCCCTAGATAAAATGAATAACCTGGTAAAACGTGGCCACAAAGTATTGATGTACACGGCTGACTCTGTTACTTATAAATTGGCTACTCCATTCACCAGCCCCCTTTCCGATACGTTGCGGGCAAAAGATTCATTGGGCAAATATTACCATGGCATGAAAAACGTATTTGTAGAAACCAACTAAACCGCTGCGATATGTTATCAGGCCAACAAGGGTTGGTTAAAATCAAAGGCTTATTTTGGCTGGTAGCACTGGCCCATTTTACAGCGAGTGCGCTTTCCCTCACCGTTATACTGGCCATTACCAAAACTATGCTGATGCCGCTATTGGTACTGCTGTTGGTAAAAGCCGTATCGCTAAAGGCCAATAATAACAGGTTGTTGCTACTGGCACTTTTGTTTTCATGGGCGGGCGATGTATTGCTGCTATTTGCATACAAAAGCGAACTTTTCTTTATCGCTGGGCTGGTGAGTTTTTTGTGCGCCCATATCATGTACATTTTTTACTTTCTAAACATCAAAGGACCACAGCCCTCTCTGCTAAAGCAACAGCCATGGCTTGTGGGTGCTGCCCTGCTGTACATTGCGGCATTTTTGTACTTGTTGTACCCCAACCTAGGGGCATTGCGCCTACCAGTATTGGTTTATGCCTGTGTTATCATTACCATGTTGTTGTGCAGCTTGCATATTTATAGCCAACTGCCCCGCCAATCGGCCAATATGTTTGTAATAGGGGCAGCTTTTTTTGTGCTCTCCGATACGCTGCTGGCCCTCAACAAATTTTATGCGCCCTTCCCTTTGGCAGGGCTGCCCATTATGCTTACCTATTGTTTGGCGCAGTATTGCATCATTGGCGGTGGCATCAGTAGAAACAATTTAGCCCCTTAAATTTTTCAACATGCCATAATAGCTTTATGGTTTAAAAAAATTGAAAATGAAACAACTTTTTCCCATCCTATTCATATTAGCGGGCCAAGCACTGCATGCCAGCTCAGTAGATACCGTTAGCATATTCAGCAGCAGCATGCAAAAAGAAATACGTTGTGTGGTCATCAAGCCCAATGCGTATAAAAAGAAACGCAACCAATTTCCGGTGGTGTACCTGCTACATGGCTATGGTGGTAATTATGCCAACTGGGTTAGCAAGGTGCAAGAGTTGAAACAGCATGCCGATGATTACAACTTGCTGATCGTTTGCCCCGACGGCGGTTATAGCAGTTGGTATTTCGATAGCCCGGTGGACAGCAGTTTCCGCTACGAAACCCATATTACCACCGAAGTAGTGCCATTTATCGACTCCCATTACCAAACCATCGCCGATCGGCAGCACCGTGCCATCACCGGGCTGAGCATGGGCGGGCATGGCGGGCTTTTTTTGGGTTGGCGCCATGCGGATATTTTTGGGGCCTGCGGCAGTATGAGCGGCGGGGTGGACATCAATGCCAGTCGGCAGAAATACGATATCAGCAAACGGATTGGCGATACGCTTACCTATGCCGATAATTGGAAACGCTATGCCGTTATCAACATCATCGACAACCAACCATCGGCCCCTTTGGCCATTATAGTGGATTGCGGTACGGAAGATTTTTTTTACGACATCAATAAAAACCTGCACCAAAAATTACTCCGCTTGGGCATTGCCCATGATTACATAGAAAGGCCGGGCAAGCATGATTGGGCTTATTGGCAAAATGCAGTGGGGTATCAGTTGTTGTATTTCAGTCGGTACTTTAAGCAAGTTAAAACATAAACGCATCATTGCTTGAACGGTGGTCGGTGTACCCACCGACCACCAACAGAATAGGAAACAAAAACTCAAAAACATCCCTTAGCAATTTGCCCCTATATTTGCACGCAAAAAGCCATGTTGAAACTATTCGTATCGATATTATTAATTGCCTTTGGCACAACGTTGCAGGCACAACAAAAGCTTACAACCAGTGATTTGGTGGGCAGTTGGCAGCCCGTTTCCATTATCATGCGGGGCAATAACATTCCATTAAATGATGTGGATAGCATCATGCATTTTATGTTGAAAGAGCAAGCGGCCAAGTTGGGAAAGGGTGATACACTCACCAAGGAAGATTCTTCGGGTATTGCCTTTGCCGCCCAGATTTTTATGATGTTCAAGAAGGCCAGTTTTATATTTAACGCCAATAAAACCTATCGCTTTTCGCTGGGGGCGGATTTATCGGAAAAAACCGAAAATGGCACTTGGTCATTCAACGAAGCTACCCAAAGCATCCGCATCGTCAAATCGCAAAAAACCAAGCAGGCCAAACCCGTTAAGGCCGATATTATTAAAATTATCATAAAGGGCAACGAATTGTTGTTGCAGATGGAAAAAGACAAAGAAGAAGGGTTAGTAATGCGCAAAAAACAATAAGCTGTACTGCCATTACACATTGTACCAACATTGCACAGTTTTATTTAACAATTATCATTTCATGAAAAAAATACATACCACCATATCAATAACTATTTTGCTGGCCGTTTTTGCTTTTGCACGAACCGCCCATGCACAAACGCTTACCCAGGAATCCATCACAGGCAAATGGACATTGACCGGGGTGATTACCGATGGGGAGCTAATGCCCTTGGACTCAGACGCCACGTTTATCCAATACATGCTGGACGACGAACTTGCTAAAAAAAGGAAAAAAGAAGGGGCCGACGCCACCCTTAACCACAAAGATTCAACCAGCACTTTAGCGGTAGCAAAAATATTATTGGTGATGCGCCATTCGGAAGCCGAATTTAAAAGCCAGGGCAAATTTCGGTTTATCCTAGCACTCGCTTTTAGTCAAAAAACGGAAATACTAGGCACTTGGCAACTAGATGAAGCTGCCCAAACGATAAGGATAACAGAGAAGCCCAACAGGCCAAACGAAACACCCCGCATCATGAAAGTTACGGCCAAAGGTGAGCAGTTGTTCCTTCAATTGGAGGAGGAAAAGGCGGATGGTTACTTATTGCGCAAAAAAGTATAATCTGCCCCTATACAAGCCCATGGTGCTGCGATTAGAAAAAAAGCAATGAATGTGTATTTCCTACACATTCATTGTGTATTTTTACCACACAAAATTGTTATCATGCATAAAAGATTGCTTGCAGCCATCGCTGCCTTAGTGCTATTTATCGGTGCCTATGCACAACAAAAAATAACGGTATCATCGCCGGGCAACACCACCCAACTGAGCTTTTGGTTGGATGCAAACGGAAGCCCTATGTACAGCCTAAGTTATAAGGGCAAAACGGTATTACAGCCATCTGCCTTGGGCTTCGAAATCAAAGATACTTATGCCGACAAAGCCCTGCCTTCGCTGGTCAGCAACCTCAGCCTGACCGACCAGGTACAAAGCGCCAGCAATACCGCATGGAAGCCGGTTTGGGGAGAACTAAAGGAAATAAGGGACAACCATAAAAAACTAGTGGTAACCCTTGCGCAAAAAGGCGATAAGCCCATCCATTTTAACATTGTGTTTAAACTATACGACGATGGCCTCGGTTTCCGCTACGAATTTCCGCCGCAGCCCAACTTATCACACTTTATCGTAAGCGAAGAAAAAACACAGTTTGCACTTACCGGCGATCACAAAGCCTTTTGGATACCCGGCGATTACGACAGCAATGAATTTGCGCCCAATACCACCCAACTGAGCCAGGTGGATGCATCGGACTCCAAGTATGCAGGCGAGATTTATGCCAAAACTTTTTTTGATAAAAACGCCGTACAAACACCCCTGATGCTCAAATCATCCGATGGTCTTTATATCAATATCCACGAAGCAGCTTTGGTGAACTATCCGGCCATGAACCTGATTGTAAACAAAAGCAACTTTGCTTTGTCTGCTGCCTTGGTGCCTGATGCATTGGGCAATAGGGCTTACTTGCAAACACCCACCAAAACCCCTTGGCGCACTTTGGTGGTTTCCGATAAAGCCGTGGACATCCCCGCTTCCAAAATCATTCTGAACTTAAATGAGCCTTCGGTTATTAAAAACACCAATTGGATAAAACCCACTAAATATGTAGGCGTATGGTGGGAGATGCATGTGGGCAAATCCTCTTGGGACAAAGCCAGTGGTAAGCACGGGGCCACTACCGCCAATGTAAAACGGTACATCGACTTTGCGGCCAAGCATGGCTTTGGCGGTGTATTGGTAGAGGGCTGGAACGAAGGCTGGGAAGATTGGTTTGGCCGCTACAAAGAAAATGTATTCGACTTTGTAACCCCCTACCCCGATTTTGATGTGAAGGAATTGCAGCGCTATGCGGCTAGCAAAAAAGTAAAAATCATCATGCACCACGAAACTTCTGCATCGGTTACCAATTACGAGCGGCAGATGGATACGGCCTACCGCTTTATGAAAAAATATGGTTACGATGCGGTAAAAACGGGCTATGTGGGCCATATCATTCCCCGTGGCGAGCACCACGATGGGCAATGGATGGTGAACCATTACAACCGGGTAGCCAAAAAAACCGCAGACTATAATATCATGCTGGTAGCACATGAACCTGTTCGCCCTACCGGTCTGCACCGCACGTATCCCAACTGGATGGCCTGCGAAGCCGCCCGTGGCATGGAGTTCAACGCTTGGAGCAGTGGCAACCGCCCCGACCATGAAACCATCTTCCCTTTTACCCGCTTTATGGGTGGCCCGATGGATTATACGCCCGGCATATTTGAACTGAAACTAAACGTATGGGATACGAGTAAAAAAGAAATCATCCATACTACCTTGGCCAAACAGTTGGCCTTGTACGTTACCATTTACAGTCCGGTACAAATGGCTGCCGACCTGCCCGAAAGTTATGAGAAACGCATGGATGCTTTTCAGTTCATCAAAGATGTGGCGGTGGATTGGGACGATAGCCGTTACTTGGAAGCGGAGCCTGGCGACTATATCACGGTGGCCCGTAAGGCCAAAGGCACCAACAATTGGTTCCTCGGTGCCATTACGGATGAGAATGCCCGCAGTACCAACATCAAACTGAACTTTTTGGATGCCAACAAACAATATACCGCTACCATTTATGCCGATGCGCCCGATGCGGATTGGCAAAACAATCCCGGCAAATATGTGATTACCAAACAAACGGTGAACAGCAACAGCACCTTGGGGTTGAACTTGGCTCCGGGTGGGGGTTGTGCCATCAGCTTTGTTCCCTTGCGGTGATTATTGATTATTTGATTATTTGATTATAGATTATTGGCCGCTTCCGGGAGGGAGCGGCTTTTTTATTGATTATTGATTACTACATTATTGATTATTGGCCACTTTTTACAGGAGGGAGCAGTTAATGTCCTCCAACGCTCAATATTGTTCCAACTCTCAATGTTGCTCCAACTCTCTATACCCCTCCAACTCTCTATACTCCTCCAACTCTCTACATTGCCCCAACTCCCTATGTTGCTCCAACGGTCGATGTTCCTACAACGGTGAGTTCGGTTAAAGCTTCCGCCTGTCAGGTTAGAGTTACGGGGAGCCCGGCTGAAGCTTCCGCCTGTCAGGGTGGACTTACGGTGAGCCCGGTTGGAGCTTCCGCTTGCCAAGTTGTCATTTCCCTGTGTTCGGCTGAGGCTTCCGCCTGTCAGGTTGATGTGTCCGTTTGTTCGGTTGGAGCTTCCGTCTGTCAGGTTGATGTTTCCGTGTGTCCGGTTGGAGCTTCCGCCCCTAGGTTAGAATTACGCTGAGACCTGTTGAAGCTTAGGTCAACCCGATTTGAATTACGGAAGGCAATACCCAACAGATATTGGCGGCCACTTTGCCCATATTCCAAAAAAAACTATCTTTATCCCACTATGAGCATAAAACTAACGGCCCAGCAAAAAAGCAAACCGATTTACACGGCACAGGACGTTTGGGACATCATCCACCCTATCCACATGCGGGAAAACCGACAGCGCCGTAAAAAAGAATATTTCTGGGCATTTGGCATTGATAAAGAAAGGTACCTGAAATTTGCCGAACTGCTCGCTTTGGGCGGCGAAAACCGGGTACACATCAAACCAGCCGAAGCGCTACGCTTGGCCATTACCAAGGAAACCGAATTCGTTATCTACATACACAATCCCCGCCTGACCAGCCAGTCGGGCAGGCACCCTGGCGGTACGCTTACACCCAGTGCGGAAGACAAAGACGCCACCGACCGCTTGATTAAAGCGGCTGAAGTAGTGGATATTAAAGTGGTAGATCACTTTATTATTACCGAAACCAAATATTTCAGCTTTGCCGAAGCAGGGTTGATGAAGCAGTTGCGGGATAGCAGCACTTACAGGGTTTTGCATGAGGATGAAGTGGAACTGCTGAAAGTACAGATGGAAGCGGCGGGTATTGCCAAGGGCGAGGCGATTGGTTTGGAGAAAGGGAAGGTTGCTGAGAAAAAGGAAATTGCTAAGCGTTTGCTGGAATTAGGGCAGCCGGTGGAGTTGGTGATGCAGGCTACGGGGTTGAGCAAGGCGGTGGTGGGGAAATTGGGGAAGCTGAAGAAATAGGGTGTTTTTCCGTTGGGGATTTTTTGGCTGTTTGTTTAGATTTGTGGCGATTACAAACCATTGATAAACGTTTACAAACGACTATACACGTTTATAATATAGCCAGATATTGGCGCAATAGGTCTTTATTTGATAATCAATTGTTTAATGATTTAAAGGTGCGTATATTTATGAGTTAGCAGATATTATGACTTCTCGTAGAGGTCGACCACACAATTTCCTTGTTTAATTTGAACCCAACTATTGCTAAATCTTTTTACAAATTGTTAAAAAATACAACATTCTTTTATGAATGATAAAATTGAGTCAACACCAAAACTAATTAAATTCTTAGAATATAAATTTAATTTGACTTTAGAAAAAATTGACATTAATACCTCTTTTACGCATGAGTCAAAAAATAATATTTTTCAAATCGATGATAAGGGAAGAGTTATATCACTTCGGCTTAGAAAACAAAGTGTTTCTGACTTAAGTTTCTTAACAAAGCATACAGATATAGAGAATCTTGACTTATCATTTAATAACATAGATGACTTAAGGCCATTAAAGAGATTGATAAAATTGAAATCACTTTGGCTGTCTAACAATGCATTGATGGACAGAATTTTGAATACAAGTTTTATGGGAAAGTTAAGTTCATATATTTCAGGAGAGAGAGAATCCGATTTGACCACTTTGGCAAATCTAAAAGAATTAGAACTTCTAGATTTATCTAACAATAAAGTTTCGAGCATTTCATTTCTTAAGGGGTTATCAAAATTAAATTATTTAAATATCTCAAATAACTTAGTCTACAACTTAAGTCCGATTGAAAATTTGAAAAATATTAATTATTTGAATTTATCAAATAATAGAATTAGGGATTTGAAACCAATATTGGATTTCATAGAAACTGGCCTAGAATTGGAAATTGACAAATTTGGGCTTAAAGGAATTGATCTGACGGGTAATTCCGACTTGATATCTCCTCCTATAGAAATTGTCAAACAGGGTAGAAATGCACTACTAAGATATTTTAATCGCATTGACAAAGAAGGAAGTGAAACAATATTTGAAGCAAAAATCACTTTGGTTGGTGAAGGAAATGCTGGAAAAACTACATTGCTGAAAAAGTTGTTAAACCCAATGGCAACACCACCTAAGAAAGATGAGAGAACAAGAGGGATATTAATTGCAGACTGGGAAATCAGTAAAAAAAATGACACTAAGTACATTGCACATATTTGGGATTTTGGAGGACAAGATGTTTATTACCCAGTACATCGCTTCTTCTTGACTGAAAATTCGGTTTTTATTCTCTTGGCAAGTACACGACAAAACTCACATGAATTTAATTATTGGATTCCAACAATATTTCAATTTGGGGGTAAAAGTCCTATTATCCTTGCCCAGACATGCCATGACGGAAATATTGTAGCTTGGAACGACATCGGAGCATATGTCGCAAATGAAAATTTTAATATTATTAAGGATTCAGAAAAATTTTATCATGAATTGGATTTGTTGAATAATAATTATGGCTTAGAGAAAATAAGGAAATCAATTATTGATCAAATATTTAATTTACCTCATATTCACAAAAAGGTTCCAAAATCTTGGATTGTAGTAAGGAAATTATTAGGCTCTTTACAAGGTCAAAATTGCTTGTCTTATGGCGCACTAAAAGAAAAAATTCAAGCAAGATTGCCAACAAATTTTCGATCAAAAGAAGATTTTGACGATTGTATTGCTTTTTTTCATTCAATTGGCATTTTACTCTGGTATAATAATGAGAATAGTCTCAAAGAATGGGTGATTTTAAATCCAAAATGGGCTGTTGATGCGGTTTATAAAATTATTGATGATGCAATTATTCAAAAGCAAAAGGGCATTGTATTTTCAAAAGATTTTTCTAGAGTTTGGAATGAGGATATATATGAAAATAGTCATGATATTTTAAAAAAAATGTTAGAGGTATTTAAGATTTCTTTTCCAAAAAAAAGTAATAAAATCGATTTTATTCTTCCAACTCGTTTAGAATCAATGCCCTCAGATAAAATTTGGAAATCATACTCTGAATGTTTACACATGGAATATAAATTTGATTTCATGCCTAAGGGAATGATAAATCAAATTAGCGCTGAATTAAGTAGGTTCATAACTTCTGACAATGAAGTTTGGAATAATGGTGTAAATTTTATTTCTGGCTCAAGTACTGCTCAAGCAATTGAAGATTTTTATAACAGAAAAATCATCGTAAGAGCAAAAGGAAATGATGCACGCTCATTGATGTTGATCTTTATGAATGCAGTAAAGGATATTAGTGACGGTTACAAAGGGGTAAAAGCAAAAATTAGTATTCCTTGCACTTGTTCCGAATGCCAAAATAATGAAGACCCAACTTTTTTTCAATATGATAAATTATTAAAAAAAATAGAAATTAATCCGTATGCTACAATAACTTGTGAAATCAGCGATGAAGTATTTATTATTACTGAATTACTTTTTAAAACTGGCTTACCTAACCCTGTCGAAGTCAACGTGAGTAACCCACCTAGTACATCCATAAATAGAAAGATCAGCATTTTTTTGGTATCATCTAAAGAAATGGAGGATGAGAGGAAATCTTTACGAGAGTTTATTAGCGTCGAAAACGACGTTCTAAAATCAAAAGGCATTTATATTGAAATTATACAATGGGAATATTTCAATAATGAAATTTCAATCACTCGTTTACAAGATGAATATAACAAAGCTTTAGTTCTTTGTGATATTGTATTATGTTTGTTTTTCACAAAAGTTGGTAAATATTCAGAAGAGGAATTTGACTCTGTGTATAAAAAATTTAAAACTGATTCCAAACCTAAAATTTGGACATATTTTAAAGATGCTCCAATAAATACTGGGACTATTAGAAAAGAAATACTAACATTATTACAATTTAAAGAAAAATTAAATTCATTAGGCCATTTTTGCACTGATTATAGGTCAACTGAAGACCTTCATTTAAAACTTAAGAGACAGCTTGAGAAGCATATAGGTCTTTAGAATATTGGTCAGTTAATTTACTCTTATAAAATATAACTAAATTCTGCCAACATGAAGCTTGGCAAAAATTGGGGCTGGACGCAGGTCATCATCAACAACAGGACTTTGGGCAGCTTTAGTTCTGGGCCATACGGGTACAGTTAACTTTAAATCCTAACCTCATCATCAAATCAACACTATGCGGCGGCAGCAGGCGGGAGGTTTTTTAAATTCCCCATCTTCGCCATGCTCAATCGTTGAATCAGCAATTCACTAAAAAATTGCACTAACTTAGCTAAAACAAACAAAAATGATTCCCTCATCCATCCAAACATACAACGATTCCTAAGCTGCAGATAAAAGCATCTATGATTTATTGGTGCAGGAAATTAGCCCTCTGGCGCAAGTTTAGCGCACGCAACTTGGGTCAGGCAATTCCGCCCGATTGTATCGGGATTTGGAAAACGGAATTTTATTATATCTGTTTAGCCTTTGAAGAGTCGTACACCATAATCCGGTCGCAGACCGGCAGATTTAATAGGCACCAGTCATCCGCCAACGGCGGAAGACTGTCGCCAGAGAGCTTTTACATCACCCTGTATTCATTAGCTAATTATCCCATCAGCTAATCAACAAATTATCAAGTCCCCGTTCTCCCATCCCTCAACACCTTCTTCTTCCCTTTGTTCTTTTTTTCCCATTCCAGCATTTCGGGGGTTTTTTCGGGTTTCTTTTTTTCGGCCTTGGGGTCGGGGGCAGCGGCGGCCAGTTTTTTATCATCGGGCGTTACCAAACGGTTTACCAAATATTCCTCTGTTTTTACCAAACGGCCCGAGCCGGGTTCAAAATAGCGCCACTCGCCGTGCTTTACACTGTACTGCTCGGCCTTTACAATTTTAAAACTCACTACTTCATTATTGCCCGTACCATACACCGGTATGGTATCGTAGGGCGCATCGGGGTTGTAGGCCCGCCAGTTTTCTTCCCGTATCAAATCGCCCAAAAAAGTAAAATATTTTTGGGTGCCATGCTTGCCGCCCAAAAAGTAATTTTCTATCGCCAACAGATCGCCGTTGAGCGAATAGCGCCGCCAGTTCCCTTCGCGGTTATTGTTCTTGTAAAGCCCTTCTTCCTCATAACCCGGCTCGCCCCGCAGCTCCTCGGCACGCACCACCCATTTGCCCTGCTTTTGGCCCTTGGTATCAATGGCGTTCAGCGTATCCCCTTCTGCTGTAAGTTTGAAGGAACTGTACTGCCCTTGCGCATTGGCAAAAAATAGTGCCAGCGGCAGTGCCAGTATCAGTATTTGACGTATTTTTAATGCTACCATCGTTTAAAAATATTTATGATACAATTATCCAAATTTACGGCAATAATTGCTTTGCTCCTTGTTAATTGTGCTCTAATTATAGCACAAACCCTGCCAAGCCCCGCTGTTGAAAGGAATAACGGTTTGCAGAAAAGAAAATTGCAGGCCAACGATACCTTATTGCGGTCGATCAAATTCCGGAATATCGGCCCCACGGCCATGAGCGGCCGGGTGGTTGACCTAGAAGTGAACCCCGCCGACCCTACCGAGTTTTACTTGGCTTTTGCCAGCGGTGGGCTGTGGCATACCACCACCAATGGCCAAAGCTTTGAACCCATTTTTGACAAGGAAGACGTGATTACCATTGGCGATATTGCCGTTCATTGGGCCAGCCGCACCATTTGGGTGGGCACCGGCGAAGCCAATAGCAGCCGCTCTTCGTATGCGGGCAACGGTGTGTACAAAAGCACGGACAATGGCAAAAACTGGAGCTATCTGGGCCTGCCCGAAAGCCATCATATCGGCGAAATCATTTTGCACCCTACCAATACCAATATTGCTTGGGTGGCGGCCATGGGCCATTTATACAGTGCCAACAAAGAACGGGGCGTATATAAAACCACCGATGGCGGCAATACTTGGAAACAAACCTTGTACATCGACGAGAATACGGGTGCCGCCGAAATGGACATCAACCCCAAAAACCCGGATGAACTGTATGCCTGTATGTGGTACCGCACCCGTCGGGCTTGGGATTGGGCAGAAGCGGGCAGCAGCAGCGGCATTTACAAAAGCAATGATGGCGGCAATACTTGGCAGTTGATTACCAAGGCGGGTAGCGGTTTTCCTACCGGTGCTAAAATTGGCCGCAGCGGCGTGGCCGTGTATGAGGGCAATCCCAATATTGTATATGCAGTGGTAGACAATAACAATATCAAACCTGATACGGCTACCAAAAAGAAAGACAGTACCAAATATGTAACGGCCGATTTTAAAGCCATTGACAAAGCTGCGTTTTTGGCCCTGAACGATAAAAAGCTGGATAGTTTTTTGATCAACAACCGTTTCCCCAATAAATACAAAGCCGCAGTGGTTAAGGATTTGGTGAAAACCGACAAATTGAAGCCTACCGTATTGTACGATTGGTTGGTGGCGGATGATGGTTTTCAAAATGCGGGCATTTATGGTTGCGAAATATACCGCAGCGATGATGCAGGTGCCAATTGGAAAAAAGTGAATACCAAGGATATCAATGTATTTAGTACCTACGGTTATTATTTTGGGAAAATATTTGTGTCGCCCACCGACGATAAAAAGGTAATCACTTTTGGTACGAGCATCATATTGAGTACGGATGGTGGCAAAACCTTTAAGGCGGTGGACAAAGACAATACCCATGGCGACTGGCACCATTGCTGGATCAACCCCAAGCGGGATGGGCATTGGATTGCTGGCAATGATGGTGGGGCCAATATCACCTACGACAATGGTGCACATTGGTTTAAAGTAACGAGCATACCGGTGGGCCAGTTTTATGGCATTACCGTAGATGATGCCAAGCCCTACAATGTATATGGCGGCCTGCAAGACAATGGTACTTGGTACGGACCTAGTAAAATCAATACGGGCAATGGCTTTTCTTTTGCCGACGAAAAGAAAGACCCCGACCCCGAAGATTATACTTGGAAAACTTTGGGCGGTGGCGATGGCATGCAGGCGCAAGTGGATATAAGGGATAACAAGACGGTTTATGTGGGTTCGCAATTTGGGTTTTACCAACGCAAAAATGTGGATGGTGGTCGTGGACAGAACATCCACCCCATGCACGACCTGGGCGAAGCCAAATTGCGCTACAACTGGCAAACACCGATTTTGCTGAGCAAGCACCAACAAGACATTTTTTACTATGGCAGTAACAAGTTGCACAAGAGCCTCAACAAAGCTGAAACCATGGATGCCATGGGCGGCGACCTGACGGGTGGTAAAAAAGAGGGGAAGATTCCCTATGGCACACTGACCACCTTGAGTGAATCGCCTTTGCGCATGGGGCTGTTGTACACGGGCAGTGATGATGGCTATATTTATGTAACGAAAGATGGTGGCTATAGTTGGACAAACATCAGCCAAAACCTGCCCAAGAATGCACAAGGGCTTTGGGTAAGCCGGGTGGCAGCATCTGCACACAAAGAGGGACGGGTATACATCACCCTCAACGGTTATCGTTTTGATAATTTTATGCCCTACTTGTTTATGAGCAACGACTACGGCGCTACATGGACAGCGCTAGGCAGCAACCTGCCGCCCGAGCCTTTGAATGTGGTAAAGGAAGATCCTAAAAAAGAAGACATTGTATACGTGGGCAGCGATAATGGATTGTATGCCTCTTTCAATATGGGCAAAAGCTTTATGAACATGGGCCACAACCTGCCCCGAGTGCCGGTGCATGATTTAGCGGTGCAGGCCCGTGAAAATGATTTGGTGGTAGGTACGCATGGCCGCAGTATTTTTATTGCGAATTTGGATGCGGTGCAGAAGTTGTATGATAAGATGGCAAAGTAGGGAAATAGATAGCGGATGCTGGATGCTGGATACTGGATATAATACAACCAGCATCTAGTATCCAGCATCTAGTATCCAGCATCCAGCATCCAGTATCGAGCCTCTAGCATCCACCCCCTACCCCGCTCACACTTTATTGACGGAGCTTGCTGTTTTTGATGCCGTACAAAAAATAGATGACGATACCTATGAGCAACCATACAATCAGCCTTAGCCAAACCATTCCTGCTTGTGCATACATGAGGCCGCCGCAAACGAGTATGCCCAATATGGGTATTACGGGTACCCAAGGGGTTTTAAAGGGGCGCTCAATGGTGGGGTTGGTTCTGCGCAGCACGATGATGCCGGCACATACCAATACAAAGGCGAAAAGGGTACCGATAACCGTCATATTGCCAACTACTTCGGCGGGCACAAAGGCTGCAATGAGACCCACAAACAGGGCGAAAATAATATTGGATTTGAAGGGGGTGCGGAACCTGGGATGAAGCTGGGAG
>CALSBI010000030.1:0-24585 GCA_943373145.1 Chitinophaga pinensis
CCCTTTACGAAATCATACAGATTTTGAGCATCTCTATTTTTGAAAAAATGCCCATAAATCAACTATTTGAGCAAACTCAAAAACAATATTTCAAAGAACTAAAACATAAACAATTGAAAATCTTTTAGTTATATCAAAACGCTAGTGATCCACTATCAACTATCAATTATCAATTATCCACTTTCAACTCTCCCCTTTCAACTCTCAACTATCCATTATCAATTATCCACTATCAACTTTCCCCTTTCACCTTTCAACTCTCAACTAGCAATCACTCCGCCATCATCTCCTTCACCACCCTTACCATGTCTTCCAAATTGGGCTTGCTAAAGTAGTCGCCATCACTGCCATAGCAGGGCCGGTGCGCCTGAGCCGTAAGTGTACGGGGCGCTATATCCAACAGCTTGTAGCCCTGCTGCTCTTCCATTACTTTATTGAACATATAAGAAGCCGCACCACCGGGCACATCTTCGTCGATAAATAAAATGCGACTGGTTTTCTTAAGCGAGGCTGCAATTACATGTCCCGTATCAAAGGGCAACAGGGTTTGCACATCCACCACTTCGCAATCAATGCCGCTGCCAGCCAGTAGCGCTGCTGCTTCCATCACAATGCGCAGGGTAGAACCATAAGAAACCAAGGTAATATCCCCACCCTTACGGATAACTTCGGGCACCCCTAGCGGCACCGTGCAATCCAATAGATTATCGGGCATTTTCTCTTTCAACCGATAGCCGTTCAGGCATTCGATGACCAAGCCGGGGTCGTTGCTTTTCAGTAAGGTATTGTACATGCCTACTGCCTGCACCATGTTCCGCGGTACGCATACATACATGCCCCGCAGTGAGTGGATGATCATGCCCATGGGCGAACCGCTGTGCCAAATGCCCTCGAGGCGGTGTCCCCTGGTACGCACAATCAACGGCACCGATTGCTGGCCCGCCGTGCGGAAATGCGTGGTACACACATCATCGCTCAGGGGCTGTAAACCGTACAACAGGTAATCGAGGTATTGTATTTCGGCAATGGGCCGCAAACCCCGCAAAGCCATGCCCAGCCCCTGTCCCATAATGGTCAGTTCCCTAATGCCAGTATCAAAAATGCGCTCTTTGCCATATTTGGCCTGTAAACCGCTAAAGCCCTGGTTCACATCGCCAATAAAGCCAAGGTCTTCGCCAAAAGCCGCTACTTTGGGATTGCTGGCAAACAAGGCATCAAAATAATGGTTCAATACCTCATAACCGTTTAGCGTGGGCGAATCCGCCGAATAGTTGGCAGGTACCGCCTCCACCTTAGTGGCAGCTTTGGGGCCTTCGTTGTATAAAAAAGTGTTGTACAGTTGTTTGTTTTGCGCCAACAGCTCTTGGTAATAAGGCCGAATGGTGGCTGCTTGGCCGGGCACCAGTTCCATGGCCTTGCCCAATGCCTTCAGCACATCCCGCCGCATGGGCTCTTTGTTGGTAGCCAAGCCCGTAATGATTTCCTGTATGGCAGGATGGCCCTCTTTGATATTGCCCAGCAATTGCTGTGTAGTAGCTACCTGCTGTGCGATGGGCTCGTTGTATTTTTCCCAAGCCCGTTGCTTGCCCTGCTTTACCTGCTCTTTGGCCTCGGTTTCTACCTGCTCCAACTCCGCTTCATCGGCCAATGCATTGGACAATATCCAACTTTTGAATTGGCGAAGGCAATCCCATTCTTTTTCCCAAGCCAGTCGCTCCACATCTTTATACCGCTCATGGCTGCCCGAAGTGGAATGCCCTTGCGGCTGTGTGATTTCTTCTACATGGAATACGGCCGGGATATGGGTTTCCCGGATGCGTTGGATGGCCGGTTCCAACACTTCGCACATGCCGGCATAATCCCAGCCCTTCAGTCGGTATATATCCAGGCCATTGGTATCGCTATTTTTTTGAAACCCTTTGAGCACGGTTGAAATAGAACCCTTGGTTGTTTGATACTCTTTGGGCACCGATATGCCATAGCCATCGTCCCACACAAATACGGCCAGCGGCACCTGCAATACACCCGCCGCATTGATGGTTTCCCAAAAATGCCCTTCGCTGGTGGAAGCGTCGCCAATGGTGGCAAAACACACTTCGTTGCCATTGTTGCTCAAATGGTTCAAATCCTTCACCTCGGCCACATTTCTAAAAAACTTAGAGGCAAAAGCCAGGCCCAAGGCACGGGGCATTTGACCTGCGGTGGGGGCAATATCGGCGGATACATTTTTGCGGTTGGCAAGGTCCAGCCACTCCCCTTCATCATCCACCATACGGGTTGCAAAATGGGCATTCATTTGCCTACCGGCGCTAAACGGGTCATGCTCCAAATTGGGGTCGGCGTACAACTGGGCGAAAAATTGCTCTACGGTGGCAATACCCGAGGCAAAAGCAAAGGTTTGGTCGCGGTAATACCCACTCCTAAAGTCGCCGGGCTTGAAAAACTTGGCCATGGCCACTTGGGCCACTTCCTTGCCATCGCCAAAAATGCCAAATTTGGCCTTTCCGGTAAGCACTTCTTTTCTGCCCAGCAGGCTCACTTCACGGCTTTCGCAGGCAAAACGGTAATCTTTCAAAACTTCGGAACGGAAGTTCTCAAAACTCAGCTTTTCCTGCAAAACTGCATTGTTGTTATTATCTGTACCCATACGAGAGCGAAATATGCGGCAAAAGTATTAATTATGTGGCCAGTTTTGTTAAAAAATTGGTAACATCAAAACAATTTGCAACTTAATTCACCGTTTTCGTATCTTTGGTATAATAATAGTATCAACAATTCAATCAAAATTGTAAGACATGAAAAAATTTAGTACACTGATGTTGGCCACGTTAATTTGTGGGGCTATTTACGCCCAACCCACCATGCAAGTTGCCAAGCCAGCCGAAACTAAAGTAGAAGACGCATTGTTTGTAAAAGAAACAGAGCATAACTTTGGTAAAATACCACAGGGCAAACCCGTTACGTATGTTTTTAATGTAAACAACAACAGCAAAGATTCGCTGAAGATCAGCAATGTACAAGCTAGTTGCGGTTGTACTACGCCCGAATGGGAGCAGAACAAAACCGTTGCACCCGGTGGTAATACCAAGATTACCGTGGGCTACAATGCGGCTGCAGAAGGCCCTTTCAACAAGGTGATTACCGTTACTTACAATGGCACCATGAGCAAGCAATTGTTCATCAAAGGTGAAGTGTGGAAAACGCCTACCGAATCGGCACCTGCCAACAAAACACTGGACGATTTAAAAAATTAAATAATCAATATAATTAAACGAACATGAAAAAGATAATTCTTTCATTAGCCATTATGGCCCTAGCTGCGGCCACTTATGCACAGAAAAAAGTAGCCGATGTTGCCAAATTCAATTCAGAAACTATCGAGTTGGGTAAGATCAAGCAAGGCACTCCTACATCTGCCAAATTTATCGTTACCAACATCGGCAGCGAACCGCTGTTGATCGAGCAGGCCAACCCCACTTGCGGTTGCACCATCTCCGATTATACCAAGTCGCCCATCATGCCCGGCAAAACCGGTTATATCAACGCTACTTACAATGCAGCCGCTGCCGGTCATTTTGACAAGCATTTGACTGTTAAATTTGCCGGTGTTGACGAAATGAAGTCGATTACCATCACGGGTGATGTAGTAGCAGCCAATGAGGTTGCCCCTGCCGAAGTGGCCCCCACCTTGGTAAAAGCTCCTGAAACCAAACCAGTGGTAGATGCAGCACCTACAGTAAGCGTTAAACCTGCCAAAAAAAGCAAAAAAGTAAAGAAAGTAGCCAGCAGCAAATAAGCCCTGCTACTTGTATATAATTGCAAAGCCCCCGATTTTCGGGGGTTTTGCTTTTTACCGTCCAGCCCCAATTGCAAACTTGCCCACACATTTTAAACGTGTACTTGTATTTTGCCCTGTTTATCTTACCTTTGCACCTCGAAAAAAGGCGGGAAAGCTGAGTCATTTACAGCGCATCTGCCAAAAATTGACAAAGTAATATGAGTGGTGCATTAAAAGAAGTACGGAACAGGATCAAATCAGTACAAAGTACACAACAGATTACCAAGGCCATGAAAATGGTGAGTGCGGCCAAATTGCGCCGTGCCCAAGACGCTATAACACAAATGCGTCCCTACGCCCAAAAGTTGCAGGAAATGCTGGGCAATATCGTAAGCAACAACGATGGCGGCATCAATGTATCCTTGGCTGCGGAAAGGACCGTGGAAAAAGTGCTCATCATCATTGTTACCAGCGACCGTGGGCTTTGCGGCGGCTACAATAGCAACTTGATTAAACTGGCCAAACAAACGGCCAAAGACAAATATCCCACCCAATTGGCCAAAGGCAATGTACAGTTTTTGCCCATTGGTAAAAAAGGGTACGAACACTTTAACAAAGGTGGGTTTAAGGTGATGGACAAATATTGGGACATCTTTACCGGCCTTAGCTTTGAGAAAGTGCAGACTGCGGCTGGTTATGCCATGGAAGCTTTTACCAACAAAGAAGTAGATGCGGTAGAATTGGTGTACAGCGAGTTTAAAAATGCCGCCACCCAAGCATTTGTAGCGGAAGCATTTTTACCGGTTAAAAAGGTACAAGGAAAAACAGGCAATAAAAAGGCCGACTTTATTTTTGAGCCGGACAAAGACACGTTGATTGCCGAACTGATGCCCAAAATATTAAATACCCAATTGTACAAGGCTGTGCTAGACGCCAATGCCAGTGAGCACGGTGCCCGGATGACGGCGATGGACAAGGCAAGCGACAATGCCAATGAATTGTTGAAGAGTCTGAAAATTAGCTACAACAGGGCCCGCCAGGCTGCCATTACCACAGAATTAACGGAAATTGTGAGTGGTGCAGCGGCATTGCAAGGCTAAGTACAAATAGCCCGTTAGCTTGGCAACTGCGGCATACTGTTTTGCCCAGTTGCCAAGGTATCAACCAACAATACAAAAATGGAGATTTCTCAGATTATACCGCACATTGAAGCATTGATTTTTGCGAGCGACAAGCCGCTCACCAGTAGCGAAGTAACCGAACTGGTAAACAATGCCATGGGCTTTATTGAAGATAGAGCCACCCAAGAACAGGTAGACGCCGCCCTAGAAGGTATCTGCGAAAAATACAACTCCGAATTTTATCCATTTGAAGTAAGGGAAAGTGGCGGGGGTTGGCAATTTTTGACCAAGAAAATTTATTATAAAACAGTTGGCCAGTTAAATGGCGACAAATTTTTAAAACGGTTGAGCAACGCCGCTTTGGAAACCTTGGCCATTATTGCTTATAAACAGCCCATCACTAAAAGCGAAATTGAGGCCATCCGCGGTGTTAACTGCGATTATGCCGTACAAAAGCTATTGGAAAAAGACCTGATTGTGATTACCGGTCGCCGGGAAGACGCAGTGGGGCATCCGTTGATTTATGCTACCTCCAAATCTTTCATGGATTATTTTGGCATCAACAGTGCCGAGGAACTGCCCAAAATAAGTGAGGTGATGATGGAAGAACTGGTACAGGCCACGATGGTGCATGCCATTGCCCCTGCAGAAGAGGGCGACAATACTGAACCACCAGCAGCCGAAGCAACAGCAATCGATACCGACCCAGCCGAACAAGATACTCCCCCGGTGAGCGAAGCATCAACCGAAATAATTCCCGAGACCGACGAAGCAAATAACCAAGACCAAGATACAGCTACAGCGGAGCCTACACCCGAAGCCGAAATACCCGGCAACGGTGAGCAGGGCAATGATGATGAGAATGGTCCTGTCGCTTAATCACCTCGGTTAATCCGCTCTCCCACCCATTTTTAATGGCATATTATATTCCCGTAGCTTTGGCAAATGGACGCCATCAGCCAATCCCCTTCCTGTGTCAAATTGTCGCAAGACCTTTTGTATGCCGTAAAAACAGGCAGCAGCATCCAGCTTTATCTACAACAATTGGAAGCGGTTGATATAAATGCATTGCGGCAGGAACTAGCTGATGATCCTCATAAAAAAGCCTTTTGGATAAACCTTTACAACGCATTTGTACAAATAGCCCTATCGCAAAACCCCGCACAGTATCAAAACCGCAGCCGCTTCTTCCAGCAACCTTTCATAACCATTGGCCCGCACCGCATCAGCCTCGACCTGATAGAGCACGGCATTTTACGCCGCAGTCAACTCAAGTGGGGGCTCGGCTACCTTACCAACCCCTTTCCCACCAGCCTCGAAAAAAAACTACGGGACGCCATCCTCGATTACCGCATACATTTTGCCCTCAACTGTGGCGCCAAAAGCTGCCCGCCTATCGCTTTTTATACCCCTGAACAAATAGATGCCCAACTTGATATGGCTACGGCCAGTTATTTGCAACAAGAAGTGGAATATAGGCCGGGCCAAAACAAATGGTTGCTGCCCGCCATCCTCAGTTGGTTCAGGGGGGATTTTGGCGGCAAAAAGGGTATCCGGCAGCTATTGCAGCAATATCATGTTACACCGCCAGCAGCAGAAAGCCGGCCCAAGATCTCGTTTAAAAAATATGATTGGTCCTTGCAGCTACCATCTTTCACCAAAGGGTAAAAATTGGAGGAAAGGCATGGTAATACGTAGCAAAAAGTTTAGGTTTGCAAGCTAAATTATTATGCTACATGAAATGGAAGTATTTGTTACTGCAGTTGACAGCCTTGGGGGGCCTTTTTTTATGCACAGGAGCATGGGCACAAACCGTATTGCCCATCAACCCTAAGATTAAAATGGGGAAATTGGACAATGGGCTTACTTACTACATCATGCCCAACAACAAACCTGAAAATAAAGTAGAGCTGCGCCTAGCTGTAAAAGCCGGGTCTTTAAACGAAGACGATAGCCAACAAGGCTTGGCACATATGTGCGAACACATGGCTTTTAACGGTACCACCCGGTTTAAAAAGAACGATATCGTATCATTTTTGGAAGATATTGGTGTGGGCTTTGGCAGTGATTTGAATGCCTATACTTTTTTCCACGAAACGGTGTACATACTCCCCATACCTACCAGTAAGCCCGAAAACCTCGACAAAGGATTTATGGTACTGGAAGACTGGGCGCACAACGTAACTTATAAAAACGAGGACATTGACTCGGAAAGGGGCGTAATATTGGAAGAAAGCCGTACTGGCAAAGGTGCCGACGACCGCATGAACCGTAAAATTTACGCTAAACTTTTCAATGGTTCTAATTATGGCAACCGCATACCCATCGGCATCGACAGCATCATTAAAAATTTCAAGTACGACGAGATCAAACGCTTTTACAAAGATTGGTACAGGCCCGATTTAATGGCTGTAATTGTGATTGGCGATATTACCGTTGAAAAAGCGGAAGCCTACATTAAAAAACATTTTGCTGGATTGACCAACCCCGCTACCATGCCCGTTAAAAAAGATGGGGGTGTGCCCATGATCAATGGTACTGATGCCATTGTGGTTACCGACAAGGAAGCTACCAAATATAATATCAGCGTAGATTACCAGGTTTTTAAAACAGAACCTAATAATACCGATAGCACCTACAAAAAAGGTGTGGTGCGTTCATTGTTTACCACCATGTTCAACCAACGCTTGCAAGAGCTTACGCAAAAACAAAACCCGCCTTTTGTGAGTGCCTCTGCTAGCTTTGGCTCCATAGTAAAAGGATACGATGCCATCTCATTGGATGCCGCATCGGGCACAAGCGACCCTTCGGTTGCACTAAGCGCCGTGATGACAGAAGCTGAGCGGGTAAAGCGCTTTGGCTTTACACAATCGGAACTGGACAGGGTGAAGAAAAGCTACCTGAACTTTATAGAACGCAGTTATAACAACCGCGACAAAATTGAATCGGGCAATTTGGTGGAAGAGTGTGTACAACACTTTTTGAATAACGAGGGTATGCCAGGTATCGAAGTTGAATATGCCTTTGTAAAAAAAATCATGCCCGATATTACGTTGAAGGATGTAAACGCTTTACAAACTTATATCAATAGCAAAAACAGGCTGGTTTCCATTAAAGGCCCAGAAACCAATGCCAATGTAAAGTTGCCCGATAGTTTGCAATTGGTACAACTGTTGGAAAAGGCAGAAAAAAGCGATGTTAAGCCATTTGAAGAAAAGGTAATCACCACCAACTTATTGAGTAAGGAACCCAAAGCGGGCAAAGTGGTAAGCAAAACAACCAATGCCAAATTGGGTACTACCGAACTTAAATTATCAAACGGTGTAACGGTTACCCTCAAAAAAACCGATTTTAAAAATGACGAAATCATTATGTCTGCATTGCGCAATGGTGGCAGAAATGGATATGGTATCAAAGACAAGTACAACGCTTCTTTTGCCACTGCCATCGTAGCTGCTATGGGCTTTGGTGAATTTACCCCAGTGGATATGCGCAAGGCTTTGGCCGGAAAAACGGCGGCCGTAATAGATTTGTTTTCCGAAACCGAAGATGGGTTTAGGGGCAATAGTTCGGTAAAAGATGTAGAAACCATGCTGCAATTGCTGCAACTGCATGTAACCGCCGTTCGCAAAGACACCGCATTGTTCAATACCTATATTCAAAAGGCCAAATCACAATCGGCCATGATTGGCGCTAACCCACAAGCGGTTTTCATTGATACTTTTTACAAAACGATGTATGGCAACAATCCCTTGGCCGCATCGCCTGTAACGAAGGCCGAGTATTACGACAAAGTACAACTAGATAGGCTGCTGGCCATACACAAAGAGCATTTTGGCGATATGAGCGGTATGCACTTTGTATTTGTGGGCAGCATCGATGAAGCCAAAATGATACCGTTGATTGAGAAATATGTGGCTTCTTTGCCTACAACGGGTAAGAAATTTACGTACACCGATAACAAAGTACGTACTGCCAAAGGAAAAATCAACCTCAATACTTATAAAGGAAAAGAGGAGAAGAGTTTGGTATTGGCCGTTTTCTCTGGCGAAGTGCCTTACAGCGAAGACCAAGCACTGAAATCAGAATTGCTGTTGGATGTAATCAATATCCGCATCATTGAAGAGCTGCGTGAAAAAATACAAGGCATTTACGGCGGTGCTATGTTTGGCGAAATAGAGAAAAAGCCTTACACCAATTATAGCTTTATTGCCAACCTTCCCTGCGGTCCAGAAAAGGCCGATACCATTGCCAAGGCGCTCCAACAAGAAATTGTAAATATCAGGACCAAGGGTATCGACAGCAGCTACTTGAACAAAGCCAAGTTGCAAAAGATTGAGCAGTACAAGGAAGCGATCAAAAACAACTCGGTATGGGCCAATGCCTTGATGGATATTAAAGTGAACAACGACAATCCCGATAGGCTGGTGAATTATGTGCAGTACCTAAATAAGATTACGGTAGCCGATATCAAAAAAGCAGCGGGCACTTATTTTGCAGGCAACAATGTTATCATCGCTACACTGATGCCAGAGAAATATGATCCTAAAAACGAAACGACTACTGGTAACCGTAAAAATGTAATCACCAAAACCATTGATACCAAGTCGGCAGATATTAAAGTAGAGCTATACGACAATGGCGAGGTTGACGGCGATGAAGTAACTGTTTATTTTAATGGTAATGTGGTATCGTCAAAAGCTAAGTTGACCGACAAAGCCATTACACTCAACTTAAAAGCGCTGAAAAACAGCAGCAACGAACTGGTAATGTATGCCGAAAACTTAGGTTCTATACCGCCCAATACCGCTTTGATGAAAGTGTATTGCGATGGCCAAACCTATGAGTTGCGCATCGAATCGGACGAGAAGAAAAATGGCGCCATCCGCTTCAATTTGAAGTAAGGGTTGGTATCACCATCATATCCTAAACGCTGCATCCTCGGGTGCAGCGTTTTTGTTTGCCCATGTTGATGGGGACACCAGCCTGACATTATCCATGCATTTTTGTTTCCTGCCTCTTTCTGCTTATTTTCGCAATATGGCGCAAGTATTAAGCAATCAGCAGTTGGTGAACATTGCCAACGAATTTGGCACTCCCGTTTACGTATATCATGCAGAAAAAATTGCCGAGCAGTACAGCAAATTAAAAAAAGCTTTTGAGGGCTGCGATGCCCGTTTTTTTTATGCTGCCAAAGCGCTAACCAATATCAATGTGCTGAAATATGCCAAGAGCATTGGCCTCTCGCTCGATTGCGTAAGCATCAACGAAGTGCAGTTGGGCCTGATGGCAGGCTTTGCCGAAACGGAAATCCTGTACACCCCCAACTGTGTGGATTTTGAAGAAATTGTAGCTGCCAAGGAACTGGGCGTACACATCAACATCGACAATATTTCTTTGCTGGAGCAATTTGGCAACAAATATGGCAACAGCTACCCTATCTGCATCCGCCTGAACCCACATATCATGGCGGGCGGTAATTTTAAAATTTCCACGGGTCATGTGGATAGCAAATTTGGCATCTCTATCCACCAAGTACGGCATATCGTACGCATTGTAAAAACCTTCAATATCCATGTGCAAGGCATACACATGCACACGGGCAGCGAAATAAAAGATACGGGTGTTTTTTTGGAAGGGCTGGAAGTAATGTTCGGCATGGCCGCACATTTTCCTGACCTTACCTTTATTGACATGGGCAGCGGTTTTAAAGTGCCCTATCAGCCCGGCGATGCCGAAACCGACATCGATTCGTTGGGCCAAAAAGTAGCGCAGGCTTTGGCCCAATACCAAAGCGAAACAGGCAAAAAATTACAGGTTTGGTTTGAACCCGGTAAATACTTGGTAAGCCAGTGCGGTTATTTTGTCGTAAAGGCCAATGTGGTAAAACAAACGCCCGCCACGGTTTTTGCTGGGGTGAACAGCGGTTTCAACCATTTGATACGCCCGATGTTTTACGACTCATACCATCATATCCTCAACATCAGCAATCCCACAGGGCCCGAGCGGATTTACACCGTGGTGGGCAATATTTGCGAAACCGATACTTTTGCCTGGGACCGCAAGCTGAACGAGGTAAGGGAAGGCGATTACCTGGTATTTTACAATGCGGGTGCTTATGGCTTTGAGATGAGCAGCAACTTCAATAGCCGCCTCAAGCCAGCCGAGGTATTGCTGCAGGATGGCAAGCCCCGCCTCATCCGCAGCCGCGATGTATTTAACGACCTTTTACGCAATCAGGTGGTGGAGTAAGCGGGGTGCATTTCAAATTTCGGCTTCCGATTTGTTCAACCACAAATATTACAGGAAAGCCTCATTTTATCCGAAATATCACAAAAAAAAAGCTCGAGCTTGGACTTATTTACCTCGAACTCGCAGCTTTTTACCCCGAGCTCGCAGTTTTGTACCTCGAACTCGCAGCTTTGTACTTCGAACTCGCAGCTTTTTTCCCCGAACTCGCAGGTTATTACCCAGAGCTCGCAGTTTTTGACCTCGAGCTCGCAGTTTTTGACCTCGAGCTCGCAGCTTTTGACCCCGAGCTCGCAGTTTTTGACCTCGAGCTCGCAGCTTTTTACCCCGAGCTCGCAGCTTTTTGCTTCGAACTCGCAGCTTTTTTGTCCAGGTTTGGCAATAATTTACGCCAAAGACGCAGATATTAACCTCAAATACGGCTTTTAAACCCCGTTACCGCATCTTATCTACCCTGTAATCGTTTTTTCTGTTCCGGTCGCCCATATTGTAGGGCCGTTCCCCAACCAGTTGTGGGCAGGCATCAGCCATCGCCCCATGAAATGCGATGGTATGGTCAAAAGAGCAACCATTCAAGGCTTGTAAATCAGATGCGTTTGCCCTGCTCAAAACAGGTAGTGCCATTCTTTACTGCTATATTTGTGGTATGGCACAGCTTTCATTGGGCGAAGCAATTCAAGAATTTTTAAAGGGGCGGAACAACTACCGCCTGCGTACCGGTATTCAGGCACTGAAAATTGAAACCATTTGGGAACAATTGATGGGCAAAGTGATTGCTAAGTACACCGACAAGATTGAAATTGTGGGGGGCAAATTATTTATTACTTCTTCTGTAGCCGCCCTTAAAAACGAACTGCTGTACCAAAAAGATACCATCATCAAAAGGGTAAATGAGGCGCTGGGCGAAAAAGTGGTAACTGATGTGGTGATAAAATAAATGTACGCATGATCAGTTGGCAAGATTTTGAAAAAGTAGACATCCGCTGTGGAACCATCCTATCGGTGGAACCTTTTCCCCATGCACATAAGCCCGCCTATCAGCTCACCATTGATTTTGGCGAACTGGGCATCAAACGCTCTTCTGCACAAATAACGGCACTTTACAGCACAACAGAATTGATAGGCAAACAGATCATTGCCGTGGTGAATTTTCCGCCCAAGCAAATTGCCAATTTCTTCAGCGAATGCTTGGTAATGGGCCTCTACAACCAAGAAGGGCAGGTGGTATTGCTCCATCCTTCGCAACCCGTTCAAAATGGTAGCAAAGCAGGATAATATGGAACAGCGCACCGTTTATTTCAACTCGCCCTTGGGCATTTTACAAATACAAACCACCGGCGATACGCTGAACACTGTACATTTTGTCAATTCATGGAAGGGCCCCAAACTGGCAGCAAATGAAATACACACTACCGAAGACATATCGCCCTATGCAGCGATTTGCATTGCCCAGTTGCAAGAATTTTTTGACGGAAAACGCAAATTGTTTAACCTGAACCTCCGTCAACCTGGCACTTCCTTTCAACAAAAGATTTGGACAGCGCTCTGCGATATCCCTTACGGCAAAACCATTAGCTATATGGAACTGGCCAAACGAACCGGCGATGTGAAAGCCATCAGGGCCGTGGGTACCACCAATGGCAAAAACGCCATCGCCATTATTGTTCCCTGTCACCGGGTAATCGGCAGCAACGGCACTTTGGTGGGCTATGGCGGCGATTTGTGGCGAAAAAAATGGCTGCTGGAGCATGAAAACAAGTGGGGTAACGGGGTACAAAGTCTTTTTGACTGAGCACTGGATCCTTACAAAGTCTATCAAATAACTATAGATTTCATTAACAGTAACGGAAGTCTGTGGTTTTTACGTTTACACCTAATTGTTATTTATACGCAATCGTACCCGTTTTTTGACCAGTATTTATTTTTGAATGGTTAATCGCATTAACTTTGCAACATGAACAACGCACAAATGGTAATACACTCAAAAACATCGCTTCAATCAAATACCTACAAATCCATGTGTCAACGACATTGGTTCGGGTAAAGCGCACATTCAGTTTATCATTTTAACATTTCATTACGGTAATTGCATTACTGTGTAGCCATGTACATTTGCTACATGCAGCCCCTTTGCCCCACTACAGCCATATTCGGCAATATTTTTTAACTAAAAAACAAGAATTATGAAATTAACTCCAATGCTTGCATTGGCAAGTGGCATGCTTTTGCTATTAACAGCTTGCAAAAAAGATCAAAAGAACATGGCCGTTGCTAACGAAGAAAATGCCAGTACCACCGAAAAGATTTTCAACGATCCAGTGCCGGGCGGAAGTGGTAGCATTACCGCCAGTACAGAAACCACTTTGGCTTATGGTGCGGCCGACTTTACCAATACCAGCAAAAATTTGGGCGGTACTTATTCGGGCAGCCAAATGTTGGTGAGCAATCAGCCCGAGCAGTTATCGTCTAGGGGTTGGGTATTCAGGGGCTCCATCAATGATGGGGATTTGGGTAGCCTGCGCGGCATTTCGGGCAACTTCACTTTTTATCTCTACCATTACCTATTGGGTACCGTAGGCACCAATACCAAGGCTTATTTGGTAGCCCGCAATGTTACCGCCAGTTCGGTAACGGTTAGTGGCCGTGGCTACTACGAAGTGAAGCAAAGTACTACCGATCTCTCTACCTCGTTGCGTACGGCCAAAAACTGGCTCAACGACAAGCGAAGCGGTACCACGCAGCCGGGCACCACTGGCCCGGGCAGCACCATCCAGCGCCTACGCACCGTAAGCCAAAGCATCCCTGCCAGTGGTTATGCCATATTGGATGAGGTATCGGCCCCTACCAGCCAAACCATCGATGGCCGCTACGAACTGAGCGCCAGCAACAGTGTGGTTATTTATTTGGTTTTCGAAAACCTGGATGCCCTCTCGGCCGGTGCCAAACTTACCCAATTGGCTACCATTGTGGGCAGCAATACCAACCGGGCACAAGGTACTTGGACGGATGCCCAAGGCTATATTGTAGAAACGGGAAGCCCCGCCCCACCGGTTCCTGCTGGCCTAAGCCTGACTACCAACGGCAGCCGTTTTGGCCGTGAGTGCGGCATTTACACCAATAGTGGCTGGAGCGGCATCACCAACATCAGCTTGCCCACCACTGTATCTACCTTGCGCCTGCATTACAACACTAGCTCTAAAAGTGGGGCACAGGAACAAAGCGCCAATGTGAGCCAAGTGGTTACCGCCGGCGGTACTTTTGCAGCTACTACACCTGTTGACAGAAGGCCTTTCACGCCAGCCGATTATAGCCTGTTTGTGCCACGCCCCACCAATGCCCTGCGTACTTATGCCAATTATGGGCATTATTACGAGCTTACTTTTAACATTACCAACACCACCGGCCGTGCCAGAAGGGTACAATTGCTGGTGGGCCGTCCGGGTAGCAGCCGTTACTATGCGCCATTTTGGGTCACTTCCAGCGGCTTTACCACAGGTAATATCAACTCGGTAAGCGACATCATATTAGACCCCGGGGTGGCGGGTGGAACGGGCACCGAAAAAGTGCTGGCCGATGTAAACATCGCCAATGGCGCCACTTCGGCTTCCATTAAAGTGAATGCGGTTATACCGGGCAGCATTACCATTGGGCAGTACTTTTTGGTAAAAACATTGGATTAGCAATAGTATCACCCAGCGTAGCCGTGCTGCACCATACCGGATACAGCCTCCATATCTATCGGCTGGGCAAATAAACACTGGGACAAGCAGCATTCCTATCAATGGTGCCTGCGAAGAGCGTTGTTAACTTTTGCATGACTACCTCCATCAATTGGCCATAGCAGGATACTGTTATGGCCAATTTTATCCTTCCCAACGCAAGCAACCTACCGGTTCGGTAGGTTTTTTTGCCCGTTCAACCATTTAATTTTCTGCTTTAGCCGGGATATTGCTAATATTGTTCCTTAAATCAATCACTTTCAAAAATGAAAAAAGTATTCTTTATTGTATCAGCAGTTATGGTAACTTTGGTAGCCTCTGCCTTTACCATTCAAGCTATCATTAACTGGCAAATTTTGTCGGAAAAAGCACAAGTAAAATTTAAAATGGAAGCACACGGCCAAGATTTGGTAGGTAGCTTTACAGGTGCCAAGGGCGATATTAAGTTTGACGCCGCCAAATTGAGCGAAGCCTCTTTCACCTGCTCTATCGACGTGGCCACTATCAAAACGGGTATGGAACAACGTGATGGCCACTTACAGGCCAAGGGTTGGTTCGATGCGGCCCAGTTCCCCACCATCAACTTTGCCTCTTCTAAAATTGAAAAAACAGCCGAAGGTTACAACGCGGTAGGCAAACTTTCATTAAAGGGTGTATCACAAGATGTTACCATCCCCTTTACATTTGAAAGCGCTCCCGATAATACCGGTATTTTCAAAGGTACCTTCACCATCAAGCGTGGTGATTTTGGTGTAGGCAAAACCGACGGCGACATCGGCAACGAAGTAATCATCATGTTGGAAATTCCTGTAGCCAACAAGTAATAACAACGTTATATTATTAAAAAAGCCTTCTGCAAAGAGGGCTTTTTTAGTTAATAGTGAATGATGAATAGTGAATAACGAGTACATGATTTCAGCGTAGATGTAAGTTAATATGGCCAAAAAGTTTACTATTTTTACCTTCAGCAGGTACCTAACACCCCATTAAGTAGCAACAACCCCATTTTTGCACATCTGCACATTTGCATATTTGCAAATTACCCCATCTTCCTCACCCTCCGCAGTTCCAACAAATTCAAACTATTGGGATTAAAATCCGCCACATGGTTATGCACCAAATGTATCACCATATCGTACCAAAGCGGTACTACCGGCGCATCGTTCATTACCAATTGATCCATTTGCCGGTAAAGGACATAGCGCAACGAATCGTTTTTTTCCAACAACGCTTTTTCATACAACGCATCAAAAGCGGGGTTGCGGTAACGGGTGTAATTGGGCGGTGCCGGATTATTGCCATAAAACACACTCAAATAGTTTTCCGCATCGGGATAGTCGGCAATCCAACTACCACGAAAAAAAGGTGCTTGCGATTTGGCCGCTTGGTCCATCAGCAAACTTTTTTGCATGGCTTCCACCTGCACGGTAATACCCAACTGGTTCAGTTCATTGGCAATATAACTGCCCAAATCGGCATAAATGGGGATGGTGAGCAGTTTGATCGGCGGGAGGTTCTTGCCATCGGGATAGCCCGCCTCTAGCAGCAACTGTTTGGCCTTGGCGGGATTGTACACATAGCCTTTCACAATCGTAGAATCAAAGGAGGGCAAACCGGTTGGAACAAAACCGCTTTCGGCAGCCGTGCCAATGGAGTTGCGCAGGTACAGCATCATCTTTCGCCTATCAAAACCATAATTGATGGCTTGACGGATTTTTTGCATGCGGAGTGGCGAGTTTTTAACCAACTCATTGTCCGCATTCATTAAAATACCGATGTACTCAATGTTCAAATACGGATGCTTGTGCAATTGTATTTTACCCTGCCAATCTTTTTTGAGGGTGCCGGTTTTGGTAAGCAGTTCATCCTTAAAAGAAGCATCAATATCGTTGATGAAATCCAAGCGCTTTTGTTGAAATTCCAAAAACTCCGTGGCCTTGCTATCAAAAAACGAAATACGTACCCCATCCAAATAAGGTAGCCGTTTGCCATTGGCATCGGTTTCAAAATACCCGCCATTTTTTTTCAGTACCAAGGCCTGCCCCTCTTCCCAAGCCACCATTGCAAAAGGGCCCGTGCCCACCGGATGCCGCCTGAAATCCACTTTGTATTTTTCCACCGCTTCCTGCGGCACAATGCTACAGTATTGCATGGTGAGTATGCCCAGTATCGGCTGAAAGGGCCGCTGCAAGCGCAATTGAAAGGTAGAATCGTTCAGTGCCGTAAAGGGGTGTACGCTATCCACCCGGCCATTGAAAATCCAAGCACCGGGGCTGGCCACGGCCTTGTCCATGATGCGGCCCAAGCTATAGGCTACATCTGCCGCCACCAATCGCCGCCCCTTACCACCCGCAAAGCAGGCATCATCTGCAAAAAAAACATCATTGCGCAAATGGAAGGTCAGCAATAAATTATCGTTGGAAATCTCCCAAGCCTTGGCCAACGAGGGCGCTATTTGCATATTACTGTCCACCTCCACCAAGGTATTGTACAACTGATGGATGGCCCACATGACCGCTTGGCTCTTGGCAAAAGCCGGATCGAGGGAAGCAATGCCCGAAGATTCGTTGTAATGGAAAATTTTCTTATCGCTATGCCGATGTGTATTACAAGCCGCCAACAACAGCAGCAATAAGCAACCCAGCAAAACGGTATGGCCCTTTGCAAAAAAAAGACCGCCCATACCGCTACTGCTCTTTTCTTGTATTTTTAACATCATTATTACAATATAAAACATAAATTTAACCATTGTACGATAAATGCGGGCGACAAAATGAACGCTTCTTTATCGCTCAACATAAATTGTATACAATGAATCGGTTTATCATCAAACGGCAGTCAATCAAACAACTTGGCTTTTTTTTACTCGTGTTGGGATGCTTTTTATTACCCCCTTCCTTATTGGCGCAACCCCTCAACAGCAGGGAAATTTTCACCTCAGATGATAGCCTGCGGGGCAGCTTGGGCCCCGGCCGCACTTGGTGGGATGTAATGCATTATACCATTACCGTACAGCCCGATTTTGACAACAAAACCATCGAAGGGCAGGTGGTGATACAATTCACAGCGCAGGCGGGCAAGCAAAAGCCCATGCAAATCGACCTGCAGGAGCCCATGATGATCGACAAAGTACTGTTCAGCAGTGGTAGCCCCACTGCCCCGGCGGTTGAAATAAAAAACATTACGCACCACAACAATACATGGTGGTTGGATTTTGGCGACCATGCTTTTCCGCTGACCGATAAATCCATTTATCAATACATCACCATTCAGTTCCATGGCAAGCCAAGGGAAGCCATCCGCCCACCATGGGACGGTGGTTGGATTTGGAAAAAGGACCGCAACGGCAATCCTTGGATGAGTGTGGCCTGCCAGGGATTGGGGGCCAGTGTTTGGTACCCCTGCAAAGACCACCAAAGCGACGAGCCGGATTTGGGTGCCGTACAAAACATCATTGTGCCCGATAGTTTGGTAGGTGTGGGCAATGGCAGGATGACGGCTAAAAAAGCGCTGGGCAATGGCTTTACGCAATATACATGGGCCGTAAAATCGCCCATCAACAATTATTGCATTGTACCCTACATTGGTAAGTACACCAACTTTGGCGAAACCTATCAAGGCGAAAATGGGCCGCTCAGTCTTGGCTATTGGGTATTGGATTACAACAAAGCAAAAGCCGAAAAGCATTTTGTGGATGCGCCACGTACCATCAAAGCCCTGGAGCATTGGTATGGCCCTTACCCTTTTTACGAAGATGGTTTTCAGTTGGTGGAAGCGCCCCACTTGGGCATGGAACACCAAGGTGCCACGGCTTATGGCAACAATTATCAAAAGGGTTATTTGGGCATGGATTTATCCAATACCGGCTGGGGCCTCAAATGGGATTTTATCATTATCCACGAAGGTGGGCATGATTGGTTTGCCAACAATGTAAGTACCAAAGATATTGCCGATATGTGGGTGCACGAAGGCTTTACCAACTATTGCGAAACCTTATTTACCGAATATTTTTATGGCAAAAAAGCGGGTACGGATTACGTAGTGGGCATACGAGACGGAATAGCCAACGACAGGCCGATTATTGGCCCTTATGGGGTAAACAAAGAAGGCAGTGGCGATATGTATCCCAAAGCGGCGAATATGCTACATACCATCCGCAGCGTTATCAACAACGATGAAAAATTCAGGGGCATTTTAAGGGGATTGAATAAGGATTTTTATCATACCACCACCACCTCGCAAGAAGTAGAAAATTACATCAGCAAAAAAGCGGGAATGGATTTTAGCAAAGTATTTGACCAATATTTACGTACCATTCAAATACCTACGCTGCTGTATAAAATTAAAAATGGCGTATTGAGTTATAAATGGGGCACCTGCGTACCGGGCTTTAACATGCCGGTGAAGATTGCGACCAAAGACAGCATGTATCAATTTATTTATCCGGTAGACAATCAGGTAAAAACCATGAAACTGCCCAATGGCAGCGGCACTAATTTCAAAGTGGATCGGAATTTTTATGTGTTAACCGCTAAATTGCCTTGAGGGGTAATTATTGATTAATCATTATGGATTATTGTGTGCGGCTAGTTTAGTTCAGTATATCTAAAGCAATTTGAATCTATGGCCGATTTCGCAGCCTAAGTTTCCAGAGGCTGTAATTTGTGACTGGCACATGTTATTATTTATGCCTGAGGCCTCGGCGCATTGCCATGCCCTTGCCTGTTGCCGCCCCTATTATGCTGCGGGCCACCTTGGCCACGGTTACCGCCACCACTACTTTTGCCGCCACCACCGCCAGGCCGATTGCCTTTATTGAAATGGCCGCGGTTATTGTTGGGCCTTCCGCCAGCAGCACCCTTGGGCCTTTCACCCGGCTTGTATTCCGGTGCAGGACCGAGTTCTTCGGGCAGTTGAGGCTTCTCCACCACTTTGCCCAAAAACTTTTCAATGGCACCAAAGCGGCGCATTTCGGCATCGCTTACCAGCGTAATGGCCACCCCATCGGCTTCGGCACGGGCAGTACGGCCGATGCGGTGTACATAATCTTCCGCATCATGCGGTATATCAAAATTAACCACCAAGTCGATGGTATCAATATCAATGCCACGGCTCATCACATCCGTTGCCACCAGTATGGGTATACGCCCACTGGCAAAGCCGTTCAACACATCCGTACGTTGGTCTTGTTCCAAATCGCTGTGTATTTCATTTACCGCAAACTTGGCACGGTGCAGGGCACTGGCCAACTGCTTTACGCTTTGTTTGCGGCTACAGAATATGATAACACTTTTGTAAGGGATATGGGTAAGGATGTATTTCATCAGCGGCAGTTTTTGCGCTTCGTACACCACATAAGCCCGCTGTACAATTTTTTCGGGTGGTCGGCTGATGGCAATATTGATTTCCAAGGGGTTTTGCAATATTTTACGGGCCAGCTTGCGTATCTTATCGGGCATGGTAGCCGAAAACAAAAGTGTTTGCCGCTTTTCGGGCAATATACCAATGATGCGGTCAATATCATCTTGAAAACCCATGTCCAACATACGGTCGGCCTCATCCAAAACCAAAAACTGCAATTGGTTCAATTTAACATAGCCCATGCCAATATGCGCAATCATCCTGCCGGGGGTACATACGATGATATCGGCACCCGACTGAAAAGCCTTTTTCTCCGCCACAAAGTTCATCCCATCGTTGCCGCCATACACTGCAATGGAACTGATATTGGTAAAATAGCTCAGCCCTTCCAAATGTTGGGCAATCTGTATGGCCAATTCACGGGTGGGCACAATAATCAAAGCCCCCACTTGCCCATCAACACGGTTTTCTATCAAATGGTTCATCATAGGCAGCAAGAAAGCGGCCGTTTTGCCCGTGCCCGTTTGGGCAGAAGCAATGATGTCCCTACCTTCCAATATGGCCGGTATCACCTGTTCTTGAACGGGCGTAGCTACTTCGTAACCGGAAAAAGCAATGCCTTCTGCAAGCCCTGGGTTAAAGTTGAATTCGGTAAAACGCAAAATATTTTTGTCTTTTATGGCCGGTAAGTAACGGCCCAGTGTAAAATGTAAAGATAGTTGAAATGCCCTATATGCCGCAACTGCCCCTATATACAATACCAATGCGGGGCAAGCCCCGCATTGTATCTATTGAAATTGCTTAAAAACGCTTGCTGCGATTGCCGCCGCCGCCACTGCTGCCGCCAAAACGTTTGCGGCCCTCATCGGTGGGGCGTTTAAAACCACCATCTGCCTCGTTCATGCGGATGATGCGGTTGTTGTACTTCTTGCCATCCAGGCTCTTGATCATCTTAGCAGCCGAATCCCGGTCCACTTCTACCCAACTGTTCATATCCCGCATATCTATTTTGCCCAATACTTCTTTTTTCAAGTTGCTTTCATCCAGTACAAACTGTAAAAAGCTCGCTTTATAAAATCCGTCTTTGATGCCGAGGTTGATGAACAAACGGGTATAGCCACTGTCGCGGTTGCTAAAGCTGGGCCTTTCCCTGCGCTGTCCGCCATCGCTGCCCCTATCGGTAAACCCAATCTTACGGTCACGACTATCGGTACGGGCATTCAGGTCTTCGGCGTTTTCGTAATACTTCAAAAACTGGTTGAACTCCAATGCGGCCACCCTTTGCAATACTTCTTCCTTGCTTACACTGGCGAATTTCTCCACCAAATCGGGCAGGTAGGTTTCATAATCGCCATGCGAAGTATCGGCTTGCATCAGCTTGTCCATAAAGTGAAAAAACTGGCGGCGGCATACTTCCTTGCCCTGCGGAATATCCAGTTTATGAAACTGGGCATTCACCAATTTTTCTATCTGCCGTATTTTGTAGCTTTCCCTGCTGTGGCAGATGGAAATACAGATACCGCTTTTGCCCGCCCTGGCTGTACGGCCGCTGCGGTGGGTATATACTTCAATATCGTCGGGCAGTTCAAAATTGATTACATGGGTAATTCCTTCCACATCAATGCCCCTGGCCGCCACATCGGTAGCAATGAGCAATTGCAAGGTTTTTTGCCTAAAGCGCTGCATCACTTTGTCCCTTTGTTGTTGGGTCAAATCGCCGTGCAGGGCTTCAATATCATATCCCTCACGGGCCAATTTTTCGGTAATCTCTTGGGCATCGGCCTTGGTACGGGTAAAAATAATACCGTACATGCCGGGGTTAAAGTCGATCAACCGCTTTAAGGTTTCGTAGCGATGGTGCGCTGCGGCCACGAAATATTGGTGGTCGATATTTACATTGGCGGTGTTCTTTTTGCCCATGGTAACCTCTTTGGGGTTGTCCATGTAGTTTTTGCTGATGGCCCTTACTTCGGGTGGCATCGTGGCGCTGAACAACCAAGTACTTTCGCGGTTAACCGTATTTTTCAATACAAAATCAATATCCTCCCTAAAGCCCATGTTCAGCATTTCATCTGCCTCATCCAGTACCACATACTTCACTTTACCCAAGTCGATGGCTTTGCGCTCAATCATGTCAATCAATCGGCCCGGTGTGGCTACCACAATTTGTACGCCTTTTTTCAGCGCTTTTATTTGGGCGATGATAGAGGCACCACCGTACACAGGTTCGGCCGAAACGCCTTTTAGATAGGTCTTAAAGTTGACCAAATCGTTGCAAATTTGCAAACAGAGTTCCCTGGTGGGGCATACGATCAACGCTTGTGGATACCGCTCTTGCGCCTCAATGAGCTGCAACAGTGGCAGGCCAAATGCTGCCGTTTTACCGGTACCCGTTTGGGCAAGGCCCACAAAATCCATGGTACCGCTCAACAAAATAGGAATCGCCTTTTCTTGGATTGGCGTGGGGCTTTCAAAACCCAAGTCCGCTATAGCCTTCACCAACTCATTGTTGAGGCCTAACGCTTCAAATGCATTCATGTATAAAAATTTTAATTACATGCCATGCTCCCGGCTGTTACGATGAAAATGATAAGAATGAAACTGCTTAATGTTTGTAATGGGCTTCGGAAACCCTGTTAAGCATTGATGTGTCACTCATGCAGCCCTTCCGAACTGCATCCAGGCCTGCTGCGCCTGTATTTCAACTGCATTGCAGTTTTGGCTATCTTGCCCCTTAAACTACAACAGCACCCTGAGCATTTTATGCTGTACACTTAATAATGGCCGCAAAGGTAAGGCTTTATACCCGTACTTTTGCAGAAAACTAAGAAGTGGCCCATTTTACCATCCAAAACGGTGCCTATCGGCAGATTAAACCTTGGTTGATCTCGAAGGTCAAATCCACTTCCTAATGCCAGAATGATATGTTTAAATTAATTTGTACGGTCCTTTTGACCGCCTTTGTCCTTGTTACGTCTGCCCAAACCCCGCAATCGGCACTGGATTCGATGTTACAACAGGATGCTTTTGCGCAAATGTTCGATTCGCTGGGCAAGCAACCGCCCAAAAGCAGTGTGGACATCAGTGTGGGCTTGGGCAACCGCCTGTTTAGCCTGAACAACAAATCACTTACGGCCGACCAAGCCGATGTAAACAAACTCATTTATACGCCCTCGGTGGCCTATTTTCATAAAAGTGGTTTCGGTTTTTCGGTTACTACTTTTTTGGGGAGTGATAGCGGCCAATTGGCCCTATTTCAAACCGGTATCAGCCCTTCTTACGATTATAGTGGCAAAAAAATAGCTGCGGGCATCGCTTATACCCGCTACCTCCTCAACAATTCCCTTTCTGTGGCACCCTCCCCTTTTCAAAATGACTTGTACGCATACATCAGTGCCAATAAAGGCGCCATACAACCGGGTTTGGCCATTGGCTATGCCAGCGGAAAGTACACGGAATATACCGATTCGCTGCGCATACGCCCTGCCCCTTTGCCACCCATTCGGATAAAAGATACCACCCAATACAAACTGCAGGATTGGTCGGTGATGGCATCGGCCAAGCATGATTTTATGTTTTATGGCCTACTGAACAAAAATGATGGACTGGTGCTAACACCCATGGTGATGCTGGTGGGTGGTACACAAAAATATAAAGTGAGCAGCAAAACCGTGGCCATTACCAGAAGGCCCCAAGGCAATATATTGAGACTGCGCAACAATAGTACTTCGGTTGACCAAACCAATTTTGCACTGCAATCGGCCGCTTTTTCGTTGGACCTGGATTATGGCATTGGTAAATTTTATGTGCGTCCGCAATTGTACTTGGATTATTACCTGTTAAACACTACTGGCAATAGGTTGACGGCCACCTTTAGTTGTGTGGTAGGTGTTTCGCTATAATTTTAGCATTTTATTAACAATTCCTAAGCCCCTAAATGGCAATTGTGGCATAGGTCTTGTAAAACGATTGGTACTAAACTCTTTTATTATGTACAGAAAAATCGTTCTATTATCTGCCTTCGCTGTTATCGGCACAGCGGCATTTTCGCAAGGCCTTAAGCTGGGTGTAAAAGCTGGCGCCAGTATGAATAAAATTACCGGCAAATCATTCAAAGAACAATTCACATTTGGCTACCAATTGGGCGGTTTTGCCGAAATAAAACTGTCCAATAAATTTGCGCTGCAGCCGGAGGTTTTGTTTGGACAAGTAAATGTGGATACTTCCTCCAGCTTTAGTTCCATCTACCAGTTCAACAATATCAAGAACATCAAGCTCAAGTACATCAGCATCCCGTTGTTGCTCAACTACAAGCTTACACCGGGCATCAGTTTACAAGCAGGTCCCCAGTTTGGTA
>CALSBI010000031.1:0-20506 GCA_943373145.1 Chitinophaga pinensis
TGCAGATGGTACACAGGGAGCCGGAAAATTACTTACATCAGATGCCAATGGAGAGGCAAGCTGGGGAAAAACAATTATAGAAATAGAAGGACTGGCAACAGCGGCAGGCACAGCGGCAGGCACAGCAGCAGGAGCCGCAGCAGGTACAACAGCTGGTGCAACAGCCGGTGCCGAAGCAGGTACAACAGCAGGTGCCGAAGCAGGAGCGGCAGCAGCCAGAGGGCCGGCCGGCGGAGATTTGTTTGGTAACTATCCCAATCCTGCTGTAGTTAAACTGCATGGTCATGCGGTAGATGGTACTTTACCCACCACCCATCAAATACTTACCTGGAACGGTACTGCATGGAAACCTGCTACCAATAACAGTGGCTGGGCATCACAAGTGGTGGGAAGTACCACACATATTTACCCGGCGGGCAGCAGCTTTGTGGGCATTGGTACACAAAACCCTTTGGCCCTGCTGCATGTACAGGGCAGCACCGGTAATTACACCAGCGCATTTGTTGTAAATGGCACTGGTATCGTAGGCATCGGTACCAATCCTAGTGAAGCATCCAATGCAGGTTACAAGCTCGCCGTTAACGGTAATATCAGGGCCAAAAAAATTGTAGTGGAAAGTGGCTGGGCCGATTATGTGTTTGATGAAAATTATCACCTGATGCCCCTGGAGCAACTCACCCACTATGTACAGAAAAACAAACACCTGCCCGGCATACCCGAGGCTGCCGAAATAGAGAAGAAAGGCCTTGATGTAGCCGCTGTACAAGTGCTGATGATGCAGAAGATTGAAGAACTCACTTTGTACATGATAGAAGCTAACCGCAAAACGGAAGCGTTGCAAAAGGAGAACAGCAAGCTACAGCAACAATTGAACCTTGTACAGGCAAAGCTCAACAAATAATAATCACCCCATAGTAAATCACAGGTAATGAATGCACGAATAACAAAAATAGCAGGTGGGGTTCTGTTGGTACTGTTGCTGCCCCTTTTTAACAAGGCCCAAAAGGTGGAGATACACCAGATTGATGTAGGGGCAGGCGATGCGGCACTTATCAATATCAAAAACAACAACGGTACAGGCATTGCCCACTCCATACTGATTGATGCGGGCGACAGGAATGAAACAGTAATCCAGACAGTTATCGATTATATCAATACCCATGCAAGAAAAGTAAATGGCAATCCTTATCTTGATTATATCATCAGCTCGCATTATGATGCAGACCATATTGGTGGATTAGCAGGTTTGGTAGTGATACCCACGGCGCTTGGGAAAAAGAAATTAAGCTGTAGTGCTGTTGGTGGCGCCCCTTACTCAACAGGCGTTATCGGCGAAAATTCCAACATCAGGTACTTTGCCCTGCTTGATAAAGGCGACCTTGCCCCTACCGGTAGAACCTATTTATTTAACAGGTATAAAACCCTGGCCGGCTTGCGCAGGATAACGGCAGGCACCCTGGTAGAGGGTATGAGCGGTGCCATTACATCCATCAAGGCGCCGGCTGCATTCACCGTTACACCGCCATTGCCGGATTTAACACAGCAACTGGCACTGGGTGGCTCCATTGATTTAGGTACAGATACCAACGGCGTAGCAGTAAAACTTAAATTGATTCTGGCAGATGGACGGGTGTATAACCCGGCTGTAGCGGGCAAAGTGGTAAATACCGGTGCGCCTTACCGGGCAACCAATACCAACAATAATAACTGGGGCTTGGGTTGGGTGCTGGAGTATGGGGCATATCGTTATTATACGGCAGGGGATGTGGCGGGCCGCAGAGATGGAACCTTATTTGATATTGAAACGGATATCGGAGCTGCCCTCTCCGCTATTTATACACAGCCTAGCAGTACCGGGCATATTTGTGCGCAAAAACTGAGCCACCATGGCAGCAACAACAGTTCCACCACAGCCTTTTTAAGCAGCATCAAATCTACCATAGGTATTATTTCTGCCGGTACCAAGCACGACCATCCCCGGCAGGATGTAATCACCCGGCTGGAAAACACCCAATGGAGTACTGCTGCCACCAGCCTGACCCATAGTTTTACAACGGATTATATGATGACGGAACTGTATTCCCAGCAAAAAAATATCAACCTGGCCAAAGGTAATACATCGGGCAGTATGTACTGGTTTACCGATCAAACGGCATCACCGTTTATCGTAAGCAGTCACACCATGCTTAACAATGGAAAGCTTTTTAAGCTGCTGCCGGCCTATGAAGCCGACAGGAAGCAGGGGCATGTTGTGCTGAAAGTTTTTCACCGAAACGATTATAACGGTGTTCCTATAGATATAGCCAACAGAAGTATTTTTTTCATTGAGTATGAGGGTTACGCAGGTGCAAAACTTTCCAAAAAAATTAACTGTCACCATCAATAATGATAACATGAAAAAATCAATCACCCCTTTCATAGCGGGTATATTACTCGCAGCAGCAGGCATTGCCAAGGGCAATGAAGCAACGGCCCAAACCTGTACCGTAAACCTGCTGGTGGCCTATACCAGCGAAGCCGCAACCGGGCTGCAGGGTAACCAAGCGGCCATTACTAAAATAACAGCCGCTGTGCAAGGCCTGCATACGGCTTTTACCAACAGCAGTGTACAGCATAAAGTAGTATTGGTACGTACCGTGTTGCTGAGTAGTTTTGAAACCCAGTGTTTTGTAGACGACCTCAATAATTTCCAGGCCAGTACCTATATCAATAGCCTGCGGGATAAATACCATGCCGATGTAGCGGTGCTGGTAATAGCCAATCAACAATTTTGCGGACTGCCTTATATTGATGATGCACTGGCAAATTCCACTACAGCTTACGCTGCGGTAAACTACAGTTGTATGGTGAGTAATTTTGCGCTCAGTCACCAAATAGCCCATTTATACGGTTGCTCACATTATATAGAGGAAGCTTCACGGCTGGACGATGCACCCTATACATTTGGCCACGGATTTAAGTGGGACAAAGCAGAAGATTATGATGTCAATACTTCATACAGTACCATCATGGCGCAGGAGGATGCAGACTTTGGCGGCCCAGCAACAGACAATGGTATTATCATCCCTTATTTTTCAAATCCTGCCATTATATACGATGGTGTTGCGCTGGGATTGCCGGGTGTACACAACAATGCACAGGTGCTCAATAATAATGCAGCTATGGTAGCTGCTTTTATGCCACTTCCGCTCATTCAGCATACATTGACTGATACAGTTGACCTGCATAACATAGCCATTGCCACAGCCAGGGATACACTTGCAACCGGGCAGCATTACCGCATTACCGACAATGCCAGCGTGCAATTTAAAGCAGGTAGTAGAATTGTGCTGCAACCCGGTTTTACGGCCATGGAAGGAACCCGGTTTGAAACTTTTATTGAAAGTACCGAAAGCATCTGTAGTGGACAGGCAGTGCCCCGTATGGCATCAACGAATTATCCCGGAAAACTGTTACTCAGCAATGTAGTTACACCTGCTGATGCACCCGTGGAGGAAGCCGTATCTGTTTACCCCAACCCCGGCCATGGAGTATTTGTTATCAATTTTAAAGGCATACAGGCCAAGCTGCTAGAAGTGTATAACCAAGCAGGCATACGCATAAAAAGTATCATTTTGCCCAGCAACACAAATAGCTATCAGCTCAATTTATCCAATGAAGCCAATGGCATATACCTGCTGAACATTAAAGGCAAAAATCAGCAAGTGAGTAAAAAACTGGTTAAGTATTAGTATTCAAAAGCTGGGCATTTATGTGATGTATAGGAAGAAGGGATAATTAGCTAATGGAATAATTAGCCAATTAGCTAATGGACGGTATCCTACAGCCCACAACATTTTACCTATGTAAGTGTAAAGTAACAAACCTAAGGAATTTGCATATTTGCACATTTGCATATTTGCACATTATCCCCCAATCAGGTATTTATTGGGAACATTACCTGGCCGGTACGCAAGGCCATACTGGGCCTTCATCAACAAGGATACAACTTCATAAATCTGTTGCTCTGTTCTTTGAAACTGGCGCAACAGCCCCATCATAGCATAGCTGATCGGGTTCACCGCAGGAATAAATGTTTCCCAGTCGTAGCCCTTGCCCCATATTAGCCCCTTTACTGTCAATGATAGGTCGGCATGGTGGGCAATCAGCAATTGCAGCATGTCCATGCATTTATTGGCATCTTGGTTAACGGTATGAAAAATGGGTGTATGCCCACCAAAACCATTTGCATCCAGCCCCGCCCTGCCATTGATATCCGCACCATGCTGCAACAATACTTTAGCGCAATGCAAATGGTTGTATTCGGCACAAATATGCAGCAGGGAAGCTTCGTAAAGCGGCGTAAAAGTGCAATCCAAATTGATTTTTTTTAACAAGGCCTCTTTGTCATCTTTCAATAAAGCATCCAACTTAGCAGCATCATCTAGTAGAACGGCCAGTAAAACCGGGTCGTCAAACTGCAAGCCATTGTTAACAAAAGCCCTGATACAGTCTTTGAACAAAGGCCCCCGCATATACATATTGATGAGCCCATAAATAAGCGGTTGTCCATTCACCGTATCATTGGGATCAACGCCATCGGCAAAGCATGCTGCAATACCTTGCACATCATGCAGTTCAAAAGCAACCCATATTTTTTGCATCTTATCCATGCCTACCAGCTATTGTAAGTGTTTATTGAAGGTACTTATTTTCCCATAATTGCACAGTTCTTTTGGCCGTAGGCATTATCCCTCAAGCACATCAGCACCCGTCCGACCGCCAGCCCGAAAGATTCATTCTGGCAGGGGTCGTCCGGGCGGGCCCGCCTGAATGACGCAGTCGGGCAGGCCCGCCAGAATGAATCTTTCGGGCAGGCATTTGCATAACTTGTCCCGCCAAAGGCGTGGATTTGCACATTGATTTAAGCATACAGTAACAAACCGAAGGAATCAGCACATTATCGCATCAGCATATTAGCACATTGATTTAAGCATAAAGTAGCAAACCGAAGGAATTTGCATATTTGCACATTTGCACATTTGCACATTTGCATATTTGCACTCACACAGGTATCGACTGAAAACTATTAAAATAATCATTCGGATCCCAGCGGCGCTTTACCGCTTGCAAGCGGCTCAGGTTTTCGCCAAAATACAATTGCAGGGCACCTGTTAGCCCACCATAGGCATTCAGGTCGCTATCGGGATAATTATAATAGCAGCCATCCACATTATCCGTAGGGTCTAGTGCAGGGTTGGGGGTGCCGCCCGTGGCCTTATACATGGTAGTGTAAAAATCACGTATCCATTGCAGATAAGTAGCATCGTCACCCGCATCCGCCCAGTAAGCCTGGTATTGCAATTTCAAAATAGAAGAGCGTTGGGGTATGGCCGTGGCCGTGGGGGAAACAGTATTTATCATGCCGCCATAGGTATCTACCTGCAATAGGCATTGGCTCATGTCAACCGATTCTTGCTGGGTAAGGAATTGATAAATGGTACTTACCTGATCCTGCGGAAACCCCTTGCGCATATAGGCCGATTTGTACTTGCCCCGTTGGTTGGGCCCCGAACCGTTGAGGGTTTGCACCGCCTCATAAAAAGTATACGCAATGGTATGTGCCGTGGGCTGGATAAAGCCGCCCAAATTAGAGGACGAAGCCTTGGTAGTCAATTGGTAAGGGGCCATTTTGCCAACCCTATCCAACAAATGATCAACATACTGCGCTTTTATTTGCAAGGGGTCTTCATCGGCCAGTACCGCTGTTTGAATGGTGAGTACAATGCTGCCCTGCGCTATATGGTGCAGCGCAAAAATGCCAAACTGCCGCCAGTTGTTGGCGTCCGCAGCCAAATCCGCAAATAAGTCCAACAGCAGCCCCAGCACGGTAGGGGTAATATCATTCCAGCTAATGCTCAACTGTGTAATAAAAGCCGTGGCAGGGCTATCCGGCAAGGCTTTAAAATAATAGCGGGTAATCACACCAAAATTGCCGCCGCCACCGCCCAAATGCCCCCAAAACAAATCCTGTTCATCTTGGTTGGGCGAGTTGGCCGATACATAACGCAGCGATGCAGGTTGGTTGGCATCATCCTTAACCGCCACCTCTACACCTGTCAACCAGTCAACGGTCAACCCGTTCAACCGCGATAACAAACCATAGCCGCCGCCACAAATATGACCGCCCAGTCCCACCGAATAACAAGAGCCCGCAGGCAATACCTTGCCATAATCCCTGAACAAGGCATTGAAAGCGCTCCAATTGGTGCCGCCCGCCTCTAGGTAATAACCCTTTTCTACGTCATACCCATAACCGTTCATGGCCGATACATCAATGATGGCCCCGGTATCCGCATTGAACACAAAATTTTCGTAGCAATGCCCACCGCTTTTTATTTTTACGTTACGGCCATACAAGCCAATCGCTTCCTCAAGAGCAGCCCTTGTACCTTCCGCATCATGGCAAACATACACCGCTTGGCAAGCACCGGCATGCCAGCGTTTGTTAAAGCCTTGTAAAAAACTAGGAAGACGGGGATCAGTTGCTGTTACTGGAAATTTGATAAAGCCTTTCATAATTGTAGTATTGGTTAACTGAATAAGGTTATCAATTTTAAAGGTACATACTTAGAATGGTATGTCAAAGCGTAAATTTTACCGGGGAAACGCAGCTAAATAAATTGTCATCTGGCGACAGTTTAGCGAAGCGCAACTGGGGTCAGGTAATTCCGCCGGTTTGCAACCGGATTGGAACTATTGCTTTCCAGCCCATCTCCGCCACCAAAGGAGGACTATTTGCCTTTTTCCTTTCCCATGAGGGCCTTGCAACTGTCTAACAAATAGAGTATTCGGTAGATTTGGCGAGTACTATCTAGTGAGATATTTAACTGTTGTGCACTCGCTTGTTTAAATGGTAGGTAAACTGCCGCATCCCAATCTACTTTTTTGTAGGCTGCTTTAATATAGCTTTTGTACTTAAAGAAACCATTGCCATACCTTACCCAGCGATCCTCTACTTTATCTGGTTCAAACATGGGATATATATCTTCCACGCCACCTATTGGCTTTCCTTTTCGGGCTATCATTTGGGTACCAAACAATTGTTGTTCACGCTTTCCCATCAGAAGCCTATCAATAAATAGAAACAAGCCACTAGAAACAAGCCTTTCGCTTCTGTATGCATCTAGCAATATCGGGAGAAAATACTCCTTGTCGGCATCTTTGCAATGCTGCAATACAAATAATAAATTAACCGTTCTAGCACCAATTTGGTTAACATCCAGCCACCCATACTTTGAAAGAATCTTTTTTAGTTTTATGATGTTGATGCTGTCAAGCCTATTTTGCGTTTTTATATTATCAAAATACAAATTGTTATCAGATACGGAGCGGTAACGTTGGTCGTCTATGAAAATACTGTCAAGGGCAGGCAGTAAGGCCTTAAAACTATCTGGCACATTCCATTTACTGATATCAGATTTCAAGTAGTCTTCCAAGCCTGTTTTTGATACTGTGTTTTTTTCAGATGCAGCAGTTTTTTTTGATGAACAGGCTTGACCCATAAAGAACAGGATGGTGCTATAAAAAATTAGCCGTAAAACATACATAGTTATCTGTAATTTATATAAAGGTAATTAAAATAGGGCTATAGCTGTAGACCATAGCCCTATTTTACCATCAATACCAATACTCAACGGAGTGCTTGAATACTGTTAAATAAATGATAAGTTCAGCGTTAGCGCCTTCCTCTGCCACAAGCAAATTCGAAATATCCCGATTTACTTTATTAAACAACCTGTCCTTAAAATCCCCACCCTTATCCATCGTCCTTATTGCTGAAATAAAGTTGCTGATATAAGTTTTGGTCCCATTGCTCACATTTGGCAGTAAAGCCGTATTACCTTTGGCATCAATAATTAAATTAGCATTGCCCAGCATTTCAGTATATGCTTGATTATTCCTGATATCCCGTAGTATGCCTTGCTGCTGTTCCATTGTGAAATTACCAAAGCAATTAATCAACTTTAGCACAAATTCATCTTGGGTTAAGTCCGTAGCAGTAACTTGTCTGCCCAATGATGATAAGGTGGCTAACCCTTTATTATGCCCCATACCAATTTTTTCGTATGGGTTGTTCGGCAGCAGATATTTATCATCCAATGTTGTTACGCCGTCTAATGCATTGGTTGAAGTATGCCTAAATAAAACAAAAGCTTGTTGTGTAGATGCAATGATTGCGGCGGCCCCTACAGTAGCCATAAATAGTGGAGGATTAACGAACTCAATCCCTGTAGGAGAGAGGGCATGAGCAGTAAGCAACGCAGCTTCCGCATCCGCACCACCTACTTCATACATATGTTCTATGTTATCATTTGTTGGCTCTTCTGTTTGGCAACCATTTATTAATAAAAGGCCAACCAATGCTGGCAAAAAAAGTAATTTTTTCATTTGTAATTTTTTAAATATAAAAGTTCTTGATAGGAATGCATGTTCACATTCCTATTCGTAATGGTTAATGCTTATTCTAATAAGTAGTTAGCAAAATCGTAGTGATATAGGCGGACTTAACCCGCTGTGTTGCATTTGCATATCATTTACTTTGGTATGGTTATCTATCTATCAAACATTGTCGCATAGCATGCCCATTACCCTCCCTGCAATCACCTTTACAGTAAAGGGGGCGTAAGCATTTTGCCGACTGATCAGCTATTTAAAAAATTAGGCTACTGTGCTTTATGTATTGGGTGCCATGCGCTAAGTGCTTTATTATTTTTTTAATTTAAAATCGCTAAGGTGCTACTCAAAGAATAGTAAGCGTACACATTAATTAATTGTACAAATGCCTATTCCTATTGTATTTAATAACTGTTTCAGCAATTGTTTATACTGTATAACTGGTATAAAAATATTGATTTTACAATAGCTTGTAATCTTTTCTCAATATATATTTTGAGTGGCGGTCGTGGGAAAAGAAAGGGTTTTTTATGCGTGAGAATTGCTTAATTGGGGAGGTGGGTTTCTGTTGTGGGAGTGACAAATTATTGAAATACCAAATAAACTTAACCGTGCATAAATGAATAGCAAGAAGTTCATTATTGGGCAAGATTAGCGCAGCGCATCTTGTGCCTTATAATTCCACCGGTTTGTAAACGAACTTAAAAACCATTGGAGGGGTAGGGGCTGCCTACTGCAAAATTTTACTAGGATAGCTCCTTTCGGCATGTTAGACGTGCTGGTGAATCCGCTGTTGAGAAGCAAAAGTAGATTCTGCGGATTGTCAAAACGATTTTGTAAGAATAAACCGGTCAAGGACCGGCAGTATTGTTAGGTACTGACACTTTGCGGAAAACTGGTGCGAGATATGTGCGAATAACAATAAAAATGGATAGTACTGACAATTATAATTTACTAGCTTTACTCAAAATTATCAGATAAAGGTTTATTTTCTATATTTTTCATTTTTAATATAAAATCATCTCCTTGAAACTCAAATAATGGAGTTTCTTTAGGGTTATTGTTGTACTTATCAATAAGACCATTAACTGCATCAACTATGTATTGATTCTGATACAATTCTTCTACCCAAAGGTTATGTATTATCTTATACTTTGTAAAAAATCTATTATCATTGTCTTCCCAGACACCACCATAGCCAGAACTTAACCAATTATAGAAGAGCATAATTTGTTCGTGGTTGCTTAACTGAGTCCTCAATATTTTCAAATACTTCATCCTTTCATTATAATCTGTTATTATATCATGATTAACAACAAAGCTTACCATCATAAACAAATGTCTGAAGTAGTGTCCCAATGAACTTGAATATCCAGGATAATCCCTAAAATCTATAGAAAAATTATACTCTGCGTCTGTTACATTGGGGCCATTTTGAATTCTAACCCAAGAATTAGATAAATTCTCAAGGTCAATCATATCGCTGTTCCAACCCCAAAAGAAGATATCGTAAGCTGTCTTATATTCATTTTGGAATGGTGAGTTGTCGAATTTTAAATAACTAAGAAATATTTTAAACTCATCAGCCATTGTAACAAAAGCTTGGCGTTTCGAAACATATTTACCAGTTATAATACTTATTATAGATAATTCATTGACATTTTCTTTATGCAGTCGCAGCATTTCAAAAAACTGGCTTTCAAATTGTTGCTTTTTGTTTTGCATTATTTGGCTTTGCTGCTCTGTTTCAAAATGTTCTTCTGTTGCCTTAATTTGATCCATAAAAATCTGAACCTGCAATTTGTTTGCTCTATATTGCATGTAGAAAGCCAATCCAGTAACAATTACAGCTGATAGATTAATAAACGGGCTCATTAAGCCTCCAATTGTATCTCCAATTTGCCCTGTATCTGAAAACCCTTTTCCATCTACTGCTATTTTAGTAAATAATAAAGGGGCAAATAATGAAAAAATGAATAATGATGCGGCTATTATTATAAGTAGAGTTGAAAAAAAACCTAAGCTAGTATCATATTTTTTTTCTTTTGACTTCATAATGTAATAATTTACTTTACAATATTGGGTGTAACAATACCTTTAAAACTGCTGTTCTTAGCCACTTTATCATGTGGTATTAAAACATACTTCCATGGTTTGCCACCATATTCTGCTGTGAACTCAGTTGCATAGTTGCAATACTTTATTGCTGCTGTCGCTTTAGCCTGTACTTCAGGGTCTTGCATTTCATTCGCTGCTTTTACTTCTATCATGTAAATACAATCTGCTGTTTCTGCAATAAAATCAGGTTCGTATATTCTGTTATTATGCAGCCAGTAAATGCGGAACTGGTTTGGTGCTGGCCGTAACCATTTAATTACCTCTTTATCAGTCTCTAAAATGAAAGCAAATGTCTGTTCTGTACGGCTGTCAAACTTGTATTCAAAGTGGCAACTTTTTTCAAAGCCGCTGAAAACAAATTTGGGAACTTGTGCTGCCGGAAAGTTTTCATCCCTGTAATCTTTTCTACCTGCATTTAAGAGTGTCGTAAAATTCCATTCTTCAATTTTTGTAAAAGGTCTTACATTAGGTTTGATATATTCAGGTTCATGCAAACGGAAGTGCTGCATCATTTGATTGTAAACCCGGTTTGCAATTAGGCTTCTCCATTGAAACATGAGCTTACGAATGTCCTCACCTTCCTTCAAATTACTTTCCAATTTAGCAACGGCTTGCCGCGCTAACTTGTGTAACAAATCCGCATTTGTGTCATAATCTATTTCTGAATAGTTTAGTAATTCAGAAATCAATATTTTAGAAGGACTACCAAAATTTACTCCACTAACTACCTTTATTGTGTCAATGCTTTTGTCCTTTAAGCCCATTCTTATAATTTCATCATTCAACTGCTCATAAGAAAACTTGTCTGCTTCTAAATCAAAATCATCAAAGCTGGCGCTTACTTCTCCCTGTATCAAATCCATTCTTGGAATTTCAATAATATTATTCTTAAAATCAGCTACCAATTTGCCATATAGTTCCTGTGCTTCTTCAACAATATTTTCAGCAAATAGATTACCTTGACCGCTACTTAGTTTTGTTTTTACAGCTTCTAATACCTGCTGCTTTACTTCAGGCTTATTTAAGTCATCTACTTTTTTAACTGCCGAATTAGTATTGAAAAATGGAATTACATCTATCAATATCTTTTTTGCATCAACCTGATTTTGTCTTTGTTGTTTTACAGTTGTGTCAGCAATTCTATTTATTTCTTCTTGTTCTTTTTGCAGGCTTTGTGTAATGATGCTTTGCACCGTTACAACTTCTACCCGTTCTTTTAACTGGCTTTCTTCAATTTCAATAAATTTGAGCTTGTTGAGGATTGAATTGGGATCTTGGGCTGCTGCAATTACACGGTTAAAATTATCGTGTGCGACAACAGTAAGTTTATCTATTTTTTCAACTTTTGTTCTTTCTCCTCCAAACGGCAAACGCAAACCCCTACCTATTGTTTGTTCAACTAAAACTGAAGCATTGGCAGCACGAAGTGGCACAATGGTATAAAGGTTTGTAACATCCCACCCTTCTTTGAGCATGTTTACATGGATAACAATTTCAATTTCGTTATCCTCTTGCTCCAACGAAATGAATTGTTGCTCTATAAGTTCTTCATTTCTTGTGGTACTGTCAATCTGTAATACTTTGTCTACAAATGTACCGTTGTAAAAATCCGTTGAAGTAATAAGGTCATATACTGCTTTAGCATGTGTAGTATCCCGGCATACTACCAATATAAAAGGCTTCACTAACTTTTTGCCAGTGTTCAACGCATAGAGCTTTAGCTCTTGTTTTGTGTCTTCATGAATACTTACAGCATCTTCCAGTTTTATTTTTTCTATTTCTTCCTCACTTCTGCCTTGAGGATTAAAATCCTTTCTTGTGGCAATAGTAGGGTTTTTTATATACAACTCGTCAGTCAGGGCCTGTGCCAAACTATATTCATATACTACATTCCTGAATTGGTTTCCTTTTTCATCAATGGGTGTTGCAGTCAGTTCAATACCTAATACTGGTTTCAATTCATTAATGGCTTCCTTACTTTTGTCAGCATGGTATCTATGGGCTTCATCCATGAGTATCACTAAGTCTTTTAATTCGCTTAGATACTGCCAGTAGCTTTGACCTAGATACTCGGAAAGTCTTTTAATTCTCGGTGCTAAATTTTTGCCATTTTCTTTAACAGGTTTTGTTTCCCTTGCAAATTTAGAAACATTGAAAATGTTTATTCTTATCTCCGTTTCGCTGAAAAGTGAACTGACCTGATTGTAATTATCGCCTGTAATAATTACGGGCTTGTTATGTACAAAATCGGCTATGCCATTGAAAACATATTTGGGATTAGTACTGTTGCCAAAATCTTCTATGAGTTTATTGTAAATGGTAAGATTAGGTGCTAATACAAAAAAATTACGAATGTCTTTTTGCAAATAAAGAAAGGCAATACATGCACCCATTAAACGGGTTTTACCAACACCTGTGGCAATACTGAAACATATTGAAGGAAACTCTCTTTCAAAGTCTGTGCATGTTGGATACAATGCCTGCACTTTTTCCAACTCTGTTTTCAAGTCAACCTCTTTATTTAATTCCAATTCACCTGCAAGGTGAGTGAGAATATCTAAGGCTTCCTGTAATGGTTTGCGAAGTGATAACCGTTGCTTTATATTTTCTGCTATCTGATTCATTGCTGTATTTAAGTTGCGTTATTAAAAAAGTGATGGCTGGTTATCATCATCAGCCTTTTTCTTTTTTGATTTTGATGTTTTGGTTTCTACTGGAATTTCCACTTCTTCATCAAGCATAGTTTCATTATCATCATGCGGAAGATTAACAATGTTGAGGCTGTAATCATCTTTGCCAAATTCGCACCTACCTAAAAGCATTTGAGGGATTTTCTTAATAGTAATATTACTATGCCTGTTTACACAACCCTTCGCAAAACTTTTACAACAAACTAACAGGCTTTCCCCTGGCTGCAATTCTTCTGCCAACCTGTCTAACATTTGTATAGTAATAAACTGTGTGGTAGTAAATATGAAATCTTTTTCGGCACTAAAACCTTGTTTCCAATAGCTGTTTTCATCAGGAGAATATCGGAACCCTTCCTGCTTTGCCATCGCCGCAGCGAGCATATTTGGATTATAAAAGGTATTAATAATTTCACCTCCATACTTATCCTTTTGAATAAGTGAAGGTGCAAGGGTATAGAATTTGAAACCACCACCACCTTTCCACTCAACTGCTTTGCTAATACCGGATTGGTCAGAGCCATCAATAACAGACTTCAATCTAGGTTGACAATGAGTAATAGCATGTTCACCTAATTCAACACCAATCCATCTGCGATTCATTTTATGTGCAACTGCGGCAGTAGTGCCACTGCCTAAGAAGCTGTCAAGCACAATATCATTAGGATCGGTTGAAATTTCAATTATCCTTTTTATGAGATTTTCGGGCTTTTTGCTTCTTGGGAAATAAATACCACCTTCATTTGCAATATCAGCTTTAGGTATATCTTCATTATCCCAAAGTGTTGTGAGTTTTTGAGTTTTGACAATCTTGCCATCAGTTGCTTCAGCTGTATCACTCAACCATGAAAGAAGCTCACCATTGAAATAATATAATGTTGTGTCCTTATCTTCATTCTTGCCTCTGCTGGGAGTGTAATCAACTGAATACAATTCTTTATCCATTTGACTGATTAAATCCTTTTGAAAAGCATTTTCCTTTTGAATCTGGTTGCCTCTAAAAATTCTATTAAGATTTTTTGCATAGAATGCCCTTATCTCACTTTCTCTTTTTTCAAAATCCTTTAATGGAATGGAATCAATCTGGTAAAATTTATGCTTATATACTTTTACGGGCAAGCCATTTGATTTTGAAAAGAATTCTCTTACTAATTCCCTTTCTCCTTCATCCCTAAGAAATCTACTATACCGCTTCATTGTTTTTTGTTCCAAATCATAATAGCCCAAATTATTTCGCTTTGGAAGCAACCCTTTTTTGAATAATAAAATATGTTCAGTGGTGTTAACTAAAAAACCGCCTTGTCCTAAACCCGCTACAGCAGAACGTTCATAAGTTATATGAGCTACACACCCATCTCTACCAAATATTTCATCAAGAAATATTTTACAATAATGAACTTCAATATCATCAAGATGAACCCACATTAAGCCGTCTTTATGTAGTAGCGAATAAAGGATTTTTATTCTTTGATACATCAAGTTTAGCCATAACGAATGTTCAATGTTATCATCGTAATGTTCAAAGGCTTGTCCTGTATTAAAAGGAGGGTCTATATAGATACATTTGATTTGACCTGAAAAGTTTTGCTCTAATGCTTTTAAAGCAAGTAAATTATCACCATTAATAAGTATGTTCTCCGCTTTGGGGTTGCCATAGCTTTTGCTTGTATCTTCTATTAAGATACGGGGTTCAAGTTGTGGCTCTTTTCCCTTGCCAATCCAGGTTAGTTCTAATTTTTGTAATTGTTTTGCCATTGTTCAATTTGCTTTTAAATTTTCCATTTCCAAACCTGCAATGCTCTTTGTGCAAGGTCCTTGCTGCGCTTTTCAATGGCTTCTATATTCCAAGGTTCTTTTCGCTGTTTTACATCTCTTGCCAATGCACTAATATCCGTATATGCTGCCTGTTTTTCGATAAATGGTTTTTGGCCAAAAGAACTGTTTGCCGGTTGACTATTTAAACAGAGATTACCTAAAGTATTTGTTATTGTAGGCAAATTGTAATGTATTGCATCAGCACCTAAATACGATTTCCAAGCATCGTTTAATGTTTGCGGTAAAATATGTTCAATGGTATGTATAGTTGAATAATCTGGAAATTCACCAAAAGTTTGTAGTGCCTTATCCAATTCCTGCAATACATGACGTGAAAAATTAAGTTCTCTGGAACTGTATAATTCTTTTGTAGTAAATGCATCTTCAAAAACCTGGTCTGCAACCCAAATTTGCTCTGCTTGTACATGCTTTTGAAATGCTTTTACCTTATCTGGTTCATTCACAATCTTATCTAACAATGAAGGAAAAAATGTATCATACTTAGTAACGGATAAACTTGTTATTTTACGTCTAACAAGTAACACATAAGTTTCATGCAGAATATCAACTGCTTCTTGCTCAATAATTGAATTGTTTTCCAATGATTTTAATAATCCCATTAAAAAAGGATAAATGGAAGACATGTTGGTGTCGTTAATAGCTATCAAGATACTTTTTATTTCGGCATTAGATGGCGGGTTTTGGATAGGCTTCGAAACTTGGTTATAAACATTTGTATAATCTAATATTTGTTCCAAAGTTCTTTTAGCTGTATCGGCTGTTAGTTTCTTGTTTTTAATTTTAAAATGAACATACATTCTCCGTTCCTTACCTACTCTTTTCTTTTCACCAATTGAAAATAAATTACGCAAGTATTCTTCAAAATTTGCTTCACCTACTGCACTTCTTGCTGCAAGCCATTTATCATTGTGCAACTTCTCATGCTCATTTGTTGTATCGTTTGTAAGTGGTCGGAAAATATAATTACAAAGCAATTCAGCAGCAGATAAAGGCATGCCTGCATCATTCAAACTTTCAAAAATGGCCTGTGCATCATCTTTTGTATCATCCAATGGTATCCATACAATTTTCAATGATTTAAGAATTGACTGATACCATTGCCAAAGTGTTGGGACATCATAATTTTTCAAATGCCTGTTGGCAAACTTCACAAAAGCATCAATTTTATTTTCATCAGGATTATACAATAGTTGGTCTTCGGCAAGATGCGGACTATTTGGATTTGTATTGTAAACTGCCTTGTATGTAGGTAATCTGTCTCCTTTAGTGCTAAAGACTTTTAGTTTTAGATAATCATCACTGCCTGAAATTGTGTTTCTTGTATATTTATCTAATTCAACAATATATTTCTGTGCTTCTGTTGATAAATGAGCTTTGCCTTCCAGTAGTCTTCTAATTACAGATAATAAGAGGTAAACTGTGGTTATTCGCTGCTGTCCGTCAATAACTAAAAACCTCTTTAATGAGGGATGCTGACTTATTTTTTCAAGGACTACAATTGGTCCAAAAAAATGTTCTTCATCCTCAAATTTGTTACTTGAAACATTTTCGATTATTTCAGTTTGTATATCTTCAAATAGTTTTTTCCATTGGCGTTGTTCCCAAGCATAGCCTCTCTGGAAAAAGGGTATCTCAAACCTAACACCGATTTCAAACATCTCCTCAAAATTTCTATTTATCACATTTCCTGTTGGCATATCGTTATACTATTTTAAATCTTATGGTAAATAAGTCTTGCTCTGTTGTATGTTGTTTCAATCGCTGTTCTACTTCGTCTAACAATGTATCTTTTCTGTTTTCAATATCATCTTCATTCTGATACTGGTTGTAGCGTTTCTCAGCCAAGTTCTTTTCAAGGTCTTTTATAATGCGTTGCTCTTTTACTTTTAATTCAAGATTGAGTATTTTCCTTGCTTCTGTTTTACGAGCTTTAATCTCTTTATCCAGTTCCTTTATTTCAAACTTAATGCTGTTGCGAACATCTTCACTCCACTTTTCTAATTTGTCCACTTCTTCATCAAAGAATGAATGATTACGTTTTGCATTTTCTTCGCTGATAGTAACTTGTTGTAAGTGGTAAATTTCATTTAATCTATTTTGAACATCTTCCGAAAATTTATAGGTTGTATTTGCCATGCCAGCAGACAATGAAAATAAGCGTTGGCATTGGTCGGGTTGCAAAGTGTTTCCTTCATCATCAATAGCCGCAAAAAGAATATGGTCTTCCATTTCGAAACTTAAAATAGAAACCTGCTTTACCTGTAACCAACCTTGTTTGCCTTTTAAGTTTTCCAGAATGGAAATCTTTTTATCCGCAGTTGAAAGGCTAAATACCAATTCAATCAGCGGAAGATTTTCTTCCTTACACCGAGCAATCACCTTTTGTGCCAATGGATGCCCGACACGATAAAGTTTTTCAGTACTATTCTGTTCTTCTACCTCATGCTTTTCGCCAATATACTTCTTACCTACTTTATAAGGACCTTTATGAATATTTTCTCCGGCAAAGGGATTTTGATTTAAGAAAAAACTATTTTCAGAATTATCAAAGGTGGCGAATGGATGCAAATAATATTTAGTAACCTGCCATAACCAATTTTCAAATTTGCTCAAATAATCACTGCTCTGCTGCAAATTGATTTTTAATTTTTCATGTACTTCTTCATCAAAGTTTTCCAAAAGTTTTTTCCTTGTAACATCTATGCCTTGTTCTATTTCGGGCTCCATTTCTTTTTGTAAGAAATCAAAAGCTAATTGTATTGCTTCTGTGGTTCTGCAAGTTTGATAAATTTTTACAATCCTCTTTTCAAAATCAACGCCGCTTTCTATTGCTCCCAACACTTCATCGCTTGCACCAAATACGCCGTTGAACAACTGGAATTTTTCATCTAATAATTGATATACTCTTTGATCTGCTGCATTGGTATTATTTAAAAAGTTTACTACTACTACGTCAAACTTCTGTCCGTATCTGTGGCATCTTCCTATCCTTTGTTCAATTCGCTGCGGATTCCAGGGCAGGTCATAATTAACTACCAATGAACAGAACTGTAAGTTGATTCCTTCGGCAGCGGCTTCCGTTGCAATCATAATGGTTGCTTTATCTCTAAAGTAGTCTACTAATGCAGCCCTTTTATCGGCTGTTTTAGAGCCTGTAATTCTATCCGTACCTGAATACTTCTTAATCCAAGCCTGATATATTTGATTGCTCTTATGGTCGTTATTGCTACCGTTAAACAATACTATTTCGTCTTCATACCCTCTTGCCTCCAAAATGCTTTTCAAATACTCTTGTGTACGGGTACTTTCAGTAAATATTATTGCTTTTCTATTTGCTTTTAGTTCATGCAATTTTTCAAAGCCCTTATCTAATGCAGTAAATAAAACTTCTCCTTTAGAATTTGTCCGTATTGATTTTGCTAATGCTTTGAATTCATTGAGTGCTTCAATTTCTTTACGTATCTCTCCAATTTCATCAGCGGTATAGATTCTATCTTCAACTTTGGTTTCGTCATTATCATCATCCTCATCTACCCATTCGTCCTGTTGCTCTTCAAAGGTTTCATAATTGGTTGCAAAGACTTCATCAACATTTAAAGTAGTTGTTTCCTGTTTTGTTATTGTTGCTTCAAGTTTATCAGCTAACCCTTGCAATGTGCCTGATATAGCATAGGTAGAAGATGCCAATAGTTTACGGAGTATTAAAGTCATTAAAGTTCTCTGTCCGGGTGGTAAGGCATATAAATTTGGTCGCTGCAAATAATCTGAAACCAAATCATATAATTTCTGTTCATCTTCCCGTGGAGTGAACTCTTGTAATATGCAAGTACGATTTGTATAATTGATGTATTCTAAAACCTGCCTTCTTAATGTTCGTTTACAAATAGGTTCTAACCTTCTTTTCAGTTCATCAAAATCGCTTTCTGTTGTTAGCCTTGCAAACTGTGCTTTAAAGCTTTTCAGGTCGCCAAAGGTATATTCATCAATAATGCTTACTAAACCGTATAACTCTAACAATGAATTTTGCAAGGGAGTAGCCGTTAGCAAAATCTTTGGCGAATGAGCTAAAGCCTCTTTAATAGCTTTAGCAATTTTGTTTGATGTTTTGTAAACATTCCGCAAACGGTGAGCTTCGTCAATTACGACTAAATCCCAATCAACTTTACTTACATAAATTGCTTTGCTCTTTACAAACTGATATGAACAAAGAATAATGTTATCCTTTTGGTCAAATGGATTGAAGTTTGCTTTTTGCAATTCTTCATTAAAAGATTTGGCTTCTAAAATTACAGAAGGCAAAAAGAATTTATCTGCAATTTCTTGATTCCATTGTTTACGAAGATTTGCAGGTGCTACTATTAAAATCTTACGTTTTCTTTCTGCCCATTTTTGAGATATAACTATACCGGCTTCAATCGTTTTTCCTAATCCAACCTCATCTGCTAAAACCGCCCCTTTTGATAGTGGAGAATGGAATGCAAATAAAGCCGCATCCACTTGATGGGGGTTTAAGTCCACCTGTGCATCTGCCAGTGAAGCCGTGAATTTTTGCAAGCTATTTGAAGAATAGCGCTTGGTTAATTCGTGGGCATAATATTTTGCATGGTAAGGTGTAAGGGTCATTTTTGCTGCCAGTTTTTAAGTAGAAGTTTTATGGCCGCTTCACCATCGTCAATACCCATACTTGCCGAGCAGTAGCCTGCCTGCCAAAGGCAAGAAGGCAAGGAACGGACCCAAAAATATTCCTGCTTGCGCCGCTGTTTGTTTTCCCGTAGCAAAATGGGCTGCATAATACTATATACACCGCAGGCCAAGCGGGATGCATGGTCGGTGGCCGTGTATATCGGTTTGCTCTTTTGCTGGGCAGTTAGTTTAACGTTCATAGTATTTTGATGGGGTTAAAGATAGCAAAGAAAGGCTGAAATACGAAACAGGGGCAGGGCAGCCAGGATTTTGGGCCCCAACTCGTGGGTGCTGAAAGCCTCACCCACAAACCTGACTGCGCATGCAGGCAGGGATAGGGTGGAGGTCTGCCCTCGCATAAAGGCTTTCTTAATGGCCTTAATGTTTCAATAACGCAGCGAAGCGGAGATGGAAACATTAAGAAATTAAGATACATTAAGCCTGCCTGCGGTAGGCAGGGCGGGGATTTATGCGTTGCGGCTTGCACTGAATGGCCCAAGCATAAAAATTGGGACAAAAAGGCTTTCTTAATGGCCCTTAATGCCTTAATGTTTCAAAAAAGCGAAGCTTAAAACATTAAGAAATTAAGATACATTAAGCCTGCCTGCGGTAGCTATCCCTTACCCAAATTTTGCCAGGCCCAAAAGTTTGCAGTTCTTTGGCATAAACATTTGATATGCACAAAGTTACGGTCAAGGATATCCCCGGACTTGATCTTGGCGATGTCCGCCGGGATGAGCGTTTGG
>CALSBI010000032.1:0-16280 GCA_943373145.1 Chitinophaga pinensis
TGGGTATCTTCTACCCGCTGCAGCAGGTCCTTCAACAGCAGTTTCTCGGCATCAAACTGGTCAAACGCGGTATTGTCCAATACCAGTTCGGGGGCCATGGCCGCATAGGCTGGCGGCATCATCGCCACGCCCTCCGCATCGTTGCAAGACAGTGTGTCTTTTACAAACACATAATTGTCTACTTCAATGCCGTTGAAACCATCCCGCTCTTCTGGGGTAAGGGCCACCGTTTTGGCCAGAAGCACGTTTGAATAAGCCATGCGGCCTGTTGCCAGTTCGTCCGTTTCCTTTTGGGTAAACGTGGCACTGAACCGGTTGTTCTGTAAATTTGCCATGTTAAATGAATTAATAACTACAGCAATATCGCTGCCCAATAAAATTAAATAGGGTGTTTGAAATGGCAAGCGGGCAAACTGTTAAAAATCTGTTAAAGTTTTTGGGCGGTCTTGGGCCAACACGACTGGCTTCATTATAGGCAACAGCCAATAAGCAGGCCGCTATCTTATGCATGCATATCTTGGGCAATCAGTTTACCTTGTGGTACCGTTGCCATTATAGTACAACCTGATCCAAGTACAGTTGCTCTGATTTATTTATCTTCTCTGTGGTGTCATTGCCCGCATAAACTTACCTACCGAACACACTACCCCAGCAAGACACTACAGTAGGTGGGCCTGTCCCGCTGGTTAGTGCAAAATAATTGTAAAACTTTTGCGCGGAGACACGGCTTGGAAGGAAATTGATATATTTGGAATATATTTGGTTTCAATGAGTTTTGTAAAATCTAAAGAGTTACAGACTGCAATATTGCGGTCTATTATGTAGTTAGACGTTTAAGTTATATGACATTATGAAGATTTCCCTCATTATATTGGTTCTTGTTTGCGCATTGTCATGTGGTGTCAGCAGAGATGCGGCAAAAACTACCGACCAAGCAAACATACAAGGAGTCTGGTTGGCGCAATCAGAAAGCCAAAACGGCATCAAAAAGAATGTGTCTTACCTGTATGTCTTCAGAGGAGATAAAGTTACCTTCACAGACGAGACTGGGAAGGAGATGAAGTATTCTTTCAAGTTGGACACTACCGGCAACCCCAAGTTGATTATTATTCAGCCAGAGGAGACGCTTAACAATTCGGCGCCTGTTAGCGTTGCTTATGAGTTAGACAGAGATTCGTTGAAGATTGTAGTCGCACCCCCTGGTTTGCGCCCCACAGAAATATCAGACAAAAACAATCAGGAGTTGATTATCTGCAAGCGAAAGGGTTCATGATAACGTCTAACCATAATGCTTGCGAAAAGGTCATAGCTATTCATATCTTAAATTATTGAACGGGTTTTGTGTCGTTTAGTATAGCACACAACGGGCAGGGCTTGCTGCACAACAGCGATAAAATGATCATTGCTTCAATATCAGGCCAGCCTTGCACAAAACCCAAGTTAGCGGTTCGTCTTTCTCATAAAATTAATTAGTGGTCATCTTTATTGTTTTCAACCACCTTTCAACTAAATTTTCCCAATCTGCAATAGGAAGTTTATTCCAATTAGGATTGTCAAGTACTGTTCTATTCAAACCAAAAGCATGTCCACCTTCAGCATAAATATGGTATTCAGCATGTACATTGGCTTTTTTAAGCGCAATATAATACACCAACGAGTGTTGGATTGTGTCAATAGGATCATTTCCTGCTTGCAAAAGAAACGTAGGAGGAGTGTTGCCGTCAACAGGAAGTTTTTTGTTCAGTTCGTAAGGGTCGCTTGTGTGGGCAGTCATATGTCCTGGAAACATTACTATGCCAAAATCCGGTCGGCAATCCGTTTTGTCTATGTCGTCGGTTAGGGGATATGCCCGTTTTCGATAGTTAGTGCTTACATCTGCTACTAAATGTCCGCCTGCCGAAAACCCCATTACACCAATTTTATTGGGGTTAATGTTCCATTGTTTAGCTTGCGAACGAACCAAACCCATCGCCCTTTGTGCATCTTGTAAAGCAAGTGGCTTAATCGGGTCTTTTTCGCAATAGCAATCTTTGTAATAATGCGGTCCTGAATCAGGAACTCTGTATTTTAATAATATTCCTGTTACACCAATTGAGGCCAACCATTCACATATTTCAGAGCCTTCCAATTCAACGGCAACTTTAGTATATCCACCACCGGGAAATACAAGTACTGCGGCACCACTATTTTCTTTAATTGGTGAGAATACTTTTATAGTTGGATTAGAAACATTTTTCGCAATTCCATCGCTATAAGTCTCTTTTCCTGTGATTAGTCCAGTATCTGGAATTGACGCTGTCCAAATAGGTATTTCGTTACTTACTGAGAATGATTTTGTATTTACTGCATGCGCTTTGTTGTCTTGAGGAGTTTGGTTCTTTTGGTTACAAGCAGTAAAGCTGATTCCAAGAGCAAGAAAAATTATTTTGAAAATAGTCGATTTCATTAATTTTTTGAATATTTTATTGTGTAGGGTGTTCGATAAGCTGGCCGCAAACACAAATATATACGATATTATGCGCTACATAAACTGAAAAATTGAATTTGATTAGCAATAACTTGGTGTTATACATTTTGGTGCCTGCCGGGCCTGCCCCGCTTAGCCAGCGTATAATAGCTGTACTACTTTTGATGCAGCGACTCGGCTTGAAAGAAATTTTCACGATTTCGTTGCAACCTATTTCAGGATGTTAGAGACTCATGGCTTATCCCAACAGCTTGGAACTTGTAGCAGGGGTGGAATTAGAAATACTACTGTTTAAAATTAGTACGATTTTTCAATAGCATTCCAAATGCTCAATTGAGTGCTGCTGCCACACTTTTGGCAAACCCATCTTAGCCGTATGTACCCTTTTATCGCAAGTGTTTCGGTTTCTGTTTTTGTTCGGCATTTTCTATGATTTCGGCAATTCGTTTTTGTCTTGTTTCGCTTGTCTTGGCAAGTACAAGCCATTGCAAAATGGCTTTTTTTATTGACTTACTTAAACTTAAAAAAAAATCTTTTGAATTTGGTTTGTTTGTGAATTCTCTTTCCAAATCTTGCGGAATTATCAATTCTTCAACTTCGTCCAAAATTGTCCAAGAGCCATTTTGTTTTGCTATTTCTATACTTGTAAATCCTGCCGCTGTCATTACGCCTTCTTCTATTAGTTTAGCAACTTTATTCTTGTTGATTTTTGACCAAGTGCTTTTTGCTTTTCGTTTGCTGAAAAATTGGTATGAACTTTCTTTGTCGATTGATATTTTCTTGCTGTCAATCCAACCAAAACAAAGAGCTACATCAACTGCATCACTCCAAGAAATAGTTTTTTTTCCTGACTTATTGTTATAAAAGACAAGCCATACAGCTTGTTTCGAAATATGGTTTTTCTGTAACCATTTTCGCCACACTGTAAGGCTTGTCGGATAAAATATATCAATTTCGTTTTTCTGCATTTTTATTTTACAGCAGTTGCTTCAAGCTCTACGGTCAATGTCGCAAAAAGTCCTTTCACTTCAAGCAAAGTAGTAGCTTGTTGTATACCGTGTTTGATAATGAAAGGTACATAAACGTCCATACAAGTTGTAAAAAAATCATTTGTGTTTGTTGTGTAAACATTTAGTCTAACAATGTTTTTGCATTCATAACCCGATTCACTTATAAGTTGCTCTAAATTTGCGATTGTCTGAATCAACTGACTTCGCATATCCGCAGAACTTGGAACTCCATTGGCATCAATTGCTGCTTGTCCCGAACAGTAAAGTGTTCCTGCTGCTTGTTTCACTTCTATGGCTTGTACTGAATGGGTGTTTTTGCCCCAAGCCCAAGGGTCGAATGTTGTCTTTTGCATTTTACTATTTTTTTAATTGTGAGCCACAAAGGTAAAATGCACTTATGACAGCCTTATGTCAGGGGTCAAATCAAGTTAGTAAAATTTATCAAAATATTCTTGCAAAGTCATTTTATGTTGCTCAAATTTTTCTGTTAGGACTTGCAACTTTGCAATTCTGTCCAAACGGAAATACCTAAATTCTTTTCGCAAACGACACCAAGCAATGAGTAACCAATTTTCTGTTGTGCTGATTAGTGCAAATGGCTCAACTGTTCTACTTGTTGTTTTACCTTGTTCGTTTGTATAGTCAATTTTAATTAGGTAAAAGTTTGTAAGTGCTTGTTGCAATTGTGAAATATTGTCGCTGTTTCTTTCTCTGTTTATATTTTGTTCAAATCGTGTCCTGTCAGCAAGTAAATTGGCTTTGTCCTTGTCTGCCTGTTTTAAAACAGCCTTAATTTTGTCAATAGCTTCCGTATAATCTTTAATAAATGAAGTGTCTTTATTCTTTAATACCAATTGTTCTGCAAGTATTAAAGCATTTGCTTGGCTTTCTGAAAACATTACTGGTGGAATTTTATAGCCCTCCATTAATGTGTAACCTTTTCCCTCTTCTGTTATAATTGGAACTCCTGCTTGTTCTAACGCTCTAATGTCTCTATATATAGTCCTAATGCTAACATTGAATTTGTCTGCCAAGTTTGTTGCTGTTGTAAGTCGTTTGGTTTGCAGTTGTGTTAAAATTGCAATCAGTCTTGAAAGTCGTTTCGTATCGTTATCGTTCATTGTTTGTCTGACTGTACATTTTGGCAGGGACTCATGGCATTACGTCAAACACAAATATATATGTATTATCTGCTACATAAACTGAAAAATTCAAATTGGTTAGCAATAACTTGGTGTTATACATTTTTGTGCCTGCCGGGCTTGTCCCGCTTAGCCGGCGTGTAATAGCCATAATGCTTTTGTGGCGGGGACAAGGCCTGGAAGAAATCGTTTCGTTCTTATTGCTTATCCACTGTATAATTCAGCTCTGTCACCCCGCATGCAAATGGCCGAGTACTCAACAGGTTGAGCTTTATCTTGTCTTTGATATCGACAAACAAGGGAATGCCCTGTCCTAGGATAATGGGATTAACAAATAGCCAATAGCCGTCAATCAAGCCGATTTGCATAAGTGAATGGGAGGCTGTAGGGCTGCCAAAAAGCAAGATGTCCTTATCACCACCATTGTTGGCTTGCTTGATGGCATGGATGCTGTCCAAAAGGTTGTCGCTGATAATCGTTGTATTAGGCAAATCTGCACCTTGCATTGTTTTGGATAAAACAATTTTGTGCACTTGGCTGTACCACTTGGCGTGTTCAATGTCGTGCTTGGTAGCATTGGGTTTATCGGCTGCGGTAGGCCAGTAACCTTCCATCATCTGATACGTTACCCGCCCGTATAAAGCTGTATCGCCCTCACTTATCCGTTTACCCACATAATCAAACATTGCTTCATCCACTTTAATCCAATCCATTTCCCCGTTGGTCCCCGCCACAAAACCGTCTAGCGAGATGTGCATAAATGAAATTATTTTTCGCATGTAGTGCTATTTTATGTTATTGATAACTTGTCATCTTCTTATGTCGAGAACCTTGGCGCATTGCCTAAGTGAAGGAAATAGTATTCCACTACGCCGATTACTCCTTTACCGCCACCGCAATTTTTGAATCGGCTGTGCCATAATAGAGGAACCATTTGTTTTTAAAAAAGACTAACCCTTCTACAAAACACACTTCATTTACTTCACCCACTTTCTCATAGGCTTTATCAGGGTGTATGAAATAGCTTTCGCTGCGGTCAATCAGTTTATAGGGGTTGCTTTTATCAAACAAGGCCTGTGCGGCAGCATAGGTAAATTTGGGCAGTGCTGTATCATTAAAGTTGGCGGCGTTGCTGGCGTTGTAAATCAAGAGAATGCCTTCATCCTTTAGCAAGGCATAGGGGCCGGGCTCTACCAAGCGGCTATCAAAATAACCGGGCCGCGGATGTAAAACAGTGATCATTTTTTTACTTTCCGCATTTTCTGCCACCTCCCAATGCAGCAGGTCATCTGAACTGGCCATAAATAAATCCGTGTCACCAAAATACATCCAATATTTACCATTTATTTTTACGGCCAGCATTTTAGTACCCGATTGTTTTACCACGATAGCACCCGATTTGGACCATTGGTTGTTATACTTTTCACCACCCAATACCAACCCATGTTTGGTCCAGGTTTTTAAATTGTTGGATGAAGCAATGGCCAATCTCGCTGTTTTTCCATCATAGGCGGTATAGGTCATGATATAGCTACCGTCCGCACTTTCCACAATGCGGGGATCTTCCGTACCATCAAAACAGGTTTTGCACAAGGCCCCGCCGGTAGAGTCCCGTTTACGGTCCCATTCATAGCCTTTCATAGAATCACTATCCGGATAAAAAACCGGCGATGCCGCTGGGATGAAATGCAAACCATCGGTACTGGTTGCCATGCCGATACGGGATGTGCCATTTTTATCCTGTGCCCGGAAAAATAAAAACACGGAATCATTCCTTACCACAGCAGCGGGGTTCAGCACATTTCTTTCCGCCCAATTGGTTCCTATCTTTTGCAGCGGACAATCAAAACGCAGGTTGCTTGTTGGTTGTAGAATGGGGTTAATACTATCGGCTTTTATAAAGCCCGTGAGTTCCCAGTTGTTTTTGTTATTTTTTTCTGTGCTATGCTTGCATGATAGGATGGCAGATGCAACAAGAACAATTAAAGCAATTCGTTTCATGCCATGAATGTACGGTATATTCCGTATATGTGCAGTAGAATGCGATGCTACCCCATGTGGCCCCACTCGGCATAGACCGAAAGCATAGAAACAAGGGCACCCAATTACCAATATTGGTGCAAGCGATAGCAAAATCAACGACCATTGTTGTACAAATACATAGTTGGAAAACTAGGTAAGTAAAGCAGCTTAGGAAAGGCCGCTTCTCCCCCATTTGGCCTTGAAGCGGCTTTTCTATACGTTTATTGGCTAGTGCCAGTAACTTATCAGCAAGATATTACCATCACTCATCCACCAACACAATGCTTATTTCAGCGTTAACCATCAGCTTTTTGTTATGGGCTTTGGCTTCTGCTATTATCAACTGCAATTTCTCCATTTCCATTTTAAGGGCAGGAATCCTATTTTTCTCAATTTCATTGTCCGTGCCATACCGTACCTGCGAACTCAAATTTCTTATCTTGTGGAAATTAATTTTATAGGAAAAAATACTCGTTAATATTTCTTTAGCCTCGTCTACAGAGAAGCTACCCTTAATAAGTGTCAAATTTTCTTTATTGTTCATTTGTTATTTCTTTTGGCGTTGATAAAATTTTTAAAGACAAAACGGCCATTATTATTCCCAAGGAGGCGAAAAGTTCACTATTAATTATATCTGTTGTGACGAATGTCATTATTATAAAAACAATCATTAGTAGCCAACAAGAGATTCCTTTTATCATTGTAACATTCATTTTAATCAATTTTTATCGTTCCTTCCAATTTTACGTTTTTGTTATTCAAGCCCATTGCTTCTCTCAATTCGGCAAGCTCCTTTTGAAGGCTTTTTATTTTCGACTCTCGATACTTTATATCTTCTTCGCTTGTGTCGGTTACTATTTTGTTTTCATGGTACTTAATTTTTAGTTGTACCATTTTCGTAACCAATTCCAGGGCGTCTGGGGTGCTAAATTCGCCTTGAATAAGTTGTATGTTCATTGCATGTATTTTATTGTCCTTGCCCTAATGAATAAGCTGCTTTGCCATCAAAAGCGTACAGGTTTTCGGTTTTGATGGTATCAATATTTTCATAGATACCATTTGTCAAAAGGCTGATAATATCCGCTTTATGAATACTAGTACCTTCCGCTGGTTTAAACCGGCACCGCCAATGATCGGTACAAAAGGTTTCCTGGAATCCATCAGGCCACACTTTGATTCCCCTATTGGTAATCATGGAGAGTTTTATGCCATCGGTTTCCATCCTTTTTACTTTGTCTGCCAATTCATTGGGATCTGAGCCGCCCCAATGAACAAAAACATCCACCCCCACCAACTCTTTTTGAGCAGCAGGCTTGCGCTTATAGGCAGGCAGATTAAGCGCCGCACTGTTTGCATAAGCAACCGGTTTTAAAATAGATGGCTTTGCGCCCAAATTGGCAATCACTGCTTGAGCAAATTCCTTGGTGCCTACTTTTTGTTTGCTAGTACCTTCCTTAAAAATATCGTAAGTGTGTATGCCGTCTTCCAATGTTTTCAGCCAGGCGTTTTGCACTTTTTCTGCTACTTCGGTTTGTCCAATATGATTGAGCATCATAATAGCCCCTTGTAACAAACCAGAAGGATTGGCGATATTCTGTCCGGCTATCCTTGGGGCCGAACCGTGTATGGCTTCAAACATGGAACATGCTTCACCTATATTAGCCGAACCGGCCAAACCTACCGAGCCCGTAATTTGTGCTGCCACATCGCTTAGTACATCTCCATACAAATTGGGCATTACAATTACATCAAAAGCTTCAGGCGTATCGGCCATTTTAGCTGCCCCAATGTCGATGATCCAGTGTTCATTTTGTATTTCAGGATATTCTTGGGCAATCTCGTCAAACACCCGGTGAAACAAGCCATCCGTTTGCTTCATGATATTGTCCTTGGTAAAACAGGTTACCTTTTTGCGGTTTTGTTGTTTGGCATATTCAAAAGCATAGCGTACAATTTTTTCGCAACCTGGTCTGCTGATCAATTTTAAGCACTGTATCACTTCATCCGTTTGCTGGTGTTCGATACCGGCATATAAATCTTCTTCATTTTCCCGTACAATCACAATATCCATAACAGGATGCTTGGTCTTTACAAAGGGGTGCAGGCTCATGCAGGGCCGCACATTGGAATACAGACCCAAAAACTTACGGGTGGTAACATTCAGGCTTTTGTAACCGCCGCCCTGTGGCGTAGTAATGGGGGCTTTCAGAAAAACTTTATTCTTCCTGATGGTTTCCCACGATTCGGCTGCAATACCCGATGTGTTACCTGCCAAATACACTTGCTCACCTACTTGAATTTCATCCATTTCAAGTTGGGCGCCTGCCGCTAAAATGATCGACAATGTGGCGTCCATAATCTCAGGGCCAATTCCGTCTCCTTTTGCTACTGTTATTCTTGTCATACTGTTTTTATTTTTACGGTGCAAAATTGCGGGGTTCTAAGTCATAAGTTTTATTTATCTTTATGATATTAATCATAAAAAATATTTATGAATTATACTTTGAACCAATTGCAAATTTTCTTAAAGATTGCGCAAACACAAAGCGTAACCAAGGCTTCGGAAGAGTTGCACCTTACGCAACCCGCTGTTTCTATTCAGCTTAAAAACTTTCAAGATCAGTTTGATATACCCCTAACAGAAGTGGTGGGCCGAAAAATTTACATTACCGATTTTGGAAAAGCAATTGCCGAAGCAGCCGAAAATATACTTAATCAGGTGCATGCCATTAACTATAAAACCTTGGCTTACAAAGGCCAATTGACAGGTCGCCTAAAGATTTCAGTAGTATCCACAGGCAAGTATGTAATGCCTTTCTTTCTTGCCAACTTTATGCAACAACATGCCGGCATAGAACTGATGATGGATGTTACCAATAAAAACAAGGTGGTGGAGAGCTTGGAAAACAATGAAGTGGATTTTGCATTGGTTTCAATATTACCCAATACGTTGCAGGTGGAAAAACTGGATTTACTGCAAAACAAATTGTATTTGGTAGGAAGTACCAATGCAAAATTTAAAAAGGCAATCAAAACAAAAGAGATCTTTCAAGACTTACCCCTAATTTTTAGAGAAAAGGGTTCGGGTACCCGGCAAACGATGGAAAGCTTTATCCAACGCAATAAATTAGCTGTTTTAAAAAAGATGGAGTTAACATCCAACGAAGCCGTTAAACAAGCTTTGTTGGCCGGCTTGGGCTACTCTATCATGCCCTTAATCGGCATTAAAAACGAACTGCACAACCATGAGCTACAAATCATACCCATCAAAGGCCTGCCTATTAAAACAACTTGGAGCTTAATATGGCTGAAAGGGAAAAAGCATTCGCCAATTTCGATGGCGTTTTTGGCCTACTTAAAAAATGAAAAAGCACAAATCGTTCATGATACATTTAGCTGGTATGAACAGTATTAAACGCCTAAAGGCTAGTATAATGGTAAATTGATCTATAGTACGGGCGGCTGGTTACGATTGGTCTTTGAAATAGCTACTGTTTTTATCCTGATTAGCTGAAGCGACTTTACCTACTCGCCCACATAAGGGTCTTTGATTTTCTTCTTTTTGTATTGGATATTCGAAAACACAACCTCGCATTTGTTGCCCGTAGGCGATTGGGCTAAAAAGCCCACTTTGATGCGCTTTTTATTATTGAACTGTAAGTGTCTAACCAACAGCCATTTTTTGTTATCGGTGGAATAATACAGGGTAATCACATTATCGGCCTTGGCGATTTTATAATATACCTTATTGGATGCAATGGCAGCCGAATTACAATCGTCGGAAATGTCTTTTGTTACAACGGTAACCACCCGTTTGGCACCCGTATAATCTTTTTCAAAACAAAACTTTATCCAATTCAAGCTATCCTCTATCAATACAATAGCCCCGCCATCCCATTTATTCACAAAAGCATGTTGAATACCCGTAGAAAGTACAAAGTCATCATCGGCATCAAACAACAGCTTGGGTGCATTATCGGTATTATAAGTAACATTAGGGTCCCTAAACATATCCGTTTTTGCCCCAGCCGTAATGTGGAGCGCCCCTTTTTTTATTGCATACTGCAAAGGCTTGTTATACCATACCAATGGATGCGGCACCCCATTCAGCTTAACGGTGTCCTTTACCTGCGCTTGTGCCACAGAAGCGATGATAAAGAGCCCCATACCCAGTTGTGCGATAATTTTAAATACCCTACTTTCCATTTTACAAAATTGAATGCATTACAAGTATAGTCATCCATGCAAGCGTTGTATAGCATGACCCTTCAAATATCCTCATTTTTTTACAAATGAACAAGGCCGCTTGGCCTAGTATCCTCGCATTATTTTACAGGAATATATTGGGCAATCAGTTTTTCTACCCCGCGGCCCTGTACAAAATCCTGTTGATAGGTTTTCAAATCATCGGCACTCACCTGTAGCAGGTCTTGTTGCCGTAGTTCGGCCATCTGTTGCTTTTCCCGGTACGACAGTTTGCCATCCAACAAAAAGCCCAATGCAATGATCAATTGACAAATCTTCTTTTCTTGTGCATCGGCCATGCGTAGTTTTTCGTAGTACCCGGCCTCTAACCATTGTATTTGGGGGGGCGCAATCTTATACAAATCAAACAGATTTTTGGCAAGCAGGTAATGGTTGTAATGAAAATCCCTTTTGCTGATGGCAATGTATTGCAGCGTATCGTACAGCAGGGATTTAAAACTATCGGTAGGCGCTTGCTCTTTATAAATGCGGTGCTGCAGTTCCTCTATCAGGTTTTGCCCCATGATGATGACCCTTGCCTGCCGCAAAATAACACGGGTACCATAGGCGTTCCAAAGGGCAAAAATGGGGATGCCCGCAAAATCTTGCAAGGCCTTTACCGCATAACGGCCCAGCAAGCGCTGTATCAGCACTTTGAACAAGATGTTGCTCAGTGTGGCTTTTAAAATAAACAGCAGGTTCCAGGCCATCAGTGCTTTTTTGTTGATGCCCTGCAAGGGGTCGATGCCGTAAGTAAGTACCTGCTTGTTCTTTTTTTCCAGCCCTATATCCACCAACAAATTCCGACGGTCCTTTTCACTTTTATTGGTATAATTTAAAAAGCCCGTGGCCACGGCCACTTCATGCGTACACCAGATATTCAAAAATGTAAGCAGCACTATTTCTACCACCACCAATACCAAGCTATAAATCAGCATCACAATGGGCACTTGGTAGGTTTTGCCGCTCCATGTAATGGCCGTATCGGGAAAAAGCCCCGGAAAAGCATACTGCGGCAGATACAGCAGCACTACGCCCATGGCCCCCAAAAAAGCAGCTACCCACACGGCAATGGTTTCGTTGCGCCGGATAACGGCAATCTCCTGCTCGTTCAGCAGGTACAGGGCCCCGTCAGTTTTTACTTTGCGGATGGGCAAGAGGCGGTAAAAGAAATAGTACAAAAATTTCATGGGTGCAATATTACGAAAAATGGGGGATGACGGTGGACGGTTGACAGTTGACGGCCGGGCCTGAGCGGCGCTTATCCCTCATAGCCTATTGCCATATATAACACTTGGCCAATTGCAACAGATAATATTACCGCAACAATGGTGGCAACAAAAACAGATGTGTTCTTAAATGATTTTTTGGTAATCAGCTTGATGATACCAAAACATAGAAAGAAAAGGCCAATTGCCAATATTACAAAAACGGCATTGGAATAAATTAATTGTAGCCCCCATAAAATACCCCCGACAATACTGGCCACGCCACAGCCCAAAATGCTGCCCAAAATAGTATCGGGCGTTACGGCCTTATCCTTTAATTGTTTTTGGGCGAGCGCATAACTTTTTTCAATGGTTTCATTGAGTTGATCGATGGATAAGGTTTTTGATTGAACCATGGTTTTTATAAATGACAGGTCGGTTTCAAGCGTGGTCAAGCCATATACCTCCTTTTCAACCCTGTCCATTTCAATGGCAATATCTTTTGCTTTGGCCAGCCTTTCCGCAATTGCCGCCAAGCCTCCTCTTTTATTTACAACGATTGATATTGCTTCCTGTGCTTCACTTGTATAACCTGAAGGATTGTTGGCAATTTGGTATAAGTCGTAATCAGATTGGGATTCGAATTTTTCTATCAGATCATTGATTGAAAGCATGGGACCTTTTTTTATTGCTTAAAAATGGGTGTGCTAAATTGTATTTTTTTGCGATAAAGATAACTGCTTTTCGTAGCTACAGTTCAATTCATCTAACGAAACTAATTATTGCCAGGGATAAGAACATGATCCCGCTGATTAGCATAATAAAAATTACAAATTTCTTTATATCGTTAAACTCCCTACCTTCTTTTAAAATTAGTTTTCTGAAACCCCCGGATAGTAGTGCTAAAACCGAGGTTGCAAAAAGTAAACCGGTAGCCGTTTTTACGCCGATACCAATTGGTGTTCTTGCTGTGGTGTTCCCGAGAAGAAAGGGTAGGAAATCCGATAAAAAAAGGATGCTCCATATTGCTACTGCAATGATGGCCACCGGCATTTTAATGGGAAAAGCACCCTGCTCTTGCCTTTGGATAATTGCTGCGTCTGCTAGGCTAATTTTACTATTAATGTTGTCTAAAAAACCAACACGCTTTATTTCGCTGAGAACAAAATGCGGGTCCTTGGTTGTCCAAAAAATAACTTTGGATTTATACTTTTCAATGCGGTGGTTAATCTTAATCCCCTGCCCTATGACTGGGATCCTTGTATAAGGTTCAATCGAAATAATGTCTTGTGGTTGAAACACTAAATTGCCAATAAGCGAAGCATTGATCTTCAAAACATCCTTGGTTACAAGCAGATTCGCAAATGGGAAAGTTGCATTGGCCATCCCAATTCTTGCGCCTCCAGTTAAAGTAAATTTTTCGTTCATTGTCTGTGCCAAAATTTGCGGTAAATATTTTATTGACGCCAACGTTTTGCTGGGTTGGGTATGCAATCCAGATTTTTAGCTTTGAATTTAGTACAATATTTAATCTCTAGGTATCTGCCATGGCTGTAGTCAATCAGATTGCGACCAAAGGTGCTAACGGCAGGACTGCTATCGTTGGCAGGCTCTTGCCAAGTCCAAGCCCCTTTTTACCAGCTTTTCCACCCCCAAAATCAACATTTTCCACTCCAAACGCCCAAAAATCCCACCCCACACATGCAATTTTCCATGTGTAAGATGAAAAATTCCATGTTCAACATGAAAAAATCCATCATCAACATGCAATTTGCCCCTTTTATGGCAATTTTTCCGATAACCCTGACGGAGTCACCCTGTCATCTGTCACCTGTCAACGGTCAACCTCCCCGGTCAACGGTCAACGAACCCCGGCCAACGGTCAACGGCCCACGAATCCCCCGTCAACCGTCCCCTGTCAACTGTCAACTGCCCTCCTTCAACAAACTCCCCCAAAAACTTGGACTATCAATATAATTATATTACCTTCGCACCGGATAAAAGCAAGAACAGAAGGGAACGGAGCCGTTCCCTTCTTTTTTTAACATGGTACAGGACACACAGATACAGGCGGTAGAAACAATGGTTCAGGGGTTGCTGGAAGGCGACGTGTTTTTGGTGGAAGTGCGGGTAAAGCCCACCAACAACTTTAAGGTGTTTTTGGATGCCGATAGCGGCCTCAGCATCGAAAAGTGCATCAAAATCAACCGGGCATTGTACAAGCAAATGGAAGAAAAAGCCATGTACCCCAATGGGGATTATTCCTTGGAAGTATCCAGCCCCGGCATCGGCGAGCCCCTAAAACTGGTGCGCCAATACCACAAAAACCTGGGCCGGTCGGTGGAAGTGCTGCTGAACGACGGCACTAAGCATGAGGGTAAACTGATAGCGGTTACCGACACGGACATTACCCTGGAAATCACTACGGGTAAGGGAAAAAAAGCAGTTACGGTAAATACAGTACTCCCCTGGGATGCCATCAAGCAAACCAAAGTGCTGATTTCATTTTAATATTATATCACAAAACCCCCACACCGGCGGGGGGTAATAAAACTGAAGCCGGCGAGGTTTATGGCACGTATTAATTTAATCGACTCCTTTCAGGAGTTTAAAGAGGCAGAAAATATAGACCGCCCCACGTTGATGAAGGTGATGGAAGACGTTTTTAAAACCCTGATCCGAAAAAAATATGGCAGCGACGAATCTTTCGACGTTATCGTAAACGACCAAAAGGGCGATTTGGAAATCTTCCGCAGGCGTACCATTGTAGATGACGACGACATCTATAATACCCTTACTGAAATTGAATACAAAGATGCCATCAAAATTGAGCCCGATTACCAAGTGGGCGAAGAACTGTACGAAGAGGTGGACATCCAAAAGGAATTTGGCCGCCGGGCCATCTTGGCGGGCAAACAAACCCTGGCCGCCCGTATCGGCGATTTGAAAAAGAACATTTTAATTAAGAAATACGAAGACCGGGTTGGTGAAATCGTAAGCGGCGAAGTATATCAGGTATGGAAAAAAGAAGTGTTGCTGCTGGATGAGGAAGGTAACGAAATGTTGCTGCCCAAATCGGAGCAAATCCCTTCCGATTACTTCAAAAAAGGCGAAACCATCCGTGGTGTGGTGAAGAAAGTGGAGCTTAAAAACAGCCAAGCCGTTATCATCGTATCCCGTACCAGCCCCGTTTTCTTGGAAAAATTATTGGAAATAGAAGTGCCCGAAATATTCGATGGCCTGATTGTGGTGCGCAAAATTGTGCGTGACCCCGGCGAAAGGGCCAAAGTAGCGGTGGAAAGCTTCGACGACAGGATTGACCCCGTGGGTGCCTGCGTGGGTATGAAGGGTAGCCGTATCCATGGTATTGTAAGGGAGTTGAAAAACGAAAATATCGACGTAATCAACTTTACCAACAACGTAAACCTGTTGATACAACGTTCGCTCACCCCTGCCAAAATTACCAGTATGGATGTGGATCATGAAGGCAAACATGCCAACGTGTTCCTCAAGCCCGACCAAGTGTCGCTGGCCATTGGACGCCGTGGTGTGAACATCAAATTGGCTTGCGAACTTACTGGTTATGAAATTGATGTATTCCGTGATAATGAAGGTGAAGTAGAAGAGTTTGATATCGATTTGGATGAATTTACCGATGAAATTGAAGGTTGGGTAATTGACGAACTGAAGCGTATCGGTTGCGATACTGCCCGATCAGTGTTGGATTTAACAGCTGAAGAACTGGAAAGAAGGACAGATTTGGAAAAAGAAACCATCGAAGAAGTTAGGCGTATTTTGTCAGAAGAATTTGAAAATGAATAAGTCCCGTCCCTGAGGGGGTCTGTTCAAACTATACAAACAATAAAAACGAAAGGGTGCGCCCCGGCGCACTTACAGGGAAAAATTTTATATGTCAGAAATTATAACACCACGGTTATTGGCAGCGGCCAAGGAGTTCAATGTAGGTAAAGATACATTGGTGGACTTATTGGTGGCTAAAGGCTTCAGCGCCGACGAGTTCAGTGGCAACCCTAAGCTCACTGAACCCATGTACCGTGTACTTCAGGCCGAGTTCCAGCAAGACAAGGCGGCCAAACAAAAAGCCGAAAAGGTAGAGCTGATCAAAACCGGCGGCAATACGGAGCCCAAAAAGAAGCGGGAGGAGGAAGATCTTTCTTTTAAAAAG
>CALSBI010000033.1:0-13792 GCA_943373145.1 Chitinophaga pinensis
AGATAAAGGGCATTGGTACCGCTACGGCCAATATATTGCTGAAAAAGTTCAAGTCGGTAAAAAATGTAAAGGAAAAAACCGCCGAAGAATTGGCTAGCGTAATTGGTGAGAAAAAAGCGGCCCTGCTCCTCCATTATTTTTCGGCTGCCGATACTCCCAAAACGGGAATAAAATAAAAGGGGCCAGGATAAAAATCCAGCCCCGTTTTTAAAATCCAATATCCTATGAAAAACCAAGGCAAAAGTATAGGAATAATTCATATTCCACAATACCCACTTCGTGGTATTTTAGCTTTTTTAACAAAAAACAGTGTAAAACACGTAAAACTACGTGGTTATGTATAGTAACAGGGGCCTATACGTGAAACTAACAGTTGTAAGCAAGGAGGGTCAAGGTAGCAAAAACAGGTCATTTGGACTGCCTAACGTTTCAGTTGATACGCAAAAGTCATGTTTGTGTCAATTTTTTTCTTCCGTCCCATAGGCGTATTTGTAATCAAGTGTAATATTTTGTCCTGTTCTACCCTTTTGTCAGTATGAGCTATGGCACTGCTACAATCACGCAAAATTACTGTGGCGGATACACGGTAAAGTAAAAAACGGCCCTCCTACTGCACCCGTCCTTCCGTTGCAATAATGTGCATCAATTTTTCCTCAGCGTTGTTCCCCATGTCAACTTTTTCCCTAAAACGTTGCAGCTGTTCCTTATATCCGCCTTCATATAACAAGGCTGTTAGCTTGGCGGCCAGCCCCTCTACGGATTCATTGACGATATGGCCCGCCAACCCCAAGCCCTTGTGTACTATTTTGGCTGCATTACCGGGCTGGTCTACTTCCAGCGGTATCACCAACATAGGTACCATTGCTTGGATGCTCTCTTTAATGGAATTAATGCCGCCGTGCGTGATAAATACCTTGCAATAGCGGAGTAAATATGATTGCGGAACATAAGCGAAGGTATGGATATGGTTAAACTGCATCATTACCGCCTTGGCCGCACCCTGGGGACTGCCCAGCGAAAAAATAGCAATCACCTCTTTAAAATTGGCCAATACGGTATCCAACTTTTGTAAAAAGGGAACAATGAGATGGTGCCATAAACCGCTAAATACAGTACCGAAACTGATATAGACAATCGGCTTGCCCATTTGCAACAATTTTTCAAGTCTGCTTTCTGGCAGGGTGCTCGGTTGCGAAGAACCTGTGTCCAGAAAACCCAAGTAATGGTGATGTGGGGTGGGCGGTGCCGCAAAAAACTCTAACTCCAGCGGCAATGGTAAAAGGGTTGGCAGGCCCCTAAAGGTCAAGGAAAAGCAATTGTTTGGCTCAATGCGGTATTGGCGGGGTACTTTGTTTTTTTTCAACTCCTTTTTCATCAGGGAATAGGCGTCTGTTCCCGCATATATCAACCGTCCGCCCAAGCGACTCAGCTTTTTCATCCCTTTGCGTATATAGTACTCTTGCCAAATCTTACCTTTTTGATGGGGCAATGTCATGGATGAAAAGGCGGGTAACCCTTTTATGCTCAATGTACAGGGCAATGTTTCCAGTTGAACAAACCGGATGTCGTACTGTTTTATCAAGGGGTACAAAAAAGCAAAGTCCGCAGCCGAAAAGGTATCGGCAATAATCAGGTTGGGCCTTGTTTTATTCACCACTTCCAGCAATTCTTTGCGCCGCTCGTTAAAAAACTGGCGCAAGCCCCCTTTGCGCAAAAAAGACCAATAGCCAACCCGTATTTTTTCATGTTTGGCCAGGGCTTTCCGGTAACCTTCCATGATGGGTGGGGTATTGGCTGAGGTATAAGCAAACTGAGCCTGTGCGACCAATGGGGTAACGGCATGATGCACAAAATAATGCACCTGATAACGATTCCGCTTGAGCAGGTTGGCAATTTTAAAAGAGGCATTGATATGGCTTAATACCGGTGCAGGTATCATCAACACGTTTTCCATAATTGTTTTTTTTTACATGAAACATAGATTATTAAAATACTTTTCATCAAAGCCAAAAGCTGTGCCTTTGCTTTGGTGAAACATTTACCAATGCTGTGTTTGAAGGGTCTATGTATGTAGTATGTTGGGCGCTTGATGGTTTGTTTATCATATCATTTTCAAGCGCCTTTGCGTGTGGTGCAATACCGATAGCCGTTTAGAAAAACTGGGTTAAAAATACGGAAAAAAAGGAAAGTAGGGCGTTTTTGCAGCGGAGATAAAGCTGGAAGAAATGTTAAGCTTATATTAGCTGATAGTAGTGTCCTCTTTGCCAAGGGTGACCCTCTTTTACAGCCAGCCGCCCCTCACACCCAATTGTTCTTATGCGCCAGGCTAATGATCTGCGCCTTGCTGTTGACATGCAGTTTTTGGTAAATATTGGCGATGTGCTTGCGGATGGTGAGCACACTGATGTCCAGCACACTGGCTATGCGTTTGGCATCGTAGCCGTTGATGGTATGGTGTAAAATTTCTTTCTCCCTCTCGGTGAGAAGAGACGTAAGTGGGTCATTTTCTTCGGCCTTGGGTGCGGTAGGTATTTCGGAACGGCCCAGCAATTGCAGCGCCTTGCGGGCAATGGCGGCACTCATGGGTGCCCCGCCGCTCTCCAACACATTTATAATGGCATGGTGCAGCTCGGCAGCGCTTTCATCTTTGAGCAAGTAGCCATGCGCCCCCGCTTTGATGGCTTCAAAAATCTTGTCTTCGTTATCAAATACCGTTAGTACAATAAAATAAATATCGGGATACAAAGCCCTGGCAATGCGGATGGTTTGCACACCATCCAGTTCGGGCATTTCCAAATCCATAAAAACAAGGGCGGGCATTTTGGCCTCGGGCAAGCCCTTCAACTGTTGCAGACAATCGTTACCGTTGATGGCCGTAAAGCAATGCTCCAAGTCACCAAACTGCTGTATTTTATCGGCAATATTGGTGCGGTTCACCGCTTTGTCATCTACCAACCCTATCCGCCATTGTTTTGTCATATTCGCTTTGTTGTTGTAAAGTGAAGCCTTTTTGCGCCCAACCGCAATACTCAATTTATAGTAGGCAAGCCAATCACAATCGTTGTTCCCTGTTGCGGGGCTGCGTTTATTGTTAATTGCAGTCCGGATTCTGTTGCCCTCGCCTGCATATTAGCCAGTCCATTGCCCTTGCCCCATTGTCCAGCCGTTTCCATGCCCTGTCCATCGTCTGCAATACAAATGCTGGCCGCATCGGTGCTTTCAATGGCAATGTTAATATGCCGGGCCCCACTGTGCTTGAGTGCATTGTGCACGGCTTCTTGCACCATCCTAAATAAGTTAAGGGCCGTTTGCGAATTCACCCGCTGATCGTTGGTGATCATTTCTGTTACATTCAACTGCACGTCACCGTAAGAGGCCTGCAATTTGTTGATATGGTTTTTGATGCGGTCGCTGATACCCGTAATGGTAATGTTTTCTTTATTGAGTACCCAAATGGTATCCCGTAGGGAATTGATGATTTCCTGCGAATGTTGCTGCAAATTGGCCAAATAAGGGCTGGCCGCAGCAGGGCCACTGTTGGTCATTTTCTCCACATCAGCTTTAATAGCAGATGCATACGCACCGATATTATCATGCAGATCGGCGGCAATGCGTACCCGTTCATTTTCTTCCGCAATCCGAATGGCAACCTTAGCCTTGATACGTTCTTCGGCCATGGCCCCTTCTAGTTTTACCTGTTGCTTGCGCCGGTAATCACGCAATGCAAAATAAGTTATCATCAATACCATGGCCATCAGCGCCAGCGCCCCGTAGAGCCAAAAACGGCTGCGTTGTAAGCTGTACTTCTGTTGCAGAATGGTGTTTTCTTTTTTTTGCACTTCATACTTGGTTTCTGATTCGGCAATCGCATTGGCAGAGTTGGCCACATAAAAAGAATCTTTCAGCGTTACAATTTTTTCAAGTGCCGATTGGTATTGTGGCAGTCGGTTGCCCTGTTTGTAATACCTCGCCAACGCTTCCCAATACTCCAGTTGCAATTTGGGATCGTTGGTAAAACTGCTGCTAAAAGCCTGTGTGGTATCGTACATATTACCCGTTTGCAACAGTTGCTGGCACATGGCAATGGCTTTATCTAGCTGACCACTGTTGGCATAAAAATCGGCCAATTGCAGGTTATCTTCCACGTACAAAAAATTACCGTTCATCTTTTTGCGAATGGCCATCATTTCTTTTAAAACCGTTTCGGCTTCGGCAAACCTTTTTTTTCCGGTAAGGGCCGATGCTTGGATGCGCAAGGCGGTTGCCAATACAAATAGATTCTGCACCTCCCTGCAAAGTGGCGCTGCCCTTTCTATATAATACAGGGCAGAGTCCAATTGCTCCTTCTGCAGATAAGCATTGCCCGCATTGGTGTAAATGGCGGCCAATGCGGCTTTTGCGGATGGCTGGCCATTGCACAGACCAGCAGCCCGCCTTATCCAAGCCAATGCTTCATCGGGCTTGCCGGTGCCCATTTTGATGGAGCCGATAGAATTGGAAATGATGGCCATGTTCAGTGTGTCCTTGTTGCTTTCGGCACCAGTTAATGCCGGGAACAATATGTCCAGTGCCCTTTCCATATCACTCTTGGCTGCATAAAGCATGGCTTGGTTGCGTAATACTTTGGCATAGATAGCCGGACTATAGTCCTTTTTATTGGTCAATGTCGGCTCTATGGCTGCTAAGGCACTGTCTGTCCAGCCCCACCGCATATAGGCATCAGAAAGGGCCATGGCCGCTAAACCCTTTTGGTCGGGCTTGCCTCCGTTGGCCGTTAGTTGCACCGCTTCCAGCGCCAAACCGTAAAGTGTGTCCCTATTCATGCTTTGATGCTCTTGGCAAAGGGCCAAAATGGCCAATAGCCGCTGCTCGACCGTGGTGGCAGCCTTTAATTGGAGGGTAAGGGTTTCAATTTTGGGGGTTTGGGAACGGCATAAACCCATGCATGCAACTAACAACAGCGAAAAACAATATTGCTTAAGGAAAATCATGCAGCCAGTTTGGTTTACTGAATAGAAAAGCAATTTACGCAAAATAATTTAGTGGGTACTACTACAAATTGAGTATTGCCCAGCCCCGCCTTTGTTGCCAAATTTACACTTTGATAATACTGCGCTACAACAACACCTCCAATATCCAAAAGACCAAGGTTCGCAAATAGCAAAAAATAAAATAGAGCACATGAAAAAAAATTTATTCGCAATGTTACTGGTGGGTGGGCTGTTCTCGGCTACCACCATGGCGCAAGGGGTTTCCAAATTGTTTGGATTGGTAGGTGGTAGTGTCCAATCCAACCAATCATCTAATGGGTTCTTGTTCAACACAGATAGTTCGGGTAATAATTTGGCGGTACAATACCCTTTTCCAGTAACGGTTTCTGGTGCGAACCCGCAAAACCTGGAAATGGTTCCTTATAATGGCAAGCTGTATGGCACCACCAGCCGGGGCGGCAACAGTGATTATGGGACTATTTTTGAGTATGACCCTACTACCAACACCTACACCAAAAAGTTTGATTTTGGCCCTATTGCTACCAATGGCGGCGGTCCCAAGGGCTCGTTGCTGCTGTACAACAATAAATTTTATGGCCTAGCTGCCGACTACGGTGTCAATGGCGGAGGCTGTATTTTCGAGTGGGACCCTGCCACCAATGTATATACCAAAAAAATTGATTTCACAGTTACCGGTGGCAGCTTTCCGGGCAGCAATGCGCAAAATTCGCTCCGCTTGTACAATGGTAAAATGTACGGCCTTACGGCAAGTGGCGGCGGCTCTAATATTGGCGTTGCATTTGAATGGGACCCTGCTACCAATGCTTACACTAAATTGTTTGAACTGAATGGCACCAATGGGTGGAGCTTTTATGGCAATGTAACGGTGTACAACGGCAAACTCTATTGCATCAGCCACCAAGGGTCGGCCAATGGCTATGGGGCCATTTATGCCATTGACCCGGCTTTACCAGTGGGTTCCAATACCACGGTGGTGAAAGTACTCGATGCCACTACGGGCGGCACGGGCAACAACAATGAAATGATTGTGTACAACAACAAACTGTATGGCTGCCTCTATAATGGTGGGGCCAATAGCCGGGGTGTTTTGTTTGAATTGGATCCGGCGGACAATACATTTACCAGATTGGTTAGCTTTAATTATACCCCTACTGGCGGCAGCCCCCTTGGTAGGTTGGTACCCTATGGTGGTAAATTTTTGGGCCTTTGCAGCGAGGGTGGCGTTAACGGCACCGGTACGGTTTATGAATGGGACCCTGCCAACCCTACCACCGTAACAAGAAAGGCCAACTTTGGCGTTAATAATTTTGATAACCCCGTAAACCCCCTTAGTACCTTGGCTTTTTTTGGTGGTAAATTTTATGGCACTGTTTATAATGCGGGTTATGTAAACCAAGGTACTTTGTTTGAATACGACCCCACTACCAATGCTATCAGTAAAAAGAAAACATTTAATGCAGCCGAAAACGGGCGCATCCCGCATGGTAAACCTGTTTTGTTGAACGGTAAAATCTATGGCACCTGTTACCAAGGCCCACAGGAAATATTTGGTACGCCGTATGGATGCCTTTGGTCTTTTGACCCTGCAACCAATGTGTATGCACCAGAATTTATTTTTAGCAATGTAGGTAATGCCATTAACGGCAGGGCGCCAACATCCAGTCCGGTACGTTACAACAACAAACTGTATGGCACCACCAACAATGGCGGCAGTGGCGATTTGGGTGTTTTGTACGAATTCGATCCGGTTACCAAGGCATTTGCTAAAAAAGATATGCAGCCCATCGGAGGTTCTTTCCCTATTGGCGAGCCTGCCGAATACGGCAATAAACTGTATGGCATGACCATTGCTGCCGGAACAGGTAATAATGGTATTATTTACGAGTACAACCCGGCAACCAATGTATTGTCTAAATTGTACGATGTACAAAATAGTGGTAGCCTTGTACCCACTGGAAGTTTTGCGGTGTACAACAATAAACTGTATGGCACCACTAGTGGCGGAGGAGCGAATAACCTGGGCGGTATCATTGCTTACGATCCGGCCACCAACACCGCCAGCACGGTATTTAATTTTGTAGGGGCTACCGGTTATAATGTTGCCAACGCCATGACATTTTACAACAACGTTTTTTATGGCACAGCCCTATCTGGCGGCACCAGCGGAAGGGGATGCATTTTCCGGTTCGACCCTGCCAACAATGCTTATACAGTAGTACATCATTTTACCACTGCGCCGGGCACTAATGGCTACGACCCCAAAGGGGGGCTGACGATAAGCGGCAATAAGCTTTACTGCATAACGCAAGAAAGCAACAACATAGTAAAAGTGGTGGAGTATGACCCTGCCACTGGTAATGTTACCACAAAATCGTCTTATACTACTAGTGCCTCCAATATGCCAGTGTCCCGCAATGGGCTTACCGTTGTGCCCGCCTTTATTGCCAATGGCACGCCCAGCAGTTGCCAAAACTTCCCTACGATAACCATAGATGCTACCAACAACAACCGTTGGGTGCCCATACTGAATGCCAGCGGTGATGTGTTGGCCGAAATAAAGGCCAATGGCAATAACCTTGGACTGGTATCGGCATCGGTGTACATTAACGATGGCACTGTACGTGAAAACCAGTATAAACAATTGTACATGGACAGAAACTTGACCATTACAACCCAAAACCCGGTTAGCAGTGGCACCGTGGATATTCGTTTGTATGTTAAAACATCCGAATTCTTGGCGTTGAAAAATGCGGTCAATTCACTGGGCCAACCATCGGGCATCAATACCATCAATGAGGTAGCCATCTTTAAAAATGAACAGAACTGTGCGGCGGCAATCGGCCCAGATGCATTTAAAATGGTCACTACGGCCACCCCTTACGAGTATGGCTATGTGTTATCTACCAGTGTGTCATCTTTTTCCACTTTCTTCTTTGCCAGCAGTGCATTGGGCGTACTGCCTGTTCGCCTGCTTTCGTTTAAAGCATCGGCCTGCAACAACAAGCAGGCATGCATAAGGTGGTTGGTAGAAGGTGAACAACAACTATCCCATTATCAATTGGAGAAAAGTGCCGATGGCGTTCGCTTTGAGCCTTTGCAGTCCGTTCCAGCACGTAATACCGGTATCAGGGATAATTACAGTACCAATGACCTACAGCCTTTTGCAGGAGACAATTACTATCGCTTAAAGATGGTGGACATGGATGGCAAATTCAGTTATAGCCCAGTTGAGCGGGTCAATTTCGGAAAACTGCTTTCAGTAACGGTGCAGCCCAACCCCGCTTCCGATAGGATAACCTTGCAAGGGTTGAACGGCTACGAAACCATACAGGTGAGGGATGTGGACGGCAGATTGTTAAAGCAGGCAAGGGTAACCGGTGCTACCACACAACTGGATATTCGTTCTTTGTCAAAAGGAGCCTACACGCTTCAACTCATTGGGCAACAGCAAACCAACATCGTTAGGTTCATCAAATTGTAATGGATTAGGAAGGCCGCAAACATACAGCGCAACAAAGAGTGGAAACATAAAGCCCAGCGATTGCTGGGCTTTATTATTGCTACAGCGGCAATGCACCAAAAGGCATATCTAAATTACAAGCGGAAACTATACCAAAAGATAGCTAGGCGGGCCACATGCTAGTTTTGCCAAAATACAGCCATAGCAAAATTCCCACAAGTATTTTCTGCCTGTGTTGTAAACAAGGTTAGCCCTGTACTATGTAACAATAGTTACCTATAAAAAACAACTACCGTATTACCTTTATGGAGCAAAAGAATTCAATTATAATTAACTATTTTACGATGAAAAAGTTATCAAAAAAAAGCAACCTGCTGTTATTGGCTTTGGCATTCATTTTTGCACTTGCCGGTTGTAGCAAAAAAGATAATATTACCACCCATACAAATAACAATGCCAATCTAGCCAACCTCAATGCGCAAATAGCGGCACTACCCGCTGAGCCTTTGAGTACCGCAGAATTAAACAGCCTTTCGTTTATGAAAGAAGAGGAAAAATTGGCTAGAGATGTTTATGTAACTTTATACAACAAATGGGGTGTAAATATTTTCACCAATATTACTTCGAGCGAGCAAACCCACATGGATGCTATTTCATTACTATTTAGCAAGTATCATTTGAATGATCCGGTTGGCACCAATGGGCTAGGAGTATTTACCAATAATACCTTGCAACAACTGTACAACCAACTGGTTACCCAAGGCAGCATCAGTGTACTTGATGCATATAAAGTTGGTGCCACTATCGAAGACCTTGATATTTTTGATTTAACGAACGCTTTAACAACGATAGACAATCAAGATATTACGTTGGTGTACAATGTGCTTTTGAAAGGAAGCCGTAACCATTTACGTTCATACTACAAAAACATCCTAAACGCAGGCGGCACTTATACCCCACAGTATATTAGCCAAACAGCGTTTAATGCCATTATCAACAGTGAAATGGAAACAGGATTTTGATACCATGTAAATAGAAAAATCATGCAAAGGTTTAATTTTATTGTCGCACTATTATTATTCTCACTAACTGGCGTTACCCAACAACCCGTTAATTTGAATCAACAGGAAAAAGATGCCATAAGCTACTTAAGGGAAGAAGAAAAGTTGGCAAGGGATGTGTATGATTCCATGTATGCCAAATGGCAAGTAAACCCATTTGGCAATATCAGACATAGCGAACAGAACCACATGGACAGGATGCAAACATTGATACGGTCATTTAACCTTATAGATCCAGTATTGAGTACGAACGATAAAAAAGGGGTATTTATGAATACCACACTGCAAAGTTTGTACAATGAGTTGGTTACTACAGGAAGCCTATCATTCAATGCAGCTCTTAAGGTAGGTGCCAAAATTGAAGAATTGGACATAACCGATCTAGAGGAAAGAGTGAAACAAACAAAGCAGTTGAACATCATTGCAACTTACGATGCACTAAAAATGGCTTCAGAAAACCACCTGAGGGCATTTGTACGCCGCCTCAAAATGCTGGGCGAAAATTATGAACCGATTATGCTAAACAAGCTGCATTTTGAAAAAATAATTGCAGCAGACAAATAAAAAGCTGTGATTTACTTATTAGGGAACTATCGTAATAATAGTTTTTTACAGATCTTACTTATTGAGCGTTATGGGTCCAAAAGGCAAGGCCAAAGAATGGCATAGCACAAAATGCACTCCCCTGAGCAACATCAAACCTGATAATAAAAAAAGCCGCAACATTTCAACGTTGCGGCCTTGCAGAGAGGAAGGGATTCGAATGCCTACGCTCTGGTCGGCACCGAGCCCAAAGCGGCTCGGCCCTCGATACCTTTCAGTATACACACTTTCCACTAAGCCTATTTCAAGTTACAGAAAAGCCGCAACATTTCAACGTTGCGGCCTAGCAGAGAGGAAGGGATTCGAATGCCGACGCTTTGGTCGTCACCAAGACCGCAGTGTCTTCACCCCGATGCAGTTTTCCGCGAACAGCCTTTTTCAAGCATACTTTTCAATAAATGCTATCAACTTCTCCCGGTTCATGTTTTTGATTTTTCGTTCCAATATCATAGCTTCCCCACGAGAATTTTTCTGTAAAACACATTTCAACACCCAGGGAACATAAGGTGAAGTCGCCTTTTCATAACCAGCGTTATGCCTTTCTAGCCTGTTTTCAATATTAGTTGTTTGGCCAATATAAAAGCGGTCGGATTGAGTAGCATATAAAATATAAACAAAGTACGTCATGATTAAAAAAGGCCGCAACATTTTCAACGTTGCGGCCTTGCAGAGAGGAAGGGATTCGAACCCTCGATACCTTTCAGTATACACACTTTCCAGGCGTGCTCCTTCAACCACTCGGACACCTCTCTATATGACTGCTTTCATAGTTACTTTAAAAAACTTTGCGGAGAGGAAGGGATTCGAATGCCGACGCTTTGGTCGGCACCGAGCCCACAGCGGCTCGGCCCTCGATACCTTTCAGTATACACACTATCTCCCGCCAACTTGCGGGATGCTCCTTCAACTGCCGACGCTTTGGTCGGCATCGAGCCCGCAGCGGCTCGACACTCGGACACCTCTCTAAATACCATCTTTTGTTTTTCCGGGCTGCAAAAATAACGGCATTTCCCTTAGCCACCGAATATTTTTTGGGCATTGTCCGTGGTAATGGCCGCCACCGTGGCCACCGGCTCCCCTTTTGTTTCGGCCAGTTTTTCAATAATATACTTTAAATAACTGCTTTCGTTGCGCTTGCCCCTAAAAGGTACGGGCGTTAAATAGGGTGCATCCGTTTCCAGTACGAGGTGCTCCAGTCCAATTTTAGCCAACACTTCCGGCAGGCCCGCATTCTTATAGGTCAATACGCCCCCAATGCCCAAATAAAACCCCGCATCAATAATCTGTACCGCACTTTCGTAGCTGCCGCTAAAGCAATGGAAAATGCCCCGCAAACCACGTCCCTTGTATTCTTTTACCACATTGATGGTTTCTTGCATGGCATTGCGGGTATGTATCACTATAGGAATATCATATTGCAAAGCCCACTCAATTTGCCGCCGAAAAGCCACATACTGCTGCTCTGCAAAAGTCTTGTCCCAGTAAAAATCCAGCCCAATCTCGCCCACGGCCACAAAGGGCCGTTTGGCCAACCATTCCTCCACATGCGCCAACTCAGCCTCATAATCTTCCTTTACCGAGCAGGGATGCAGGCCCATCATGGCAATACATCTATCAGGAAAACGGGCTTCCAAGGCCAGCATATTGTCGGTTTCCTCACTGTCGATAGCAGGCAAATAAAACTTTTCCACCCCTTCGGCAGCGGCCCTTTCCAGCACCGCATCAATATCGTCTTTAAAAGCCTTTACATATAAATGGCAATGTGTATCTATAATAGTCATTGGTATCAATTGTGTGCAAATGTCACGAAAAAATTTAACACCTTCTGTTTGGCCGCTCTTCGAAGCAGGGCAAATGCATATAAATTAAATTCAGGAGAAGCCGCCCCATTTCCCTTAATGTAACAAGGCAAAAAGCGGGTAATCTTCCACCAGTTCCGAGGTGAACCATCTCGTCATTAATGACGAGACCGGTCCGCCATAGGCGGATTTTCTGGGGCGAAGGGGCCCCAGAAAAAGGGCTAAATGCAGTGGTGAACCCGGAACGAGGCCAGCCGGCCCGAGGCAAGCACAAGCAATCGGCCAATACAATGCAGCGATACAGCTTGCATAGCTACGATTCAATCATAATAAAGTTAGATGCGTTTGGCCGCTGGTCGAATACTAGGCAGCAGCCACAAAAAAATTTAACACCATTTTAAACATTGCCATGCAACCCTCGTCATATACCCGTTCAATTTATTCACCTTTTTAATTTTATTTACAATGAAAAAAAATTCAGAAACTTCCAATTGGCTGCTTGCAGCAGGCATCGCAGCCGTTATTTGCTTAGGCAGTTGTAAAAAAGACAATACCCTTAGCGACGCATCTCCCGCCACAACTGAAGAAACCACGGCCACCTTGGGCGCTACCCAATCGGATGCCGAAACAGAATCTGTTTATGATGATGTATTCAACATCACCGGCAGCATGAACATGAACGAAACTGGCGAAGAACTTGGTCTTGGCGACGGCTTGCCCGGTCCCTTTATGCGCAGCGGCGGTCGTGGTATCGACTCTGCCCAACGTTGCTTTACCATTAGCGTAGTGCCCAATATCCCCGGTGTATTCCCCAAAACCGTGGTGATTGACTTTGGCACTGGTTGCTTGGGCCGCGACGGTAAAATGCGCAAGGGAAAAATCGTATCTATTTATACTGCTCCCATGCGGCTGCCCGGTAGTAAAGTGTCTACTACTTTCGTAGGCTATCATGTGGATAGTTTCCATGTACAAGGCACGCACATTACCGAAAACACCAGCACATCTAACTTGAAAGGATGGAAAGTAACGGTGCTGGATGGCAAGGTAACCAATACCAATAGCAACAAATGGCGTACTTGGAACAGCCTGAAACAATTTACCCAAATTGAAGGCAACGGCACGCCCAATTTCCCCTTGGACGATGTGATCAAAATTACCGGCGGTGCTAGGGGCAGCAATTCCGCAGGCCATACATGGGGCAGCACCATTTTAGACCCATTGATTAAAAAATTCACTTGCCGCTGGATTGTAAAAGGTACTGTTAAAGTAGTAAAAGACGCTAGGGAAGCCCTACTGAACTACGGCAATGGCAACTGCGATAACCAAGCCACCATTACCATCAACGGTGTTACCACAACCATTACCTTATAATTACGAAAAGAGCGACATTTTTTAGTAAGAGCAGAAAGGCCGGTTATCATAACCGGTCTTTTTTATTGGAAACATTACTATACCGAGTTCTCGCTTACGCTTCGCTTTGCTTTGAAACATTGAGGAATTAAGATACATTAAGAAAGCCTTTATGACATCAGCTCAAATTGCTTTGGCAGCAACAATTAAAGTGCGGAGTTCGCCGGGTTGAACCCACCCTGCCTACCGCAGCTATGCCTTACCCAAATTTTCAAGGTTCGTCAATTCATAAACACTTGCCGCATTGCAAAGCTGCCGATAGCCCTGCCAAACGGTTTTCAGTCCCGGCGGGCCGTCTGATTTCCGGCCCAAATGCCCGCCGAGCCGCCCGATCCACAAAACCGCCTGGTACAGGTCCGGTGGTTCGGACGGCAGGACGGGGCTCTTATTGATCAGGATATATAGCGTTTTCCACTGGGCCGCCGTAAGGACCAACTCGCAACTGGC
>CALSBI010000034.1:0-13395 GCA_943373145.1 Chitinophaga pinensis
CGCAATATCAACCCGTAGCTATCATTGTTGTTGTCCAGTGCCTGCGCCAGTGGCACCGTGCCAAAGGGTGCATTCCATACGTATGAGTTGCGGGCCATTACATATACCATGGGCGAATTGGCAGGTGCTGCCCCAGCATTGGGCCCCGAATCCCAAAGCACTTCATCACCCAGGTTGGGTGTATTCCTTTGTCGGTTGATGCCCGGTGCTTGTATCCATGTATTGGACATCATTACCCGGCCTGCCACTAAGTCGGTATAGCCATTGGGCAGGCCATAAGCGTTACCGGTATCAATGATATTGGTATCCTCAAAGCGGCCATTGGTATTAAAACGAAAGAGGGCACTGCTTAACAAGGAACGGAGTTCGTTAAAAACGGCCGTGCGGACGGCATCCCTTACGTTCAATCCGCCAGCCACCGCATTTACTGCCGCAATGGCCGCCAGTCTGGCAGCGGTCCTTCTTTTAGCCGTGGAATTGCTCGGTACCAGTCTGGGGTTGTAAGGGAGTATGGCATCTTGTTCTGCCTCGTCTATACCTTCAAGGGCTGCAGCGTTATCGCTAAGCCCCGAGCCTATACCAACCTTTGCTCCGGCAGCAAATGCAAAAATATTCGCCTGGGCGGCATAATTGGGCCCACCGGGCTGATCGTAAGCACCCAATAGTGCACCGCAAGCCGCTGCTGCCGCAATGGCAATACATTGCGGCCTATCTACACCATTATTGGCATGCGGTGCTGTAACTGCGGCCACTTTATCGCAAATCCAATAGAAATTATCAGCACCCAACAACGACATGATGCCGCCCGAATGGTCCACATCGTAATGCGTTACCACAATATGATCTACCGTAATACCAACCCCAATAAAATTATCCAGATAGGTATTTACCGGATTGCCTTGATTGGCCAAGCCCCCATCAATCAGCATGACCCTGCGCTGTCCAGCAACCACATCCCTGGCCACGATCACAGAGCTTTCCCCACGGCCCACATCAAATGTTTTAATTCCTAATTCCCATGCCATGTATATTTTTATTTACAAGTTATCAGTTAAGGTTATTGTTGTTGCGCAATAGCAGCCGTCATAGGCTACACTATCGCCTTTGATGGTTTTTTTGCCAAGTTGATTTTTTGTAAATTGTATGGATAGAATGGGTGGGCAGTTTTTCGGCAAACGGCCTTTCGTTGCAGCAGTGTAAAACATGCCGCTGGTAGCACTGATTTCTCATGCTTGCTCTACGTTTTTTATGATAAAATAAGGTTTGTTCTAGTACGATACAAATCTACATAGTTAAACTTTTTTTCATATACGTAGAAGTACCTGATTATTGGGTAAAAACCTAAAAGGAAAAAGAGCGTTGTATTTACCGATATAAATATGAGTGGGGGAGTATGGGTAAATGATTGGCGGTATTGTTAAGGTAGCAAGCCGAATGTTGCGGTTATAACTGTTGTGATAATAACCGGCTTTATTATGCAGGTAGGCGGCACAGCGCCTTTATTTTTGCGGTGCTTTTCCATTTTTTGATTTCCCTTTCCCTTTTCATGACACTGGGCTTATCGGGATACTCCTCCATATGTACGATTGTCCAGTCTTTGGCTTTTGCCGTAAAACCCTTGTGATTGGCCAAGTGCTTGTGCAACCGGGCACTTACACTGCCAGTGGTGAAACCCACATAAAATTTTTGAAAGATTGTTGAGTACAGGATATATACGGTAAATGTCATAATCAAAAGAGGTACAAATGAAAAGCCCCCAACTAGTGGGGGCTTTAATGTGACCGCGTCAGGATTCAAATGCAGCCGCTTAGGGCTGCACCGCGACCGCAGCGTCGCGGCCTGAAACCTTTTCGGTAAAAGTTCTTTACTTCCTTCAAACAAAAAAGGCCAACCTTTCAGTTGACCTTTTTTTGTGACCGCGTCAGGATTCAAACCTGAAACCTTCTGATCCGTAGTCAGATGCTCTATTCAGTTGAGCTACGCAGCCATTATTTTTTAATGGACGGCAAAGATAGGTATTTGACGCAATTTGGCCAAAACCAAACGCAAAAAAATACCCGTTACTGTAAAAATCGCTTATAAACCGCTCAAAAAACTGGTGTGTATATAGTCTACCACATTCACCAAATTCTTCGATTCTTCAAAAACTTTTAACTGTCGGTCGGCACCCGTACCCTGCTCCAGCATTTTGTGTACATTGCTAACCGTATGGCGACTGCCCAAATGCGGCACCACATCATCAATAAAGTCTAGCAGCTCGTAAATAAGTATGCGGGTATTTACCTCGCTCTCCTTGCCAAAATCAATCATGCTGCCATCAATGCCATAGCGGCTGGCCCGCCATTTGTTTTCGTTGAGGAGCGCCCTTGAATACATCATGTAATTCATGTTCTGCATCCGCAACTTATACAGCTTGGCGCAAATACCTTGAAACAGGGCTGCAATGGTAATGGTTTCCTGCACGGTCATGGGTATATCGCAAATGCGGAACTCCACCGTATTAAAGAAGGGGTGCACCCGCAGGTCCCACCATATCTTTTTGGCATTGTCGATGCAATTGGTTTTTACCAACAGCTTTACATAATTGTCATAAGCTTCTATGCTCTCAAAATAATCCGGGATACCGGTACGTGGAAACTTGTCGAAAACCTTGGTGCGGAAACTCTTATAACCCGTTAAGCGACCTTCCCAAAAAGGGCTGTTGGTGCTGAGTGCATAGATATGGGGCAAAAAATACCGGGCTGAATTGGCAATATGAATGGCCATTTCACGGTTTTCCATGCCTACGTGTACATGCAAACCAAAAATCAGGTTGCTACGGGCTGCCTCCTGCAGTTCGTTTACAATTTCGCTGTAGCGGGCATGATCGGTAATGAGCTGGCTTTCCCAGTGGCTAAAAGGGTGGGTGCCCGATGCGCCCATCCATAGCCCCAGTTCATCGGCTATACCGCTGATGGTTTTGCGCAAGGTGGCCACGTCCATAAAGGCTTCGTCCACATCTTGGCAAATATCCGTACCCACTTCCACCACCGCTTGGTGCATCTCGGCCTTTACCTTGTCCTTGATCACTTTTTGGCCTTCCTGAACAATCTTTTGCTCATGGCTCTTCAACTCACGGGTAACCGGGTCTATTACCATGTACTCTTCTTCAACCCCTAATGTAAAATGTTTATAAGAAAGACTGCCCATAAATTGTTTTGGTTTGTTGTTTAATGGCGGTTCTGTTTTCCGTACAATATACACCATTAACGGTAAATAGTGCGGATGGAAATTATATTTTAAACATATCCTTCAAAGAAATGCTAAACCCTTGTATAACCGTAGAAAATAGCACATCTTCCAAATGATAAAACTCAGGCTTGTCGTAAACTTCTTCTTCGTTGAGCAAAAAAACCATCACCTGCTTGTATTCGGGACTTACTACCCAATACTCTTTTACAGCATTCTCTTCGTATAACCCCAACTTGTACTGCGTTTCTACTTGCCTGTTTCCCGGACTTAATATTTCTATTACCAAATCGGGGGCCCCGTCAATAAAGCGGTCATCGTGCAATTTTTCTGTATCGCAAACCACCACAATATCTGGTTGCACCACCGTTTTTATCTGTCCATCGGCACGCTTTTGATTGCGAAAAGACCTTCCTTTTAGCCGTACATCTACGGGGGCGTGAAAAAATTTACAGGGGGCATTCCCTAAAAAACTGTCCAATTTCTTTTCAATATTGGCCGATATGCGCTGGTGCCTAAGGCTGGGAGCAGCACACATTTTAAAAATCCGCCCCCTGATCAATTCTATCCGCTCTTTGAACTTCCAAGCAATATAATCGGTGTAGGTAAAGCCGTATAAACTCTGCGGCTCCTCTACCATCTGCTCATTGCCTTCGTCGTCTGTTATGGTTAAATAATCTTTCATATTGTACTAAACCCTTTGTGGTATGTAATATTTCTTAGCTATAGCTCCACGAAGTTACAAATTTTCGTCTAAAAATCATGCACTACCACAAAAATTCTAAAAATATAAAATAACAGCGCTGATTTAGTACAGTTTTGTACTTGCAGCACTGTGCTTGATATACTTGCCCCATGTAAGGTTGTCTTCTCCCTCTTTTTGGGCCAAAGCCTTTTCAATGGCGAATGTAGCGGCTGTTTCCACCACCCAATCGAAGTTCTCCTGTCCCACACTTTTGATATCGGCATCGGGCGCTGGGTTACAAAAATCAATGGCATAAGGCACGCCATCCCGCAAGGCCAGCTCTACCGTATTAAAATCATATCCCAAATAATGGTTGATGCGCAAAACGATATCCTCCATCATCTTCAATTTGGCGGCATCGGGCTTAAAGTCGGCCACATAGCGTAGGTGATGGGGGTTGCGGGGCTCGTAGCTCATGATGCGCACATACTTGCCGCCAATGCAATAACAGCGGTAGTATTCTTCAAAAACAATTTCTTCCTGCAGCAACATTACCAGTTCACCCGTTTCGGCATGCTTGGTAAAAAAGTCGTCCATATCAGTCAACTTATATACGTTTTTCCAGCCGCCGCCCGCAAAAGGCTTCATATAGGCCGGAAAGCCTACATATTTAAAGATACCTTCCCAATCGAGCGGGTAGGCGAGGTTGCTAAAAGATTCTGCTGATGTATCAACCGGTAAATCCCGAGAGGGCAAAATAACGGTTTTGGGTACAGGTACATCAATTTTAGTAGCCAAACAGTTGTTGAAAAACTTCTCATCGGCACTCCACCAAAAAGGGTTGTTGATCACTGCTGTACCGCATAGGGCTGCATTTTTTAAAAAAGCACGATAAAAAGGTACGTCCTGCGATATCCGGTCAATAATCACGGCATAACCACTGCTTTCGCCCTGCATGACTTTGTCGATGCGCACCGGCTCAGCCATTACTCCCGCTACGTTTTTACTGTTCACCCGCTCTACAAATGCCTCTGGAAAACTTCTTTCTTTACCGTGTAAAATGCCAATTTTCTTCATACTCGTCTGTTTGAAATGGAAAAATTTTGTGTTTACTATTCAACAATAATCAAATGTATTTTTTTACATTCAAAAAAACAAATTATGTTTTTATGTCCTTTCATTTAACGGTGTTTGTGTATTTTTGATAAATATGCAGGCAGCAAAAGTAAAAAGAATCAAAATAGAGCATCATATCCTAAAATCGGTTTTGTTGCATCGGGAAGTGAAGGTGGATTGTTATTTGCCAACCAACGTAGCCCGCCCCTCCGAAATGGCCTTACTGCTTATCAACGACGGCCAGGATTTGCCCAAAATGCCCTTTACCGATATTTTGGATGAACTGTACCGGCAAAACAGCATTGCGCCATTGCTCTGTGTGGGCATACATTGTGGCGAAGACCGCAAAAACGAATACGGAACCGCCAAAATACTGGATTACAAAGAAAGGGGCGCTAAAGCGGCCGCCTATACTGACTTTGTATTTACCGAACTCCTGCCTTTTATCCGCAAAACTTTTATGGTGCCTTCTTTTAAGGAAAAGTCATTTGCCGGTTTTTCGCTGGGCGGATTGAGTGCATTGGATATCGCTTGGAACCATCCCCACGAATTTGTAAACGTGGGTGTTTTCAGCGGTTCGCTGTGGTGGCGGGATAAAAGCCAAGAAGCCCCTGACTTTGATGAAAATACCGACCGCATCATGCACAGGCAGGTGAAGGAAGGACAATATGCACCCTGGCTCCGCTTCTTTTTTGAAGTGGGTACCTTAGACGAAACGGCCGATCGTAACAACAACGGCATTATAGATGCGGTTGACGATACCCTTGGCCTGATAGATGAACTGGCAATCAAAGGCTACCACCGTACAAATGACATCAAACTGCTGCAATTAGATGATGGCAGGCACGATGTGGCCACTTGGGCCCGGGCCTTCCCCGACTTTTTACAATGGGGATGGGGCATCAGTAAAGAAATCGACAATTAAAAGTCGTACAACTTTTTAGCCAAACCTTTCGTCTAATATATTTAAGCCATTTGGTTTTAAGCGCAAACGAACCATCCACCTTTGTGCCAAGTATTGATACAGCAATGGATGGTTAGGCTTACCGCACAGGCTTTAGCGTCCATCCAGTAAAAAAGTACGCAACAGATTTTACAATTTTGTTCAAACGAATGAGTCAAACACAAAACCAAAACCCAAACATATCACAACCCGTACCGCAAGGGATACTGGCCAATGCCATACCCGAAGCCATATGGGATACAGACTTAATTACAGGTAAAACATATACCAACGATGCCCTATTGGCCATTTTTGGCTACACACACGAAGCGTTGGCCAACAACGGCTTGTGGTGGTCATCCAACCTGCACCCCGACGATAGGGAAAGGGTTGAGCTGGGTATCAAGGCGGCACTAGAATCTACTGCTAACCAATGGACAGATGTTTACCAATTCAAATGCAGCAATGGCCAATATAAAACCATTGCCGATAGGAGCACCATCATTAGGGACAAAAATGGCAAACCCATACGTTTGGTAGGCACCATGCTGGATATTACCGAACGTACCCAGCGGGAACGATCCCTTACCGAAGCTTTGGAAAGGTACAATGTATTGATGCAAGCCACCCAGGATGCCATTTGGGACATGAACCTCATTACCGGGCAAACCTATACCAATGATACGTTACAACAGCTATTTGGGTACGATGAGGAACTAAAGGACAATGAAACTTGGTGGAATGGCAACTTGCACCCCGATGACAGGGATAGGGTGGTGGCCGGCATCAACGATGCGCTGGCTACCGGGCAGGCGGTTTGGAAAGACGAGTACAGGTTTAAGTGCAAAAGTGGTCATTATAAAATAGTGATAGACCGTAGCACCATCATCCGCAATGAAAATGGGCAGCCCGTGCGATTGATTGGTGCCATGCAAGATGTAACCAGTGATCGTATTTTGCAACAAGCGCTCACCAATCAGGTCATCCTTAAGCACAAAACAACGGCCAAAGGGCTTTTGCAGGAACAGGAGCAAGAAAAACAAGTGCTGGGCAACGAACTACATGAAAACATCAGCCAAATGCTGGCTTCCGTTAAGTTATTTATCGACCATGCCTTGGAGAACGAAGCGGAAAGGGTAAACCTGCTGAAGGAAAGCTCCGGCTATTTGCATGGCGTAATCAGTGAAATCCGCAAATTGCACCGCAACCTGGTACCCTTGCCGATGGAAACCTTTACCCTGCTTAACATGGTGCAGCAGGATGCTGAAAACATGCTGCAATTGCACGGCGTTAAAACGGCTGTAAGGTTTACCAATATTGATGAAGCCAGCTTGGATGGCGAATTGAAGCTTTCCATTTTTAGGATCATCCAAAAGCAATTGGACAATATAAGCAAGCACTCCAAAGCAACCGAGGCCGCCATACGCCTTATCTACAAAAACTTTGCCCTACAACTTTATATTAATGATAATGGTATCGGGGCCGACCTGAAAAAGGCTCCCAAAAGGGGCGGCGGCTTTAAGCGTATTCAAAATCGGGTGCAGGTGTACAATGGAACTTGCAAAATGACTTCCGAGATAAATGGCGGCTTTAGCCTCAGTGTGGTGATACCTATCAACAACTCCTAAATTGATAATACAACAATTTTAGGGCCTGTTTAAATTTTATTGATGAGATTTCCTATAGTCAATTTTTGAGCGAAACAAGGCGAATTTTGCAGCCCTAGTCTAAACGCCTAAGGCGAAAAATTCAACGCAGTTGGAGCCAAAAAGTGGCATAGGGAATCCATTGAATGAATTTTAAACAGGCTCTTAAGCCGTTTATAAAATCCGTACCCTATTTCCATCGAAAAAAATTACCTATCACCACTTCGTGGTATTGCATAGTTACAACAAGTTCATACATTTGTACAAAGTTTAATGTATTAAGATGCCTTAATGCAAATATGGAACCCTGCAACCAGACCGGAATGTAATATCCATGTGTTCTAACTGCAACAATAACGTACACCATGTTTAGAAAACTGTAGTAAAATATTTGATAAAATAAGGTAACACTTACCTGTTTTGTTTGATATGTTTCGGCAGTATGTTTTTGGTGCCAATTGGGAGGCGACCCCCAATAGGTAGGTGATAGAAGTATGTACGTACAGTAATAAAATGAGAATGGCCAAAGGGTCTTTCTAAACGGTGCTTTGCAACGATAGGTAATGGTTTTGCCCTAACCGAATGGGCGATATCATGGCAACAAATGTGCTTAAAAAAATAACCAAGCTGGCGATATAAATGTTGTACAATACACTCAAATTCCTTAGCGACGAAGTAAATAACTACCTGACTTTAAAAATGGGCGTACCAGCAGAGCCACGTTTAAAAATCGGAAACATCTCCCTGGCGCTCGAAGGCAATGTATTGACCGGCGATAACTCACTGGCCGGAAAAGCTGTACTGTCGCTGGTGAACGTAGAAGAGGATAAAGTGGCCAAGCAACACGAAAACTATACCCGCACGGATAGTTCGGCCATTTACAAAAGCCCACCGTTAAAACTCAACCTGTATATTCTTTTTTCCATCAACAAACCCGAGTACGACGATTGCTTGAAATGGCTGGGCCATATCATGCAGTTTTTTCAACACCAAAATGTTTTCACTCCCTTAACACATCCCGGGTTGGACGCCAGTACGCCTAAATTGATTGTGGACCTGTTTTCGCTGAATTTTGAACAGGTCAACCACTTGTGGAGCACACTCGGCGGTAAATACATGCCCTCCGTGATGTACAAAATACGTCAGATTACCTTGGATGAAGACCTGAAGCAAAGTGAGAGCGGCTTCATCAAAGAAGTGGATATCAACGGAAAAATAAAACTGCCGATTGCATGAGTGTGAAATATAAAATATTGTTTTCGGTAGATATACTACATGAGTACTACACAGGCCTCAAGTGCACCGATTTCGACATGGTGCCATCGGTGGAAACAGCCTTGCTGATGAAGCGGCACCAAATGGTATATAAAGTAACCGCCAATAAATTGGTAGTGCTGATAAAAGTGGATGCCAATGACAAACCCTTTGCTGCATTGGACTTGAGCGATAAACTGGTGTTTTATAAAAGGCTCAACAGCCCCTTGTTTATGCAAGTGAGCAATGTAGACGAAGCCATATTTGCAGGCCAGCGTTTTTATTATACCAATATCAACGAAAATGAACAGGAAGATGTGTTGTACCTGAGTACACCCATTGCAAAATATGCCAGTGCCAATGCTTATCCAACCAGTTATTTCGCAACCAATAACGCCGGCGTTGTATTTGAGGCACTACAACCCAAGTTGGCCGGAGATGCCCACACCACAGCCGATGCAGCATATTGGGTGGAAAAGGGCAATTTCCAATATGTGTCAAGTGGCGATATGATTACAATGGTACCGATGGTGAACAACTATGCGGTAGCATCGGCCACACTGTTTGATGTACGCATTTACACCTTGGATCCACAGAACAATACCTACACCCAACTAAAGAAAAACTACACGGATAAATTTGATGAAGCTATAGAACGCTTGCAGGTGGATTTGAGGGGCTTGGTGCCGGGCAAATACCGGTTGGACATAAACGGAGAAATTTTTACGGTATATGCTGACGACAACTGTACCGGCGGGCAATGTTTTGGCGTGATAGAAATATTCAACCATTTGCCCAGTAGCAGTCTGTTTGCACTATTGGATGCATCGGGCAAAGTAAAGGATACCAAAGTGGCCGATGTGTCGGTATGGCTCAACTTCACCATACGCTATGCCAACCGCAGGGCTTTTTGGAAATACATTACCAAAACGGTAAAACCACTGGGCTCGCCGAGTATCAATAAAATAAAAGTGGCCGGTGTGGCCGAGCCTGCGCCCGCTGTTTTTGACGCTTTTTCCACCGACCCCGTTAGTGCGCCAACCCGTAAGGATTATTTTGTTTCCAAATCGCAATTGGCACTAACGGAAGCCGTTGAGCAAAACAATTTTGAAATCACTTTTGTCGATGTAACGTATTTGCCCATATCGGCACCCAAGCCCAACCTTACGTTGAGCGGCATTATTGCAAAACCACCAACAGAAACAAGTTTTTATTGTAATATTTTTTTGAATTATTAAACATTTAAATTTTAAAAAACATGGCAACCACGTACAAAACCCCCGGCGTTTATGTGGAAGAAATAGCAAAGCTTCCGCCATCAGTAGCGCAGGTGGAAACAGCTATCCCGGCTTTTATAGGTTATACGCAAATAGCTAAAAACCTTACTGCCGGCGATTTAGACAAAATCCCCAAACGCATCGGCTCTTTGGTGGAGTATGAACAGTTTTACGGCTATGGTCCTTCGCCCATTGTGGATGTGGTGAACATCAACGACGCCAATGCTTTTGTATCGGCAAAAGTGTCAAGCAAATATTTTTTGTACGACAGTTTGCGCATGTTCTATGCCAACGGCGGCGGCGATTGCTATATCGTTTCAGTGGGCGATTACGATGATAACATCAGCGAATCGGCCTTTACCGGTGGCCTCACAGCCATTGCCAAAGAAACAGAACCAACCATACTCCTGTTTCCCGATGCCGTAACATTAGACGACAGTGCCATTTCCAATGTGCAAGTAGCTGCATTAACGCAGAGCAACGACCTGCAAGATAGGGTTACTTTAATGGATGTAAAAGAAACCGATACACTGGGTGCTACTTTCAGGAGCAAGATCGGTATCAATAACTTAGACTATGGTGCTGTATACACACCTTGGCTTAAAGTAAACCTGCCCAAAAATGTTACCTACAACGATGTGAAGGGCGTTATCAAACGTTCGGGCATAGCCGTAACTTTGGATGCACTTACAACCGATACGGCGCTGCAAACATCAGTAGGAAATCTAAACAAAGCCTTTGCCGATGTAACACTGATTGATACCAAAACAAAAGTGTTGAGCCCATCCAATGGCATATTGCGTGAAAAACTCAATGAACTGAGCGCCAATTTTGTTGCGGTAGGCGGTAATACCAATGCCAACTTAAAAGCATTGTACTTGTTTTTCTTTTCCATAGCAGGCCAAGTAAATAAATATATTGCTGGTGGCGTGGGTGATGCACTCACCTATACCGCTTTGAAAGATGATGTAGCTGCAGCAGTTACTTCCAACTTCAACGCTACCTATAAAACAGTAATGGGCCTTAGCAAGGAAACCGTTACCGACGTTACTGGTTACACTTACACAGCAGGCGAAACAACCACCATCAGTGATTCTTTCAGCCATGCTAATTGGGCCGGTGTTGCTGCTGAGCCAGAAACTACGGTAATCAATATTGCGGGCAATACAGCTACAGACAATGAGAATAAGCGTATGATAGCCTTCAATAACTTGGTTCCCTTGTTTGAAGATGTCAACCAATCTTATTTAACATTGGTAGTGGGTGCAGCCGCTCAATATACCAAAACGCTGGACACTTCTTTGGCCCTGCAGTTCCCTGTGTATAAAGCCATCTTAAATGGTGTGAGCAATAGCATGACCACCATGCCGCCCAGTGGTGCCGTAGCAGGTGTTTACGCGGCTACCGACCGCACCCGTGGTGTATGGAAGGCCCCAGCCAATGTAAGTTTGACCAATGTAGTGTCTCCCACCGTAACGTTTACCAAAACAGAATTGGAAAACCTAAACGTAGATGCAGTAGCGGGCAAATCCGTAAATGCCATCAGGAGTTTTGTGGGTAAGGGTACATTGGTGTATGGTGCCCGTACACTGGCCGGCAACGACAATGAATGGCGTTATATCAGTGTGCGTCGCTTCTTTAACATGGTGGAAGAAAGCAGCAAAAATGCAACCGAAGCCTTTGTGTTTGAACCCAATGATGCCAATACTTGGGTAAAAGTACAGGGCATGCTGGAAAACTTTTTAACCACATTATGGAGGCAAGGCGCTTTGCAAGGCGAAAAGCCCGAACATGCATTTTATGTAGCAGTGGGCCTCGGCAAAACAATGACCTCCCTCGACATTTTGGAAGGAAGGATGATTGTGGAGATTGGCATGGCCGTGGTACGTCCTGCAGAGTTTATCATCTTGCGCTTCTCTCATAAAATGGCAGAAAGCTAGTAGATAACCGGGATGGTAATATTCATATATGGCGTTACAAACCATACCGAATGTTACAATCACACATAATGCTACAATCACAGTAATCATAAAATCATAAAAATCATAGTCTAAAAGAAAAAATTATGGCAAACTATCCTCTTCCCAAATTCCACTTTCAGGTACAATGGGGTGGCGAAAGACTTGGGTTTACAGAAGTGACGGGCCTAGACATACAAATTGAAGCCATTGAGTACCGCGAAGGCAGCAGCCCCGAATACTCTAAAATCAAAATGCCGGGCTTGCACAAGTTCAGCAACCTTACCCTTAAGCGGGGCACCATCAAAAGCGATTCTGACTTTTACAAATGGATCAATAGCACCAGCCTTACCAAAGTGCAAAGGCGTGATATCATCATCAGCCTGTTGGACGAAACCCATGCACCGGTTATGACCTGGAAGGCTATCAATGCTTTTGCCATTAAAGTGCAGGCCAGCGATTTGAAAAGCGATGGCAATGAAGTGGCCATTGAAACAATTGAATTGGCACACGAAGGGTTGAACATACAGGGCTAAGCGGTCCTTGGGGCAAACAGGACCTTGATTGATGAACTTATTTAATAGCAAACATGGCTACAGAAACGGCCGTTGCAGGTGGTTATTATCCACCGGTGGGCTTTCATTTTAAGGTAGAGTTTTTAAACTTGGGCAACAACAATGATGTGCGTTTCCAAAGCGTGTCGGGCTTGAATGTGGAATATGACGTAGAAACCTTTAAAGAAGGTGGCGAGAACCGATTTGAGCACAAACTGCCCGTACGCACCAAGTTTGCCGACCTCTCCTTAAAAAGAGGACTGCTAAAAGATTCCAAAGTGATTGAATGGTGCCTCGATGCTTTTCAGAACCGAAAGTTCAAAACGGTGCAGGTAAATGTTACCCTGCTCAACGAGAAGCACGAGCCCATTACCACTTGGCAGTTTTTTAAAGTATGGCCCAAAAAATGGAGTGTAAGCGACTTTAATGCACAGGAAAATTCCGTGGTAGTTGAAACGCTCGACCTCTGCTTTACTTATTTCACCATCAATAAATAAGTATGCCCCTCGAAATTAAAGAACTACAGATTAGCATAACGGTAAACCAACAGCCCAAAGCTGGCGAAGCACCGCCAAGCGAACAGGCGGGAAAGGATGATAAAAAGGCCTTGGCGCAGCAATGTATCGACGATGTGCTCAACATCATTAACCAAAAAAAAGAAAGGTAAATGCCAACAGGTGAATTTGAGAAATTAAAGATTTACGCATATACCGATCCCGGATGTGGCGATGACA
>CALSBI010000035.1:0-11367 GCA_943373145.1 Chitinophaga pinensis
GCCCGTAGGCCGCCAATCAAAGAGAATTTATTGTTGCTGGCCCAGCCACCGATCATGATGCCATATACGCCCATGCTCACCACGCCAAATACAAAGAGGATACCGATGTTGATATCGGTTACTTGCAAAGCAATATCACGGCCAAACAAATGCAGTTTATCGCCCCAAGGGATTACGGCACCCGTCATCATAGCCGTTAACATGGCCAAACAGGGTCCTAAAATAAACAGAAACTTAGAGGAAAAATTTGGGATAATCTCTTCTTTGAAGAACAACTTAAGCCCATCGGCCAACGGTTGTAGCAACCCAAAAGGGCCAGCCCTGTTGGGGCCACGCCTATCCTGCATGATGGCGGCCACCTTTCTTTCCGCATAAGTAGTGTACATGGCAATTACCAGCGAACCGGTTACCACTGCGGCTATCAGTGCCAGTTTTTCCAAAATGAGCGGCCAATCAATTACTAAAAACATTCCTCAAAAGCTTTATTGGTTGTTCAATTTTTTTATCACGAATTGATTACAATTACACTGATTACACTAATTCATGACTCTATATTCATCACTCTACATTCGTCATTCAACATTCGTCACTCCCCTACTTCTTATTCACCTCACTCACACTATGTATATCCATCAACAGCTTAGGGGCCCTGCCATCCATCACTTTACTCATGGTTTCCTGCGGTTTTACCACATTTTCATAATGCCCCTGCGAAATAACTGAATGCCTATTGACCTGTGTTGGCCCTTCGATAGTCCAGTCACTTGTTTGCTTTTTGTCAAACCGGCAGGTATTGCAAATCCAGCCGGGCTTGCCATCAAAGCTTTGTACTTCTCCCCACTCGTCTTTACGGGCAGTAACCCGGTACACATCATCGCCACGCAGCCACAAGGTGGTTTTGCCACAGCAGCCGGGCGTGGTACAATCACGATGGGCATCCACCGGTTTGGTAAACCATACCCTGTTTTTAAAGCGGAACGTTTTATCGGTTAATGCACCCACGGGGCACACATCAATCATATTGCCGCTAAAATCATTGTCAACCGCCTTTTGTATATAGGTACTGATTTCGGCATGGTCGCCCCGGCTAAGAATGCCATGCACCCTTTGATCCGTTAATTGGTCGGCCACGTAGGTACAGCGATAGCAAAGGATACAGCGTGTCATGTGCAACTGTATCTTATCACCGATGTCAATTTTTTCAAAAGTACGGCGCTCAAACTCGTAACGGGTGCCTTCTTTGCCATGTTCGTAGCCAAGGTCTTGCAAATGGCATTCGCCCGCTTGGTCGCAGATGGGGCAATCCAGTGGGTGGTTCATCAACAAAAACTCAACAACCCCATTGCGGGCATCCGTTACCCTGTCGCTGGTACAGTTTTTTACAATCATCCCATCCATAACCGTTGTGCGGCAACTAGCCACCAGCTTGGGCATGGGTCTGGGATCGGCCGTTGAGCCTGCCGCCACTTCTACCAAACAGGTACGGCACTTGCCGCCACTGCCCTGCAGTTTGCTGTAATAGCACATGGCAGGCGGTGTTACATCGCCCCCAATTTTACGGGCCGCATGTAAAATGGTTGTACCCGGCTCCACCTCAATAGTGATGTTGTCGATGGTAACTTTAAATAACTGTTTCTGTTCAGACATTGATTAATTCGTTTATAATAACACCTTCACTTTGCTGTTGAAATTATACCGCCGCTACTTCCAATGGATCCGCATAATGTGCCAAGCCAAAGTTGCGTTGCTGACTTTCTTCGGGATGCAACACATGCCATTCAAATTCATCCCTAAAATGTCGGATGGCCGCTGCCACTGGCCATGCGGCCGCATCGCCCAAGGGGCAAATGGTATTCCCTTCAATTTTGCGCTGGATATCCCACAGCAAATCAATATCACTCATCTTACCCTTACCATACTCGATATTGTGCAATATTTTCTTCATCCATCCCGTACCTTCTCTACAAGGGCTACACTGTCCGCAGCTTTCGTGGTGGTAAAACCTCGCCAGTGAATACGTGTGGCGAACAATACACTGGTCTTCATCCAGTACCTCAAAACCGCCGCTGCCCATCATGGTGCCTGTAGCAAATCCACCATCGGCCAAACTTTCGTAATTCATCAAACGAGGCTCGCCCTTGGCTGTTTTCAGCAGCAAATTGGCGGGCAATATGGGTACTGATGAACCACCGGGGATGCAGGCTTTTAGCTTTTTACCATTGGCAATACCACCGCAATATTCATCGCTATAAATAAATTCTTCTACACTGATGGTCATGTCAATTTCATATACCCCGGGCTTGTTGATGTTGCCGCAAGCAGAAATCAGTTTGGTGCCAGTAGAACGGCCTACACCAATTTTCGCATACTCCTCGCCGCCATCGTTGATGATGGGCACAACTGCTGCCAAGGTTTCCACATTGTTTACCACCGTTGGCCTGTCCCACACACCTTTTACCGCAGGGAAGGGCGGTTTGATACGGGGGTTGCCCCGCTTGCCTTCCAAACTTTCGATCAAGGCCGTTTCTTCGCCGCAGATATAGGCCCCGGCACCACGGTGTACATATATTTCGCAGTCGAAACCGCTGCCCAAAATATTTTTTCCCAAAAAGCCATTGGCCTTGGCTTCATCAATCGCAGCTTCCAAGATATCCACTATCCAAGCATATTCGCCACGGATATAGATATAGCTCACATTGCTGCCCAGTGCAAAAGACGACACCACCATGCCTTCAATGAGCAAGTGGGGAATGAACTCCATCAAATAACGGTCTTTAAAAGTACCGGGCTCACTCTCGTCGGCATTGCACACCAAGTGGCGGGGCACACCTTCGGGCTTGGCGATAAAGCTCCACTTCATACCTGCTGGGAAACCGGCACCACCACGGCCACGCAAGCCGCTCTTTTTCACTTCTTCCACAATGGTATCGGGCGTCATTGACTTCAAAGCCTTTTCCACGCTGCGGTAACCGCCTTCGCGGCGATACACCTCAAAGCTGCGGATACCTGGAACATGTGCGTTTGCTAGTAATAATTTTTTAGCCATCTATTTAAAATTCTGCTCTTACATTTAAATTAATTCGCCTTTGCCCTACACTCTGCAATAATTTCATCCACCCTTTCCTTGGTCAAATGCTCGCGGTAGGTTTTGCCCAACTGCATCATGGGCGCATAACCGCAGGCACCCAAGCATTCCACTGTTTTGAGCGTAAACAGGCCATCCGCCGTGGTTTCACCCGCTTTGATGCCCAGTTTTTCTGTAATGTAGGCAATGATATTGTCGCTACCGCTTACCATACAAGGCCCCGTTTGACAAACTTCGAACAAGTATTTGCCCACGGGCTGTAGGTTGTACATACTGTAAAAAGTGGCTACTTCATATACTTCTATCGGCTCAATGCTCAACAGCGATGCCACATAGTCCATCGTTTCGGCACTGAGCCAACCGCCAAATTCATCTTGCGCTATATGCAGCACCGGCAGCAAAGCACTTTTTTGCCTTCCCTCGGGGTAACGAGCGATGATCTCGTTTACCTTCTTCAATTTTTCTGCTGAAAACTGTTTACTCATTTGCCAATTTTAAAGCTTCCAAATATATTTTTTCCGATATCCAAAAACCATTGTTTCTCAAATCGTCCAAATATTGCTTTATTTTTTTAATCAAATTTTTTCTTTTTGCTGCCACCAAAATACCGATGGTGCCAATAATTTGCAAACCCAACTCCACTGCCGCCTTCCTGCCATTCAATTCATCTATTATCAATAAATCAGCAGCATTGTCAACTGCATAACTGATGGCTTCTTTTTCTCCTATATCCAAACCCTCGTTGTGCTGCAAAGGATCCAAAACATACCCACATTGCACTTCGATGATATAACCTGCTTGAGCCACTTGTTCTTTAAAACCAGCTACAGCAGCCAATTCATACAATACCGCTTTGGGTACTAACACCTGTCCAAAAAGATCTTTCAACAAAGTGAGCTTACCGATATGCAGCAGATTGCTCAATGCTGTTGTATCACTCACCACCGTCATCATTCAATGTTATTTTGTCAATCGCCCCAAGCTCTTCATCCCAAAAAGTATCCCCAAACTGAAATGCAATTTTTTTCTCGGCCAGCTTTTGCTGAAAAGCCAACCTATCCATTTCACAAAAGGCCGCAGCTTTAGCACTGCCCCAAATTTGTTTCTCGTAAAATGCAATAGCTATCAACTCTTTAACGTCTCGTTCGCTAAAGCCCCGCTCTTTTAGTTCAATATCGTTTATTTCAATTTGCACACTTACTCATTTGCATATTTGCACATCAGCACATTATCAAGCGTCCAACTCCCCGGCAATCAAATTCAAACTACTCATACACACCACCGCATCGCTCAACATACCGCCCTTGATTAACTCGGGATAGCTTTGGTAATAAATAAAGCAAGGCCTGCGGAAATGCAGTCTGTAGGGCGTTCTGCCCCCATCGCTCACCAAATAATAACCCAGTTCGCCATTGGCACCTTCCACACTTTGGTACACTTCACCCACCGGAATTTCCGTTTCGCCCATAATGATTTTAAAGTGGTAGATAAGGGCTTCCATCTTGGTGTACACATCTTTCTTCTCTGGCAAATAATAAGCAGGGGCATCAGCATGGTATACCTCTGCTGCTGCACCCTTGAAAGCCTGTACTTTTTCGTAAGCCTGCCGGATAATGTGCAAACTCTGCCACATTTCTTCGTTGCGCACCAAAAACTTATCGTAGCAATCACCCGTTTTGCCCACGGGTATGGTAAAGTCAAAATCTTCGTAAGAGCTATAGGGCGAGTGTACCCGCACATCGTAATCCACACCGGCACTGCGCAGGTTGGGACCTGTGTAACCATAGCTCAGCGCCCTATCGGCAGCAATGGCACCCACACCCACTGTACGTTCGATAAAGATGCGGTTGCGGTTGAAGAGGTTTTCAAACTCCTTCAACACGGCGGGGTATTCCTTTAAAAACTTCTCTAGCTTTTCAAACGCCGTATTTGTGAAATTCCTTTCAAAACCGCCAATACGCCCAATATTAGTAGTAAGACGGGAGCCACATACTTCTTCATATATTTCGTATATTAGTTCACGATATTGCATCAGGTACAAAAAGCCGCTGTAAGCACCGGTATCCACCCCTACAATGCTATTGCAAATAAGGTGGTCGCTGATGCGGGCCAGTTCCATGATGATAATGCGGAGGTAATCGACCCTTTTGGGTGTTTGTACGTTCAACAGTTTTTCGCAGGTAAGGTGCCAGCCCATGTTGTTGATGGGTGAAGAGCAATAGTTTAACCGGTCGGTGATGGGCGTAATTTGATAAAGGGGCCTGCGTTCGGCCAGCTTTTCAAATGCTCGATGGATATAGCCTACCGTGCTCACGGAATCCACAATGCGCTCCCCATCCATTTCCAATACATTCTGAAAAACCCCATGCGTAGCCGGGTGCGTGGGCCCCAGGTTCAACGTGGTGGTCTGCTTTTCTATACTGCCTTCCGGTAATAAAATATGTTCGCTCATATATCTTGCTCCTGCGGAGCTTTATTTTTTGTTCACGAATTATGCTGATTACACCGATTACACAAATTTTATTTTGCCACTAATTTGAGAGGATTACACACATTAATCAGCACATTATCAAATTAGCTAATCAGCACATCATCTTCCAAACATCTCATCATCCTTATCAATCCTCGTTTGATCCTCCAACGGAAATTCTTTGCGCAAGGGGAAATAATCCATCTCATCTACATTGAGCACCCTGATCAAATTGGGATGGCCCACAAAATTCACCCCGTAAAAATCGTAGGTTTCCCTTTCCATCCAGTTGGCGCTGGCATACAGGGCCGTAGCGCTGTACACATCTGGTTTGTCGGTACTGGTAAATACCTTAAAACGCAGCCGGATATTATCGGTCAAATTGTGCAAATGATATACAACCGCCAGTTCTTCGCCCTTACGGTCGGGATAATGTACGGCGCAGATATCCGTTAAGAACCTAAACTGCAGTTCCGTATCGTCAAAAAGATACTGCATCACTTTTAGGTTCATTTCGTTGGGTACGGTAAAAGTGAGCATACCGTAAGGCTGCCCCCAATCCGTTAACTGGTCGCCAAACTTTTCTACCAATTTTTGCTGTACCCTTTCGTTGCTTAAACTCATTTCCTTATAATTATTAGCTACTCTTATTATTAGCCGCTTAACTATTGAATGCCATAACTAGCTAGCATATCCTTGTACCGATCGCTGTGCCGCCTGCGCAGGCTTTCGTTGTGCACCAATTCTTGGATTTTCATAAACCCATCCAAAATGGCTTCGGGGCGTGGAGGACAGCCCGGAACGTACACATCTACCGGGATGATTTGGTCAATGCCCTGCAACACGGAATAAGTATCGAAAATACCGCCGCTGCAGGCACAGGCCCCTACCGAAAGCACCCAGCGGGGCTCGGCCATTTGCAAATACACCTGCTTCAATACCGGGCCCATCTTTTTGGCAATGGTACCCATCACCATCAGCAAATCGCATTGGCGGGGACTAAAACCTACCCTTTCGCTACCGAACCTGGCCAAATCGTAGTGGCTGGCCATGGTGGCCATAAACTCGATACCACAGCAACTGGTGGCAAATGGCAAGGGCCAAATAGAGTTTTTACGGGCAAGCCCGATCACTTTTTCAAAGGAAGTGGCCATGAAACCCTCCCCCATGTACCCCTCGGGGATACCGTCGAACTTCACTTTATTGTTATATTGTACCGGCCGCATAATCCTAAATTTATTTCTAGTTATTTAACAGTCTCATTAATCAACACTTCCCACAATCAGCCAATCAGCACATTATCCAATCAGCTAATTAGCACATTTACTTTAGTCTTCCCAATTAAGGGCTCCTTTTTTGATAATATAGATAAACCCTGACACAAATAGGCCCACAAACATGGCTACGGCTATAAAGCCCTGCCAGCCAAGCTCCTTGAAGTTAACTGCGTAGGGATAAAAGAATATCACTTCCACATCGAACAAAACAAACAAAATGGCTACCAAAAAATACTTGATAGCCATTGGCTGACGGGCATTGCCCTTTATGGTGATACCACTCTCGAAATTCTGTAATTTATCGGCAGTTTTACGCTTAGGGCCCAATTTATGGGTTAGCAACATAATGGTAACCACCAGCCCAACGGCAAATATCAATTGCAAAGCTATGGGCAGGTAACTGGCGGCATTACTGGGAGAAGCTTGTAAGAACGTAAAATCCATCATAATACACCTAAATTGATATTGTGGCGCAAAAATACGGCAGCAAAAGCAATATGCAAGCAAAAACAGTTCCCAATCGTCCACAAACTAAAAATCCCTGCTACCGGAATGATAAACAGGGATTTGTGTATAAGGTTCTGTTGTGTTAACTTTTTTTCTTGGGCGCTGGTTTGGCAGGGGCCTTTGCCGGCGCTTTCGTGGGGGCCTTAGCGGGGGTTTTGGCTGGCGTTTTAACCGCTGGCTTGGCCGGGGTTTTGGTTGCCGGAGCCGGTTTGGGTGGCGCCATATTGGCCTTGCTAATGGCCTCTCTGTTGGCGATCATTTCCGCATCGGTGGGGTCCAGCACCAGCGCCTTATCGGTATAAAGCAAAGCGGTGGCCTTATCACGCTTGATATTAAAATAATATGCAATGAGATACTTATAAGACGACAGTAATTGGTCCCTTACCTTGGATGTATCGGCATAAGCCTCACCTACCGCTATCGCCTTTTCGTAGGCAGGCACTGCCAAGCCCAAGGTCATGGTGGTATCAATGAGGGCATTGGAGCGGGCAACCATGTAGATTCCCAGCATGTCATCGGCAAATTTTTGTGCATATACATCAAACACTTCAATGGCCTTCGTGTAATTGCCGCCCCTATAATAGTTGTAACCCGCATTGTACAAATCGGTTTTGGTAACGTTCGTTTTAACGCCCACCAATTTATTGTACCAATCCCCCGCTTCGTTGTACATCTTCAAGTTTAAATAATAAGTGGCCATACCTTTAAGATACTCCACTTTGCCCGTCTCCAGCGTGTCGGCAATCACAGCTTTATCGGTCAATTCGCCGGCTATTACTTCGTTGCCAGGGAATTTGAGTAGAATTTTGGCATAAGTAGCAAAGTCATTGGGGCCCAGTTTTTCGGGCTGCTGCTTGGCCAAATAGGCTTCAAAACTGCTCTTGGCATTGACAGAGTCGCCCAAACGGTTGTAGGCATATCCTTTTAAGCCATACAAATTGGGATAAGGCGCATTACCACCGGCGGCAATGCACTCATCTGCCTTGGTAATGGTTTCTTGAAACAGCCCTTGGGCAAATTTCATTGAAGCCCTGTAGTAACAGTTTTTGGAATCATCATCTGCATAATTGAGGTATTGATCCAAATAACCGGCCGAACGGGTTACGTTTGTTTCGTAAAAATAACTGTACAGGTTGAAATATGCAGGGGCATAAGCCGCATCTTTGGCGATGGCATCATTGTAATAACGCATGAAAATTTCTTCCTGCTGACGACCTTGGGTTTGGTAAATTTTACCAATACGATAGGATGCTTTGGCATAATTGGGGGCAACGGCCAATGCACTTTCGTAGCTGCGCAAAGCACTACCGCCATCTCCCATTTTGCGATAAGCATCACCTAAATTGGTAAGCACTTCGGCATCTTTAAATCCTTTAATGGTGGTAGCTTGTTTTAGCTTGTCTACCGCATACATGGCATCACCTTCTTTGGCATCTACGTTGGCAAAACCTACAGCGTTCAACACACCTATGCTTTTACCTTGTGTAAGGCTTACCGCTGTTTCAAAGCGGCTACGGGCATCCTGCAATTTGCCTTCCAGTAGTTCAATATGACCCATGGCCGCAATCAGCAAAGGGCTGTTGGGATTGGCCATCAACGTACGCTGGTAAAGGCTTTTGGCAGATGCTACGTCTTCCAAAGCTAAATAGGTTTGGCCAAGTAAGTAGGCCGCATCGGCATTGGCCGGATTGGCAGCCACCATTTTTTCCAACACATCCTTGGCGCTTTTATAACGCTCGTAATACATAAAACGCTTGCCCTCCTCAATGCTTTGTGCTTTGGCAAACGAAGTGGCCAACAAAGCGATACAAAAAAGGATACCAACTTTAACCTGTTTCATTTTAATTCCTGTTTAATTCTTTACTAATAGACTTTCGAAATACCCTTTTAGTTGTTACTCTTTTCTTAAAGTTTCGTTAATTTTTATGTTTCTTATGTTAAAGTCCATTTTTAATGGCATCAAATAAGCTCTTCTAAAAATCAATTGCCCCCGCTCATACCGCATAAACGCCGCAAAGTCGGAAGCGGTACCCGAATAGCCTTCTTTGGATATATAATACAAAGCACGTACCAAAGGGTACCTCCCCTGCATGATGCTTTGTTGAGATGGCTTTACATAAGGATGATCGGTACAAAGCTCACATTTTACATAGGCAATCTTTACTTTTTTTAAGAGCTTTACTTGCGCCGTATCTTCGGGGTTGCCTATCCAACTAATACCTACCAACCCCACCGCACCGGGCGTAGATGCCACATAATCAATTACTTCCCTACTGTTTTTGGCCGCTCTTACCACTGTTGTATCAAAAGCATCGCCACGCAAAATGGAATCGGTGGCAAAACGTATGGTACTGGTGGCAGAAAGTCCATCAAACACAAAGGGCTTTTTTTTCGTTGACTTGCCATTGAGGTAGTTGCGCAATTCTTGCTGTGTAAACAAGGTATCCGGATCGTCTTTGTGTACCAATAGGGTAATGGCATCTGCGGCCAAACTGCCCCAATGCGGGAAATATCCTTCCGCTTCTTTAAAACTGTATTCTTCTTTATCGGTAAGGCCCCGAGTTACCATTACCATCATAGTGGCACTGTCCCGATAAAAGTCCCGCAAGCAATCTGCCTCAGGCTTGTAGGCCACCATTATTTTGGTAGGCGGAAATGATGATTCGTACATCTTTATCTGCTCATCAATGATGGGCTTGAAAGACTCGTCGGCACTGATGCGCAGGGTATCCGGTCCAGTCTTATTGGTTGACTTTGACTGGTTATTGCAGCCGAGTATCGCTATCAACAGCACCCATCCCATTATGGCTGCCAGGTTTGGTTGCTTCATGCTTATCGTAAATAATTTTTCTTGTATCCCCTATAAACTCTAAAAAGACCATACAAAATGGCCACACCGCCCAAGCCTTTTATCCATGGATCGTCGAAACGGGCCAGCGATTTGGACAGCTTGGTTGAAAAGATAAAGGCAACGCCCAAGGCCATGATCAAAATGCCCATGCCATAGTCCATGATGCTGCGCATATTGATATAGCCTTTATCGCGGCGACTTAACTCTTGCTTTTCAAATTCCTCGAGGGCCATAGTGCAAATGTTTATTGATGAAATTGCAATTTACAAAAATAGTTTGAACCGTACCTTGACTAAGCCTAAGGGCCATTGCAAAATACGGTTCAAAGTTGACAATTATTCTGCGGGGGTAAACACCACGGGCAGGGTAAAAAATACAGATACATTTTGCCCTTTGGCCTTACCGGGTACCCATGCCGGCATGCGTTTGAGCACCCGCATTACTTCTTTATTAAACTCTTCGCCGCCATCCTGAACGGTTTCAAAAGCCTTTAATTTACCATCATAGCCTACTACAAATTTTATCACTACCCTTACCTTTTCGCCCTCTTCCATATCCTTGGGGTTGCTCAGGTTATTTTCTAAAAAAGTGCGCAGCCTTTGCATACCACCGGGGAATTGGGGCTCCACATCTGGGTTGTCAATCGGCTCTTCGGGGTTGATGGTAGGTTCGGGCGCCTTTGTGGGGCCAGGATCTACCGGACCAGGGTCGCCAGTACCGGGCACCGTGCCAACCAATAGTGGACCGGGGTCGCCAGGGCCGGGGGCAACGTAGGTAGTCCCAATCGTTACCGCAGCGGTAATGTTGCGTATGGTATCCACCGGGATTTTATCGTCCACAATTTTAACCGTACTTACCAATGGGATCTGTGCAACCCGTTGTTTCGCTTGGGGCTTTGTTTCTTTGGGGGGCTTAGGATCGTTGATGTTGGAAACAACAGTAACTAGTTTTTGGCCCGGCACATCTACATCGACTACTTTTTTCTTTGGCGACATAAAGGCAAATGCCGCAAAAACCGCAACCATGGCCAACATACCGCCCAATGCCTTGTACAAACGATCGTTGTAAAATTTGCGCAGGTTGTAAGCGCCGTACATTTTATTCCTGTTTTCAAAAAGGATGTCAAGTACATCACTTTTGATGATTTGTTCGCTGTTCATTTTATTTGGTTTTGAGT
>CALSBI010000036.1:0-10952 GCA_943373145.1 Chitinophaga pinensis
AAACCAAACCGGTGCTGGTGGATGTGTTTGATGGCGTGGTGGTGTTTAGGAACGAAGTTTAATACTAGTTAAGAGTGAATAGTTAATAGTGAATAGTGGGGGTGCCTTTTAACAGGGTATCCCCACATTAGCTAATTAGCCAATCAGCACATTAGCTAATTAATTACCTCTTTCCATCCAATCCTTTTCTTTGGGCAGGGTGAGGGCTTGCAGCATCGCCGTAAGGAAGAGTGTTGCAATATTGCCGACGATAAAATAACGGCTATAGGTAATATAATCGGTAACGGTATCATTCCAGGTAGCGAACAAACGCCAAATATCCTTTCCATAAAAAAACAGGCCGGATACTATCGCTGCGCCAGCAATGATATAGGAAATCATTTTGATGGCGGCCGAGCTGTGGTTTTTGATCCGCTTGAAGAAAACCGTCCATGCAAACAGCAGGATGAGTGCTGGCAGGGACAATATCACAAACACAAAAGCTTTTTCGAAGAAAGGGATGCTATCAATGCCTGCCGCAAAATATTTTAGGGCAAAATACAATAGGGCCAATAGGCCAAAGAAGCCTACCACACTTAAAAAGAGGGTAATCATCAGTCCTACCAAATCATCTACTCTGCGCATGGCTGCAAGTTAGTGCAGGAAATTTGAAAAATGGAAAGTTTAAAGAAGGTTAATCGTTGGATGGGGGCGTTGAACGTTGACCGTGGGTCGTTGGCCGTTGGCCGTTGGCCGCTCTTTGAAATGCTCCCCTTTGCTCTTACGCCATCCTCCTTTCATTAGCCAATTAGCACATTAGCTAATCAGCTAATTAATCCCCTAACTCCAACTCCCACAATACCTTGCCGCTTTGCACATCCAGCGCCAAAGCAGTATTGTGAAATACCAACAGCAGCTTCCCATCAACCAAGCCGGCATAGTCAATGTCTTTTTTGCTCCAATCCAATTTGGCAGTAGCGGTAATGGGTTGTTGCCAAAGTTGCTGCGGCTTATCGGTGTAGCTGATACCCAGCGCAGCAACAATCCAATGAAACTCATTACCAATAAGGCTTTTGTGTAGTACAAACAAAGTGTTACCATTTTTTAGTACGGGGTCACGGTTATCATCGCCAACGGGCAGGTCTTGATTGACCAAACAGATGGGATCGATAAAACTGAGGTCTTCATGTACTTCCTCGCCTAAGGATTTATAATAAAAGTTTTTGCTTGGCTTACCATTGTTACGGCTGTAAAACGCATAACTGTCCTTATCAAACCGTTGCTTTTCCAATACCAGCGCTCGGCGGCCGCTGCCACCCTTCCACCGCACTTCCAAGGAGTCGTTCATGGCTACATCAAAACCAAACCTTTTGCTACCGGAAATATAATAGCGTCGATGGCTGCGCTCACCTGTTTTGGTGGCCGTTAGTGTTACAGGATCAATGAGGTAATAATAGCCATCCTTGGTGGTAGCAAAAAGGTATTTGCCCGAAGAATCCACCCCCTGCTGATAGGCGCCTTCCGTAAAACCCGCTGAAAGAGCCGGGTTTTTGGCGATAATATCCTTGGCACTCGTCTCCACTTCTAGGGTTTGCGCATGGCGACTGTGCAGCCCTATAGCCGGGTTGTAGCTAAAGAACCAAGCTTTACCACCCAATTTACCCAGATAATCCACCCGCTCCTTAAAATCGCCCAGTTTCACTTTTTGCAGTTCTTGGCCCGTTGCCACATCAATAGCCGACAGATAGGCGGTAGTATAGCCGCTGCGGGTAGTACTGCCCCCGCGGGTCTTTTTTGAAGTAACCGTAAACACCGATTGGGTGGTAAACAGCACGGTTTTCCCTTCCGATACAAACACCCCACCGCCTTCGTAAACGGGTTGTTGTTTACAGGAGAGGAGGAGCACCGTGCACAATAATGGAAGTATGCTTTGTTTCAACATCCTACAAATATTAAGACTTTAAATGGGCAAATGTGCAGATGTGCAAATGTGCAGATAGAATAGCTACATCCAGACAAATCACCTACCCTATTTTATTTGCAAATTTGCAGTTGCCATAAGTAAGATATACCCCTCAGCACCTACAAACCAGGGTTTTACATCAGCCTATCCCACTAAACGGCAACAACACGAATTTTGCACATTTGCACATTGGCACATCTGCACATTATCAAAAGTAGCTCAAATTCGTTTTCGGCGTCAGCGTCAACAAGGTTTCGTACATCAACTGTATCGTATGCTCGATGTCGCTTTTGTGCAGCATTTCCACCGGTGTGTGCATATAGCGCAGCGGTATGGAAATAAGTACTGACGGGCATCCGTCGTTGGCATAGGCAAAAGAATCCGTATCGGTACCCGTACTGCGGCTCACGGTACGCATCTGCACGGGGATTTTGTTTTTTTCCGCCACCTGCTCTACAATGCCCAATAGTTTATTGTGTACCGCCGGGCCAAAAGCCAGCGAAGGCCCTTTGCCGCAGGCGCAATCGCCTTCTATGATTTTGTTGATCATGGGCGTAGTGGTATCGTGGGTTACGTCGGTAACGATGGCCACATGGGGCTTGATGCGACGGGCAATCATTTCGGCACCCCGCAGGCCAATCTCTTCCTGCACCGCATTCACCACATATAAGCCATAAGGCAATTTCTTTTTGTTTTCTTTTAGCAACCGAACTACTTCGGCAATCATAAAACCGCCGATACGGTTATCAAAGGCCCGGCCAATGATATAATCGTGGGCCAGTTGCTCATACCCATCGCAATAGGTGGCTACGGCCCCGATGTGGATACCCAAAGCCTCTACTTCTTTTTTGTTGCGGGCACCACAGTCTAAAAACAAGTTATCTACCTTGGGTTGGGGTTCTTTGGCATCCGCATTGCCCACCCGGGTATGGATGGCGGGCCAGCCGAAAACGGCTTTCACAGGGCCTTTTTTGCCATGGATCCATACCCGCATGGCCGGTGCCACTTGGTGGTCCATACCGCCATTGCGCTTGAGATAAATGAGGCCTTCGGCAGAAATATAGTTTACAAACCAACTGATTTCATCCGCATGGGCTTCAATCACTACTTTAAAGGGTGCATCGGGGTTGATAACAGCCACGGCAGTACCGTAAGGATCGGTAAAAAAACTGTCGGTAAAGGGCTTCACGTAGTCGAGCCACACTTTTTGGCCTCCGCTTTCAAAGCCCGTGGGCGAAGCGGTATTGATGTATTTTTCCAGAAATTGGTAAGATGCTGCAGGTAAACCATTTTTTGCTTTCTTCTCTTTTGCCATGGCGTAATTTATTTTTAATGGCAAAATAAAGAAAAGAGGGGAAATAGCCCGTTTTTAATTATCGTTGGCTGTAGTTCGTTGACCGTTGACCGTGGTTCGTTGGCCGTTTGGAGGCCATGCCAACAACACGCAGTAGGCGTGGGGCCGCTCACTTTATAAATTGTTGCCCATTGCCCATATACCATCCTACATCCATTAGCACATTAGCAAATTAGCTAATCAGCTAATTGCCTTTATCCGGTAGCACCATATCGCCCCGTAACAGCCAGCTTAAACCAAAAGCTTCCACGGCAATGGTTTCCATCCAAAAAGTGAGGTGATAGTCTCTATAAACCGTATCGCCCACAAGTTTATCGCCCCATAGCACAAAGGCCACGGCTAGCACCATCAAAATACCGCAAAGCCGATAAATGAAATTGCGTTGCTTCATCCGTCGCAGGTCAGCCGCATTAATGGCATCTGCCATTTCTTTTTTGGAATAGACAAATACAAAAAATGCCGTGCATGCCAAGGATAGCAAAAACACACCTGAAGCGGCATAATGAAAATCCCTTCGGAAGAGGTTGTCACGCAAAACACCTGAAGTGTACTGACGCTCTGCAGCTTGGCAAATATCGCCGCAGCAATTGCCTACGCCAATACAAATATTGTCTACAATATTATCAGTAGGAAACAGCACCAATAATAGGGCGCCAATACCAGCAGTAGTGGAGAGCCAAAATTCCGTGGGCGTTTTGCCTTTGTAGATGAGCAAAAAAATGGCCATCATACTTACCGTAGTGGTAAATACTGTACCCACTCTTGTAAAATAGTAATGACTGATGGATTCCAGTGGGGCACCCCGGTCCGTATCCCACCACAAAAAAAGAATCAACAGCCATGGCAGGGCCATACCCAGCACCCCTACCAATCGCCGTAGTGTATCGGGCTCGGTGAGCCATAGTTCGTTGGGCTTTTTGTAATCCGGTGCGGCAAACATCGGTGCGGGGGAATTGGGTTGTGGCATGGCAGTTTGGTTTTGGTGGATACAAATATAAGGAATACGGAAGTAGGGCGAGAATGGTGTTTTAACGATCATTCATGATGAAAAATAGGCATCAACACCTTTAAAATAAATTGCAATTGTATTAAAATCAATCGCCCTCATACTGGCCAGAGTTTCTTGCTTTTGCCATCAAATTATTAAACCAAGGCTCAAATTTAGCACCATAGAACATTAAACTATCTGATGTGAATGCACAAAATTTAGCATACCTATCAAGAGAGGGGTGCATATCTGTAAAGCTTAATGGACTTGTAATAAATACTCCTTTATACTTTTCAGCCGTTGCTTCTTCAATAAATAGCATCGAAGGCATAGATGACAACATACCCAACATGTTTTTTCTGAAATAGCTTTGTATCAAAATCAGGTATATCAAAAATACTCAACCGCTTTAAGCTGTCAATATATCGAGCAGGCAAGTCCCTTAATTTTAATTTTTTAAAAGTCAAACTATCCAATTGGCCCAGTGTTTCACTCAACATACCATTAGTGGTACTAAAGAAATAACACTCACCATTCAACTGTTCATTTTTTACAAAATATCTTTCTAAAACCAATGGAAAACTATCATTCCTAAAGGCGCGCCATTTTCTTACCTCCGGAATATTGGTTCCTTCTGATAGAGCAGATTGTTGAATTATTTGCTCGTACTTTTTCAATATCGCAAATGGCAGAGGTTTTTCATAGAAAACTTTTTTGTCCCATGATTGAGTCTTACTCAATGAACAAGAAAAAAATATTAAACAGTAACTAAGAAGTATTATTTTCATTATCTATTGATTTATTGCGTAAGGTATTTATACATAATATCTTGCCACTCAAAAAACCATTTCTTAAATTTTTCTTTATCGTCAAAATCATAATTTAATCGTGCTGGCATTTTTTGTGTCGTTCTTGAAAAATTGTCATAAGTAACAGCCCTTGCTTCATAATACAATCTATTAGGATGACCAAAATGCTTCTTTGACCACTCTTGATAATAAGCGTTATTAGATTCGTGATTTGTGTTGTGCGGCATTATTGGATTTACTGTTCCTGTTGCAACAGCAATTAGGTCAACAGCATGAAAAAGCTCATGACCTAAGATTATTATAGAATTAAAATTGACCCCATCTGCAGGCCCCTTAAAATTGGGGTTATAATATACATCAGCGTAATAAACATTACTTGTTCCATTTAATAAACTAATACTAGTATGTCCTCCAGGGTCTATGTTTCCCGTAACCAATTCTAAACCGCTTGGCTCATTAGTTACATTAATTTGAGCATTGCCAATATCAATTGCCGCTAACAAAAGAGCCCCTACAATATTCTTTGAAAGACTTGATATATCATTTTGAAACTGGGTTGAATTTGACCCTCTGTAGTTTAAATTTCTTGCTTCATTAAAAGAGCCTTGTATACCTTTACCACTATTCCAAAATGAAATAGCACTTCTCCATAGTTTTTCATTATTCATAGCCCCCCTAATCATCGCAAACGCTCTAGCTGCATCCAGTCCAGTATACCTTGTGCCACCTTCCGTTTCAGTTACTTCTCTACCATCAGGATCAATAAATCTAATGGGGTTATTAAATGTATAATTATAAGGAGACCACCCCAACATTTTTTCCGCCGTCGGGTCAATAGCAAACCATCTGCCCAATTGCGGGTCCTGCATCCTCGCCCCATAATCTGGCCACTCCAAAACACTTTCATCCCCAAATTCTTTTAGTTGCTCTTCCTTACCATTGTATTTATATTTATTCTCAACACTGCCTGCCGCTTTAGAGCTAATCCCCGCCATCACTAATCCAAACGGATAATACTTAGACCTTTTTTCCGGGACGTTTCCAAAATTCCTATAAGCTACCCTTAAAGGATTTTTTTGCATTTTTTCGGATATGGCATTTTTAAACAGCCCATTTTTTTCTATTGCCTGAAGAGACAAAAGATTGTGTTTCCATAACAAAAAGCATAGTTCTTAAAAATACAAAAGCCGCATCTTTGCGGCCTTTGTTATTCTTAATTTTTTACTCCCTTTGTTTTACGCAGGTGTTGTTGGTACGCCAGCCCTACTATTCCCTAACTTCAATACCCAAGAACGTCTTATCATCATTGTTACCATGACTACCAGTAAAGGAAGAGAGAGCAAGAACACCAACATAATGCTAATGAGAGCTATATAATCCACCCAGTAAAATAATTAACTTTTTAGCCTTCTCATTTGAAGTACTTAAAAAAGAAGATCTCATAAAATATTTATCAAATAATACCTTGCCATTTACTTTAAGAAAAAAATACATTTCATTATCATGACTTAATTGGTGATTTGTATTAGGAAAAAAGTTTTCAACAAACTGACTAGGATAAGAAAATAATTCATCTATATTTTTAGAAGCTGATCTAATTGCCTTTGTATCGATTAGAAAGATGTTTACTTTACTATTAATAAATTCAATCCTATTCCCATTTATATCTCCTTCATTTTTTGCAATTATGCATCCGTAGGCATTCTTGTATAAAAAATCAATATCAATATAAATCAATTCCGAGCTTACGGAATCATTTATTAATTTATTCCTTATACTATCAATTTTTGCTTTTATAAAAGCATTCTTGCTTTTTGATTTACAACATTGGAAAGATTCTACACCCTCACTGTAACCCTCTGATGAGGGATGACTTAATATTTCATGATTAGATACTGTAGTTGTACTGTAATCAAGTTTGAACTCACAATACTGTTTATCTTGAGAGTGTAATTTTCTAAAACCACATACTACCAAAAATATAGGAATAAAAAATTTTAATAAACATTTACTTTTCATAAACTCACTTTAAATAATCAGGAGTAAGTTCAACCTTACTTTCAGAAAATGGAATTCCCACATGGTCAGTTCTATAACTGTTCGTTATACCCTGAGACCTCAAATACAAATTATCAACTTGCACCGAATTGAGAGCAGATGCATTTACTGAACCTTTTATACTTGCTAACTGATGGCCAAGAATTTCATGAGCTGATATCATCCCTGCTGTCGGAATCATGGTAGAATTTACACCCGTGGCTCTATCTTTTACAGAAAAAGGATTAGTTGGGTCCATTACAATTACCTCCACTCTCTCATTAGTAAAATTATTTTTTGGGTCACTTCCTGGAATCCAAGTACTTACTCCTCCTCCTGCAATATCATTTATTTGTTTTCCTGTTTGCATACCAAATGTTTTTTGGCTTAACGCACTTAGGTTTTCACTTTGCTTTACAACTTCTACATTATGAACTTCCTTAGAGTTAATCACCTCTTTATACCCTTTCGCTAAGGCTTGTTGTTCCGGGCTTAATTTCGAGATAGCTTTATCAAATTTTTTATCGCTTATCCTTTTAAATGTATTACCCTTAAGTTTAAATAATTTATTTAAACCAGCAGCCTCTTTCCCTGTAAATGTACCCTTAATAAGAGCCAACTCTCTCTCTGCAGATTCCTTACTTACTCCTTTAATGACATCACCTAATGGGTCGTTATTTGAAATTGGATTATTGCCCATTGAAGCATACAAGCTTTCGCTAAGTGTAGGCTTCGGGTCTAATTGCCACCATCTCCCAAGTTGTGGGTCAAGGCTTCTAAAATTTGTTGCATACAATTCCAGGCCCGAACCATCGGAGAATTCATTGTTCTGTAATTCAGAACCTTTATTGAATTTTCGTTTATTTTCTAAAACACCGGCAGCCTTAAAAGAGATCCCACTCATCGTCAACCCAAACGGATAATAATGGGTTTCGTCTAATAATGGGCCCCGTACATGGGTTACCTGCAAATTGTCAAAGAACACATTGATATTGGGCGTTTCATTGCTGGTGTAAATATACAAATATCCACTCTTAGTTATAGGTAACCCATTTAAAAGGTGCTGCTTCAATACACCATTGTCGTCCACAGGGTCGGCATTGCTGCCCGTGGCCACATAGCGGAACTGTTCATCCAGCAAAATCCAGTTTACAAAAGCCCTCGGCTTTGTGGCACCCGGATCAGGCTGGTTACTCAAAAACTGGCTGATATTGTTATTGCCTAAAACGCCACTGCTGCCAATATCGGCCGGATTGGCCTTGGTACCTGGTAAATTACCTAGTCCCCCGGTGAGGGCGTTGATTAAATCAGGTAAGGGGCTAACCGGCAAACCGTTTGTAGTACCACCAGGCGCTTCCCACCAACTCACAGCCCTGATGTTAATTTTATCCCCTGCCATTACTTTAAGTAGTTTGGCTGGGCCTATCCGCTGCCCATTGCCATTCAGCTTGGCCAATGCTGCGCTATTGGGATAAACAGGATCTCCTGGATAAGCCGCCGGAACAGAAGTGTAACGGCTAGCATCAATATTATCGTACAATGTATTCTCTGTGGCACTTGCAGCCAATTCCATGGTAGCGGCGGGATAGCTATCGGTTTGCTGCTCATCTGTTAATACAACACGGGTATTGCCCAAATGGTCTCTTAAAAAATAATCGAATACAAAGGGGATTTCCGGTGTTTTCCCTGGCCTAATACGCCCTTCTTCTTGGCCAAAAAATGACAAGGCATTGTTTTGGTACACAAACCCGGTTAGGTAAGTTGTTGGGTTTTGTTTGCCCTGATTTTGATTATAAGCAGCAGGTAATTCATCTACCCGTTTTTCCAGCTTATTGCCCGTAGCGTCGTATATGTACGTAATAGTACCTTTGCTATTACCTGCATCGTCTTTAACCGTAATGCGCCAAGGCAGGTTCAAATGATTGTATTCAATGGCACCAGCGTTACTAGGCAAATCTATACCCGTACTGCCATTACCATTGAGCCGCTTGTTTTTATCGCTCAACAAATTGCCATTTACATCATAGGCATAGTCGTTACCCGTGGTATTTTTGTCAATAAAATCGCCCAATCCCCTTCCGGTTACTGTAGGCAGGGTTCCGCCGGTTGACACATCCGTGACAGCAGCGAGCTTATTGGTATTTGTAAAATAACTATAATTCAAATCGTCAATTTGCGGGCTGTTGGTACCGGCTACCCCCAATTTAAAGCCCCAATGTTGCATTCGCTTGATATTGCCATTTTCATCATAAGCAGAAGCCGCATTTACCCCATCCCCCATTTTCATAGAAAAGTCTATCCCTGTACTTACATCCCAATTGCCGCCATTGTGTTGCGTAAAATCTCCTTTCATCAATCGGTTTACAGGATCATAAGCAAACCCGTAAGCCCGTTCTTCACCCGAGCCAAGGGTGGTCCAGCGGGTGCCGGCAATATTGCCATTGGATTGGTTGGTTGTAAAGCCCCAATCGTAGCTAAGGTCCATGGCAAACCACCTATTGGCTTTGGCCTTGGTACCGCTAGCGGAAGCTGTGTAATCCCAGTTGATTCCTTTGAGCCATCCCCTGATATTCTGTTGATGATCTTGTGTTTCCAAAGCGGTAATATCGGTAGCTGTCTTCTGCCCTATTTCTTTGCGCTTTAATTGCCCCAAGGCATCATACGTGTTGCGAACTATTAACCTGTCGGTGGTTGGATCATCGTTTAGCCGTTTTACTACCCGTAAGAGCCTGCCTGCATGGTCGTAGTCCATATTGGTTTTTACCCGTAGGTTGGCGATAGCGCCATGTGCATTGTTATGCACAGCATACGTACATACTACCTTGCCGCTAAAATCGTAGCGCATTGTAGTAATATCTCCCCCCCCTTTATAATTGGTTGTTTGCGATTGCACAAGTCGATACTCGTCATCATAAAAATTAACGGATTCCAACCAATTGCCTATGCTCAAGTTATTGGCATCTTCCAATACCCTTACCCTTATACCTGTAATATGGCCCTTGATGGCACTACTGTTTTGGGCTGGCAAGGGCACAGCATATGCATTACTACCTTGGTCGAGCTTACTATTATTACTATTGTTATACGTTTTATTGGTCCAAGTGTAATTATTGTAATAAGTAAGGGTAAGCGGTATAAAATTGGCCCCAGGTGGCTGCGGCTGGTTGTTCACATCTTGTGTGGTTGTAACTGTTTCGGAACCCAGGGATGGGAAGATTTCTGCCACAAAATCTGCCCCATCCTCGCTAATAAATTCATTGTCGAAAGCGATACTGTTGCTAGCCTGATAACTAGTACGGCCTACTTGACGTTGGTTTATGGCCAAATCTGCAGGATTCGCATTGGGCAGGCTTCCGGTTGTGGTAATGGTCGTATTAGATTCGGGTAATGCGGAGAGGTAATTTTGCAGATCATCCCTCGTTCCATTGTACTGCATCATACCCGTTTGTACAGGTCGGTTAAGGGCATCGTAAAAGACATATAACCATTGGTTAGGACTTTTACCCCGCATATTGGCATCTTGCGAAAAAGCCAACCTGTCCCGGTTGTCGTACACCATATAAATCCATCCGGCACCAGGTACTTTTTTTGCTATCATCCGATTGCGACCATCATATTCATAACGGTAACAAAGTTCATCTACTGCTGTTTGTGTAAGTGCCCAATTACCGCTGGTGTTCATAGGCGCTACTGCCAAAGGGGGTATCACAAAACGCAAGTGGTTAAAATCGTCATACACATAATAAGTACATAACCAACCAGAATGATTTGTAGATGGGCTGGCATCTACCTGTACTTTTTTCAAAATAGCATTGCCTTCTT
>CALSBI010000037.1:0-5849 GCA_943373145.1 Chitinophaga pinensis
CAAAAAATTAACGCTTATGACAAAGAAAATTTTATCCCTTTTGGTAGTGGTATTTGCATTTGCTACCGTACATGCCTTCACTTCCGTAACTCCTACAACCACATCGCCCTTGGCAACAGAGGTAATGATACCCGTAGGTAAAACCGGTAAGTTTATTTCAATGGCCGAATTGGCTACCATCAGCCCTAAAAGCTTTTCCGAACTTTCTGGCACTAAGATGAACGTGATTCAGAAAGCTGGTTTCAAACTGTCTCAAAAGCAATTGAAAAAAAGCATTAATGCAGACGGTACCATCAACTCTAAAAAACTGAACAAATTCCTCCAAAAGGGCGAAGGCGGTGGCTTTCACTTGGGTGGTTTTGCACTGGGCTTCTTATTGGGCCTTATCGGTGTGTTGATTGCTTATGTAGCATTCAACGATGACCTGAAATCTCAGCGTATCAAGTGGTCATGGTTAGGCTTGGCTGCTGCTGTAGTTTTGAGCTTGATATTGATTTTGGCAGTATTCTCTGCTCTGTAATATTTTTTCCGTAAAGGATTTAAAAAGCCCCTCAACTAGTTGAGGGGCTTTTTGTTGTACAGCATTAGCCCCGCGGCCCCAACTCTATCACTTCGCAGTCTTTGATATTGCTGCCCTCAATGGTAAAGCGCACCAACGTACGCACTGTATGCCAGCCTTGCCTGCCCGCTGCGCCGGGGTTAATGTGCAGGCATTGCAAGGCATCATCGTACATTACCTTTAAAATATGCGAGTGCCCGCTGATGAACAGTTGCACACCCGATTGGCCTATTTGGCTTTTAACGCCCGGTGCATATTTGCCCGGATAGCCGCCGATATGCTTCAGCAACACCTTCACCCCTTCGCAGTGGAATAACAGTTCCTCTGGGTAAAGGGCCCGGATGGCAGCATCGTCAATATTGCCATAAACACCCCTAACCGGTTTGCCGATTGCTTTTAGGCTGTCAATTACGGCCATATCACCAAAGTCGCCAATATGCCATACCTCATCGCAGGCCGAAAAATGTTCGGGGATGGAGGGATCAAAAAAGCCATGCGTGTCAGACACCAAACCAATACGTTTCAAGTATATATCGTTTAAGTTTATTAAATTTGTACTGCAATCTACAAGGTTGCCGCCGAATATAAACGATTGGCCATGCCATTTAACCGCAATTTTACATATTGGATCGACAAGCGTACTTGGAAATATTATTTCCTGATGGTATCGCTTGAGTTGGCCAAGGGATAAGCCTGCTTTGTGTCGGATCTTTTCTTATTATTCCTTATTTATTATTGATTATTTTTTGCGGTAGCCGCTATAGCTGGCAGATTCGACACTCAACGCACTTCATTCGTCATTCGTCATTCATAACTCATCATTATTAATATGCCACATTATCATACATTGGGCACCATTCCCCATAAACGTCATACACAGTTTAGAAAACCAGATGGTACTTTATACAGCGAACAACTGTTTTCAACTGAAGGTTTTAGCAACGACTATTCCTTGTTGTACCATTGCTATCCGCCCACCGAAATCATCAAAGTAGATGAACCCGTTTCCGTAGCGCCGGAAGTGGCGGAAGAAAAAATGCTCAAGCACCGCAGCTTTGAAGGGTTTAAAGTGCCACCCGCTGCCGATTATTTGCAGAGCCGCATACCGGTATTGGTCAATAGCGATTTGCACATTGTGTTGGCCGCACCGCAACAAAGCACGACCGATTATTTTGTAAAAAATGCCGATGCCGACGAAATGATATTTGTACACGAAGGAAAGGGTACATTAAAAACCATGTACGGTAATATCAGTTTTGGCTATGGCGATTATTTGGTGATACCCCGCGGCACCATTTACCAAATGGAGTTTGATACACCCGATAACCGTTTGTTCATTGTAGAGTCGTTTAGCCCTATCCGGTATCCCAATCGCTACATGAGCAAACTGGGGCAATTGATGGAGCATAGTCCTTTTTGCGAAAGAGATATACGGCCACCACATAACTTGGTTACAGTGGATGAAAGTGGCGATTTTTTAATCAAAACCAAAAAGAAAGGCGTACAATATGGGTTGCATTATGCCCATCATCCGTTTGATGTGGTGGGCTGGGATGGTTGCTGCTACCCCTATGCTTTTTCCATACACGATTTTGAACCCATTACCGGCAGGGTACACCAACCACCGCCCGTACACCAAACATTTGAAGCCCACAACTTTGTGGTGTGCAGCTTTGTACCCCGCTTGTACGATTACCATCCACAAGCCATCCCTGCACCTTACAACCACAGCAATATCGACAGTGATGAAGTATTGTATTACGTGGACGGTGAGTTTATGAGCCGCAAGCATGTAACAAGGGGCATGATTACTCTGCATCCCGCCGGCATACCCCATGGTCCACATCCCGGTGCCGTGGAAAAAAGCATCGGCGCCAAAGAAACCGGGGAACTGGCCGTGATGGTGGATACTTTTCACCCATTGCAGTTAACCAAGCAGGCTTTGGAAATAGAAAATGAGGGCTATGTGATGAGCTGGGCGGAGTAGGTAATGTGCTGATTGGCGGATGTGCTAATGCCAAGCCTGCTCAGCAAGCTCAGCGGTAAGCATGGCGCTCATGTTAAAGTTTTAGGTCAATAGGAATTATGCTTGGCATAGGGGGTAACATATTTCCCTTGCGTAGGATATATAGGAATGAGGGCTGGGTAGTTCAATATGCTAACAGCTACAGCTAGGGCTTATTGCTCAAGCAAATCTAGCTGCTAGTAGGTGCAACTGTGCATCACATGTAGAACTACACAGCCAAACTTCATTCCACTACCAAAACATGTTGAGTTATGCAGTACAGAAAAACAACAGCAAAAATCGCCCTTTTCCGCTTTTGGGCAGTCATGGCAACCATGGCGGGTTTGGGCGGCTATGCCCAAGCACAAGGCACCAATCCAGATTTTACGCAATTGCGGGAAGGGGTTATCGTCAACAAAAACAGAAGCGAGGTGTATATTACCACCCCGCAAAACAGGGTGCAAGCCCTGGCCATTGGTACGGGGCAAACATTGTGGACCAGCGGCATGGAAGCCACGCCTTTAGCGGTTGTGAATACAAAGCTAATTGCTTTGGCAAAAGCGGTTAGCCCGAATAGTTTGCGGTCCAATGAAATCGGTATTGTAGAGTTGGATATTACCCGCAACGGCAGCAGGCTGGGGGCTTACAACCAATTGTTGCCCAGCAATGTAAACCTCAAGGATTCAACCAATACCAATTTTGTATTTACCATTTCGCCCCGGTGGGTGCAAAACAACACTTATCTGGCTTGGCGGTACACGGCTTTCCCTACAAGGGGCATCTACGACGCTGAAACCGATCGAGAAAACATACGGAACAACACCGATTCCGGGGCTTTTAGGGTGGAAAAAATAGGCGGAAGGCTAAACGCCATGGCGAACAGCGCACTACCGCCCGATTTGAACCGCCAAAATCCTATTGTGGTAAACAAAGTTTCGGGCAGGGATAAATTCGGACAGTTTTTATCCGCAGATAGGCAGCATAACTTGGTGAGTACCAAATTTGCTGACGAATCAGTGTTTGAGCATTTCCGTTGGGAAGTGTTTGAAGTAGCTACTGGCCGTAAACTGGGCGAACTGACGGATTACCGATCTTATGCCCCTTTTTATATAACGGGCAATACCATCATTTACGAAAAAGGGCCTTATGTACTGGCCGATAAAAGCGGCAACATACAAAACGTTCCCTTGCAATTGGTAGCAGTTAACATCGCCAATGGGCAAACGCTTTGGAAAAAAGACATTTTTGATAATGTTTATCGGGGCCAGCTTCCTCCCGCAAAAGCCAATTAATTATTTAACATAACAGAACCGCTGGGCTATTGGTGCAGTGCATAAAAGCACAGCCCGGCATTTATTTGTATTGATATCATTAAACCGCAGCAACAATGAAAAAAGTTATAGTAAACCATCAAACTGCTTATAATAGGGAAACCAAGCAACCTGTAAAAAAAGGCTTGTTGTGTCAATGGACAACCCTATGCCTGATTGTTATTGGCACACTAATGGCCCATGGGGCAATGGCCCAGTGGATACAGCAGGGCCCCGGCCCCAGTAAAAACGGGCAAGTAGAAGGCATTACCGACGGCGAAATTGTAGGGGCCGTTAACTGCGTAACCCCGCATCCCACCAATGCCGATATTTTATACATCGGCGGCGTTAATGGTGGGGTTTGGCGTACGGACAATGCTACGGCAACCCGGCCGGTTTGGGGTTTTATTTCTCCCGAATTTACCAGTCAGGCAATCGGCGCATTGGAGTTTGACCCTACCGATGCGACCAACCTTACACTGGTAGCCGCCAATGGTAGAACCAGTTCGTTTGCTGGGATCGGTTTCGGCAACCGGGGTGTTTACAGAACTACTACGGGCACGGGTCCTTGGACCAATATTGATGTGACTGGCACATTTACAACCCGCAACATTACCGGTATTGCCCCTAGGGGAGCGGTAATTGTAGCGGCAAGCACCAATGGCGGTATATGGCGCACTATCAATACGGGTGGGCTGTGGACACAATTGTCCACTGTTCCTGCCAGCGGCCTGCCCGCAGGGGGCAGCTTCGACTTGGTGGGCGACCCATTGGACAATACCATTTTATATGCCCATGCAGGTGCAGGTGCCAATGCGGGCATCTACAAATCAATCAACTCGGGAGAGTCATGGATAAGGGTGAGTGACGCAGCCATGAATACAGATATAGCAGCCGCAGGCAATGTGGAACTGGCAGTTGGGCGTAGCAATAATGTGTATGTGGCCATTGTACAAGGGGGTAGGCTAAGTGATATTTATCGGTCTGGCGACGGCGGCGGTGCCGGTGGCTGGACAGCTTTAGACATTCCCACCACTACAGAAACCGGTACTGTATTTGGCATTCATGTAGGCGGGCAAGGCAATAACCATTTGTCCTTGGCGGCCGACCCAGCAAATGCCAATGTGGTGTATATTGGTGGCGACCGGCAGCCTTGGCGTACAGAGCCTGTTGCGCCGGTAAGTTTCCCAAATGCCAGCGGTGCCGATGACTTTACGGGCAGGTTATTCCGTATCAATGCAGCATTGGCACCGGGCAGCCAGTTTACGGCCATTACCCATGTGGGCACGGCAGGAAACAGTGCCCCGCATGCCGATTCGAGGGATATGGATTTTGATGCCAATGGCGATATGATAGAAGGGGATGATGGCGGTGTGTACAAGCAAAACTCCCCAGCCGATGCCACGGGTAACTGGACAGCGCTGGTGGGCAACCTCAACGTTACCGAATTACATAGTATTGATTGGGATGCCAATGCCAATATCATTGTATCAGGTGCGCAGGACAATGGGATACCCCAGCAGGAATTTCCGGGCAATAGCCGGTGGGCAAGCATTAGTACGGGCGATGGCGGGGATGTAAGTGTGGATGATATTAGTAGTGCGGCTACTTCTGCCCGTTATTCCAGCGCTCAAGGGTTCTCTAATTTTAGAAGGCGTGTTTATTCGCCGGGGAACACTTTTGTTAGCCAAACTTTTCCGGCACTAACAGATATTGCAACGGGTTTGCGGATTGCCAACGGTTTTAGTTTTGTAACACCGATAAAATTGAACAGTCAAAATGGCTCCATGCTAATTGCCGCCAACGGAGGCTTGTTCGAATCGGCCGATGGCGGTACGACAGTTAGTAATATCGGGGCTTTTACGGTGAATAATTTTGGACAAGATGCCTTGGCTTACGGAGCGGCGGGCAATGCCAATATTATTTATGCCGGTGTAGGCGCCACCGTAAGGGTACGTACAGCAGCCGCACCAGC